>NZ_MHXN01000046.1:192733-241777 GCF_001824475.1 Phenylobacterium sp. RIFCSPHIGHO2_01_FULL_69_31 | reverse complement strand
GTCGAGGCGGCGATCCACATCCTGGAGGACGACCCGCTGTTCAACGCCGGGCGCGGCGCGGCCTTCACGGCCGAGGGGCGCAACGAGCTGGACGCCTCGATCATGGACGGATCAACGCTTGCCGCCGGCGCGGTGGCGGGGGTGACCACCACGCGGCATCCGATCTCGGCCGCACGGGCGGTGATCGAAGGCTCGGCGCACGTGATGCTGGGCGGGGAGGGCGCCGATGCCTTCGCCCGCAGCCAGGGCCTGGAGCAGGTGGACCCGCTGTACTTCTTCACCGAGCGGCGGTGGCGGTCGCTGGAGCGGGGGCTCGCCAAGCTGGGCCTGCCGATCCCCGAACGGCCGGTCGGCGCGCCGGAGGACACGGCGGGCAAGGCGGCCCTGGTCCACGAGGAAGGCAAGCACGGCACCGTGGGCGTGGTGGCCCTGGACGTCCACGGCAACGTGGCGGCCGGCACCTCGACGGGCGGCAGCTCGGCCAAGCGGTGGGGCCGGGTGGGGGATTCGCCGATCATCGGCGCGGGCACCTATGCCTCGAACGCCGGCTGCGCGGTCTCCTGCACCGGGGCGGGGGAGTATTTCATCCGCCTGGGCGTGGCGCACGAGATCAGCGCCCTGGTGCGGCACCGGGGCCTGTCGCTGCAGGCGGCCGCGGACCGGGTGATTCAGGACGAGCTGACCGCCCTGGGCGGGGACGGCGGCGTGATCGCCGTCGCCCCGGACGGGCAGGTGGCGTGGAGCTTCAACACAACGGGCATGTACCGGGCCCGCATCGCCGACGGCCAGCCGCTGGTCGTCGGGATCTACAAGGACGATCCGTGATGGCGAAGGGTGACTGGCTTCCGATCCGCGGCGCACAGGGGACGCATTCGCGCCAGGCGCACGCCGACCTGCCCGAAGGGACCTATGAGCGCGAGATGTCGAAGGAGGGGTTCTTCGGGCCCGCGGCCTTCCTCTACCACCCGCGGCCGCCCACGGGGTGGACCTCGTTCGAGGGGCCGCTGCGCCCGCGCGCCTTCGACCTGGCGCGGCTGAACGCGGCCGACCCCTCGCCCTGGGCCGCCGGCGTGGTGCTGCACAATGCGGCGACCGAGGTGCGCTTCTGGAAGCTGGCTGAGGCCATGCCGGCCCTGGCGCGCAATGCGGACGGGGACCAGCTGCTCTTCGTCCATCAGGGGATCGGAGACCTGTTCACCGACTTCGGGCGCATCGCCTACCGGGCCGGCGACTACCTGTACCTTCCGCGCGGGACCATGTGGCGGCTGGCGCCGGGCGAGGCCACGGCGATCCTGATGATCCAGGCGACCAACACCCACTACAAGCTGCCCGACCGCGGCCTGATGGGGCCGCACGCCCTGTTCGACCCGGCCCTGCTGGACACGCCGGTGATGGACGAGGCCTTCCGCGCCCACCAGGCCGAACCGGGAGAGGTGCGGGTCGAGGTGAAGAAGCGCGGCGCGGTCTCGACGGTGACCTATCCCTACAACCCGCTGGACGCCGTCGGCTGGCACGGCGAGCTGGCCCCGGTGCGGCTGAACGTGGCGGACATCCGGCCGGTGGTGAGCCACCGCTACCACCTGCCGCCCAGCGTGCATTCCACCTTCGTCTCGGACCGGTTCGTGGTCTGCACCTTCGCGCCGCGGCCCTTCGAGACCGATCCGGGGGCGCTGAAGATCCCGTTCTTCCACAACAACGACGACTACGACGAGGTGCTGTTCTACCACGCCGGCGATTTCTTCAGCCGCGACCACATCGAAGCGGGCATGATGACCTTCCACCCGAGCGGCTTCACGCACGGGCCGCACCCGAAGGCGCTGAAGAACATGCTGACCCAGCCCAAGCCGGCCACCGACGAATATGCGGTGATGATCGACACCCGCGACCCGCTGGACGTGGGCGAAGCGGCGGCGGCGGTGGAGAACCCGGCCTACGTCGACAGCTGGAAGGGCGCGTGAGCGACGCCATCGACATCGCGGCGAAGTTCGCGGGCTTCACCGAGCACTGGCGGCCGAAGGTCGCCGCGCGGCTCAATGGCCAGGACGTCCGACTGGTGAAGACCCAGGGACTGTTTCCCTGGCACACCCACGTCGACGCCGAGGAGATGTTCCTGGTGTTCAAGGGGCGCTTCCGGGTCGAGTTCCGCGACCGGGTGGTCGAGCTGGAGCCGGGCCAGATGATCGTCGTCCCCCGCGGTGTCGAGCACCGCACCGGGTCGGACGAGGAGGCCGAGGTGATGATCTTCGAGCCGTCCGAAGTGGTGAACACCGGCGACGCGCCGGTCTCGGAGTTCACCGCGCCCGTCGGCGTTGGAATCTGAAGATGGGCTTCCAGGACGACCTGACGGCTGCGGCCACGGAGGAACTGGACCGCGCCATGAGCCTGGGCTGGGCGCAGCTGTCCAAGCACACGCCCTGGGGCGACACCTTCGAGGGCTTCACGCCGGAGGGTCGCGAAGTCTGTTTCGAACGCGCCTACATGTGGGAAGGTGGAAGCGGTGGCGACATCCGCGTGGAGGTCAGCGTCTATGAGCCGCGAGCCTTCGAAGACGGGGTGCGGCTGACCCGAATGATAACCAAGGACGGGAGTGACGGATGAAGCTGGCGTCGTTGAAGGGGGGGCGTGACGGCCGCCTCGTGGTCGTCTCGAAGGACCTCGCCTGGTACTCGCCCGCCGACCGGATCGCCCTGACGCTGCAGGCGGCGCTGGACGACTGGGAGCGCTGCGAGCCGGACCTGCGGGGGCTGGCCGAGAGCCTGGAGCACGGCTCGGTGCCCAAGGCCCGGTTCCATGAGCACGACGCCATGAGCCCGCTGCCGCGCGCCTACCAGTGGGCCGACGGCTCGGCCTATGTGAACCACGTGGCCCTGGTGCGGCAGGCCCGCGCCGCCGACATGCCCGAGAGCTTCTGGACCGACCCCCTGATGTACCAGGGCGGCTCGGACGGGTTCCTCGGGCCGCGCGACCCGATCCCGCTGAAGGACGAGGCCTGGGGCTGCGACATGGAGGGCGAGATCGCGGTGATCACCGGCGACGTGCCCATGGGCGCCAGCCGCGAGGAGGCGCTGAAGGCGATCCGGCTGGTGCTGCTGTGCAACGACGTCAGCCTGCGCAACCTGATCCCGGGCGAGCTGGCCAAGAACTTCGGGTTCTTCCAGTCGAAGCCCGCCTCGGCGTTCTCGCCGGTGGCGGTGACGCCGGACGCCCTGCCGAACTTCAAGGACGGCAAGCTGCACGGCAAGCTGGAGGTGGAACTGAACGGCAAGCCGCTGGGCGAGGCCGACGCGGGCGTCGACATGACCTTCGACTTCGGGACCCTGATCGCGCACGCGGCCAAGACCCGGGCGCTGTCGGCCGGCAGCATCATCGGCTCGGGCACGGTGTCGAACCGTGGGCCGGACGGCGGTCCCGGCAAGCCGATCGGCCAGGGCGGGGTTGGCTATTCCTGCCTGGCCGAGGTGCGGACGGTGGAGACGATCCTGGATGGCAAGCCCTCGACGCCGTTCCTGAAGGCGGGCGACGTGGTGCGCATCCAGATGGTCGACGAGAAGCGCCACTCGATCTTCGGCGCCATCGAGCAGGCGGTCGCCGCGGGATGATCCTGCTTCGCCGAGGCTTCGCAGGACTTCGCCCTCGCGCTGCGGGGAGCGAGGCGGGATGAGCGGTCTGGCCAAGGCGAGCGGCGGGGAGGAGGCGGGGCTGCGGCTGGACGCCTATCTGCCGTACCGGCTGTCGGTGGCGTCCAATGCGGTCTCGGGGCTGATCGCGCGCGCGTACGAGGACCGGTTCGGCCTGACCGTGCCGCAGTGGCGGGTGCTGTGCGTGTTGGCCGAGGACGGGCGCCTCAGCCAGGTGCAGATCGTGGCCCGCACGGTCATGGACAAGGTGACGGTGAGCCGCGCGGCGCAGGGACTGGTGAAGCGGCGGCTGGTGGGACGCTCGCAGAACAAGGCCGACGGGCGAAGCCACGTCCTGGCCCTGACCGCCGAGGGGCGCAGCCTGCATTCGGAGATCGCCCCCCTGGCTCTGGCCTACGAGGCGGCGCTGATCGCGGGGCTGGCGCCGGAGGAGGTCACCTTGCTCAAACGCCTGCTGAGCCGCCTGCAGTCGGCGGCGGGCCAGCTGGCCGGCGAGGCGCCGCCGACGCCCAGCCTGCGGTAGGTCGGCCTCAGAACAGGCCGACGGCCAGGTGGGCCCAGGTCAGCAGGAAGGCCGCGGCGATGGCCAGGGCGATGGCGGTGCGCCAGGCCCGCGCGGTGGTGATCCGCAAGGCGACCTCATAGGCGGCGCAGGCTGTGACGAGCATTGCGGCGAACAGGGCGAAGTCCGCCGGGCCCCAGTTCACCTCCGCGGTGAACGGCATGGCCACGGCCGGGGCGAGCAGCAGGAGCGCCGCGCCGCCCCAGCGGACCAGGCGCCATCGGCGCCCGCCCTGGCGGCGGTCGTCGTGCTGAATGTCGGTCATGGCCCAGCCTCCGCATTTGTGAGCCGCCAGCTTCCCATCTCCTCCGCGCAGAGGTGATGGGCGCGTTGTGAGGTTGCGGTGCAGATCGGCCGGTGTCGACAGCGCCATGCGCGCCGTCGCAGGATGGCGGGTCAGTGAGAGGGAGGCGCCACGCCATGGATCGGACCACCGCGGGAGAGCCTTCGCCGTCCGCCCTGATCGACGCGCGGATCGCGGAGCTGGGGGACTGGCGGGGGCAGGTGCTGGCCCATGTGCGGGGCCTGATCCGGGCGGCGGATCCGGAGGTGGAGGAGACCTGGAAGTGGCGCGGCGTGCCGGTGTGGGAGCACGCCGGCATCCTCTGCACGGGCGAGACCTACAAGGCCGTCGTCAAATTGACCTTCGCCAAGGGCGCGTCGCTGGACGATCCGAAGGGGCTGTTCAACGCCAGCCTGGAGGGCAACACGCGCCGTGCGATCGACATCGCCGAGGGCCAGAGCCTCGACGAGGCGGCGTTCAAGGCGCTGGTGCGCGCCGCGGTGGCGCTGAACACCGCCAAGGCGGCCGGCCGCCGTCGGGCCTGACGCCGCCGGACGGGAGCGTCTTAGGCCGCGAAGGACTCGTTGCGGACGCTCCAGCGGTGCGACCCCTCGCCGAACGGGAGGTGGAAGCCGTAGGCGGCCCGCTTGCGTTCGTCGCGCCAGAACGCCTCGAACGACACGATGACCTGCTGCTGCAGCTCCTCGGGGATCTGGTGGACGTTGTGACCCAGGTTACGGGCCACTTGCTCGATCACAATCGATCGGTGCGCTTCGCCGCCGAGCGAAAGGAGGGCCTCACGGACGCGCTTGCACAGGGTTTCCTTGACCCGCACCGGCTTTTTGCCGTTCGGAGCGTCGTGGGCGATTTCGTGCTGGTTCTGCATGACGATACGAGCTTGCGCGCGTCTCGTTTATCGACGGGTTAAGGCGCACGGAAAAAGACGAGTTAACGCAACCGAAGCGCGAAAACCTCTTGCTAACCTCCGCCGAGGGCTACGGCCAGGTGGTAGACGGTGAAGGAGGCGAGGTAGGCGAGGGTGGTCATGTAGGCGAACATGACCCCGGTCCAGGCCCAGGAGTTGGTCTCCCGCTTCACCACCCCCAGGGTCGCCGCGCACTGGGGCGCGAAGATGTACCAGGCGAGGAAGGAAAGGCCGGTGGCCAGGCTCCAGTGCTGGGCGAGGCGCGCGCCCAGGGCGCCCACGTTGGCCTCGGCGTCGCCCACGGCATAGACGGTGCCCAGGGCGGCCACGGCGACCTCGCGGGCCGCGAAGCCGGGGATCAGGGCCACCACCATCTGCCAGTTGAACCCGATGGGGGCGAACAGCGGCTGGATCGCCTGGCCGATCATGCCGGCGAAGCTGTAGTCGATGGCGGGTTCGGTGGCGCCGGGGGGCGGGCCGGGGAAGGTGGACAGCACCCACACCGCCACCATCAGTGGCAGGATGATGCGGCCGGCCCGGTTCAGGAAGATCTGGGCGCGGAGCAGCAGGTTGCGGAACACGCTCTCGACGCTGGGCAGCTTGTAGGTCGGCAGCTCCATCAGGAACGGCTCGACCGCGCCGCGCCAGAACACCTTGCGGATCACGAACGAGACGGCCAGGGCGCTGAGGATGCCGGCGGCGTAGAGGCCGAACATGACGAGGCCCTGGAGGTTCAGGCCCGGGCCGACGGTCTCGTTGGGGATGAAGGCCGAGATGATCAGGGTGTAGACCGGGATCCGCGCCGAGCAGGTCATCAGCGGGGCCACCAGGATGGTGGTCATGCGGTCGCGCTTCTGGTCGATCACCCGGGCGGCCATGATCCCCGGAATGGCGCAGGCGAACGACGATAGGAGCGGGATAAAGGCGCGGCCGTGCAGGCCGGCGCCGCCCATGATGCGGTCCATCAGGAACGCGGCCCGGGCCATGTAGCCGAAGTCTTCCAGGAGGATGATGAAGAAGAACAGGATCAGGATCTGGGGCAGGAAGACCAGCACCGAGCCCACGCCGGCGATCACCCCGTCGGAGATGAAGTCCTTGATCAGGCCGTCCGGCAGCGCCTGGCCCACGGCGGCGCCCAGCCACAGGAAGGCGGCGTCGATGCCGTCCATCAGCGGCGTGGCCCAGGCGAAGACCGCCTGGAACATCACGAACAGCAGGGCGAAGAGGATGGCCAGGCCGGCCACCGGGTGCAGCAGGACGGCGTCGACCTTGCCGGTGAAGGTGTCGGGATGCTCCGGCGGGCGGACGTAGGCCTTCAGGATGCGCTGGGCCTCGCGGTGGGCGCCGCGGATTTCGGCGGCCGACGGCTCGTGCCAGACGTTGGTGGTGGAGATGGCGCCGGTGGCGACCAGCTCGTCGACCTTGGCGGTCAGCTCGGCGATGCCGCGCTTGCGGGTGGCCACGGTGGTGACGATGGGACAGCCCAGCTCGCGCTGCAGGCCCTCCAGGTCGATCCGCAGGCCCTGGCGCTGGGCGATGTCGTACATGTTGAGCGCCAGCACCATCGGCCGGCCCACAGCCTTCAGCTCCAGGATCAGGCGCAGGACCAGGCGCAGGTTGGTGGCGTCGGCCACGGCCACCACCACGTCGGGCTCGGCCTCGCCCGCCAGGCGGCCCAGCACGGCGTCGCGGGTCACCGCCTCGTCCGGGCTGCGCGCCCGCAGGGAATAGGTGCCGGGCAGGTCGAGGATCGACAGCGAGCGGCCGGCGGCCGTGGTGATGAACCCTTCCTTCCGCTCGACGGTGACGCCGGCGTAGTTGGCCACCTTCTGGCGGCTGCCGGTCAGGGCGTTGAAGAGGGCGGTCTTGCCGGTGTTGGGATTGCCGACCAGCGCGACCCGGGCCGGCTGCAGCGCAGATTCGCTCATTTCGGATCCAGCCGCACCCAGACATCCTCGGCGTCGCGGCGGCGCAGCGCCACGCGCATGTCGTCCAGCCGCACGGCGATGGGGTCGGCGCCGATCAGGCCCTGGTGGATGATCTCGAAGGCCGCGCCCTCGACGAAGCCGAACTCCAGCAGTCGGCGCTCCAGCTCGTGAACGTCCACCCCGTGGCCGCCGGCATGGTCGGCGCGCACGTCGACGATGACGCCGCGGTCGCCGGGCCGGGCCTGGCTGAGCTGCGTGAGCTCGGCGTCCACCGCCTGGCCGGCGAGCATCTCGTGCATGGAACGGAACATCCTGACGTCCGCCGAACTTTGCGAACGATTATCAGTTATGGCCTTGGCCGTTCCGGCGCAAGGCTCGTCTCGCCGCAGGCGCGCGCATGTTGCACCGTTGAACCCAATCTCTATAACCCCGACCCGATGCGGGCGTGGTGAAACTGGTAGACGCGCCGGACTCAAAACGAAGTCTGAATTTTTTCGTCAACAAAATCAGACGCTTAATTTTCTGAGCGACTTACACACGTCTTACACACTGCCGAGAGGCAGGAGGAGGCGCTGTGAGCGACAGTCTGACCATCATGGATGGTCGAGTTCACATCTACCGACGCGACCACAGTCGATTCTGGCAATGCGCAGTGTTTTTGGGCGGCCGGAACTACCGCCAATCCACCCGACAGGAGAATGTCGCCTACGCGATAGAGTTTGCTCGCGAGTGGTTCCTCGACAGGGTTGCCGAGGACAGGCTCCGTCGGCGCGGCATTGAGCCCCCCGCGGCTCCGGTGGCCGCGCAGCCGGTCCGACGCATCGTTGCCGAGCGAACTTTCCGCGAGGCGGCGGCGGACTTCATCGAGGAGTATGTCGCGCTCACCCAAGGCGAGCGGAACCCTCAATACGTCGCGAACAAGGAGCGCGTGCTCCGGAGGTACCTCACCCCGTTCTTCGGGGACCTGCCGCTCTCCCAGGTGAACGCTGGCCGCATCCAGGAATACCGGATCCACCGGGCCACGCCGCCCGACAAGCCACAAGCCCGCAGGATCCGCTACAAGAACCGCGACCTCATCGG
Organism: Phenylobacterium sp. RIFCSPHIGHO2_01_FULL_69_31; assembly: GCF_001824475.1. Lineage (GTDB taxonomy): Bacteria > Pseudomonadota > Alphaproteobacteria > Caulobacterales > Caulobacteraceae > Phenylobacterium. The sequence goes on along the minus strand of NZ_MHXN01000046.1, from coordinate 233,361 downwards.
CCGACCCCTGCCATGGCGAAAGCCCAGCCGCAGCAGCCTGCACAACGAGATCGTGTGCTTGCGGCAGGTCCTGAAGATGGCCAATCGCAAGGGCTGGATCAGCGGCCTCCCAGACATGTCGGCGCCCTATCGCGCCTCCGGAAAGGTCTCCCACCGGGCGTGGTTCTCGCCGGAGGAGTTCAAGGTCTTCTTGCGCGCCGTGAAGGCGCGCGCCGCCAATCCCAAACGGGACCGTTGGCGCGGCGAGTGCGAGCAATTTCTGGACTATGTGGAGTTCATGGTCAGCACCGGGCTTCGTCCGGACGAAGCCTCGCGACTTGAGTATCGAGACGTGAAGATCGTGCTGGACAGAGACACCCGGGAGCGGATCCTGGAGATCGAGGTCCGCGGTAAGCGCGGCGTCGGCTACTGCAAGAGTATGCCGGACGCTGTGGAGCCGTTCCAGCGGATGAAGGCCCGAAACAGCCCTAAGCCAGGCGACATCATCTTCGGCGCGGTGCAGCGAGAACTGATGAATGCGCTGCTGCATGAGGTCGAGCTCAAGACCGACCGTGAAGGCAATGCGAGGACCGCCTACAGCCTGCGCCACACCTACATCTGCTTCCGCCTCCTGGAGGGCGCGGACATCTACCAGCTGGCCAAGAACTGTCGAACCAGCGTGGAGATGATCGAGAAGTTCTACGCCGCGCACCTCAAGAACGCGCTCGATGCGTCCGCCATCAACGTTCGTAAGCCCACGCCGCGGCCGGCGCGCAAGTCGGCAAGACGCTCAGTGGCGTGACGAGTTGGCTCGTCCGCGATATGCAATCATGAGCTGTGAGTAGAGGCGTTGTGATGATGAGCTCTGAGGCAGACTGGGACGCCCTGGTGAAGGCCTACGAGTCAGCGCGAGCCCAGTCCGATCAGGCCTTCGACGCTTATGACGCTTTGGACCCTGCCACGAGCGACGACACGCCGGAGGAGCAACACTACGAGGCGTGTCGGCGTCTCTTCGAGGCTGCGGAGGACCAACTCCTCGATGCCGTCGCGCCAAGCCTCGAAGGCGTGGCCTACCAGATCCGCATCTTCGCTGAGCGCTTCCACCAGGCGGTGTTGGACGAAGCCGAGATGTCGGGTGAAGACCGCCCGGCGGGTGAATTTCTCCGCCGAATTCTGACGGGTCTGGAGCGCGCGTCGGCCGCGTAAAGGTACGACCGTAAGGCTACGACTTCTGCGCCGTGCTTCGGTGACCTTAGCCTTTCCTCCTCCCAGCGAGGCGCGAGGCTGTGACGGAGCGTCACCGGGTCATCGACGGCAAGGTCTACGTCTATCGACGCGAGAACAGCCCGTTTTGGCAGTGCGCCGTCTACCTGAGTGGACGCAACCATAGGCAAACGACGGGCCAGGAGAGTCTTCCGCTCGCGATGGAATTCGCAAGGGAATGGTACGAGGACCGGGTCGCGGAAGACCGGATGCGGCGGCGAGGTCTCATGCCGTCAGAAGATGGCCGGACGCGGCCGCGGACGGCACGACGAAGGCCGGGGGAGAAGTCGTTCGCGGACGCGGCGCACCTGTTCCTGCGACAGTACCGGACCCTTGTGGCCGGCGAGCGCAACGCCGCCTATGTCGCGTCCAAGGCGGCCACCCTGAAGCTGCACTTGCTTCCGTATTTCGGCGAGTTCGGCCTGGCCGAGATTAATAGCGGTCGCGTGCAAGACTACCGGATCGAGCGGCTGAGCCCGCCTGCCGATCCGCAGCGGCGCACGCGCCAACTGGGCGGGCGCCGACGCTGGAGCCGCCCGAGCCGCAGCACGTTGCACAAGGAAATCGTTTGCCTTCGCCAAGTGCTCAAGACCGCGGTCCGCCGCGGGTGGCTGACGGCCCTGCCGGACCTGTCGGAGCCCTATCGCGCGTCGACTAAGGTCTCTCATCGCGCCTGGTTCTCCCCGGCCGAGTACAAGCAGCTCTACGAGGCCACCCGAGCGCTAGCTCGCCGTCCGCGCCGCGAACGTTGGCGAGCGGAGAGCGAGCGGTTGCACGACTACGTGCTCTTCATGGTCAACACGGGTCTGCGACCCGACGAGTGCGCTCTCCTAGAGTATCGTGACGTCGCGATCGTCGAAATGCCCGAGGGCGACCCGATCCTCGAGATCGAGGTGCGAGGCAAACGGGGCACCGGCTACTGCAAGAGCATGCCAGGCGCCGTGCGGCCGTTCGAGCGGATGCGCGCCCGCGCAGCGGCGCAGCCGCGGGACAAGGTGTTCGGCAAGACACCGCGTGAACTCTTGAACCGGGTTTTGTCCGAGCTCGACCTCAAAACGGACCGTGAAGGGCGCGCCCGCACCGCCTACAGCCTGCGGCACACCTACATTTGCCTGCGGCTCATGGAGGGCGCGGACATCTATCAGGTGGCAAAGAACTGCCGCACCAGCGTGGAGATGATCGAGAAGTACTACGCCGCCCATCTGAAGGACGTGTTGGACGCGTCCGCCATCAATGTGCGTCGGCCTCGCCAGGCAGCTGTAGAAGCTGTGAACTAGCGGCCCGGACTTGGCGGCTCGGATCCGACGGAGCTGAGCGAGCGCACGTTCCAGTATTGCCCAGATTGCGCGGACGGGCCGAGGCGGTGTAACCAAAGCCCGCGGCCCCTGTGGTGAAATTGGTAGACGCGCCGGATTCAAAATCCGGTCCCGAGAGGGGTGTCGGTTCGAGCCCGACCGGGGGCACCACCGCTTCAAGTGACATGGACCTTGCGAGCGGGGCATATCCTGACCCGTTCACTCAGGTGACAACCCAGTTGCCCGCCAGGTCACCCGCGGGCGCTCCGGTGACGCAGCTCGCGTCGCGTCCTAAATCACCGTCATGCCCATTCCGCCGCCCGTTGACCCTCGATTGCTGGCCGCAGAGATCGAAGCTTCCGTCGCCGAGTTCAACCGGCTGGCGGCGCTGGCGACATCGCTCCACATCACGGTTCTTGCGGAGATCCAGCTTCAACCTTCGCCGGACGGGCCGACCCGGCCCGTGCTGGCCGTACAGGTCGTAGCACCACTCTAGGTCAGGCGCGTTCGCTTTGCGGCCGCTCGGCGTCGGCCGCATTCAGCAGCGATGCGGTGTGTTCGGCGTCCGCGAGTGACATGCCTGTTTGCGGCGTCATCGCCACCACGGCGGCCTGACCGGTCCAGATGTCCTGGATCGTAAAGCCCTCGGCATCGGGTCGGATCACATAGCGAGGGCTCATTCGGACATGATGCCTCTGGCGCCGCCCGCTGCAAAGCGAGCCGTGGGGCCGGGCGCAAGGAATGTGTGGATCGCGCCCGGCGCGTCTCACCCGGTTCGAGCGGCCGGTGCAGCGGAGGGGGAGGGACGCGCGTGGTGGGGTGGCCCCAATCAGGCGGGTCGTAGCCCATCCGGAGGCTTCAGATGCCCTCCTCGTCAAAGCTATCCCAACTCGCCGAACGGCGCGCGCTTTGGCCTGCTGCCGCGAACGCGGCGCCAGCGACCCTCGCAGCCCGCGCGCTGGTGTTCGGCGCTCAGACCCTGACGGATGCGGAGGCGCTCCAGCTCGCGGCCGCGATCACGAGTGCTGAGGCGGAGGCGCTGCTGACGGAGTTCGGCAGTCTGCCCGAGGTGCTTGCCGCTACCGCCGCAGACCTGGCGCGCCACGTGGACCGGGAAGCGGTAGCCCGCTTGACCCTCGCGCGCGAGCTTGGGCGTCGCGTGCTGGAGACGCCGTTGCGAGACCGGCCGGTGATCTCCTCATGGACCGCCCTGGAGGCCTATTTGCGTGCTGTGATGACAGGGGTTCGGCGCGAGGCCTTCCATGTCCTCTTCCTCGACCGCAAGAACCAGCTGATCGCCGACGAGGTGATGGGGCAAGGCACCGTCGACCACGCCCCCGTATACCCGCGCGAAGTGGTTCGACGAGCCTTGGAGCGCAATGCCTCCGCGCTGATCCTGGCGCACAACCATCCAAGCGGCGACCCGACCCCTTCGTCAGCCGATGTCGACATGACGAAGCAGGTCGTTCAGGCGGCGCGAGCCTTGGGGATCGCTGTGCACGATCACGTGGTCGTTGGCGGCCAGAAGACGGCGAGCTTCAAAGCCCTGGGGCTCATCTCGTGAAGACCTTGGCGGCCATCGTTCGCGCGCTAGGCGGAGACCTGTACGACGGCGGTCGTAGAGCTCTTATCCCTGGGCCAGGCCATGGCGCCGGTGACCGCTCCGTCTCGTTGGTCCTAAGCCAAGGCCGCGTCGTCGTGCACTCCTTTGCAGGCGACGATTGGCGGATCATTCGCGATGAATTGCGCGGTCGAGGTCTGATCGGCGCGGACGCAAGCCTGCATGAGCCCGGCGACTCAACATCCTTGACGAGCTTGTCGTCAGCCGCGCGGCGTGAGGTGGCGAGAAAGCTCTGGCGTGAGGGGTCGCCCGTCCCGAGCACGCTCTCCGAAAAGCACTGTCAGCGCCGCGGCGTGACGGCGGTGTCGGACGCGCTTCGCCACCATTCTGCGGTTCCCCTTCGCACCTACGACGGCGAAGGGCCCTTCCACGAAGCGTTGCTGGCCGCGATCACCGCAGCGACCGGTGAGCTCTGCGGTGTGGAGGTGACCTTCCTGGCGTCTGACGGCGCGCGCGCGCGGGTCAAGCTCCCGCGCAAGACAATCGGGCAACGGCCCGCAGGCTCCGCCGTGCGGCTGTCGCCGCTCGGTCCCGCACTGCTGGTGGGAGAGGGAGTCTTCACCTGTCTGTCGGCCGCCATGCATTTCGGCCTTCCGGCGTGGGCCCTCCTCTCTACCAGCAATCTTCGCAGCTGGCGGCCTCCTGAGGGCGTGGGCGCCGTGCTCATTGCCGCGGACCGCGGGCGGGACGGAACACGGTCCGCTGCGATCCTGGCGTCACGCCTGCGTGCAGACGGTCTGGACTGCAGCGTGCGCGCCCCGCCGTCCGGGTTCGGCGACTGGAACGACGCGCTCTGTGGGCCCCGCCTAGGCGTCTGAGCCGGCGCCGGGAAGAGGAGCGGGAGTAAGGGCGCGACCGGGGTGGCCGGGGTGGTCCCGGTCGAACCGGAGTTCCCACCATGCCCTCCAAACAAGTGACCCCGATGGAGCGCGACGGCGCCCAGTGGACCGACGCCATGGTCCAATCGCTGCGCGAACTCTGGGGCGCTGGACTGACCGCCGCTGCCGTCGCGCTTCAGCTCGGCGTCTCGCGCAATGCCGTGCTCGGCAAGGTCCATCGCCTGGGGCTGGAGCCGCGGCGCAAGGGCCGGCCCCGAACCCCGAGGCGCGCCGTTCGTCGTCGTCCTGCCCCCAAACCGCGGCCTGAGCCGAAGCTTCGCTCAAAGCGCTTCGTGGAAGCGGCGGACGCCGTGGGCGGCCCGCTCGTCGCCCGTTTGGAAGACCTCGCGCCCCGCACGTGCCACTGGCCGTTCGGAGACCCGCAGGACCCCGACTTCGGCTTCTGCGGCCGTCCCTCAGCTGGAGGCTGCTACTGCCCGCCGCACGTCGCGCGCAGCCGTGCGGAGCCCGAGGGGGCCGCTGATCATTGACTACGGCCGGGGCGCCGCGTTGAGCGCCGCGCTCAGAACAGCTCGGTTGGCCGCGAAGCGCGCCCAGAGCGCCACCATCGCCAGGGTGTCGAGATGGCAGTAACGCCGCAGTTGGGCCTCGAGCGTCGCCTTGCGTTCAGGCGAACAGTTCGGGTGGATCAGCTTCAGATAGGCTTCGATCGCCATGCCGCCTTCCTTCACGCCGTCGAGGAGGTCGTAACGGAGCTCCGGGACAAGGCAGGGGAGCACCTTCTTGATGCTCCAGCTCCCCCGCTGGTCGGGGTGGTAGTAGCGCGCCTTGGCCACAGGTTGCAGGTCGACCAGGCGCGCCGCGATCGCTTCGAGCTGGGGCGCCAGCGCTTCGTATCGTTGTGCGAGGTCCTTGATGCGGCCCCGCTCGAAGCCTGCGTTATAGACAACCACCGCACCCTCGCTGCGACAGGCCGCGATCAGGGCCTCGGCGAACCTCCGTGACGGGTCGTTCCCGTCTGTCAGGAGACACTCGGTGTGGGCGAGCGTCCCGTCCGCCTCCAGCAGGTGCAGACTGAACTGGAACGGGATCTGCGCGTAAGGGCGGGTCCCCGCCCAGAGCGGCACCACGGGGTTGGCCGTCTCGAAGTCGAGGAAGTGGAGGGGCGCCGTCCAGTCAGCCACGTCGGCCGCCGCTTCAGCCTCGTCGAAGCGCGCGACGCCGGCCAAGGTCTGCGCCTTCACTCGCGATTGGGTCTCGTTCAGGACCTCGTCGGGCAGGTCCTCCATCTCGCGCGCGCCAGCTTCAACGAGCTCTTTGGCCGCCTTGCTCAGTGCGCCGGGCAACCACTGGATGGGGTGGGTCGCGGTGGGATCCTGCGCAGCGCACGCTTCATAGAAGGCGCACGGGTAGGGCGTATCGCAGTGCGGCCCGGTCGGCCGCGCGGGGGCGGTGGGTAGGGCGATTGTCGCCTTCGCCTCCGCCACCCAGTCTCCGACGCTGGCGACGAGCGCGCCGACGTCGTCGGTTACCTCTGCGATGGCGAAGAGGCCTCGATAGTCGTCTCCGCCCGGATAGGTCCAATCGGTATCGACGTGCGTGATGCAGATCCGTTTCGGCGCGAAACCCGACCGCTGAGCGGCGGCGGCCTGGATGGCGACGTCGTCCAGGTGGTGGGTCTTGACCGACCCGGCGTCCTTCACCTCCAGCAGTTCCCAGCCATCCGCGGCGGGGCGCACGACGTCTGCATAGGCGGCGAGGTCGTCGTCGCCGAACGCCGCTTCGAAGAGCGTCCGGCCAAGAGACGCCATCTCCGTAGCGGTTTGATCCAGCGCAGAGCGGCGCCCGGCGCTTCGTCGGTCGATCGTCACGGCGTCGCCGTCACCGAAGACGACGCGCGCCATCCGACCCACGGTTTCGCCGCGTTGAAGCTTCGATGAGTCCGTGGGCGGCGCGGGGTCGCCGTGCGTCTCAAGCCAGAGCCGCTTAGGGCATTGTCGCCAGGACATCAGCTGCGATTTGGTCAGCACGGCACGCCTCCGGCGAAGAGCATGGCGCCGCAGCTCAGGGTCGAAAATGCTGTTCTTCGATGTGCAGGGCGAGCCTGCTGCTATGGCTCGCGAACGACGACTGTCCGCCAGGAAACGCCAGGCCGGCCGAGGAGGTCGGGCGACTCGCCCAGGTCGTCGACGACAAGGCCATGAGGCTTCGCCAGGCCGCGAAGCTCCGCGACGGTCGTGGGGAACATGGCCCGTTCGGGCGTGCTGGGTCCGTTCCGAAGTGTCATGTAGATGAAGCCGCCGGGCGCCCTGAGGGCTTCGAGACGGTCGAACGCTTCGCTGCGATCCTGCGGATGGAGGTGCATCCACACCGCGCTTAGGGCGATGACGTCGTAGACGGTCCCCGCCTTGATCGCCGCCAGCTCCGGCAAGCTGCCCTTCGTCCAGCGGACCAGCGCCTGCGGATGCAGCTCACGCGCCAAGCGAAGCATGCCGTCAGACGGCTCGACAGCCGTCACCGTGTGGCCGGCCGCGGCCAGCCAGGCCGCGTCGCGGCCCGTGCCGGACCCCACGTCGAGCACCCGCAAGCGCGTACGCCCCTGGAGCTTGGCGACGAGTGCGGGATGCGCCTGTTCGAAGGGGAGTCCTTCGTAGCTGTCAGCAAGGTCACGCGCCTGCCGGTCGTAGAACCCGACCGAGGCTTCGCTCTTCGATTGGGGCAGGAGCCCCAGCTGTTTGGCGGGCGCAATCATGAGGATGAGACTCGCGACTGCGGCGAGACCTAACATGATTTGGAACACCCGACGAACGCTCAAGGGGCGGTTCAGAAGATGGGTGCCTGGCGCGCTGACGAAGCCCTCGGCGTAGGTCGCTTCCAGCCAATTCAAGTAGCGCTCCATGATGTAGCGCAGCCGCGAGAGCACGATCGCGAGGCCGACATTGCCGGCGAAGGCCAGGAGTAGCAGCCAGAACTGGAATGTGGGGGTCGCCTCGGCCTTCGACACGCCGAACCACAGGCCGCCGGTCAACGTCATGGCGATCAAGGGGATCTGCCACATCAGTTGGTTCAGCGACCGGAACGTCTGCGAATTCTGGTCATAGAGCGCGAGGGTCTTGGTGAGCTCTTTCTCTTCCGCGTCCACGTGCGCCGCCCTCACACTGGCGGTCGATCGCCAGAGCCCAATCTTGGCTGAAGTCGTGCTTCAACTCAAAGCCGTCTCCGCCCTCGTTTCACCCCGGCGTGGCGCCTAGGATGCGGCGCACGGCAGCATGGAGTGGTGATGTCCGTCGCGGAGCTCGGCAAGAGGGTAGGGCGTCATGTGTACGCCCACCGCGACGCCGCGGGGGATTGGCCGGCGCCCGTCGCCGAGCGCGTGTTCGCGGCGGAGGCGCTCGCGGGGACCCAGGCGTGGAATGTCGTGAAATGGTCGGAGGTTGATGAGGCGCGGCTCACGCTCCTGACCTATGAGGATCTCGAGGAGGCCTTCCCGGCGCTTCTCGAGAGCCTGACCGTGGACCTTGGCCGCCGCGCCGTGCTGCGGCGGTCCTATCGACTGCGAGCCAACCCACCGGTCCTACATCGCAAGGAGCTGTTGCTGGGCCGCGACGACCCGCGTCGTGCGCGCTTCGCCCGTCTGACGGCGCAGCTCGAAGCGCTCGGCCTCCTAAACGCCACGACGACGATCGGGACCCGCCTCGGCTGGGCGCGGCGGCTGAGAGAAGCGGGCGTTCGGGTCGTGGACCATGACGTTCTGGCGGCCGCGCATGACGACCCGCCGGTGGTCGTTCGCCGACACCTTGCGGCGCTTCAACGCTCCAGTTTGTCGACCCCCGTTCAAGCCCTGCTGAAGTACGGTCTGATCGCGGCGGGGGACCGCGTGTTCGACTACGGCTGCGGGTTCGGGTCGGACGTCGAGGGCCTGCAGGCTGCGGGTATCGCCGCGAGTGGTTGGGACCCCTACTACGCGCCGGGCGCCCCCAGGACTTCGGCCGAGGTCGTCAACCTCGGGTTCGTTCTCAATGTGATCGAACGGCCGCTCGAGCGCGCTCAGGCGCTCCGGGAAGCGTTTGGTCTGGCGGAGCGATGCCTGGCTGTCGCCGTGATCACCTCGAGCCGCGCGTCGCTGGCGTCCTGCCGCCCCTACGCGGATGGTCACCTCACCCGGCTTGGCACCTTCCAGAAGTTCTACCTACCCGAGGAATTGAAGAGCTTCATCGAGACCACCCTTGGCGCCGAGGCTCACCCCGCCGGGCCTGGCTTGATGTTCGTCTTCCGCGACCCCATCGCTGAGCAGGACTTCTTGGCGGCGCGGCAAGCTCGGCGGACCTTTTCCCCCCTGGCGTCCCTAGCGCAACGGCGGGTTCGGACCGCCGCCCGAATGGAAGCGGTCCGCGCCGAGGTCGAAGGGCTTGCAAGGCTCAGCTACGAGCTCGGCCGCCCGCCGGCGCCTACCGAGTGTGCCCCAGACCTGCTCGTCCGTTTGGCGGAGGCGAGGGTGACGCTCGCCGCGGCGATCCGCGACGCCCTCGGGCTCTGCGACGCCGCCGTCCTCGACCGCGCGCGCCGGCAGAGGATTGAGGATTTGAGCGTCTACTTCGCGCTCAACCTCTTCAACTCCCGGCAGAGCTTCGGGACCCTGCCGGACGGGCTCCAGCGCGACGTGAAGGCGTTCTTCGGATCCCTGTCGTCCGCCGAGACCGCAGGAAGGTCCCTGCTGCAATCCTTGGCGTGCGAGGAGACCATCGCGGCCGCGGCCGACGAGGCCGACGCGGCCGGTCTAGGTTGGCGAGACCCGGAGGGGGACCTTTGGGCCGGAACCGCCAAGCTCTCTCATCTGCCGCCGCCGCTCCGCTGCCTCGCCGGTTGCGCCGAGCGGTTCGCGGGTGGCCTCGACGCCGCGCAGGTTCTCAAATTCCATGTCGGGCGCAGCAAGGTGAGCGCGCTCCGGTACGCCGATTTCGGAACTGCTCTGCTTCCCAGGCTGGAGACGCGAAGCAAGGTGGACCTGCGGGCGCTCCGAGTTCGCCGCTTCGATCACTACGCCGAAGACCAACGCCTGGTGTTCAAGTCGCGGCTGATGGACCAGGACAATCCTGACTATCCGCGTCAGGCGGAGTTCGACGCTCGGCTCGCCGCGACCGGCCTCGTTGTCGATGGCCTTCGCGCACGCTGGCTGGACATTGTGAGCGCCGTGCGAGCTCGGAGCTAGCCCACAGCGTCACGATGACCGCGGCAGCAGCAGCGCCTAGAGCTCCGCGGGGGCGTACCGCCAGGACCCGGTGAAGCCTGCGTTTAGGGCCGCGATGAGGTGAGGTCGAAAGCGGTCTTCGAACCGCTGGCTGAAGTCCGACCGCGGCAGGTCGCGGATGGTGCGCGGCTCCTCTAAACCGAGGAATTCCGCATGGTCGATGAGCAGGTCCTGCGCCGTCGCCGGCTGGGCCTGGAGCGCCTCGAACTGCCAGTCGGCAAGCCAACCGAGATAGGCGTCCGGATCAGGGATGCGGGCGGACTTGGCGATGTTGATGGCCGAGGTTGTGGGCACCAGGTTCCAAAGAAGATCGTGCGCCACGAAAGCCCAGGGCAATACGTGATCATAGTGCGCGCCGTTCAGCTCCAAGGCGGCGTCTGCATAGAAGTCGCGCAGGCCGCCAGGCTGCGCGGCGAGGGGGCCCCAGAAGCGTCGAGCTCGCGCCAGATTGCGCCGCGTCTCGCCGCGGATCTTGCGCAGGACGGCCGGTGACCCCGGGTTCCGATCCTGCAGGAACTCCGCGAACTCGCGCTCCACATAGGCCCGCAGGAAGGTCATGTGAGTCCGCGCCCAAACGCTCCAGGCCGGATCCAGCATCACGTACAGCCCCGTACGTTCGAGGCTGTACGGCGCAGCCCTCTCCGTCTCTCTGTGTTCGGCGGCGAGCGTCGTGATCGCACGGTCCTTCTTGGCCTCGGGGACGCCGCGGAGCTCGCGCTCGAACCAGGGAGCTAGAAACCGCTGCGGAACGTAGCGCGCCAGCGCACGGGACTGTCCAAGCAGCTCTGGATCCGCCCGCAATCGGCGAACCACCTGCGTGGGCGCGGCGTTGGGCGGGAGACCCGTGCGCGCCGCGATGGCGCCGCAAAGCCTCTGCAGCTGGTCATAGTGGCCTAGTCGCAGCCGGTGGAACTGAGTGAGCTTCCAGGCGCGCGCGACCATCGCCACCAGCAGATCGTCGAGCGGGATCTGCTCCCGCTGTTGTTCGGCGGTGTCGAGCAAGGCCTGCAGCCACAGGAACTTGTAGGAATTGGTGGTGTGGGTGAGGGCCCGGGCGAGAGGGCGGATCTGGTCCGGCTGCAGCAAGTGAGGCGGGCTCCCATCCGCGTTCCGAACCGGTCGCTCGGGAGAGGAGTCGTGCAACGCTTGGCGTCGGCCGCCAAGGCCACATGTCCATAGTGCGAGCGACTACCCGACCATCTGGCCAAGCGTCACCAATGCGAGGGGCCGCGGGACGAGCCGCTGATTGCGAACGCGAAGCTCGACGATCTGTCGCGCATTTTGCGGCCCGATGCTGACATGCAAGGGGCGGTCGTCGCCATAGAAGTAGATGCGATCGAAGGGAGTGGTCTCGGCGAGGTGCAGGGCCACGCGGCTCGCCGGAACGCCTGGGACCCGAAAGTCGGCGGCTTGGCCGCCGCGAGGACAAATGAGGGCGCCGGTCCGGTTGCGCTCATAACCGGCATGCTGATCGAGGCGCGGCGCGATCCGGCGGTGAATGAGTCGGGTCAGCGCCGGTCCCGCGAAACCGTAGGTGAGCTCGAGCGATCCGAAGGCGGCGTAGGCCGGCTCGAGGATCTCCGCGCAGAGCTGGCGGATCGCCGCGTAGGTGTCGGGCTCCCGGGGGGTGTTGGCCACGCGCGTTCGTCGCCAGGTCTCGCTGCAATGGCAGAGATCGCCGTAGGTGAAGTTTTCGGTCGCCCGAGCGTCCAGGTCGGGCGTCGCCATCACGCGGCCCGCGGCGTCTCGTCAATCTTCCGCGCGAGGCCGCCGATCGAGCGGATCGATTTGTCGGCGGCCAGGTAGCCTAGCCCGCGGTGCAGGTGCAGGCGGAACTGCTCATGCAGTGTGGCGTCGTCGACGGCGAGGCCGTCATGGATGCAGCGCTGCTTCAATAGCGCGAGGTAGAGATTGTGGTGGACCCCGCCGAACACTCGCCAGGCGATCTCAAGCGCCGGTTCGCCCTTGAAGAGCCGCAGGGGCGGACGGGTCGGCTCCGCAAGGGAGGCGCAGAAGGCCCACCGCGCGAGAACGTTGAAGTGCTCAATGCCGGTGTGCCGCTTCAGTCGGATGAGCTGTTCGCGGCCCTGCTCGTCGATGCGAACGGTCTCGATGGCCATTACGCCGCCTCCAGCTCATCGGGCGCCGCGAAGGCGTAGCCCGGAAGGACGCGGCTGCCGCGCGTCTCGGCGTCGTAGGCGATGGTGAAGCTCCGCGTGAGCCAGGGCTCGAGCCGCGCGTAGAGCTTGGCGTCGATCTCCTCGTCGGTGGAGAGCAGGATCACCTGCTCGCCGGCGCGGCCGAAATAGCGTTCCACCAACCGCTCGCGGTGGGTGGAGTCCAACCTGCCCAGAGGCGTGTCGATGACGGTCGGAGCCGCCTGGCCTGAGGCCTTTGCCAGCGCCCACAGGAGGGCCACCGCGAAGAGCTGACGCTCGCCTGCGGAAAGCTGTTCCGGAGGAAGCGGCGCCCAGCCGCCGTCGCGCAGGGTGATGGCGAAGGTCTCGGGATCGATCTCCACGCTAGCGACCAGGTCGTCCTTGCGCAGCAGCTGCTGCAGCGCATCCAGCATGAGGCGTTCGAGACGATGCACATGATGGCGCACGACGTCGCGACGAAACTGCGCCAGCGTCGCCCGCGCCCGGGCGGCGTGCTCGATGGTTCGTTGCGCGTCCTCTTCCCTGAGCTGGTGCTGGACGTGCTTGTCGAGCAGGCCCTGATAGGCGGAACGCAGGGACGTGACTTCGCGGAGCGCCGCTTCGTACGCGGCGTCCGCGTCTTCCAAAGCCGCTTGCGCGGTCTTCAGCTCGGCTTCGGCAAGCGCAACGGCGTTCAGCAGCGGTGCGATGGCCTCGGGCGCGGGGATTGCGGCCAGCTTGCGCTCGACGATGTCGAGGGCGGCTTGCAGCTGGTCCAGCTCGCCGAGCAGTTCTGCTTGGTGGGCCCGTGCGGCGGCGAGGCCGTCGGTCATCAGGCCCTGCAGCTGCCCGTAGGCCGCACTGGGCAAGTCGAGGTAGCCGGCGACCTGCGCCTGGGCGGAAAGCGCCGCGCAATCTTCGGCGAAGAAGGCGCCGAGGGCTGCGATCAAGGCGGGCGAGGCGCCCTTCGTATGCATGGCCTCCAGGGCGCGTGCATCCCGCTGGGCCAGGTGGCTGAGGATCGTGCGAGTATCGGCCGAGGCGGCTTCCTCCGCGCCTTGAGCGGCGACGCTGGCGATCAGCTGCGGCGCGAGCAGCATCGGCGCGCAGTCGGCGGCCCAGGTCCGAAGGGACTTTTCGACGCCGTCGATGGCGCCCGCGAGCCGCGCCCGTTCCGCGGTGAGCTCTTCGCGTGCCTTGAAGAGGTCGCCACCTTCCGCGGCAAAGGCTTGGCGGGCGCGAACGGCCTGGGCCTCGCGACGCTCTGCGACCTGTCGCGCCGCGCCGACGGCTCCGTAGGCGGTCTGCGCGGCGTCCTCGGCGGCATGAACTGCGCGCTCGGAGTCAGTGAGAACGGCGCGGGCCTGCTTGTTCACCGAGGCCGCCTTCTTGCGGCGTTCGAGCACCTCCAGGTCGAGGGTCAGGCGCTCGACGAGATCCAGGCCCAGCAGCGCATTCACCGCAGTCCCGATGACCGCGGCGGACCGGTCGATGTCGGCGAACTGTTCGATCCGCTCGCCGTCGAAGAAGAACAGCGGAGCTATGCGGGGCGGCAGCATCTCTTCCACGAACTCGGCCCATCCATCGATGAGGACCCGGTCGAGCTTTCCGTCGACCACGACCTCGAAGACCTCCTTCAAGCGGTCCTTCTGAACCGACCAGGCGCGGCGGATGCAGAACACCTGCTCGCGGCCAGAGACCACGCGCCGGAAGGTGACCTGCACTTCCGCGCCGTCTTCTGGAGCGACGCTGCGGTTGATCCCGCGGCGCAGGTAGTCCTCATAGCTGACGCTGCCTCTCAAGCCCGCCTGGGCGAGAGGCCCGAAGAAGGCGAGCTGGAGCCCTTCCAGGAAGGTGGTCTTGCCCGACCCGTTCTGCGCGCCGATCAGGACGATCGGCCGATCCGGCGACTGAGGGGTCAGCTCGAAGCGCTGGCGGCCTCGATAGACCCCGAAGTTGTGGAGGACGAGCTCGTCGAGGATCACGACCGTTCTCCGGCGTCTAGCTCGTTCAGGAGTTGGGTTGCGGCCGCGGTGACGTTGGCGTTCGCCGCGCCCACCTTCTCGACCAGCCCGCCCAGTGTGCGCTCGCGGACAGCGCGTTCGGTGGCGTCTTCCACCCCGTCGTAGAAGCTGCGTTTAAAGGCGTCCTCCAGACGCTCGTGCAGCTTTGCGCGACGCGAAGTCGTGCGGTAGCTGCGCTCGACCTCGAGCAGCTCTCGGACGAGCTCGAAGTGCAGCTGGTCGTCGCCGGCGCAGGCCTTCAGCAGCCGCATCTCGGCCGGGCCGAAGGGTTGGGCGTCGTCGAGCTTTTTGGCCGGGAACGGCTGGCCGGTCTCCTCCTCGAACAAGGCCGGCAGGATGTCTTCGATCTCGTACTTCTCAACCACCCAGATCCGACGGATCTCGTGCAGCTCATCCATGGTGATGAGGTCGAGGCCGCGCACCTCAGGCGGCGCCTTGGGATGGTTGCGCACGATCTGCTGGGCCCGAAGCAGACGCCGCAGCCAGTCTGCGCGCGAGGTCTGGGTGTAGGGTCCCGGGATCGGCTTGTCTGCCTGGTTGAACAGTTGGACGTGTCCGCCCATCCGCCGGAAGTCACGCTTCTCGTGGTCGGGCTCGTCCAACGCGTTGCGAAGTTCCAGGAGCGGGGACATCCACTCCTTCTCCTCGTCGTTCTGGATCATCGCCGACATCGACTTGTCCTGCGTGACCAGCGTGCAGACCCAGCAGCCAAAACGGCTGTCGCCGCAGCTGGGTGTGGAGGTGTCGAGAACGATCGGACACTCCGCGTCGGCCGAGGCGCCCTGGTACATGTTGAGGAGGGCTTTGTTGTCGTACTTCCAGGGGTTCTTGACCTGCATCAGGAACAGCCAGACGTCGTCGTTCGACCAGTCGGCGATCGGGCTATAGACGAAGGCGTTCGGGAGCGAGGCGTGCGTGCTCAGGTTCTCACGCACCCGGCCAGCTTCGTTGGCGTTCATGCGCGCCGCGCGCACCGTGCTTTCCGCCTTGCGCGTGCCGAGCACCACAATGGCTTCGCCGTTCTTGCGTACGACATCGCCGATAAAGGCGTCCGCCGGACGAATCTTCATCCGCTCCGTGCACCAACGGAATTTCGGACGCGGCGCGGGGTAGCCGCGGCCGATAAGGTTGACCCAGAAGGTGCTCTGCACGTCGGGCGTTAGCTTGTGCGGATAGATCGGCAAGCCAGCGGCCCGCGCCGCGTCGCCCATGACGTGGTGGGAGCGGTCAACCCAGGCGGCGACCACGGGGTTTTCAACCAGCGTGTCCGTCGAGATGACGTGCACGTCCTTCCGCGCGGCGCCCTTAGGCAGTTGGGCGAGCGCGAGCCAAACCAGTTGCAGGACCGCAGTGGAATCCTTGCCGCCGCTGTAACCCACGACCCAGGGGATCTCGTCGGCCAAATAGGTGTCCTGGATCCGCTGCAGGAGCGCCGCCAGCGTCGGCCGGAACCCAGCCTCCGTGAAGGCGGACCGCCGCGCCGGTTTATCCGTCTCGCTCATAGTCCCCTCGCAGGAAAGCGTCCTCAACGCGCTGGTCTTCGGGGGTGAGCTCGAGGCCGATGCGCTGCTTGATGTAGTTGGCGGTGAGAAGCACGTTGGTGGTCGCCTTGGAGAGGCGCCCCCTCATCACAGCCCGCCCCGACCAGTCTGGATTGTTGCGAGACCAATCGATGTCGGACAAGCCGGCGAGCCGTTTTGTCCACCCCTTTGGATCAGCCCTCAACAGGGCGGCGCCCACCTTGCCCAGAGCGTGCAGGACAACGCCGTGGGAATGGATGAGGTCCTGGCGCACCTCGCTGGCGGCAAGCCGGCCACGCCGCACCTGCTCCCATTCGGGAAGGTGCCGAGCCGCGTCCGTCCAGAACTGAGCGGCGAGCGCCAGGTTGGCGTCGAAGTCTTCATCGCTCGTGTCGCCGAGGAGCGCGCTTGTGGCCTGATAGATGGCGCTGAAGGTGAAGAGCCGGCGCGACCGGAGCGACAGGTTGCTCCGCTCCATTTCCACGAGGTCGCGGAAGGGCGGGGCCTGCTGAATAAGCTGGCGAACGAGCTCCGCGCCGCGGTCGCGGTGGTCGTAGAGGATGGAGATCGAGGTCGCCGGACGAATGGCGTAGCGGTTCAGATCGGCGAACATCTGCTGCGACCGCGCCAGCCCGATGTCGCTGAAGAAGACGACAGCGATGCTTTCATCGCCGAGCCGCGGGTTGTCGCGCAGCGCGACTTCGATGGCGGCGCGCCGGTGCTGACCGTCGTTGATGATGAACTGGCCGGCCATGGGGATGCGCAGCAGGCCGAGGCTGGCGTTCTGCTCCGACGTGGGCTCGAACTCGAGGTCCGCGTCGACCGAGGCCGTGATCGCCGAGAACACGTAGCCTTGCGGATTGTCGGTGATGTAGCGGGCGATGTCCGGGACCCTGGCCTTGTTGAGGGTGCGCTGCGCCCGCAGCTCCGGCGTGAGCTCCTCTTCGTTGAATAGAAAGATCTTCGGAATGAGCCGCAGAGGGCACATCGAGACATAGTATTCTCGGCCCGCCTGGACGCCCCGGATCGCGGGGAACACATATTGGAAGGCGTCGTCCATGCGCCGCGGGCGCCCTTTCGCAAACTGTTTGTCAATCGGGATAACAAACAGATAGCGTTCTAGACGCGCCTTTTTGAGTCGGCAAATGCCCGTCTACCTCGACAACAACGCCACCACGCCCCTCGCGCCACAGGTCCGCGAGCTCATGTTCCGCTACTTCGACGAGGAGTACGGCAACGCGGCGAGCCGCACGCACGAGTTCGGCTTACGCGCGAAGCAGGCCGTACAGCGGGCGCGAAGCGAGGTTGCGGCCGTGGTGGCGGCGGACCCTGCCGAGGTCGTCTTCACCTCAGGCGCGACGGAGGCCAACAATCTGGGCCTCCTCGGCCTTGCGCCGCATGGCGACGCCACCGGCCGCCGCCACGTCATCACGACAGCCATCGAGCATAAGGCCGTGCTCGAACCTCTCGGGATCCTGGTGGGCCGCGGCTTCGAGGTGACCTATGTGCCCGTGGACGCCTCCGGTCGCGTCAAGGCCAAGGACGTGCTGGCCGCCGTGCGCCGTGACACGCTGCTGGTGTCGGTGATGCAGGCCAACAACGAGACGGGGGTGCTGCAGCCGATTGCTGAGATTGCGGGCGGGCTCATTGGCCATGACGCCTATTTTCACGTGGACGCCGCGCAGGGGTTCGGAAAGTCGGTGGCCGAGTTGAAGTCGGCAAGGGTCGATCTGATCTCGATCAGTGCGCACAAGGTCTATGGCCCCAAGGGGGTCGGAGCGCTCGTGGCGCGCAGGCGGCAGGGCGTCCGGCCACCGCTGACGCCCCTCATGTATGGGGGCGGCCACGAGACGGGCCTTCGGCCCGGGACGTTGCCGGTCCCGCTGATCGCAGGATTTGGCGCAGCCGCCTCGCTCGCGAACGAGGAGCATGCCCGCCGCCAGGCGATCTGCCAGGCCCACCGCACCGCAGCCCTGGCGGCGTTCGCGCCCTTGGGCGCGGTCCTGGTCGGCGACCAGGCCCACGTCATGCCGCATGTCCTTATGGTGGCGTTCCCCGGGGTCGACTCTGAAGCGTTGATGCTCGCCGCGAAGGATGTGGCGGCGATGTCCAATGGGTCCGCCTGCACGTCGGCGAGCTATGCGCCGAGCCACGTGCTCACCGCCATGGGTCTGCCGGCCGACATCATCGAGGGCGCGGTGCGGCTCTCGTGGAGTCATTTGGGCGACGCGCCGCCCTGGCGGGAGTTGGCGGCCCGCGTCGCTGACCTCAGCGCTTTCGCCTAAAGGCCTCTTCCTCGAAAGAGCCGTCCCTCCTGGCTTCAAGCTGATCCTTCGCATCAAGACACGCAGGCGACACAGCTGACGAATGGGTCTTGCGGCGGCGTGGATCGGGCCCGCATGGAACGCTCGACATCCAAGTCGGCTGATCGCGCGGCGCAACTCGGGCATGTCTGAACCCTCAAGCGGGTATCCGAAGCCTGCGCGGAGCGAGCCGCAACCGCCCAGGCCCGGCAAGGGTCCGCAAGCCGCCTTCGGCGCCCTGGCCTGGCCCGCGCGGACGCGGCTTTCGAGTGCGCGAGCTTCAGCTCACGCCCTTGAGGAGTTTCACATGCGCCCGGCCAATCCTTTCTTCGATACAGCGGACCTCGATGCGTTCGACGCTCGGACGGCGGCTCTGCAGGATCCGCGTCCCCATCCCACCGAGCCGCAGCTAGTCCAGCTCGGCCGTGCCCTCATGGACGAGCTCCTCGACACGCTATTGGGCTCGGCCTTGGAGGATCATGTCACGACCATCGCCGAGACCTTCATCGGCGGGCTGCATGCTGGAGTTCAGCGACTTGAGCGGGAAGCGGACCGGCGACGTGAGCGGCTTGCGGAGCAGCTCCATGCCTTCGATGGCAGCGAGGTCGCCGACGTTGACCTGCAGGAGGCGACCCGCCAGGCGGCTGCACTCGAGGTCGCGGTTGCGGCTCTGGAGTTCGTCCGCGACAGCGCGGCCGGGGCTTATGGGGCGGCGACGGGCGAGACCTGGAGCCCTTGGCGCGGCCGGGTACGTCGCGGTGTCAGCGCCGCGCAGATCGACGCGGAATCCGCGCTCAGGCTTGCCGAAACTCGGCGTCGCGAGGGCGCAGACCCTGGGGCGCACGTCGTCGCCTTCCGAGCTTCGCCACGGACCGACGCGCCTGAAGACGCCTCCCGGATCTTTGATGCTCTAAATTGGGCCCAGGCGCAGTGGCCTCAGATGAGCCTCGCGCTGACCGGCGCGAAGGGCGGCGAGCGCCTCGCCAAGCGTTGGGCGCAGCAGAAGGGCGTCCGTCTCGTGTTGGCGCGGGTCGACTTCGAGCGGCATGGTCGCGCGGCGCCATTCCGTGCGAACGACCAGCTGATGGCGCTACAGCCGGTGTGCGTCCTGGTGATGCCCGAGACCCTCGGTCCAGCCGCCGCGGCTCATGCCCCGCCCTTCGGGCCCGCCATGAACCTGGCGGACCAGGCCTGCCAGCGCGGAGTCCGTTGCGTCCGGATCACGGCCCGCCCGACCTAGCCCGCGCGCGAACATTCACGCCGCGATCTGCGCAGATTTACTACGCTCAACTGCCGTGAGCCTCGGTCTCGGGCTGTCACGCGGTAATTTTACCTCCTGGCGTGGCGATATATTGGGATTGCCATCCTGGGGGCTCGTTCAACAACTGCCGCATGATCCCTCGGTCCGACACCCGACTTGGCTGATGGCTATCCGGCGCCTCGAGCCCTATCGGCATGCCGTCACCGACCTGCGGGACCGTCTGCGCACCGGCGTGCTTGCGCCGGGGACTCGGATCGTCGCGAAGGATGTATCCGAGGACTTGGGGCTCAGTCCCACACCGGTTCGCGAAGCCATGGCCCGCCTGGCCGGCGAGGGGCTTCTCGTTGAACGCAGAGGCGACGGGTTCTTCGTGCGCGTGCCGACGGCGCCTTATCTCGCGGAGCTCTACCGTCTGAGTTTGGTCATTCTCCTAGAGGCGCAGCAAGGAGAGCGCAGGCCGCGTCCGGACTTGTCCCTCGTGCTGGGCGGTGAGGCGCAGCGGGACCCCGTGCGCGCCGTGGAACGGCTGTTTCTAGCCTGGGCTGGCGAGTCCGAGGGGACAGCCCTGGGTGCGTTCTACGGTCTTGTCCTGAACCAGCTCGGGCCCGTGCGACGAGTTGAGGCGCAGCTCCTGCCAGATCTCGCGGCGGAGGCGCAGGCCCTCGTCGCCCTGGCCGAAGTTCCCAATGATCACCTGCGACGTGACGCGCTGACCGAATTCCACGCGCGGCGCGTCCCGTTCGCAGCGGCTTTGGCGCAGCTGCTCGCACCGGCGGATGATGGATGAACTGAACTATAGTTCAATATAGTCCGATATAGTTTGAATATAGCCCGTGCGGGGCGCCTCCTGATCCCGTCGCCACTTAGGCGGCGTACGTCAAACGGAGGACCGAAATGTCCATTCACCTGCTGACCCCGACCTCGCGGCTCATCTGCTTCGGCAGCGCGAAGGCCTGCACCAACGCGACCGACCTCGGCAATGACGAGGACGATCCGCGCTTCGGCAAGCCCGAGTAAGGCTCGTCGGTCCGGCGTCGGCGCTCCGCCGACGCCGGACACGAGCGACGTCTATGCCGCTTCAGCCCGAAACTCTGAGCCTGTCCGCCGCCGTCTTCGGTCTTGGTCACGATGGTGATCTTGTCTTCCTCGATGTGTCACGTGACCGGTACGTCTGCCTGCCGGACGTCGGCGAGGGCGCGAGCCTTTCGCCCGACCGCCGTCAGATCATCGTCTGCGACCCAGGGCTTGGCGCTGAATTGCGATCCGCGGGCCTCGTGCACGACGGCGCTCCAAGCCCAGGGCCGGCGCGGGGCCCGAGCTGTGCGCCGAGCCGGTCCGCACTACCCGATGATCTCGGACCGCCCGAGCCGGGCGATCTCATCGACATGACGCGCTGCGGCGTCGACCTCCTGTTCTCGTATCGTGGCCGAAGCTTTGCCGAGATCCTGGCGCGCGCCGCGACGCCGTTAGGTACCGAACCGTCTGAGCCTTTGGAGGCGGTGGTTCAGCGCTTTCACCGGTGGGCTCCTTACGCGCCGTTCTCCGGTAAATGCCTGCTGCGCTCGTTCGTGCTGTTGCGACACCTGCGTCGCCACGGTCATGACCCCGCATGGGTGTTCGGGGTGACCACCTGGCCGTTCGGAGCGCACTGCTGGCTCCAGCATGACGACGTCGTGCTCGACGACACCTGTGACCGTGTCGCGCTCTTCCGCCCGATCCTGGTGTTGTGAGATGGCGCGGCTTGGCTACCTCGCCATCTCGTGGCGCGCGGAAGCTCGTGACAGCGTGCTCGCCGCGACGGCTCTCCGACGTCGATTGGACGAGGAGGCGGCGTGGTCGCGCCTCGCGGACTTTGAAAGCTTAGTGGTCTGGGCCGGGCGGAGAGAGGTTCTGCCGAACCGCACCTTGCCGGGTGGGGCCGGCGTGGTGCTCGGCGACCTCTACCCCATGCCTGACGCAGGTCGTGGCTGTTCGCCCTTCAATTGGCAGGGTTCGGGGTCAGACGACCCCAGAGCCCTGGCGCGCGGATTGAGCGCCGCCCATTGGGGGCGCTATGTGGCGATCACCGCGCCCGCGCCGCACCGGCCGCTCTCGGTATTCCGAGACCCAAGCGGTCAGTGGCCGGCGCTGGTTTGGGACCTTGCCGACGAAGTGGTCGTGATCGCCTCGGATCTGGCTCGCGTTCCCGGATGGTTGAAACCAAGGCGGCAGGCTCTCGATTGGCGGCGGATCGAGCGCTACGTCGCCGCGCCCTCGGCTTCGACGACGCAGCCCTTGTTCGCCGACATGGAGGCGGTGGGGCCCGGCGAGCAGTGGGTTCGGCGAGACCAAGGCGGCTGGGACCGGCACGCCGTTTGGCAGCCCGCAGACTTCATCAAGGATCTTGGCGCCGATCCCGCTGAAGCCCAACATGAGGTGGTCTCGCGTGTCGATGCCAGCACCGCGGCGCTGGCGGACCGCCACACGCGGTTGGTCGTCGAGGTTTCTGGGGGGCTGGACTCGGCCGTGGTCGCCGGCGCCTTGGCGGCGACGGGTCAAACCGGAAAGGTCGTCTCCTGGGTCAACCGCCATGGCGCGCGGCCCGAGGGCGACGAGCGCGGCTTCGCGCGCGCTGTCACGGACGCGTTGGACGTGCCGCTCACGGAAATTTCCAAGCCCATGATGCCGCTGACCGAGGCGGACTTCGCCGAAGTCGCGCGCGGGACTTGGCCTGGGATGGACGGGGTGGACGCGTCGGCAGATCGGGATGACGCCGCACGCTTCGAAGCCCTTGGCGCCAGCGCGCTCGTATCAGGTCACGGCGGCGACGCGATGTTCTTTCAGATGCCCAGCGCCCTGGTGCTGGCCGACGCGATTCGTGCGCGCGGCCGGCGAGCCCTGTTTTCCCCGCTGGCTGGCGCGATCGCGCGGCGCACACGCCGCTCGGTATGGGATCTCTATCGCGAGATCCGCAACGACCGCCGGGCGCCGCAGGCGGCTGTGCCGGCCTCGGGCTTCATCAGTCGGGAGGTGGCTTGGGCCCATCGCGACGCCGTCCACGCCTGGGTCGCTGACGCCATCGCCCGAGATGTCCCGCCGGGAAAGCGGCTGCACATCCGCGTCGTCGCCAACTGTCAGGCCTACAACGGCGAGAGCCGCCGCCGGCAAGCCGGCGACGTGCTGTTCCCGCTAATGGCTCAGCCGGTCGCAGAGTTCTGTCTTGGTCTGCCGACGCCACTTCTTGCTGGCGCGGCCTATGACCGCCCGTTCGAGCGGCAGGCGTTCGCGCATCGCGTGCCGGCTGAGATCCTGGCGCGGCGTCTCAAGGGTGATCTCACCGCCTACTGGTCACAGCTGATCGCCGTCAGCCTTCCGGCGCTGCGGCCGCTGTTGCTCGAAGGAAATCTGTGCGCGGCCGGCGTCCTCGACCGCGTTCAGGTGGAAAAGGCGCTGCATCCGAGCGCCCTGATTTGGACCGCCTACACCCGAGAGGTCTTGTGGGCGGCCGTAACCGAGGCGTGGGTGCGCTATTGGCAGACGAGGGTGCCAGACGCGCTCCACGCTCAACGTTGGGACGCCTAAGGGATATGCCGGATTATGCGGGTCGATAAACCTTGATGGTGTCCGACAGCTTCTGGATGTCGGGCCAGCGCACGCCGTGATGACCGATCGTCCGCATCGAGAAGAGCGGCTTTATCGGGCAGATGTAGATGGCGCATCGACCGTCGCCGAAGTCGCGGAACATCATGATCTTGTCCAGGTGGTGCCAGGCCTGCGACCCGAACGCATTGTCGTCCCGCCCCGGGGTGCTGATCATCGCGCCCTCCTCATCCGTGTATGCGGCGAAGCGGCATCGGCCGTAGGGCGGGAAGTCCAAGGTGGCGTCATCCACCGCCGAGGCGCCCTCAAGGTTCACCAAGGCGAAGGCCATGGCCTTTCGCCGGTTCGCCAGCTGGTGGCCGTTGCCGGACTGCAGAAACGTTTTCGCCATGCCCGCGAGCCTAGACGGGCTGCTGCAGGTCGCAATGCTTAAGGCGCAGCTTCCAGGACCAAGGGATCGGACGTGATGAGCCGAGCGTCCAAGAAGGCGAAAGCGCGGGCGTAGAAGTCCCGCACATTGCCTGGGCTTCTGAGTCCGTGTCCTTCGCCAAAGTAGGTCAGCAGGATCGCGTCCTTGTTCTGCCGATAAAGGGCCGTGAACATCGCCTCCGACTGAGGGAGCGGGATAATGTCTTGGTCCCCATGCGCGAGCAGCAAGGGTGTGTGGACCTGGTCAGCGAAAAGCAGCGGGCTGTTGCGGAAGTAGCGTTGAGGATCGCGCCACGGTGGGACCTTCATTCCGGCCTGACCTTGCTCGACCGACCCTGTGCTCCAGTTCGCGCGCAGCCCATCCTCGGTGGCGACGCGATGGACGCCGGGCAGCGTCGCCCATTTCGAGATGAGATCGCTGTAGCCCGCGATCGCCACCGCCGCTCGGAATCGGGACGTCTGGGTGATCGTCGCCATGACGGTGTAGCCCCCGTAGCTGTGGCCCCATAGCGCGAGACGGTCAGGGTCAAACGCGTTCGCCAGTTCCGGGTCGGACTGCGCGGCCTCGACGACCGCGAGGATCCGCGCCGCAAGACCGGCCATGGGATCGGTCGCCGAAGCCGGGATCGGCAGACTTGGCACGAGGACGGCGTAGCCGTGGCCAACCAGCATGCGCACGTCCGTCATGAAGACGCTCTCGCCGTAGAGCTCCCGAGGCGGCCGCGGGTAGTTGGCCCCTGAGTAGGGGCGGACGACGAGTGGCGGCGGGTGCGAGCCTCGGGACGGGGGCAAGTAGAGCCAGCTCGTGAGCATCTCCCCATCCGGACCTAAATGCCGGACCGGTCGCAGGAGCGGAGGGTCGGTCTCCGCCAAGGCTTGGTTGAGGCGCGCGACCGGTTGACTGCCGAACCTCGGGACGAAGAGGCGCAGGGTCTCTTCTCCGCGGGGATCGGTGTCGCGGACCACGACCTTACTCGCGTCCGGGCTCATCGCGAGAAGGTCATGGTCCTCGCGCCTGAGCGCAACCGGCGTCGGGCTCATCGTCGCGTCTTGAACTTGCAGTAAGCCGCCATCCGCCTCGCGTTCCAGCCAACGAAGTCTCGGCAGAGCATTGTCCAGGCGAGGGGCGTAGCCGTTCATTGCCGGCGCGATTGGCGACACTGCTGCGGCCTCACACGCTGAGCCCTTTGGCGTCACGCGCCACACCCTTCCGGAGACGCGCACGAGGAGGTCTGTCCGGCCGACCGAAACCAGATCACGTGGGCCGGTCGGCAAAGCCCCCGTGAGGTTCTTCGGGCCGTCCGGGCCGAGCAGAAACCAGTCGAAGGTTCCTGCTCCCGGACGTCGCGCGAGAACAAGGGGGTCGCGGCCCAGCCATCCGCCGCGGACAAGGTCGGGCCGGAAGCGCAGCCAGGGTTCGACGGCAGCCCCAACGGTGTCGCAACGGTCCGTGGATCGCACGACGCGGACAAAGCGCCCTTGGGGCCAAAGCGCGCCGGCCGGGCGCGCGAAGACGAGAAGGGCGCGGCTGTCGGGCGACCACGCGAGCAGAGTGGGCAGCATGTCGTCCTTCGGACAGGCGACGCGGCTGTCGCCGGTTCGAAGATCGACGATGACGAGCCGGGACAGCTGGGTGGAGGTCCCGGCTTCGCCTTGCGCCGGCTGGTCGCCTTCTGGCTGACGGTCCGGCCCAGCCGCCAGCAACGCGACCGTTCCGCGGTCAGGCGAGACCTCAAGGTCCTGGAAGGCGCCCGCTGCAACCGTGTGAGCTTCCCCTGTGGCAGTGTCAACCCGAACGAGACGGTTGGGGGTCCGTTGGTCCCGCAAATCGCGATAGGCGCCGCTGCCGACCGCCGTCGCGCCTCGCTCGCCTCGGGCGCTAGCCGCCCAGAGCTTCGGGAGCTCCGTCGCCGAGGCCCATCCATTTCGCAGGTACCAGGGGGGTAGGCCGTCAGGACGTTCGATCACCAGCAGCTCGCGGTCGCTGAGCCACTGCAGGGTCCGCCCGAAGGGCGGGTCCTCTGGCGTGATCGGCAGCCAGCGCACCGCCCCTGTGGCCAAGGTCACGACTCCGAGCGCCCAGCTGTGACCGCGTAGGCGGCTGACGGCCAGTTGCGCGCCGGAGGGCGAGAAGGCGACGATTGAGACACCCCGTCCTTCGCTCTCCGAGAGCAGTGGCTTGGCCTCAGCGGGGCGGCGCAAATCCACGATATAGAGCCGGCTCAGGGCGGCGCTCATGGCGCCGTCGTGGTCGAAGCGCTCGGCCGTCTCGTACGGGTCGCGTCGTTCGAACACGAACCAACGACCTTTGGGGTCGATCAGACGGGCGCCCAGAGTCTCCTGGCGCAGCAGGTCGTCTACGGTGAAGGCGCGCGCGGCCGCGGGCGCGGCAGCGCCCAGGGCCGCCGCCGCGAGGGTCGCGGCGAGCCAGGTGCGGAGCATGGCTGCGCCTCACCAGGTCTTGGTGAGCTGGATGGAGACGTACCGGCCGATTGGATCTGCGACGGCGGCGTCGTAGCCGATGTTAGGGCCCACGTTGTTGTAGAAGGGCGGGTCTGTGTCGAAGACGTTGCGGGCGTTCAGCGTCAGGGCGACGCCCCGCCAGGGGCCGTGGTCCGGACCCTCCAAGCGCGCCTGCAAGTCGACCGTGAGCTGGCTGTCGATGCGATCGCCCAAGGGCGAGCGATATCGGTCGATGTAATTCACGGCTCCGCTAAGGGTCAGGCGATCGCGCGTCCAGTCGGCCGTCGCTCGGCCGCGGAACTTGACCGGGTAGTTCGCGATGCCGGCCCGGTCCACGACCTTCGCGGTCGGCGTCACCTGTTCCTCGAAATCGAGGGTGTAGGTGGCCGTGGCGCCGAGAACGACCTGGTCGTCGCCGAGGTCGAACCTGTAGCTTCCGGCGAAGTCGATGCCGCGCACCTGGAGCGTCGAGGTGTTGACGTAACGGTTGTCGATGATCCCGCCGTAGTCCTCGGGCGCGAACACGCCATTGCTGCTGTTGTGGGTGGGCTTGGCCAGTAGCGCGGCGACCTTGGCCACGTCGGCCGGGTTCGTTGGCGAGATGCGGGTGACGAAGGCCGACAGATTGGGGTCGCTGAGCGCCCCTACGATGTTCCGGATGACGGGTTGGTCGATCCGATTGCGGAACCGGATGTCGAAGCCCGTGGCGGAGAGACTAAGGCCCGGGAGGCGGCTCGGGCGGAGATCCACCCCGAACGTCCAGGAGTGCGCCGTCTCGGGCTTCAGGTCGGGATTGCCGCCGTTCAGCAGCAGGGTCCGGACCCGGACCGCCCCGAGCGGGAAGAGCGACGGATTGGAGCTTTCCGGGTCGCGCACTTCGCGCAGGGACGGAGCCCGGAAGGATCGGCCGTAGGTTGCGCGGACCAGGACGCCCTCGGCAGGAGACCACAGGACCCCTGCTTTGGGATTGGTGGTCGTCCCGACCGCCTCATAGTGCTCCACACGGGCGGCCAGCGAGAGCTCGAGCCGCTCCAGCCCAGCGCGCCGATTATCGGCGCCGAACAACGGCGCCCGCAGTTCAGCGAAGGCCGCCGCGACATCTCGGGACGCGTCGAAGCTGGAGGACGGGACCGGCGCGACCGTCGATTGGAAGCTCGACCCCGACCGCTGCAGGGTCTCGCGCCGGGCTTGAGCGCCTGCGGCGAGCTTGAGCGGACCGCCGGGCAGCTGCCAGACGGTCCCGTCCAGCTGCAGGCTCGCGGATGCGACCTTGCCGGTGTAGCGGATGTTGGTGAAGCCGGAGCCGATGAATGCAAGGACGGTCGGGTTGTTGGCGCCGGCTATGCCGACAAAGGGATTGAAGTAGCCGTCCCGCGCCGCGCTGAACGGGGTGTCGGGCCGGTCGGCGATCGTGCCCAGCGCTTCGTTTAGGGCCAGGGAGTTCAGGAGGCGGCCGTTGCGAGCTTCGCCGATCTCCTGGGCGTAGGTGGCGTAGGCCTCGGCCCGCCAATCGCCCTTCAGCCGGTAGTCGCCACCGAAGGTGACGCCAAGGTTCTCGGTCGTGCCCGACTGGGACTGCGGCGGCAGGTCGTTGTCGAACGCATACGAGATCGTGTGCGAGGCCGACCCGTTGGGCGAGACGAAGAACGGGTTCGAGCGATTGACCACGAGGTTGCTGGTCGGCGCGGCCAGCTGGTTCTTGAAGCGTCGGGAGCTGAACCGCACGTCGCCGGAGACCTTAAAGCGGTCGCTCAGCGCCTGGTCGGCCGCGAGGTAGACCGACTGCAGGGTCTGCTTGGGCAGGGTGTAGATGCCGGCGCGGCCGTTTCGCAGGTTCACGGCGCCCGCCAAGAGATCGTTCGGGCGCAGGCCTACGCCGTTCTGGCCCGATGGGATCGCCCAGCCCGGAACCGTCGCGCCGGTGGCGGGGTCGGTGCGCAGGATATTGCCGGGCGCGGCGTTCACCTGGCGAAGATCGGTTCCGCCCAGCGCGCGTAGGTCCGCGCTTGCGGTGAAGTCGCGGGCCTCGCTGGGCAGGGCGTCGCGCCGCTGCAGCTCGAAGGACATGAGCATGCCGCCCTCCGACCAGCGATGGCCGAAGGTGTGGGAGACCTGCCCCTCCAGCGGCTCGCCCTTTGTGGCGGCGCCGGCGAGAAGCCGGGTCTCCGCGCCGTCGTAGTCGCGGCGCAGGATGATATTGACCACGCCGCCGACCGCATCGGCGCCGTAGACGGCCGAGGCGCCGTCGAGCAGGACCTCGACGCGATCCACGGCCGCCGTCGGAATGGCCGAGACGTCGGCGAAGTCGCCGAAGGTGCCTGACCCCGCCATGCGCCGGCCGTTGATGAGCACGAGCGTGGCGTTCGCGCCGAGCCCGCGGAGGTTCAGCGCGGTGGCGGCCGTACCGTTGCGCTGCAATGGATCCGCGCCGTTGATCGAAGCGCCCTCGCCGGCGCCGCCGGAGAACACTTGTGGCAGCAGGCGGAGCGCGCTCACGACCGTCGTGCGGCCTGACCGCTCGAGGTCGGCGCGCGTGACGGTCACGAGTGGAGACGGGGAGGGCGCGCCGCGGATGTTGGACCCGGTGACTGTGACTTCCTCGAGCAGCGCAGGCGCCGAAGCGGGCGGCGCGGTTTCGTGAGACGCCGGCGCAGCGCCTGCCGTGATTAGTTCCCGTTCCGAAGTCCGGCCGACGCCTTCAGAGGGGCCGACCGCCATCGCCTTCTCGGGCGCAGCGGACGTGGTTCGTTCGACGATGATGAGACCTGAGGTGACGCGGCGGGCTCGCAGCCCTGTCCCCGCCAGGAGACGCGCCAGCGCCTGGTCCACCGTCAGCTCGCCCGCAACCCGCGGCGCTTTGATCTCCGCGACGAGGCCGTTCTGGAAGAAGATCTTCTGGTCTGTCTGCGCCGCAAGGCTCAGGAGCGCCGCGTCCAGACCCCCTCCACCGACAGCGACCTTATGAACGGCCTGCGCTTGGGCGGCCCCCGCGATCAGCGCCGCGGCTGCGGCCCCCAACACCATCAACGACCGACGCGACCGGAACTCCACTTGGCTCATGTCTCCCCCAGACGAACCCGGTTCCCGGCGCGGCCGGAGTGTCGCGCGATCACGGTTTGAAGGGTCGTCTGCTGGGTTAGAGGGAAGCTGATGGCCGCAACCCTCGCGGCCTTCGAAAGAATTTCATCCCGGCGAGAGGCGGATCTCTCTCTCGGTGGTCGAGGTCACCTTCAGTCCGTAGACGGCGCCCATAGCGGCGACGAAGTCATCGGTGTCGCCAGTGTCGAACCGGCCGCTGACCCGTTCCTGCCGGATCGTTGCGGGTGCGGTCAGGACGATCTTGCGGGTGGTGTAGCGATTGACCTCGGCCACGGCGGCTTCGAGCGGGACGCCGCTGAAGTTCAGCTGCCCCGTGGTCCAGTCGGTGGTGTCGGCGATGTTGCGCGCTTGGGGCTTCGTGACGCCTTGCGCCGTGACAGTGAGACCTTGGCCGGGCGCTAAGGTCGTCGCTGCTGTGTCGCCGTCGCGACGGACTTCGACACGGCCCTGAATGAGGGTGACCTCCACTTGGCTTTCGTTGCGGTGGACGTCGAACTTCGTGCCGACGGCACGAACGCGGGCGCCGTCGGCTTCAACGATGAAGGGTCGCGACCCGTCGTGAGCGACTTCGAAGAAGGCCTCACCCTTGAGAAGGCGGACCTGTCGCTCGCCCTTGGTGAAGCGGACCTGGAGCTTGGTGTCGGTATTCAGGCGCACGCGAGAGCCGTCTGCCAGCTGCTCCAGGCGTTGGCCGCCCACGGGTGTCGAGTAGGTGGGAACCCACGGCTGTTGGCTGACCAGCGCCGCGGCGAGTCCCAGCACGATGGCGGCGGCGCCGCCGGCGAGCAGCGGACGCAGCTTAAACTCGGTCTTGGGCAGCGGCTTCGGTGGATACTTGGCCAGGACGTCGGCTGTCGCCGCCTCGATCGCCGGTCGCGCTGAGAGGGCTTCGGCCCGTCCCCACATGCGCTCCACGCGTTCGAAAGCTGCCGCGTTCGCTGGATTTGCCCGCCACGTTCGGAAGCGGTGCAGATCCTCGAGCGAGATCGCCGGGTTGGTGACGACGGTGAACCAGCGGGACGCTTCTTCTGCGCGCGAAGACTCTTCTGCCTCGCTCATGTCGCGTCCAGCCTTAGTCCCGCATCAGGGCCGCGCACATCTGCCGCGCTTTGGTGATCCGCGCCTCGACGCGCTTGACGGAGAGGTTACAGCGGTGGGCGATCTCGACATTAGACAGGCCCCCAAACCGGCTCAAGAGGAACACCTCTCGGAGCGGCTTGGGTAGCCGTAGAATTACCTGTTCCAGGGCCGCAGCCTCGTCGCCGTTCGGAGGTGCGTACGCGGGAAAGAGCGTCTCCACGTCGATCGGTTGAGGGTGGCGGCGGGCGGCTTCGCGGGCGGCTCGGATGGCGACCTTGATCAGGAAGGCGCGGGGATTGCGGACATCGCTGCCGGCTTTGAGCGTACGGGTGAAGGCTTCCTGGACGAGGTCCTCTCCGACGAGTGGACCGAAGCGGCGATTTAGGTACGAGAGCAGCCAACCACGATGCTGACGATAGTGGCTCTCCGGAGGGGCGACGTTGGCTTCGAGCTCATTTTTCGCGCGCGGCTTCATCGGACGATGAGTCTCCCTTCCGCGTATTATAATACGTCGCACTAAAATACACATGCGGTGTCCATCCTGCTGATGGACATCCGTGAGTTGTTCGGCCGGAATATGCGCAAGGCTCGTCGCCGGCTGGGCATCAGCCAGGCTGCACTAGCCGTTCGTGTTGGTGTGGATCGCGCGCACGTCAGTCTGATGGAGCGCGGGCAACAAAACGTGACGCTTCTGACGCTGTGGCAAGTGTCGCAGGCGCTGGAGGTCCGACCGGCGGAGCTTTTGGAGGATTAAAAGAGCGGCGCGGGATCTGAGGCGAAATGGTCGTGGTCCGGTCTCTCGCACTCGCAAAGGTGCGTCGTAGCCTTTAAGAACGGCTTCTGACTCTTCACTGACCTTGGGAAGGTCCGCTCGTTGACGCCCCTCGCAGTTGCAGCTTGTGAGAACAAAGAAGGAACCATAAATTGAGTTCTGCGGCGCAGCGGAACAGGCGTCATGAACTCGATCGCCATTGAACCCCCTCTCCGTCGCGCTTGTTGCTCATCGCACAATTCATCTCCGGGTGGTCCAGTCCCCCCAGCAGACTCCGATCCGCGTAGAGTGATAGCGCGCCTACCGCGCCTCCTGAGGTTGCGTTTGTCGTGGCCCACAGGCACACCTAGCGTGGCACTGTCGGGGGGCAGGCGATTTGAACAGTATCCGAAGCAACAAGCCGGCGGGGAGCTGGCGCCGCAGGCAATCTCAAGCCTCGGCTCCTCTTCTGCGGTCGCGAACGCGTCCTCTATGACAACCACGATCGAGACTTGGGACGGCGACGATTGGGAAAACCACGTTGGCCGCCTGCTGCAAGATCGCCACGGGGCGACAAATGTCCAGAAGGTCCCCGCCAAGCACTTCGGAGATGGCGGCCTGGACTACTACTGTACGTCCGAAACGGTAGTGTACCAATGCTATGCCGTGCAGGAACCCGTCGACATCGCGACGCGCGCGCTCAAGCAAAAGACCAAGATCACAACCGACATAGGCAAGCTTTGCAAGGCTGACGGGCTCGCCGCTAAGCTCTTCAAGTCCAAGCCTGTCTCCCGGTGGATTCTCGCTGTCCCGAAGCACGACAGCCAAGAGGTTAATAGTCACGCGGCCATCAAAGCTGAGGAAGTGCGGAGCATGGGCCTCGCCCATAGGCAACAAGAAGCCGCCGAGATCAGCATCGGCGGACTGCTCAAGGAGGCCGCCCGGATTGGTAAAGCGGGAGCCCAGGTGATCATCGCCACCAGCGAGCGTCTTGAGACCGTCAAAGAGCTTTCGGCGGGTCTTCCCTACGAACTAATCGTCTATGGAGGTCGCCTTATTGGTCCAATCCCGGATGAGCGTTGAATCATGCTACCCTGGCGAGATCTGAGACGGCCCATTGCACTGGCCCAGTCTGCGTCGGCTTCGCCTAGCCTGATCAGGCTGCAGAGCTCGCCTTTCGACAATGCCTCGACTTCGCATCTAGCGCGTCAAAGTCCGCTTTGCGCAGACCCAGCATCTTCGGCGTCAAGGTCATCAAACTCGAACCAGAGCAGGATGCTATCCATGGTGCGCAAGACAACTCGGAGCTGGTCACGAATGTCGACTAGCCGGGCCGTCGAATAGCCCTCGATCGACCGAGGCCCTTCCTTCTTCCACCGATACAGCTTGTGGCTGCCGTCGAAGGGATGCCCGTCGTAATGGCCATGTGTGACCATGTTACGGTGGTGGTGCAACTCCCGCAAATGCTCAAGGTCCAGTTGGTATAGGTGTGCGAGCTTGGGTGCTGTAGCGCGCACGAGGTCAATTGCGTCGAGGCGGGTGCCGAAAGGCCCGCTCATGCTTTCTGGAGTACGTGTCTTAAGTTCGATGTCGATGCAGGCGAGGAGATAGCTCAGACGATAGTCGAGTGCATTGTAGGCGAGGATTACTTGGCCAAGCGCCAGCTCGTAGTCCGTGCGAGCTCCCGGTTCAGCCCATTCGAATTCGTCTTCCTCGTGCAGCCTGTCATAGATTCCTGGTGCGTCAGGCGTGGGCATGAGTGAGGTCTCGGGCGCAGACCCGCAGGGCGCCGGCCAAGTCTCCCAAGAGGCTGCCTGATGGCTTTCAAGACCCTCGTCGCGGCCCTGATGGCCGCGACCGCGCTGGGCGGCTGCGCGACGATGGCGCCGCGTTACGAACGGCCGGCACTCCCGGTCGCGCAGAACTGGCCCACGTCAACGCAAGACGCGACCGGCGCTTCCGGCGCGGACGTCGCCTGGCGTGACGTCTTTCAGGACGCACGCCTGCAGGGCGTGATCGCGCTCGCCCTGCAGCAGAACCGCGACCTCCGCGTCGCGGTGGCCGACATTGAGCGGGCGCGGGCGGCCTATGGCGTCCAGCGCGCCGATTTGCTGCCGTCCATCGAAGCCACCGCGCTGGGCGGGCGCGGGCGCACACCCGCATCCCTGTCCCAGACCGGGCAGGCGGAGACGAGCGCGCAATACCGCGTGACCGCCGGCTTCACGGCCTACGAGCTCGACCTGTTCGGCCGCATCCGCAGTCTCAACGAGGCGGCCCGCCAGTCCTACCTCGCCACCGAGGAGGACCGCCGCGCGGTCCAGGTCAGCCTGATCGGCGAGGTGGCCAACGCCTGGCTGACCCTGGCCGCCGACCAGGAGTTGCTGGCCATCACCGACGATACCCTGGCCACCCGCGACGCGGCCCTCCAGCTGACCGACAGGCGGTTCCAGGCTGGCGCCGCTTCCGAGCTGGACCTGCGGCAGGCGCAGACGTTGGCCGAGCAGGCGCGCAGCGACGCCGCTGTTGCCAAGGCGCGGGTGGACCAGGACCGCAACGCGCTGCGGCTCCTCGCCGGAGCCGAGATCCCGTCCCATCTCCTGCCTCCGCACCGCCTCGCCGAAGCCGGAGCGCTGGCCAATGTGCCGGCCGGCCTGCCGTCGGATGTGCTGACGCGGCGGCCGGACGTCGCCGCGGCCGAGCGCCGGCTGCAGGCCCAGAATGCCAACATCGGGGCCGCGCGCGCCGCCTTCTTCCCGCACATCAGCCTGACGGCCGCCGTGGGGACGCTGAGTCCGGCGCTGAGCGGCCTCTTCGGCGCCGGCTCCGGCACATGGAGCTTCGCGCCGCAGATTGGCCTGCCGATCTTCGCGGGCGGCGCCAATGTCGCGAACCTGCGCGGCGCGCAGGCTTCGCGCGACGCCTACGTCGCCCAGTATGAGAAGGCAGTGCAGATCGCTTTCCGAGAGGTGGCAGACGCATTGGCGGTCCGTGCGACCGCAGAGGACCGCGTTGCGGCGCAGACACGGCTCGTGGAGGCGGCGAGCGCAGCCCAGAGGCTGACCCAGGCGCGCTACGACCGCGGCGTGGACAGCTATCTTGAACTGCTCGACGCTCAACGCACGCTCTATGCGGCCCGGCAAAGCCTGGTGGCTGCGCAGCTGGCCCTGGTCGCCAACCGCGTGGAGCTCTACCGCGCGTTGGGCGGCGGGGGTCGGAGCTGACAGCGGAGCTGCGCCGCACGGGGCCGTCAAGCCAGGGCTTGAAGGCCCGCGAGGAAGGTGAATCCGGGCCCCTCCACCCGGACCTACGGAGGTTGGCCTTCCGGGCTGACGCCAACGTCCGCGCCTCGTGCCGTGGACGGCTCTCTATCCCGCGCCAGCTCGGTCCCGAACCTCGCTTGTGCTGGAGCACAACCGCTTGCCGTCCATCTGCGCGAGGCTGGAAGTGCTTCAAGCCCTGAGCATATTCGCCGCCTGCGTGTAATTGTACGCCTCGTACAGCGTCCACATACCGCCCGCGATGAACACGACGCCGACAAGGATAAATAGGGTCATCAAGCCGAGCGCGATGAGTGTCGCGCCCATCAGATAGCCAACCGTTGTCGGGATGCTGTAGACGGCGCGTGTCTTGTCGTTGCGCAAGGCTAGCGCCTTGAACACGCCGTTCTTCTCGCGTCCGGCCAGCGTCACCTCATCGCCGTCGCGGAGATCCGGAACATCGGCCAGCTTGATTTGCGCCGAGCGTTCGCCCACGCGAAAGGCGATGACCTGTCCGGTCTTCACGGACCCGCCATTACGGCCGAACGTGCCGCGTGTTTCCGTCGAATGACGAATACCGCTGACGGCGCCGCTCAGTGTTGTCAGTCCCATATCAATCCCCTTTGCGGCTGGAAATAGCTGTGCCCTCGCGGCCTAGAGTCTCGGCGCTTGCGCCTGTGCGTCCGCCTTGCGTTTGGCTTCGGCCCTGATGCCGTTGACCCATGCGGTGGTGCGCGTGTCCGCCGCCCAAATCGCGCCCACGTCGAGCTGCGAAGCGCGGGCGACGATGACAGGGCCGTAGGTGCAGTGAACGTAGGACAAGACCTGCCCGCAGGTGGCGATATCCGCGGGCAGCGACCAGGATCAGCCCGTCACGTCGCTGATATCGTTGGCGCGCCAATCAGGCGGCATGCTCGATTGGACGCAGTAGCGCGCGCTGCGGTCCCAGCCGTGCTCGCTCTTGGCGGTGAAGGCCGTATCCCCCTTGAGGGTGTAGATGGATGTGCTGGTTTCCGACGGGGCGCTGCCCTGCAAATCCCCGCAGGCTTCGGTGACACGGTAAGTGTTCGGTCCCGTTTGCTCGATTTTCTTGAATTCGCAGAAGTCGCGCGCGCCACCAATGCCTTCACGACGCAGGAGCGTCGTGGTGGCGTTGGAGGCTTGGCCGCACGGGGTATCGCTATCGACGTAATAGCCGTGCTTGAGCGGCAGCCCCGCGACGGTGGCCACTTGCGCCTTGGCCGGAACGGCTTCCGGCGTGGCGGTCGCGGCAGCTTGGATTGCGGTGACGGTATTGGCTTTGACCTCAGTAATTTCAGCGGTGTTGCCGGTCTCCACGGCCACCACGGCCCCCGTGGCGGCGGTATTCTCCGCCGTCGCAGCTTTCTGGCCGCAGGCGGCAAGCCCCGCCGCGAGCAGCAACAGCACGATGAGAGGGCGGGTTTTGCTCATGACATCTCCGCGCGCAAAAGTCCTTTCGGTATGGTTAGGGCGCCACTGGCTGGCTTTCGTCCCCTAAAAAGGGGAGGAATCAGGCAGGGTAGGACGGCTGAGCGCCATCCCGCCGTACTGCTCAGGCAGGGCTAATTTCAGCTGGTGTAAGTTAAGTTTAGCTATCGGATGAATGAAGGGGCGTTTCACTGCCATGGCGCCACAAGAATTCTATGAGTTTTCACGAACATCGGGATTGATTGCCCATCTTTACGATGCGGCCATAGATGACGCCTTGTGGCCCGGCACCGCGAACCGCATCGCGGAAACCCTCGGCTCGACCAGCACCGTTCTCAAACTCCACGGCGAGGGCGCCCGCGTGAACCTACTGGAATGCACCGACAACCTGATGGTGTCCGAGCGGGAGCAGGCATGGGCCGACGACTGGCACCGCAAGGATCTATGGGTGGAGCGCAGCGTCGCCTACGGCATGGAACGAATAATAACCGACGAGGACTTGGTCACGCGCGAGGAACAGGCGCGCAGCGGCTTTTATCAGGAATGGCTCCGGCATCTGGATATTCATCACATGCTCGGGGCGGTGTTCCCCGCAGCTGATGGCGCTATCGGGGTGCTCGGCGTCCATCGTCCGTGTGAGGCCGGACCCTATAGCGTAGCGGAGCGGCAGCAGGTGGCGCTGGTTCTGCCGCACTTGCAGCAGGCGCTGCGTCTCGGGCAGCGCTTCGCAGCGGTATCCCAAGCCCATGCCGCGAGCTTGCAGGCGCTCGACAAACTGGACACCGGCGTTCTGATGGTGGACGGCACGGGCCGCGTCATTCAGGCGAGCAGCATGGCGGAGCGCCTGTTGCGCGAGAACGCGGAGATGGCCGTTGTTGGCGGACGGCTGGCGCTACGGACGCCCGCGCAGCACAACAAGCTGCTGTCTCTGGTACGCGGCGCGGTGGATACTGCCCGGGGCAGGATTGCCGAACCCGGCGTGACGCTCTCCATTCCGCGTCCGCACCGCATGCCGCTGGCGCTTGAGGTCGCCCCCTTGCGCGAAGCTGTATCGACCTTTGGAGCGCAGCGGCCTGCCGTTCTGGTCTTCATCCGCGACCCCGAAGCACCGATCTCCGTCGCGCGGCTTCGTGAACTCTTTGGTTTAACCCGCACCGAAGGCGTCGTTGCCGCCGCACTCGGGCAGGGAGCCTCGCTGGAGGAAATCGCGGCAACCATTGGCATCGGCCTTGCCACCGTGCGCAGCCATCTCAAACGCATCCTCGCCAAGACCAGTACCCATAGACAAGCGGAAGCGACGGCATTGCTGGCGCGCAGCGTTTCGACTGTTTCAGATCAATGAGCCTTTGGGCGCGTCCGGCCTTGCCGGGTTCCGACGTTGCGATGCTCGCGCGAAGCTGACGCGCCGCGATCCTCAACGAATATCTCGTTCCCGGTGCACAGCCGAGGACCGCTTGTGGCGCGCTGTTGACGTCC
Organism: Phenylobacterium sp. RIFCSPHIGHO2_01_FULL_69_31; assembly: GCF_001824475.1. GTDB lineage: Bacteria > Pseudomonadota > Alphaproteobacteria > Caulobacterales > Caulobacteraceae > Phenylobacterium. Next base: position 196,287 of record NZ_MHXN01000046.1, on the reverse strand, counting down.
GCCGTTGCTGCTGGAAGCGTTCCTCGTTCACAATGCCAGGAGCGACGCAATGTCTCGATAGGTTGGCGCGCGCATGAACCGCCTCGCCAGTCGGGAAAGGTCAGGCTCGTGCGGCCGCGCGCGTCGGAAGCTCTCCAGGGTGCGCTTGTCGACGAGCGTGGCGTCGGCGTAGGCGCAGAGACAGGCGAGGTGTCCGTCTGTGATCTCGCTTCCGTAGTGCCGACGCACGGCGGGCGGATGACGCTCAAGCGCTCTGGTGATGGTCCTCGACGGAATCTGTTCCATGCGAACGCTCGAGCTTAGGGCATCGGGAGCGCAGTTCAGGTTCTCGGCCACAATGCGCAGCTGTGTGCGGAAGACGCCGAGATCCAGCGTCTCGCCCAGTGTCCGATCAGGGTCGATGTCGGCTGCCGTAAGCCCCTGGAGCGCCAGCAGGCGGAGCGCGAGGTCCCGCGCCGTCGCCGGCAACGGGTGGGCCATGTTGAAGGCCTGGCGCATGAACTCGTCGGCCACGCCGGCGGGGTCTTCGATCGCGTCATCGCCCCGTAGAGCGATGTCGATGGCGTAGCTCCCAGCGATGAGCTCCAGTCGGCGCGCAAGCTCGGGGCCGCGCCGGATGCCGCCATTGAGGAGCTCGCCCATCTTCATGGCCGAGAGGTCGATCAGTTTTCCGCGTGTGAACGCCGCCAGAGCGCGAGCCTTTTCGGCTTGGGCGGCGAAGACGGGCCGCATCTCCAGCCAAAGGTCCGGCTCAGGTCCGATGGCGTCTACGCCCGCGCCGACCTGCAAGATCTTGGGGCGGGCTCGGTCGCGGATTTCCACGATGTCGGCGGAGGGGAATGCGAGCGCTGCGCGAACCTCCTCCGTCAGGAGGGAGACCACTGTCCCCAGGCCCTGCTCGGCATTGGCTGTTCCGACCCAGGCCATAAGCTTGAGGTCACCGATGAAGTGCAGGCGCGTGCGCGCGATCTCGATGGTCTGGTGGTTCGCGAGCTCCGCCAGGTGATGAAGGCAGAGAAGCGGAATCCAGCCGTTGTCCTCCAACCATCGCTCGAACGACTTTGCGGCCCGACGTTCCGTCGGCGTCGTGGACGTTCGGTCCCGCACCCACTGCGCGAGGTGCGAGGAGTCCAGAGCGAGGTACCTTGGTGAGACTAGGGTCTGCGACATCGGGGAATCAGGCCGGGGCCAGCGTATCGCACCGATGCCCGGCGGATCAGGCGCGCGTACCGATCGGCCGAATCGACAGCCAAGCTGGCTAGCGTTTTCTGACCTCGCCCTGATAGGTTGTCTTCGTCAACGTGGGGGACGGCGTGAACGAGTCCGAGCGGAAGCCGCTGGTGAGCGGTTGGCGCAAGCTCAAGCTTGAGCTGAAAGACCGAACCATAGGGCCGGTGGTCGAAGGTCATGTCACCTTCGGTCTCTACTTCTTTATCGGCGTCGTCGTGTTTGGCGGCTTGGGGTTCTGGTACGAATGCGCGCGCCTCTGGAACAACCCCGCGGCCGGGCCGTCAGCGATGCTGACCTCTCTCGTGACATTCTTCCCGGCGCTGGTCGGGTCCACCTCCATCCAGATGATCTTCGAGGAAGATGAGAACCGGCGGATGCGCGCGTTCGCGGTCACATACCTGATTGTCTTCGCCTTGCTGGCCACCGCCCTGACGTTTTTGGAGCGGATTCCCACCTGGGTTTCGTTTGTCGTCTCCGGCGCCGCGTCCTTGGCGGCTCTCTGGATCTGGTGGGTCGCCAACGCCAAAAACCCTGCGTTCCGGGACGAGGTGAACGACGAGACGCCGCTCGGTGGGTCGGTGGCGCAAACGCCGGCGGGCACGCTCGACGGTTTCAAGTCTTAGGGGTTAGACGATGATCACATTCCCCTATGAGGCCCGCGCCTTGCGCGTCGACCAGCCCCTGGGCACCTACTACGTCACTGTGTTGCCGGCGCGTCTTCTGCTTGAGGTAGCTTACAGCCATGCGATGACCGCCCGCCTCAATCCGGATGGGGTCGGTTACACCGTCGACGGCACCCAACGGCTTTCGCAGCCGAAGCGCCTCGATCAGATCACCGACTATATCGATCGGTTCGACGCAGCCTTCCCGAACTCGATCATCCTGGCGGCCAACTTCGACGCGGAAACCGGTCTGATCGTCGACCTGGAGGACGACGAGGCCGATGACGACGATGACGAAAACACGCTGACCTCGCCGCAGACTCAGGGACAGGGCGCGTCGGCTCCTACGCCGCAACTAGATCTGCGCGCCTGGACAGTAACCGAGGCCGCGGACGGCTGCTATCACTTGCGCATCCCCACGGCCGACAAGCTCGCCGCCATCATCGACGGTCAACACCGCCTTTACGGGTTCGCAGACGCAAAGACCGAGCGGCTCGACATGGATCTGATCTGTGCAGTGTTCCTGGACCTACCGAAACCCTTCCAAGCCTCGCTCTTCGCGACGATCAACTCGACGCAGAAGCAGGTCGACAAGAGTCTTACCTACGAGCTGTTCGGCTACAACCTCGATGAGGAGCCTGAGAGCCGCTGGACACCAGACAAGCTCGCTGTGTTCCTGACCCGCAAGCTTAACACCGAGGCAGAATCGCCGCTGCGTGGACGGATCGTCGTTGCTCCGAAGCGAGACGTCGGCTTGATGGCGCTGAATTCCGCGACCTCTTGGAAAGTGTCCACCGCCGTAATCGTGGAAGGGATTCTCAAGCTCATCTCATCGAATCCCAAGCGGGACACCAATGAAATGCTTACGCCGCCCACAAAGGCGAGAGCGGAGCTTCGCGCGCGCTATCGCGATCGGTCGCCACTCCGCGAAGCCTACCTGCAGACTCAGGATCTGATCCTCTACACGATGGTTCTGAACTTCTTGAAAGCGTGCCAACAAGTCTTCTGGACGCCGGCGCAAGAAGGTTCGTTCATCATCAAGACGGTTGGTGTGCAGGCGCTCTTTGATGTGCTGCGTCGGATCTCGGCTGAGCTCTACGAGACTAAGGACATCCGTGTAGAGACTTTCGTGCGTAAGCTTCAGCCTGCAGGCGCAATCGATTTTTCGCAGGATGTATTCCGCAACGCGTCAGGCTCCGGTCGCTCGTTGATCCGCAGAGCCATTGAGGAGCGGCTGCAGCGTTAGTCCAGCCGGTTCGGGTCGCGTCGCTGACGTCCACGCGCCTTGACGCGTTATGCTGCATCAAAAAACTTGCTTTCGGGCCGTTCGCCGCCTCTTCTCCGGCGGGGGTATCGAGATGGCGTACAATCATAGAGCGAGTGGCTCTCGCGTGCCTAAGTGCATCCGCCGCGCGTGATGTGGTTGCGGTCTCTGCTGGCGCGGTTGACCGCCCGGTCTTCGCTTGCGCCTACCGCGCGTCCTGACCCGCCCGTCGACAGCGGGCACTCGAACGTGCCTCAGGGCCCCTTGGCGGCGCCCTCTGAGGACGTGAGCCTCTCCACCGTCGCCGACGCCGCGCTGACGGTCGCGGTTGACTCAGTCGCCGGCCCGCAGCCACGCAACCGCGAAGCCGAAGCCGAAGCCGAAGCCGAAGCCGAAGC
>NZ_MHXN01000046.1:44946-192689 GCF_001824475.1 Phenylobacterium sp. RIFCSPHIGHO2_01_FULL_69_31 | reverse complement strand
AGCCGAAGCCGAAGCCGAAGCCGAAGCCGAAGCCGAAGCCGAAGCCGAAGCCGAAGGCACCGAAGCCGAAGCCGACGGCGCAGCTGCGGTCCATCCGGAGGCGTCAGAAGCGGCGAGCGACACTGAAGCTTCGGGCCCGAGGTCACCGCCCTGCCAGCCCATCCCTGCGACGGATGCGGGGGAGGACACGTCGCCGGCGGATGCGGTTCCGGTGGACGAGGGCGAGCCGCTCGATCTGGGATCGGAGCCGGACGATCCGCTGATCTTCGATCTGGTGACCCGCAACGCCACAACCGTGCGGCTCAGCAATGCGATCATCGCCGCGCGTGGCCGCGGCGACCTGCCGCTGAACCGCCTTTCCACCTACCTCGACGCTGGAGACGAAGCGCCCGAGGTTATGCGCAGGCGCGTCCCGAATCTCGGCGCGCGGTCCGTGGCGGAGCTCGACGCGCTGCTGCGCCGGGCGCATCAGCAGTTGGCGGCCGAGCCGCGTTCGACGCGACCTCTCGAGCGGCTGGATCTGCGCGCCGCCCTGGCGAGCTGCGCCGGCGCCCAACCGTGCCGAGAGAGCCTGGCTGAGGCAGGCCTGCCGCTACGGCTGTGGAACGCGCTTGGCCGACTTGATCTGCTCGCTCTTCCGGTCTGCGAACTCCTCCTGCGCTACGTACGGTTGGAGCCGACGTTGCTGCAGCTGCCCAACGTTGGTCGGACCTCCTTTCGAGAGGGCCGGCGCGTTTTGGGCGAGCACCTGCAGCGCCGGCTTGTCGCTCGCGGCATGACCCGCGCGCTCGCGGACGAGGCGGAGGCGGTGGTCCTCGACAACTGGGATCCTGACCCGCGCACATGCGCCCTCTTGGAAGCGTCGCTCGCGCAGCTCCGCCTCCTGCCGGAGGCCACCGAGGCCACCGAGGCCACCGAGGCCAGCGATGACGCATCGTCCAGCCTGAGCGTCGATGAGGTGCGCGAGGCGCTCGCCGCGGGCTTCGCCGCAGTAACGACTGGAACTGCATTGACCGCGCAGCGGCCGCCGGCGCGATTCCTCGGCCAGCTCGAAGCGCTCGGATATCTCGATCGCCCGCTTCAGCGGCTGATGCTCGAGTATCCTGAGGCCTTGGTCGCGATGCAGCGGCGGGGAAACTTTGGAGCAACCTCGTCGCGCCTTGCGACGACGATCATGCGCGAGATCCTGCGTCTCGAGCTTTCCTCTCGCGGTTTCGAGCCGCGAGAGATCGAAGTCGCGCAGCTGGTGCTGCTTGAGAACGCCCCTCCCGCCTCCGATGACTTCCGCGCCCTTTGTCGCCGGGTGGCGCAGATTCGCACGGCTGTGGCGGGCGCCGTCACCGAAGAACCGCGTGCCGAGGTCGCCTCGGAGCCTGCTGAAGCGCTCCTGCCAAGGCTTCTAGCCAGCCTGGCCGACCGTGAGCGCGACGTTCTCGAGCGCCGCTACGGGCTGTACGCGGCGCCGCTGACGCTCGAGGAGGTGGGCGTCATATACGGCCTCACCCGCGAGCGGATCCGGCAGATCGAGAAGAAGGCGCTGGGCCGGCTGCGCCAGGTGGCGCCGAAGCGGCTGAGGGCTTGCTGCCAGGAACACGGCGCCGCGGCTTGGGCCGCTTTGTCGGGCGGGGAGCCCTTTGTCCTGGTCTCCGAGGCCGCGCCCGCTGACCGCCGAGTGTCGCCGTGGATGCTCCTGGCCATGGAAGCCTGCGGGCTGACGGTCCCAGCGTGGCTGGACGTCTTCGCAGACCGCAGAAGCGGTTATTGGCTCCCACGCGGGACGCCGCACGAGGCCCTTGAGGCCGCGGCGGAGCGCTTGGACGCGCGGCTTGCCAGCCAGCCTCGGCCATGCGCCATCGCTCAGCTGGCGGGCGAGGATGACGAAGCTCTCGTCCGCGCCGCGCTTCGGCTGCGGGGCTGGCGGCTGTTCGGCGACTACGTGATGCCGCAAGGCGCAGGACCGCGGCTGCGCCGGGCGGCGAGACTACACAGTCTGCTGGGTCAACTGGGGCTCACCGGCATTCCAGAGCTGATGACCGAGTATCGGGCTCGGGCCGCTGACGACCCTTGCGGCGCGCGCGATGCGGAAATCGTCATGCAGAGCTGCCGGCACCTTTTCATCGAGGCGACCGAGGGATGCTGGGCCGCGATCGGTCTCAGCGGGGAGACCCCCGTGGTCGCCGCGCAGGGCACGGACCGCGACGAGGAGGATGACGAACCCGACGGCGGCCGCGAGGCCGCCGATGCGGAGGAAACGCGGACCGATGGGACGATCGCTTCGGCCCTGGAAAGCGAGTTGCGGGAGGCGGGGCCTCTACGTATCTCTGAACTGCAGGAGCGTGCGCCGGGGTTCTTGCCGCCGGGCCGCAGCATCAACAGCCTTGGTCCGATCCTCCTGACGAACAAGGACCGCTTCGCCCGTCCGCTTCCTGGCTTTTACGCGCTGCCGGATCAGATCCCGCGACCCGCGCAACTCTTGGCGCGCGCCCCAACCTTCATGCTGAACGAGGACCAAGTCCGCTACTACGTCCTCGGCCGCCGGGCTGGCGAACCGCGTGAGAGCTTTCCCTTGTGGTCGGTGGAGGCGGAGTGCGCCTGGGCGCCCTGGGTGCGCAGGCATGCCGAATCCGTCCTGTTGGAGTCTTTTCTGCATGTGGCCGAGCCCGACGCCTGGCCGGCCAGTGTGGCGGACCAGGCCGATTGGAAGGCTCTGAAGGCCGAGCGCGGCCGGTTTGGCCTAGCCTCGCCGCCGATCACCGACGGCGTCGAGCGGCCGGACCTCGACAAGCTGCTGGCCGCGTGCCTGCATGCTCGGCGCCATGGCGGACTGGGCTGGATCAGCGCCAACCGCATTCTTTGGCGCCGGATCACGGAGTTTGCTGCGGCGGGGATGCTCGCGATGATGGTGGCCGTCGAACTGTTGGAACCGGCCGACGACTGGCAGGCGCCGCATCACCCGGGCCCCGCCTTGGAGGATTGGATCGCGCAGCTGGAAGCTACCCTCGCCCGCACCGGGAAGCTCGAGTGGTCGTCACCGGTCGGGGAGGCGCTGCTCTCGGCGGCGCGCGTGTCCGACCTCGGATGGGCTGACCAGGTCTTTGTCACCCGCCTCTTCGGCCGCGTCGCCCCAGTGCGCGAGCCCGCCAAGCCGGAGGACCCGCTGGCGCAGCTCTTGGCGGAGCGTGAACGGGCCCGCCAAACGTCCGAGTTCGAGGCCAGACTGCGCGCCGCGGTGGCCCGGCCCGACGATGAGGACCCCGAGGCGTGACGCCGCCCGTCCCTGACCTCAAGGCGCACTACCGCAGCCGGCGAAGCAGCAGCCTCGCGAACGACTTCTTCGCGCCGTGCCTCAAGGTGGCGACGGCGTACCGCCGTGCGGCGGGATATTTCTCGAGTATGGCCCTGGTCACTTGGGCCGAAGCCCTGCCGCGGCTGGTCGGCGAACGGTCGCTGACGATCCAGTTGATCGCCTGTCCCGAGCTCAGTCGTGCGGACATCGCGGTGCTTCGCGAGACGATCGACGACGGCAAGCGCGCGGCCTATCGCGAGATGCTCGTCGAGCGGATGCTGGAGGAGGTGATCGCCTTCGCCGACGATCCCGGCGACACGGGCCTGCGCGCGAGGATCCTGGCCTGGCTGCTCGCCAACGATCGGCTGGAAATTCGTTTCGCATTCGCCGGTCACGTCGATGAGCCGGGGATCTTCCACGAAAAGATCGGCGTCTTCGACTTTCCCGACGGCTCGAAGGTGGCCTTCACCGGGTCGGCCAATGAAACCTTGGGCGGGCACAAGCGGAACTACGAGTCCATCGACGTCTATCGCAGCTGGGTGGCCGGCGACGCCGACCGGGTGGCCATCAAAGCCGAACAGTTCGACGAGGCCTGGCGCGGCGAGGCGGAGGGTCTGGAAGTGTCTCGACCGTCGCAGGCTCTGATCGCGCGGCTGAAAGCCAAGGCGCCAGAACGGCTACCGAAGCCGAAGCCACTGCCCCGTCCTGACGGAGCTGAAGATCCCCGCTGGCGCCACCAGACCGAGGCCGTGACGAAGTTCCTGGAGGCGCGCGCCGGCGTGCTGGAGATGGCGACGGGCACGGGGAAGACCCGCACCACCTTGAAAATTCTCGAGCGGCTCATCGATGAGGGTCAGATCCAGGGCGCGATCGTGTCCATGGACGGCACGGACCTGCTCGACCAGTGGTCCCAGGAGCTCGACGCCTGGATGCTGAAATCGGACCGGCGGTGGCTGATCTACCGCCACTTCGAGCGCCACCGCGAGCTTGGAAAATTTGCGCTCGATCCCGAACGCGCAATCCTGGTCATCTCCCGCGGCCAACTGAGCAAGGTGCTGGATCGCCTGCCCGCGCCACAACGCAAGTCGATGATCATCGTGCATGACGAGGTTCACGGCCTTGGGGTGCCGAGCCTGGTCGCGACGCTGAAGGGCGAGCATCCGAAATTCGGCTGGCGGCTTGGCCTCAGCGCCACGCCGGACCGCGCGTATGACGACGCTGGCAACGATTTCCTGCGCGAGGAGATCGGTGACACGCTCTTCCGCTTTCCGCTGGAAGAGGCGATCCGGCGCGGGGTGCTGAGCGGGTTCGACTATGTGCCCTTGGAGTATGAGCTGACGGATGGTGACCGCGAGCGGCTCAAGGCCGTCTATTCGCGAGAAGCGCGGCGCAAGGCTGAGGGCTCGCCGATGTCCAAGGAAGAAGTCTGGACAGAGCTCTCGAAGGTCTACAAGACCGCCGAGCAGAAGCCCGACGTCTTCCGCGCCTTTCTGAAGTCCCGCCCGGACATCATGAAGAACACGATTATCTTCGTGGAGACCAAGGAGTACGGCAACGCGCTGCTCGAGACCTTCCACGACTACACCACCCGCTATCGCACCTATTATGCAGAGGATGATCGCGATCACCTGGTGCAGTTTGCGCGCGGGGAGATCGATTGCCTCATCACCTGCCACCGAATTTCCCAGGGCATCGACATCCAGGCGCTCGAAAACGTCGTGCTGTTCGCCTCGGCTCGGGCGAAACTGGAGACGATCCAGCGGATTGGCCGCTGCCTGCGAGCGGACCCGTCCAATCCGGACAAGCGCGCGCGGGTCATCGATTTTGTACGACCGGCGAGCCCGGGGGACCGCTTCCCCAATGCGGACCAGGAGCGCTGTGCGTGGCTGACGGAGTTGTCGAAGGTGAGGCGAGAAGCCGATGCTTGATCCAGCGCTCGTAGAGGCCCTCCAGGCGGTGGTCGCTGAGGAAGGGCAGCCGCCGCAGGTGGCGCAACGGCTGATCGCCTGGCTGAACCAGACCAGCACGAGCGAGCCCACGCGGGACGAGAACACCCACTTCCTCAAGAACGTGCATGATGCCCTGAGCGTGAAGGTGGCCGATGCGAATTGATCTGGCCGGCTGGACCAGTTCGGGCCTGCGCTGTCCCGACGTGGAGATCAACCTGCGCAAGCCGGACGGCGGAGTGCCGAAGGTGGCGCTGATCCAAATGCCCAACGGCACCGGCAAGACCACGACCCTGGATCTCCTGAACGCAACCTTGAGCGGGGCGGCCCAGCACTGGTCGGCCGAGCGGGTGAAAGGTTTCCGCCGGCGGGATGATCCAACCCCGTCGGGGGCATTCAAGGTGACGCTGCTCTTGGACGGCAAGCCGTTCTCGATCGAGTTGGTCTTGGACTACGAGACGGGTCAGACGAGCTACAAGACCACCAATCCTGGTAGCGGCGGGGTGGTGCCGAAGCACCATGTGCCGCCCCAGATCCATCGGTTCCTGACCGAGCAGTTTCTGAGTCTGTTCATATTCGACGGCGAGCTTGCGAGCCGTCTCCTGGATCCGCGCAAGACCGAGGCGGACCGAGCGGTGGACGCCCTCTGCCAGCTCTATCTCTTGGACGCGGTCTCGGATTTCACCGGCGACTACTGGGAGCGGGCAACCAAGAACCAGACTGCCAAGACCTCGACCGGTCTGACCAAGGCCCAGGATACGCTCACCCAACTCCGGAAGCGTGAAAAGACCCTTCAGAGCGGCTTGGCCGACGCCAAGGCGAAGCTTGGCAAGCTCGGCAGCGAGATGGAGGACCTCGAGCAGAAAATCAAAGATCACGTCGGTCGGGTCGCCGCCGTGCGAGAGCAGTTCATCGCCGCCGAAAAGGACCTGATTACCTCCAAGGGGGGCGTCGATACGGCGAGCACGGCCTTGATGGCCGCCATGCGACTGCCGCACGCCCTGCACCCGAAACTCGCCGAGGACCTGGAGGCGCTACGGGACAATCTCGACCGCTTGAAGCTGCCTGAGAACACCTCGGCGCAGTTCTTCGAGGAGCTTGTCCGCGAGAAGCTGTGCATCTGCGGGCGCCCGATGGATCACGAGGCGCAAGACCACATCAAGACCGAAGCGAAGCGGTACCTCGACTCCGAGGACGCCGGGATCATCAATGCGTTGAAGCGCGACATCGAAACGTTGGCGGCCAAGCCGGAAGAGGAAGGCGCCGGGCATGTCCGCGTCACCAACCTCGCCAAATCTCTGGGGAAGGCGGCGCGCGAAGAGGTGGACGCCGCCGGACGCGTGCGGGCGTTGAAGCAGCAGCTGATCGACGGTGGCGACACCGAGCTCGAGGCTTGGGAAGCGCGGCTGGACGCCGCCACCGGGGAATACGTGAACTGTGAGGCTCTCATCGCCGAGATCGAGGGCCCGGGGGAGCCCGATACGCCCGACGACCAGCTGCGCTCGGTGAGCCAGATCCAGAAGCGCATCAAGGAAGTCGCGGGCCGGATCGCCGACATCACGCAAACCGTGCGCCTGAAGGCCCAGACCGAAATCATCCAGTCGATCCTGTCGAAGGCGGCGCATCGCGCCCGTACTCAGATCAAGGCGGAGCTGCTGGCCCAATCCAATGCACGTCTGCAGACCATCCTGGTCAATGACCCGCTGCAGATCGAACGCATCGACGGCGCGTTGCGGCTCCAAGGTCAGGATGAAGCCAGCAAGGGCCAGACGCTGTCGGTGGGCTACACCTTCCTGATGGAGGTGCTCCACCGCGGCAACAACGACTTCCCGCTGATCGTGGACAGCCCGGCCAACCAGATCGACGAGGGCGTGCGGCGCCGGGTGGGCCGCCTGATTCCAGAGCTCTGCAGCCAGTTCGTGGGTTTCACGATCAACACCGAGCGAGCCGGCTTCGTCGAGACGCTGGAGACCGCGGCCGAAGATGTCGCCTTCATCACCCTGTTCCGCAAGACCGAGGGCACCGCCCGATTGATGAAGAACCTGCCGCCTGGCCGTTTCGTTGAGACGAGCAACGCGATGCTGGTGACCGACCGCGACTATTTCTATCGCTTCGACGTCAAGGAAGAAGAGGAGGGCGCCGGTGTCGTTCAGGCTGCGCACTGACGCCGAGAAGTGGTTCGCTGAGCTTGACGGCCGCGAGCCGATCAAGACGAAGTTCGACCTCTACTACTTCTGCGCAATGGCGGGCTTGGCAAGCGGCCGGGCGACGGATGCGGCCAAGCTCGGCCTCGCGACCCGGGAGATGGTCGACTACTTCGTCGAGGACTATCGCCCGGCGCAACGTTTGATGATCGGACTGTTGGTGATTGCGGAGCTACGCCGCAACGGCATCGGGTTCGAAGAGAAGGCCGCAGTGCGCGATGTCTTCAAGCGCCTGGTATCGCCGAATAGCCCGAGCAACCTGACCGAAGAAGGTTTTAGGGCGCTGAACGGCTATGCGAGCGGCGGTTACGAGTTCTTGGCCGAGCAGCGCGAGACCAAGCCGGCCAGTGTTGACGAGTTCCTACGTGACTACCTGCTGCTGATCGACGAGGCGACACAGGTTGCCGCCTAAGCGCCGTTCAGGCCTGCTGCGCCGAGCCAGGGTGCGCGACCCGGTTTACGCGACTGCGGGACGCCGCGCTGGCCGCGGATCGTTAGCCTCTGCGGTTGATAGAACGTCGCGCTACGGCCCCCGCGGTCGTGTCTGGGCGACCGCTTCGGCTCTTCAATGCGCCAGCAGCAATACAAAAGGCGGCCTGCGGAGGTCCGCAGGCCGCCTCGCTATGAGCACCTAGGCGATCACACGTCGCGGTTTAACGCTTGTGCTTGGTTGGGTCGACCAATCGGTAACCCTGGCCCGGTTCACGCGTCGGCGGCAGGGGCTTGCCCCGCGTGGACGTGACCTCTGTTCCGGTGCCTCCCCCACGCGGTCCAACGCGCTCGTATTGGCCCGAACGCGGCGCGGGGGTGCCCGGCTTCAGCGGTGGTTTAGACATAGCTCACTACTCCGGCGGGACTTGAATGACCCCTGGGTACCGGGCTATGCGTCCGTTGCGAGTGCACGACACAGCGCGGCCATCACTGCAGGCCCGCGGCTGCCGTGACGAGGAGGCGGCCCCACTCAGGGCCGCCTTTTTCGTCTACAGCCCCTCACCGCGTCAGTAAATCCGAAAATATCCAACACGCCTCTACCGTCCATTATACATTAGATTGAAGTATAGTCAAGATAATGCAGTACTTGTGCCCGTTATCTACAGTCTGCGTAATTCGCGCAGCGATCCGGTATTGCATGGCTTCCCCGAGACGTCGCTGAAGGTCTTAAGCTGAGGCTGACAGCATCACCGTTCCGGAGGTCAGTGCTTCGGCGAACGCGGGTCCAGATCACGGGTCTCCAGCGCCCGCCGGCCCCGGTAGGCGGCCAGCTTAGACTTCAGCTCAAGTGGATGGCCTTCGAAAAGGCCGAGTAGATGCAATTTTTCCGATTTTCTTCGGCGGGCCGACGGGTTGGATGGCGACAGGCCGCGGTCGCGGCGATCGCTCAGCGTCATGCGTCGACGCCTGCCGCGCCGCAACTGCTCGTCTAGGCGAAACTCCGCCGAGCAAATCCTCGATTCGGCGCACGCGGGCATCGGCAAAGCTGGTTGTCGGCTTTTACCATCGCTGAAAAGGTCTGTTTGTTGCTGGTGGCGGTCGTCAGCGCCCGCTTGCTGTTCGAAGGGTGCAGATCGAGTCTTGATCACACTTTCGCGGGCGCGGGCCGCGGCTCGGGCAGGCAGCGCCCGCAGGCGTTCACGGTGCGCGCTCCAAGGGTCTTTCGCTCCTCGTCGGCGACCTGCCAAGCCTTGGCCAGGCTGAGCCCGGTGTGCAGGCGGGGCAGCTGCCAGTTGTCAAAGCGGGCGGTAATCGTCTTGCCCCATGCGCGGCAGCCGTCACGGTGGAGCGTCACCCGCCGAGACGCCGGCATGGCGTAGACAGTGTAGGCCTTCGGGATCATCGCCAACGGTCGGTCGCGGCCGCGCCGGCATTGTGCGCCGCCGCGGCCTGCCAGACATCGTGGATGGCGCTGTAGATCGATGGGCCGCGGATCGACGGGCTTGGCGTCGCCGGCTTCGGCCGGAAGCGGCTGATCAACGGAAGCGCGGCGCGGTCTCTAAGAATGGACATAGGGCGATTTTTCCGAACCTGGACTGAACGCGATGGACCATAGCCGTTGGACCGTGACGAGCGGCTTAACCGATCGCGGAGCAGCCGTGGTATGAGCAAGGATGCCAATCGTCGCCCTCATCGTGCTCGCGTTTCTGCTCCTCTCTTCCGTGCTGTGGATTGGCGGGCTTGTTTGGGCGGTCGCCGTTCCGGTCGTCATCGGCGGGGGGGTTGTTGTCGGCGCCATCGCCTGGTGCGTCTGGTGGTGCTTGGACCCCAAAGGCGCAGGCGAAGCTTTTCGGGAAGCGGAGCGAGCTCAGGCGCGGCGGAAGCAGCAGGGGATGTCCGGCCCGCCGCCCAGGTCGCGGGGGCGCCGGTGACTGGGCGCGTCGCTGGAGGGTCAGCAAGCCCGCCTCTCACCGACACAAGATCCTATGCGCGGTGCGTACCGCTGTGTGGGCGACCCGGGTGCGTCAATCCTCAAACCTCCCGGGCCGAACTGCTTCGTGGGCGATGACGCTCGGATCAGAACGCCGATGTCATGGCGGCGGGCCGACGCCTGAAGGTGTGTGCAGCCGCGCTACCGGAGCCTCGATCCGCGTCCGGCAAGAGCGCCGGAAACCATCGCCCTGATCTCGGCCGAAGGGGGTGGCGCACGCCCGTAGGCCTCGGCAAAGCCATTCACCGTCTCCGTCAGCAATTCGACGAAGGCATTGACGTCCCACACCCTGCGCGCCTGTGAGACCTGCACGCGATCAATCAGGGCATCGCTACGCTCGTAATTGAACTGACCGTTCCATTCGCTGCCAAGCAGGCCCCCGGCGCCAACTTCGATCCGGACCAAACCGCTTGCACCAAATTCACGCAGAAGGCACATGCCGGCGCCGAGAAAGCTGGTGATGTCCGCGACGCAGGCAGGCAAGAAGAACTTGCCGTCCTCTAGGCGCAACGTGTCGAAGGACCACAGTTCACCCGTCGCTTTGAACCACTGCACGGCCGTCCAAATCGTTGTGCGGGCCCCATCGGGCGGCACGGCGTAGCGTAACGCCCCGTCTCCGTTGAGGCCGCCATCGCCGCTGCTCGTAGGTCCCAGCGGCCTGAGATCACCTGAGCCATGTTCATGGACCTGGAGCGCAGTCGGTGGGGGCCGATCAAAGCGCTCGGGAATGATCCGAGCATAGAGTCGGCGCCCTTCCGTGGGGATGACCGAAGTCTGGCCGCCGCCGCCGTGGAACGGCCCATGAGACAACGACGCGCCGACATTGAACCACACGGCGGGGTCGTTCGCGCGGCTGGGGCGACCGGCGGGTCCGGGATCGCTAGCCTGGGCGGCTAACCAGGCTTTCAACGACGCCCGCAAGGCCTCAGCGAACTCGTCAGCGAGCCCCGACGTCGCGGCTTCAATGGCGTCATCGTCAGCCCCCTTGGACAGGCTGTAAAAGATCACCGCGCGGCGATGACGAATATCGAAGGGGAGCTTTTCGGGTTTGGTGGGGCCGTAGGATTTGTTGGCGACCAGGATGATCGGCTCGTGACCGAGGTGCGCAAAGGCCCAGCCTAACTCGATCAGGACATTGGGGTTGGCCAGTTCACGACCGCTGTCGGACTTGCCGACCGTGGTGATGTCACCGACGAAGGCCCCGGCCTCCTTAATCTTGGCCAGAATGGTCGCGACGATGTCGGCCATCCCGGCCGCGCCTTTCGTGTCGTGATCTAGCTCAGGCCCTTCGCTCGGCTCAAGCTCGAGGTCAGTGCTGAGTTCTGCCAGGGCGCGGGTCAGCGCCGCTTGAATTACATCCCGACAGACTTTCGCGGGGCGGTCGCTCTGCCAGGACCAAAAGACCTTCATGGATGAGCCCTGCCTCAGTTGGGGGCGGAAACGACGGGTTCGTTGGAGCCGAGATTAAGCAAAGACGGTGACGCTGGGTTGCCGTTCGATGCCCCCGCTGGTGATGCCTGAGCCAGCGCGCCAACGATAGCGGCGTGCGATCTGTTTGTCGCCTTTAGGTTGTGCGTCGGCTTGTCACGCGCAATGTCCTGGTTCAACCTTCGCTATGATCCCAAGTCACTTGACTCCTAGTCTCGCGAGCGCCGCCGATACCGCCATCAAACAGGTGCTGCTGACGGGTGCGACGTCGGTGGGACAAAAGAAGCCCACCGGAGAGGTGGGCTTCGTCGCCGCCTTTGTCCTGGATGGTGTCACTGAGATCGCTAAAGCCTGGAAGCCGTTGCTTCGTCCGCATGGTCTTTCGGTGAAGATGAGCGGCGTCTTCTGCCACCAGACGCCGCGGGTCACCTTCTCCTACAAGAGGGGCGCTAAGAAGAGCTGTGAACTCGCCGACCTGCTGGTGGTGGTCGACGACCTGACGTCGGAAGAGCCCACCAGACGGTGGGCCGTGTTAATCCAAGCCAAGATGTCGAAAGTCGGAGGCGGGCAGACGCTGTCAAGCGCCGGCGACCTCGTCCAGCTTGACCTCCTGACCAATTGGCCAAGCTTTACGCTGCCGTTGGGCTTCCAACAGACCCCGCGGGATTTCTCAACCTGCTCCTATGCCGGCGCCGCCGTCGACTGTGGCCGCTACGGCCTGATTCACCCGCAGCCCAGTCCGGATTGGCGCCAGCAGGCACCGGCGTCGTCGATGCCCACTGGGGGCGCCGAGCTGGGGACCTTCCTGGCGCGTATGGCCGAAGGGCGCGTTGGCTATGGCCGCGAAGCCACCGGACGCGGTGACGACTGGTCATTGACCGTCGATGAACTGTTGACGGTCACCGGCGCCTTGGCCTTCAAATATTCGGCGGGCCTCGCCGGGACGCATCCCCGTCTTAACAACAAGGTCGCCCTCGTCATCACGCCAGCGGATGGTGCAAGCCCTCAACCATGGACGTGGGGGAGGTGGGCCGCTGAGCGGCCTCCAAGCGGCGGGCGACCGGACGTTCCACCCGACGGTCCTGGCGGGCAGGGGATCAGTTTCGTCCACATCGGGATTACGCGCTACTCGGGCGAAGCGTGATTGATGACCTTGCGAAGGCCGTCACGATGCTTGGCGCGCCTCCGTGAAAACTACAGTTCCACCTCCTGGCACCTGAGCCAGAGTTCGGTGCGACCCCGGCGTGGCCGGGGCCGCGGGCGGCCGTCACGGGCGGCTGCGTCGTGACCAGCGAAGTTCGAAGCCGGTTTCCGTTTGCGCCAGGAGGGCGTTGATCGGCGTCGGGAAGCTGGGGTCGTCGAGGCGGACGGACAGGCTGTCCGGCTTGTCTGGCCGGGTGACGGTCCAGGCGGCGCCCACCTCTAGGGAGCCCGCGAACACCCGGTAGCTGGGGCCCTTGGCGCCGGTCTGCGCCACGGGGCGGATCTCCACCGTCTTCAGGCTGAGGCTGAGGGTGCGGATGGCGCCGCGAAAGCCGCCGTCCGGGGTCTTCGAGAACGTGCCGATCGTGATCATGGAAGGTCTCCTCTTGCGTCGGGCCGCGCCAGCCGCGGTCCCGATGGGCGGTGCTTGAGGACGGGACCCGAGGGCGGACCGCAGCCTTGGCCCGCAGCGGCGCGGAGGACGGCGGAGCCGTTGCGGTTCGGCCGGTCTCGGCCGGGCTAGAGCCTGGAGGGGCTGCGTCTGGCGTGTCCGGCGCGGTGGGGTTCCGGGCCGTCGCGGTGGGGTGGCTCGGCGACGTGGGCGTCTCGGGCGGTTGGGGTCCCTTCGCGGCCCTCGTCGGAACCTACGGCGTGGGTGAGGATCCTGCTCGCGATGTGGCGGGCGGTCTTCTCTGGTTCGGCGTCGGTTCGCTGGCATCTCCGGTGGGATCAGACCGCCACCCGCGGCCTCTCCTGGCCTGAGAGGGTCAAGGTCCGTTTCACCCCGCAACGGAGGCTTCGGCTTTCTTCCCCTGCGCTGACGCGCATTCCTCGCGAGGCAAGAAAGCCGGCGCTTTCCGCCGTCCTACGCTGACGCTGCGGGCCTTCGGCTGCGGCGCGACCCTGAAGACCTCGACTCCGGCTCGCCATCGAGGCCGCGGCAGGCGCGACCCGAAACCCAAGGAGACTTCCCATGGCGACCATCGGCACCTTCACCAAGAGCGAAGACGGCTCCTATGCGGGCGCGATCAAGACCCTCAACCTGAACGTCAAGCAGGCCCAGCTGCGGCCGGCCCCGAAGGAGAGCGACAACGCGCCGGACTTCCGGATCTTCGCCGGCGGCACCGAGTTCGGGGCGGCATGGAAGCGGACCGCGAGGGACACGGGTCGCGACTACCTCTCGGTCAAGCTCGACGATCCCAGCTTCCCGGCGCCCATCTACGCCAACCTGGTGGATGCGGAGGAAGGCTACAGCCTGGTCTGGTCCCGGGGCCGCACCAACGCCTGAAACCCGAGGCAGCGGCGGCTCCGAAGAGGAGCCGCCGCTTCCGAGAATCTGAAGTTCGGCGAGTCCGAGGCGGTGAGATCGGACTCGCCAAGTCCTTCATGTTCTGCTTTTGTTCGATCCCATGGAGACTTGGGATCGGGTGACGGCGGCCACTTGGCCGGGCGATGGCGCATGGCTCGTCGCGTGGGGGCGCTGATGGTGCAGCGAACCTATCAGGGGCTGGGTTCGCCCGAGGCGGCGGCGCGCGACTTCGAAGCCCTGCGGCCCTACGTGCGCGCCTTGTGGGGGCTGCAGGCGGCCGTGGGCGCGTTCACGCGCGACGGCAGCGCCTTGGACATCGCCGTCGACAGCCTGCAGACCGCCGCCTTCCATTTCACGCGGCGGCCGCGGTTCTATGAGCCGCGCGACCCGCTGCCCGACGCCCGCGACCTGCGCGACCGCGCGGTGGTCGCCGGCGCCTTCGAGGCGCTGCGGCCGTACGCAGCCGCGTTGCGGCATCTGCAGTCGCGATGCCGGCCGTTCGGCCGCGACTGGCTGGCGCTGGATGTCGCCGTGAAGGGGCTGGAAACGACGGCGTTTCACTTCACGGGCGTCGCGCACTTTTACGGCAGCCGCGGCGATAGCGCAGGCCCGGTGCGCCCGCCGGACGGGGCCACGCCATGACCCGCTATGCCGAACTGCAGGCGTGCTCGAACTTTTCGTTCCTGCGCGGCGCCTCTCACCCCGGCGAGCTCGTGATCGGGGCCGCCGCTTTAGGCCTCGAGGCGGTCGGGGTCTGCGACCGCAACACCCTGGCGGGCGTGGTGCGGGCGTGGTCGCAGGCCCGCACCCTGCGCGAGGAGAACGGTCAGGCGATCCGCGCGCTCACGGGGTGTCGGCTGGTGTTCGCTGACGAGACGCCGGAGCTCCTGGTCTACCCCACCGACCGGGAGGCCTATGGCCGGCTCACCCGGCTGCTGACGGTGGGACAGCTGCGCTCGAAGAAGGGCGAGTGTCGCCTCCTCTGGGAGGACTTCCGCGACGCGGCGGCCGGGCAGCTGACGGTGGTCGTGCCGCCGGACCGGTTGGACCACGGCTTTGCGCACCGGCTGCGCCAGGTCCGCGGGCTCGGGCCCGACGTCTGGCTGGCCGGCGCCCGCCGCTACGGGGCGCGCGACCTGCATCGCCTGGCGCAGCTGGAGCATCTCGGGCGCGACGCGGGGACGCCGCTCGTGGCGGTGAATGACGTGCTCTATCACGGCCCGGAGCGACGGCTGCTCCAGGACGTCCTCACCTGCATCCGCGAGGGCCGGACCGTGCACACGGCCGGCCTGCTCCTTCAGGCCAACGCCGAGCGCCACCTGAAAGGGCCCGACGAGATGGCGCGGCTGTTCTCGCGCTTCCCCGGCGCGGTGGAGCGGAGCCTCGAGATCGCCGGGCGCATCGGCTTTGACCTTGGCGAGCTGAAGTATGAGTACCCTGACGAGCCGGTGGCGCCGGGCAAGACAGCGATCCAGCATCTTCGCGACCTGGCCTGGGAGGGCGCGGCGTGGCGGTTCCCCGGGGGTGTTTCGGAGAAGGTGCGCGCGACGATCGAGAAGGAGCTCGACCTCATCGAGCGCCTGAACTTCCCGAACTACTTCCTGACGGTCCACGACATCGTGCGCTGGGCGCGGAGCGAGGGCATCCTCTGTCAGGGCCGCGGGTCGGCCGCCAACTCCTGCGTCTGCTTCTGTCTGGGCGTGACGGCGGTCGATCCCACCAAGCCCGACCAAGACCTGCTGTTCTCCCGCTTCATCTCTGAAAGTCGCGGTGAGCCACCCGACATCGACGTCGACTTCGAGCACGAGCGGCGCGAGGAGGTGATGCAGTACATCTACCGTCGCTATGGCCGCGAGCGCGCGGCCATCGTGGCGACGGTGATCCACTACCGCCCGCGAATGGCGATCCGTGAGGTGGGTAAGGCGCTGGGGCTGACGGAGGACATCACAGCTGCGCTCGCGAACACCGTCTGGGGCAGCTACGGCGATGAGATCCCCGACGGTCATATCCTCCAGGCGGGACTGGACCCGCAGGCGCCGGAGATCGTGCGGGCCACGACCCTGGCGCAGCAGCTCCTGGGATTTCCGCGGCACCTCTCGCAGCACGTGGGGGGCTATGTGCTGACCAAGCGCCGGTTGGACGAGACGGTGCCGATCGGCAACGCCGCCATGCCGGACCGGACCTTCATCGAATGGGACAAGGACGACATCGACGCCCTTGGGCTGATGAAGGTGGACGTCCTGGCGCTGGGCATGCTGACGGCTCTGAAAGAGTGCCTGACGACGTTGGGCCTGGAGGACATCGCCGACATCCCGCAGGAGGAGCCCGGCGTCTACGATATGCTCTGCAAGGCCGACTCCGTGGGCGTCTTCCAGGTCGAGAGTCGAGCCCAGATGTCGATGCTGCCGCGGATGAAGCCGCGGCGCTTCTACGATCTCGTCATCGAGGTCGCGATCGTCCGGCCCGGCCCGATCCAGGGGGACATGGTGCACCCCTATCTGCGGCGGCGCGAGGGGACGGATCCGGTCGAATATCCCTCACCGCATCCCGATCATGGGCCGGCCAATGAACTTGAAGCGATCCTCGGCAAGACCCTGGGTGTGCCGCTCTTTCAGGAGCAGGCGATGCGGATCGCGATCGAGGCGGCAAAGTTCTCCGAGAACGACGCCGACGGCCTGCGCCGGTCGATGGCGACCTTCCGGCACTACGGCAGTGTGGGCGTCTACGGCGCACGGTTCGTCGAGGGACTGACCTCGCGCGGATACCCCGAGGAGTTCGCGCTCCGCTGCTTCCATCAGATCGAGGGATTTGGCTCCTACGGCTTTCCGGAAAGCCACGCGATCAGCTTTGCGCTGCTCGTCTATGCCTCGGCCTGGGTGAAGTGGAAGCATCCGGACGTCTTCCTGATGTCGCTGCTCAACGCCCAGCCGATGGGGTTCTACCAACCCTCGCAGCTCGTCCGGGACGCGCAGGCCCATGGTGTCGAGGTGCGTCCGCCCGATGTGGCGTTCAGCGGCTGGAACACGCGCCTGGAGCCGCCTGACGACCCGCGTACGCCGTATCGGCCGGTGCGGCTGGGGCTCCGGCTCATCAACGGCTTCAAGAAGGCGGAGGCCGAAACTCTGGTCGCCGCACGGGGCGGCGGCCTGGCGATGACCCCGCTGGATCTGGCCCGCGGCGGGGGCGTGTCGCGACGTGGGCTCGAACTGCTGGCGGAAGCCGACGCCTTCCGCAGCCAGGGGCTGGACCGGCGCCAGGCGCTCTGGGCTGTGAAAGGTCTTTCCGGCGAATGGGACGCAGAGGCCAAGGCGCCGCTGCTGCTGCGCCAGCGGCAGCGTGAAGAGCAGGTTGAGCTGCCCTTCATGTCAGACAGCCAGCAGGTCGCGGAGGACTACCGGACCACGAGCTTGTCTCTGAAAGGGCATCCGGTGGTCTTCTTCCGCGAGTCCCTGGCCGGCCGGGGCGTGGCGCCCTGTTCGGCGCTCGCCCAGGCGCGCGACCGACGGCGCATGAGCGTTGCGGGGCTGGTCACCGTCCGGCAGCGGCCGGGCACCGCCAAGGGCGTGGTGTTCATGACCCTGGAGGATGAGACCGGCATCGCCAATGTCGTGGTCTGGAAAGACACCTTCGAGAAACATCGACGGACGGTCATGAGCGCCGCCTTCCTCGTCGTGCACGGCCAGGTCCAGCGCGCAGGCGACGTCATCCACCTGGTGAGCGCCGACTTTGAGGACCTGACCGGCCGGCTTGCGGAGCTGCGGGAGGACCAGCGCGCGATTGCCGCGCGGACGCGCGTGGACGGCCAGCTGATCCGCAGCCGCGACTTCCACTAGGCGCGGCCATGACGATGTTCCAGAACCTGCATCGGTCGATGACGGCGAGCCAGACCCTGAAGGTTCAGTGCGATGTCTGTCGTCATCTTGGCGCGTTCTCGGCGGCGGAGGCGAAGAAGGTGTTCGGTTCAGACGCGACGCCGATGGAGATCCGCCGCCGCGTCACCTGCAAGGTCTGCCGCGCCGCCGGCCGCGCGCGCATTTGGATCTGAGCCGCCCCGTGGCCTCCAGCCTGAAGCCGCCGCCGAAGGCCGCCCTGCAGCGGTTTCATGCGGGTCAGGTCGGAGACGATACCGTGGAGACCTATCTGGCGAAGGGCTGGTCCGTGGGGATTTGCTGCAAGGCCTGTGAGCGTCTGGTCGAATGGACGCCGCCCGAGCTCGCGGCGCGCTTTGAAGGCCGAGAAGGGCTTCGCATTGCGGACCTGGTCCCGCGGCTGACCTGCAAGGGTGAGGACGGCTGCGGGTCCAATGAGGTCACGGTCTTCCCGCACCTCTACGACGGAGACTGGCGCTGGGCGCCGTGACAGGCCCTTGCAAGCCGGCGGCGTGCGGACAAAGCTCCACCGCAGGGGGACCTCATGAAGTTCACATTTGCCGTGGCGCTCGGGGCGCTTCTCGTACTCGCCAGCGGTGGGTCGCCCGCGCAGGCGCAATCGTGCCCGGTCGGCTCCTACCCGTGGACGGATTCCTGGGGCAACAAGATCTGCAAGCGCCACGGCGATGGCGGGACCGCGAGCGTGGAAACGCGGTCGGGCCAAGCCTGCCCGGTCGGGTCTCACCCCTGGGTGGACAATTGGGGC
The DNA here is from genome assembly GCF_001824475.1 of Phenylobacterium sp. RIFCSPHIGHO2_01_FULL_69_31. GTDB lineage: Bacteria > Pseudomonadota > Alphaproteobacteria > Caulobacterales > Caulobacteraceae > Phenylobacterium. The sequence goes on along the minus strand of NZ_MHXN01000046.1, from coordinate 174,256 downwards.
AACAAGGTCTGCCGGGAGCAGGGTTCGGGTTCCAAGCCCACAACCGACTACTACGACATCAGCAAGGGCTGCCCGACGGGGACCCACCCGTGGACCGACGAGTGGGGCAACAAGGTCTGCAAGAAGTTCTAGGCGGCGGAGCCTTCCCCGCTTAGCTGCTGGAGGCGACGGTCTCGGCGTAGCAGGTGTTGCGTACCAGACGGCGGTTCAGATCGGGCGCGCCGTCGTCCCACCACACCGGCCCGCGCTCGCCGAGTGCGACCTTTGCGGCATGAACTTGAGTGCGCGCTTGCCGCAGCGCCGTTGCGTCCTCCGCCAGGGTCGCGGCGCGCACCGCGCGGCGAGCCGCCATCAGATCGCGGGTGAGACGGTCACGCACGTCCGCAGCCAGGTTGGGATTGCTTGCGCGCCAGAGCCGCCCATCGACGATGATGTAGCGCCCGTCCGGCGTCCGCAGCGGGCTAGATGACATCGGTGGGCTGCTCGCGGACCACCTCGTGGGCTGGCTTGTCGTCTCGCAGGCCGCGGAAGCTCGCGTGGCGGATCTTGCCGCTGGCGGTCCATTCCCGAAACTCGGCGCGCGCGACGAGTTCTGGCTGCACCCAGTGCACATGGCTCCGCGGTGGGCTGCCAGCTTTGAAAGGATTGGTCGGGCTGCCCAGAGCTTCCAGACGCTTGCGCAGATCCGGCGCGGCGGAGAAGCCGCGCTCGAGGGTGCCCACGTAAGTGAGGCCCTTTGGGCCATACACGCCTACCAACACGCCTTTGAAGTGTCGTCCCTCCTCCTGCTCGTAGCCGCCGATCACGAACTCCTGGCCTTGGATGCAGAGGGACTTCACCCAGGCGTCAGACCGGCCCGCGGCGTAGCGACTGTCGCGGCGCTTCGAGACGACGCCCTCCAAGCCGATCCGGCAGGCGGAAGTCTTGAGGGCCAGGCCGCCGGTGTCGAAGGTGTCGACCAGCCGAACGCGTTCGGACGTTGCCGGGTCCAGGTAGGTCTGGAGCATGTCTTTGCGATCGCGCAGGGCGAAGGGGCGCAGGTCGTCCTGGTCGCGCCAGAGGATGTCGAAGACAAAGTACACGAGCGGGGCGGTCGCGCCGCGGCCCATCGCTGAGCGCAGGCCGGAGAAGGTCGGCTGGCCGTCCGGGTTCAGAAAGCACACCTCGCCATCAAGGATGCCGTCGCCCAGCGGGGAGAGCTCCGCGGCAATCTCAGGAAGCTTGTCCGTCCAGTCGTGTCCGCGCCGGGTGAAGAGCGTGACGGCGCCGTTGGCGATGCGCGCCTGGAAGCGGTAGCCGTCGAACTTGATCTCGTGGAGCCAGTGGTCGCCGGTCGGCGGCGCGGGCACGACCTTCGGATGCAGCAGCTCCAGGAAGCCTGGCAGCGGCTGCGGGACGTACTGGCGTCGGGACGGGGCGAGCTGCGCGCGGGCCACGGGAACCTCGAACGGGGAAGAGGACTCCCTGAGTCCGACCGCGCGTGAGGAGTTCCGTCATGGCTGCAAACGACAACACCCGCGAGGCGCTGGAGACGGCGCTCGCCAACCTCGTCCACCAGGTGGACATCGGCGACTACCGCGACGCCAAGGGGCATGACCTGCACAACAACCTGGCCTTCCTGCAGGCGCAGGAACTCGTCGACCGCTACGGCCTCACGCACGAGAAGATCTGCTGGGCTCTCGACGAGTGCAACGGCGACCTGCGCCAGGCGGCGGAAAAGCTCGCCGCCTGACAGCTGGGCGTCAGTGTTGGCGGTCGCCGCGATCTCCCTGCCCAGGCTTGGCGGGGGTCTTGGAATGCTGGCGTTGGTCGGCGGCCGAGGACTTGCCAACGTTCACCTGGTCGCTCGTGAAGTGGCCTTGGTCGTCACGCCGAACGTAGCGCTTGTCCGACCCGGTATCGATGGTCTCGCGTTTGGACATGGGAACCTCCTGGGCCGGTGGAATCCGCGGACCCAGCCGAGGTTCCACCTACCGGTCGGGCCCGATCCCGCAGTCGAGATCGGCGACCGCCGGCGTGGCGCCATCCGCCAGCGCCTCGCGCAGGCACGCAGACTCTTGGGCCTTGTCGCGCCAGGCCACGGCCAGGCCGGCGCACATCAGCGCGAGGAGCACACAAGCGAGGGCGAGGAGACGCACGGTCCAGCGCGGCGTCAGCTGAGGTAGGGACGGCGGGCTCATCTCAGGTCGGGATGACCTCGTCCTCCTTCGTGCCGTGGCCTACGATCTGCAGCGTGCCGTCGGGCAGCGGCTGCTGCAGACGCCGAACCTCGGCCCAGGGCGCATCGCTGAGCCACAGGTCACAGGCGGCCGGGTCGGTCAGGATCACGGGCATCGCCTTGTCGTGGTGCTGCGCGACTTCGGCGTTGGCTTCGGTGGTGAGGAACCCGAAGACCTCGCAGTCTTCCCACCCGGTCTTGATCTTCCGCACGCAGCCGTGCGCCGTCCAGACGCCGGCGAAGAATGCCAACGGCCGAGATGGGGCGAGGGCGTACCAGACCTGCTTGAAGGTGCCGCCGACCTGGTCGGGTTCGCTGAAGGACGTGAGCGGAACGAGGCAGCGGTGGGCGGGCTCGAGCCAGGCCTGCCAATGACGGCTCGAGGTGTTCCGGATGTTCGTGACGCCCTTGTCCGGCTCCATCTTCAGGAGCTCGTTGAAGTCAAAGCTGGCGCCCTTGGCGCGCAGCTTGTCGGCTCGCTTCTTCGCTGCCTCGAACTGCAAGTTTTGCGGCGTCGGCATGCCCCATCGCATGTCTCGCATCTCGCGCGCGCCCGCGGCGTCGCGCACGATCACGGGAGCCGCATAGTCGGGGTAGACCCCCGACATCGGGGGTTGGTTGTTGTTGCGGTCGGTCATGGCGCGGGCGATCGCGGCGACTTCGGCGCGTGCGCGCATCATGGCGTAGAGGTTGCACATCGGCCGAGCTTAGCGGCCGGCGTTGCGGCCGCCGAGGCCCTTTGGCAGGCGCTTGTCTTTCGACGTCGCCTTGGCCCGGTTGGGGCGCGCCCCCTTTATCGCTCATGGGGGCGCGGCGGGTCGTTCGCGAAGCCGTAGCCCTACGGCGCGCGCGGACGGAGGGGAGGGGCCAAGGTGTCAGTCGCGGTCTAGGGCAGGATAGCCTTGCCGGCAGCGATGTATGACGAGGCCCCTCCGTGGCGATGTTCAGCCTGCGGCTCGACGACGACCTGGCAAACCGGTTCGACACCGCGGCGCTTGCGTACGGCGGGCGGTCCGCGCGGCTTCGGCAGCTGGTGCGGCAAGAGGCGGGCGCGTTGCCAACCTCATCGCGGCCGTCGCTTGCAGCCGCCGGGAGCACCCGGCTGATGGTCCGAGTGCGCCAGGCCGAGGCGGCGTTCGTGGCCCAAGAGGCGGAGGCGATGGGGTTGCGGCCGGCGACGTGGGTCGCTGCGCTGGTGGCGCATCGCGCTGGCGAGGGCTTGCGCTTCTCCGCCCCAGCTGAGCGGGCGCTGATTGCGGCCCACGGCGAGATCCATCGGATCGGTGTCAACGTGAACCAGATCGCCCGCGCCCTGAACACGGCGGTGCTCGAGGGACGGGTGCTCGACCTGGAGATGGGCGAGCTTGCGAGCCTTCGCCGGGAACTGGCTGGGCATATGGCGGACGTACGGGCCAGCGCGTCCGCACAGCTGGCCTATTGGGCCGGACGGCCATGAGCGAGATGCGCACCGTGCGCGGTTTTGAGGACGTATGGCGTCCGCCAGTGCGTTCACGGCGGGTGCGCCCGGAGACCGTTCTCGCACACGCCGACGGTCGTTCGAACACGCGGGCCCGTCTCCAACGCCTCGTCCGTAAGGCGCCGGAGGTGATGGTCAAGGTGACTGGTCGGGCCCGAGACACCGCCCATCTGCGGGCGCATCTAGATTATGTCACGCGCAACGGACAGCTGGAGGCGGAGGACCGGGACGGTTGGCCGTTGCTGGGCCGGGACGAGGTTCGCAGCCTGGGCGACTGCTGGGCCTGGTCGCATGAGATGGACTCTGGCCGTCGCCGGAACTCGGCCCTGAGCCTGTCGCTGATCCTGTCCATGCCCGCCGGCACGGACGCGATCCGCCTGCGGGACGCGGCCCGGGCCTTCGCCCGGGACGCGTTCGAGGGCGGACACGACTACCTGCTGGTGCTGCACACGGATACGCCCCATCCCCACGTACACGTCACGGTCAAGGCACGGGGAGACGGCGGCCAACGGCTCAACCCGAAGAAGGCTGACCTCGAGGCCTGGCGTCAGGCCTTCGCGCGGGCCTTGCGCGATCGCGGGATTGAGGCGGAAGCGACGCCGCGGCGGGCGCGGGGTGTTACTCGAAAAGCGGAGCGCGGGCCCATCCGTCGGATGCGAGAGCGGTACTTTGCCGGGCATGGCGTTGCGTCGCGAGCGTTCCGAGGCGCGTTGGCAGACGCGGCGCGCGTGGCCGCTTCGGGGCAGCCTGAACCAACAGAGTGGGAGACGCGCACGGCTCGTCGGCAAGCTGTCATCCGGGGACTGTACCGAGCTCAGGCTGAGCTTCTGGCGCGCTCGCCGGATTCGTCAGATCGCGCGCTCGCGGCCGCCTTGCGAACTTTCGTGGACGGGATGCTGCCGCCCGATACGCAACGGCTGGGGCTGGCGCGGGTGTTGCGAAATCGGGACGCGACCAAGACGCGCCGGCCCGAGAGAAATCACTAGCTCCTCGAGGCAGCCGTTGAAACGGCTTCAGCCAAAGGTTCGGTGTCACCGGACCGTCAGATCACTTAAGCTTCGCACTAGCAGGTCAAAGCGCCTGGCTATGGCTCACTAGAACAAGGCAGTGTCAGGGATGGACTGGGGAGATCGCAAGGAACCGTCGCCAAAAGTGGGGCCGCGGAGTCACGGGGACATCGACTATGCCCGCATCGTGCACTCGGCGTCGTTCCGGCGACTTCAGGGGAAGACGCAGGTTTTCAATTTGGGCGACAGCGACTTCTATCGGACGAGGCTGACCCACTCTGTTGAAGTTGCACAGTTGGCAGGGAGCTTGGCGGTGCAGTTCGCCGACCAGCATCGAGACACTCCTGCGGGAGCCCTGCTCCATGACCGAAGCATGATTCAGGCGATCGGATACACCCACGATCTGGGTCACCCGCCTTTCGGACATGGTGGAGAGGTCGCGCTGAACTACTGCATGCGAGATAATGGGGGTTTTGAAGGCAATGGCCAAACGCTGAGGATCTTGACAAAGCTCGAGAAATTCTCTGCCACGGCGGGAGCCAACTTGTCTCGACGCACGTTGCTGGGGGTCCTGAAGTATCCGGTGCCATATAGCGTTGCATTCAACGACGAACTTAGGCCGCAGTTGCGCAACGATGTTACCGCGATTCGGGTCATCGATAGGGACCTATGCAAGCCGCCAAAATGCTATCTTGACACCGAAGGTGATGCTGTCGGGTGGATCCTAGAAATACTAAGTCAAGAAGATAGAGATCGTCTTTGTACAATTGAAATGCAGCCTGGAAAACACAACAAAGCCCGATTTAAGTCTCTCGATTGTAGTATAATGGATCTGGCGGACGACATAAGTTTCGGTGTACACGATATTGAAGATGCGATCGCGCTTGGAGTGCTCGATGAGGGAGATTTTAGGAGATATTTAACAGAAGATTCGGCCTCAGCTTTTACGTCGTACCTGGTCAAGAAGTATCCTAATGAGTATGGGAATAGTGCGTATGAGAAGTGGATTGGAGCGCTATATGGTAACGGCGATCAGCGCAAACATCTAATAAGTCGAATGGTGGCGCATTTGATGTCGTCGGCCTACTTGGAAGATGACGAGCATTTTTCCGAACCTCTGCTCAAGTACCGAGCAACTCTTCCTGACGATGTGGAGATATATCTAAAGTCGCTGAAGGATTGCGTGTACGAACGGGTTGTTTCCGCGCCCGAAGTTCAACATCTTGAATTCAAAGGTCAGAATTTGGTCGTCGCTGTTTTCGAAGCCTTGGCGTCTGAGCCAAACAAATTCCTGCCGGCGGAGGCAAGAGAGCGCATCGGACAAGGTGACGACCCTGTCAGGGCGATCTGCGACCATGTGGCGGGGATGACAGACTCCTATTTACTCAAGATCTATGGCCGATTGTTCAGTCCAGGATTTGGGTCGGTATTCGATAGGCTCTAACGCGGCGCCCGAGAGCACCGAATCACAGAAGGGATTGCTGAACGGGTCCGGTGCCCACGCCTGCTCGACTTTGGCCGCGTTGCCTCAGCTCGATCTCTGCGCTGAACCGGAGGTCCTGGTCGCGAACCGCAGCAAGGCCTTGCAACGCTTTGACGGAGAGATCGCTCCAGGCCTTTCCGCGGTGCTCGCCAGCCGGGACGCGGGGAAGGAGTCCGGGCTCCCGGCTCCAGGCGATGAGCTGCTCCAAGGACGCAGCGTTCAGCAGGTCACGCAGGTGGTGCGCGGTAACGTAGGCGTCGGGCGCCGCGCGATGTGCCGGCAGGCCAAGCTCATGGACGAGACCTTCAGGATGCCGCTGGTAGCGCAGCATCTGGTTCGAGAACCGCAAAAGGTCTGGCCAGACCCTGAGGGCGCACTTCCAGGTGCAGATCCAATCGGCCCCGCCGCTCAGGGACGGGCGACAGTAGCGTTGCTCGAAACCTGCGCGGTGGGCTGCGAGCGCGACGACCCCACCCTCGGGTCGCAGGACCGTTGGCGCAACCGTCTTCCAGAACGGCGCGTCGGCGACGTGGCTGTCCAGAATGTGGTGGATCGCCATGGTCTCCGCCGAGATCGGCCGCCCCGGATTGACGAAGTAGGCGCCGCGGTCGCCGTTCAGACGCCAGTGGCCGTTCTCGCCGCGGACGACGTCCTGCCACCCGATCTCGCAGACGTCGTGGGGGCCGTTGCCGGCGGTCTCCAAGTCTATGACGCGGACGCGGGGCGGGGACATAGATGAAAGCGGTCTCCAGGACGGGCAGGTGGGACATGGGCGCCCCGCGGGCGCAGTGCGAGCTTAGCTGCTCTTAAAATTCACCTTTCGTTCTGCGGCTGATAGGTTGTCGTCGTGAGTGCGTCGGTTCGCAAGATCATCCACGTCGACATGGATGCCTTCTACGCGTCCGTGGAGCAGCGTGACGACCCGTCGTTGCGGGGAAAGCCGGTGGCCGTTGGGCATGGGGCTCGGCGTGGCGTGGTCGCCGCCGCGAGCTACGAGGCGCGCGCCTTTGGTGTGCGCTCCGCGCTGCCGTCCATGACGGCGCTGCGGCAATGCCCGGACCTGGTCTTCGTGCCGCCGCGGTTCGAAGTGTACCGGGCGGTTTCGCAGCAGATCCATGCGATCTTCGGGGAGTTCACAGATCTGATCGAGCCTCTGGCGCTCGACGAAGCCTACCTGGATGTGACGGCGAACAAGGCGGGCCTCGAGACCGCCTGGCTCACGGCCAAGGCGATCCGCGCGCGCATACTCGAGGAGACGGGACTGACCGCATCGGCGGGGGTGTCCTACAATAAGTTCTTGGCCAAGCTCGCGTCCGGCCGGCGAAAGCCCAACGGGCAGTTCGCGATCCAACCGCACGAGGGCGAGGCCTTCGTGGAGGCGCTCCCCGTGGCGAAGTTTCACGGCGTGGGCCCGGCCACGGCCAGCAAGATGCATCAGCTGGGCATACAGACGGGGGCGGACCTCAAGGCCTTGTCGCTTCAGGCCTTGCAGGCCCGGTTCGGGAAGTCAGGAGCTTGGTACTACGGCATCGCCCGCGGGATCGATGAGCGCGCCGTGAACCCCAACCGCGAGCGCAAGTCCTCGGGGTCTGAGACCACCTTCGACGAGGATCTGACGGACCCTGGACGGATCAAGTCCGGGGTGCTGGAGATGGCCGACGACGTCTGGGCCTGGTGCGAAAAGACCGGGCGTCGGGGGCGGACCGTCACCGTGAAGGTCAAGTGGGCGGACTTCCAGAATACCACGCGCAGCCGGACGCTGGCCCACCTCGTGACGAGCCGTGAACAGCTCCATGCCGCGAGCCTTGCCTTGATCGAAACGGTGCTGCCGGCGGCGAAGGGCATCCGGCTCGTGGGCGTGACCCTGTCCGGTTTCGCCGGCGCAGAGGATACTGAGGCTCGGGAATCACTCCTGCTTCCGGAGCCGGACGCGGCTTGAGCCAATTGCAGCCCCCTACCGATCCGGTCGACCTGGAGGCCATGGCCGCGGCCCTCGTCGGAAGCGGCGAGTATCGGGTCCTGCGTCGGCTGACGCCGCATCTCGTGCAGGCGGCAGAGCCGGGGGAGGTCGTCCGGCGCGGGCTCTTCGTCGACGTGGAGACCACCGGGCTCGACCCTGTCCGCGATGAGATCATCGAGCTAACGATGACGCCCTTCACCTATACCGCGGCGGGCCGCGTGCTGGCTGTGGGGGCCTCGTTCCAGGCGCTGCGTGAGCCGTCGCGGCCGATCCCGTCCGAGATCACGGCGCTGACGGGGATCGACGACGCGATGGTGGCAGGCCACACGATCGACCCCGCGGAGGTCGTGAGCTTCGCGGCCCCGGCGGCGCTCGTGGTGGCGCACAATGCCGGCTTCGACCGCAAATTCCTGGAGCGGTACGCCGACGTCTTCACGACGAAGGCTTGGGCCTGCTCCATGAGCCAGGTCGATTGGGCCTCAGAAGGCTACGAAGGCACAAAGCTCGCCTACCTCACGGCCGGCGCAGGGTTCTTCTACGACGGTCACCGCGCGATGCATGACTGTCTGGCGGCTGTCGCGCTCCTGGCCCACACCCATCCGAAGAGCGGACGCACGGGCCTGTCTCTCATGCTGGACCAGGCCCGCCGCCCCACCTGGCGAATCTGGGCGGAGAACTCTCCGTTCGAGCTGAAGGACCGGCTGAAGGCCCGAGGCTACCGCTGGAACAGCGAAGGGATCGGCGGGCCGCGCGCCTGGTACGTCGATGTGGCCGAGGCCGATCGCGATGCGGAGCTCGCGTTCCTGCAAGCTGAGATTTACCGCGGAGAGATCGACCTGCTCACCCGCCGCATCGATGCCTACGACCGCTTCTCGGAACGCTGCTGAGCTTAGGCGCGGTGGCGCTCCTCGCGGGGTCGTCGGGGGAACGTCGGCGACGAGCGTGATCCGCCGCCGACGTTCTGTCGTCACCAGTAGTAGCGATGAGGCCGCTTTTCCGTCGGCCAAACGATTTCGTCGGGATCGCGCCCCGTCTTGATTGCGTGCGCCAGGATCGTGTTACGCCGGCGACGGGGGCGGGAATGGTGAAGCGTATTCCAGCCCGATGGCGTAATCGTGAGCCGCTGCGGCGCGGTGCGCCACACGGTGTGGGGATAGCCCCGCTTGAAGTGGGCCATGTGAGGTAGCTCCGGTTGTTGAGTTACCTCATGGCGGCCTCCTGTCGTGCTGGGTTGAGCGGCTAAGATGTTGGCGGCGCCTCAGCCTGACAAGGGCGTCAGTGCTAGTGCGGGCGAAGCGCCGCCTCCCCACGCTGTGCGTCAGCGGCTTGCGATGGCGCGCCCGAACCGTTCCAGGAGCTCTTGGCCCTGCGCCGTGATGTGAAGCGCCTTCTGCTTAACGTTCTCTGGATGAACGGCCTGCGCGAGCAAGGCCTCGCCGCTGCCGATCTCCAATTCCCATTGTAGAGGACCCAACGCCCCTGCCGACCTGTGAGGGCGCGCGCTCAGGCGTTTGATGTGGCGGCTGACGGTGCTTTGAGGCAGCCGTGTCGCCGCCGCAAGCTCGCCCACCGAGAGGCCGGGCCTTGTGGCGACGGTCAGGAAGCAAAGCAGCTCTTCCGTGCTCATTGAGATCTCCTCGTCGGTTAGGATCCGCACGAATTCCAGGAGCCGGGCGGCAAGATCGTGCTTCATCTCGGATCCAATTTCGAACTGATATCCAAAAATGGATATAAACTCGATCTGCGTCAAGTCCGACGTGAAAGCTTCCAGGGGCGTCTCAGGTGCGCGTGCGTTCCCGGACGCGCGTGTTCGCCGGGCTGAACGACGCGCCGCGTTCGAGCCAATAGGCCAGCCGCTGGCGGGCCGCTGACAGGATGCGGTCTTGGTCCGCCGGTTCCACGACGCGAGCTCGGACCACCTGCTCCACAACCTTCAGCCGCGCCTGCGCGTCGGATGTGAGGGCGGCGCTTTGCGGCGCTCGAGCCGCGCGGCGGTCAGCTTCCTGACGGTCGCGCTCGGTCGGGCGGTAGCCCCGCACGTCCAGGCCTGCCGCGCGCGCCCGCTGCCAGACTTCGCGTCGAAACTCCGAGTGACCACGCACCGTGATCGTCGTCCAGCCGCGGTGCTGGGCAATGGCGACGAGGTCGCGGATCACGTGGGGGTCGTTGCGGCCGGTGGTAAGGCGCCGCCCGTGATCGCGGAAGGCGGCCACCTCGGTGCGCGCGTCGGCATAGAAGCCGAGGCCCGGCCCACCACCACGGTCGGTGACATACCGCCGACGCACGTGCTCAGGGACCTCGCCGGGCGCCGCCTTGGCGCGTTGCTCGGCTTCCGGCGCAATGATGTTGAGGTCTTCAGCCATGCAGGATCTCCTTGGCCGGGGGTTGCGCGGTGGCGTCGATGAAGCGTTCGACCCAAGCTTCCACCGCTGCCGCAGGCGCACCTTCGGGAGGCAGCGGTTCGAGGCCTTCGCTGGCCAGGCCCGGAACGAGGGCTTCGAGCGTTAGGGCGTCAGGTTCCAGGCGCGAGTCGGGCTCCGAAGGTCCTGGAGTGGCGGGTGCAGGCGAGACGCCGGGCGCGGGCAGCAGACGGCGCTGGAAGGCGCGCTCGGCGTAGTAGCGAAGCTTGCGGCCGCGGACGGGTCGCGCGCCGGCCTTCAGGACAATGAGGTCATCGGCCGCGAGCTGGGTGAGCTCCTGGGGAAGGAGCAGCGGGCGACGTTGGTCGGATTCGCTCACGGTGCGATGGCCGCGCGACAGGCCGCTTGGCCGGCTCCGCGAGGGGCTGCGCACCGTGGTGTCGCCGAGCCGTTCGGACAGTTCGCGGGCCAAACGGAGTTCCTTCGGCGCAAAGGCGATCTCGACGGCGCAGTTGGCCAGGATCTCCTCGGTGACGTCGGGGCCGTATTCGGCGCGAAGCTGTGCCGGGCTCTGGAGGACCGGCAGCAGCCGCAGTCCATAGCCGGCGACATAGGCGAAGGCGCGGGCCAGGACTTCGGCATGTCCCAGACGCGGAAATTCGTCGAGCAGAACGAGCACCTGATGGGGGTGCCGCTCAGGGTCCGGCCGTTCGCGGCAGGAGAGGTCCACCAGCTGTTGGAAGAGCAGCGCATAGACGGGGGCTAGCCGGATCAGATTGTCGGGCGAGGCCGCCAGGTAGAGCGACGTGCGACGGCTCCGAAGTGCGGCGAGGTCAAAGTCGCTGGCCGCGGTGGCGGCGTCGACACGCGGATTGAGCCACAGGTTGAGCTTCGCTGTCAGGCTTTGCCTTACCGAGGCGAAGGTGTTCTCAGAGGCGGAGGTGAAGTCGGAGAGCGCGCGGACACAGCCCAGCGACAACGGCCGCCCTTCTTCGCGGCGTCGGGTCACCAACGCGGGGAACCGCGTGCGCGGGTCCCCGGCGGCCAGCTCGGCATAGATGGCGCCGAAGGTGAGGGGACGTTCTGGGCTCTCCGCCAGATAGGCGCCGACGCCCACGAACCCCGTGCGCGCCGATTCCGCCCAGAACGGGTCGGCGTTCGGGGGATGTGGGAAGAGCATTGCCGCGATCCGCTGCAGCTCATCCAGCACCGCGACGGGGTCGTCCCGAACGATGTGCCCGAGCGGGTTGTAGCGCGATGTGCGGCCGGCCGGGTCGAGCGGGTCGAAAAGGTGGACCGACTGACCGTGTGCGGCTCGAAACCCGGCGGTCGCATCCCAGTTCTCGCGCTTCACATCGAGGACGACGACGGAGCCCGGCCAGGTGAGGAGGTTCGGGATGACCACGCCGACGCCCTTGCCCGTGCGGGTCGGCGCATAAAGCATCACGTGCTCCTGCCCCCCGAAGACCAGCAGTCGCCTGCCCTTGCGCCCCAGCACGATGCCGGTCGCAGCCCGCAGGCCGGCGCGGCGGATCTCGGCTTCACTCGCCCAACGCGCCGCGCCGTGCAGAGGTCGGCGGATCTGACTTGCGATTGCGATGCTGAGAACGAGCGCCAGACCGAAGGCGCTCAGGCTGCCGATCCTCAGCCAACGCAGCACCTCGGGGTCGTGGCGGAAGTACCAGAACCAGCCGGGGACGACGGACCAGTCGAGATCGCTGTTCAGGCGCTTGAGGCCCGCCAGCGCGATCGCCGCGGCGAACGCGGCCCAGACGCCCAGGCCTACGGAGGCTGCCGCGGCGAATGCCGCGGCCTTAAGCGGCCACGGCGCGTGGGCGAAGCGGTTCATGCCAGACCTCGACCAGGCGAAAGCGGCCGTCGCGGCGTTCGACATGGACGACCAGGTCGACCAGCGCCATGAGCAGGTGCCGGATGTCGTCGCGATGCAGCTCGCGCCCGGCCTCGCTCTCCTTCACCAGCAGCACCAGCTGCTCGAAGGCGAGCTCCGCGGAATTGGCGTGGATGGTGGTGATCGACCCGGGGTGCCCGGTGTTGACGTTGCGCAGGTAGAAGTAGGCCGAAGCGTCGCGCAGTTCCTGCAGAAGGATCCGGTCGGGCCGCATCCGCAGCGCGCTCTCGAGGAGCTCGCGCGGACCGACACGAGCCAGTCCCTGGCCGTCCTTGGCGTATAGGAGGTGGACGGCGTTGCGATGCGGGACGACGAGTTCGCGGGTGTCCTCAATGGTGATGATCCGCTCGCTTGGCGGGATCAGCGCGACCAGCGCCTTGGCGAAGGTCGTCTTGCCCGACCCTGTCGCGCCGGAGACCAGGATGTTGCGTCGCGCCAAGACAGCCTGACGGAAGAAGCTCTGCCAGTCTGCGCCCACCCGAAGCGGACCCGGCGCACCCGAATGCCCGCCGGATAATGCCGACGACATCGTCGTCCCTTCGAAGAAACTGCGGCTCGCCAGGTCATCGAGGGTCAGCACCTGCCTGAACGGCTTGCGGATCGTCAGCGAGACCTCCTCCACCGCCGGGGGAAGCACGATCTGACATCGCTCCCCTGAGGGCAGCACCGTGGAACAGATCGGCTGCTCTGCGGTGACGTCCTGAGCGGTCGCGGCCGCCGCCGCCACCGCGATGCGCCTCACCGCCTCCGGTGTGAGATCGGGTGCAGCCCTCCAGCACCAGCCCTTGGCGTCCTCAACCGCGAACTCCCCGGGCCGATTGACCACCACCTCGGTGACGTCGGGCGCTTCGAGTGCGGCTCGAAGGGGTGCGATGTAGTGCGTGAGGACGGCGGCATCGTACGTCACGGCCGCGCTCGCAGTCGGTAGACCGTCGAGAAGTCGAGATCCTGCGCGACCTGGATCGCGATTTCGGCGCCCTGAGCCGCGCGCAGGGTCGGCGCAATATCAGCCGCTTGGCGCACCGCCAGGCCCGCCGCGTCGGAGGGCATCCGCACCGTTCGGACGTCGCTGTCGTTGTCGCTGAGCGCTGCTGTGCCCCCGTCGATGACCGACAGCAGGATCGCCGCACCGAACCGGTCCCAGAAGTGCGTGTCGACGGCGCCGCCGAACCCGGCGCGGCCCAGCGCGTCGCTGCCGGGAGACGAGAGCGTGATCGCTACGCCCTTCGGAGTCACAGCACGCGTCCAGAGGACGAAGACGCGGTTCTGACCCTGTCGCATGCCCGTCCGGTATTCACCGAGCACACGGGCGCCCTTCTCGAGGAGCACGACCGCGCCATTGTCTGAGTAGATGTCGCGGTCGATCAGGCAGCTGACGTAGCCCGCCGCCGTTGTGTCGATCGCGGTCTGCAGAACGCAGGGGATCGAAGCCCCTGCGAGGATCAGAAAGTTGCGGTCGCCGACCGGAGCGGCGGTGACCCGTCTGATCGAGGACCCATGCCGGAGTTGGTCGAGCTCGGACGAGGGCGGTGTCAGTGGCGCGACCGAAGGGAAGAGCGGCTCTGCGGCCCCCCCGAGACTTCCGAGTCCGTTGCGCGAATAGGCGATCAGCGGCGACCGGCGCGCAACATCGCGCGGCGATGCGACCCTTGTTGGGGGAGCGCCGACAGTTGTCGCCTCGGGCATCGGCTCGATCGCCGGCACCATCCCCTCAGATGCTCCAGCCAAGCTTGGAGCCTCGGAGCCCGGGTTCGCCAGGGTCGGCGGCGTTGGCTTGGCCGGTTCGAACGCCACCACCTGGCGAGCGGGCGTTTCGCGGGGCTTGCTCTCGCGCCGGGACTGCTCGGCGCTCCACGTCGCGAGCGCCACCGCGCCACACCCGACGAGAAGGCCCGCGAACGCCACGGCCTTGCCGCGTCCGGCCGTCAGCGGTCCTGCGATCGGCGAGATGGTTCGGTCGAGCGGCGGGTCGGATGGGTCTGGAGAGGTTGGCGCTTCGCTCATTTGGAAGGCTCCCCCGCTGTGGTGCGGTCGACGTCGGGCGCTGCGGTCGCCGTCCCGGTGGAGCGGCCGGCGGGCTGGAAGGCGAGGTTGAAGATGCACAGCACCTCGCGGCCTTTGCGAAGCCGCAGCTGAGCCGCGGTTTGGTGAACCACCAGAAACTCGCCGCGCACGTCGAACGGGACGAGGGCTTCCGACCCGTCCGCCGCGACGACGTAGACGGCCGGCACCGGCTGTGCGCCTGGGAAGCGAAGGACCGTGAAGCGTCCGTTGTCGGTCACTTCGGACGGCGCAATCGCGGCGGACCCCTGAAGTGCGTAGGCGAGGTTCCTCGGGCCCGCGAGAACCGCACGCTCGAGCTTCAGCTGTAGCACGCGCTGCTCAAGCACCTGAGCCTCGGCCGAAAGCGCCGCCTGTACCTTGGCGCGCTCCGCCTGCGGATATCGGAATTGCACTACGAAGAAGGTGTCCGGCGCATTGCGCGCGGTCGGACCGGAGCGCGTGGTCAGTTCGAAGGTGTAGTGGCGCGTCTCGCCGTTGGCCGTGCGGGTCGTGACGATGAGGTTCGTTGGGCTTCGCCCAACCGTGGGCTTCGCAAAGAGGATGTTGGTTTCGGCGGCCACCTCCCAAGCGGACGTGTCGCCCAACGCCACGTGGAGGATGCTCTCCTCCGCAGCGAAGCGGATCTGCGTGGCGGTCCGAAAGACGCCCACGATCCGCACCACCTGCTGCGGATCGTAGTCGATAGTCTTGATGCGTGGGTCCGCCGAACCGGGGCGCGGCGTCTCGACCGCCCCGGCCGCTGAGGCGCCGAGGCAGGCGGCGATAAGGATGGAGGTCGCGAGCCGGCACATCATCGGACGACCTCAGGGTCCGCCCGATACGAAGAAACCTGGAACCCGAGCGGGTTTCGGAGGCGGTCCACCTCCCCCATGGGCGCCTTGGTGTAGGCGAACGCGATGGTCGCGATCCAATCCGACTCCTCGACCTGCGCATCCCGGCGCACGCTCCGATGGAAGCGGATGTTGGCGACGCCGGGTGCGACAAAGCTGATGGCGCGGACCGAGACGTCGACGTCCGCCCCGCGGCCGTAGGTGATCTGCGGGCTCGCCGGGTTCGTCGGACGGTAGGCGAGCGCCCAGCGCTGCTGCTCCTCCGGCGTGGACATGATCGAGACCTGCCGGAAGTTGGCTTCGGCGGCCTGCGGCAGCCATCCCTCTCGAGCCCGGACGTAGGTCGCGAGGAACGACTTAGTGACCGCCTCCTCGTAGCTTTGGGGACCCGTGGTCGACAGGCCGCGAAGCACTTCGATAGCTCCCGTCGTGCGGTCCACTCTCACCACGTAGGGTTCGACGGTCTTCAGGGGCGTGAGCACAATCACCGCGGCCACGGCGGCCCCCGCGAGACCCGCCGCGACGGCTGCGACGGTCCAGGCCAAGCGGCGTGACCGGTAAGCGGCGGCGAGCCGGTCCTGGTCCCAGGTTCGCGCCTCGGCGAAGTAGGCTTTGAGTTCCGAGGAGGCAACGCCGCTCATGGGCGTGCTCCGAGGCAGGATCCCGGGACGGCGGCCGGCTGCGCCGCCTCCGGCGCGAGCACGGAGCCATAGGGGTTGGCTGGCCGCTTCGGGCCCGAGCAACCAGGCGCATCATCGCGTCTCAAGGCCGTGCAGCTGGTGAGCCCCAGGGCCAGGCAAGTGATCAGGAGCCGCATCATGCGCGAGCTCCGACCGGGCGGATGCTCCCGCCCGTGCGGGGGACTTGCGGGCGGCCGCCAGCGCCGGTCGCTCCACGGAATGGTCGGCCTCCGCCGAGGCCCATACTGACGGCATTGCCGAAGTCGGCCAGGCCAAGGCTCGCTCCGCCGGCGATGCCGGCAGCGATGGCTGGCGTTTGGAGGAAGAAGATCGCGCCCAGCAGGCACAGCGCAATGAAGATCAGGGAGCCGACGACCGGGTCTTGGCCGTCGATGCGGCCCCATTGGTCGCCGACCAAAGAGAGCACCAGCTGGAAGATCGCCAGCATGAGGGCGAAGAGGACGAGATAGTTCACCGTCTGGCTGAGCCAGCCGAAGAAGTAGCGTCGAGTGGCCTCGAAAAGGGCGCAGGCGACGAAGATCGGGCCGAGCGCGATCAGCAGGGCTAAGGCCACCTTGCTTAGAATAACGATCCCGAAGCCCAGCGCCGCCGCCATCGCCCCGAAGACAAACACCGCGCCACCCACCAGTAGAGGCAGCCAGTTGAGCGCGCTGGCATCCTTCGCGGTCTTCTGGCCGAGGTACGCGGCCCGACCGAAGAACTGGTCAAAGGCTGACCCGGCTTCGCCTGCCGTCGTTCCGGCGATTGCGCGCGCCAGCGTGTCCGGCAGTACGTGGAATAGGGGCTGCGTGATCCAGTCGCCGTATGCGGCGGTGGTCACCAATATCGCGATGAGCGCTAGCTTCACCGACCGGATGGCGAAATCCATCATCGGCTCGGCAATGGCGCCTCGCAAAATCGCGAAGCCGTACAGCAGGACGTAAAGGACCAACGCGGCTCGTAGCGGGCCCCCGACCTCGCTCAGTACACGGCTCGCGCTTTCGCCGAGAAACTGGTCCAGTCGTCCATCGATGAAGGTGTAGGCTGGTGCAAAGACCCGGAAATCGCCGTCCATCAGTCAAAGCTCTTCTTGAAGAGCTCTTGCCGGGCTGAAGCCTGGCTGGCGGCGAGTCCTGCTTGAGCG
Organism: Phenylobacterium sp. RIFCSPHIGHO2_01_FULL_69_31; assembly: GCF_001824475.1. GTDB lineage: Bacteria > Pseudomonadota > Alphaproteobacteria > Caulobacterales > Caulobacteraceae > Phenylobacterium. Next base: position 157,124 of record NZ_MHXN01000046.1, on the reverse strand, counting down.
TGGTCGCATTCGGCTCCGCGATGTCCTCCTGACCTACAGGCCTCGACCACTCGCTCCGCTTCTTTGGTGTGGGCTTCAAAGTAGGAGACGGAGCGCGGTTGCGGGTGGCATCCCGCGAGGGCTAAGGCGCTGAGCACAAGCGACCTCACGGGAACGCTCGACGGAACAATGCAAGGCGCTCCTCGGCTTGGGCGGCCGCCCGCTCCCGGTCGCGCTGCGCTTGCAAGCGGGCCTCGGCGTCTTGCGCCATCTGCAGACCCTGCAGCCGCATCTGATCGTTCGTGCTGAGCGCCTGCTCGGCTGAGATGCGGGCCTGCAGGTCCATAACCGCGCGGGCGTTGGGGGCGGCGTCCAGGGCGTTGAGCAGGTCGGTGAGGCCGCGAAGCCTCTGAGCGCCGGCGTCGGCCGTTGCTCGTCCGAGGGCCAGATCGCGGGCGACGCGATCTCCCTGGCGCTCGAGCTCCTGGCCCGCTGTGTCGTCGGCCGGGGCCGTATAGAGGCGGGCCTCTGCGCGGATCGCGGCGGCCTTGCGGCCGATGTCGCCGAGCGCGGCGAGATCGCCTTGCGCGGCGGCGACGTACTTGTCGACGTCGGGGACGTAGGCGCGCAGCTCGGGCGCCTTCAGAAGTCCCGCGAGCGAACCGGCGCCGGAGGCGGTGTTGAAGCCGTCATAGAGGCGCTTGGCCTCGCTGACCTGAGCCTGCAGCTCGCGCAGCTGGTCGAGCGCGGTCGTGGCTTGGCGGATGAGGCTGGCGTAGCTTGTGGGGTCGTGGACGACGAGTTGCGCCTGCGCCGGATGCCCGAACGCGAGGGCGCCGATGATGGCGAGGGGAAGAAGCCGTCTCATGGCAAGTGCCTCCGGGCGGAGTGGAAGAGGGGCATCCAGCGGGCGGGGTCGTCGCCGTGCTCAGCACGCAGGCGCTCAAGAAGGTCGACGGTCTCCGCGCGTCCCGAGAGGATGGCGAGTTCGTCGTCCAGGCCGCTGAGGTCGAGGGCGGCCACGACCGAGTCCAAGCCCTGCTTGATGAGGAAGCGATGCTGCGCCGGCGCGAGCTCTTCTCGGATGAGCGTGAACTCTCGCGTGCTCAGCCCGAAGCCGTCGATGTAGTCGCGCGCATTCGCGTGCGGGTTCGGCAGAAAGATCTTCGTCGCGCACTGCTCGACGATCGTATGCGCGATCGGCGAGCGCAGTACGTCCGCTGGCGATTGCGTGCCCAGCACGAGGAATGCGTTCTGCTTTCGGAAGGTCTTCAGGCCGTCCTGAGCAAGGCCTCGAAAGGCTTCGTCCCCGAGCGCCTTCCAAAACTCGTCGACGTCGATGACCAGGCGGCGGCCGTCCACCAGCCGCTGCAGCCGATGAAAGAGATACATCAGCACCGGGGTGCGCACCTCCGGCGCGTCCAGGACATGGGTCATGTCAAAGCCCACGAAGTCCGCCCCGAGCGGCGTTTCGTCGATGTCGCCATCGAGGGCCCAACCCAGGGGCTGGCCCGTGCGCCAGCGGTCGAGCCGTGCCCCAATCCCGCCGGCGTCGCGCTGCCCGAGCAGTGCGCGCAGCGCCGAGAACGAGCGGTTCGCGGCCGGCAGCGGCAGGAGCGCGGAGACGGCTGCGTCGACCGCCGCATCTTCCTGCGGGGTAAGGGCGCGCTCGCCATGGCGGACCATCTGGCGCACGAGCGCGCCCAGGAACGTGCGGTCCGCGGGGGTGTCGTTCAGCGTCTTCAGGGGCGCAAAGCCGGTGGGCTGGCCCGGGACGAGGGTCAGATACGTGCCGCCGCAAGCGCGGACGAAGACTTCGGCGCCGCGGTCCTTGTCGATGAACACCTGCTGCGCCCCGAGCTTCTCGAGCTGCGCCAGCATGAAGTTCTGCACGACGGTCTTGCCGGATCCCGAGGGGCCGCAAATGAGGGTGTGTCCAAGGTCGCCGACGTGAAAGCTGAAGGCGTAGTTCGACCCGGCCGAGGTGGCGAGCGTTGTCACCGCCGGTCCCCAATGGTTTCCGCGCGCGCGGCCCGTGGGGTGGGTGTGGAAGGGCGCGAAGCCTGCGAAGTTGCGGCTGGTAATCGCCGCAGGGCGTAGGCGCAGGCGGAAGTTGCCCGGGAATTGCGCCCAGAACGCCGCCTCGAGCCCGAGGTCCTCCCGGGCGGCCACCAGGCCGGCGTCGGCAAGTAGGGCGCGGGCCGAAGCCAGATGGTCTGCGAGTGCGCGCGGCGTGTCGCCGTAGACGAGGACCGAAGCTTGGTGCTCGCCCATCACGAAGCGATTAGACATCAGCTCGTCCAGACCCGTGTCGAGGTCTTCGATCTGCGAGGCGGCGCGGTCGCGCGCGGACAGCATCTGGTTCTGCTTGCGGGTCATCACCGTCTGCGCCGCCGCCTTCGAGAGGAAGCTGAAGGATTGAGACGCGAGAAGCGGGAACGGGGCGGACAGCAGGCTGTCCCAGACACCTGGCCGGGTCGCAGCCGGGTACTCCTTGACCCCCAGCATCGCGCCGTAGCGGGCGCTTGCGACGTCGCGGATCTCCAACGCTTCGCGACCGAAGATGACGCGGGCCGTGTACAGCGCCTCGCCGAGGTGGCCTCGAACGAGCGGCGCCCTCGAGCGCTCTCCTGTCAGGATTAGCCGCAGCATCTCGGCCGGCCGCGAGAACCACAGCCCGTCACGTTCGTAGAGCGTGAGCGGCTGGGCGCCATAGCGGGCAAGATGCTGCACGAGCGCGCCGCCCGCGTCTTCGAGCTCGCGGACAGCGTCGTCCGTTTCGAGGTCGACGCGGCTAGCGTGGATCAGGCGCGACACCCATGCCTGGGTGCGGTCCGCCGCGTCCCGCGCCGGGTGCAGGACGAGCGTGAGATAAAGCTCGTTGGTGAAGGCGCGCGAACGCCCAAGCCGCACGCGATACGCAGCATCGAGGTCTCGGGCGAAGCCCGACCGGAAAGCGCCGTCCGATGGAGGGTCGGCCGGGCGGCGCACGAGGTGATGCCAGAGCGCCAATCGGTCCGAGGCGAGGTTGCGCCAGGCGCCGTTCAACTTGGTTTGGCGGTCGTTGATGTCGCTGGTGTCGGCCGTCTCGAAGCTCGCGCCATCGACCCGAAAGGCCATCATCAGGGCGCCGGTGTCGAGGGCGACCACCCATTCGTTGACGTGGCGCGCGTAGGGCAGGTTGCGACGGACACCGGCCTCGCGATCGCGGGCGCTGCGGGGCGTCGCCTGCAGGCGCAGGTCAGCCATAGCGCAAGCTCCGGCGCGCACGGCGGGTCGGAAGCGGGCTGGCGGCGCTACCGCCCCAGAGCCCGCCGTTTCGGGCCCGGCCCTTCGTCTCGATGAAGAGGTAGAGCACACGGAAGGCGTTGGGATCGGCCCTGCAGACCGCGCGGAACACCACATGCAACACCGGCGCGATGAGCAGGTAGAGCAGCGACCCGCCGCCCAGGAAGGCGGTGGTTGAGACGATGAGGTTGAGCCCCATCGCCTCCATCGGCACGCCCAGGATGAGCGCGGGCCGCGTGCACGCGAGGAAGAGCACATCCTCCTTGAGGCGTTCGGTTTCCACTAGCCGCCGCCCCCGCCGGTGATGAGGTCGACGATCGTCGAGGCGCCGAAGATGACGATGATGCCCACGACGACCGTACCGGCGCGGCGCAGGTCGATCTGTCCGAACATCCAGACGATCCCGGTGATGATCACCGCGAGCACCGCAAGGCCGCGGACCACGCCGCTGTTGAGCAAATCGATGATGTTTTGGATGAAGCCGCCCAGGTCGCCCCCGACGGTCTGGGCGAAGGCGGGGCTGGCGAGGCACGCGCAGGCCGCGGCAACAGCGAACGTGCGCGAAGCGCGCCGAAGACGGGTCCGGATCACGGGCGGTCTCCCGTAGAGAAGCTGAGGACGAAGGGGTGGTCCGCGGCGTCCGGGGACCCGGCGAACACGGACCAGGCCGCGCGCACGCGGACGGGCTTCAGTGTCGGTTGGCGAATGGCGAGGAGGGGGTCAGCAAAGCCTGCGGCGCCCACCACCTTTGCGACGTAGCCGTTGGCGAAGCCTCTCTCCGGGTGGCCGGTATTGTAGACCGACAGCGCCACCCGCAGCCGCGCCTGAGGTGAAGGCGAGGGCGCCGCCCGATAGCCGGCCGCGAGGATGCGGGCCGAGGCGCGCAGGTTCGTGCAGGGGTCGAAGGCGTCGGCGAGGCTAAGGCCCAGCGCCGGCAAGTTGCGCGAATTGATCTGGGATAGCCCCAGGTCGACGTTGCGGCCTGCGCGGATCAGACTCTGCGCCGCTCGCACGGCCTCTTGCGCGTCCCGCGGACGCGGCGTTTCTCGGGCCGGGCCGTTGACGCCAATGGCCAGCGGGTCGAGCCCACTTTCGACCCGCGCCACGGCCAGCAGCGTGGCCGGCGCAACGCCGGGCGCGCAGGTGGCGGCGAGCGAGAGGACGGTGGCGGCGTCGAGCGGCATGGCTTGACCTTTCCAGCCGAAGCTCGCGAGTCGCCGTTGCTCTTACGAGCCGTAGGTCTACGGGGGCGGCCGCCGCAGACTTACGGTGGAGCGCCCGGTGGGTGCAGAATTCGCAGGAAGTGTGCAGGGATTGCGCAGCTTTTCTTCGGGTCCGCCGTAGACATCGCGGACAACTGAGCTTTGCGCCTTTCCCGGCGGAACGGATGACAATTTCATTGGATTGAAAGGCGCAGCGCAGCCGCGCGAACTCGGCATGGAGAGTGCTGGAATGGCGACCGCTCAATCTTCTTGCGATCCCACCCCTGTGCAGGCCGTCGGCCGCCAGGCGCTGCCGCTGACGTCCCGCCAGATCGACTGCCTGCGATGGGTGCAGGAAGGCAAGACGGCCTGGGAGATCGGCCAGATCCTCGGGATCTCGGGCCGCACCGTCGAGAGCTATCTCGCGATCGCGTTCGAGCGGCTGGAGGTCAACACGCGCGTGCAGGCGGTGCTCAAGGCCCGCGCGCTCGGCCTCCTCTAGTCTGCTTCGGGCTCACCCCCGCCGTCCTCGTCGGGATTGTCGCGCAGCCGCTGCCAGCGCGCGATGACCTCCTGCTGTTCGGCGGCGTGCTCGGCCAACTGATCGAAGAATGCGCTGAAGGCCTTCATAAGGAAAAGCGGGTCGAGGCCCACGATCGCGTCCTGCGCCTTACGGTCGAAGTCGCGGAGGGCGAGCATGAGGATGCTCATGAGTTTGTTGTTGGCGCAGCGCTGGGCGAACTCGGGTGAGCCCACGTCGAGCGCCGTCAGAGTGGCGTAGGGGTCAGCGTCCAGCAGCGTCGCCACGCGCAGGAGACGTTCAACGTTGAGTCGCCCCTTGCCGTTCTCGAAATTTTCGTAGGCACGGATCGACAAGTGTAGTCGCTCTGCCATCTGCGGCGGGCGCACGTTACGGAGGCGTCTTAGGCCTTTGAGTGTGGCTCCGATGTGAGCTCGCCAATTGGGCGAGCGATGCGATCCGCCTACAACCATTGCATCAGGCCCGCGAAAGCTACTCGTTTACGTGGAGTATCGACGCGATCGTGGATCGACAAGGCGGCGCTGTCGGTCGCGTGTCACAGTTCGCACCTCGCGAAAGCATCCTCCGCCGCCACCGCAAGAAAACTGCGCGCGCGTGGCACCACAGGCCTAAGAACCGCTCGGCGAGGGCTCCGACTCACTGAGCTCACAAGCTTGCTGAGACGGTCTGCTCCGACGCTGAGCCTCCCAGTCTTCCAAATCTGCGCGCGCGTACAGCACTGCCTTGCCGATCCGCGTGAAGGCCGGCCCCTGACCCTTTGAGCGCCAGTTGCGAAGCGTCCCCGCGGTAAGGGCATTTCGATAACGCGCCACCACCTCGTCCTCGGTCAGGAAGTGCTCACCCGAAATCTCGTTCACGTGTCAGATCTCCAGCACACTCTTCTTGTTAGAGGGCAGGCCAGCGGCTGAACCCTCGCGCGTGCGGCCTCACGTTCGTTCTGGGTCGCGGCGCTGGGTCGTGAAGCGCTTCACGTTGCCGGATCGTGGTCGAGTTCTGGTCATCCACGATCACGCTCGGGCATATTGGAGGCGTGATTGCGCCGCGCGTTTCCCGTCCGACCTCTGAGGCGCTCAGTTCGCCTCCGAACAGGCTGCGGGAGTTGCGCGAAGCGCGTGGTCTCACGCTCGCCGACTTGGCGGCGCGATTGGGGACAACCAATCAGCAAGTCAGCCACTTGGAACTTGGGAAGCGCCAGCTCACGGTGGAGTGGCTTCGCAGATTGGGGGCGGCGTTAGAGTGCCATCCTTGGTCGATCGTGGAGGCGGAGCCCCCAAAAGCCGGCTAGTTGCGCGCGCCACGGCTTGCAGGCTTTCAAACAATCTGTTTGAAGAAACGCCCCCGAAGCAGGGAGCGTGTCGTGGCTTTCGCCGTAGAGATCGACAACCCGGACCAAGCGGGCTTCCGCCGCGCGGCGCAGTACGTCCGCATGTCCACCGACCATCAGCGCTATTCGACGGAAAACCAAGCAGACGCGATCGCCGCCTATGCCGAGCGGCACCGCTTGCGGATCGTGCGCACCTTTGCCGACGAGGGGCGCAGCGGGCTCAACATCGAAGGCCGCGACGGGCTGCGACTACTCATCGAGGAGATTGAGGCTGGCCGCGCCGATTTTGAGGTGCTCCTCGTCTACGACGTCTCTCGCTGGGGCCGGTTCCAGGACGCCGACGAGAGCGCCTACTACGAGTACCTCTGCCGAAAAGGCGGCGTGAGGGTGGTCTACTGCGCCGAGCAGTTCGAGAACGACGGGACGCCCGTCTCGACCATCGTCAAGAGCGTGAAGCGCGCGATGGCGGGCGAATACAGCCGCGAGCTCTCTTCGAAAGTCTTCGCCGGGCAATGCCGCCTGATCGAGCTCGGGTTCCGGCAGGGCGGCCCGGCCGGCTTCGGTCTGCGGCGCATGCTGCTCGACGACAAGGGTCAGTCGAAAGGGCTGCTGAAAGTCGGCGAGCACAAGAGCCTGCAGACGGACCGGGTCATTTTGACCCCGGGCCCAGAGGAAGAGCAGGCCGTTGTCCGTCGGATCTATCGCCTGTTCGTGACGACGGGGATGACCGAGGCGGCGATTGCGCAGCAGTTGAACGCTGAGGGCCTCCTGACGGACCGCGAACGGGCCTGGACGCGGGCGACGGTCCACCAGGTGCTGACCAACGAAAAGTACATCGGCCACAACGTCTTCAATCGTGTCTCTTTCAAGCTGAAGCAGCAGCGGGTGCAAAATCCGCCGGACCGATGGGTGCGCGCCGAGGGCGTCTTCGAGGCGATCGTTCCAGCAGCGACCTTCTTTGAAGCCCGCGAGATCATCCTGGCGCGGGCCAAGCGGCTCACAGACGACGAAATGCTCACCCGGCTGCGGTTGCTGCTGGAGGAGCGGGGCGCGGTCTCTGGTCTCGTCATCGACGAACGGCCCGGGATGCCGTCCTCGAGCGCCTATCGGAGCCGCTTCGGCAGCCTCCTGCGGGCCTATCAACTCGTCGGTTACAATCCCGACCGCGACTACCGCTTCCTCGAGATCAATCGCAGGCTCCGCGCCCTCCATCCCCACGTCGTCGAGGCGGTGCGGGGCGGTGTGGAACGGACCGGGGGCTTCGTGTCCGAGCGGGCCGATGGACTGCTAACCGTCAACGGCGAGCTCAGCCTGTCTGTGGCTATTGCGCGCTGCCGTCAGACCCCCGGCGGAGGCCTGCGTTGGCAGTTCGGCTTCGACCTGGGCCTGTCGCCCGACGTAACGGTGGCGATCCGCATGGCGCCAGGTGATGCCGAGGCGCAGGACTACTTCCTCTTTCCCTCTCTGGACCTGGCAGGCGCTCGCCTGCGCCTGGCTGAGGAGAACGGTCTCAGCATCGACGCCTACAGGTTTGACGACCTCGAGGAGCTGTTCTCGCTCTCCGAGCGGATCCCCTTTGCGGAGGCGGCGTGATGGATGAGCGCGACCTGGTCATCGAGGCGATCGACATCGAGAAAATCGTGATCCTGAACCCGCGCGGCCGAGGCCGTCGCGTGCACCGCGAGATCATCGAGAACATCGACGCCGTCGGCCTGAAACGGCCCATCACCGTCAGTCGCCGGCAGGCAGAGGACGGATCAGTCCACTACGATCTGATTTGCGGCCAGGGCCGGCTGGAGGCGTTCCAGGCGCTTGGCGAGAAGATGATCCCAGCGATCGTCGTCGAGCTCGACGAGGAGGAGTGCCTGGTCCGCAGCCTCGTCGAGAACGTGGCGCGGCCCCAGCACCGCAGTGTCGATCTCATGCGCGAGGTCGGCGCGCTTCGAAAGCGCGGCTACAGCGACGCGGAGGTCGCGCAGAAGATCGGTGTGACCCCCTCCTGGGTGAACATGATCGTGGGGCTGCTGGAGAAGGGCGAGGAACGGCTGATCACAGCCGTGGAGAACGGTCTGATCCCGCTCAGCTTGGCGATGACCATTGCCAAAAGCGATGACGCCGGCGTCCAGCATGCGCTTGCCGAGGCCTACGCCGACGGCAAGATCAAGGGCAAGAACATCGAGACCGTGCGCCGGCTATTGGAGCGACGTGCCCGGCGCGGAGGCCTTGGCCAGTCACGCTTCGGACGCACCGGACCGCGTCAGCGCCCGACAGGCGAGCAGCTGGTGCAGATGTTCCGCAAGGAGGCCGACAGGCAGCGGCTGATCGCCAAGAAGGCGGACTACGTGCAGAGCCGGCTCCTCTTCATCGTCCAGGCCTTGAAGGAGCTGCGCGGCGACCAAGGGTTCGCCGACCTTCTGCGCCAGGAGAACCTCGACACCATGCCTCGTGCGCTGGATGCTCGGCTGGCGGGCCGCACCACATGACCGCGGAGGGGGGCGCTCCGCGGGTCGCGTGGGGGTTCGAGGCCACGAGCGTCGTGGTCCGCCTCGATGCGCTGCTGCCGCTGAAGTCGTTGCGCGAGGACGTGAAGCTCAGCGCAAAGTACCGGCAGATCGCCACGTCCATTCGGGCCGTGGGTTTGGTCGAGCCGCCCGTCGTCACACCTGACAAGACAACTCCCGGCATCTACTTCCTGGTGGACGGGCACCTGCGCGTCGAAGCCTTGCGAGAGCTCGGGCAGGAGACGGTGGAGTGCCTGGTCTCCACAGACGATGAGGCCTTCACCTACAACAAGCGGGTCAACCGCCTGTCGCCACCGCAGGAACACCGAATGATTGTCCGGGCGATTGAGCGTGGCGTCTCGGAGACCCGCCTCGCTGAGGCGCTCGGCATCAACGTCGCCGCCGTGCAGCGCCGTGCGAGGCTGATGGACGGTATCAGCCCCGAGGTGGCTGAGCTTCTAAAGGACTCGCAGTGCTCGTTCGCGGTCTTCGACGTCCTACGAAAGATGGGCCCCATGCGGCAGCTCGAGGCTGCGGAGCTGATGCTTGGCCATAACAACTTCAGGAAGGCCTTCGCGCTGGCGCTCCTGGCCGCCACCCCGGATGGGCACCTGGCCGCGACGAAAGGGAAGCGGCGGACCGCGCCGGAAACGAGCGCGGTGACGCGCGAGCAGGTGGCGCGCCTTGAGCGGGAGCTTGCTGGCCTGCAGATCCAGATCAAGGCTGTGGAGGAGACCTACGGCCTCGACAACCTCCACCTCACGGTGGCGAAGGCCTACGTGACCCGCTTGCTCGGCAACGCCCAGGTCGTGCGTTGGCTGGCACAGCACAAGCCAGAGTATTTGAGTGAGTTCCAAGCCATCGCCGAACTCACGAGCTTGCCAGTCGAAGGCCACTCAGCTGGCAGGGACGGTCAAGCCGGCTGACGTGGCGCCGAGGTCACTTTCCTTGCGGGACGCGTCTACCGGTAGCCCGCGACCTTTGGGGCTTTGGCTCGGACTGTCTCGATGTTCGATGCCGCGTCCGTCGCCGAGCACTTCGCACCCATGGCGACGTTCGTGTCCTTGTAGTCCGGGTCCGAGAGGTAACTCATGCGATCGCAGACCTCCGTCCCCTTGCATTTGTAGGCCATGACTGTTCGCCGTTTGATGGCGGGCGCCTTAAAGCCGTAGTTGCAGGCCTTCGGATCCTGGTTCTTGTCGTCCCCGCGTGCATGATCGGCCCCGAGGTTATGTCCGACCTCATGCGATAGGGAGTGGTTTTCGCGGGCGCACGCCAAGTCAATCACGGAGAAGGCGTCGGCGGCCGAACCCTGATTGTAGAAGCTGCCTTCGCCGCATGCATTGTCGAGCTTTGTGGCGATCAGCGCGACGAGATCGGCCTTCTCGGTATCCCGCGCCGTCTTGGCGTCACCGTTTGAAATCAGCCTCTGAAGTGCCACGGAAGAGTTGGCTGAGGTTGCCCCGGTGTACTTCGCCGACGCGACGATTTTTCCTTTAACGGGAACGGGGTTGGCGCCGCTCGCATAGGTCCAATCCAACTCCTGCTGCATTTCCTTGACGAAGTCGGCGATGTTGTTGGCGCCTAGTTTGTCAATCACACCCTGCTCATAGAGGAGCAGTAGGCTGATTTCTGGCGTTGCTTCATCTAGCGCGCCGATCGGCGATGGATCGTCTAGCGCGCCCGGTCGGCGGTTCGATGGCGCCTCATCCGGAAAACGAGAGGAGTCGCTCTCGGTGACGGTGTAGTTTCCCAACCCGTCTCCCTCGATGCGCCGGACCTTGCCCCTCATGAAAATGGACGCTCGTAGGCGGTCGCCGCTCAAAAACCGGGCCTCTCCGACCTCGCGTCCTTCTGGATCCTTTACGGTTGCGAAGAACGACGTCGCCGTGGCGGCTTGAGGCTTTGGCTCAATCCGCAACTTGCCCGTCGGCAAAGCGAGCACGAAGGCCTGGCGCGAGCCGATGGCGCGGTTCAGCGCTGCGGTGTCCGCCGTCATTCGCACCGCCCCTTGGGCTTTTAAGTAGCCCGATGTCGGAGCGAACTTCTCCGCGTTCTGGAAGACAATTTCTGGCGCTGGTGGCGCCGCGATCTTTGCATCGGCCGCCGTTGATCGCGCGTCAGAACAGCCGCTGAACAGGACCTCGGCGCACACCGCCGCGACAAGGCCTCGGATCATTTCAGCGCCCCCCAGGGTCCCGAATGCGTCGGCTACTCGACATGCTTGCGTTACGCTATTCTTAAATACCCTTTTCGGTTGCAAGCGTCACGTGCTCATGTAGCGTCGTTATCGCGGGGTGGGGGCAAGCCGTGACGGACAGGGGCGACACGTCCTCTCGAGGGCGCAAGGGTGTTACGCGGCGCCGTTTCGTCGCCGCCTCCTCAGCGAGCTTGGCGGCAAGCGCTGCTCAGGCTCAGACCGCGCCCTCGTTCAACAAGGTCGGCGACACCTTGCAGGTCGTCTGGGGCGGCGACACCTGGACGATTGATCCTGCCGTCGTCGGCAAGACCAAGGTCGATCTTCGGACTCCCAGCAATAGCGACCGGGCCTGGGAAATCACACTGTCTGGACCGGTACTCGGGACGGACCTCGATCTGGCTCTGCGGGCACGCATCGAAGAGCCCGTCGACAACACATGGCGCATCAAGCTCTCGGTGTTGGGAGCGCGCCAAGTCACGCTGCCACTCACTGATTGGTGCGCCGGGAGCCGAGCGACGCTTGATGCCCCGGAACGACGGATCAAGGTGGCAGACGACGGACTGATCGCCCTGCCGGCAAGCCGAGCGGTCGTCACCAAGGACCTAACTCTATTCTCCGGGACTTCCTCGGCAGGCTTGGAACTCACGCCTTCGGGCAATGCGCCGGCCAAACTCTCAGTCCCGGGATACGCCTGGACTGCCAAATCGGTCACGGTGCAGCCCAGAGCGGCGATGCCAGCGGATCGTGCGACGATCCCGGGAGCAGCGCTGGGCGCTTGCACGGACATTCACGCAGTTGGGGGCGTGGGCGAGTCGCGGGCCTCACCACTCGGCAAGGTCGGACGCGACGATCAGGCCTTCGCGTCGATGCAGCAGACGTCGGCGGTACGGTTGGCGACTTGGAAGGCGCCAAGCGGTCGGCGTGGCGTACTTGTGGCCGACGGCGTCGGCCGTCTGCAATTCCGTGCCGTCGCTAACGGCGAGCCTGGCGGGGAACTTCGACTCGAAAAGCTGAAGCTGTCTGGCGACGCGGACGAGCTTCTCAAGCGCATTACGCTCGAGGCCGTCCTCGCGGACGTGCGGCAGCGCTTAGAGAGCAAGACCTTCTCGGCAACCTTCTGGCGTGAGAACGCCACGCCCGTGACGCGCACCTGGGGTGCAGGCCCGGTCGGCGAGATGACATTCCCGATCCGGCTGGTCGCGGTCCATGCTCCTGTCAAGGGCGCGTCCAGCTGTGATCTCGAGTTCCGCGAGACGCCGGCCAAGCTCTACTTTGGAGACTTGATCGATCCTGCCTTGCCCGGTAGCGGCGATGTCATCAGCGAAACCATCTCGGTCCTGCATGGTGGCGTGAAGGCCCGGGTTCGCGCCTTCATGGGCCGCTTCGCGAAGCCGGCGGCCGATGACACCAGTCTCGAACGCGGCGGCGAGAAGCTCGCAAGGATGCGGCTGCGCAGAACAATCGACTCGTTTGATCTGTCGTTCTCGTACCCGGGCTACCGCTTCGAGCTGAACGAAGGCGGTTCGCCGATTATGCGGCGGCTCTCGCTGAGTTCACTTCCAGACGCAGACCTTCAGCCCTACCGCATCGTCCACTTCGACGCCCAACACCTGAGCGAAGAGGTGTTCTATTACAACGAGGGTGGCGGCCAGCCCGGCCCCAACGACGCCCGCCAGATCAGCAAGTCGGCCAAAGACGCCCTGGGTCGAGAAACCTGGTTGGCGCGCACACAGGCGTCGGGCCCGTCACGTCTGGTTTTTGAGTTCTCGGGGCAGGGACAGAGCAAGCCGCCAACTTCGGAGCCCATCAGCGTCGAAGAGGTGACGGACTGGACGGACATGGCCTTGCGTGTCCACCAGCGCGCCATCGAGGCCGACCTGGAAGCCGATGCCGAGCTCGAAGCCGGCGGCTTCACGCGCAGCATGAGCCGAGACGCCGCCAAGCAGCACTTCGCAGGTCTGCTGCGTTCGCCCGACGCGGGCGAGACGTCGCTCGAACTTGTGACCGGCCTCCTCTTTTCGCCGGACCGGCATGGGCGCTTCCTCACGCCGGCGCATATGCCCCGCCCGCAACTCGTGAATCCCAACTGGGGCGCGGTTTTGGACCCGAGCACCCGCACCGCGGTTCGAGTTCTGTCGTCGGTGGATTTCGATCCGAAGATCCTGACGATTGGCGGGGCGCGGGATTACGAAAAGGAGAACTCAGCCTGGATCAACGAGCGTTTCCATCTGCCGATCAACCGCAGGCAGCGGCGCGAGATCTTCATGGAGAGCTCTGCGATCGGACTACCCGGCCTGCGCGCTGTCGATCCGAACGGAATGGACAAGCAAGGGGGCATGGTGCGTCGCCCCAAGTCCAATTGGTACCTTAGCGACAAAACGGACGTCGTTCCGGGCACCGCAAATACCAAGTTTTTCAAAGAAGGCGTGATCTCGCCCCGGCCGTTCGCCACGGCCGACATCATGTTGACCTCTCGCGGCGCGACCACGAACCTGATTTGGGCCGGCGAGCCTCCGGCCACCCAAATCGCCGGGATCGTCCCATTCATCGATCCTGCGGCCTTCAACGTCGAGAAGGCCGTGATGCGGACCGTGGGCGGCCGCGATGCGTACGTGATGATCCAGGAAAAGGGCTTCCTTTTCCCAATCGGCTTCCGCGTCAGCCTGATCAGCCTGACACAGCGCATGCGCCGGCCGTCGCGCGACAATGCCGAGAAAAAGGACCCGGTCTTTTACCTCTCGAAGCGGCACTTCATCATTCCGAAGATTCCCAAGAAGGCGTTCCCGGCCTCGCAGCAGCCGTTCAAGGGGCGAGACTATCCCGCCAAGGCGGTCGAGCTACTCACGCAGCGGACGCCTGACCTCGTGAAAGACGTCGAGCTCGACGTCGGTGCTCGCGGGGTTTTCTGGCCTCGCACCGCGCCGGGAACGCAACCCCATCCAGCCCCCTCAGGACACAAGTACGGCAACGAGGTTCGCTTCGAGTACCGGGTCGACGGCGATAAGACGCGGGTGACCGCGCCGCTCATCTTCGTCTCGAACGAGGCCGCTCATACGCCAGCAGCCATGAAGAAGCTGACGGCGTATTACAACGCGCTGCCCGTCCCGGCTTCGCACCGCGACCCGGAGACCCAGTTCACGCGCTTGCGCCTGGAGAGCCATTCCGATCGCGACGCCTTGTTCGCGCCGAGCAAGAAGGCGGGCGACACCCAGTTCAAAGCCCGTCAGGTGCGATTGGGCGCGCGCGGGCGCCTCATCAATGAGTCTCGTGGCGGGCCCCAGGAGAATTTTGACGTCACGATCTTCATGGAGGGGCTCGATGAGCCGCCCTTCCATCCAACCATGGTCGACGCCAAGGTCACCATCCAGCCTTTGGATCGTCTATTGGGCCGCGCGCAGGGCCCGGTCACCGTGGCCTACGACGAAGACTACGTCCGACACGGGTTCGACAGCAGCAAGAACCCTTCGGAGATCTTCCTTCGGGTCGTGGGGCCGGTCATCGGCCTCGACGTCGGCGCACAGGGCAAGGCGACGGGCGGGGTCGCCAAGCCCTCCGCGAAGCTGGCGGCGCTGTCGCGCAGCGTTGGCTTCGTCGGTGGCCGCGAACTTCCGTCGCCCTCCGGGCAGAGCGCCGTTACGGATCTCATCGCGGACGCTGACATCGATGCACCAGCCACAGTTGGCGGGTCGTCGGTTGGCTCGCCGGCGCCGAAAGCCTTCGACTATCGCTCAGCAAAGGCGGGGATGCGCAATCCCGCCGAGTACTTCCACAATGCGACCCTGCTCGGCATCGTACCGCTCGACCTGATCCTGAAGGTCGCGTCCATCACGACCTCGGCCAAGACCAAAGAGCTTGCAGACTATGGCGGCAAAGCGGTCGACGACGCGCTGCGCGCGGCTGGCCAGATTGCTGCGGCGTTGAAGGAGTTTCAGCGCCAGGCACAAGCGTCTCTGGACAAGGCGATCCAGCAGGTGCTGGACCCAGAGGGAAAGCCGACCGCGTTCACCCTCGAGGCGCTCTACCCGGACCTGATGGATCAATACGCGCGCACCATTCGCGCATCCGAAGCCTGCGCTGCGGCGGCTGCCTCGAACGTGGAGCGGGAGCGGAAGCTTGCGGCCGCCACGGGAATGTACGACGCCGGCCAAGGCCTCCTGCGAGAAGTCGAGGAAGTCCTTCGTCACCCGGTGCCGGTGGTTCTCACCCAGGCCATCGCCGACGCCCAGCAGCTCGTTCAGAACATTCGCCGGTTGGCCGCCAACCCCAGAGCGCTCCTGGCGGACAAACTTCAGGAATGGATCGAAACCGGACCGATCGGCGAGTTCTTGGACCAGGCCATCGACGCCGATCTGTTCCAACCCCTCTTCGGCCCGCTAGTCATCACCGAACCCGCGGCGCCGAACGCGTTGCCGGGCGCCCCCGGCGGCGGCGCCAATACGGCCTCCCTACCGCAGCCGAGACCCGGCGCCGACCCAGCCGCCTCGCGCGCAGCTCAGAAGAAGCTGGTTCGCCAGCTGCTCAAGAACCCTCACGACGCGCTGCCGCAACTCCAGCAATCGCTCTTCTTCGAGCGTTTCGGTCGGCCGCTGGCGGAAGCACTCGACGCGGCGGCCCGCCTACGCGGCGTTGCGGAGACGCGCCTTGAATGGAGTCGTGACGAGCTCGCCGGGCAGATCGTCAACGCCCTTCGCCAGCTGCCAGGCGTGGGCGAAGCAGTTCACCCGGCCGTTGCCGAGTTCGCGGCGCAGGTTGTGGCGCTGATCGACGCGCGACTGACCCGGGCGGCGCGCGATGGTCGGCTCGACCTTCAGCAAGAGCTCGTTGGTCTTCGTCAGGATGTCGCAGCGACGGGTGGGCCCCTAGAGACGCTCCGAAATCGCTTGGCTGCCGACCTGCTGGTGCTGGTTGAGCAAACAGCTTCGTCTAGCGTGGATGCTGCGCGTGATCTCGAAGCAAAGCTGCAAATCGCCAAACCTGCAGACCGGGCGCGTCTGAAGGCACAGCTCGACGCAGCGCGCCTTGCCATCGCGGCGCAAGCCCTTCGCGGCGTCAATCTGCCGGCGCAGCTTTATGAGCTGCAGAGCGCTCTCGGCGGCGCAAAGGCAGAGGTTGAGCGCACTCGCCTCGCGCTGCAGATCCAACAACTCGACGCACTACTGGTACAGGCCCAACGGTTCGAAGGGGCTTTGAGGGCGCTATCGACTCTGAGGCCGCAGGTCGTCGCCGACGCGGCGCAAGCGATGGTCAAGGCCAGGCTCGAGAAGGCGCTGGAAGACATCAAGTCGCGTATTGCCGAGCAGGTCGACGCCAGTATTGGAGCCGCGCTCCGAGAACTCGTGACGGCAGCCGAAAAAGCCTTCTCGGCGGTGCAAGCGGGCGGCCTAATGGCCTTGGCGGCGCGAGCGGGCAGTGCGCTTGGCGCTACGTGGTGCGCGGCCGCCACGGACAAGCTCCCGCAGATCGCAGAACTGGCGAGGAGCGTGGCCTTCGACACCCTCGGCTCAGCGGGGGAACTCGAAAAGCCTCTGGCCGACGCGGCCTCGATCCTTGACCGCATCGATCTGCCCGCGAGCGTCCGGTCGGGCAATGCCGATCGATACCGCGTTCAGCTGCAGGCGACGAAGACCGCGCTGCAGCGCGTCGCGGCCGAGCTTGAGGCGCTTCAAAGGCTCAGGTTCAGTCTGTCGCCGGGGCGCGCCCCAGGTCAGCTCGGCGACAAGCTCTCAAGTGTCTGCACGGCGCCTGGCGCGTTCGCATCCGCCGTGGGCGACGCCATTCAGAAGCGCCGAGAGCTGGCGGATCGGCTAGCCCGACTGGTTCGAGATACGGTAGCGCTCTATGAAGCCCTGCGGCTCATTCCGGAAGCTGCGCGTCCGAACGTCAGCGAACTCTCCACCGCCGAGAAGGCGAGGATCGCTGGGGAAATTCTCGCCGCGCTGGGCTTCCAACGCTCCTTGCTTGAGCTTGCAAGCTCACTGCGGGCCATTCGCGACCCCACCATCTGGAACGCCAGGATCCGGCGCGCCATTACTTCGCTGGAAACTGCAATTGGTGCTGCGACAGCGAAGGCGGACCTCAAGGCCGTCGCGGATGCGGTCGCCACGCGCTATGCCGAAGCTCTGCGGCTAGCCAACGCCGCCGTAGGCGACCTCGCCCAAGACGGCCAGCGCCAGGCGCTGCTTCGCCTTGCGACCGAACTGGAGGGCATGAAAGCCGAGGTGGAGCGCGACGTAATCGCGGCCATCCTTCAGACGGTGCTGTTGCCCGGTCAGCTGCCGGACAAACTGGAAGCCGGTGTTCGAGACCTGCTTAGGCAGGCGGTCACGCCAACACTCGAGCTGCACGAGTCTGCTCTCAAGGGCGTGTCGGCGCTCTCGGCCCTGCTCAAGAAGCCATCTAGCTCAGAAGAGTCCCTCTCGGCGGCGAGCGTGTTGGAAGCGCTAGGCGCGCCGACAATCGACGCCCTGAAGAAGGCGGAGGACGCGATCACGAAGGATCGCGACCTGCTCTCGGACATTGCCAAAGCGCTCAACACAACGGGTGGCACGGTGCCGTGGGCCCCGTTGAACGCCCTCCGAAATCAATGGCGCACGGAGGGACTGGGGCTTGTTCGCGCAGCCGAGCTGTTGGCAGAGCTCGTCTCGGCTTTGGGACGCGGCCAGATCAGCGCGCTCATCTCGTTCGACGGCGTCGAGCGACTCCTTCGCGACAAACTCCTCGAGCTGCTGCCCGTGCGCGTCCGCGTTCAGTATGACTTCGACACGGAGCTTTCGCCGTTCCCGTCTAGCGATCCCGTGTTCGCGATGGATCCGAGTGTGCCGGCAGAGCCGCTTGGATCAGACCCGGCGCCGCCCGAAAACGATCTCGTCCTGAAAAGTCGGGTCGAGATCAATCTACTCACCGGCAAGCGCAGCGTTACGGCATCGGGTCGGTTGAAGCCCTTCAAGGTGCACCTGCTGGGAGGCGCTTTCGACCTCTTGTCGATCCAGTTCAAGGGTGCGCGCTTCGACCTCGACGCCCAGGGGCGCACCGAGCTGAAGGCTGATATCCACGGCGTTCAGTACGGCGCCCTGCTGTCCTTCATCGAGCCGCTCCAGAAGCTGATGAGCCCCGAGGAGGGCAACGGCTTCTATCTGGCGCCGTCCTACGCACCGATCGGGATCGAAGCAGGCTATCGTTACGCAAGCCCGCTTATCATGGTGGGCTCGCTACAGCTCATCAACTTGGCCATCTCAGCGGCCGTCTTACTGCCGTTCTCCGAAGGCCAGGCGCTCTTCAAGTTTGCCTTCGCGAGCCGCGAGAAGCCGTTCCTCATTGCTCAGCCACCCTACGGAGGCGGTGGGTTCGTCGGACTGACGGCCGATGCGCGCGGCATTGTGGCGTTCGAGATTCAGTTCGAATTCGGCGCCGTCACCGCGATCAAGTTCGGTCCATTGAATGCGTCCGGTCGCGTAACGGCAGGCATCTATCTGCTGTCCCAGGCCAACGGCGGACGTCGCATTGAAGGCTTCGTTCACGCGGTCGGCGAGGGCCACGTCGCGTGCTTCGGCGTCTGCGTGAACATCGAGGTTCGCGTCGTTCAGACCGAGAGCGACATGTACGGGACCTCCACGGTCAGCTTCAGCTTCAAGGTCGGGTTCGCGGAGTTCCGGTACTCGGCGACGGCGCAGTACAAGGTGAAGGGCGGGTCCGGCGGGGGTGCGAGGCGCGACCAAAGTGCGAGCGCCGGTCTCGCCGCGCATGATGTGACGCGGTACGCCCTCGATGCGGTTGCGCAGGCGCCAGACGCGTCGCTCACTGAACGGCTGGATCGCTCCGCCGCGCCCTTCATCCGTCGCGACGTGCGCGACAAGCACCGCGCGTGGCGTGACTACCGCAAGCATCTCGCGCTCAAGGCCTACAAGGATAGCCGCAAGAAGGTGGACGCATGAGCGACCGACGCGTCAACGTCCACTGCACCGCCGTCCCGGACGGCGCAGTCACCGTGAACCGCAAGGTTACCTTACGCCTTTCGGCAGTCCTGTGGCCGGAGCCCGTCACCACCAGCGGCCAAGTCGGCCTTACCACCTGGCCAAGCGACATCGCGAGCGATGAGGCTCGGTTCAAGTTGAGTTTCTTCGACGCCCAAGGGCAGCTGACCAAGACCCTGCCACTGCGGCCTGACGCCGTGACGCGTGGGGCTCGACGGGAGGCCGCCGCCCTTTGGAGGGATGTCGTCACAGATCTCGGCGCCGACCCCGAAGGGTTTGACGTCCTCTATGATGTTTTGGACGTCGCGAAAGCCGTTGACGCCAACGCCGTGGTCGTCGACGCCGGAACTCTCGACCAACTCAGTGTGGGGCCGTCCTCCGCTCCGACACGACCCAAGTTCGACATCACCGAGTACGCGCACGGCGTCCTGACAGATACTTTGACCCGCCTTCACGTCCGCGAAGCGGCCGCCGACACCCTGACGGCTTTGGCCTCGCAAGCTACCGGTTTGAAGAAGACGATCCTGGACACGATCAAGGCCGGACAAACTGTTCAATTTGGTCGCGAGGCGGCCGACCGCCTGAAGGACCCGTTGCACCGCGCCTGGCGGCTGGATCTTTGGCGCAACACCTACAGCGGCGAACTCTTTGGGATGCGACCGCTCGGCGACGCCGCCTCAAGTTATGGATCGGTGCTGAAGCTTCAGCAGGATGCGGCCGAAGGGGGCCGCGCGTCCGAGCGGAAGTTCTTGGCCGAACGCGCGGGCCTCGCGGAAAAGTTCGCCGCGGAGCAAGAAAGTCGGCTCGTGGATCTCACCCCGCAGGGCCAAGCGCGGCGCGATCAATCGCGTTCAGCGCGCGCGGACAACCACTTCCTACGCCGCCGCACCACAACCCTGCTGGACGAGAAGCCGGCGGACTCCGCCGACGCGCTCGCCGCGCTTCTGATGTTGGATACGTCACCAGAGGCGGTGCACCCCGAACGCGACCTCCTTCAGACGAACCTGGCGGCGTTGGACCAAGCGTTGCGGCCTCGCTTCGACGAGAGCGTTCAACCGCCGAGCGTCGAGGACCCGAAGGAAATCGCGCGCGATCTCATGCGGCGCAAGGTGGCCGGCCTTGAAGGGCACCCGACCCTGCGCAAGCTCATGAACCTGATCGTCGACTTCGAAGCTGAGGTTGGCCTAGACGATCTTGGGACCATCTTCACGCCAGGCGACGCTGGACGCTTCCGCGGCTACGTCACATTGGCGTTTGACCCAACGGGGTCCGGGAACAACACGTCCACCAGCCGCCAGACGGCGATTGTGCTGCAGCCCGGGATCGGGCGTGCGCCGACAGTCTTTGAACCGGGGGGTGAGGCCGAGTTCCTAGGCGGGCCAGGTCCGCGTAGTGATGCGGGCAGTCCCACTGTCAAGGACGGCGTCGTGCAGCTCCGAGACACGACGCGCCGATATCGCCTTGAAACAGCCGACCCGGTCAGCGCGGCTCTGAAGATGCAATCGGCCGCGAACGCCACCCACGAGCTCGACCGCAAAGGCGCAAACCCAGATGGACTGTCGAGCTCAACATCAACACCGGAGGTGGCGACGCGTGGCCTCATGCTGCTTGACCAGCAGGCCGGGCGCGAATTGACGGGGAAACTGACCCAGGCTCAGGTCACGAATAACGGTCCGCTGTACGCAGAAGACCTCATTGCGGGCTACAGGGTCGACATTCTCTACGAGCGTGAACCAGAGCCCTACTCCATTACCGGGCGCACGATCGTTTATCCGGCGCTTTCACTGCCGGCTTGGTCCGAGGCGGAGACCAAGCGTCTCGCCATGCGGGACGAGGGCTACTTCATGCCGACGGCGCGCCAAGAGCTGGCCGACGATGGCGGCACGCCCCCTAAGCCGGTTACAAAGTACACCGCCAGCGAAGTGCTCTTCACGTGGGCCGGCGACAACCTCGGCGTCCCCGGGCTGCAGTACGATGATGACGGCAATCCACGCACGGATGTTCCGGCCGGCGTGGGCGATGTTCCCGTCTCGACGGTGTACCGGCACGGCTTCGACACGGCAGTGCTGCGCGTGGGCATGGGATTGCGCGTTGGTCTCAGGGTGCGCAAGCCAAACGGAAGCAGCGTCAGCTTGGCCGCCGCTCAGGTTCTCTATCCGGCCCTGGCGTTGGGGCAAGGAACGGACGAAGCCACGGACAAGCCGTTTGTCTACCGTCCTACGGAGAAGTCGCGCGCACCGGATGTTCTCGTCCCTGAACGTGGCAGCCTCGCCTCGCGAAGCGAAGCTGAGTCTCCGGGCGAAGCCGAAAGCGTGGTGGTCGTACGTGACGGCAAGGTGCTTCCGCGCGAAGACGAGATGCGGGTGCTGATGCCGCAGCGGGCGACCTTCGAAAAGGCCGAACAGTTCGGCCTGTTCGACGAGAACGAGGAGCTCATTCCGTTCGGCGCGTTCCGCCGTGTCTGGCTCGACGAGGATACGGGACAGTATCCGGTCTATCCGGAGGGCGGCGGCGGGCCCGTGAAGGCGCGCCTCTTTCGGACAAATTCAAAGTTGCCGGAGACGCGGGAGAACCCGTTCTATCCGGACCCAGCCGCGCGGCGCCTGGGTGTCGCTGTCACACGCGATGGGCGTACACTCGATACCTTCGCCGGGAAGGCGCCTGACCTGGCCTTTTGGAAGCAAGACCCCTTCGAAGCGACCCCTATTTACCTTGAGGTTGCTCGGGGCAAATCCGACGGTGGCACCTTCAGCGCAGGGACTGCAGGGTCGGCGCAGGAGGTCCGGGGGCCGTTGCTCAAGGTGACCCTTGGACCTGCCGAAGAGGTGGACCTACACCTGTGGACCTACGCTACGCACGCAGAAGCGGTCCGCACGAACCGGTTTGCCTACGAGGCCAGCGAGCATATCCAAGCCCAGGCGGGCAAGCTGATCGGCGACTTGGGAAAGGTCTGGGACGCGCAGATCCACAAAACCCCCATCCCAGCGCTGCAGGACGTGCTGACCCTGCGTCTGGTACACGCCTTGGACAAGCCGCGTTCGGCGCCTTTGCTCAAGAGTCCCCTCGTGGGGGTGCCGACGACGGGCGCTCCGGCTGGGCCTGGAAGCTGGGCTGAACTCAGAGCGCTGGTCACAGCGCCCAACCCAGCTCTCGAGAAGCAGCCCCGTGGCGCCGTCGTCTATTTCGGCGGTCAGTTCGCCATCGATCGTGCTGCGACAGCGGCGGTTCGCGTGGAGCTGCGCTGGCTTGAGATGGACCCTGCGCTTTCGCTTCGGAAGCTGCCTGCCGGACAGAGCCCCTCTCAGCCGGCCAAGGCTTGGAAAGACACGTGGCCGACCGAGTACGCGGACGGCGCGAACTGGGCGTTCGCGCCTGTTCCACATACTCACGCATTTGACCTGACGGACCTGCCGCGGATGGACGAGGAACGCGACGCCGACCGTCGTAACCTTCTCGACTTGGTGGTTGGCGAGACCGGCGCGCTCCGCAATCTCTCCCATACCTTTCCGTCCATGCACGCGCGCCGGGTGGTCGTACGTGCGGTCGCGACCAGTCGTTTCCTCCGTTATCTGCCACCGCCCCCTCGCACCGACCCGAATGATGAGACCCCGCCGGAGGGGCCCTACGAACGTGAGAGCGCAAGTTCCACAGACGTCTTCCGCCAGCTCTTCCACCCCGGCCTCGCCGGGACCGGTCAGCGGCGTCTGCAGCCTCTGGTGACTCAATTCTGGATTCCAGCGGCCATCGCCCCGCCGCCGCTAACGCGAACCCAGCCGCTGCATGCCACCCAGGTTGTCGAGAAGAGGAACGGCGACGTCCTTACCGCGACCTGGACGGCGCCAATCCGGATTCCGCTCAAGGACTGGCCAATTTCCGAGGGTCTCTTGGTTGGGGTGGTGTGCACTCCGAGCGACCAGTTTGACCTGCGCGAGCCGGAGTACGATCCGAACAATCCTCTCAGATACAAGGTCGTCACTCCGGCTCTCAGTCAGCGGGAGCAACAGGTTCGCGACCGCCTGCTGAGGCTTGAGAATTCTCTAGAGAAGTTCCAGGCTCTACCTAAGTGGCTGCAAGATGTGTCCACGCAGTGGGCCGCTGACCCGGCCACCCAATCCCAGACCGACGCGCATATCACTGCCGACCGCTTCTCAGGCTATGTCGCGACAGCGGGGAACCTTGCGCTTCCGAAGGGCGCGGCCAGCGGCGACGATCCCGGCGCGCCGGATGAACCCGCGGCCCCAGAAATGGTCTCGGTGGTGGCTTATGAGCCCCTCTTCGACCCTGCCACGGGCGATTGGTACTGTGATGTGCACCTCAGTCCGGGCGAAGCTGCGGCGCCCATCGTGCGGCTTGGGATCGCCCGCTACCAGCCCCATGCGCTGGCCGGTCGCGAGCTGTCGCCCGCCATTGGTCTCGACGTTATCGCTGTAGCGGCGCCGCGAACAGTAACGCTCTCCCGCGCGGCGAACACCGTGATGGCCAAGGTTACGGGCGCCAGCTTCAGCGACCGCGCGCCCTATACGGATGGCGCGCTCGATCAACCGGGGAAAGATCGGCTGCTGGCGGCGATCACGCCTGTGATGCGCTTCACCCTGCAGCGGATCACGCCTGAGGGCCCAGTTCAGGTGGGAGAGCCGGTAGAACGACCCGTGCAAGGCGGAACCTGGGAGACCTCGTTCGATGTCGCCAGCTGGCCGAGCACAACGAAGTTCGCCGTTCTTGTCGAAGAGTTCGTTCTCGAGGGTGTCTCTATGGCGAAGGCCCGCGGCCTGGCCGAGACGACCCTCGTCGAGCGCAAGCTGCATTTCACCTACCAGGGCGCCGTCAGCGGGCCTCCCTGAGGGCGCAGGAGCGCAACCTTCCAGATCGTCAATGCAATCCCAGAGGACTTGCCATGGATCGTGCAACCCAGCTGATGCTCGCCGGAGTGGCCCTGGTCACGGCCGGATGTAACCAGTCTCAGCCCCCGCCTGCGGCGGCCACAACTGAAGCGAAGTCCGCTCCCTCGACCGCACCGGTGGCGCCATCGGGCAAGCTCGATGTAGCTGCCGTGACGCAATGTGTAGCCAGCGCTGAGTACATCGGACCCCAAATGGGTAACGACCGAAATCGCGTTCGCATCGCCTCATCCATGGGGGGCGGCGGCTTCAAGTACCCGGCGGTGGCCGGCGACGTCGAGAGCTATGGAGTGGATGCAGCTGGAACGCAGTCCCAGATCAAGCCGGCACGGACGATGCTCAACACATCCGGCACGCAAATTACAGCTGAGCTCCAACACATGGCGGCGTTCGACAAGACCAACGTGCATGTCCGCTGCGCAGACGGAAACTGGAGCAACTGGGTCGTCGCCAAGAAGTAGTGATGCATTGTCACCCGCGCGTTGGCTGTGACGACCTCTATTTTTCCTTCGATGAGATTCACGGGAGGATCGGCATGCGGAACTTCATGGTTGGTGCGATCGCATTCTTGAGCGCTGGCTCAGCCCTTGCGTTCGGAACTATCAATCCTGGTCCACAAAGCGCCGAGCACGAAAAGATCACGCGTCGCGCGCTAGTCTGCGCAGCGACGCCGTCCAACTATTCCTGCCTCGAAGCCCAGACACTCGATCAACTCGCGGGCAAGACTGGCACCTTTGGGGCCATCGGTTACCCTGACTCCAGCACCGTCATCTTCAAGACTCGTGCCCACTGCGACGATGGCGACGATCCCGCTCAGCTCGTCGCCTGCCGAGACTGGATGCAGACCCATATGGACCGAGCTGTCAGTCGCGCAGCTGGGCTACTCAATGCTCAAGGCGAAATCCGGCCCGATCAGGTCACCGTGTCGCCTGGTTGCGTGTGGACTGGAGACCTGAGCGGGCGCGCAAAATGCAACGTCCTCCAATCGCTCGGGATCGTTATGCACGCCTCCCAAGACTTCTACTCACATTCAAACTGGACCGATAGCACCGCTGATACGGCGCCGGCCGGGCTCGGTAAGACAGTACCGGCCCCAGCCATCAGTCTCCGGGGTACGACGCCTTTTCCGGCGGATGTCATCAGCGGGTGCTTCGGCGTGAGCTGCGGGTCACGAGTGAAGCATTCTGCGCTGAACAAGGACACCGGCCCGATTGGCGCCACGGTTGGGCCAGGCACCACGCCCCGCGGCAATCATGGCGACAACTTCGCGAACGCTGTCCGCGTCGCCACGGCAGACACGATGGACAAATGGAGCCTGCTTCGAGAAAGGCTAATTGCGACTTACGGCGCGGAGAAGGGCACGCGGATGATCTGCGCGATTGCACGCGACGACCCGGCTGCCAGCTGCTGAGCAACGCCCTCGCAGCCAACGTCTCGCCTCCCGCGCATGGACGGTGAGAGGCTGTCGGCGACGCTAGCGTACGCGACGGTTTGAGACGCGTTGCAGTAGCGAGTGGGACACCACCTAAGGACTGTCACTATGCGGCCTTGGTGATTGATCCTGTCGGCCCAGCAGACTTCCATTGGTGCCGCTTGGACGCGAACGGGCGCTGGTCGCACAAGCGCGGAACATCACCGGTCACGGACCGTGACGACGCGGGGCAACCGAGCCAGCCCCGAGACCGCTGCGCGCGGTGAGTACACCGATTTTTGCGGGTACTTCGAGGTAAAGGTAAAGCTTGCCGGCGGGGGCGTGTGAGCAGCTGCATGCTTTGAATCTCGCGCGAAGCTTTCGGTTGCGTCGGGGTCAGCTAAACAAGGGCCCTTCCTAGGTCGCTACAACGATGAGGAAGTCGCTCAGAAGATTGGTGTCACCCCGTCCTGGGTGAACATGATCGTGGGACTGCTTGAGAAGGGCGAGGAGCGGCTGATCACAGACGCGGAGAATCGTCTGATCCCGGCTCAGCCTGGCGACGACCATCGTCAGAAGCGTCGACGCGGGCGTCCAGCATGCGCTGGCCGAGGCGTACGCCCAGGGCAAGATCAAGGCAAGATCATCGAGAACGTTCGTCGTCTCCTCGAGCGGCGGGCGCGCCGCGGAGGCCTTGACCAGGTCCCGGTTCGGACGAACCGGGCCGCGCCAGCGCGCGACGGGTGAGCAGCTGGTGCAGATGTTTCGCAAGGAGGCGGATCCGCAGCGACTAATCGCCAAGAAGCCTGGTCTCGACGACCCCCACCCGGCTGCTCGGCAACGCCCAGATCGTCCGGTGCTGGCGCAGCACAAGCCCGAGTACCTGAGCGAGCTTCACGCGATCTCCGAGCTCGCGACCCTGCCTGTCGATGCGGCCGGTTCGAGTACGTCTTGAGCCCTGGCGTCACCCCCCTAGCCGGTCCCACACGAACCTAAATATCGCGGGCGAGGCTTTGCGCTAAAAGCCTTGATGCAGCCCCGGATGGGGGTCGGCCGCAAACTGTGCGGCGCCCCAGGACACCCCGGCTCCTCCGCATGATGCGTCGCGCCGAACTCTTTTCGAGGCCTGTAGGCGCGCGCCTTTCAAGAGGACTCTTGCATGACCTTTCAGGTCCACGAAGCCTTTGTAGGCAACATCTGTGACCCCCGCGGGTACGACCCGTATCTGCTGGACGGCCGGTCCGAGGACCTCCGCCTCACCCAGTCGAACCAGCCAACGACCGCCTTCTTCGACGTCTGGGATGGCCGCACCCGCGCCAGCCTGGCGCCGCGGTCGTTCGAGCCCGACTACTGCAATGAAGTGCGCGCGGCGTTTGCACTCTCGGACGCCCGCATCTCGCGCGTCGACGGCGTGCCCGGCGACGAAATCGGCGCCACGCAGTACGGCAAGTCGCCCGAAGACTACATGCGCCAGGCGTCGGAGGCCGCCGGGCCGCTCCAAAAGATCCTGGGCGGCCGCGACGGCGCGTTCTTTGGTTTGATGCGCGACCTCGGTCGCGGGTTCCGCGACCGCGGCATGACCTTCCGCCCGCTGGTCTATGACGGTGAGACGGCCCCGATGGCGCGCCTCATCAACTGGAGTGCGGACCGGTCCAACCAGCGCTGGCTGCTGAGCCCTCATGACGACCTCGCCCAGACCAAGGGCTACCCCGACTGGGAAATCTCCAAGGTCGAACAGGTCGTGGCCGTGAACGTTTACTTCAGCTCGCGGCCGGGCTCGGGTCAGCTGGTCGTCAGCGGCTGGCAGCCCACGGACGAGGAACGCCGCGATCGCGGCGTCGAGCGCAGCGGCTATCCCTACGACGAGCAGGAAATCCTGCACCGGCCGCATATCGTCCTCCCCGTCGCCACCGGCGACGTGGCGGTGATCGACGGCAGCTACGCCCACGGCGTGCTGATCGGCGATGGCCAGATCGCCGACCGCCTGATCGGCAATTTCTTCGTGGGCCGCTGCGGCGACACCGCCCTCTGCTGGGCCTGAAGCCCGGGCGGGACGGCCCAAGGCCGTCCCGCCCTCTTTTTCGTCACCCTCAACCGGAGACTGACCATGGATGCCTTTGACGAGCTTTCCTGCCCGGCGCTGCCGGCGACCAAGCGCCTCTTCCATGACGACCCCTACCTACGCGTCGCCGAGGCGGAAGTGCTCTGGGCGCACGGCCCCTTTGTCGTTCTCGACCAGACCCTGTTCTACGCGGAGTCCGGCGGCCAAGAGCCCGACCACGGGTTCATCAACGGCCTGGCGGTCGAAGACGCTCAGTATCGCGGCGGCCGCCTTCTCGAGAAGCCGCCGATCTCGGTCGGCGCCTTCATCGTCCATCGCCTCGCGGCGCCCACGCCCTTCCGGGCGGGCGAGACGGTCAGCATGCAAATCGACTGGGCGCGTCGCTACGCGAACATGCGCAACCACACCGCCTGCCACTTCATGTACGCCGGCCTGCAGACGCTCTGGGGCGGCGAGGTCGGCGAGCTGCCCTCACGCGGCTGCCACATTCACCCGGAAGGCTCGCGCATGGACTTCGGCGCGGACCTAACGCCCGAGGCCGTCGAGGCGGCAGAGGGCTGGGCGAACGCCAAGATCCGGGAGGGCGGATCCATCGAGATGCGCCGCAACGGCGTGCACGCGGAGATCTTCGAGTGGATCTACCCCGATATGGCGCCCATCGAGTGTGGGGGCACCCACTGCCGCAACGCTGGCGAACTCGGGACCATGACGCTGAAGCGCAAGCGTAAGGGCATCGGAATCACGCGGGTGACGGCGACGCTGATGTAGGTGAAATTTTGAAGAGGACGAGGGAGGCGGCCGAAAGGCCGCCTCCCTTTTTTGTCGTCTAAGCCGCTGCCTTAGCCAGTGCGTCCTGGATAACCGCGATGGACAGCGCCCCGTAGAGGGCGACGCCGACTGTCAGGAATAGGGTCCGAGGCCAGGACATCCGGAAGGGATTGTCCCCCCCCAGCGCGGGCTCAATCCGGTCCATCGCCCTGCGCATGCGGATATTCAGGACCAACGTCAGCGCCGCGTAGACGAACATGACGATCCCCGACAAGGCGCCGGCGATGGTCAATAGGGCCGGCGGGTCGGCGACGTTGAAGCCCAGCAGGATCACCAGGCCGACCGCGATCAGGCCCCAGAGCACGAGGAAATAGAGACCGCTCTCGGTGCGCCACCGGCCAGGCTCGGGCTCAAGCCGTTCTTTCGGCTGTGCGAGCAGGCTCGCGGCGAGACGCGCAGCGTGGTCCAGCACCCCGAGCGCGCTCGTCAGGAAGATCGCCGCCACCGCGATGACGAAGCCCACCTGCAACCAGGCGCCGAATTGTGCGCCGAGCTGCTGGGCCTGTGCCCGGACCGCGTCGAGTCCCACGCCCAGCCCCTTCTCACCCACCATGGCGTAGGCGATGAGCATCGGGGCGGTGAGGCCGAAGGCCCCGCCCAGGAGGAACGTCACCTGCTGTTCGCGACGCGCCAGCGCCCACCAACGGCGCCATAGAGCAGCCTGGCCTGGCTCGGCGGTCAGGCGAAACAGGGCCGTTCCGGTGGCCTGTGTTGCGCCGGTCAGGGGGTTCACGATCTTGGAGGCGTGCGCGGCAAGACCAAAGCCCTTGTCGCGCGCCCAGTTTGACGTGGCGAGGTTGATCGTCCCGCCGGCGCCGCAGAACACTAGGGCCGCCAGCAAGGTGGGAAGGGCCAGGTCGGGAGGGAACGGCAGAGGCGACCGCGCAAGCCCGCCGGCCGCCACTGCCAGCGTGTCAGGCCGGACCACCAAAGCCGTGACCAGGGCGAGGACCACCAACACATAGCCAATCATCCAGGCCTGGGCAGTCTCCAAGGCGCGATAGACGAGGCGGGTGCTGCTGAGCAGGAGCCCAATGATCACAAGGGAGGCCGCCGCAATCCAGCGAACCTCACCCCCAAACAGCCATTGCAGAGCTTGGGCGCCGCCCGTCGCCCATCCCGGCCATACCCATGGGAGGATGGTGGCCGCGAGGAAGACCCAGCGGAAGCCGCGCCATAGTCGTACATAGCCCGCAACCACGGGCTCGCCGGTGGCCAGCGTATAGCGGACGAACTCGGTATTGAGGACGTATTGGCACGTCAGGGCTGTCAGGATCAGCCAGACGAACTGAAAGCCATAATTGGCGACAATCCCTGGCCAGAAGAGGATTTCTCCTGACCCAACCGCGGTGGCGATAAGAATTACGCCCGGACCCACGAGTCTCCGGAAAGGCGGCGGCTCGGGGAGGCGTTCGGGGCGCGCATCGCGACGGAGTTCGGCTTCAAGTCCACGTTCAAGCGACTTGTGCATCGCGCACCTCACGGTCTGAGAGGGCAAGCAGTTCGCGCCACGGACCAGGCTGGTTCGCGGGCCAATAGTCTCCGGCGTCGGCCAGCGCCTTGCGAATGTCCGGGGCGTAGAAGAGGGAGGCGACCTCTTCTTCGAGGGCTCGGCCGTAGCGCGTGAGCCGCCAATCGCCATCGTCCAGCGTGACGATGCCGCCGTCCGCGAGCACGGCCAGGAGAGTCCTGATCCGATGACTTTCGGGGTCGACGCCCGCCACGCACGCCTGCGGCAGGCGCGTGCGGATGGCGACGAGCCGGTGTGCAGCGATACGATCGGCGTCAGTCAGCACATGCCGGGTCTCGATCGGGTCGTCGCCCCGTTCGATGCGCGCCACGTAGGCCCTTGCCGCAGAGCGGGCGCTGGTCTCGTGGATGTTGCGAAAAGCGTGGCCCCATCCGTGTGAGTAGGCCGAGACCCCGAACCCCAGCAGTGTGCTGTCCAAACCATTGCGAACGGCCTTGAACCGGTCGCTGTGACAGGCCTCGCGCAGGAACCTGCCGCCGCCATGTGCGGCGTAGCCCAGTCGGTCCATCGCATCGAACAGTTGGAGCCGTCGCGCTATGCTTTGGCTGCCGGTAGCAACGCCCGGCAGGCCGCGCACTCGGCGCAGCTTGTCCCACGACGACCCTCGGTCGAAGCGAAGAATGTACCAAGTCACCTGGGAGGGCCGAAGGTCGGCGATCCAGGACAGATCGGTTCGCAGGTCGTCGGCCGTCTGCCCCGGGAGGTCCTGCATCAGGTCGATGTTCACCTCCAGGCCGGCGTCATCGAGCTTCGCAAAGACGTCGTGCAGGAGCTCCGGCCCATGTCCGCGGTGGCGTTCGAGTAACGCGCGCGAGAAGGATTGCACCCCAAGGCTGACGCGCGTGACGCCAAGCGCCTTGAGGATCTGCAGCTTCTCTCGCCCATCCGGCGCCGCCAGCGTTAGGGGGCTGGCCTCCACGCAGAATGGCGCGGAGGCAGAGCGGCGAAGGCCGGACACAGTCGAAAGGAACTGCGCGAGCGCCTGTGGGGGTAGCACCGTTGGCGTGCCGCCGCCCACATAGAGGCTGCGGACCTGCGACGCCTCCATGAGCGCACGCCGAGAGGCGATCTCGGCCGTGAGCGCGTGCATGTAGGATTTGGTCTCGTCGCCCTCATCAGAGATGCCGGCGTGTGTTTTGGCGTAGTGGCAGAAGCCGCAGATGTGCTCGCAGAAGGCGATGTGAAAATAGAGGTGAAGGTCCTCCACGGGGGTCAATTGTTGGGCGAAGGCGGCGGCGTCCATCGCTGGACGCAGCGCATCGAGAGGGATCGACGTCACCACGGTGTGGCTGCCGCCGAGCCCCGCGCGGACGCGTGGAATGAGGCTATGGCTCCTGTCCTCGCGTCGGCGAGAACAGGTGTTAGGCACGGTTCAGCGCTCCTTCACTGAGTTCGTCCTGCTGGATCAGGTCTAGCCAGCCCTCTTTCCATTCCAGGTTCGCGGCGCCCACAAGGAGGGCGAACGCCTCCTCATGACAGGCCACGACGGCGTGGTGCAGGTGGCTCGGACGCAGCATGAGCACCGAAGGCCGCCCGTTCCCAGCCGCGCTGAGATGCACGTGCTCGTAGTCGACCTTGTCGCGCTTCAGTTCGGCCAACTGGACGCCACGCGGCTCCTGGGACTCCAGCCGCTCCATGGGACACATGTAGGTGTCGATCGCGCCGTTGAGCGCAATGATCGCCTCAACACCGTTGTGCGTGGCCATGCCGATCCGATAGTCGCCCCGGAGCGGCGGAAACTGGATGATGCGAAACAGCGTGCGCGGCCGGCGTGGGGTCTTGCCCTCGCGGAGCTTTCGCCACCCCGCAAGCTCCATCAGTTTCATATTGCCGTAGTGGATGGCGCTGTGGTGAGGATAGTTGTCGAGCTCGTTCGTCGACAACGGCAAGAGTTGATTAGCCCAACGATCCAACCCCGGAGAGGTTGAAACATTGAAATGGGCTGGTCTCCAGCCGTGGTTATAGTTCATCTTATCATGGGTTTCTTTCTCACAACTGCGCGCGGTTGCGAAGCGGATACCATCTGCAGGAGACCTGGAGACTGGCAAATGGGGAACGCCTTCTTCGCCGATCGCGAACAGCATGCCGTGGGCTTCGCCGCCGTCCGCCACCTTGAGATAGGTTTGCGGCAACCAGGGCTGGCGGCTAGCGTTGCCAATCCAGGCGATGGCCACACTGTCTTTCGCCGACACACGGGTCGGGCTGTGCCCTTCAGACCAAAGGTCGACCTCGCCCGACGTAACGATGAGGAAAGCCTCGTTCAGCGGCGTTTCGGGCGCGAGTTCCTTGGCTTCAGGTCCAAAGGCCCGCCAATGAAAACCCCTGAAGGTCGGTCGGTGAAGGCCCTCTCGGGCACCGTCTCGTTCTGCCCAGTTGTCGATGGGCGAGATCCAGACGCGTTCCTGCATGACCTGCTGGACCGTCGGGAAAGGCCGCAGCATCGCCTTGCGGTTTTTGCTGGTCCACGAAGGTTCCTTAACCGCCTTAGTCGCCGGCGCCGCCATCGCGGTGTCGGGCGTTGCGCTGCCCTCGGCGGTCAAGAGGTCGCGCTTGCGCTGCGCGCGCCCGGAAGCCGTCGTATGACGGAGGCGGTCCATCCGCAGCTCCACACGTGCGACGGCGTTGCCGGCCCGACGCCCATGATCAGTGTTGATGAGTGTTCTGGCAGCGCCCTCGATGTCGTCGTCCCCGCTGTTCAAAACATCCATGGCAATGAATAGTTCGAGGAGTGAATATTCGCCGCCTGTGAGGGGCGTGATGTGTTTTTTAAACTTCGGCATTGCTTTTTCTCCGGTTCCGACGGTGCCGTCACGCGCCTTCGAGCGCTTTGCGGATCGACGTCGTCTCGAAAAGATGAAAGACGAGGGTGGTCCACGCCTTGGTGGGGTCGCGCCGGAGACCGGTTTTGGCCCGTTTGGGCTTTGCGTCATCGCGGCGCTTGTAGCTGGCTTCGAGCTCTTCGAGTTCCTCGCAGAGACGAAGAAGGTCCGCCTTGAAGGCGGGATCGGTGATGGCGGCCTGCACGATCACAGGCGTTACGTATCGCGTCGCCCATTGGGAGACGTTCTTCTGGCCAGCGGCCGCTTTGACTACTAGACGGTCGCAGACGCCATCCTCGCCCTCTGGGAAGAACAGCGGGTCGAGGGATACGAGTTTACCGACGACGGCCAGAGCTTGGACCTTGGTGTCGTCTACGCTGGCTGGTGTGAGGTGGAGCAGTCGGCGTAGGACCCGGCCTTGTCGGGATCGGGCTTGCCGACGCCGGCCCGCACAGTCTTCATCGAGCGACACCGGCTGGTCCGGAACGTCGTCGCCATCACGCGCAGCGACCCGGCCGCCATCCTCCTGCGGGATCAGCTCCAGATTGCCATCGATTTCGCGGCCGCGGACGTCGGGGGTTCCGGCCTGGTCGGTGTGAAGCTGCGGGTCCAGAATCTCGTCGAGGCTGGCGCTGAGGATATGGGAATTGCGCGGGTCGGGCCCGCGCGGGGCCTCGACGGGGCCAGCGCGAGCCTGGCTAGCCGTTCCCGGGGACGCACCGTTGGGCGGTCCCTTGTCACGATTTTCCTGCTTGCCCTGCTGGCCCTTGCGCGGCCGCTTCAGGCCGAGGTCGCGGTCCAGAATGTCGCGCGCGCCGAAATAGACTTGCTGGACCACGAAGCCGATGAGGCTGGCGTTTTCGCCCTTCCGGTCCGCGCGCCGAGGATCGAAAGCGTCCAGGAATTTCTCGTTCAAGGTCAGCCGGTCCACCGCCGCTTCCGCGGCGGCCAGGAAGCGATCGGCCTCCTCGACGAAGTTGTATTGGGTGAACAGCTTGCGCGTGACGATGCGCGCGACGTGATACTCAAGGTCCGAGAGGCCCGTCTTGGAGTCGCGGGCGCGGGCGTTCAACAGAACGCTGCGCAAGATGCCTGGCAGGTCCGACAGGTCGACATTTCGCAGGCCGCAGGCCGCCTCATCGAACGCGGCCAGGATGGCGGCCAACGTTTTGGGCGAGAGTCCTCGACAGGTGCTCGACATGAGCTCGCGTTTCAAGCAGGCCGCGCCCAGGCAGGGCTTCTCGCAAACCATCGGCGCCTCATGGCGGTCGGTCACTGGCATCTTGGCCTCGCTGCTTTTTCCACCCGGGTCGAGGGGACCTAGAGTGCTGTTAGCGCGGGCGTTCGCCGCCAATATCGGCTTCCCGATTTCACACGCGGAGCGCGCGTTGACCGAGATTGCAATTGGTTAAAGTAAGCTTGGCCTTATGGTCAACGGGTTAGCGTAATTCTGTTCGCCGGTGCGCACTCCAGCCTCAAAGACGGAGCAGCGCCATCGGAGATGCCAACCGCCAGAGCGCCGCCCGTGCTTAGAGGCCATTCCTCCTCGCGCCCCGTGCGCCAAGGTCAGGTAGCACTGCGCCCCGCTGACTTCCACAAAGCCTTGCACACGCGCTTGCGGTGCCGAAATATTTGTTGTAGATCAGTATCTTACCTAGACGTGTCTCGCTCAAAATCCGGTTCCGAAAGGAGTGTCGGTTCGACCCCGACCGCCCGCACCAACCCATTCCAGAGGCGGTGACGTCTCCCGAAGGCATCTTTTGTCGGAAGGCGCTCAGAACGGAATGGCTTGGCCGTCCCAGGCGAAGAACCCGCCGGTGTCGGCGGGGCCAAGTCCGTCGATCACGGCGAGGAGCCGCTCGGCGGCGAACCGGGGCGTGAAGAGCCTGTCGGCGGAAACGGCCCTCTGGAAGGGCGCCGAGAGCGCTGTGTCCACGGTGCCCGGATGCAGCGCCACGCAGATGGCCTCCGCGCGGCGGGCGGCCAGTTCCACGGCCGCCGTCCGGACGATCTGGTTGGCCGCCGCCTTCGCGGCGCGATAGCCGTACCAGCCCCCGAGCCGATTGTCGGCGATCGAGCCGACCCGCGCCGTCAGCACCGCCAGGACAGACTTGCCCGTCCGGGGGATCTTCGGCGCGAAGTGCTTGAGCACCAGGGCGGGGCCGATCGTGTTGACCTGGAAGGTGCGCAGCAGAGCCGCGGCGTCGAGGTCGGCGAGGCGCTTCTCCGGCGAGAGGCCGGGCTCGTGCAGCAGTCCGGTGGCGACGATGACCAGTCGCGGCTCCGCCACGGTCGCCGCGGCGGCGGCGATGGTCGCCTCGTCGGCGAGGTCGAGCGGGACTTCCGTTCGTCGCGAGAAGCCATGCACCCGGCTAACGCGGGGATCCTGCGCGAGACGCTCGGCCAGGGCCGCCCCGATCCCGCCGGTCGAGCCGACCACCACCGCCTCGAACGGCGGCGCGAAAGCTGTCATGTGCTCTCCCATCGGCCCGGACAGGACATCACCCTTGATCTCATCGGCTCGTCTCAAGATCCTTGTCGACGCCCCGGCGCGCACGGACGGGCGCTACGTCCTTTACTGGATGCAGCAATCGCAGCGCGCGGAATTCAACCCCGCGCTGGAATTCGCCGTGGAGCAGGCCAACGAGCGCGACCTGCCCGTGCTGGTCTGCTTCGGCCTCACCGCCTTTCCGGAGGCGAACGCGCGACATTACGACTTCATGCTTCGGGGCCTGGCCGAGGTGCGGGACCGGCTGGCGGCGCGGGGCATCGCCTTCGTGATCCGCAAGACGCCGCCGCACGACCTGGCGCGGCAGCTCTCCGCCGACGCCGCCCTGGTGGTCTGCGACCGGGGCTATCTGAAGATCCAGCGCACCTGGCGCGCCAAGCTGGCTGAGGGCCTCGGTCGCCGGCTGGTCCAGGT
Organism: Phenylobacterium sp. RIFCSPHIGHO2_01_FULL_69_31; assembly: GCF_001824475.1. Lineage (GTDB taxonomy): Bacteria > Pseudomonadota > Alphaproteobacteria > Caulobacterales > Caulobacteraceae > Phenylobacterium. The sequence continues at coordinate 121,647 of NZ_MHXN01000046.1, read as the reverse complement.
GGAGGGGGATGTTGTGGTCCCCGTGGAGCGGGCGTCCGACAAGCACGAGTACGCGGCTCGGACGATCCGACCGCGCATCCATCGTGCCTGGGACGACCACCTGGACAAGCTGAAACCCCGCGAGGTCCGGCGGCGCGCGGACCACCTGAACGTCGCGGGCGATGTGAACCTGGACGACGTGGGGGCGGTGCTGGCGGGCCTGCGGATCGACGCCGCCGTCGGGCCGGTGAAGCGTTTCGCGCCGGGCGAGGGCGCGGCGCGGGCGCGGCTGGACGCCTTTCTCACCCGCGAGCTTCCCCGATACGCGGACGAGCGCGGGAAGCCGGAAGCGGGCGTCGCCTCGCACATGAGCCCCTATCTGCACTTCGGCCAGATTTCGCCGGTGGAAATCGCCCTGGCCGTCCGGCGCACCCCGGCGTCCGACAGCCGCGCGAGCTATCTCGAAGAGCTCGTCGTCCGGCGCGAGCTGGCCATGAACCACGCCTTCTACGAACCCGGGTACGACACCTACGAGATCCTGCCGGAGTGGGCGCGCAAGACGCTGGCGGCGCACGCCGGCGACCCGCGCCCGCATCTCTATACCCGCGCGCAGTTCGAGGCGGCCGAAACGCACGATCCCTACTGGAACGGCGCCATGCGGGAGATGCTGGCGACCGGCTATATGCACAACCACCTGCGCATGTACTGGGGAAAGAAGATCCTGCATTGGTCGGCGAGCCCGGAGGAGGCGTTCGAGACCGTCCTGGCGCTGAACAACCGCTGGTTCCTGGACGGCCGGGACCCCAACTCCTTCACCAATGTCGGCTGGCTGTTCGGCCTGCACGACCGGCCCTGGGGTCCCCAGCCGGTGTTCGGCACGGTGCGCTCCATGGGCGCCAACACCTTCAAGAAGTTCGACGCCGACGCCTACCTTCGGCAGGTGAGCTGGCTGGAGGCCGCGGAGCGCGGCTGACGCCATCAGCGCGGCGCCGGCCGCGGACCTCGAGGGGCGGCGCGCCGGTCCGGCTGGCGCAGGACGTCGCGGATCGCGATGCTGGAGTGGATGCGGGCGACGCCGGGCAGGCGCGAGAGCACGCCGTTGTGGATCTGCTCGTAGGCCGCCGTGGTCGGCGCCCGGGCGCGCAGGATGTAGTCCACGTCCCCGGTCATCAGGTAGCATTCGTCGATCTCGGGATGCTCGCGCACCGCGGCCTCGAAGCGGCGAAGGTAGTCCTCGGTCTGCTTCTCGAGCGTGATGCGCACCAGGGCGACGACGCCCTCGTCCTGCGGGTCGGCGACGATGGCGGTGTAGCCGCGGATGACGCCGCTCTGCTCCAGGGCGCGCAGGCGGCGCAGGCAGGCGGAGGGCGAGAGGCCGATCTCGGCGGCGAGGTCGGCGTTGGACCGGCGCCCGTCGATCCGCAGGAGCGCCAGGAGTCGGCGGTCGAAATCGTCGAGATCGGTCAATATGTGCGCTCCGCTCGCAGGATGTTGCGCAGAATGGCGCAATTCCGCGAATGATCGGCAAGTTTAGCGGAAAATTCGACAGCGCAGCTTCTAGTTTTCGGAATGGCGGCAACGGCGCGGACCTGGAGGCGGTGATGGACGAGGGCGATCGGGCCGCGAGCCTGGCCGGCGGCCGGCTGACCATCGACCTGGACGCCGTGGTGGCGAACCTGCGCCACGTGGAAGCCGCGACGGCGCCGGCCCGGGTGGCGGCGGTGGTCAAGGCCGACGCCTATGGCCTGGGCGCCGGGCCGGTGGCGGCGGCGCTGGCCGGAGCGGGCTGCCGCGACTTCTTCGTTGCCGACCTGGCCGAGGCGCTGGACCTGCGGCCCCACGTGGGCGGGCAGGCCTCCATCCATGTGCTGCACGGCCTGTGGCCCGGGACCGAGGCGCTGGCCCTGGAGGCCGGGGTCACGCCGGTGCTGAATTCCCTAGCCCAGGTGCGGGCCTGGGCGGAGCTGGCGCGGACCGAGGGGCGGCGCCTGCCGGCCGTGCTGCAGCTGGACAGCGGCATGTCGCGGCTGGGTCTCAGCGATGACGATGTGGCGGCGCTGGCGGCCGAGCCGCAGGGTCTTGAGGCCCTCGACGTAAATTACGTGATGAGCCACCTGGCGAGCGCAGATCAGCCGGGCGAGGACGTCAACGCCGCGCAGCGGGCCAGCTTCGAGCGGCTCGCGGCCCTGTTGCCGGCGCGGCCGCGCACCCTGGCCAATTCGGCGGCGGCGCTCGGCGACCCGCTGACGCACGGCGACCTGGTGCGGGCGGGGCTGGCGCTCTACGGCGTGGCGCCCGGCCCCGGCCCCGCGGCGGGCTTGCGGCCGGTGGTGTCGCTGTCGGCGCGGGTGATCCAGGTGCGGACGCTGCCGGCGGGGACCGGGGTCGGATATGGCCTCACCTACACCACGCGCGGGACCGAGCGGATCGCCACGGTGGGCGTCGGCTACGCCGACGGCTGGCCGCGGGCGCTGAGCAACCGCGGGGCGGCGTGGTTCGGCGGCGTGCGGTTGCCGATCGTGGGTCAGGTTTCCATGGACAGCATGATGGTGGACGTTTCGGCCCTGGCGCCGGACGCCCTTGGCGCGGGCGAGGCGGTGGAGCTGATCGGGCCGCACCAGTCGGTGGCGGACGTGGCGGCGCTGGCCGGGACGATCCCGTACGAGATCCTCACGCGGCTGGGCCGTCGCTATGCGCGGCGGTACGTGGGCGGGGCTTCGGCGCAGGGAATGCGGGCATGAGGGTTCTGATCCTCGGCGCGGGCGTGGTCGGGGTGACCAGCGCCTGGTACGCCGCGCAGGCGGGCCACGACGTGACGGTGGTCGACCGCCAGCCGGGCGCGGGGCTGGAGACCAGCTTCGCCAACGCGGGTGAGATCTCGCCGGGCTACGCCTCGCCCTGGGCCGGGCCGGGCATCCCGCAGAAGGCGGTGCGGTGGCTGTTCATGCGGCACGCGCCGCTGATCCTCAGGCCGCAGGCGGACCTGGAGACGGTGAGCTGGCTGCTCGCGCTGCTGCGCAACTGCACGTCGGACCGCTACGCGCTCAACAAGTCGCGCATGGTGCGGCTGGCCGAGTACAGCCGCGACGAGCTGGCGGCGCTGCGCGAGGCGGTGGGGATCGCGTACGATGCGCGCATGCAGGGCACCCTGCAGCTGTTCCGCAAGGCCGCCCAGCTGGACGGGATCGCCAAGGATGTGGAGGTGCTGCGCCAGTACGGCGTGCCGTTCGAGGTGCTGGACCGGGCGGGATGCGAGCGGGCCGAGCCGGGGTTGCGCCAGAGCGCCTCGCCCATTGCCGGCGGCCTGCGCCTGCCCAACGACGAGACGGGCGACTGCTTCAAGTTCACCCAGGCCCTGGCGAAGCTGTGCGCGGCGCAGAGCGTGCGGTTCCTGCACGAGACCGAGGTCCAGCGGCTGCGGGCCGACGCGGGCGGGGTGCAGGCGGTGGTGACGGACAAGGGCGAGCTCACGGCCGACGCCTATGTGGTGGCGATGGGAAGCTGGTCGGCGCGGATCGTCCGGCCCCTGGGCCTGCGGCTGCCGGTCTATCCGGTGAAGGGCTATTCGATCACCGCGCCGATCGTGGCGGCGGACCGCGCGCCGGAATCCACCCTGCTGGACGAGACCTACAAGATCGCGATCACCCGGCTGGGCGAGCGGATCCGGGTGGGCGGCATGGCCGAGATCTCGGGGTACCAAGCGAGGCTGGAGCCGCGGCGGCGGCGGACGCTGGAGTATTCGCTCGAGAGCCTGTTCCCCGGCGCCGGCGACGTGGGCCAGGCGACGTTCTGGGCGGGGCTGCGGCCGATGACGCCGGACGGGACGCCCGTGATCGGGGCGACGCCGGTCCCGGGCCTGTTCCTGAACACCGGCCACGGGACCCTGGGTTGGACCATGGCCTGCGGCTCGGGCCGGGTGCTGGCCGACCTGTTGTCGGGCCGGCCGGCGCAGATCGAGACGGCCGACCTCGCGATCGGCCGCTACCGCCGCTAGAGGCTGGTTGGGACTGGGCGATTCTTGGCGTCTCCTCACCCGGAGGGGGAGGGGGACCGCCCGGAGGGCGGTGGAGGGGGAACGCCCCGTCCGCCGAGCCTGTGGCGAGACCCCCTCCACCATGCTGCGCATGGTCCCCCTCCCCCTACGGGTGAGGAGAAGGAGCTAGGGGGCCGTCTCGCCAGGTTGCCCGCGGCCGCTAGGCGATCACCGCGTAGGGGCGGGGGTAGGCTTCGCCGCGGCTGAGGAACACGAGGCCCACCACGCAGCGGACGCCGTACCAGATGGCCGCGCCGCCCATGATCAGCCAGGCCACGCCCATGATCGGGAAGCCGATCAGGATCACGGCGAGCAGGGCGCCCACGCCGAACAGCACGCCGCCGGCGATCATCAGGCCGAGGCCGATCCAGAAGGTGCGGATCAGGAAGGTGTAGTGGCTTTCCATCGTCGGCCCCGCGGCCGCGCGCTGGGAATAGGCGATGATCAGGCCAATGATGGCCGTGATCCCGGTGACGAAGGCCAGCAGGTAGAGCGCGTAGCAGACCGCCGGCATCGTCTTGTCTTCGTTCGCCGCGTAGCCCACGTCGTCGGTCATCGTCTCTATTCGTCTCCGGCCCGGAAGCGGGCCCCCAAGAGATGGACCCGGAACGGCGTCACGAAAAGACGTGGCGTTGTTACAAATTGCTCACCCGCGGCCGACGGTGATGTCCACGCCGGCGGCGACGGCGTCGGGCGCCAGGGCCAGGGGCTTTTCCACCCGGACGCGGGCGCGGGTGACGCGGGGGTCGGCGAGGCAGCGGTCCGCCAACCGGTGGGCGAAGGTCTCCACCAGGTGGATATGGCCGCCGGCCGCCACCTCCTGCGCCGCCTGCAGGATGGCCTCGTAGTTGAAGGTGTCGGCCAGGCGGTCCGAGGCGTCGGTGGGCACGTCCAGCTCCACGTCGACGATCAGGGGCTGCACGCGGCCGATCTCGTGGCGGTAGACGCCGATCTCGGCCTGGACCTTCACGCCGGTGACGAAGACTTTCGAGCTGATGAGAGTGGTCTCCGTCATGCGAGGTGCTGGCCCGAGTCGGCGGCGATCATCTGACCGGTGACCGAGCGGGCGTCGATCAGGTAGCGCAGGGCCGCGCCGATCTCGGCGGGCGGGACGGGCTGGCGAAGCAGGGTGGCCTCGGCCTCGGCCCGGAAGGCCGCTTCGTCCTGGTGGATCGAGGGCAGGGTGGGCCCCGGGCCGATGCCGTTGACGCGGATCCGTGGGGCCAGGTCCTGGGCGAGCATCCGGGTGGCGTCCCACAGGGCGGCCTTGGACAGGGTGTAGGAGAAGAACTCGGGGCCCGGGCGCAGCACGCGCTGGTCGAGGATGTTGACGATCAGGCCCTCACGGTCGGCCGGCAGGCGGCGGGCGAAGACCTGGGCCAGGACCAGGGGCGCGCGCAGGTTGGTCTCCATGTGGAGGTCCCACGAGGCGCGGTTCATGTCGGAGAAGGCGTCCTGTTCGAAGACGGACGCGGAGTTCACCAGCAGGGTGACAGGGCCCAGCTCGGCCTCGGCCTCGCCGACCAGGGCGACGGTGGCGCTTTCCTTGCGCAGATCGCAGGAGAGGATGGTGGCCTTGCGGCCGTGGCTGCGCACCTCGCCGGCGGCGGCCTCGGCGTCGTCGTCGCCCTCACCGCGGACGTGGATGGCGACGTCGTAGCCGGCCTGCGCAGCCGTGGCCGCCAGCACGCGGCCGATCCGCCGCGCGCCGCCCGTCACCAGTGCTGCGCCGCGGCCGGCCATCGGGCGGCTCCTATCAGTCGAAGCGGCCGAACTCGAACCGGTTCAGCGCGGCCATCACCGCGAGGAAGACGAGGATCATGTAGATGCCGCTCATGGGGCCTCCAAAACGCTGTGGCCCGGCTTTAGCGAGGCGCACTTCGGCGGGCAAGCCGCGTCGCACGCCTGTTGCGGTTTCCGGGCAAGTTCCCCAGGTGTCATGTGCGTCGGGGCTTTCCACCTGAACGCCGATCACTAAAATGATTGTTTGAAGGCGGGGGCCCTGTGGTCCTAAGCCGCTAACGACAAAGGTCGCCAGGAGGACGTCTATGCGCGAGTACCTCAAGTTCTACATCGATGGGGCGTGGGTCGATCCCGCCGAGGGCCTCAAGACGCTGGACGTCGAGAACCCGGCGACCGAAGAGGTCGTGGGCAAGATCGCCCTGGGCTCGGCGGCCGACGTGGACAAGGCCTGCAAGGCCGCCCGCAAGGCCTTCGAGACCTGGTCGCAGACCAGCCGCGAAGAGCGCATCGAGGTGCTGGGCCGGATCATGGCCGAGTACCAGAAGCGCTTCGGCGACCTGGCCACCGCGGTGACCGAGGAAATGGGCGCCCCGGCCAGCCTGGCCCAGCGCGCCCAGGTGCCGATCGGCATGGGCCACCTGAACACCGCCATCGAGGTGCTGAAGACCTTCAAGTTCGAGGAAGACCGCGGCCCGACGATGATCGTCAAGGAGCCGATCGGCGTCTGCGGGTTCATCACCCCGTGGAACTGGCCGCTGAACCAGATCGTCTGCAAGGTGGCCCCGGCCATCGCCACGGGCTGCACCATGGTGCTGAAGCCGTCGGAAGTGGCGCCGTTCTCGGGCCAGATCTTCGCCGAGATCATGCATGCGGCCGGCGTGCCGGCCGGCGTGTTCAACATGGTGCAGGGCGACGGGCCCACCGTGGGCGCGGCGATCTCGAGCCATCCGGAAGTGGACATGGTCTCGTTCACCGGCTCCACCCGCGCCGGCATCGAAGTGGCCAAGGCGGCGGCCCCGACCGTCAAGCGCGTGGCCCAGGAGCTGGGCGGCAAGAGCCCGAACATCGTCCTGGACGACGACGCCTTCGCCAAGGGCGTCGGCCGCGGCGTGGCCACCATGATGACCAACTCGGGCCAGTCCTGTAACGCCCCCACCCGGATGCTCGTCCCGTCGAAGCGCATGGACGAGGCGATCGCCGTGGCCCGCGAGACGGCGGCCGGCATCACCGTCGGCGACCCGAACGGCAACAGCCAGCTGGGCCCGGTGGTCAACAAGACCCAGTTCGACAAGATCCAGAAGCTGATCCAGGCCGGCATCGACGAGGGCGCGACCCTGGTCATCGGCGGCACGGGCCGGCCCGAGGGACTGGACAAGGGCTACTATGTGAAGCCCACCGTCTTCGCCAACGTCACCAACGAGATGACCATCGCCAAGGAAGAGATCTTCGGCCCCGTGCTGTCGATCCTGGGCTACGAGACGGTCGACCAGGCCATCCAGATCGGGAACGACACCGAGTACGGCTTGGCCGCCTACGTCCAGGCGGGCGACCTGGAGAAGGCCCGCAAGGTGGCGTCCAAGCTGCGCGCCGGCCAGGTGTCGATCAACGGCGGCGGCGGCGACCTGATGGCGCCGTTCGGCGGCTACAAGATGAGCGGCAACGGGCGTGAGTGGGGCGACTTCGCCTTCCACGAGTTCCTGGAGACCAAGGCCGTGCTGGGCTACGCGCCGAAGCAGGCCGCGGAGTAGTTGCGACGGTCCCTCCCCGGTGGGGGAGGGACCGCTGTCGTTCATTTGTCGCGCCTGGGGCGCGTCGGGCTAGGTCTTTATCGCGGCCTTTACCGCCTCGGGGCGGATGGGCAGGTCGCGGACGCGAGCGCCGGCGGCGCGGAAGATGGCGTTGCCGATGGCGGGACCGACGACGGTGGTCGCAGGCTCGCCCAGGCCCACGGGCGCCTCGGTGCTGGCGATGAACTCCACCTCCACGTCGGGCACATCGGCCATCCGCAGCGGCGTGTAGCCGTCGAGGTTGGTGTCGCGCGGCTGGCCGTTCTCGAACGCCGAGCCTTCGAACAGCGCCAAACTGAGGCCCCAGAGGGCCGCGCCTTCCATCTGGGCCAGGGCGCCGTCGGGATCGACGATGGTCCCGGCGTCGGCCACCAGGGTCAGCTTCTCCACCTTCACCGCGCCTGAGGGGGGATCCACGGCCACGCGGGCGGCGCACGCCACCCAGGTGGGCATGCCGCGCTCCTGGCCGAAGGTGGTGGCGAGGCCGAGGCCTGTGTTCTTCGGTAGCAGCTTGCCCCAGCCGGCCTTCTCGGCGACCCGCCGCAGGACGGCGGCCTGGCGCCTGGCGCCACCGACGGCGTTGGGGGCGGACCCCGCGTTGCGGCCCGTGGCGTCGAGCATCCGCAGCCGGAAGGCCAGAGGATCGACCCCGGCCTTCAGCGCCGCCTCGTCCATGAAGCTTTCGACGGCCCAGTTGGTCCAGCCTGGGCCCACCGAGCGCAGCCAGCCCGGCCGCATGGTCCGGCCCGCGAGGTCGTTGGAGATCGCCCGCACCCGCTGGGCGCCGACATTGTACCAGTGATCGGCGCCGCTGATGGCGAAGGGGTCGTAGGGACGGCCGTTGGCGCCCTTGGGCATGAAGAACGGCGCCATGGCCTCGGTGGGCCAGCCTGCGCAGGCATGGTGCTCCATGGCCGTCACGCGGCCGCCCTCGCCGAACGCCATGCGCAGCGTCTGGACCGAGGGCGAGCGCGGACTGTCGAAGCGGGTGTCGTCGGCGCGGGTGAGGACCATCTTCACCGGCTTGCCGCCGAGGGCCTTGGAGGCCAGGGCCGCCCCGACCGCGTAGTCGCCGTTGAGGCGCCGTCCGAAGCCGCCGCCCAGCATGTAGGTGCGCAGGACGATGGTCTCTTCCTTGCGGCCCAGGGCCTTGGCAAGCCACGGCAGCACCAGCGACTGCCACTGGTTGCCGGTGTGGATCTCGAACATCCCGTCCTTCTCGAAGGCCAGGGCGTTCACCGGCTCCATCTGGAAGTGCAGGGCGGTGGCGGTGGTGTAGCTCTGCTCCAGGGTCGAGGCCGCGGCGGCGAAGGCCGCATCGACGCCAGGGTTCTCCACGACCTGGGACCCGGTCGCCTTGTCGGCGATCAGGGCGCGGGCGCGGGCCTGGAGGTCGGCCTCGGAGACCTTGTCGGTGTCGCCGGCCTTCCAGGCGACCTTCAGCGCCTCGACCGCGCGGTCGGCGGCCACGAAGCTGTCGGCATAGACCATCACCCAGCCGGGGACCGTGCCGGACGGATCGTCCAGGGCGATGGCGCGGATGTAGCCGGGGACCTTCTTGGCCTCGGTCTCGTCGATCGAGACCACCGTCGAGCCGTAGCGCGTGGGCGGCAGCTTGGGCCGCGCGTAGACCATCCCCGGAACCCTGGCGTCGAGGCCGTAGCGGGCCTGTCCATTGGTCTTGGCCGGGATGTCGCGGGCCTGGCCCGGCTTGCCGATGAGGCGGCGCTCGGACGCCGGCTTGAGCGGCAGCTTGGCGAGCTCGTCGGCAGTGAAGGTGCGGCTGAGGTCGCCCTTGGCGACGATCTCGCCGTAGGAGACGGACTTGCCGTCGGCGGTCACCGCGCCGTTCCGCGCCACGCAGTCGGCGGGTTTCACGCCCAACAGCTGGGCCCCGGCGCCGATCAGGGCGATGCGGCCCGCCGCGCCGGCCTGGCTGTAGAGCGGATAGCTCTGCCACACCGACCAGCTGCCGCCGGTGACCATCAGGCCCCACTTAGGGGCGGAGTCCACGTGGTCGATGCGGACCTTGGACCAGTCGGCCTCCAGTTCGTCGGCGACGATGCGGGCGATGGCGGTCCCCACATGCTGGCCCATCTCCGCGCGGATGATGTGGACGGTGACCACGCCGTCGTGGTCGATGCCGTACCAGATGGTGGGGGCGAAACCGTCGGCCGCCTGGGCGGCCCGCTGGCCGAGGGCGAAGAGCGCGCCGGTCGCCGAGACGGTGACCAGGAAGCCGCGGCGCGAGGCGTCGGGAAGGATCGCATTCATGCGGCGACTCCCTTGGCGGCGGCGGCCTTGATGGCCTTCTTGATGCGGATGTAGGCCATGCAGCGGCACAGGTTGCCGTTCATCCCGGCCTCGATCTCGGCGTCGGTGGGCCGCGGGGTCGCCTTCAGCAGGGCGGCGGCCTGCATGATCTGGCCGGACTGGCAGTAGCCGCACTGGGGCGCCTGGGCGTCGATCCAGGCCTGCTGGAGCGGATGCTGGCCCTTGGGATCCAGGCCTTCGATGGTGGTGACGGCCCGGCCGGCGACGGCGCCGACCGGGGTGATGCAGGACCGGACCGCCTCGCCGTCCACATGCACGGTGCAGGCGCCGCACTGGCCGATGCCGCAGCCGAACTTCGTGCCGGTGAGGCCCGCCTCGTCGCGGATGGCCCAGAGCAGGGGCGCATCATCCGGCGTCTGGACCGAGACCTCGCGGCCATTCAATCGGAAGCTGGTCATGCCCGCCCTCCTCGCGCGTATGGCAGGGCTTAGCGGACGCCAACTGCGGCGTCGCCGCAAGCGCGATCTAGTCCCGGGGCTCCTGCTCGCGGCGGCGGGCGCTGACGGACAAGACCAGGATGCCCAGGAGGGCCGAGGCGAGCGAGCCCAGCACCACGCCGGCCCGCACCTGGGCCTGGTGGACCGCATCGCCCCCGGCGAAGGCCAGGCCGCCGACGAAGAGGCTCATGGTGAAGCCCACGCCGCAGAGGGCCGATACGCCGTAGAGTTCGATCCACTTGGCGCCGGTGGGGCGGCGCGCCCACTTCAGGCCGATGGCGAGGGCGGCGGCGCCGAAGACGCCGATCTGCTTCCCGAAGAAGAGCGCCGCGGCGACGCCCAGGCCCACGGCGCCCAGGACCTGCGCGCCGGCCTCGCCCGTCAGCCGGAACCCGGCCGCCACGAAGGCGAAGGCCGGCAGGATCAGGAAGGCGACGTAGGGGTGCAGCGCCTCGAGGGTTTCGGTGAGCACGGGGCGTCCGCCCGGCCGCTTGGGCTCCAGCGGCAGGCAGAAGGCCGCCGCGATTCCGGCGAGTGAGGTGTTCACCCCAGACTTCAGCGTGAAGCCCCAAAGGAGCAGGCCGCCGACCGCCCAGAAGGAGTAGGGCGCGGCCCGCCAGCGGGACATGGCCGCCAGCACCGCCAGCGTCACCGCCGCGCCCGCCAGCATGGGGAACTGCAGGCCGGTGGTGAACAGGAGGGCGATCAGGACCACGACGACCAGGTGGCCGGCGATGGCGAGGGTGAGCAGGAAGGTGCGCAGGGTCGGCGGCAGCCGCGGGCCCGCTGCCGCCAGGGCCGCGAGCGCCAGGGCCATGTCCGTGCCGGCCGCGACGGGCCACCCCTGCAGAGGGCTGCCGGACAGGCCGGCGACAGCGAGGTAGATCAGGGCCGGGACGAGGACGCCGCCGGCCGCCGCCAGGACCGGCAGGGCCAGCCGCCGCGGGTTGGAGAGCTCGCCGCGCAGGATCTCGTGCTTGATCTCCAGTCCCACGACGAAAAAGAACACCGGCATGAGGGCGGTCGTCACCCAGCCGGCCACGCTCATCTCCTCGGCGAAGGGGCCGAAGCGGACGGGGACGGGGTATTGGGTCAGGGCCTGGTAGGCGCCGGCCCAGGGCGAGTTGGCCCAGATGACGGCGGCCAGGGCGGCCGCCGCGAGCAGGGCGCCGGAGCCGGTCTCGGTCTTCAGGAACTCCAGCGTGGACCGGGTCGACATGCCGCCTGGGTAACAAGCCGCCCCGCGCCGCTCTAGCGAAATCGGGCGACGGCTTTAAGGTGCCGGCCAAACAAACCGGATGTTCGAGGAAACGCCATGAGACTCGCCAAGCCCCGCGTAGAGCCGCTGCGCGACGACCAGCTCACCCCCGAGCAGGCCGAAGCGCTGGAGCCGGTGCGCAACGGGACCCTGGGCGTGCTGAACATCTTCCGGACCCTGGCGCATGCGCCCAAGGCGCTGAAGCGGTTCAACGACTGGGGCGGCTATGTGCTCTCGCGGCGCAACGACCTGCCGGCGCGCGAGCGGGAGATCGTGATCCTGCGCGTGGGATACCTCTGCAAGTCGGGCTACGAGTTCACCCAGCACACGCGGATCGGCCTGCAATCGGGCCTGACCGAGGCCGAGATCGAGGCCATCAAGCGCGGGGCGGAGGCGGGCTGGAGCGCGGCCGACGCGGCGCTGATCCGGGCGGTCGACGAGCTGCATCGGGACCACTTCATCGGCGACGCGACCTGGGCGGAGCTCGGCAGGCACTTCACGCAGAAGCAGTGCATGGACGTGGTGTTCACCACCGGCCAGTACACCCAGGTCTCGATGATCCTGAACACCTTCGGGGTGCAACTGGACGAGGGCCAGACCCTCGATCCCGAACTGAAGGGCTACTGAGGTGGCGGGCCGCCTGGAGGGCAAGGCCGCCGTGGTCGTGGGCGCGGGCCAGTCGCCCGGCGAGACGCTGGGCAACGGCCGGGCCATGGCGCTGCTGTTCGCCCAGGAGGGGGCCCGCGTGCTGTGCGTCGACCGCGTGGCCGAGCGGGCCCAGGAAACCGCGGCCATGATCGACGAGGCGGGTGGCGAGGCCTACGCCCTGCAGGCCGACGTGACTCGCGCGGCAGAGGCGGCGGCCATCGTGGCGGAGGCCCTGGCGCGGCTGGGGCGGCTGGACATCCTGGTCAACAACGTCGGCATCGGCGGCGGCGACCGGCCGGTCCACAAGATCGAGGAGGCGGCCTTCGACCGCATCCTGTCGGTGAACCTCAAGGGCATGTGGCTGGTGACCAAGGCGGCGCTCGGCGCGATGCGGGCCCAGGGCGGCGGGGCCATCGTCAACATCTCGTCCCTGGCCGCGCGGGCCGGCGGGATCCAGGTGGCGTACGAGGTCTCCAAGGCGGCGGTGAACCGGCTGACCACTTCCACCGCGCAGAGCCAGGCCCGCTACGGCATCCGCTGCAACGCCGTGCAGCCGGGCCTGATCGACACGCCCATGGCGGTGGCCGGGATCGCCGGCGCGAGCGGGCGCAGCCAGGCAGAGGTGCGCGCCGAGCGCGACGCGCGGGTGCCGCTGGGCGGCAGGATGGGCACCGCCTGGGATACCGCACACGCCGCCCTGTTCCTGGCGTCGGACGAAGCGAAGTTCATCACCGGAGCCATCCTGCCGGTCGACGGCGGCATGGGCGTTCGGATCGGCTAACCCGATTGTTATTGGCCTCGCCGGCCTAGCTCCCTATCAAGGGGGCCATGTCTGCACAGCGAGCCGTCAAGAAGCGCGTTTCCGCGCTCCAGGACTTCCTGCGCCAGGAGGCGGCCGGCGGCTATGTCCTGATGGCGGCCGCCGCCCTCGCGCTGATCGTGGCCAACTCTCCGCTGGCGCCCGCCTACTTCGGCGCGCTCGACACGAAGCTCGGCTTCGAACTGGGGCCGATCGCGCTGCACGAGACGGTCCTGCACTGGATCAACGACGGCCTGATGGCCCTGTTCTTCCTGCTGGTCGGGCTGGAGATCAAACGCGAGGTACTGGACGGGGAGCTGTCGCGCCCGTCGCGGGTCGTGTTGCCGGGCCTGGCGGCGGTGGGCGGCGTGGCAGTCCCGGCGCTGATTTATGTGGCGTTCAACACGGGCGATCCCGAGGCGATGCGCGGCTGGGCGATCCCGGCGGCCACCGACATCGCCTTTGCCCTGGGCGTCCTGGCCCTGGCCGGCGACCGGGTGCCGGCCTCGCTGAAGATCTTCCTGACCGCCCTGGCGGTGCTGGACGACCTCGCGGCGATCGTGATCATCGCGATCTTCTACACCGCCGAGCTGCACATGGCGGCCCTGGCCGGCGCAGGCGGCGCCCTGGCGCTCCTGATCCTGTTCAACCGGCTACGGGTGCGGGCGCTCTGGCCCTATCTGGCGGTGGGCCTGGGCCTGTGGTGGTTCGTGCTGGAGTCGGGCGTGCATGCGACCCTGGCCGGCGTCGCCTTGGCCATGACCATCCCCCTGAAGCGGACGCCCGCCGCGCCGGATTCCCATGCCACCTCGCCGCTGCACCGGCTGGAGCACCTGCTGCACAAGCCGGTCGCTTTCCTGGTGATCCCGATCTTCGGTTTCGCCAACGCCGGCCTGGCGCTGGGGGAACTCACGCTGCGGCACTTCACCGACAGCATCCCGCTGGGGATTGGCCTGGGGCTCTTCCTCGGCAAGCAGCTGGGCGTGTTCCTGACCTCGATGCTGATCATCCGGCTGGGTTGGGCCGACATGCCCCGCAACGCTTCGGTGGGGCAGCTCTACGGCGTCTCGGTGGTCTGCGGCATCGGCTTCACCATGAGCCTGTTCGTCGGCAACCTGGCCTTCACCTCGCCTGAACTGCTGGCCGAAACCAAGGCCGGCGTCTTCACCGGCTCGCTCGCCTCGGCGCTGCTGGGCCTGTTCCTGCTGAGGATCTTCGGCCCCGACACCAAGGGCGAGCCGTCGCCCGGTCGCCGGGCGGAGGGGAACGGGGCCTGAGGGCTCGGCGTTAGGCCCGTCTCGAAACCGAGCGGAGCTGCCTGATGAACAGCATCATCTATCTCGTCGGCCTGGTGGTGGTCGTCCTGGCCGTGCTGGGCTTCCTCGGAATCCGCTAGCGCACGGGAGGGCAGCACGGCTAGCTGCCCGGATGCCCGTATCTCCCGTCTATCGCCCCGACCCGCAGTTCCCGGCCCTAGGCCGCGAGTTCGCCGATCCCGTGGCGGCGGCGGATTTCCCCGCGGCGATCCTGCGCTACCGCAATGACCAGGCGGCGGCGACCGTGGGGCTCAATACCCTGAGCGACGATGAGTGGGTGGCCCATTTCGGACGCTTCCGCCCGCTGCCGGGCAACATCGACCCGCCGATCGCCCAACGCTACCACGGCCACCAGTTCCGCGTTTACAACCCCGACCTCGGCGACGGCCGCGGCTTCCTGTTCGCGCAGCTGCGCGAGGCGGGGACGGACCGGCTGCTCGACCTCGGAACCAAGGGCTCGGGCCAGACGCCGTGGTCGCGGCAGGGCGACGGGCGCCTCACGCTGAAGGGCGGCGTGCGGGAGGTGCTGGCGACAGCCATGCTGGAGGCGCTGGGCGTTCCCACGTCGCGGTCGTTCTCCTTGGTCGAGACCGGCGAGGCGCTGCAACGGGGCGACGAGCCCAGCCCCACCCGTTCTGCGGTCTTGGTGCGGCTGTCGCACAGCCACGTGCGCTTCGGCACCTTCCAGCGGCATGCGTACTTCGAGGCCAAGGACCGGGTCGGGGCCCTCGTGGACCACGTGGTGGGCCTCTACTACCCGGAGCTCGAGGGCGCGAACGACCGGCCGGCGGCCCTGCTGGAGGCGGTGTGCGGCCGGGCAGCGCGGCTGACGGCGCGCTGGATGGCCGCGGGCTTCGTCCACGGCGTGATGAACACCGACAACATGAACGTCACCGGCGAGAGCTTCGACTATGGGCCCTACCGGTTCCTGCCCAAGTCGGACCCGAACTTCACGGCGGCCTACTTCGACCACAGTGGCCTCTACAGCTTCGGCCGCCAGCCGGAGGCGGTGTTCTGGAACCTGCAGCAACTCGCCGGCTGCCTCAGCCTGGTGACCGGCAGCGACGCCCTGGTGGACGCGCTGAATGGGTTCGGCCCGGCCTACCGGCGCGAGTTGATGGCGGCGATGCTGGCGCGCCTGGGCGTGGCGCCGCAGGGCGACGAGGCGGATGCGGCGCTGGTCCAGGCGGCGTTCGGCGCCATGGCCGAAGGCGGCGAGCAGTTGCGGTGGGAGCCCTTCTTCTTCGACTGGTTCGGTGGCCGCGAGGACCGGGCGCTGAAGGGGCCGCGGGCCGATCTCTACGCGGGGTCGGACTTCGCCGAGTTCCGCCAGCGGCTCGGCGCCTATGCGGCGGACCGGCCGGAGCGGCTGGACCATCCCTATTTCGCCGGGCCGGAGCCGGAGGAACTGCTGATCGACGAGATCGAGGCGATCTGGGCCGATATCGACCGGCGCGACGACTGGAGCGCCCTCCACGCCAAGCTCGCCCGGATCGAGACGGCGCGGGTCGCGTGGGACCTCAGCCCGGCCGCCTCCGCGACGCCCACTGCGCCAGGACAACGCCCCCCAGGGTGATCGCGGCGCCCAGCCCCTGGAGCGGGCCTATGGCCTCGGCGAACAGGATCCAGCCGAGGATCGCCGCCACGACGGGCTGGACCAGGACCACCACCGAGGCGGTGGAGGTTGGCAGGCGGCCCATGGCCCAGGCGATGGCGCCCTGGCCGGAGACGTGCATCAGCCCCAGGCCGCAGACGGCAGCCCAGCCGGCGGCGGTGGCCGGCGCCAGGCGCTCGCCCAGCAGCAGGGCGGCGACGAGCAGGAGGGGGGCGCCGGCCACGCCCGCCCAGAACATCATCCGGCTGGCGGCCTCGGTCCGGCGCCCCTCGGCCATGGAGAGGAAGTAGAGCGCGTACCAGAACGCCGTCGCCACGGAGAGGGCATCGCCCAGCGTCTGGTTGCGCAGGACGCCGCCGCCCTTGGCATAGGCCATCAGGGACGCCCCACCGACCGCCGCCGCCACCGCGACCAGGAACAGGGCCCGGGGCGTCTGGCGCAGGAAGATCCAGGCGAAGGCCGTGACCACCACCGGCGTCAGATTGGTCAGCACCGTGGCGTTGGCGACCGAGGTGTACTGGATGCCGTAGTGCCAGAAGCCCAGATCCAGGGCGAAGAACAGGCCGGCCCACAGCGCCATCGGCGGCGGGCGGCCGATCGCCCCGGCGGCCCGCCGGGTCATCAGCGCCAGCAGCGGCATGGCGAACATCAGCCGCCAGAAGCCTGTCGCCGCGGGGCCGGCGTCGGACATCCGCACCAGGATCGCCGCGAGGCCGATGATGGAGGCGCCGGCGAGGAGGGCGGCCAGCGCCAGCCACCGCGGCTCGGACGGCTGTTCGGCGGCGGCCTCAGTCAAACCCCAGCTCCCTTCGCAGCGTGGCGGGGCTCATACCCCGGTCGCGCAGGGACCGCAGCGTCTCGGCCCGGTCGCGCTTGGCGAAGCGCTTGCCGTCGGGGCCGGTCAGCAGGGCGTGGTGTCGGTAGAGCGGCGTCGGCAGGCCCAGCAAGGCCTGCAGCAGGCGCTGGACGTGGGTAGCCTCGAACAGGTCCCGGCCGCGGATCACGTGGGTGATCCCCTGCAGGGCGTCGTCGACGGTGACCGCCAGGTGGTAGGCCACGCCCACGTCCTTGCGCGCCAGGACCACGTCGCCACCCAGTTCAGGCCGGGCCTGGATCACGCCCTCGCCCTCCTCGGTGAAGGCCAGGTCGCCGAAGCCGCCGAGCTTCCGGGCCGCCGCGTCCAGCGACAGGCGCCAGGCGAACGGTTCACCGGCGGTCAGGCGGCGCATCTCTTCGGCCAGGGGCAAGGGGCGGCCGCGGAACACCTCCATCGCCCCGTGTGGCGCCGAGGCCATGGCTTCGGCCACCTCCCTACGCGTGCGGAAGCAGCGGTAGAGCAGGCCGTCGACCTCCAGCCGGGCGAGGGCGGCCTGGTAGTCGTCAAGGTGCTCGGACTGGCGCCGGACCGGCGTCTCCCAGGTCAGGCCCAGCCAGGCCAGGTCCTCGTAGATGCCCGTCTCGAACTGCGGCCGGCAGCGGGTGGCGTCGATGTCCTCGATGCGCAGGATGAAGCGCCCGCCGGCCGCGCGCGCGGCCTCGAAGGCGGTCAGGGCCGAGAAGGCGTGGCCGCGATGCAGATCGCCGGTGGGGGAGGGCGCGAAGCGGGTGATGAACACCCGCCAGGCTTTAGCAGGCGCCGTGCTTGGCCGTGAACAGGCCCATGTGGCTCAGGACCGCGTCGAGGAAGGCGCGCTCGCCGCCAAGCTCTTCCTTCAGGTGCTCGAACTGCTTGAAGCCGGCCATCTCGGCCAGGCCATGGGCGCCGCACCAGGCCGCGATGGTGGCCAGCTCCAGGTGGGTCTCGGCCCCGGGGTCGGCGCCGTGCTCGACCATGGTGTCGCGGACCATGCAGTAGGCGCTGTCGTTGTCGCCCTGGACGTCCAAGGGCAGGGCCTCCTTCTCGCGGACCATGTCGTACATCACGCGATAAAGGGCCGGGTTCTCCCGGGCGAAACAGACGTATGCGATGCCCAGACCCGTGAGCTGGTGAGGACCCGTATCTCGCGCCTTCGCCTCCGCCATCTGAGCGTTGAGCGTTTCCCAGCCCTCGTGGGCGACGGCGTCCAGCAGCTCGGACTTGTCCTTGAAGTGGTGATAGGGGGCCGCCGGACTGACGCCGGCCTCGCGGGCGACGGCACGGAGCGAAAGCGCGCTGGGCCCCTCGGCCTCCAGCAATCTGCGGGCGGCGTCCACGAGGGCGCGGCGCAGGTCGCCATGGTGATAGGGGCGGGGTTCGGCGGTCTTCGCTTGGCTCATGCACCTTACCATAATTTCATATCTAAGCGCTGTACAGATATCTTGACGCCGATCAGATGCGGTCCTATCTGAGCGCTGTTCAAATAGAAAAGTCCCTCACTCCCCTGAGGGTTTCAAACTGAAAGGTGTGTGTCATGTCTCTCGCAAAGTTCGAACGCTTCTTCGACCGTGCGACCCCGGCGTTCCTCCTGTTCCTCGGCCTCACCGCGGCCGTCGCGACGGCGGGCCTGGGCGCCTGAGCCTCCCCGCTCAGAAACGTCGAAGCTGACGGAGGGGCCCCATCGAGGGCCCCTTTTTCGTGGGCATCCGACCGCAAGGCGCATCCGAACGCCGTGCACAAACGCATAACGGTCCGGTGAAATCGCTGATCTAGGCACTGTTCAGATCGTGCTAATTCATCGTCGTCCAAACGGACGGCCCCGCTCCCCCGGGGCTCCCTGGAACTGAAAAACTCAAGGTGTGTGTCATGACTCTCTCGCGCTTCGAACGCGGTTTCCACCGGATCGCCCCGGTCTTCCTGCTGGCCCTCGGCCTCTTCGCGGGCCTCTCGACGGCGGGCCTCGGGATCTGACGTCCCCGCCACGGCAGGACCGAGGAGAGGCCCGCGAGGGCCCCTTTTCGTTTGTCACGCCTGCCGACCAGCTATGCGAAATCGCATTCCTGATCGGCAAAATAAACGATCTAGGCAGCGTTTAGATCGTGCTATCTAATCACCGTCCAGATCGGACCGGGCCCGGGTAGCCGGGCCTGAAGCACAAAGAGAATGGAGATCTGAAATGTCGATCCTGATGAACCGGATGCTCGATGTGGTCGTGTCCTTCGCGGTGGTGGGCCTTACCCTGACCGTCGCCGGCGCAACCGCTGTCCTGGGCGCCTGATCCATGCAAGGCGCCTGAAGCCTCGCCCGCGGAACACCCGGGCGAGGCAGACCGCCGCGCCACGCTTCCCGTCGTAGAGTTGTCTCCGAATCGGGCCTATATTTTTCCCCTGCAACGTCGATTTCCGCAGTTGGGGGTGTGTCTTCAGTCCCACGTCGACCGTCATAGACGCCATCAGGCATCCCCGGAGGCCCTGCCATGCAGGTGCTTAAGGCCGCGCCTTCCGGATGGCCGTGTCTCGTCCTGAACGCAGACTTCCGGCCACTCTCCTACTATCCCCTGTCGCTCTGGCCGTGGCAGGAAGTGATCAAGGCGGTCTTCCTCGACCGCGTGGACGTGGTCTCCACCTACGACCAGGAAGTCCACTCCCCCTCCTTCGCGATGAAGCTGCCCAGCGTGGTCTCGCTCAAGAGCTACGTGGCCCAGGACCGGCCCCCGGCCTTCACCCGCTTCAACCTGTTCCTGCGCGACAGCTTCACCTGCCAATACTGCACCCGGGGCGAGGACCTGACCTTCGACCACGTGATCCCGCGCTCGCGCGGCGGGCGCACCACGTGGGAGAACATCGTCACCGCCTGCGCGCGCTGCAATTTGATGAAGGGCGGGCGCACGCCGCACGAGGCGCACATGCATCCGCGCCTGAAGCCCCGCCGCCCCTCGGCCTTCGAGCTGCAGGAGCGCGGCCGGCGCTTCCCGCCGCACCACCTGCACGAAAGCTGGCTGGACTACCTCTACTGGGACATCGAGCTGGAGGCCTAGCGGCCCCGCGTCGGGCTGGCGGTCAGACCGCGGCGGCGCGGCGCTGGCGCAGGCCCGCGCCCGCGAGGCCGAATCCCAGGATCAGCAGGGCCCAGGTCCCGGGCTCCGGCGTGCCGGAGGTCACGTCCGACTCGCGGAAGGCATAGTTCGTGTACCGGGAGCCGACGGCCCAGTCGTTCACATAGGCCGAGACGGGCCCGAAGACGCCGCCGCCATGGGCGCTGGAGGGACCGTAATAGAGCCCGAGGTGCTTGGCGCTGTAGTCCTGGGCGAAGATCCCGACCCCGATGCCGAGCACCGAGTACCAGGCCTGGCCGTCGATCTCGCTCGCGTTGTCGCCGGCCGTGGAGATGACGTAGTCCGCGGCTGTCCCGCCATAGAGCAGGGCGGCGGCTTCCTGGGCGGTGTAGGCGAGGGGGCCATGTTCTTCGGCATCGAGCCACGCGGGGCCGTCGTCGACCTCCCAGCTGCCGACGAACACCAGGGCCGCATCGGCCGAGGTCGCCGACAAGGCGATGCCCGCCGCCGCCAGCATCCCTGCCGCATACCTGACGATCATGACCCATCCCCCGCCCGCTCTACTGGAAGCGGAGATGTCCGCCAAACGCGGTTACCGAAGCGTTAAGCGCCTGCGCTGCTGGGTGTCCCCGCCTAGTGACCTGGCCTCCTACGCCCGTTTCAGACTCAGGAATAATGCAGCCTCCGTCACTCCGGTCGGCCCTCATGGGCCGTCGGTCTCCGCCGACCAGGCACAGCTCCGACGCGGGGAGCGCACTTCCACTTAGTCTTCGGCGCGTCGGGGGCGCTGAGAGCGCCGCCAGTTCAGCCGCTCGCTCCTCCGTCAATAAGGCCCGAGAGAAGCGTTGCGTTGGGGGCTGTTCTTCATCCACCACCCGCAGTTCCCCTTCCGTTCATCCCCCGCCCGGCCTAACCTCCGCACGGTGTCCGCCCTCCCGACTCAGCTGCAGCTCGCCCCGGCCCTCGTCGTCCTCCCCGGGCCTCGCTGCGCCGTCTGCACGCCCGCCGGGGACGCCCAACCCCTAAGACCCCCCGACGCCCGCGACCTCTTCGAATCCGCCCCGGTGCTCCTCGCCCACGCGGCCATGACCGCCCGGCGCCTGGGCCTGCACGCCCCGCCGCGCAGCCCGCGCATCTTCGACGCCCTCGAGCTCTTCGCCTTCGTCCGCCCGGCCCAGTTCACCGCCCCCTCCGCGGCGGGCCTCGCCCAGGCCCTGGGCCTGCCGGAGCCCAAGGGGCCGGAGCAACAGGCGGCCAGCCTGCAACAGGCGGTCCACGCCCTGCTCGCCGACCTCGCCGCCGCGCCCCAGCCCTCCCGCGAGGAGGCGCTGGCGGTGGCCGAGACCCTGGCGCGGGCCGGCTGGCCCTGGGGCTCGGCGGTGCTGGGCGCCCTGCGCTCGGCGCCGGCCGGCAACCAGTTCCGCTCGTCCGGCCTCGACGTCTGGATGCGCATCCCCGAGTGGGAGGCCGAGGCTCCGCCCGGCGAGCCGGGGTCCAAGCCCATCCTCGCCGCCGACGCCGCCGCGCGGCTGCGGTCCCTGCTGCAGAGCGCCGGCCTCGACGAGGCGCGCCCCGCCCAGGCCGACTACGCCGCCGAGGCCGCCCACGCCTTCCAGCCGCGCGACCGCGAGGGCGAGCCCAACATGATGCTGGCCGAGGCGGGCACCGGGGTCGGCAAGACCCTGGGCTACCTGGCGCCGGCCTCCCTGTGGGCCGAGGCCAACGGCCCCGCCGTGTGGGTCTCCACCTACACCCGCGCCCTCCAGCGCCAGATCGAGCGCGAGAGCCGGGCCATCTGGCCGGACGAGAAGGTGCGCCAGAAGAAGGCCGTGGTGCGCAAGGGGCGCGAGAACTACCTCTGCCTGCTGAACTTCCAGGAACAGGCCAACGCCGCCCAGCTCGGCGGGTCGGACCTGGTCGGCATGGCCCTGACCGCCCGCTGGGCGCGGGCCACCCGTGACGGCGACATGACCGGCGGCGACTTCCCCGCCTGGCTGCCCGGCCTGTTCGCCGTGCCGCCCGCGGCCCAGGCCAGCGCCGCCAACCTCGTCGACCGGCGCGGCGAATGCGTCCACGCCGGCTGCCAGCACTACCGCGCCTGCTTCGTGGAGAAGGCGATCCGCGGTTCGCGGCGGGCCGACATCGTCATCGCCAATCACGCCCTGGTCATGACCCAGGCGGCCTTCGACGGCGCCCGGGCCGCACGCGGCAGCAAGGGCGACACCGAGACCACCCAGCTTCGCCGCATCGTCTTCGACGAGGGCCACCACCTGTTCGACGCCGCCGACAGCGCCTTCTCCGCGGCCCTGTCCGGCGCCGAGGCGGCCGAGCTGCGCCGCTGGATCCGCGGCCCGGAAGGTCGTGGAAGACGTGGTCGCGGCCTGGAAGCCCGGCTGCTCGACATGCTGGGCGATCGGGAGGAGGCGCGGGCCGCCCTGGACGAGGCGATCCGCGGCGCGTCCGCCCTGCCGGGCGAGGGCTGGAGCGGCCGCATCGCCAGCCCCAATGGCGAGGTCAATCCGATCGGCCCGATCGAGCACTTCATCGTCGCGGTGCTGGAGCAGCTGCGCGCCCGGTCCCAGCCGTCGGAGGTGGGCATGGAATGCGCCGCCCGCCCGGCCCTGGACCTCGTCCGCGCCACCGCCCGGGACGCCGCCGTGGCCCTCTCTCGCCTGGAGGCGCCGCTCCTGGCCCTGGCCCGGGCCCTGGAGGACGTCATGGACCAGGAGGCCGAGACCCTGTCCGGCTCCGAGCGGGCGCGTATGGAAGGGGCTTTGAGGGGGCTGGATCGCCGCGCGCGCATGACCCTGCCGGCCTGGCGCTCCATGCTGCGCGCCATCGACGAGGACGCCGAGGACGACCCCGACTTCGTGGACTGGTTCGACGGCACGTTCCTCTATGGCCGCGTGGTCGACGCCGCCTGCCGCCGCCACTGGGTGGACCCGACCGAGCCCCTGACCAACGCGGTCATCGCCCCGGCCCACGGGGTGCTGGTCACCTCCGCCACCCTGGCCGACCCGACCCTGGACGATCCCTTCGCCCTGGCCGAGATGCGCACGGGCGCCGCGCGCCTGCCCGACCGGCCCAAGACGCTGAAGCTCAGCTCGCCCTTCGACTATGCCGCCAACGCCCGGGCCCTTGTGGTCACCGACGTCAGCAAGGACGACGCCCGCCAGGTGGCCGCCGCCATGCGCGAGCTGTTCCTGGCCGCCGGGGGCGGGGGCCTGGGCCTCTTCACGGCCATCCGGCGGCTGAAGGCGGTGCACGAGCGGATCGCCGCGCCCCTGGCCGACAAGGGCCTGGCCCTCTACGCCCAGCACGTGGACCCGCTGGAGGTCGGCGCCCTGGTCGACATCTTCCGCGCCGAGCAGGACGCCTGTCTCCTCGGCACCGATGCGGTGCGCGACGGGGTGGACGTGCCCGGCCGGTCCCTGCGCCTCTTGGTCTTCGACCGCATCCCCTGGCCGCGCCCGGACATCCTGCACAAGGCCCGTAGAGCCCGTTTCGGCAACAAGACCTACGACGACGCCATCGCCCGGGGCCGCATCGCCCAGGCCTTCGGCCGCCTGATCCGCCGGGCCGACGACCGCGGCGTCTTCGTCATGCTCGACGCCGCCGCCCCGACCCGCCTCTTCTCGGGGCTGCCGCCCGGCGTGGAACTGCAACGGGTGTCGCTCGTGGAGGCTATCGAACAGGTGGAGAGCTTCCTCAAGGCGAAGCCCGAGTAGGGGAACATTCACGGTTGCATTTCATCCTCCGCGCTCCGTCGGAGGAAGGATTGATCGTGAAATTGCGTCGGCTCATCGCCCTGGCCGCGGCCGTTCTGGTCGCCGGCGGCCCCGCTCATGCCGCGCCGGAGGACGCGGTGCTGAACAAGGAGGGCTACTGGGGTATCGACGTCGATCGCGGCGCCTGCGCCGCCAGCATGACGCTCCAGGGCGGCTCGGTCTTCCTGCTGCGCGCGGTGGACGGGAACGTCACCTTCGGCCTCTTCAGCCGCACGGCCCTTCCGCGCGGCAAGACGGGGCGGATCGAGACCGAGGCCTATGGCGTCGACTTCGAGCCCAGCTACGGCGAGGACGCCACCACCCTCTACTACAAGGGCGATCTGGACGCCCGGGCCCTGGCCGCCCTGCGCCTGGCCCGGCAGGTCCGCGTCCTGACCGACGGCCGCATGGTCGCGTCGATGACCTTCGAGGGCACCGGCTTCGAATCCGCCCTGGACGGCGTGACCGCCTGCTCCAAGGGCGAGAGCGGCTGGTGGGGCAAGGGCGCCGGGGCCGAGCCGGCGGTGGCCGAGCACAAGGACGGGCTCTGGCGCATGATGGCGGACAACGAGAACGGGATCTGCACCGCGCTGGTCGCTGTGGACGACAAGTACACCTTCGCCCTGCTCGCCGGCGGCGGACAGATTGGCTTCAGCGTCCTCGGTGACAAAGCCTTCAAGCGTGGCCGCAAGGGGCGGTTCGAGACCGACAAGTACAGCTTCGAGTTCAAGCCGGGTTACGACGACGAGGTCATGTTCTCGGAACAGAGCCTCGACAGCCAGGCCCAGTTCGCCCTGCGGCGGGCCAAGACCGCGTTGATCAGCATCGACGGCAAGCCCCTGATCGACATGGCTCTGGAGGGCGTCGGCCAGGGCCAGATCATGGACGATGTCGCCGCCTGCGCCCGCGGTGAGGCCGGCTGGTGGGGCGAGGGGCTGAAGGCCCGCTAGCTCGCCGCCGCCTCCAGCGCGCTCAGGATCATCGTCCAGCCCTCGCGGTCCTGCTCGACCCATTCGGGCGGCACATCGGTGTGGGTGAGCGTCAGGCGGCAGCCGTCGCCGTCGGGGGCGATCTCCACCGTCACCGTTGTCTCCGTGGGGTCGAACTGCGGCACGGCGAACGTGAAGACCAGCCGGCGCGGCCGGTCGATCTCCAGGTAGGCGCCCACATGCTCGATGTCGCCGTCCTCGCGCCGGTCGACGATGGTGAAGCGGCCGTCGGTCCGGGCCTCGATATCGCAGCGGACGATCTGCCCGCCCGGCGCCGTGAAGAGGAAGCGCGACGCGACCTTCGGGTCCAGCCAGGCGTCGAACACCTTCTCGGCCGGGAAAGGGTAGCGGTGGGTGACGGTCAGCTCAGCCATCTTTCAGCGCCTTCTCCAGTTCGCCGAGGCGCCAGGCCCACAGCGTCTTCTGCTCCGCGATCCAGTCGGCGGCCTCGTCCAGGGGCGCCGGCGTCAGGGCCAGGAAGTGCTCCCGCCCCTCGATCCGCCGCCGGACCAGCTTCGCCCGCTCCAGCATGCGAATGTGTTTCGAGACCGAGTTCAGCGAGATCGCGAACGGCCGCGCCACGTCCGTGACCCGGGCCTCCCCCTCAGCCAGCCGGCTCAGGATGGCCCGACGGGTGGGGTCGGCGATGGCGATCAGCGTCTCGTCCAACATATTCACCTCTAAGGGTGAATATCAGGCCAAAAAGAAGGCCGGTCAACCCGGCCTCCTCAGGGCTCAGCCCCCGCGCTGCCGCATGGCCGCCATGGCGGCGTCCAGCTCGGCGGCGGTAACCTTGCCGTCCTTGTTGGCGTCGATCGCGTCGAACCGCTCGGCCGGCCGGCCGGCGGCGGTCCATTCCGCCTTGTCGACGGCCCCGTCGCCGTTCTTGTCCCAGTTCTTGATGATGTCGGCGGGGGCCGGCATCTGGGCGAAGGCGGCGCCTGCGCTGGCCAGCGTGGCGGCAGCGGCGGCGGCGAAAACAAGCTTGCGCATCGGGTCGTCTCTCTCCGAAAATTGGAGGGCGAGTTGAGCTCGCCGACATTACCCGCGTATTGCGCGATTGTGGCCGTTCAATGCTTGCCGCGGTCGCGGCCGAAGTTGGGCTCGGCGCTTTCCTGGCCCATGGCCACGATGCCGCGGCGGATCTCCCGGGTGCGGCTGAACAGGTCGAACAGCTTGTCGCCCTCGCCCCAGCGGATGGCCCGGCTGAGCGCCTGCAGGTCCTCGGTGAACCGGCCCAGGACCTCCAGCACGGCGTCCTTGTTGGTCAGGAACACGTCGCGCCACATGGTGGGGTCCGAGGCGGCGATCCGGGTGAAGTCGCGGAAGCCGCCGGCGGAATACTTCATCACCTCCGCCTCGGCCACGCCCTCGAGGTCGGCGGCGGTGCCCACGATGTTGTAGGCGATCAGGTGGGGCAGGTGGCTGGTGATGGCCAGGACCAGGTCGTGGTGCTTGGGGTCCATCTCCTCGACCCGAGCCCCCAGCGCGGTCCAGAACCGGGCGAGCCTGGCCACCGCGTCCCGATAGGGTTCGTCCTCCCGGGCCTGGGGCGTCAGGATGGTCCAGCGGTTCTGAAACAGCTCGGCGAAGCCGGCGTCCGGCCCCGACTGCTCGGTCCCGGCGATGGGGTGGCCGGGCACCACGAAGACGCTGTCCGGCAGGGCCGCCGTCAGGGCGTCGGCCACGTGCTCCTTCACCGAGCCCACGTCGGTCACCGTGGCGCCGGCCTTCAGTCCCGGTGCGGCAGCCTTGGCGGCGGCGGCCATGGACATCACCGGCACGGCGAAGACCACCAGGTCGGCGTCCCGCACCGCCTCGACCGCGTCGCCGAACACGGCGTCGGCCAGGCCCAGGGCCACAATCCGCTCGCGCGCCGGCGCCGAGGTCTCCGCGACCGCGATCTCGCCGACGACGCCCGCCTCGCGCGCCGCCCGGATCACCGACGATCCGATCAGGCCGCAGCCGACCACGGCCATCTTCGCGTACACGGGCTCGCCCATCGTCAGGCCTTCATGAACGCGGCCAGGGCTTCGACCACGGCGCGGTTGTGCTCTTCGAGGCCAATGGTGAGCCGCAAGTGGTCGGGCAGGCCGTAGTTCAGCACCCGGCGAGTCAACAGGCCGCGGGCGCTGAGGAATTCGTCGGCCGCGGCCGCGGTCTTGCCCGTCTTGGGAAAGCCGATCAGCACGAAGTTGGTGGCCGAGGGCCCGACGATCTCCAGTCCCAGCCCGCCGATCTGCTGGGCCAGCCAGGGGCGCCACTGCTCGACGTGGGCGATTGAACGGGCCTGGAAATCCTCGTCCGCCAGCGCCGCAACGGCGGCGCGCTGACCAGCGATCGAGGTGTTGAACGGCAGGCGGATACGGTCCACCGCCGCCGCGATCTCGGCCGGCGCATAGCCCCAGCCCACCCTGAGGGCGGCGAGGCCATGCAGCTTGGAGAAGGTGTGGGTGACCACGACGTTGTCCGTCCCCCGCGCGAAATCCAGGCCGTCCTGGAACGCCGGGTCGGTGGCGAACTCGCTGTAGGCGCCGTCCAGCACCAGCACCACGCTGGGCGGCAGCGCGGCGTGCAGGCGCAGCACCTCGGAGAACGGGATCCAGGTGCCGGTGGGGTTGCCGGGATTGGCCAGGAAGATCAGCCGCGTGCGCTCGTCGACGACCTTCAGCATCTCGTCGACGTCGATCCGGTAGCCGGGCTCCTTGGCCAGCTTCACGTCGGCCTGGCAGGCGCGGGCGCCGATGGCGAAGGCGGCGAAGCCGTACTCGCCCTGCACGATGTTGTCGCCGGGCTCGAGGAAGGTCTGGTTCAGCAGGGCGAACACCTCGTCCGACCCGCAGCCGAAGATCAGCCGCTCCGGCTCCAGCCGGAACCGCTCGGCGATGGCGGTGCGTAGGATGGTGGTGCGGCTGTCGGGATAGACCTGCAGTTCGTCGGCCGCGCCGACGAAGGCCTCGCGCGCCTTCGGGCTGGCGCCCAGGATGTTCTCGTTGGCGGACAGCTTGATCGGGTTCTCGACCCCGTCCGCCTGCGCCTTGCCGGGCACATAGGCGTGGATGTCCATGATCCCGGGCTTGGGGAGCGGCTTGGCCGCGCGGGCGCGGTTCACGGGATCTACGGTGTCAGGCATGCGGGGCTGGGCCAGGAGCGAGCGGAAGCGTTGCGGCGGAGGCGTCGTCTTACACGTCCAGCGGAGCCGGCGCAGCCCCGATCACGCCGCTCAGCCGGCCGGGCGCCCGCGCCAGGCGCTCGTCCTCGCGCTGGTAGAAGCCGGCCAGCATGAACAGCTTCAGCCCGCCCGCCTCGGCGACCAATTCGCCGGCGACGCCATCGCGGCCCAGCGCCTCCTCCACGGCCGCGGCGGGCCCGGGGGCGTCGGTGACCCAGAAGGTGCGGTCGTCGCCGGTGGGCTCGACGTCCACGGCCGCCATGGCCAGGGCCGACATCGGGCCCCACGCGGCGAGGCAGGGCAGGGCGGCGAACACCTTGAGCTGCGGTTCGGCGAGCAGGCGGCCCCACCAGGCGCTGTCTGGGACGAGGGCGCAGACCGCCACCCCGCCGGGCGTGCGGGCCGCGGCGATGGCGTCTTCCGCCTTCGCGAACTGGCGCAGCGGCGGCGCCGCGCCAAAGCGATGGCGCGCCAGTTCGACCACGTGGCCGGGATCTTTCCCGCCCCAGGCGTTGAGGTGGAACGGGCCCTGTACCGATAGGCTGTCGCCGATCATCTCGCGCCAGATCCGCACGACCAGGCTCGGGCCGGCGGCCGACCGCTCGGCGGCGATCAGGCGTCGCAGGATGGCGGCTTCACGGGCGGGGCGCAGGGCGAACTTGTCGCCGTCGCCCGCCGCGCGCTTGGCGGCGGCCACCACCCGCGCCAGCGAGGCGCGCTCGTCGATGAGGCGCAGGAGTTCGGTGTCCAGCGTGTCGATGCGCTGGCGAACCGCGTCCAGCGAGGGCGCGGGGCCCGTCGTCGCTTCGGACATAAAACTCCCCCAAAACAGGAGCTCGCGACCTAAGGGATTGCAGCCAAGGGCGCAATAGGCCCCCTCGGCGCAAGAAAGTTGCAGGTGAAACCGGGTCTAGGCTGCGGCAGCGTTGCGGGTCGGATCCAGCGCCTGCTGCAGGGCCGCCAGAAGGTGCTCGGGCTTCATCGGCTTCTCGACGACACCGTTCATCCCGGCGGCCAGATAGGCCTCCGCGTCGTCCGGATCGGCGTTGGCGGTCAGGGCGATGATCGGCACCACGCCCACGGGCCCCGGGATCGCGCGGATCGCGCGGGTGGCGGCGATCCCGTCCATCCGCGGCATCTTGATGTCCATCAGGATGAGGTCGAACCGGCCCGTGCGCGCGGCTTCGACCGCCTCCTCGCCGTCTTCGGCGGACTCGCTGGTGCACTCGAACATCTCGACGAGCGACTGCGCCACCATGCGGTTCGTGGCGTTGTCGTCGACCACCAGGATGTGCGCAGCGCGGCCGGCCTCTTCGGCAGGCTCCTCCACGGTCTCGGGGATCGGCGCGAGCTGGAGCTCGAAGGTGGCGGTGTCGGAGGCGCCGGCATTGGCTTCCTTCCGCAGTTCGCCGTTCAGGGTCTTGAGCAGACGGCGCGCCAGCATGGCGCCCAGGGCCACTTCCAGGCCCAGGCGGGCCTCGATGGCGCGGATGCGGGCCTCCGGGTCCTTCTCGTCCCAGCCGGAGTCGCGGGGGCCGCGCACGCGGCCCTCCAGCCGTACGCCATCGGGGCCGGAATGGGCAAAGAGGCCGGCCTCGACCGCGCCGCGCGCCTGTGCGCCCACGGCCTCGCCGATGAAGCCGTCGAAGATCTGCAGAAGGCGCTTGCGGTCGCCCATGGCCGCCGCTTCCGGATCGCCGTCATAGGAGACCAGGAGCGTGATGCCGGCCGCGCCGGCGCGGGACTGCCAGCGCGCCTCGATCTCGTCCATCAGTTCGCGAAGGCGGATGGGTTCTGCGTCGATGCGCACACCGTCGGACACGGATTTCAGGTCCAGCGCGGTGTCCAGCATCCGCCGCACGCTCTCCGCCGCCTCGGCCACGCTGGCCACGCACGCTTCCCCGTCCGGCGTCAGGCGTTGCCGCGCCAGCTGATCGGTCATGGCGAGCATGCCGTCCATCTGCTGGCGGATGTCGGCCGTGACGCGGTCGAAGAAGAACTCGGGCAGGGACATGGGCCGCCGGGAAACGAGGAACCTTTAGGTACCCATTCTGTGGGGCGAGCACTTGCGCAGAGGTTAAATCCCGGAGCAGCCGGCCGGGGATTCTCGCCCGGTGCGTCAAAAGGCGGCGCGTGGCCGCGTCTGTCCGGTCCGCCTTGGCGGCAAAGAAAAAGGGCGGCGGACCGAAGTCCGCCGCCCCAAGTGGGCACGTAAAATGGGAGGAAACGCGCCTTAACTAGAAGCGGTACTGCAGCTCCACGCCGTAGGTGCGCGGCTGGATCAGGCCGCGCGTGATCGCGGTGCGGGTCTGGACGATCGACGTCGTGCCCGGGTTCGGGCTGTCGAAGATCGCGGTCGGCGTCGTCGAGCCGTTCGACGTGAAGCCCTTGTTGTCAAAGGCGTTCTTCACGTAGCCGATGAGCGTGTAGCGATTGTCGATGTCGTTCCACAGCACCCGGAAATCGGTGACGTCGTAGGCCTTCACCTTGTTCGCCGCGCTCTTGAACGGTTGGTAGAAGGTCTCGTCGGTCCAGGTGTAGGTCGCCGACAGGATCAGCGAACCCGGCTCGAAGTCGAAGGTGTAGTTCGCGTTGCCGGCGAACTTGTTCTCCGGCGACTGGTAGATCTTGGAGCCCTTCAGGGTCTGGAACGCCAGACGGGTGCCGTTCGAGACCACCACGCCGCCCGAAGGGGTGGCGTTCGGGTCCAGAGCGCCCGGGTCCGCCGGGTCGTAGAAGCAGCAGCCCTTGGTGATCTTGGTGTGCAGGTAGCCGTAGCTGGCCGACAGATCGAGGTTGTTGATCGGCCGCCAGATGGCTTCCAGCTCCAGGCCGTAGGCCTCGGCGTCGACGTTGACGAAGTTATTCGCCGCCGCCGTACCGGCCGCGTTCAGCTGCGACAGGTTGAGCTGCAGGTCCTTGTAGTCGTTGTAGAAGGCGGCCGCGTTGATCTGGAACCGGCGCGCGATGGTCTTCTTCAGGCCGATCTCGAAGGCGTCGACCTGCTCTTGCTTGGCTTCAGGCTGCGAGGACAGGGTGCCCAGCAGGAAGCCGCCCGACTTGTAGCCGCGGCTGTACTTGGCGTAGCCGAGGGTGTCGGTGTCCGGAGTCCAATCCAGGTTCAGCACGCCGGTGACGGCGTCCCAGCTGTTCTTCAGCGACCGGAAGTTCTGCACGCCCGGGGTGGTCGGATCCATGTCCGAGGACACGTCGAACGCGACGGCGCCGCCCGCGATCGCCGGCGACTGGATGATCAGCCGCTGGAACTCGGTGCCTTCCTTCTTGTCCTTGGTGTAGCGGATGCCGGCGGTGACCGCGAACTGGTCGTTGAGCTCGTAGGTGGCCTGGCCGAAGACCGCGTAGGCCTTGGAGTCCAGAGTGGCTTGCGTGTCGGCGAAGTTGCGCAGCGGGTTCGGAGCCGCCGGCGTCCCGGCCAGGGTCAGCGGGTTGGCCAGCGAGGCTTGGTTCGGATTCCCGAGCTGGATGCGCTGGCGGTACTCTTCCTCGTACTGATAGACGCCGAGGATCCAGCGGAACGGCCCGTCGCCGTTCGAGGTCAGGTTGATCTCGTTCGAGTAGTAGCGCTTGTGCTCGTCGAAATCGGTGGTCTGGGTCGGGAAGTACGGCACCGCCAGGACGCCGACGATCGGCGTGGTCCGGCTGGTGCCGTCGTAGTCGCCGCCGGTCTGGTAGTTGTACTGCTGGAAGCCGCCGATGTACTTCAGCGACGCAAAGCCCAGGTCGTAGCTGACCGTCGTCGTCAGGACGTGGTTGCCCCGCAGCTGGCCATAGCCGTTCGTGTTGGTGTTCTGGACGTAGGGGTCTTCGACGCCCGGGTTCGGGGTCGTGTAGCCGAATTGCGGGTTCACCTGCAGCTGGCCGATCAGGCCGAACACGCGGGTGGTGTCGTACGGCGTGACCAGGTTCGACAGGCGGTCGCCGACGCCCAGGGTGTCGTCCCAGTTCGAGCGGTTGTAGCGGGCGAAGATCGACAGCTTCTCGGTGGGCTCGGCTTCAAGCTGGAACTCGAAGTAGGTCCGCTTGATCTTCGCGCCTTCGTTGGCCGTGCCGATGTTCTTGATGAAGCCTTCGCGCTGATGGTCCTGGCTGCCGCCGACCTTGAAGCGCAGGTTCTCGGCCACCGGCAGCGAGACGACGCCTTCGATCCGGGTGCGGTCATAGTTGCCGTAGGACGCGCGGATCTCGCCGCCGAACTCCTGGGCCGGGCGCTTGGAGATCTGGTTGATCGCGCCGCCGATGGCGTTACGGCCGTACAGGGTGCCCTGCGGACCCCGCAGGATTTCCGTCCGCTCGATGAACAGCGGGGTCTTGAACAGCTCGGACGACGAGGCCGAGTAGAAGCCGTCCGAATAGGACGCCACGCCCGGGTCGTTGCCGATGTAGAAGGTGTTGCGGCCGGCGCCCCGCAGGCTGACGCGGTCGGTGCCGGAATAGTTCATGCCGGGCGTGAAGTTCACGAAGTCCTGGATGCCGGTGATGCCGGCGATGTCACGCTTCTCGGACGTAAAGGCCGAAACGGCGACCGGCACGTCCTGCAGGGACTGCTCGCGCTTTTCGGCGGTAACCACCAGTTCCTCGAGGGTCGCGCCTTCATCGGCGGCGGCCTGGGCCAGGGCGGGTTGGGCGACGGCGGCGAGGGCGACGAACGAGACGCCGGCAGCCAGAAGTGCGCGCGCGGGCGCGATTTTGCGAGCCATGAGATCCTCCCGAGGCGCGGACGGGGACGCCGACCGGTCTCGTGTTTTGATATTGTTGGAGCGGACGCGGGGAGGCGTCCGGGCCGCGGACCCTCAATGCGTCCGGGGCGGTCCGTCAACTGTACGGCGATAACTTACGCCGCTAAGACGCCGCTTTTTTCATAGTGTGGCGAAAAGACCGCATTTTCGAATCCTTCGTGCAAAATAGAACGGCGGTCGACGAATTCCGTCTCTGCTCAGGGACTGATGCGGCGACCCAACGTGTTCGATGCATACCGTTCGGTCAAAAAAGCATGAATCGGAGCCGGGGCGGCCCTGCTCCCCGCTGTCCGTTGCGGCGCTGTGACCGTCGGGACACGAAAAAGGGGCGGCGGATTGCTCCGCCGCCCCCGAAGGCTTCCCCTGGAAGGGCTGGGTGCTACCAGCGCTTGGTCACCGAGACGCCGTAGGTGCGCGGCTCGGTATAGAAGACGTTCCGGAACAGGCCGGAGCTGTCGTCGGTGAGGTAGAAGTCGGTGATCGCCTTTTCGTTGGTGGCGTTCTTGACGAAGCCGGCCAACTCGACGCCCAGGTCCCGGTTCTCGACCGTCAGGGTCAGGTTGACGTTGTCCCAGGCTTTGATCCGGTCCGCCGTGGAGTTGTAGATCCGGGCATAGGTCTTGGTCTGCTTGTAGTAGTCGCCGCGCAGCGTCGCGTCCCAGTCGCCGACGGTCCAGGTGTACTGGGCGCCCAGCGAGATGGTCCAATGCGGCGCGTTCGGCAGGCTATTGCCGTCGAGGTCGACCGTGACGCCTTCCGAGACCAGGCCGCCGAAGGCGTTGGTGCCAGCGGCGATCGCGCCCGTGCCGTTGATGTTGGTGCCCGCCCCCGCGGCCGAGGCCAGGGTGCAGACGCCGAGCAGGTTGAACGGATTGGGTGTGAAGCCCGGAACCTGGCCGTTCGAGATGGCCAGGGCCGTGGCCGCGGCTGCCGTCGACACCACGCAGTTCGAGGCCGCACTCGACTTCACCACCGTCAGGCCCGCGTTGCCTTGGGTCCGGTTGAAGGTGTCGATCGAGGTCGCGTTCTTGATCTTGGTGTCGAGGTAACCGATCGCCGCATTCAGGCGCAGGCCTTCGATCGGCTGCCAGATCGACTCGAACTCGGCGCCCATCACTTCGGCGTCGATGTTCTCGTTGGTCGAGGCGCGGTTCACGATCTTGGAGACCTGATAGCCTTTGTAGTCATAGTAGAAGCCGGTCAGGTTCAGCTGCATTGTGCCGTTGAGCAGCGTGTTCTTCGTGCCGATTTCGTAGGAGTTGATGAACTCCGGCTCGAAGGTGGCCGGCACGGGCACGACGCCGATGCCGGGGCTCGGCGGGGTGTTCAGGCCGCCGGCCTTATAGCCTCGCGAATAGAACGCATAGACCAGGGTCTCGTCCGTGAAGCCCAGGTCCGGCTTCCAGTCGAAGCCGAAGCGACCCGTCGGCTCCTTGAATTTGGTCTTCAGGATCGCCGGCGCGCCGGGAAGCGGGCCGCCGATGCCCAGGCCGGGGGTGCCCAGCACGACCGAGTGGTTCTCGACTTCCTTGCTGTCCACCGTGTAGCGGAGGCCGAGCGTCCATTTGAAGTTGTCGGACATCTGCCAGTAGAACTCGCCGAACGCGGCGTAGGACGTCAGGTCGTAGGGGCCGTAGCTGTCGTAGTAGTTGTGACCGCTGCGGTTCGGATCGGCGTTTGGATCGATCGCCACGCAGGGAGCCGCGCCCGCGCAGTTGGCGTTGCCGGTCGTGAGCAGGTTGTTGATCTGGTAGTAGCCGGTCCCCGTGTTGAACATCACGTAGTAGTCGCCGGTCGCCTGATAGCGCGAGAAGATGCCGCCGATGTTGTAATTGAACGGCCCGTCGAAGTTCGACTGGAGCCGGATCTCGTGGCTCCACTGCTCGGTATAGGCCGAGGAGATGTCGCTGGTGGTGAACCGGTTGAACGCCCCGTTCTGCGGATCGTTGATCCTGCCGCCCGGGAACAGGCTGGCGTAGATGGCGGCATAGTTCGGCACCGCCGCGAACGCGTTCACCGGGTTCGGCGTGGTGTTGAAGCTCGTGCTCGGCGTGTAGCGGTTGTAGTCCTGCCGCGTGTAGAGCTTGTAGAAGGTGTAGGCCGACAGCCAGTTCAGCGTCAGGTTCTCGGTGACGTCGAAGGCGGCGTTGAACTCGTAGATGTCGGTCTTCGACTTGTAGATCGGGTCGAACGTCGACTCGATGTCCCGGATGTTCGGGGTCTGCATCTTGCCGGCATAGGCGTCGCCCGTCTGGAATCCGCCCAGGGCGCCGAAGAGACCGCCCAGCGTGGCTTGAGAGTTCACGGTGCCGAGCGCGCTGGGATCGTAAAGCGAGGTGGCCGAACAGCCCTGGCTGAACAACCCGCGCTGGATCTGGCCGATCAGGCCGCCGGCGGCGGTCGAATAGCCCAGGCCGCCGACATTCGCCGGGCCGTTGTCCTTGGTGCAGAACTGCTTGCCGATCCGCGAGCGGTTGTCGTCTTCCTCGAAGTGATCCCACATCGCCCAGGCCCGGAAACGGTCGCTGGGATTGAAGGCGATCGTGGCGCGGACGCCATAGAGGTCGCGGTCGTCGGCGTCGTTGCCGGTGACCAGGTTCTCGCCGAAGCCGTCCCGCTTCAGGTAGGAGCCCGCGAAGCGCGCGGCGAGCGTCTCGCCGAGCGGGATGTTGATCATCCCCCGCGCCTTCATGGTGTTGTAGTTGCCGTACTCGGCCCGGAGGTTGCCCTCGAAGATGTCCTTCGGCTTGGCGGTGAGCAGGTTGACCACACCGCCCGTGGCGTTCCGGCCGTAGAGGGTGCCCTGCGGGCCCCGCAGCACTTCCACCCGCTCGACGTCGTAGAACTCGGTCTCGAACAGGTTGTTGGCGATCAGCGGGGCGTTGTTCAGGTGGATGCCGGTGCCGGCGTCACCCGAGCCGGCCACCAGCTTGGAGCCGATGCCGCGGATCTGGAAGTTGTAGCCGGTGAAGTTCCCCTTGGAGAAGTTCACGTTCGGCACGGCCAGCACCAGGTTCGGGCCGCCGTCGATCTTGGATTTCTCAAGCGCGTTCTGGTCGAACGCCGAGACGGCGATCGGCACGTCCTGGAGGGCTTCCTCCTTCTTCTGCGCCGTGACGACCAGTTCTTCGATCACGTTCGCCCCGGCCGTCTGGGCCATTGCGGGCATCGCGATCGCGGTCAAGGCCGTGGCGGACACGCCAACAGCCAGCCAACTCCGAAGAGTGCGGGTATCTTTCATATTGTTCCTCCCAGGGGCGTCCCGAGCTCTTTTTGGCCCGTGGTCCGCCGTTACGCCGCAAAAGCGCAAGCCGAACGGGGAGGCGGCGCGCCCCCCATTCGGCCGTGTTCACGGTCCACCCGTGTTCGCTGACTGTCAACGGAAGCTAAGCCGGCTAAGGGATTGCGGCGGCCAGTGTGGCGCCCGGAACACCCAAGCTTCCCTAGCGTCGCTTCCCTGAAAGGCGCTTTCCGCCCATATGGGGCCGATGCACGACGGCGCTCTCGTCCTCTTTTCCGGCGGCCAGGATTCCACCGCCTGCCTGGCCTGGGCCCTCGACCGCTACCCGCGGGTCGAGACCGTGGGATTCGACTACGGCCAGCGCCATGCCGTCGAGCTGCAGGCCCGCCAGGCGGTGCGCACGCGGATTGCGCGCGGGTTTCCCGCCTGGGCGCCCCGCCTGGGCGAGGACCACATGATCGACATCGCCAGTTTCGGCGCCCTGGCCGAGACCGCCATGACTTCGGACCGTGCAATCGAGATCACCGAGAAGGGCCTGCCCTCCACCTTCGTGCCCGGCCGGAACCTTGTGTTCCTCACCTATGCCGCGGCGCTCGCCGATCGGCGGGGCCTGAATGCGCTGGTGGGCGGGATGTGCGAGACCGACTTCTCCGGCTACCCCGACTGCCGACGCGCCACGATCGATGCGATGGAAACCGCGCTGAATCTCGGCATGGAGCAATCCTTCCGCATCGAGACCCCGCTGATGCGCCTCACCAAGGCGCAGACCTGGGCGCTGGCCAAGGGGCTGGGGGGCGAGCCGCTGGTGGCGCTCACCGTGGAGGAGAGCCACACCTGCTATCTCGGTGAGCGGGGGACCTTGCATGCCTGGGGCTACGGCTGCGGGACCTGCCCGGCCTGCGAGCTGCGCCAGCGCGGCTATGAGGCCTGGGACGCGGACGGGCGGCCCGCGTTGGCCGGCGAAGTGCGATGAGCTACGCGGTCAAAGAGATCTTCCTGACCCTTCAGGGCGAGGGCGGCCAGGCCGGCCGGCCAGCCGTGTTCTGCCGCTTCGCCGGCTGCAACCTCTGGAGCGGACTGGAGCGCGACCGCGACAAGGCCGTCTGCACTTTCTGCGACACCGACTTCGTGGGCATGGACGGGCCGGGCGGGGGCCGCTTCGTGGACGCCGATGGGCTCGCCAGCGCCATCGAGGCCGCCTGGACGGGCGGATCCGACCAGCGGCTGGTCGTGCTGACCGGCGGCGAGCCGCTGCTGCAGGTCGACGCGGCCCTGATCGACGCGCTCCATGCGCGCGGCTTCTCCATCGCGCTGGAGACTAACGGCACGCTGGCGGTCCCGGCCGGCATCGACTGGATCTGCGTCAGCCCGAAGGCGGATGCGCCTGTCGTCCAGACCCATGGCCAGGAGCTGAAGCTGGTCTTCCCTCAGGAGAAGGCCCGCCCGGAGCGCTTCGAGCACCTGGATTTCGAGCGTTTCCTGCTGCAGCCGATGGACGGGCCGGACCGCGCCGCGAACACCGAAGCGGCGATCGCCTATTGCCTCACACACCCCCGGTGGCGTTTAAGCGTCCAAACCCACAAATACCTCGGCATTGCCTAGAGCCTGCAAGGCTTCGGCGGCCCTTAGATTTGCGATGAACCAACCCACGTTCGAAATCACCAAGGCCGCGACGTTCGACGCGGCGCACTACTTCGCCCAGGGTCCGGAACACCGGCCCTACCAAAACCTGCACGGCCATTCCTTCAAGGTGGAGGCCACCGTCCGCGGCCAGACGCAGGAGCCCGTGGGCTGGGTCGCCGACCTCGCCGATCTGGAGGCGGCGCTGAAGGGCGTTGCGGGCGAGCTGGACCACGGCCTGCTGAACGAGAAACCCGGCCTGGAGCGGCCGACCCTCGAGCACATCTGCCTCTATTTCGCGGAACGCCTGCGGGTGAAGTTCCCCGGCCTGTCGCGGATCGTGGTCTCGCGGCCGACCATCGGCGAGAGCTGCGCGCTCAGCCTCTAGGCGTCAGCCCGCCTGCTTCTGGCTGTCGCCGCTGCGCCGCCGAGGGCCGCGGTAGTTCGGATCGTTGCGGCGGCGGCGGTCCGGTCCGAAGTAGTCTTCGGTGCGCACGAAGGACCGCGGGTGCTCGACGGCCTGGTGCAGCCGCTCGATGACGCCCCGCGCGGTCAACGGCTTGGCCAGGAACTCGCTCACCCCGGCGTCCCGCGCCTCGTTCACGCGGGCGAAGGTCGAGTGGCCGGTGATCATGATGACCGGCGCCATCTGGTTCGGGCTGTCCGGCGAGTTGCGCAGCAGGCGGACGAAGTCGATGCCGTCCAGCGGCTGCATCGACAGGTCGGTCATCACCACGTCGATGGGATAGTCCCGCATCATCTGCAGGCCCTCGGCCCCGTCGTTCGCCTCGTAGATGTGGTGCACGCCGATCGCGCGCAGGATCTCGGCGAGGAGAACCCGCATGTAGTGGTTGTCGTCCACCAGAAGGATCTTCAGGAGGTCGTAGCGCACGGCGCGATCTTAGCTGTCCACTGTGACGAACCGGGTTGAGCAAGAGCAATGCCCGCCCCGCGAACCGGTTTCGTGGATAGGGTGACCCGCGTTCGCCGGTCAACGGAATATCGACGTCATGCGACGCGAAACGGGTTGCGGATCAGAGGGTTGGTCGCCCGCCGGTAGTCTGTGAGATGCCGTTCAACCGATGGATGGTCCGGGGGCGAAAGCGCCCCCGCCGGTCTGGGCCCGGTGGCGCAGGAACGCGTCGGCCAGGACGCAGGCCACCATGGCCTCCACCACCGGAGCGGCGCGGATGCCCACGCAGGGATCGTGCCGCCCCTTGGTGCGCAGGTCGATCTCCTCGCCCGCCTCGTTGATGCTCCGGCGCAGGGACAGGATCGAGGACGTGGGCTTGAAGGCGACGCGGGCCGTCACCGCCTGGCCGGTGGAAATGCCACCCAGGACGCCGCCGGCCTTGTTCGACAGGAAGGTGGGCCCGTCGTTGCCCATCCGCATCTCGTCGGCGTTTTCCTCGCCGGAGAGCGCGGCCGAGGCGAACCCGGCGCCGATCTCCACGCCCTTGGCGGCGTTGATGGACATCAGGGCTCCGGCCAGTTCGGCGTCCAGCTTGCCATAGAGCGGCGCGCCCCAGCCGGCAGGGACGCCCGTGGCCTCCACCGCGACGACCGCGCCGGTGGAGGAACCCGCCTTGCGGATCTGCTCGAGGTGCTCTTCCCACACCGGAACGATCTCCGGGTCGGGAGCCCAGAACGGATTGTCGCCGGTGACCGCGAAGTCGATCCGCGCCGGATCCACGGCATGCGGTCCGATCTGCACCACGGCCCCGCGGATGGTGACGCCCTCGATGACCTTGCGGGCGATTGCGCCTGCGGCGACCCGGGCCGCCGTCTCGCGCGCCGACTGGCGGCCGCCGCCGCGGTAGTCGCGAACGCCGTACTTGGCGAAGTAGGGATAGTCGGCATGGCCGGGCCGGAAGGCCTGGGCTATCTCGGAATAGTCGCGGCTGCGCTGGTCGACGTTCTCGATCATCAGCGAGATCGGCGTGCCGGTGGTCACCTGGCCGGCCGTGCGTTCGTCCTGGAAAACGCCCGAAAGGATGCGGACTGCGTCCGGCTCCTGGCGCTGGGTGACGAACTTGCCCTGGCCCGGGCGGCGGCGGTCCATCCACGGCTGGATGTCGGCCTCGGTGAGGGCGATTCCGGGCGGGCAGCCGTCAACCACACAGCCCAGCGCCGGCCCGTGGCTCTCGCCCCAGGTGGTGACGCGGAAGAGGTGGCCGAAGGTGTTGTGCGACATGGCGGGCGTTCTGTAGCCGGTTCGCCCGCCCGCGCCAAACGGCGGCGCTCTAGATGCGCAGGTCGACGAGCGCGCCCGTGGCCTGAAGAGGCGGCGCCGCCGCGCGGCGGGCGGTTTCGGCGAGGATGGCGGCCTCGGCCTGCAGCCGCTGCTGGGGCGGCAGCTTGAACAGCGAGACCATGTCCACGCCGCGCTCGGCCATGACCTGTCGACGGGCCTGTTCGCGGGCTTCGGCGCTATTCTCGACCGGCGCCA
The DNA here is from genome assembly GCF_001824475.1 of Phenylobacterium sp. RIFCSPHIGHO2_01_FULL_69_31. Classification (GTDB taxonomy): domain Bacteria; phylum Pseudomonadota; class Alphaproteobacteria; order Caulobacterales; family Caulobacteraceae; genus Phenylobacterium. The sequence continues at coordinate 81,792 of NZ_MHXN01000046.1, read as the reverse complement.
CCGGACGCACGATCGACACCTGGAAGTTCTGCGCGGCTTGGCCGGTGATGCTCAGCCCGGCCGGCACGTGGGCGACGTCCGCGGCGGCGTAGGCCGCGCTGCGGGGCGTTGCGCCAAAATGGATCGGGCCGACGTTCATGCGACAGCACGTCGCAACCGCGGCGCCAAACGGCCGATCTCCCCCGCCGCCGCAGCAGCGGGGGAGGCCGAAGGCTTACGCCGGCTGCTTCGGCGCGGTGGCGCCCGGCAGGGTGGCGCGGTTCAGGTCGAAGAACTTCGGCGCCATCTTCGGCACCGCTTCCTCGAGGATCGACTTGACCGTCCAGCCCTCTTCCTTGGTCACGGTCTCAATCGGCCGCGGCTGGGAATAGAGGATGATGTTCTCGCCCGACGAGCCGAAGATCTGGCCCGAGACGTGGGCCGCCGCGGGACTGACCATGGCCACGGAGAAGCGGGCCGGCTGGTCGGCGCGGATCTTCTCGGCCATCACCTTGCGGCGCTCGGCGGCGGCCTCATCCTTGATCGGCACCGACTGGGTCATGCGCGTCCAGGCGACGGGCGCTAGGCAGTTGGAGCGCACGTTGTTGCGGGCGCCCTCCATGGCGATGATCCGCGAGAGACCGGCGATGCCCATCTTGGCCGCGCCGTAATTGGCCTGGCCGATGTTGCCGAACAGGCCCGAGGTGGACGTGAAGAACATGTAGGCGCCGTCGTTCTGCTCCCGGAACAGCTCGATGGTCGCGCGGGCCACGTTGAAGGAGCCGCGCATGTGGACCGCGATCACCGCGTCCCAGTCGGCCTCGGTCATCTTGTGGAACATCACGTCGCGCAAGATGCCGGCGGGATTGATCACGGCGTGCAGGCCGCCGAATTCCTTCTTGGCCTGCTCGACCATGCCGTAGACGGCGTCCAGGTCGGTCACGCTGTCGGAGTTCGAGACTGCCTGGCCGCCACTGGCGCGGATCAGAGCCGCGACCTCCTCGGCGGGCCCAGCGGAGCCGGCGTCGTCGCCCTTCAGCCCGGCGCCCAGGTCGTTGACCACGACCTTCGCGCCCTCCTGCGCCGCGATGAGGGCGCAGTCGCGGCCGATGCCATTGCCGCCCCCGGTAACCAGAACAACCTTGCCGTCCAATGCGCCCATGACCGTCAATCTCCCTAAAATGAATGGGCGACAGTTATTCGAGGCGATCGGCCCGGCGCAAGTCGGGGAACAGCTTGGCCCAGAGGCCGGTGACCATCACCGCGCCCACCCCACCGAACACCGCCGCGCCGACGGGGCCGAGGATCCGCGCCACGACGCCGCTCTCGAACTCACCGAGTTCGTTGGAGGCCCCGATGAAAACCGAGGAGACCGAGGCGACCCGCCCGCGCATGTGGTCGGGCGTAACCAACTGGACCAGCGTCTGCCGCACGAAGACGCTCAGCATGTCCGCGCCGCCCAGCACCGCCAGGGCCGCCACCGACAGCCAGAGCGACTTGGACAGGCCGAACACGACGGTGGCCATGCCGAACACCGCCACGCCGCCGAACATGAACAGCCCCGCCTTCGACCGGATGGGGTTGGCCGCGAGCCACAGCGCGACCGCCGTCGCGCCCATGGCCGGCGCCGCGCGCAGCAGCCCGAAGCCCTCGGCGCCCACGTGCAGCACGTCGCGCGCGAAGACCGGAAGCAGGGCCGTCGCACCGCCCAGCAGCACGGCGAACAGGTCCAGCGAGATGGCGCCGAACACGATCTTCTGCCGCCAGACGTAAGCAAGGCCCTCCTTGACGAGCTGCCAGCGCGACCCGGGGTTGGTCTCCGGCTTGGCGTTCGCGCGGATGCTGAACACCAGCACCGCGGACAGGCCGTAGAGGGCGAAGGTGGTGAAATAGGCCGTCTCGGCCGAGCGGGCGACCAGCAGGCCCGCCGCCGCGGGCCCGGCGATCGAGGCGGTCTGCCAGGCCAGAGAGTTCCAGGCGATGGCCCGCGGCAGCAGCTTGCGCGGGACCAGCATCGGCCCCAGCGCGGTGTTCGCCGGGGCGAAGAAGGCGCGGCTGGCCCCGAACAGCGCCGCCACCACCAGCAGGAGGCCGGGCGAGGCGTGGCCGTTCACCGTCGCGAAGGCCAGGACCAGCACGCTGACGATCTCACCCGAAAGGCAGAGGAGCAGCACCTTCTTGCGGTCGTAACGGTCCGCCGCCTCGCCGGCCGGCAGGGTGAGCAGGAACACGGGCACGAACGCCGCCAGCCCGATCATTCCGACCAGGAACGCGCTCTCCTCCACCGACCGCTCCAGCCGGGCGAGGGCGTACATCTGCCAGCCCATCGCGACGCTCTGGATCTGGCTGGCGAAGCTGCCCGTCCAGCGCGTGCCCCAGAACAGCACGTAGTCGCGCTCCTTCAGCAGGGCGCGGGCGGAGGGGACGGGTTCGTCGGGCGGGGGAAGGTCGACCATCTGAAGGCCTGCGAACCTGCCCTGCGCCGCACATCGTCGCAACGGCGTTGACGCGCACGGACGATAGCCCTATCTGCGCGCCTCCGATCCACGGCCCGGAGGGCCCTTTCGATGCGACGACGTCCGCTGGCCTGAGCCGCCGCCGAACCCGCACCGGCCCCGGGCGCTCGCCCGACGCCGAAACGTCGTCCTTCGCCTCTAGAGATCGGCCTATGTCCCTTCAGCCCGACCGGCCCCCGCCGGAACTCATCTTCGTCAACGAATCCCCCGCGCACGCCGCGCAGGTGGAAGCCCTGCTGAACCGCGCCTTCGGGCCCGGCCGCTTCGCCAAGGTCTCGGAGCGCGTCCGCGAGTTTGCCGACTTCGCGCCCGAGCTGTCCTTCTGCGCCCTAGAGGCCGGCAAGGTCGTGGGCGTGGTGCGCATGTGGCGCATCAGCGTCGGCGACCAGCCGGTGGTCTTCCTCGGGCCCCTGGCGGTCGAGGAGACCGAGCGCCGCCACGGCCTGGGCGCGCAGCTGGTCGAACGCGCCTGCGCGGCGACCGAGGCGGCCGGCGAGCCTGCGGTTCTGCTGGTAGGCGATCTCCCGTACTTCCAGCGCGTCGGCTTCGCGATCGCCCCGGACGTGACCCTGCCAGGCCCGGTGGACGCTCGCCGCGTCCTGGCCCGCAGCTTCGGCGACCTTGCGCTGAGCGGCCCGGTGCGGGCCCGCTGAGCGCCCTTCGCCCCGCCGCGCTTGAGCCGACTCTGGGCCACGCCTACCTTCCTGCGATGGCGGAGGTTCCTTCCCAACCCGGTCTGGACGGCATAGCGGCGGCGGCCAAGCAGGCGCCGGGCCGCGGCCTGCCGCCCGTGCACCTGTGGAATCCCGCCCACTGCGGCGGGATCGACATCGTCATCAAGCGCGACGGGCGCTGGCTGCACGAGGGCGCTCAGATCAACCGCGAGGCCCTGGTGCGCCTGTTCTCGACGGTGCTGCGCAAGGACCCCGACGGCTTCCACCTGGTCACGCCGGTCGAGAAGATGCGGATCACGGTGGAGGATGCACCGTTCATCGCCACCCGCGTCGACCGGGAAGGGGACACGCTGCGCTTCCTCACCAACGTCGGCGACGAGGTCGAGGCCGGTCCCGAGCACGCCCTGCGGGTCGAGGTGGGCGCGGATGGTGAGCCGCGGCCCTACCTCCACGTCCGCCGGGGGCTGGAGGCGCTGATCGCCCGGCCGGTGTTCTACGAACTGGTCGAGATGGCGGAGGAACGCCAGACGCCCCAAGGCCGGATGCTGGGCGTCGCCTCGAACGGCGCCTGGTTCCCGCTGGGACCGGCCGAGGCGCAGACGTGAACCACTTTTCGCCGCGGCATCTGCGCGACTGGATCGCCGAGCACCTGGACCCGCTTCACGACCACGCGGTGGAGGGCGGCCAGCGCCGTTCGGACTTCGACCTGACGCCGGGCGGCTGGGCCGATGCCGTGGCCGGGCCGCTGAAGTCCGCCGCCGTCCTGATCGGCCTCGTTGAACGCGAGGCCGGGGTGAACGTGCTGCTCACCCGGCGTTCCGACACCCTGCGCAGCCACACCGGCCAGGTGGCCCTGCCCGGCGGCCGGCAGGACCCCGGCGAGCGACTCTGGGAGACCGCCCTGCGCGAGGCGCACGAAGAGGTGGGCCTGGCGCCGCATTTCGTGGACCTAGTCGGGCTTTCCACGCCCTATCAGACCGGCAGCGGCTACCTGATCACGCCGGCCGTCGGGTTCGTGCGCCCCGGCTTCTCGCTGCAGCCCAACCCGGACGAGGTGGCCGACATCTTCGAGACGCCGTTCGGCTTCCTGATGGACCCGTCGAACTACGAGGAGCGCGAGGGCCAGCTGCCGTCCGGCGAGAAGCGCCGCTTCTATGCCACCACCCACGAGGACCGGTACATCTGGGGCGCGACCGCCGGTATCCTGCGCGCGCTCTACGAGCGGCTCTACGGGGCCTCGCTTGCTTAGCCTGGTGCTGAGCCGCGTGGCCTTGGCGGCGGTCCCGTTTCTGCTGTGGTTCCTGTGGGCGGCCTGGGCCCGCCGCACCGGCCGGCCCATGGGCTCGACACCGTGGCCTTGGCTCATCGCGGCGGCGGGGGCGCTGATCGGCCTCTCCTTGATGGCGACCGCGGTCTTCCATACGGACAATCGCGCAGAGCGCTACGTTCCGGGCGAGGTCCGTCCGGACGGGCGCGTCACCGAAGGCCATTTCGAACCCAAATGACCGACACCCTGGGCCAGCCCCATTGGATGACCGCGCCGGCGACCGCGGCGGTCTTCGACGCTCTGGAAGCCGTGGGCGGCCCCGACTGCGCCCGTTTCGTCGGCGGTTGCGTGCGAAACGCCCTGGTCGGCCGCCCCATCGACGACATCGACATCGCCACCCGGCTGACCCCGGAGCAGGTCACGGCGGCGCTGCAGGCGGCGGGGATACGCGCCCTGCCCACAGGCATCGAGCACGGCACTGTCACCGCGATCTCGAGCCACCTGCCGCATGAGATCACCACCCTGCGCCGTGATGTCTCCACCGACGGCCGCCGCGCCACCGTGGCCTTCACCGACGACTGGCATGAGGACGCCGAGCGCCGCGACTTCACGCTGAACGCTCTCTACGCCCGGCGCGACGGCGGCATCTTCGACCCCACAGGCCATGGGGTGGCCGATGCCCGGGCCGGACGCATCGTCTTCGTGGGAGATCCCGAACAGCGGCTGCGCGAGGATCACCTGCGCAACCTGCGCTTCTTCCGGTTCTATGCGTGGTTCGGAAAGGGGGCGCCCGATCCGGCCGCGGTCGCGGCCTGCGCCGCCCTGAAGGACAGCGTCGACAACCTGGCGGCGGAGCGGATCTCCAAGGAGCTGCTGAAGCTGCTGGCGGCCGACGACCCCCGGGCCGCGGTGCGGCTGATGGCCGAGACTGGCGTCCTGGACGTGGTGCTCAAGCTGCCGGCCGACCTGGGCCGCTTCGAAGCGCTCTGCGGCATCGAAGGCGACCAGCTGTTCGAGAACGACCCGGTGCTGCGCCTGGCCGCCCTGCTGCCGAGCGATCAAGTGGCCGCCGCCCGCCTGGCCGAACGGCTGCGGCTCTCCAACCCCGACCGCGACCGCATCGTCGCCGCCCTGTCTCCGACGCCGGTCATGAAGAGCTGGATGAGCCCGCGCGAGATCCGGCGGGAAGTATACCGGGGCGGGCGAGGGACCTTCCGCGACCGCGCCAAGCTGGCCTGGGCGGCCGCGCCTCGGACGGCCACGACGATGCAGTGGCGTGGGCTGATCGCGCTCGCCGACGGCTGGAGCCCGCCGAGCCTGCCGCTCACGGGCGAGGAGGTGATGAACGCCGGCGTGCCGAAGGGTCCGCTGGTCGGCCGGGTGATCCGCGAAGTCGAGGACTGGTGGGTCGACAACGACTTCCTCGAGGACAAGCTGTCGATCATCGAGAAGCTCAAGGCCGTCGCCCAAGGCATGGTCTATTGAAGGTCGGCATCCTCAAGACCGGCCGCCCGCCCAGGCCGGCGATCCCGCAGTTCGGGACCTATCCCGACATGTTCAGGCGCCTGCTGGGGCCGGACGCCTACGACTGGCGCGTCTATGCGGCGGACGAGGGCGAGCTGCCGTCCGCGCCGGGGGATTGCGCCGCCTATATCGTCACCGGCTCGGCGGCTGGGGTCTATGAGAGCGATCCGTGGATCGGCGAGCTGCTGGACTGGCTGCGGGCCGCCAAGGGCCGAACGAAGCTGGTCGGGATCTGCTTCGGGCATCAGGCCATGGCCCAGGCCTTCGGCGGTCAGGTGATCAAGTCGCCCAAGGGCTGGGCGATCGGCCAGCAGGACTATCGCGTCGTCCGCGCCGAGCCCTGGATGGACGGCCCGCCCGCCATCCGCCTGCCGGGATCCCACCAGGACCAGGTTGTCGAGTTGCCGCCCAACGCCGAGGTGATCGCCGCGAGCGCCTTCACGCCGCTGGGCGCCCTGGCCTGGCGCGACCAGCCGGCGATCTCGATGCAGTTGCATCCGGAGTTCGAGCCCGACTACGCCCGGGCCCTGATCGAGGCCCGCCGGGGCAAGGTCTACACCGACGAGCAGGCGGACCGCGGCATCGCCAGCTACGAGGGGCCCGACGACCGCGCGCGCGTCGGCCTCTGGATCAATCGCTTCCTGCAGAGCTGAACACTCGCCTCATCCGCGAGTGCGCTTGACGAAACCCATGTCTCCGATTGTATTGGCATTGATTATGTCAATTGTCGGGGCGGGCTTTCCGATGCGGGTTTCGAACATGCTGGCCGGCGCCTTGGGCGCAGCGATCGTGGCCGGGTCGCCGGCTCCTGCGGCGGTGATGATGGCGACGTTCTACGGGTCCACGGACTTCGGCGGTCACGACTACGCGGGGCTGTTCGGGACCCCCGACAGCAGCCTGGCGTACAAATCGATGTCGCTGACCTTCGTCTACGACACCGCCCTCGGCGCCCGCGTGACGACGACGGGCGAGGACATGGTCGTGCAATCTGGCGGCCTGAACCCGATCCTCAGCGCCTCGATCACCATCGATGGCGTGACTCTCGATCTCGACCTGCCCGACTACGGCTATGCCAGTTCGACCGACGACTATTGGACCTGGCTGTCAGCCCGCGGGACCAACCCCGCCAACTACGACAACGAGCTGAGTGCGATGGTCATTGGCTCCGGCATGCCCGGCGACCTGGAGACCCCCTTCATGGCCTACGGCTATGGCGGCGGGTCCCTGCGGCTGTGGTCGCCTACCAACTTCGGCGAGGCCCTGGCCGAGACGGACTTCAACCTGGGCGGCGTCGAGGTGACCTATGTCGGCCCGTCCAGTCCGGGGCCTGTGCCCGAGCCCACGACCTGGGCGCTGATGATCGCCGGCTTCGGCCTGGCCGGCGCCGCCCTGCGCGCCCGCCGGCTGGCGGCGAGTTAGACGCCAAAGGTCATCCACACCACGGACTTCGGTCCCACGCCCTCCAGGCGCCGCCAGCCATAGCGCTCATAGAATCGCTGCGCCCGGTGATTGGCGGGCTGGCAGCCCAGGTGCGCGCGGCCCCCGACGGCGTCCAGCCATCGGTCCATCAGCGCCCGGCCCACGCCTCGGCCCTGAAGCTGAGGCAGCAAGTCGATGTGCAGGTGCGCCGGCGCGGCGTCGACGACGGGCTGCGGGACCGCCGGGGGATGGTGGATGTGGAAGGCGTCCCATTCGTCCCGCGTCCGGCGCTGGGAGGGTACGTCCGCGGTGTCCGCGTAGCGGTCGCGAAGCGCCGGCCACCAGTCCGCCGCGCAACGTGCCTCGAACGACCGGGTGTCCGGGGTCCCAAGGATGTACCCCGCCACGGCGCCCGTCTCGTCTTCGGCGACGAAGGCGTGCGCCGGCTCGAAGGTGGCGTAGGGCGCGGCGTAGATTTCGCCGATGATCCGAAGATCGGCGTAGAGGTGCGTGGCGTCCGCGCCGTTGTCGCCCGTCTTGAGGCAGATCTCGTACAGCGCGGACAAGTCCTCCCGGCGATAAGGGCGGATGACGCCGGTCATCCAGTCCTCCGCTGCAGGTCGCGGAGCGGGGCGAAGCTGATCAGGGTCGCCCCCGCCGCCGCGATCATCGCGGGTGTTTCCGGATCGGTCATGAGTTCGTGGTCGTCCACACGGATCTGCGGGTGGTCGGGGTCGTAGGCGCGCAGTTCCGGCCCATCCTCGACCGGGTGGACGTAGACCTCGGTGACGCCGGGCCGCAGGCGGGTGAGGATGTCGGCGAACGCTGCCTTCGCGGGCCGGCCCCAAGTGGTCGTCAGGTGGTCCGGGAAAACGAGGCCTCTCTCGGCGGCGAGCGTCCGCGCGGCGAAGCCCAATTCCGCCTCCGCCCGGGACCCGAACATCCGCAGCGGCAGGTCGTACTCGCCGGCCATCTCGACGAAGAGCTCGAAGTAGCGCCGGTCGATCTGCATCGTGCCCATGTGCGCGTCCAGATGCGTGACATCGACGCCCCAGGCTAAGGCCTGGTCAACCTGCGCCCGGCATTCTGCGCGGACAGCGTCGAGATCTGCGGCGGCCCACACCGCCGCGGCGGTGGCGGGCATGTAGCCTTCATCATCCTGCAGCGCGGCCGCGCCCGTGAGGCTGCGCCAGCGATAGCCCGGGTATTCGCAGGTCAGCGTCAGATGAACGCCGATCCCGCCCTTGAACGACCGGACGCCGTCCAGCGCCCAGGGGCAGGGGACCATCAGGGTCGCGCTGGTGGCGACGCCGGCGGCATGCGCGGCGGCCGTCGCCCGATTGGCCGCGGCGCTGGAGCCCAGGTCGTCGCAGTTGACGATCAGCAGCTTGGCGTCGGGCCCATACCCCAGGCGTTCGGCGAGGCTGACCAACGGTCAGGTCCAGGCCACCAGGGGCGGCATCGAGGACAGGATCGTCTCGATGTTGCCGCCGGCCTTCAGCCCGAACATCGTGCCGCGGTCGTAGAGCAGGTTGAACTCCACGTAGCGCCCGCGGCGGACCAGCTGTTCCTGGCGCTCGGCCTCGCCCCACGGTTCGCTCATCCGGTGGCGCACGATGCGCGGGTAGACGTCCAGGAACGCCTCGCCCACCGCCCGCGTGAAGGCGAAATCCTTCTCGAAGTCGCCGGAATTGTGCCGGTCGTAGAAGATGCCGCCCACGCCCCGCGGCTCGTTCCGGTGCGGCAGGAAGAAATATTCGTCGCACCAGGCCTTGTACTTCGGGTGCCATTCCGGATCGAACGGGTCGCAGGCCGCCTTCATGGCGGCGTGGAACAGCACGGCATCGTCGGCGTCCTGGCTGCGCTGTTCGTCCAGCACGGGCGTCAGGTCGGCCCCGCCGCCGAACCAGCTCTCCGCGGTCGACAGGAAGCGGGTGTTCATGTGCACCGTCGGGACGCGCGGGCTGCGCGGATGGACGATCAGGCTGATGCTGGCCGACACATAGGAAGGGTCCTTGTCGGCGCCTGGCATCTGGGCCGCCATCTCCGGTGAGAACTTGGCCATGGCGGCCGAGGTGTGCACTGCGGCCTTTTCGAACAGGCGGCCCTTGAAGAAAGCGCCGATCCCGCCGCCGACGCCCGTCTCCCGGGTCCAGGGCTTGAACTCGAAGCGGCTGGCGGGCTCGGGATACAGTTCGGGCGGGGCCTCGTCCTCCAGCCGCTCCAGCTCGGCGCAGATGCGCTGCTGGAGGCTTTCGAACCATTCCTTGGCGCGCTCGCGGCGGGTCAGGATCTCGGGAGGCAGGCTGGACATCGAGCTAATCTGTTCGTTCGCCGGTCGGAAAGGCGTTGATCTGCCTCAAGGCTTCGCCGAGCGCCAGCGTCGCGGCGGTCACCAGGTTCAACGAGCGGGCGCCCGGCGCCAGCGGGATGAGCAGCCGGGCGTCCGCGGCAGCATGCACGTCCTCCGGAACGCCGGCGCTTTCGCGACCGAACAGCAGCACGTCGTCGGGCCGGAACGCGAAGTCATGGAAGGGCATGGCCCCCTTCGTCGTGAACAGCACCAGACGTCCGAGCCGCGCCGGATCGCCGCGGAAAGCCTCCCAGCCGCTATGCCGGCGCACCTGCGCGACGGCCGCATAATCCATGGCGGCCCGGCGGATTGCGGCGTCGCTCAAGGGGAAGCCGCAGGGCTCGACCACGTCCAGCGGAACGCCCAGACAGGCGGCCAGCCGGATGGCGGCGCCCAGGTTTTGCGGAATGTCCGGTTGAAAAAGGGCCAAACGCATTCTAAGGCCTCTCGCCATCGGGCGTGGCCGGGGCGCAGGGGCACGAATCGCGGGTTGGCGGGCAGGTCGTTCGCATTCCTCCGTGTAACGTGCTCAGCCCCTGACCGCTCTCGGAACCGGCTCCTCCAGCACGCCTGGCGCGGGCCGCAAGCTTAAAGGTCCTCCGGCGCGTCGTGAGGGCCTCTATTCGAAGGGTAGCTTCAAGGTGGCCGACACCGTCGTGGGCGCAACTCCCGACCCGCACGCTCCGGGCGCAGACCCGAGCCGTCGCGACTTCATCCATATCGCCGCTGGCGCGGCCGCAGCCGGCGCCGCCTTGGCTGTCGTCTGGCCGCTGGTCGACCAGATGAACCCGGCCGGCGACACGCTGGCGCTCGCCTCGATCGAGTTCGACCTGACCAAGGTCGAGCCCGGCCAGCAGGTGGTCGTGAAGTGGCGTGGCAAGCCGCTGTTCGTGCGCAACCGCACGCCGGAACAGATCGCCGCGGCCGTCAAGGACGACAATGCCGCGCTGCGCGATCCGCAGACCGACGAAGAGCGCCACAAGCCCGGCAAGGCCGAGTGGCTGGTGCTGGTCGGCACCTGCACGCACCTGGGCTGCGTGCCCACGGTGGGTGGCGGCGACTACGGCGGCTGGTTCTGCCCCTGCCACGGCTCGCACTACGACACCTCCGGCCGCATCCGTAAGGGTCCCGCGCCGAAGAATCTGGAAGTGCCGACCTACGCCTTCCTGTCCGACACCAAGATCAAGGTGGGCTGAACCCGATGAGCGGACATTCCACCTACGAGCCGAAGACCGGCATCGAGCGCTGGCTCGACACCCGGCTGCCGATCGTGCGCTTCGCCTACGACACGGCCATCAGCTTCCCGACCCCGAAGAACCTGAACTACTGGTGGACCTTCGGCGGCATCCTGGCGCTCATGCTGGGCATCCAGCTGGTCACGGGCATCGTCCTGGCCATGCACTACGTGCCGCACGTGGACTACGCCTTCGCCTCGGTCGAACGCATCATGCGCGACGTCAACTACGGTTGGCTGATCCGCTACATGCACGCCAACGGCGCCTCGATGTTCTTCCTGGCGGTCTACATCCACATGATCCGCAACCTCTACTACGGCTCCTACAAGGCGCCGCGGGAGGTGCTGTGGATCCTGGGTTGCCTGATCTACCTCGCTATGATGGCCACGGCCTTCATCGGCTACGTGCTGCCCTGGGGCCAGATGAGCTTCCACGGCGCCGTGGTGATCACCAACCTGTTCGGGGCCTTGCCGATCATCGGCACGCCGATCACCACCTGGCTGTGGGGCGGCTTCGCGGTGGACAACCCGACGCTGAACCGCTTCTTCTCGCTGCACTACCTGCTGCCCTTCGTGATCGCGGGCCTCGTGGTCCTGCACATCTGGGCGCTGCACGTGCCGGGGAACAACAACCCGACCGGCGTGAACGTGAAGTCCGAGAACGACACCGTCCCCTTCCACCCGTACTACACGGTGAAGGATGGCTTCGCGATCGGGGTCTTCCTGCTGCTGTACGCCAGCTTCGTGTTCTACAACCCGAACGTCCTGGGCCACGCCGACAACTACATCCCGGCCAACCCGCTGGTGACGCCCGCGCACATCGTGCCCGAATGGTACTTCCTGCCGTTCTACGCGATCCTCCGCGCGGTGCCGGACAAGCTGGGCGGCGTGCTGCTGATGTTCGGCGCCATCGCCACCCTGTTCGTCCTGCCCTGGCTGGACACGTCCAAGGTGCGCTCGATGCGCTATCGCCCGCAGGCCAAGCTGTACTTCTGGATCTTCATCCTGGCGGCCCTGGTCCTCGGCTACTGCGGTGGTCAGCTGCCGGACGATCCGGTGATCGCCCAGCCCAGCGGCCTGATCCTGCTGGATGCGGACATCAACAGCTTCGTCTGGCTGAGCCGCGTGGCCACGCTCTACTTCTTCGCCTACTTCTGGATCATCCTCCCGGTCCTCGGCCTGACGGAAAAGCCGCTGCCGGTGCCGGAATCGATCTCGGAACCTGTCCTGTCGCATCCCGCCACGACGCCTGCGGGCGCCACGGCGTCGCCTGAAAAGAGGGGCTGAGCCTGAAGATGCTGCGCAAAGGTATCGCGCTCGCGGCGCTGGGGCTTGCCTTCCTTGGAAGCCCCGCGCTCGCCGCCCACCCCACGCCGGTGCTGAAGACGGTCGCCTGGTCGTTCGACGGCCCGTTCGGCAAGTTCGACACCGCCCAGCTCCAGCGGGGCTACAAGGTTTACCGCGAGGTTTGCGCCGCCTGCCATGCGATGAGCATGCTGTCGTTCCGCAACCTGGGTGAGCCCGGCGGCCCGTTCTACGACCCGAAGTACAAGAACCCGAACGACAACCCGTATGTGAAGTCGCTGGCCAAGGACATCCAGGTCAACGATATCGACTCCGATACGGGGGACGCGATCCAGCGCCCGGCGACCCCGGCCGACCGGTTCCCGTCGCCGTTCCCGAACGAGGCGGCCGCCAAGGCCTCCAACGGCGGCGCGATGCCGCCGGACCTCTCGGTGATCGCCAAGGGGCGGACGGGCGGTCCGGACTATCTCTACTCGCTCCTGACGGGCTACCGCGCCACGCCGGCCGGCCTGACCGTCAGCGCGGGCCAGTACTACAACGTCTCGATGTCGGGCGATCTGACCAGCGCCTGGACCGGCGACCACCACAAGGTGCCCCCCGGCGGCGTCATCGCCATGCCGCCGCCCCTCGAGGACGGCAAGGTGACCTTCGACGACGGCAAGCCGTCGACGGTGGACCAGCAGGCTCGGGATGTGGCGGCGTTCCTCTACTGGGCCGCCGAGCCCAAGATGATGCAGCGCAAGCAGTTCGGCTTGGGCGCCATGGTCTACCTGCTGATCTTCACGGTGCTGCTGTACTTCAGCTACCGCCGGATCTGGCGGAACGTCGCCCACTAAGGCGCGGCGACAAGCAGAGTTCCAAGGGCCCCGGAGCGATCCGGGGCCCTTTCGTTTGCGCCGCTATCGGACCGGCTGGACCAGCAGGCGGCCGGCGGGAAAATCGAACCGCAGGCGGAAATGGGCCAGGACCAGGCCTCCGATGACGCCGGCCACGTCGCCTTCGGGAGTCATAAGCCCCGCGGCCACGTCCCGCCCGCTCGCCCCGGCGAAGCGCATCTGCGGCAGGCGCGCCATCCAGACGCCGGCCGGATAAAGCTCCTTCGTCTTGGGTGCGTCCGGCGCCTCGGCGAGATCGTCGGCCAGCCGGACCGGCACATCGCCGCCGGTGGCGATCACGAAGCGGCCGGAAAGCTCGCGCGCATCGTCCGACACCGAAGCCTGCGCCGTGGGGCGGCCCAGGTCCCAGCCCAGGCGCAGCGCCCGTCCCGCGAACCGTGGCGCCCGTCCGGGCCGCGACAGGCGCAGGCGACAGGGGGCGTAGGCGACGTCCACCACGAAGCCTCTCAAGACGTCGGCGCCGATTACGCCTGCGCTGGGCGTCGGCAGGTTCCAAGTGCGCCCGTCGAGATCGGCGACCTTCACCGGCAGCGTCTTCACGCTCACGCCGGCGAGGCGTACGTCGCCGGTGAGGTCGGTGTCGGCGATGCCCTCGGCCTGGGCCTTGGTCTCGTGCAGCATCGTCTGGGCGGAGCCCGTGTCGATGATGTAGTCGCCCGGGATGCCGGCCACGCTGGCCGGCGCGGTAATGACCCCTCGCTCGAAGCGGCAGGCGATCTCCCCGGCCTCGGCGGAGCCGGCGGCGGTGACTGCGACCGTCAGGGCGAGGGCGCAGGCGGGGCGGGGACTCAAACGGCGCACGCCGGACCATAGCGCGAGATTTCGCCTTACCGCCGCCCCGTCTTGCCGCCTACATTGGAGAAATGCCCCACACGCCCGCTTGGCGGAGCTTCAAGCGCACCCAGGACCTCACCGTCGCCACGGCGGCGCTGATCTACGCCGGCGCCGTCGCACACGCGTTCGGGCGCCTGCCCGGCGGGAGCGAGCTGATCGTCCAGCGGACCCTGATCTGGCCGGCGGTCTTCCTCAGCCTATCGTTCACCCTGCCCCTGCTGATCGGCCCCGTGCGGCGGCCGCTGACCCGCTATGTCTGGATGAGCTTCCAGGCCGGGTTTGGACAGAACCTGCGCTCGATCCTCTACGGCGTCGCCCTGCTGGGCGGGGCGGCTGGGCTGATCTACTGGCAGATCTCCAACGCGGCGAACGGTGGCCGTTACCCCGCGGGCGTCTTCTCCGGCTATGCCGCGGGCATCGGCATCCTGGCGGCCCAGGCGGCGCTGGTTCGGGTGCTGGAGAAGCACCCCGACGTCAGGAAGCAAATCGAACTCTAGGCCTCGCCGCCGCGCCCGCCGCCGTTGCGGGCGAACAGGGCCAGGGTGCGCAGGCGCGAAAGGCGCGCGCTGTCGGCGTGGAAGCCGTTCGGGGCCACGAAGGCATGGCCAGCGTCGTACATATAGACCGGTAGCTCGGGGTGCGCCTGGCGGATCGCGTCCACATCGGCCGGCGGGATCAGCTCGTCCGATTTGCCCAGGTGCAGGACGGTGGGGACCTTCGGCGCCTCGGACAGATAGTCCGTAATCTGGCCGCCATAGTAGCACGCCACCGCCGAGAGCCCGGCGCAGCGCGAGGCCGCCACCCAGGCGGTCGTCCCGCCGAAGCAGAAGCCGAGCAGGAATACCGGCGGCGACAGCGCGTTGATCGCCGCCTGCACCCCGTCCAGGACGTCGGCGCCCCAGTGGGTGGCTCGGGCGAAGCCGTCCTGGCGCTGGAACAGGGCCGGGTCGGTGTCCCGCTCCGCGAAGCCCTTCTGGAAGCGATCGAACAGGCTGGGGACCAGCACCTCGTAGCCATCCTCGGCGAAGCCGTCGGCCAGATCGCGCAGGTGCGGCGTCACCCCCCAGATGGCGTGGCAGATCACCAGGCCTCCCCGCCGGGCGTCACTTGGTGCGGCGCGGTAGGCGTCGAAGGCGAAACCGTCGCGGGCGCTCCTGAGCTGGACGACCTCGCCCACGCCTCAGGCCTTGTCGAACAGCTCGAGCGTCCGGTGGCGGGCCAGGTCCGCGGCCTCGGCGTTGTAGCGCTCGGGACTTTCGTTGTTGAACCCGTGCCCCGCGCCTTCATAGATGTAGACCGGCACCTCGGGATTGGCGGCGGCCAGCGCCGCGGCCACGTCGTCTGCGGGGATGCCGGGATCGGTGCGTCCCAGGTGGACGATGACCGGGCACAAAGGCTTCAGGCCGGCATTCGCCTGCACCATGCTGCCGTAATAGCTCGACGCGGCGGCCAGGCCCTCGACCTTGGCGGCGGCCAGCCAGGCCAGCGAGCCGCCATAGCAGTAGCCCACCACGTGCACCTTGCCGCCGTGCTTGTTCAGGAAGTCGCGGCAGGCGCCGATGTCGCCCAGCGCCTGCTCCAGGGGCGTGCCGCGGGCGTGGGTCAGGCCGGCCTGCAGGCCCTCGGTGTCGTGGTCGGCGGTGAAGGCCCATTCGCGCCGGTCGAACAGCGAGGGCGCCAGGGCCTCGTAGCCCATCTTGGCCCAGCGCTCGACGTCGGCGCGGACGTGCCGGTCGATGCCGAAGATCTCCTGCAGCACGATCACGCCGCCCTTGTGCGGCGTGAAGGCGGGCTCATGGTAGGCGCTGAACTCGAAGCCGTCGGCCCCTGCGATCTTGATCGTCTCACCCATGCTCGCCCTCCCGATGCTGACCTAGACGTTGAAGCGGAAGTTCATGACGTCGCCGTCCTGAACCACGTACTCCTTGCCCTCCTGGCGGAACTTGCCCGCTTCGCGCGCGCCAGCCTCGCCCTTGAACTTGATATAGTCCTCGTAGGCGATGGTCTCGGCCCGGATGAAGCCCTTCTCGAAGTCGGTGTGGATCACCCCGGCCGCCTGAGGGGCCGTATCGCCCTTGTGGATCTGCCAGGCGCGGGCTTCCTTGGGCCCGACCGTGAAATAGGTCTGCAGGCCCAGCAGGTGATAGGCCTCGCGGATCAGCTTGTTCAGGCCGGGCTCGGTGAGGCCCAGGGTCTCCAGGAACTCGGCCCGCTCGGCCGGGTCCAGCATGGCGATCTCGCTCTCGATCTGGGCCGAGATCACCACATGGTCGGCGCCGTCCCGCTTGGCGCGTTCGGCCACGGCCTTCGACAGGTCGTTGCCGGTGGCGGCCGAGGCCTCGTCCACGTTGGAAACATAGAGCGCTGGCTTGGAGGTGAGGAGCTGCAGCATCCGCCATGCCTTCTCGTCCTCGGCCGACACCTCGGCCTTGCGGGCCGGGCGGCCGGCGTTGAGCTCCGTCAGGGCCAACTGGACCAGGCGCAGGGTCTGGGCGCTCTCCTTGTCGCCCGTCTTGGCGCGCTTCTCCAGGTTGACGACGCGCTTCTCCAGGCTCTCGAGGTCGGCCAGCATCAGCTCGGTCTCGATGGTCTCCAGGTCGGCCAGCGGATCGACCTTGCCCTCCACGTGGGTGATGTCGTCGTCGATGAAACAGCGGGCGACGAAGGCTACGGCGTCACAATCGCGGATGTTGGCCAGGAACTGGTTGCCCAGGCCCTCGCCCTTCGAAGCGCCCCGCACCAGGCCGGCGATGTCCACGAAGTTGATCCGCGCCGGGATGATCTCCTTGGACGGGATGACGGCGGCCAGCGCCTCAAGGCGCGGCTCGGGCACCGCCACGTCGCCGGTGTTCGGCTCGATGGTGCAGAACGGATAGTTCGCGGCCTGGGCCGAGGCGGTCTGGGTCAGGGCGTTGAACAGGGTCGACTTGCCCACATTGGGCAGGCCGACGATGGCGACTTTCAGGGCCATGGGTCGGTGCGGTTCCTTGGATAGAAGGCGCCGCACCTAGCATGGACGACCCGCGAGGCGAAGCGGTGTCGACCGCCTCCGGCGGCCTAGTTGTTGCCGCCGATGAGGTCGCCGAGGCCGCCGAGGATCGAGCCTTCGCCGCGGTTCTGGCCGGTTCCGCCGGCGGCCGCCAGCATGCGGCCGGCGAGGCGGGAGAAGGGCAGGGACTGGATCCAGACCTTACCCGGGCCGCGCAGACGGGCGAAGAACAGGCCCTCGCCGCCGAAGAAGACGCTCTTCACGCCGCCGGCCATGACCAGGTCGAAGTCGACGCCGGGCGTGTAGGCGGCCAGGCAGCCGGTGTCGACGTGCAGTTCCTCGCCGGGCTTCAGTTCGCGCTCCACCACGGTGCCGCCCATCTGGACGAACACCCAGCCGTCGCCCTCCAGCTTCTGCATGATGAAGCCCTCGCCGCCGAACAGGCCGGTCATCATGCGGCGCTGGAACTCGATGCCGATGGAGACGCCGCGGGCGGCGGCGAGGAAGCTGTCCTTCTGGCAGATCAGCCGCCCGCCCAGCTCGCCCAGGTTCAGCGGCAGGATCGCGCCGGGGGTCGGCGAGGCGAAGGCCACCCGCGCCTTGCCAGAGCCGTTGTGGGTGAAGACGGTGGTGAACAGGCTCTCGCCGGTGACCAGGCGCTTGCCGGCCCCCAGCAGCTTGCCCATGAAGCCGCCGTCGGCGCCCCCGGAGCCGTCGCCGAACACGGTGGTCATGCCCACCGCCGCGTCCTTCCAGACCAGGGCGCCGGCCTCGGCCACAGCGCTTTCGCCCGGGTCCAGTTCGATTTCCACGAACTGCAGTTCCTGGCCCTTGATCTCGAAGTCGATGTCGTCGGCGACGCTGGCGTTGCGGTGGTGGACCCAAGGGCTCGGGGACATGGAAAGGCTCCTGATTCTGCGGTCGCTATGTACGTCGGGCGATGGAGGCGGGCCAGACCGTCGTGCGGCCCGGCCCACCCCGCCTCAGATGCTGGCCTGCATCCGGTAGAGCCCGGCATAGACGCCGCCGGCGGCCACGAGCTGCTCGTGCGTGCCTTCCTCGGCGATCCCGGCCGGGGTCAGCACCAGGATGCGGTCGGCATGGCGCACGGTGGAGAGCCGGTGGGCGATCACCAGCGTCGTCCGGTGGCGGCTGAGGGCGAACAGGGCGTCCTGGACGGCCCGCTCACTCTCGTTGTCCAGGGCGCTGGTGGCCTCGTCGAAGATCAGGATCGGCGGGTCCTTCAGGAAGGCCCGGGCGATGGTCAGCCGCTGCTTCTGGCCGCCTGAGAGCTTGACGCCCCGCTGGCCGATATCGGTGTCGTAGCCTTGCGGCAGCGCCAGGATGAAGTCGTGGGCGTTGGCCGCCTTGGCCGCGGCTGCCACCTCCGCGTCCGAGGCCTCGGGGCGGCCGTAGCGAAGGTTGTCGGCCACCGTTCCGGCAAACAGGTAGACGTCTTGCTGTACGATCCCGATGTGCCGGCGCAGGGAGGCGACGGTGACGTCGCGCACGTCCGTACCGTCCACCAGGATCCGCCCGTCGGCCACGTCGTAGAAGCGCGGGACGAGGGCGCACAGCGTGCTCTTGCCCACCCCGGAGGCGCCGACCAGGGCCACGAACTCGCCGGCCCGGATATCGAGCGAGAGGTTCCGGAACACCGGACCTGCGCCCTCGTAGCCGAAACCCACGTCGCGGAAGGCGATGGCGCCGCGCGGCCGGGGCAGGTCGCGCGCGCCGGGGCGGTCGCGGACGTCCGGCCGGGTCTCCAGGATCTCCATCACTCGCTCGAACCCGGTCCAGCCCTGCTGCCAGAGACGCGCGAAGTTGGCGAGGCGCTGGATCGGGTCGACCAGCACAGCCACGCAGAGCAGGAAGGTGACCATGCCCGCCACGTCCAGGCCGCCCTGGACCACGCGGATGCCGCCCAAAACAATGACCAGGACCGTCAGAAGCTGGGCGAAAGTGGCCGTGCCGGCCGAGAAGAAGGCCTCGCTGAGATAACCCACCCGCCGGCTCTCCAGGAACCGGTTGTTCTCGACATCGAAGCGTCGCGTCTCAAGGTCCTCGTTGGCGAAGGACTTGACCACACGGATTCCCGCCAGCGAGTCCTCGACCCGCGCGTTGATCTCGCCGATCCGCTGGCGGCTGAGCTTGAGCGCGGCGCCCATCCGCCGGTTGAAATGCAGGGCGTACAGCGCCGCGAGCGGCATCAGGCCCACCACCAGCAGGGCCAGCGGCCCGTCCAGCCAGGCGAGGATCGCTGTCACCCCCACCAACTTCAGGCCGGCGATGGCCAGATCCTCCGGCCCGTGGTGGTAGAGCTCGCCTAGCGACGACAGGTCGTGGGTGATCCGGCTCATGAGCTGGCCGACCCGCTGGCGGTCGTAGAAGCTGAACGACAGCTTCTGGCAGTGCTCGAACAGCTCGCGCCGCAAGGCCCCTTCCATCCGCGCGCCCATGACGTGGCCCTTGTAGTCCACGAACAGGAAGCTGGCGGTCTGCACTGCCAACAGCGCCAGCATGACGCCGCCCATGGCGTAGATGGGAGCGAGGTCGGGGAGCGCGCCGTCCTGCAGGCGCTGGGTGACGCTTCGGGCGCAGAGCGGCAGGACCAGCGCCGTCAGGGAGACGAGCAGGGCGCAGCCGACATCGGCCGCCAGCAGAGGCAGATGGGGCCGGTAGTAGGACAGGAACCTGCGCACGCGGCCGGACGGCCGGACCGCCGGATCGTCGCGCTGGAGGAGGAGGGCCTCGGCCGCGCGGGGCGGATGAGGCGGGAGGTGGCTACGGTCGGCGTCGGACCGCGCCGGCGCCCTCCGGGTTTGGGTCGGCATGGATCTTCATGTCCTGAAGGTGAGAGGGGGCTCCTTTCGGGTTGGACATGAAGGTTTTCATCTGGCTCTCCCCAGCCGCCGTAAGCGCGACGCGGAAGACTATGTCGCGGGCCGGCCAGCCGCGCAACGCCGGTATCCGGCGCCTCAGCCCTCGGCGAGCGCCTTGGCGGCCAGGTCGCGCCAGTGCTTGCCTTCCTTGCGGAACTGGGCGGCGAGTTTGGTCAGGCGCTTGTCCATCTCGGCGATGGCGGCCTGCGCTTCGGCCTTCCGGCCGCTGCGGGCCATGAAGGCGGCATAGCGGGCCTGGCCCTCGAAGCCGGGCATGCGTTGGGCGGCTTCGGCCAGGGCGGTGTCCGCCTCGGCGGTGCGCCCCACCGCCTCGTAAGCGCGGCCTAGGGCCAGGACGGCGGTCGGCGTGTAGGCGTCGGCGTCGTCCCGCGGCAGGCGCTCCAGGACCGCGAGCGCCTCGGGGCCCCGGTCCAGTTCCAGCAGGGCGTTCGCGCGGCCGAGCAGCAGGGCGGGGTCTTCGGCATGGATGCCGTGGGCCGCCTCGGCGTAGAGGCGCTCGGCTTCCTCGTGGCGGCCGAGGGTGGTGGCGGCCTGGGCCAGGCGGGACTGGTTGCGGACGGTGGGCGTGTCCTCGCAGGCCTGCTTGGCCTCACGGTATTCGCGCAAGGGATCGAGGGCGGCGCGGGCCGTGCGCTCCAGCCGCCGGGCGGCCGGTCCGCGGGTCAGCTCCGGCAGGACGATCGCCAGGAAATAGACCAGCCCGCCGATGGGCTGGAAGATCAGGATGATCCAGAGCCAGAACAGCTCGCGGCCGGTGCGGACCACATGGACGGCCAGGGCGATCGAGACGATCAGTGACAGGCCGATGAGCGGCAGGGAACCGCCGAGCAGGTTGAACAGGCTCATGACTCGCCCCGGGCCAGCTTGCGCGGGTCCAGCTTCTCGGCGGGGGCCAGGCGCATGACCTCGGCCTGGTATTTCTCGTCCTCGCCCATGGCCAGCAGCGGGGCCGCGTCGGCGCAGGCCTGTAGCAGCGGCTCCACCCACTTCATGTCGGCCTTGTGGAAATCGGAGAGTACGTGGCCTTGGACCAGCGCCTTGTCGCCCGGGTGCCCCGTGCCCAGGCGGGCGCGCCGGAAATGGGGACCGATCTGGGCGGTGATGGAGCGGATGCCGTTGTTGCCCGCCGCCCCGCCGCCGGCCTTCATCCGGAAGCGGCCGGGCGCCAGGTCGATCTCGTCGTAGAAGACGACCAGGTCCTGGGCGGGATCCAGCTTGAAGAACTTCACCGCCTCGCCCACCGCGCGGCCGCTCTCGTTGTAGTAGCCCTGGGGCTTGAGGATCAGGGCGCGGACGGGCCCCTGGGGCGTGTCGATCGAGCCCTCGGAAGCCTGGCCCTGGAAACGAGAACGCGCCGCTGAGAAGCCCCAGCGGCGCGCGATCTCGTCAACGGCCATGAAGCCGATGTTGTGGCGGTTCTTCGCGTAGGTCGGACCGGGATTGCCCAGGCCGGCGATGATCAGCACATCGACCCCCGCGGGAACGCGACGCCCTTAGGCCTCGGCTTCGCCTTCGGCGGCTTCGCCCTCGGCGGCGCCGGTGTCGACCTTGGCGGCGGCGATCGAGGCCACGACCACGTCGGCTTCAATGGCCGCTTCGACCTTGGCGGGCAGCTTCAGGTCGGAGACGCGGATGCTGTCGCCGATTTCCTTGCCGGTCAGATCGACGACGATCTCTTCCGGGATCGAATCGGCGTGGCAGGCCACGGTGACCGTGTGCAGGGCGATGTTCAGCGAACCGCCGCGCTTCAGGCCAGGCGATTCTTCCTGGTGCGAGAAGTGCACGGGCACTTCGATCTTGATCTGCTGGTGCTCGTCGACGCGGTACAGGTCGAAGTGCACCGGCTCGTCGGTCACCGGGTGCATGTCGACGGCCTTGGCGATGACCGGCTGGGTTTCCTTGCCGTACTTCAGGGTCACCAGGTGGCCCAGCAGCTTGCCGGTGTAGAGCGCCTTGCGGAACTCGTTCGACTTCACGGCGATGGCCACGGGGGCCTTGTCGCCGCCGTACAGCACGCCGGGCACCATGCCCGAGCGGCGGGTGTCGCGGGCGCCGCCGGTGCCGGTCCGCTCGCGCACTTCAACGTTCAAAACGATCTCGGCCATGGCCTTGCCTCAAAACGAAACCGCCGCGCGTCTCGCGCGCGGCGATGGGAAGTCAAACCCATATGGGTCGAAAGGGTGCGCGTAGATACACAAAAGCCTTGGCCGGCGCAACCGGCCGAAGCTGCGGCGCGTCAGCTCTTGCGTTTGCCCTTTTTCGCCGGGGCCTTCTTGGTGGGCATGCCCTTGGCGATGGTCTTGGCGTCGGGGATGTACCGGGCCTCGTAGGGCTCAGGCAGGCCGGCGGCGCGGATCACGCAGCGGCCGGTGTCCATCATGGCGTGCTGACCGAGGCAGAAGACGTCCTCGTAGTTCGGGCGGGCGACGGCCAGGCACTGGTAGAGGTTGAGCTTCGAGGTGCCCATGCACATGCCGATGTTGGGCTCGTGGGTGAGGGCCATCAGCTGTTCGGCATTGGCGTCGGTCGCCTCGCCCAGGGCCGCGAGGGCGGCGATCGCCAGCCCGCGGATCACCGTCGGCGTATAGGGCGGCGGCGCGGCGGTCGCGGTGAGTCCCAGCGAGGAGACGCCCATCGAGGCCTGCTGCAGGCGCGCGGTCTCCTCCACGTCCCCCAGCATGGCCGAGGCGGACAGGCTCTTGGCGCCGGCCAGACGCGCCTCCCGGCCGGGCACGTCGGCCTTGGACCAGGGCTGCTTCTGGATGTCGTAGGCGGCCTGCTTGACGGCCTTGCCCTGGTCGTAGAGCCGCTGGGCGTCGCCGCCCAGGGTGGCGATCACCAGCCCCGCGGCGCTGGCCGAGCCGGAGATGCCGACGGCATAGGCCGGGTCCTTCATGATCTCGTAGGCGATCTGGCGCCGCTGGACGGGGTCCTTGGCGTAGACACGCACGCCTTCGACGAAGGCCTTGTCCTGCAGGGCGATGACCGCGGAATAGGCGATGGAGCCGCGGACCAGTTGCTGCGGCTCGTAGGACGCGCCGGTCTGCAGCGAGCGGGCCACCGCTGCGCCGTCGGCGAAGTCGGGCGTGATCCCGGTCGTGCGGACCATGTAGTAGCGGTAGGCCGAGGCCAGCTCGATCAGCTTCGGCGACAGGCTCACCGTCGGCGCGGCCGGCGGGGGCGGCGTGATCACGGGCGGTGGTTCGGCGCAGCCGGCCAACAGCGCGGCGCCCAGGACCGCGATGGCCGCGGATCGGATCGGAAGACGGAACGGCATCAGACGCTTTCCCCCTCTTGCGAGTGGTGATTCTCGTTTGTCCGCCCCCGGGTACCCCATGGATTACCCGCCCAGGCGCCGCCTGGGCAAGTCATGGGATCAGTCGAACAGTTTCGACACGCTCTCTTCGTTGGCGATGCGGCGGATCGCCTCGCCGATCAGGCCGGAGCAGCTGACGTAGCGGATCTTGGGCGCGGTCCCGACGCGATCGGGCGGGGCGATGGAGTCGGTCATCACCAATTCCTTCAGCACCGAGGCCTCCACGCGCTCGATGGCGCCGCCGGACAGCACCCCGTGGCTGACATAGGCCGAGACCTCGGTGGCCCCGCCGTCGATCAGGGCCTGGGCCGCGTTGCACAGCGTGCCGCCGCCGTCGATCATGTCGTCGAACAGGATGCAGCGGCGCCCGGAGACGTCGCCGATGATGTTGGCCACCTCGCTCTTGCCCGGGCCTGAGCGGCGCTTGTCGACGATGGCGAGCTCGGTGTTGAGCCGGCTGGCGACGGCCAGCGCCCGGACCACGCCGCCCACGTCGGGCGAGACGATCATCAGGTCCTTGGGCTTCTCGTAGTTCTCCTTGATGTCGGCGGCCAGCAGCGGCGCGGACAGGAGGTTGTCGGTGGGGATGTCGAAGAAGCCCTGGATCTGGCCTGAGTGCAGATCCATCGTCAGGACCCGGTCTGCGCCGGCCCGGGTGATCAGGTTGGCCACCAGCTTGGCCGAGATCGGGGTGCGGCCGCCGGTCTTCCGGTCCTGGCGCGCATAGCCGAAGTAGGGGGTGACCGCGGTGATCCGCCGCGCCGACGCGCGCTTCAGCGCGTCGATGCAGACCAGCAGCTCCATCAGGTGGTCGTTGGCCGGATAGCTGGTGGACTGGAGGATGAAGACGTCCTCGCCGCGGACGTTCTCGTCGATGGTGACCCAGACTTCGTTGTCGGCGAAGCGTTTCACCTGGGCCCGCGTCAGGGGCACGTCGAGGTGAGAGGCGACGGCCTGGGCCAGCGTACGATTCGAGTTGCCGGCCAGCAGCTTCATCGACCCCGACTCCCCTAGGTGGATTTGCGCGGCTTGTAGCAGGGGATCGCGCGCGGGCAAGGGGCGATCCGGCGATCCATCACGGGGGCGCTATTGGCCACGCCCTAACCAAGAGGTTATGCCGAAGACCGACGCCACGTTTCGACGCCCGAACCTCGGAGACGCATGCCCCATCACACCCCGCTGATCGCCACCATCGTCGCCGGCCTCACCGTCGCCTTCGGGCTGGGGGCGCTGGCTCATCGATTCCGGATCTCGCCGCTGGTGGGATACCTGGCGGCGGGGGTCCTTGTGGGTCCGTTCACGCCTGGCTTCGTGGCCGACCAGGAGCTCGCCCAGGAGCTCGCCGAGATCGGCGTCATTCTGCTGATGTTCGGGGTGGGCCTGCACTTCTCCCTGAAGGACCTGCTCTCGGTCCGGGTGATCGCGATTCCAGGCGCCCTGGGCCAGATGGCTGCGGCGACCCTGCTGGGCATGGTCCTGGCCCACGTCATGGGCTGGCCGCTGGTCTCCGGGCTCGTATTCGGGCTGGCGCTCTCGGTCGCCTCCACCGTCGTCCTGCTGCGGGCGCTGCAGGAGCGGCGGATCGTGCAGACCGACAAGGGCCGGATCGCCGTGGGCTGGCTGATCGTCGAGGACCTGGCGATGGTTCTGGCCCTCGTGCTCTTGCCCGCTTTGGCGGACGCAATCGTCCCCGCGGGCGAAGGCGCGGGGCAGGGCTGGGTCCTCCCGCTGGCGATCACGATCGGCAAGGTGATCGCCTTCGTCGCCTTCATGCTGATCGTCGGCCGGCGCGTGATCCCGTGGATCCTGCATTGGGCGGCGCACACCGGATCGCGCGAGCTGTTCCGGCTGGCCGTGTTCGCGATCGCCCTGGGCGTGGCGTTCGGGGCGGCCCTGCTGTTCGACGTCTCGTTCGCCCTGGGTGCGTTCTTCGCCGGCATGATCCTGGCCGAGTCCGAGCTCAGCCAGCGGGCGGCCGAAGAAACGCTGCCCCTCCGCGACGCCTTCGCGGTGCTGTTCTTCGTCTCGGTGGGCATGCTGTTCAACCCCAACGTCCTGGTGGAACAGTCCTGGGCCCTGCTCGCGACCGTGGCGATCATCGTGCTCGGCAAGTCCCTGGCCGCCTTCGTTATCGTGCGGGCGTTCCGGCACGACAATTCGACAGCCCTGACCATCGCGGCGTCCCTGGCCCAGATCGGGGAGTTCTCGTTCATCCTGGCTGGGCTCGGCGTGGGCCTGAAGCTGCTGCCGGAGGAGGGCCGCGATCTGATCCTGGGCGGGGCCATCATCTCGATCCTGCTCAATCCGATGATCTTCGCCGCGGTGATGCGCGCCCGGCCCAAGGTCGCGGCCGCCGAGGTCAAGGCGCCCGAGCCCGCCAATGACTTCCTGCCGACCGCCCTGACCGAGCATGTGATCGTCGTCGGCTTCGGCCGGGTCGGGGCATCGGTGGCCGAAGGATTGGAGGCGGCGGGGCGGCCGTTCCTGGTGGTCGAGGTCGACGATGCGGCGCGCCGGCGCGCGCGGGACGCAGGGTTTGAGGTGCTGGCCGGCCATGCCGCCGATCCACAAGTGCTCGCCGCGGCCGGAGCCCGGGCCGCCCATCGGCTGATCTGCACCATCCCGGACGGCTTCGAGGCCGGCGGCGTGACCGAGCAGGCGCGGCGGGTGAACCCGGACCTGGAGATCATCGCGCGCGCCCATTCGGAGGCCGAGGTCGAGCACCTTTTGAAGCACGGTTGCGACATGCCTGTCTCGGGCGAGCGCGAGTTGGCCGCGGCCATGCTGGCCAAGGCGCGGCCGGCAAGAGCCAAGCGCCCGGCGGCTCCGGAGGCTGTGCCGGAGCCCCCGCCGCCACCTCCGGAGGGGCGGCCGCTGCTGGACGATGCCGAATGGGCGCTGCTGTCCGTCGCGCGGCTCGACGGCTTTGCGGTCGGCCAGGAGATCGACCGTGCCGCGCTGTTCGTGGGCGCCGAGCGGATCGGCAAGTTCGGCGAGGAACGGCTGCGTGTGGCCACGGCCGGCCTCAAGGCGAAGGGCCTGCTGGCGGACCTGGGCGGCGACCGGATCAGCCTCACGCCCGCGGGTCTGAGCCTGGTCGCCCTGGCGCCGGTCTATTAGTTCAGCACGATCGCGGAGAGCAGGCGGCCATAGTCCGGCTCGCCCTGCTTGAAGGCGCGCCGATTGGAAAAGAACAGGTCGGGCTCGGCGCAGGTGTCGCGGCCGATCCATTCGCACTGGGCGATGCCGGCGGCGCGCAGCCGGGCGAGGACGAAGCCCGGCAGGTCGAACTGGCGCTTGTCGGGCGCCGCGCCGGCGCTGAAGAAGCGTCCGTAGGCGGGATCGGCGTCCGTGAACCGCTGCACATACTCCAGCCCGACCTCGTACGAGGCCGGACCGATGCAGGGGCCGACGGCGGCCACGATCCGGTCGCGCCGGGCGCCCAGAGCTTCCATGCGCGCGATGGCGTGCTCGGCGACCCCGGTCAGGGCGCCCTTCCAGCCGGCGTGGGCGGCCGCGACCACCCGGGCCGAGGCGTCGGCGAACAGGATCGGCGCACAGTCCGCGGCCAGCGCCCCGCAGACAACGCCGGCGGTGGCGGTGACGACCCCGTCGGCCTGCGGCGGCCCTGCCGGCCACGGACCGTCGGCGACCACGGCGGTGGCCGAGTGGACCTGATAGGCGGTGACCAGCTCGCCGCCCAGGTGGGCCGCGGCGCGGCGGCGGTTCTCGCTGACCGCCTCAGGGTCGTCGTTGGAGCCCACGCCCACGTTCAAGCTGGCGTAGATTCCCGTGGAGACCCCGCCCTGGCGCGTGAAGAACGCGTGGCGGACGCCCGGCAGATCCAGCAAGGGCGAGGTGAGCACGGGGAGCTGGGTCACGTCAGGCCTCCTCGAACGCCGGCGGCGTCCAGCCGGGAGAGTGGATGCAGCAGACCTTGAACAGTTCGCCCATCTGGTCGCCGCCGACCAGCCGGTTGAGCTGGCGGCCGATCACCGGGGCCTTATCGGGACGGGCGCGGACCAGGGCCTCGGCCCGCTCGCCGATCCCGGCCCGCGCCAGGAAGGCGGCCTGGGTCAGGATGGCGGCCTCGGCCCCGGCCTTGCGGGCGGCCGCCATCACGGCCGGGAAGTCGGCGTGGACGGTGAGGTCGGCTTCGCCGGGACAGGCCAGGGGATCGACGCGCTCGTGCCGGACCAGCGCCTGCAGCGTGTCGCCGAACCCCGGCTGGTCGCGTCCATAGTCGATGAGCAGCGCCGCCCCGCCGTCGCGCGCCAGCCGCTCGCCGATCGCCGCGCCGAGGGCCTCCTGCGCGGCGGAGCGCTCGTAGACCACGCCCTCCCGGGCGTCGGGCAGGGCGATGGGGGCGGGGACGAGGCCGAAGCTGAGGCGCCGGTCGTCGGATAGCCCGACCACCTGCTCCGCCCAGCCCACCGGCGTACGGACGAACTGGCGGACGGGCAGGCAATCGAGGAGCTCGTTGGCCACCAGGACCATCGGCTGGCCGCCGGGAACCTCGTCAAGGCTCTGCGCCCAGCGAACGCCGTCCGGAAGCCGCGCGGCCTGCAGGGCGGCGAGGGGCTCGGACGTCTCCACCAGCCAGACGTCGGCCGCTTCCAGGAAGGCGGGCAGAAGCCGCGCGGCGCGCAGCAGGTCGCTCATCAGCGTGCCGTCGCCGGGACCCATCTCGACGAGGACGAACCGCGAAGGCGCGCCCATCGCCTGCCAGACGGACATGGCCCACACGCCGATCAGCTCGCCGAACATCTGGCTGACCAGGGGGGCAGTGATGAAGTCGCCGTCCTCGCCCAGCGCCGGCCGGGTGGCATAGTAGCCGTCCTGCGGGTCGTGCAGGCAGGCGGTCATGTACTGGGCGACGGTCAGCGGCCCGGTCTGGGCGATCTGGGCCGCCAGCCGCTCGCGCAGGCCCGCGCTCACGCAGGCTTGCTGGCGGGGTGGGAGTCGGGCTCGACACCCGCCGCGGGCAGGGCCGGCGGCAGGGGTTCGCGCATCCCGCGCCAGATCAGATAGAGGCCGCCCAGCACCATCGGCGCGGACAGAATCATGCCCATGGTGAGGCCCAGCGGCAGGTTGTCGAGGCCGGCGTCGGGTTCGCGCACCGTCTCGATCGCGATGCGGAAGATGCCGTAGAAGAGGACGAAGATGCCCGCGATCACGCCGCGTCGGTTGCCCAGCTTCGCCCCGTGCGTGGCCCAGCGCAGGATGAGAAACAGGATCAGCCCCTCGAAGGCGGCCTCGTACAGCTGGCTCGGGTGGCGCACGACGTCGCCCGCCGGGCAATAGCCGAAGCTTTCGCGGATCTGGTCGTTGCAGAAGACGAAGCCCCAAGGCAGGCCCGGCGCCTCCCGCCCCCAGAGCTCGCCGTTGATGAAGTTGGCGCAGCGCCCCAGGAAGTGGCCGATGGGGTAGGCCGGCGCCACCACGTCCGCGATCCGCAGCAGGTCCAGCCTGTTGCGCCAGGCGAAGATGATCATGGCGAGGGAGACGCCGATGACGCCGCCATGGAAGCTCATCCCCCCCTCCCAGACCCGGAAGATGCTGAGCGGGTCTGCCAGGGTCTGCGAGAGCGGGGTGTAGAACAGCACGTGGCCCAGACGGCCGCCACCGATCACCCCGATGGCGATCCACAGGATCAGGTCGTCCATCTGCTCCGGCGTGAACGGCGCCGGCCGGTGCGTCCAGAGTGCGGTGTTCCGGAGCAGGCCCGTGGCATAACGCCACCCCAGCAGGATGCCCGCCACATAGGCCAGGGCGTACCACCGGATGGCGAAAGGCCCGAGCTGCACGAGGATCGGATCGATGTTCGGGAACGGCACTTCTCAGGCGACTCCTGCGTTCAGAACAGCGACTTAGAGGAGAAGGCATTCGCTTTCATCCCCTGAAGGGCCATATAGACGAACGGACGGGCCAGTTTCGGCCAAAGAAGACAAGAATGCAGACGCAGAACCCCATCCTCGACGAGATCGCGAAACTCAGCACCGCCGCCATGGGCCTGGCCCAGGCCGCCGGCGAAGAGGCGAAGGCCGCGTTCCGCAGCCAGACCGACCGTCTGGTGGCGGAAATGGACCTGGTGCGGCGGGAAGACTACGACGCGCTCAAGGCCGAAGTGGCCACGCTTCGCCAGGAAATCGAGGCCCTGAAGGCCGCGAAATCGCCCCGAAAGGCCGCGAAAGGCTCGTGAGAACAGTGCACGCCACGCGAAAGCTGTTCGCGTGTCGCAAGAACCCGGTGACACTGACCTCCAGAAACGGTCTAGGGTCTTTCATGCGGACGATTCGGGGGCGGCGTTCCGCCCTCCGTCCGAGTCATAAGGGGTCGTAATGGACACCTCCCAGACGGACGAAAATCTCGTCCTGACGAACGACCCCCTCGACGTTGTCGAGCATGTGCTCACCGCCGAGAATCTGCCTTTCGACCGGACCGAGGACGGCGATCTCGCCTTCACGCTCGCGGGCGACTGGAAGGACTACGAGCTCTGGTTCGCCTGGCGGCCGGAGGGCGACACCCTGCAGCTCTGCCTGTCGATGGACCTTGCGGTGCCCAAGGCCCAGCGCCAGACGGCGCAGGAGCTGATCGCCACGATCAATCCGCGGGTCTGGCTCGGCCACTTCGAGCTGTGGGACGAGGGCGAGATCATCTTCCGGCACGGCATGGCGCTGATGGCCGGCGAACAGCCTAGCCTGGCGCAGGCCGCGGCGATGATCGACGTGGCGGTCGAGGCGGCGGACCGGTTCTTCCCGGCCTTTGATTTCCTGCTGCGCGGCGCCAAGACCCCGCAGGAGGCCATCGCCGCCTGCATGTTCGAGACGGTCGGCGAGGCCTGAGCCCTTGCCTGCGCCGCGGCATCCTGTCGCGGCGCTAACGATCTGAAATATCTGAATTTACTTCCCGGCGATCCGTGAGGATCGCTTCGAGGTTGCGGCTGACACCCGCCATGCACAACGCTGGCGCGCGTTCGCCGAGCGACGCTTAAGCTCCGCGAAAGAGAGCACTCGCCATACCGCACGCATGAAGCGTTCGGCCCGCGAAACGACCGTGGCCCTGGGCGTGTCCCTGGTGACCGTCCTGGCGACGGCTGCCGTCCTGTTGGCCGCCAGCCGGACGCCCGACCCCTACGTGGCCGCGGGGGTGTTCCCGCCCTGGTGGACCCGCACCGCCGTGATCGCGGCGGCGGGCCAGGCCGGATCGATCCGGGACCTGGGCGCGGCGCCCTTCATCGTCGTGGTGCGCGACCCGGAAGGCCGCGTCCAGGCGCGACTGCGTGCGGCCGGCGCCCTGTTCTCCGTGGGGCCCGCCGGCTCCGCGGCCTGTGCACCCCAGGAGACCTGATGTTCGATACCATCGGCCAGCAGCGGCAGTTCGCCGACCGCCTCGTCATCACCGGCCTCTGGCTGCTCGTCCCGCTTATCGGCGCGGCGGCGGCGATCGCCGGCGGCGCCTGGGTCCTGCTCGCCAGCGCGGCCGCGGCCGTTGCGGGCGGCGCGACGCTGGTCCGCAAGCTCGTGGGCGAAGGCCCTGCGGTCCGGATAACCGCCGGCGTCTCGCTGATGGCGAGCATCTCCTTGCTGGTCGGGGCCCTCTCGGGCCATGCCTGGCAGATCGACATGCACATGGCCTATTTCGCCGGTCTGGCCGTGCTGATCGTCTATTGCGACTGGCGGGTGATCGCCGCGGCCACGGCGGTCGTCGCGGCGCACCACCTGCTGCTGTCTTTCATCCTGCCCGCGGCGGTGTTCCCGGGCGGCGGCGACATCGAGCGCGTGCTGGTCCACGCCGTGATCCTGCTGGTCGAGGCGGGCGTGCTGATCTGGGTCGGCGCCAATCTGGTGCGGATGTTCGCGCGCTCGGCCGACATGCTGGAGACGGCCTCCCAGGCCCGCGAACGCGCCGAGCAGGCCATGGCCGAAGCCCAGTCCGCCCGGGCTGGCGAAGCCCAGGCCGCCACCGAGCGCGAGGCCGTGCAGCGCGCCAGCGAGGCTGAGGCCCGCACCGTCGTCGGCGCCCTGGCGAAGGCGCTGGGCGCGCTGGCCGAGGGCGACGTCACCCACCGGATCGACGCTGCGTTCCCGGACCAGTACGGCCAGCTCAAGCGCGACTTCAACGCCGCCGCCGAGCAACTGCAGTCGACCCTAGCCTCGATCGTCGACGTCAATGCGCGGGTTCGCTCCAGCGCGGGCGAGATTGCGAGCGCCTCCACGCATCTGTCCCAGCGCACCGAGAACCAGGCGGCGACGCTGGAGGAGACCGCGGCGGCGCTGGACGAGATAACCGCCACCGTCCGCCGCACGGCCGCCGGCGCCCGCCAGGCGCGCGACGTCGTCGGCGCCGCCCGCGCCCAGGCCCAGGGGTCGGGCGAGGTGGTGCGCTCGGCCGTGGCCGCCATGACCAGTATCGAAGAGTCGTCCCGCCAGATCAGCCAGATCATCGGCGTGATCGACGAGATCGCGTTCCAGACCAATCTGCTGGCCTTGAACGCGGGCGTCGAAGCGGCCCGGGCCGGCGATGCGGGCAAGGGCTTCGCCGTTGTCGCCTCGGAAGTCCGGGCGCTCGCCCAGCGTTCCGCGGAGGCCGCCAAGGAAATCAAGACGCTGATCTCCACCTCGTCCGGTCAGGTCGGGGACGGCGTGCGCCTGGTCGGGCAGACGGGCGAGGCGCTGACCCGGATCGTCTCCGAAGTCTCCGCGGTCAGCGAGGCGATCGCCGAAATCACCGCCTCGGCCGAGGAGCAGGCGGTGAGCCTGCAGGAGGTCAACACCGCCATGAACGCCCTCGACGGCGTGACCCAGCAGAACGCCGCCATGGTCGAGGAAGCCACGGCGGCCACCCAGGCCCTCTCGGGCGACGCCGAGCGGCTGACCCAGCTCGTGGCGCACTTCCAGGTGGGACGAGACGCGGCCGCGCGGCCGGCTCGCAAACGGGCGGCCTGAAGCCTCACTCCACCCCGAGCACCTTCTTCAGGAACACCAGTTCGGTCGCCCGCACCGCTTCCTGGTTCGCCTTTTTGGAGATGCCGTGGCCCTCGTCCTTGGCCAGGACGTACCAGACCTCGGTTCCTTGGGCCCGCAGCTTGGCGACCATCTGCTCGGACTCGGTGCGTGGCACCCGCGGATCGTTCGCGCCCTGGAAGACCATCATGGGCTTCTTCATCCGGTCGCTCATGCGGATGGGGGCGATGCGGTCGAAGACGGCCCGCATCTTCGGATCCCGCTCGTCGCCATACTCGGCCCGGCGATTGTCGCGCCGGTAGCCTTCGGTGTTCTGCAGGAAGGTGACCCAGTCGGAGATGCCGTAGAGGTCGATCGCGCCGGCGATGCGGTCGTTGTAGTGGCCCGCCACCGCCAGGACCATGTAGCCGCCATAGGACTGGCCGACGACGGCCACCCGGCTGGCGTCCAGGTCGGGCTGCTTGGCCACCCAGTCCAGCAGGGCGCCGATGTCCTTCACCGAGTCCTCGCGCTTCTCGGCGTTGTCGAGGCCGAGATAGGTGCGGCCATAGCCTGAGGAACCGCGCACGTTCGGGATGATCACCGCCGCGCCCAGCTCGTTCACCCACGACTGCCGGCGCGGGTTGAAGTTCGGCTGCTCCTGGCCTTCCGGGCCGCCATGGATCTGGATCACCACGGGCAGCTTGCCGGGCTTGGCCGACTTGGGCCGGTAGATGAAGGCCGGGATCTGCCGGTCGTCGAAGGTGGGGTAGCGGAACAGCTGCGGCTCGACGAGCCTGGCCGGATCCAGGCCGCCGAGTTCGCTCTCGGTCCAGCGGACCAGCTGGCCGCTCTTCAGGTCATAGCTCCAGACGTCGCCCGAGCTGGTGGACGTGGACAGGCTGAGGCCGATCTTCGACCCGTCGGGCGAGAACTTCGCCCCGGTCAGCACGCCTTGGGGCAGCTTCGGACCCGGCAGGACCTTGCCGCTCGCCACGTCCCGGAGGACCAGGGTGGAATAGCCCTCCTCGTTGACCCACAGAGCCACGGTCTTGCCGTCGGGGCTGAGGTCGAAGTTCTCCGAGCCCCACTTCGCGCCCGGCTCCAGGTCGCGAACCTTGCCCGACTTGAGGTCGATCACCACCGGCCGGGTATGTT
Source organism: Phenylobacterium sp. RIFCSPHIGHO2_01_FULL_69_31 (assembly GCF_001824475.1). Lineage (GTDB taxonomy): Bacteria > Pseudomonadota > Alphaproteobacteria > Caulobacterales > Caulobacteraceae > Phenylobacterium. The sequence goes on along the minus strand of NZ_MHXN01000046.1, from coordinate 48,480 downwards.
CCGCGCCGTCGTCCGAAAGGGTCAGCACCGCCGCGCCCCCGTCGACGAACGCCCCACCCTGGTAGCCAACCTTACGCTTGGGGCCGATCTGGGTGAGCTTGCCGCTGGCCACGTCCAGGGTGAACAGCTCGACCTGGGTGGAGGAATAGTAGCGGCTGACCAGGATGGTCTTGCCGTCCGCCGTGATGTCCTGCGGCGACATCGAGCCCGTCCCTTCGAGCACCGTGCGCCGGCTGGCGGGATTCGAGGGGTCGGCCAGGACGATGTCGTAGTTCGGATCGCCCGGCGTCACCTGCGCCCAGGCCACGCTCTTGCCGTCGCGGGTGAATACGAAGGCCTGGTTGCGGGTGCCCGGCGCCGTGAGCTGGGTCTCGGCGCCCGCCAGGTCGCGCAGGTAGGCCTGGTAGTACTCCGCCCCGCCCACGTCGCGGGGATAGAGATAGGTCGAGGTCCCGGGGCGCACCTGGGCGACGCTGATCGGCTCATTGAAGAAGGTCAGCTGGGTGCGCGCCGCGCCGGGGGCCGTGACCCGGTGGATCTGGTTGGTGTCGCCGAAGCGGGTGGCGATCAGCATCGAGCCGTCGGGCAGCCAGTCCTCGAACACCGCCGAACGCGCATTGTAGTACGGCGCGATGGCCGCCTGCAGCGCGGGCGGCGTGGCCGGGGCGCCGTCGTAGACGATGTTCCCGACCTCGCGCTTGGCCGGCTGCGCCAGGCTCGCCGAACCCAGGGCCAGCGCCAGGGCCGTACCGAACAGCAGCGCGCGAGATATCATCGACGGAACCCCCAAATAGCGGAAGGCGCGAGGCAAGCGCGGCGCGGGCCCCGCGTCAATCGAAGTCGGCGGACCATCGTTCGGGGTTTTGCGTCGGGGCGCGGTCCGCTAAGGCTGCCGCCATGATCACGCCGATCCTGATGCTGGGCGCCGGGCGCATGGGCGGGGCCATGACCGAGGGGTGGCTCGCCGCGGGCGCCTTCGCCGCCTCCGACCTGATGATCCGCGACCCGAATCCGGGGCCCGCTGCGAAGGCCGCCGAGGCCGCCGGGGCCGTTCTCAATCCGCCCGACTCGGACCTGGCCCAGGCGCGGACCGTGGTGCTGGGCGTCAAGCCCCAGGTCTGGCGCGACGCGGCGGCGGAGGTGGCGCCCTGGCTTGGGTCGGGCGCGATCATCGTGTCCATCGCGGCCGGCGTGAAGGCGGCGGATATCTCGCGGGAGTTCGGCGGCCGCTGTGTGGCCCGGGTGATGCCGACCACGGCGGCGGCGATCGGCCAAGGGACGGCCAGCCTCTATGCGGACGAGCCCGAGGCGTTGGCCCGGGCCCACGCCTTGTTCGAGCCGCTGGGCGCGGTGGTGGCGCTGACCGACGAGAACCTGATGCATGCGGCGACGGCGGTGTCGGGTTCGTCGCCGGCCTACCTGTATGCGTTCATCGAGGCGCTGGAAGCGGCAGGCGCCGCCGCCGGCCTGTCGACCCGGGACGCCCAGCGGCTGGCCCGCTCTACCCTCACGGGGGCGGCCGCGCTGCTGAACCGGACGGGCGAGGATCCGGCCGAACTGCGCCGGCAGGTAACGTCGCCCGGCGGCACGACCCAGGCGGCCCTTGACGTGCTGTTGGCGGACGGGGCGCTGCCCGACCTGATGCGCGAGGCGGTGGCCGCCGCCGTGCGTCGCTCTAAGGAACTCGGCGCCTAGCTGCGCCGCCAGGTCTGTGCCTGGCAGACCATCAGGATGCAGCCCTCGACCTTCAATGCGCCCGTCCCGTTCACGCTGATCTTGCTGTCGTAGGTCTTGCCGGTATTGGGGTCGTAGATCTTGCCGCCGGTCCAGCGCCCGGGCGCGGTCGGCTTGAAGTCGCGGATCATGGGCAGGCCCAGGATCGTGCGGGTCTTCAGCTTCGGATCGGGATTGTTGACGTCGGTCGCCTTGGCGTCGGCGGGGTTCTTCACCCACGAGATGACGCCGCACATCCGGTCGGCCTTGCCGGGGCAGGGGCCGATGCGGACCTTGGCGGTCCCAGCCTGGGTGAGCCACTCGCCCTCGACGGGGTCGGCGGCGAAGGCGGGCGCGGCGGCCAGCGCGAGGCCGGCGGCAAGGATGAGAGCGCGCATCGTGGAGTTCCCTGGATGTTTATCCCGGCAGCCTGACCACGGCTCGTAGCCCGCCCAGCGGCGAGCGGTCCAGCACGATGTCGCCACCGTGGCCGCGGGCGACGTCGCGGGCGATGGCCAGTCCCAGGCCCACGCCCTTGGTGTTCTGGTTGCGGCTCTCGTCCAGGCGGGCGAAGGCCTTGAACGCCTCCTCGCGCTGATCGGCCGGGATGCCGGGACCGTCATCGTCCACCGTGATCTCCAGGCCGCCGTCCGGCGCGCGACGGGCGGTGACCGCGACGTGCTCTCCATGCGCTGCGGCGTTCATCACCAGGTTGGACAGCGCCCGCTTCAATGCGCTGGGGCGCGCCATGGCCGTCAGGTCGGCGTCGGCCGCCACGTCCACCTCGGCGCCCAACCGCCGGGCCCCTTCGCTCACCGCCTCGATCAGCGGGCGCAGCTTTACGGGCTCGGCGGCTTCCCCGCCCTCGCCGCGGGCGAAGGCCAGGTACTCGTCGATCATGTGCTCCATCTCGCTCAGGTCGCGCTTCATGTCGGCCGTGCGCTTGGTCTGCTCGGAGAGGGCCAGGCTGAGCTTCAGGCGGGTCAACGGCGTGCGCAGGTCGTGGCTGACCGAGGCCAACAGGGCGGTGCGCTGTTCGATGTGGCGCTGGATGCGTCCGCGCATGGCGAGGAAGGCGGTGGCGGCGGCGCGGACCTCGCGCGCGCCGTGCGGCTTGAACGCGGGCACGTCCGTCCCTCGCCCGAACGCCTCGGCCGCGTCGGCCAGCCGTTCGATCGCGCGCACCTGGTTGCGGATGAACAGCAGGGCGATGGCCGTGAGCAGGACGGTCGCCACGGTCATCCACAGGACGAAGATGTGACCCTGGGTGGCGAAGGCGCGGTCGCGCGGCGCCAGCACGCGCATCACCCCGCCCTGCACGCCCACGCGGATGTCCACGTAGGCGGGGTAGCGGGTAGTGTCGAACCAGAACGGCGCATCGAGGCGCTCGCTCAGCGCGCGGTCCAGCGAGCGGTCGATGGGGGCGAAGAAGGCCTCCAGCAGCACTGGCGGATCGCGGCGGCGCAGCGGCAGGCTGCGGCCCGGCTGAAGCGCGATGGACAGGCCCATGGAGTCCTCGGCGCGCTGGCTGAGCTTGGCGAAGCTCTCCGGCGTCGGGTCCTCCCGATAGCTCTCGACCGCCCAGGCGATGTCGCCGGCCAGGCCCTCGGACAGGCGGGCGGTCACCGTCTGCCAGTGGGCGTCGAAGAAGACGTAGGTAACAGCGATCTGCATCAGGGCAACCGGCAGGACGATGATCAGCAGCGACCGCGCGAACAGAGTCGACGGCAGCCGCCGCTTCATCCAGCGCATGAGCACGCGCGTGGAGGACGGCAGCTTCATGGGCTCGCTTCTCCCCCGCCGCGAAGACGACGGGGGAGG
>NZ_MHXN01000046.1:0-44936 GCF_001824475.1 Phenylobacterium sp. RIFCSPHIGHO2_01_FULL_69_31 | reverse complement strand
CGTCTCGCCGCTGTGCGACGAGCCACCTCCCCCCTCCTCTTCGGGACGGGGGAGGAGCGGGAGATGCGGGCGCGAGCTTCCCCATCAGTCGGGCGCCAGGCGATAGCCGACGCCGCGGACGGTCTGGAGGTAGCGGGGCGCCTTCGGGTCGTCCTCGATCTTGCGGCGCAGGCGGGTGACCTGCACGTCCACAGCCCGCCCGGATGGATCCACGGATCCGCGTGCGAGCTCCAGCCGGTCTACCGGCTCATGCGGGGTGCGGGCGAGCTGGCGCAGCAGGGAGACCTCGGCCTCGGTCAGGCGCACGGGCTCGCCGGCGCAGGAGAGCTCGCCGCGATCGGCGTCGAACTGGCAGCGGCCCAGCGACAGCGCGCCGCCCGCGGGCTGGCGGTCGTTGGCGCGGCGCAGGATGGCCTCGATCCGCAGCAACAGCTCTTCGGGTTCGAACGGTTTTCCCAGATAGTCGTCGGCGCCCAGCTTCAGGCCCTCGATCCGGTCGCCCGACTCGGTCTTGGCGGTCAGCATCAGCACCGGCGTGCGCCCCGGCGTGCCCCGCTGCTCGCGCAGCCAGCGGGTCAGGGAAAAGCCGTCCTCGCCGGGCATCATCACGTCGAACACGGCCAGGTCGAAGTCGAGGGTGGCCAGGAGCCGGCGGGCCGGCGCGCCGCCGGCGGCAGCGGTCACGCGGAAGCCGGCGCGGGTCAGGTATTCCTTCAGCAGGTCGCGGATGCGGTCGTCGTCGTCGACGACCAGCAGGTGCCGGGCGCGGGGCGGGGCGTCCGAAAAGCTCATGGGCGTCCTCCGCCGGCGCCGGGGTTGCGCATCCTGCCGCCGGCCATGGCCGCGAGTATGGCGCGCGCGCCGGCCACGCCGTCCAGCCCGCCGATGCGGTAGGCGCGGGTGAGCTGGCTGCGCAGGCGTTCGCTGATGGCGCTCTCGAAGGCTTCCCCGCGGGGCGTCAGGGCGGCGGAGCGGCGGCGGCCGTCCACGTCGCCGGCCTGCTTCTCCACCAGGCCCTTGGCGGCGAGATCGACAAGGATGCGGCTGGCCGCCTGTTTCGACAGGCTGGTGAGGTGGGCCAGTTCCTGCACGCCGACGCCCGGCCGGCGGCGCAGCAGGAAGGCGGCGCGCCAGTGCGACCGGCCCAGGCCCAGGGCCTCGGCCTCCAGCCCCTGGTCAACCGCGGCCCAGAGCGAGGCCTCGGCCAGCAGCAGCAGCTCGAGCCCGGCGTCCAGCTCGTCCTCCCGCAGGATCAGGCGCGGATCGGCCGGCGCGCTCATGCCGCCGTCCCGGCGCACAGGCGGTCCAATTTGTTTGACGCGGGGCGGCCGGAGCGTTTCAAGAGGCGCACTGAAAAGGACGATGTTTCCCCATGGCTCTTGTTCCCTTCGACGACCGCGACGGCTGGATCTGGATGGACGGCGAATTCGTGCAGTGGCGCGACGCGAAGGTGCACGTCCTGACGCACGGCCTGCACTATGCATCGGCCGTGTTCGAGGGTGAGCGGATGTACGGGGGCGAGATCTTCGAGCTGACGGCGCATACGGAGCGGCTGTTCGAGTCCGCGAGGATTCTGGACTTCGAAATCCCGTTCACGGTGGCCCAGATCGACCAGGCCTGCAAGGACACCTGCGCCAAGAACGGCCTGACCGACGCCTATGTGCGGCCGATCGCCTGGCGCGGCTCCGAGATGATCGGCGTCTCGGCCCAGAACACCAAGATCCACGTGGCCATCGCCGTCTGGGAGTGGCCCAGCTACTTCTCGCCGGAGGAGAAGGCCAAGGGCATCCGCATGTGCTGGGCCAAGTACAAGCGCCCGAGCCCGGAGACCGAGCCGGTCCATGCGAAGGCGACCGGGCTCTACATGATCTGCACTATCTCCAAGCACGCCGCGGAGAAGGACGGCTTCACCGACGCCATGATGCTCGACTATCGCGGCTATGTGGCCGAGAGCACGGGCTCGAATGTCTTCTTCATCAAGGACGGCGCGATTCACACGCCCAAGCCCGACTGCTTCCTGAACGGCATCACCCGCCAGACGGTGATCAAGCTGGCCCGGGAGAAGGGCTTCGAGGTCATCGAACGCCACATCAAGCCGGAGGAGCTGTCGGGCTTTACCGAGTGCTTCGTGGTCGGCACGGCCGCGGAAGTGACGCCGGTCTCGCAGATCGGCGAGTACAGCTTCACGCCCGGCAACCTGTCGCTGAGCCTGATGGACGACTACGCCAAGCTGGTCCGCCGCGAGCTGGTCGCCGCCTAACCCTCGCCGCCCCCGACGCCGGTGCGCCGGGGGCGGGTGGGCCGGCTTAGTAACGGTAGCGCAGGAAGACGCCGAGGCTGCGCGGACGGTTCAACGTCAGCAGGTCGACGCCCAGGCTGTCGATGTTCGAGATCGACACCTTGTAGGTCTCGTCGAACAGGTTGCGCGCGAAGACCCCGGCCTCGATCGTCCCGTCGGGCGAGATCCAGGAGCCTTGCGCCCCGGCCACCCACACCGCGTCCTGCGACAGGCGCTCGGCGTTGGAATTGTCGAAGTAGATCTTCGAGGAGTAGGCCGCATCCACCGTCCCGCTCAGGCGGGCGCCCGAGGGCAGGGGGTGGCTGTAGGTGGCCGCCACGTTGAACGTGACCTTCGGCGACTGCGGCAGGCGATTGCCGGTGAAGTCCTGGCCTTCCGAGCTGTACTCGCCATAAGTCGCCTTCAGCAGCGACAGGCCGGCGTCGATCCGGAAGTTCTGGGTGACGCGGGCCGAGGCCTCGATCTCGGCGCCGTATACTTCCGAGCTCGCGGCGTTATCGAGCACCAGCACGGTCAGGCCGTTGCGCAGCGCCTGGGCGAAGACCTGCTGGTCCTGGTAGTCGTAGTAGAAGGCCGACATGTTCAGGCGCAGCCGGCGATCCAGCAGCTCGGACTTCAGGCCGACCTCGAAAGAGTCCAGCTTTTCGTTGTCGTATGGCTCGAGCTCTTCCGGCGTGGTCGCCAGGCCCCCGAAGAAGCCGCCGCTCTTGTAGCCGCGGTTGTAGGTCGCATACACGCTGGCGTCCTCGCTCAGCTCGTAGCGCAGGCCCAGGCGACCCGACCAGGCGGAGAAGGTCTTCTTCTGTTTGGAGGTCAGCAGCACGATCAGGCCGCCCTCGGCCTGGCTCTGGTAGTCGAAGCTCTTCTCGTCGGCGGAATAGCGCAGGCCGACGGTGGCGGTGAGCCGGTCGGTGAAGCTGTAGTCGGCCTGTCCGAACAGGGCGTAGCCCTTGGTCTTCTGGGTATAGGGATAGCTGAACGCCGCGACGCTGTCGGCCAGGCTGAAGCCGTCCGGGAACAGCGGGCGCAGGTCGCGGAGGACGTCCTGGGTGGAGGCGTCCTTGACCGTCTCATCCAAGTAGTAGGCGCCGACCACCCACTTCAGCGGCGAGTTGGCGGCATCGTTCGACTGGATCCGCAGTTCCTGGGTGAACTGGCGCTGGCGGGCCAGGTAGTTGATCTCCAGCATCTGGAAGGGGCTGGAGTCTGTGTTCTCGAAGGCGTTGCGGTGGGCCCAAGACCAGGCGGTCACCGAGACCAGCGAGACCGACCCCAGGTTCCAGGTCATGTTGGCCGAGGCGCCGAACAGGTCGATCTTGTCCTTGCCCTCCTGGTTGGCGTCGAGGGCGCGGTTGTCGCCATCGGTATCGACGTAGCCGAAGAGGTCGCCGCACTGGGCCGTGCCGTAGTAGGCGGGGGCGCAGAAGCCGCCCGGGCCGACCGCCGCGGCCGTCGCCGGGAACAGGGCGCGGTGCTGCGGCTGGGTCGCATCGCCCCGGTTCACGAAGCGGTTCACCTGGAACAGCGCCTCGAAGTCGGACGTAGGTGTATAGAGGGCCGACAGGCGCACCGCCCAGTAGTCGGTGTCGTTCACGTCGTGGCCGGTGACGCGGTTGTAGGTGTAGCCGTCGTCCTTCACGTACTGGGCTGCGGCGCGGACCGCGAGCTTCTCGGCGATGACCGGGCCGCCGACGGCGCCGTTCAGGTTGATGGCGTTGTAGGTCGCGTATTCGGCCGAGGCTTCGGCGGCGAACGACTGCGTCGGGCGCTTGGTGGTGATGTTCACCGCCCCGCCGTTGGTGTTGCGGCCGTACAGGGTCCCCTGCGGCCCGCGCAGCACCTCGATCTGGCCGATGTCGTAGAAGCCGGCCATCTGGGCGAGGGGCGAACCCACATAGACGCCGTCCACATAGACGCCGACGCCGCTGGACGAGTTGGGGTTGAAGTCGCTGAGCCCCACGCCGCGGATGAAGATCTTCGGATTGGCGGCCGCGTCTCCGCTGCTGACGCGCAGGCCGGGCGCGAGGTTGTTCAGGCCGATGACGTTGGTCACGCCGCGTTCCTGCAGCGCCTGCCCCGACAGGGCGGTCACCGAGACCGGAACGTCCTGCAGGTTCTCCGAGCGCTTCTGGGCGGTGACGACGACTTCCTCGATCGTGCCGTCGCCGGAGTCCTGCGCCATCGCGCCGCCGGCCGAGAGGGCGAACGCAGCGCAGCTCACAAACAAAATCGATCTCATATTCATCCCCTCACGTGTCGATCGCGCGACCATTCTTATACGGTAGTAAAAACTATATAACGCAAGATGGCGCGGCTGCGCTGTGGCCTGCCCGCCTCACTTGCCCAAAATCGCGGCGCGTCGCGCGGACGAGGGGCGCCGGACGCCGCACGCGCCATAACCTCGCCCGGCGCTCGACCTTCGCCGGCCGGGACGATAATAAAAGCTACCTTTCCAGATCCGCCGCGAGGACGTCCCATGCTGGCCTGTTACACCGATCGCCTGAGTGTCCGTCCCGGAGAGCGGTTCGCGTTGCACGCCAGCGCCACGAGCAGCCCCTGCCGGCTGCGGATCGCGCGGGTGGGCGCCGAGCGGCGCGAGGTGTTCTCGCGGGATGGCCTGGCTATCGCGGAACAGCCGGTTCCGCCCCACGTGGACCGGGACGGCTGCGGCTGGCCCGCCACCCTGGAGGTGGAGGTCGGCGCCGACTGGAGATCCGGCTACTACGACATCGTCCTGACCGACGCATCCGGCGCCGAGGCGCATCACTTCGTCTGCGTGAAGGCGCCGGCAGGACAGGCCCGCTCCACGGCAGTGCTGGTCCTGGCCACCAACACCTACCATTCCTACAACTGGTGGGGCGGGGCGAACGCCTACTCGAACGTCACCGGCTTGATGAGCGGCACGGTCCCCTTCGCCCAGGCGATGGACGAGGCGATCGGGGTGCTGTCGACCCAGCGGCCCTTCGCACCCCTGATCGTGGCCCCGCCGGAGGGCGCGCCTCGCCTCGTGAACATGCGCAAGCGCGGGTTCGAGGAAAAGCCCTGGGCCAGCGACCACGCCTGGATGGTCGAGCACCGCGCCTCGCCGTACGACGGCTCGGCCGGCTTCCTGCACAAGTGGGAGCACGCGTTCGTCGCCTGGGCCGAGGCCGAGGGCTACGCGCTGGACTACGCGACCGACTACGACCTGGAGGTCGAGCCGGACCTGCTGGCCGGTTACCAGTCGGCCTTCTTCGTCGGGCACAGCGAGTACTGGTCGGGTGGCGAGCGCGACCAGGTGGAGCGGTTCGTCGACGCGGGCGGCCGCATCGCCATCCTGTCCGGCAACACCTGCTTCTGGAAGGTCCGCTGGGAGAACGACGGCAAGACCTACGTCTGCCACAAGTGGAAGGGCTTCGAGGCGGAGGACGTGCCCCCGGAGCAGGCGACGCACCTGTGGTCGCACCGCGCCTTCGCGCGACCCGAGGCCGAACTGACCGGCCTCAGCTTCGTCTTCGCCGGCTATCACCGGCTGGGCATGTGCGTGGCGCGGGGGCAGGGCGGCTTCACGGTCTATGACGACCGGCACTGGGCCCTGGAGGGCTCGGACCTCTTCTATGGCGACGTGATCGGGGGCGACCTGCCGCTGATCGGCTACGAGAGCGACGGCTGCCGCTTCACCTTCGACGACGGCGGCCTGCCCCGCGCCGTGCCCATGCTGGGCGTGCCGGAGAACCTGGAGATCATCGGCTTCGCCCCCTGCGCCTTCGGGGAAGAGGCGGGCCGGGGCTACAACCCGATCATCCCGCCCGAGAAGCTGGACGTCATCGCCGACGTGATCTTCGGCGAGAGCAGCGCCGAGGCCCAAGCCAAGGTGCTGCGGGGCCATGCGGTCCTGGCCAGCTTCAAGCGCGGCGAGGGCGAGGTCTTCAACACCGGCACCACCGAATGGGCGCATGGCCTGGCCGCGCGAGACCCGTTCGTGCAGGTGATCACCCACAACGTCATGCGCCGCTTCGGCGTCAGCCGGCCGGGCGCGCCCGCCTGAGCGGGCGCCTCCGCGCTCAGGCCTCCAGCATCTGGTGCATGAAGGCCAGCTTCGTCGGCGCCTCCAGCGGGCCGGCGGCCTTCAGCAGTTTGAAGGCGTCGTCGGCGGCCTCCAGGCTGAAGTCGATGTTGGCCTCGGTCATGGCGGCGCAGATGAACATGTTGTGCCAGGGGTGGAAGTAGACGCCGCGCTTGATCAGCGCCTGGTTCCAGAAATAGCCCTTCGCCAGGGTCGGGTCGTCGTCGACCATGATCAGCGGCATCTCGGCCGGCCCGGTCTGGCGCAGGGCGAAACCGTGGCGGCCGGCGACCTCGTCCAGGCCCCAACGCAGGCGCTGGCCCAGCGCCTGGGTGCGCTCCAGGTAGTCGGTCTCGCGGATCAGCTTCAGCGTCGCGAGCGAAGCGGCCATGGGCGCCGTGGAGAACCAGTACGAGCCGGTGACGTAGATCGTCCCTGCCGCCATGCGGCAGACGTCGGCGCCCAAGAGGGCCGAGATCGGATGGCCGTTGGCGATCGCCTTGCCCCAGCTGGACAGGTCGGGCTTCACCCCCACCAGCGACCAGCTGCAGTCGCGAGCCAGGCGGAAGCCGGCCCGGACGTCGTCGACGATCAGCAGGGCGCCGCGCTCGTCGCAGAGCTCGCGCGCCCGGCGGGCGTATTCGACGGTCGGCGATTCCTGATCCACGAAGGTGTCGTGCTTGATCGGCGAGGCGAAGATCGCCGCCAGGTCGTCCCCGGCCTCGCGGACGGCGGCCTCCAGGCTCTCGACGTCGTTGTAATCGTAGAAGATCTGATTGGCGCGATCCGAGGGCGTCACGCCCTTCTTCAACGGCGTGCACCAAGGCGCCGCGCCGTGATAGGCGCCGCGCGCCAGGACGATGGTCTTCCGCCCCGTGTGGTTGCGGGCCACCATCATGGCCATGGTCGTGGCGTCCGTCCCGTTCTTGCAGAACATGGCCCAGTCGGCGTGGCTAACCTGAGCGACCATAGCCTCGGCCAGCTCGACCATCGCCTCGCCGGGGCCGGTCATGGTGTCGCCGGCGCGCATCCGCTCAGAGTAGGCGGCGTCGATGACGTCGTTACCGTAGCCGAACAGGTTCGGACCGTACCCGCACATGAAGTCCACGTACCGGTTGCCGTCCACGTCCCAGAGGTAGGCGCCCTCGGCGCGCTGGAAGAACTGGGGATAATCGTCGGGCAGCAGCATCACCGACTGGTGGCCGTACATCCCCATCGGGATGACGGCCTGGGCGCGTTCGGAAAGGACTTTATTCCGGCTGTTCGACCAGGTCATGCTTGCGGCCCCAAAAAGATAGTTTTGACTACCTTATCGTCTCGCAGCTAATAATCAACTCAAGTCGGGAGGACGCCATGGGCACAGGACTGGTCTGCATCGGGCTGACGACCCTGGACGTCGTCGCAAGGCCCATCGACGCCCTGCCGCAGGGCGAGGGCACGACCCTGATCCAGGGGATCGGCATCGCGCCCGCCGGCACCGCGGCCGGCGCCGCCATGGTGGCCGCACGCCTGGGCCTTCCGACCCGGCTCGCGGGTTCGGTGGGCGGCGACCTGACGGGCCGCTTCGTGCGCATGGCGCTGGAAGAAGAGGGCGTCGGCACGGACCTGCTGGAGACGATCCCCGGGATGCCGACCTCCACCACCGTGCTTGCGGTGGATTCGAAGGGGCGGCGGCCAAACTTCCACGCTCTGGGCGCCGGGATGTTCGCGCCGACGGGCGAGGCGGTTCGGGCGGCCGCGGCAAGCGCCGCCTTCCTGCACTACGGCGGGATCGGCGGGCCGAAGCTGGACGGCGGGCCCGGCGCCGCGGTGGTCGAAGCCGCCAAGGCCGGGGGCGCGGTGGTGACCTGCGACCTGATCTCGCCCCAGCCGACCGCCTTGGCGGAGCTGGAGCGCCTCCTGCCCAATGTGGACTACTTCATGCCCAGCGTGGCCGAAGCCTTTGCCCTCTCGGGGGCGACGGACATGGCCGCGGCGGCCGACTTCTTCCTCGCCCGCGGCGCCGGGGCGGTGCTGATGAAGAACGGCGGGAACGGCTCGTACGTCGCGCTAGGGGCCGAGCGGACGCGCCTGGGCGCCTACGACATCACGCCCGTGGACACCACCAGCTGCGGCGACTCGTACTGCGCGGGCTTCATCGTGGGCCTCAGCCGGGGCCTGCCGCCGCTGGAGGCCGCCCGGTTCGCCACCGCGGTCGCCGCGCTGGTGGCGCAAGGGCTGGCCACGCTGGGCCGACTCGAAAGCTATGATGGCGTGCTGAAGGCCATGGGCGAGATGACGCTGAAGGAGCCCGCGTGATGGCGGCCGACGACGAGACCCGCCTGCGGGGCCGGATGGTCGAGGTGATGCGAGCGATGGAGGCGCGCGGCCTCAACCGCGGCACCTCCGGCAACGTGTCCGCGCGACTGGGCGACGGAATGCTGGTCAGCCCCAGCGGTGTGCCGCCCGAGCGGCTGACGCCCGACGCGATGGTTTTTATCGGTGCGGACGACAGCGTGGCGCCGGGACAGCTCAAGCCCTCCAGCGAGTGGCGGATGCACATGCAGATCCTGCGGCGGCGGCCGGACGTAGGCGGGGTGGTCCACTGCCACTCGCGCCATGCGACCATCCTGGCCTGCGCGGGGCGGGAGATCCCGGCGGTCCACTACATGGTCGGGGTCAGCGGCGGGGCCACCGTGCCGGTGGCGCCCTACGCCACCTTCGGTTCGGCCGAGCTGGCCGACGCCGTGGTGGACGCGCTGCAGGGCCGCTACGCCGCGCTGATGGCCAACCACGGCCAGATCACGGTGGCGCCCAGCCTGACCGCGGCGCTGCTGATCGCCGAGGAGATCGAGGAACAGGCGGCGGTCTATTGGGGCTGCCTGGCCATCGGCGGGCCCAACCTGCTGTCGGACGGGCAGATGGACGAGATCCTGACCCGCTTCAAATCCTACGGCCAGACCCGGTGAACGCCCTGCCGACGCGGGCCGGCGTGGCGCTGCAGTACATCGGCGTCGTCGCTCTGCTGATCGCGGGATTGCAGCCGGTGATCCTGGGCGGCCTGGCCGGAGCTGGGCGGCTCACCGTCCCGCAGATCGGGGTGGCCGCGACGGCGGAACTGCTGGCGCTCGGCCTGGCCTGCGGGATCGCCGCGGCGCTCCTGAAGCCGTCGGCGATGCGGATCAAGCTGGCCGCCGCCTGCGTGGGGCACGCCCTGTGCAACCTCGGCAGCCTCTGGGTCTCGGGCGGCGAACTGATCGCGCTGCGCAGCCTGACGGGCGTCTTCGCCGGGATCATGCTGTGGGCCACCATCGGGATGATCGCCCGTTCCACCCACCCGGAGCGGCAGGCCGGCATCTTCGTCACCGTGCAGACGCTGGCCCAGCTCCTGCTGGCCGCGGTCCTGCCGCGGACGGTGATGGTCGAGGGCGGCGTCAACGCTGCGCTGGCCTGCCTGGCCGCCATCTCGCTGACGGCGGCCGTCGCGGCCGTCTGGGCGCCGCCGGCCTTGAGGCCGTTGCCGAAGGCCGAGACCGCGGGCGCCGGTTCGCTGACGCCCCTGGCCTGGGCGGGCCTGGCGGCCGTCTTCCTCTACATGGCCTTCATCGTGGCGATCTGGGTCTATCTGGAGCCCCTGGCGCTGCGGGTCGGGCTGACCGCGGCTGAGGCGCAGGGCGCCGTGGCGGCGGCCCTGGCGATGCAGGTGCTGGGCGGGGCCGCCGCCACCTTCCTGGGCGGACGGCCGTCGCCCCCTGCGGTGCTGATCGGGGCTGGGCTGATCAACCTCGGCCTGCTGGCGGGGCTGGCCGCCTCGCCGACGGCCACGGCCTTCATGGGACTGGTGGCTGCGTTCGGTTTCCTGTGGCTGTTCGTCCTGCCGTTCCACACCGCGCTGCTGATCCGGATCGATCCCACGCGCCATGCGGCCATGCAGCTCGGCGCCGCGCAGCTCCTGGGCAGCAGCGCCGGCCCGCTGGCGGCCTCGCTGCTCGTGGGCGACAGCGACGTGGCCGGCGCCATGCGCCTGGCGGGCATTTGTCTTGTCCTGGCGCTGGGCCTGATCGTGGTCGTCGCGGCCAGGCTTCGCCGTATCGGCAAGGCGCTGCCGGCGGCCTAACGCGCGGCGGCGTGCCGCTCGGCCAGCCGGTTGTAGTAGAGGGCCACCATCCAGCAGACCTCTTCGTTGACCCGGGCCTCGTCCTGCTCCGGCTCCTCCAGCACCATCTCGGTGGCGGCGTACATCAGTTCCGTGGAGAGCCGCGCCGCCCGGAACAGCTCATCCTGCGGGACCGTAGGAAAGCGCTGCCGGAGGTTCTCGCTGATCTGCAGGGCCACCCGGTCCCGGGAGGCGATCCGGATGTCGCGCAGCAGGGGAATCGCCCGCAGTGCGCGCATGATCCAGATTCCGCCGGGCATCTGCCGGGTGATCTCGTTCACCTGCTCCTGCATCCGGCGGTTCTTCTCCACCGCTTCGGCGAGGGAATCGGCCTCCAGGCCGCCGGCTTCCATCCAGGCCAGCACCGCCTCGTCCTGAGCCTCCATGAGCCGCCGGGCCAGCTCGCTGAGGATCGCGTACTTGTTGGGGAAATAGCGATAAAGCGCCGGCGGCGTCAGGCCGGCCCGCTCGCAGACGAGGTTCGTCGTCAGGCGCTCGAACCCGACTTCGGCCAGCAGCTCGCCCGCCGTGGACAGCACCGTCTCGAAGGTGTTCCGCGCCCGGCTCTGCGACGGCTTCAGCTTCGTGCCCAGGGGCACGGCGGCCGGGCCGTCGTCGTCTTTCCGCGCCTGCCTGCCCATGCCGTCCGGACCGTCCCCATTTCGCTGAAGCACACGCTAGCACAGGAACGCGGGTGGTTCGGCGGCCATGTGGGACGCGTAGCCTGCGCCGTGCGGCCTTTCGGCGCGTCTGCTGCAAGCCAAGCCGAGGGAACTGAAAGCACTACGAAAAATTCTGCCCCTTCAAGCGAGGCCTGCCCATCGACAAGGGTTATTCTTGCCGCTTAAAAGCCACGCGGCGCGCGCCCGGCCAGTCGGCGGGGCGGGCGTCGCCATGTGCCTGGGATACTGACGATGACGATGCGCCCGCCGGAGCGGCAAGGACTGTATGACCCACGCAACGAGCACGACGCCTGCGGCGTCGGCTTCGTGGCCAACATCAAGGGCCGCAAGTCGCACGAGGTGGTCCAGGCGGGGCTGCAGATCCTGGTCAACATCGACCATCGCGGCGCCGTGGGCGCCGATCCGCTGGTGGGCGACGGCGCGGGCTGCCTGATCCAGATTCCTGACCGTCTCTACCGGGACTGGGCCAAGGACGCAGGCGTCGACCTGCCGCCGGCCGGTGAATACGCCGTGGCCATGTGCTTCCTGCCCCAGGACGCCCTGGCGCGCTCGGCGGCCATGGAGCAGTTCGAGCACTTCCTGAAAGTCGAGAAGCAGCCCCTCTTGGGCTGGCGCGACGTGCCGGTGGACACCGCGGGCCTGGGCGAGGCGGTGCTGGCCTCCATGCCGATGATCCGCCAGGCCTTCGTCGGACGCGGGCCGAACGTGAAGGACCAGGACGGCCACGAGCGGAAGCTGCTGGCGGTCCGCAAGCAGTTCCAGAACCCGCTGGCCGAACTGGCCGCCAAGCGCGGCATCCCGGCCCTGACCCAGGTTTATCTGCCGTCGTTTTCCACGCGCACGGTGGTCTACAAGGGCCTGCTCCTGGCCCACCAGGTGGGCAGCTTCTACAAGGACCTGCAGGACGAGCGCTGCGAAACCGCGCTGTCGATGGTCCACCAGCGCTTCTCGACCAACACCTTCCCGTCGTGGAAGCTCGCGCACCCCTATCGGTTCATCGCCCACAACGGCGAGATCAACACCGTCCGCGGCAACGTGAACTGGATGAACGCGCGCCGGCGCACGCTGGAGAGCGACCTGCTGGGGCCCGACCTCAACAAGATGTGGCCGCTGATCCCGCACGGTCAGTCGGACACGGCCTGCCTGGACAACGCCCTGGAGTTGCTGGTCGCCGGCGGCATCCCGCTGGTCCAGGCCATGATGATGCTTATCCCGGAGGCCTGGGCCGGCAATCCGCTGATGGATGCCGAGCGGAAGGCCTTCTACGAGTACCACGCCGCGCTGATGGAGCCGTGGGACGGCCCGGCCGCGGTGGCCTTCACCGACGGCCGCCAGATCGGCGCCACTCTGGACCGCAACGGCCTGCGCCCCGCCCGTTTCGTCATCACCGACCAGGACCATGTGATCATGGCGTCTGAGGTCGGTGTCCTGGACGTGCCGGAGGAGCGGATCGTCCGCAAATGGCGCCTCCAGCCTGGCAAGATGCTGCTCATCGACATGGAAGAAGGGCGCATCATCGAGGACGCGGAGATCAAGAAGACGCTCGCCGCCGCCGCGCCCTACCAGGCCTGGCTGGCCGAGACCCAGTTCAAGCTGGAAGAACTGTCGCTGGACGCCGTCGCCGCCGAGCCCGCGCCCAACGATCCCGAGACCCTGCTCGATCGCCAGCAGGCCTTTGGCTACACCCAGGAGGACGTGCAGTTCTTCCTGGAGCCCATGGCCCGGGACGGGGACGATCCCATCGGCTCCATGGGCCACGACACGCCCATCGCCGTGCTCTCGTCGCGCTCGAAGCTGCTCTACGAGTACTTCAAGCAGAACTTCGCCCAGGTCACCAACCCGCCGATCGACCCGATCCGCGAGGAGCTGGTGATGAGCCTGGTCTCGATGATCGGGCCCAGGCCAAACCTGCTGGGCCGGCAGGCCGGCACGCACAAGCGCCTGGAGGTCGCCCAGCCGATCCTCACCGACGAGGACCTGGCCAAGATCCGCGCGGTCAACGAGCTGCTGGACGGCGCCTTCCGCACCGCGACCATCGACATCACCTGGCCGGCCGAAGAAGGCGCGGCGGGGCTGGAGGCGGCGCTGGACCGCGTCTGCCGCGAGGCGACCGAGAACGTGCTCGCCGACATGAACATCCTAATCCTGTCCGATCGGGCAGTGTCGGCCGACCGCATCCCGATCCCGGCGGCCCTGGCTACCGCGGCGGTGCACCACCACCTGATCCGCCAGGGGCTGCGCATGCAGACCGGTCTCGTCATCGAGACCGGCGAAGCGCGCGAGGTTCACCATTTCTGCGTGCTGGCGGGCTATGGCGCCGAGGCAGTGAACCCCTACCTGGCGTTCCAGACCCTTGAACAGATCCGCGTCCGCTCCGAGCTGTCGCTGTCCGCCTACGACGTGCGGAAGAACTACATCAAGGCGGTGGGCAAGGGCATCATGAAGGTGATGTCCAAGATGGGCATCTCCACCTACCAGTCCTACTGCGGCGCCCAGATCTTCGACGCCGTGGGCCTGTCGTCGGCGCTGGTCGACCGCTACTTTACCGGCACCGCCACCACCATCGAGGGCGTGGGCCTGGCCGAGGTGGCCGAAGAAACGGTCCGCCGCCACCGCGACGCCTTCGGCGACAGCCCGATCTACAAGTCGATGCTCGACGTGGGCGGTCAGTACGCTTGGCGCGTGCGCGGCGAGGCGCACGCCTGGACCCCGGAGTCGGTCTCAAAGCTGCAGCACGCCGTGCGCGGCAACCTGCCCGACGAGTACCGGGCCTTCGCCCGCTCGATCAACGAGCAGAGCGAGCGTCTGCTGACCCTCCGCGGCCTGATGCGGTTCAAGCCGGCCGAGACGGCGATCCCGCTGGACGACGTGGAGCCGGCGGCCGAGATCGTGAAGCGCTTCTCCACCGGCGCCATGAGCTTCGGCTCGATCAGCCGCGAGGCGCACACGACCCTGGCCATCGCCATGAACCGCATCGGTGGCCGCTCGAACACGGGCGAGGGCGGCGAGGAGCCGGACCGCTTCGTGCGCCTGCCCAACGGCGATTCCATGCGCTCGGCCATCAAGCAGGTGGCCTCGGGCCGCTTCGGCGTGACGACCGAGTACCTGGTCAACGCCGACGACATCCAGATCAAGATGGCCCAGGGCGCCAAGCCCGGCGAGGGCGGCCAGCTGCCCGGCCACAAGGTGGACCGCAACATCGCCCGGGTCCGGCACTCGACCCCCGGCGTGGGCCTGATCAGCCCGCCGCCGCACCACGATATCTATTCGATCGAGGACCTGGCCCAGCTCATCCACGACCTGAAGAACGTCAACGCCAAGGCCCGCCTCTCGGTGAAGCTGGTCTCGGAAGTGGGCGTCGGCACGGTGGCAGCGGGCGTGGCCAAGGCGCGCGCGGACCACGTGACCATCTCGGGCTTCGAGGGCGGCACGGGCGCCAGCCCCCTGACCTCGCTGACCCACGCCGGGTCGCCCTGGGAGATCGGCCTGGCCGAGACCCAGCAGACCCTGCTGCTGAACGGCCTGCGCACCCGGATCGCGGTGCAGGTGGACGGCGGCCTGCGGACCGGGCGCGACGTGGCCATCGGCGCCCTCCTGGGGGCGGACGAGTTCGGCTTCGCCACAGCGCCGCTGATCGCCGCCGGCTGCATCATGATGCGCAAGTGCCACCTGAACACCTGCCCGGTGGGCGTGGCGACCCAGGACCCGGTGCTGCGCGCGCGCTTCACCGGCCAGCCCGAGCATGTGATCAACTACTTCTTCTTCGTGGCCGAAGAGCTGCGGGAGATCATGGCCGAGATGGGCTTCCGGACGCTCAACGAGATGATCGGCCGGGTGGACCGCCTGGACATGCGTCCGGCCGTCGACAACTGGAAGGCCCAGGGCGTGGACCTCTCGCGTCTGCTGTACGCGGCGCCCGCCGAAGCCGCGAAGGGCCTCTGGAACACCGAGCGCCAGGACCACGGCCTGGACAAGGCTCTGGACCACCGGTTCATCGCCGACAGCCAGGCGGCGCTGGAGCGGGGCGAGCCGGTCCGCGGCGAGTACGCCGTGCGCAATGTGAACCGCACCGTGGGCGCCATGCTTTCGGGCGAGGTTGCCAAGCGCTACGGACACGCGGGCCTGCCGGAAGACACCATCGCCCTGACCCTGCGCGGGACGGCCGGCCAGAGCTTCGGCGCCTTCCTGGCCCGCGGCGTCAGCCTGACCCTGATCGGCGACGCCAACGACTACGTCGGCAAGGGCCTGTCCGGCGGCCGGGTGGTGGTGCGCCAGCCGGCGGAATCGCGCCGCGATCCCACCCGCAACATCGTGGTCGGCAATACCGTGCTCTACGGCGCCATCGCCGGTGAGGCCTATTTCGAGGGCGTTGCCGGCGAGCGGTTCGCCGTGCGCAACTCGGGCGCGGTGGCGGTGGTCGAAGGCGTGGGCGACCACGGCTGCGAATACATGACCGGCGGGGTCGTCGTCGTGCTGGGCGACACCGGCCGCAACTTCGCCGCTGGGATGAGTGGCGGCGTGGCCTATGTGTACGACCCGCTCCGCCGCTTCGATCCGCTCTGCAACAAGGCCATGGTCGACCTCGACGCGGTCGAGCTGGCCCGGGTGGAGGGGGACGACGTCCTGCGGCCGAGCCAGCGGGCGGTGTCGGTGGAGAACGCCGGCATGGGCGACCTGCTGCGCTTCGACGCCGAACGCCTGCGCATCCTGATCGAGCGCCATCACCTGCACACGGGCAGCCGGCGGGCGGCCGAGATCCTGGAGAACTGGGACCGGGCCCTGCCGTCGTTCGTGAAGGTGATGCCGAAGGACTTCCGCCGGGCGCTCACCGACATGGCCAAGGAACGCGACGCGGCCGCCGCCGTCGCCGCCGAATAATCCAGACTGCTAGGGAACGAAGATGGGCAAGCCGACCGGCTTTCTGGAAATCGACCGCCACGACCGCGGCTATGCGCCGGTCGCCGAACGCCTGAAGCACTGGAAGGAGTTCGTGGAACCCCTGCCGCAGGACGAGCTGCGCCAGCAGGCCTCGCGCTGCATGAGCTGCGGGATTCCGTTCTGTCACCAGGGCTGCCCGGTGAACAACCAGATCCCCGACTTCAACGAGCTGGTCTATCGCGACCAGTGGCGGGCGGCGCTGGACAACCTTTTGTCCACCAACAACTTCCCGGAGTTCACCGGCCGGATCTGCCCCGCTCCCTGCGAGGCCTCCTGCACCCTGAACATCCAGGACACCCCGGTCACGATCAAGTCGATCGAGTGCCAGATCATCGACCGCGGCTGGGAGGAGGGCTGGATCCGGCCTGAACCCTCGCCCCGCGGCACGGGCAAGCGGGTCGGCGTCGTGGGCTCCGGCCCCGCGGGCCTGGCCTGCGCCCAGCAGTTGGCCCGCGCCGGCCACGCCACGACGGTGTTCGAGAAGTCGGACCGGGTGGGCGGCCTGCTGCGCTACGGCATCCCCGACTTCAAGATGGAGAAGCACCTCATCGACCGCCGCGTCCGGCAGATGGAGGCCGAGGGGGTCATCTTCCGCACCAGCTTCGACGTGGGCGGCATGGTCTCGGTCCAGCGCCTGCTGGACGACTACGACGTCCTGGTGATGGCGTGCGGCGCCGAGGCGCCGCGCGACCTGCCCGTGCCGGGTCGCGATCTGGCGGGCGTCCATTTCGCCATGGAGTTCCTGGCCCAGCAGAACAAGCGCAACGCGGGCGATCCAGAGTCCATCGCCGCGCCCGACGGCACGATCGACGCCCGGGGCAAGCACGTGATCGTGATCGGCGGCGGCGATACCGGCTCGGACTGCATCGGCACCTCCAACCGCCAGGGCGCCGCCTCGGTGGTCCAGCTCGAGATCATGCCGATGCCGCCGGAGCGCGAGAACAAGACGCTCACCTGGCCGGATTGGCCGCTGAAGCTGCGGACCTCGTCCTCGCACCAGGAAGGCGCCGAGCGCGAGTTCGCCGTGGCCACGCGCCGCTTCATCGGCCAGGACGGCCAGGTCACCGCCATCGAGTGCGTGCGGCTGGAGTGGGTCGCCGGCGCCGACGGGCGGATGCAGATGCGCGAGGTCGCCGGCTCGGAATTCCAGTTGAAGGCGGACCTGGTGTTTCTGGCCATGGGCTTCGTCGGCCCGACGCAGGCCGGCGTCGTGGAGCAGAGCGGCGTCGACCTGGATCCCCGCGGCAATGTGCTGGCCGACACCAACGACTACCGGACCTCGCAGCCGAACATCTTCGCCTGCGGCGACGCCCGGCGCGGCCAGTCCCTGGTGGTCTGGGCGATCCGCGAGGGCCGCCAGTGCGCGCGTGCGGTGGACCAGCACCTGATGGGCGCCTCGGCGCTGCCGCGCTAGCGGAAGACGGCCAGGTAGGCGGTCGCCGGGCGGGCCGCCTCCAGCGTGGCCGTCTCGCCTGGCTCCAGCAGGAGGGCGTCGAAGCGCGCGAGGCTGATAGGCGGGCCGCCGGACACGGCCAGCAGGGGACCGCTGGCGGCGACCACCACCCGCTCCCCCGCGAAGGGGCGGAGCACGAGCGGTTGGTGGATCTCCAGCCGTTCGAGGGCGCCGGTCACATCGCCGCGTCGCGTCATCACGTTCAGATCCAGAACCGGCCCCTCAAGGAGGCGCCCCGTGGCCGCCGCATCGCCGGGAAAGGCGGCCGGCGGGCTGGCGGGCGAGAGGTCGAACGCGCCGCCGCCCGCGACCGAGAGCGCCAGCCGCCCCTCGATCACCGCGAGGATCCGGTCAACCTCGGGAAACAGCGAGAACGGCCCGTCGCTGCGGACCTCGGCCATGCTGACCCGCCAGCGGAAGTCGTCGAAGCCGGCGCCGGGCGGCGAGGCGGCGATCTCGCGCGTCACCCCGCCGCCGTTCTTCCAGGGCGCGGCGACGCGGAGGGCGGCGCGCAGGACCTGCATCAGCCCAGGATCCCGGGCAGGTCGAGATGCTTCTCGCGGGCGACCTTCAGGGCGATGTCGTAGCCGGCGTCCGCGTGGCGCATCACGCCGGTGGCCGGATCGTTCCACAGCACCCGGGCGATCCGCCTGGCCGCCGCCTCGGTGCCGTCGCAGACGATGACCATGCCGGCGTGCTGGGAAAAGCCCATCCCAACGCCCCCGCCGTGGTGCAGCGAGACCCAGGTGGCGCCGGAGGCGGTGTTGAGCAAGGCGTTCAGCAGCGGCCAGTCCGACACCGCGTCGGTGCCGTCGCGCATGGCCTCGGTTTCGCGGTTGGGCGAGGCGACCGAACCGCTGTCCAGGTGGTCGCGGCCGATGACCACCGGCGCCTTCAGCTCGCCCTTCGCCACCATCTCGTTGAAGGCCAGGCCCAGCCGGTCGCGGTCGCCCAGGCCCACCCAGCAGATCCGCGCCGGCAGGCCCTGGAAGCGGATCTTCTTGGCCGCCATGTCCAGCCAGTTGTGTAGGTGGGGATTGTCCGGGATCAGCTCCTTCACCTTGGCGTCGGTCTTCGCGATGTCCTCCGGATCGCCGGACAGGGCCGCCCAGCGGAACGGTCCGATCCCGCGGCAGAAGAGGGGGCGGATGTAGGCCGGCACGAAGCCCGGGAAGTCGAAGGCGTTGGCGACGCCCGCCTCCTTGGCCATCTGGCGAATGTTGTTGCCGTAGTCGACGGTGGGCACGCCCGCCGCCTGAAAGTCGAGCATGGCCTGGACGTGCTCGGCCATAGAGGCCTTGGCGGCCTCCTCGACCTGCTTGGGGTCCTGGGCGCGCATGGCCGCCCAGCGCTCCAGGCTCCACCCCTTGGGCAGGTAGCCATTGATGGGATCGTGGGCGCTGGTCTGGTCGGTGAGCAGGTCGGGCCGGACGCCCCGGGCGAACAGTTCGGGCAGCAGCTCGGCGGCGTTGCCCAGCAGGCCGACGGAGATCGGTGCCTTGTCGCGGCAGGACCGCTCGATGAGCGCCAGGGCCTCGTCGACGTCCTTGGCCTGGCGGTCGAGGTAGCCCGTGCGCAGGCGCATATCGATGCTGGACTGCTGGCACTCGATGGCCAGGCACGAGGCGCCGGCCATCACCGCCGCCAGCGGCTGGGCGCCGCCCATGCCGCCGAGGCCCGCGGTGAGCAGCCAGCGGCCCGAGAGATCGCCGCCGTAGTGCTGGCGGCCCATCTCCACGAAGGTCTCGTAGGTGCCCTGAACGATGCCCTGGGCGCCGATGTAGATCCACGAGCCGGCGGTCATCTGGCCGTACATGGCCAGGCCCTTGCGATCGAGCTCGTTGAAGTGGTCCCAGGTGGCCCAGCGGGGCACCAGGTTCGAATTGGCGATCAGAACCCGCGGCGCATCGGGGTGGGTGCGGAACACGCCCACCGGCTTGCCCGACTGGACCAGCAGGGTCTCGTCGTCCTCCAGCCGGCGCAGGGTCTCGACGATGGCGTCGAAGCTCTCCCAGTCGCGCGCGGCCCGGCCGATGCCGCCATAGACCACCAGCTCCTCCGGCCGCTCGGCCACGTCGGGGTGCAGGTTGTTCATCAGCATGCGCAGCGGCGCCTCGGTGAGCCAGCTCTTGCACGAGCGCTCCGGGCCGGTGGCGGGGCGGATCACGCGGGTCTTGTCGAGGCGGGTCATGCTTTGGCGAAGTCCAGGCAGGCTTGAAGGACGCGGGTGAGGGCGGCGCGCATCGGGGCTGCGCGCTCGGCAGCATATGGCGTGGGCCAGATGGCCGAGGTCAGGAGGCCGGGCGGCTCGTCCATGTAGCCGCGGCAGGCGAGCTCCATCTGGATCGCATGGACGCCTTCGGCGGGCCGGCCGTAGTGGCGGGTCGTCCACCCGCCCTTGAACCGGCCGTCCGTGACGCGGCTGAATTCGCTGGCGTCGCAGGCGGCTTCGACCGCCGTCACCAATGCGGCGTCGCAGCTCGCGCCCGAGTTCGTGCCGATGTTGAAGTTGGGCAGGAGGCCGTCGAACAGCCTGGGGATGGCCGAGCGTATCGAGTGGGCCTCGTACAGCACCACCTTGTCGTGGATCCCACGCAGCCGGTCGAGCTCGGCCTGCAAGGCGGCGTGGTAGGGTTCGAAGTACTCCGCCCTCCGCCGCTCGATCTCGGCCTCGTCCGGACCGTCGCGCCTATACAGCGGCTCTCCGTCGAAGGTCGTGGTGGGGCAGAGGCCGGTCGTGGCCTGGCCCGGGTACAGCGAGGCGCCGGACGGGTCGCGGTTCACGTCGATGACCGTGCGGCTCATTGCTGTGCGGATGGTCGTGGCGCCCATGCCGGGCGCGAAATCGTAGAGCCGGTCGATCCACCAGTCGGCGTCCTTGCGGGCCAGCCACGGCGAGATCAGGCGGGCCGCGACGTTGGTCGGCAGCTCGGTCCCGGTATGCGGGAAGCTGATCACCAGCGGCGCGTCGCCGCGATGGATCTGCAGCCAGTCGGTCATGCCACCTCCGGCAGGGCCAGCCCCGCGGCGGCCGTCACCGCGCCTGAGCGGACCAGGGCGTTGGCGGCTTCCATGTCCGGGTGGAAGTGACGGTCGTCCGTAAGATGGGGCACCTGCGCGCGCAGCAGGGCCCGGACCGCTTCCAGCGCCGGGCTGGAGGCCAGCGGCGCATGGAAGTCGCAGCCCTGGGCGGCCGCCAGTAGCTCGATCCCCACCACGGCGGTGGCGTTGCTGGTCATCGGCAGCAGCCGTGCGGCGCCATGGGCAGCCATGGAAACGTGGTCCTCCTGGTTCGCCGAGGTCGGAATGGAATCCACGCTGGCGGGATAGGCGCGCTGCTTGTTCTCCGAGACCAGGGCCGCGGCGGTCACCTGCGGGATCATGAAGCCCGAGTTCAGGCCGGGCCTGGGTGTGAGGAACGCCGGCAAGCCGCTGAGTGCGGGATCCACCAGCATGGCGATCCGCCGCTCGGCCAGGGAGCCGATCTCGCAGACGGCCAGGGCGATCATGTCGGCGGCGAAGGCCACCGGCTCGGCGTGGAAGTTGCCGCCCGACAGCGCCTCGTCGGTGTCGGCGAAGATCAGCGGGTTGTCCGAGACGCCGTTGGCTTCGTAGCCGAGGGTCGTGGCCGCCTGGCGCAGGACGTCGAGCGCCGCGCCCATCACCTGCGGCTGGCAGCGCAGGCAGTACGGGTCCTGCACCCGCTCGTCGTCCTTCAGGTGCGAGGCGCGGATCGCCGAACCGGACATCAGCGCGCGCAAGGCGTCCCCGGCCTCGATCTGCCCCGGCTGGCGGCGCAGGGCGTGGATGCGGTGGTCGAAGGGCGTGTCCGAGCCCTTGGCCGCCTCGGTCGACAGCGCCCCGGTCACCAGCGCGGTCTGCAGCAGGCGCTCGGCCTCGAACAGGCCGGCCAGGGCGTTGGCCGTCGAGAACTGGGTGCCGTTGAGCAGGGCCAGGCCCTCTTTGGGGCCGAGCGCCAGTGGCGCGAGGCCCGAGGCGCGCAAGGCCATGTCCGCCGGCTGGCGCGCGCCGCCCACCTCGATCTCGCCCACGCCGATCATGGCCGCCGCCATATGCGCCAGCGGCGCGAGGTCGCCGGATGCGCCGACCGATCCTTGCGCGGGGACCACCGGCGTCAGGCCCGCGACGATCATCTTTTCGAGGAGGGCGATGGTGGCCGGCCGCACGCCCGAGGCGCCCTGGGCCAGGCTGGCCAGCTTCAGCGCCATCATCAGCCGCACGATGGCCGTGGGCGACGGCTCGCCCGTGCCGGCGGCGTGGGAGAGGACGATGTTGCGCTGGAGGGTGGCGAGGTCGGCCGCGTCGATCCGCACGCTGGCCAGCTTCCCGAAGCCGGTGTTGATCCCATAGACCGGTTCGCCCTTGGCCAGGATGCGCTGCACCGCCGCCGAGCTCTCGGCGATCGGGCCTGCCGCGGAGGCGGGCAGGCGCACGGACGCGCCGCGATAGATCTCGCGCCAGTCGGCGAGCGGGGTGTCGCCGGGAACCAGCAGGACGTCGTTCAAAGGCCTCTCCAGACGCGAGTATGCAGGGGGTTGAAGCCCATCCGGTAGACGAGCTCGGCAGGGCGCTCGATGTCCCAGATGGCGAGGTCGCAGGCCTTGCCGGCCTCGAGCGTGCCGGTGTCGCGCAGGCGGCCCAGGGCGCGGGCGGCCTCGCGGGTGACGCCGGCCAGGCACTCGTCCACCGTCAGCCGGAACAGGGTCGCGCCCATGTTCATCGTCAGCAGCAGCGAGGTGAGCGGCGAGGTGCCGGGGTTGCAGTCAGTGGCCAGGGCCAACGGCACGCCGGCGGCGCGCAGGGACGCGATGGGCGGCGGCCGGGTCTCGCGGACGAAGTAGTAGGCGCCGGGCAGCAGCGTCGCCACGGTCCCGGCCCGGGCCATGGCCTCGATTCCGGCCTCGTCCAGGTGTTCGAGATGGTCGGCCGACAGCGCGCCGAACTCGGCCGCCAGGGCCGCACCGTGCAGGTTCGAAAGCTGTTCGGCGTGGAGCTTCACCGGCAGGCCGTGCGCCGTGGCGGCGTCGAAGACGCGGCGGGTCTGGGCGGGCGTGAAGCCGATCCCCTCGCAGAAGGCGTCGATGGCGTCCGCAAGGCCCTCCGCGGCGACGGCGGGGATCATCTCCCGGCAGACCAGGTCGATGTAGCCGTCCGGATCGCCCTTGAACTCAGGGGGCAGAGCGTGGGCGCCCAGGAACGTGGCGGTGACCGTGACCGGCCGGACCTCGCCCAGGCGCCGGGCGGCCCGCAGGGACTTCCCCTCGTCGGCCAGCGACAGGCCATAGCCCGACTTGACCTCGACGGTCGTGACGCCCTCGGCGAGCAGGGCGTCCAGGCGGGGCAGGGCCTGGGCGATGAGCTCGTCTTCGGTGGCGGCGCGGGTAGCCGCCATGGTCGAGACGATGCCCCCACCGGCGCGGGCGATCTCTTCGTAGGAGGCGCCGGCCAGGCGCAGCTCGAACTCGTGGGCGCGGTCGCCGCCGAACACCAGATGCGTGTGCGGATCGATCAGGCCAGGCGTGATCCAGCGGCCTTCACAGTCGAGGGTCTGGCGCGCCTCGAACGCGGGCGCGTCGGCCTCCGGCCCGACCCAGGCGATGCGGCCCTCCAGGCTCGCCACCGCCCCGCGCTCGACGACGCCCAGGCCCGGCATAGCCGGGGCGAGGGTGGCGAGGCGGGCGTTCCGCCAGAGCCGGTCGCAGCGCAACGAAGCCTCCCGTCAGATCCGGGCGGCAACCTAGCCTCAGGCCTCATTATTGTATAGACATAATTGGCGCTTGCGAGCGCCCGCGACGCGGCTGAGGAAACGTCATGGCCGACCCTGCGCTCTGGTTCGAACACGCCCTCCTGCCCGACGGCTGGGCCGAACGCGTGCGGATTGAGACCGCCAGCGGCGCGATCTCGGCGATCGCTGCGGGGGCCGACCCGCAGGCCGGCGACGCGCGCGGCGGGATCGCTGCGCCCGGCCTTCCGAATCTGCACAGCCACGCATTCCAGCGCGCCATGGCCGGCCTGACCGAGCTCCGGGGACCGGAGGGCGACAGCTTCTGGACCTGGCGCGAGCTGATGTACCGCTTCGTGGCCGACCTCACGCCGGACGACGTGGAAGCCATCGCCGCCCAGGCCTTCGTCGAGATGCTGGAGAGCGGCTTCACACGGGTAGGCGAGTTCCACTACCTGCACCACGGCCCCGACGGGCGGCCCTATGCCGATATCGGCGAGATGGCCGTCCGGATCGCCGCCGCCGCCGAAACGACCGGTATCGGCCTGACCCTGCTGCCGGTCTTCTACGCCCACTCAGGGTTCGGCGGCGCGCCGCCCGCGCCGGGGCAGAGGCGGTTCGTCAACAGCTTGGAGGGCTACGCGCGCCTGCACGAGGCGTCGCAAGCCGCGGTCGCCGGGCTGCCGGACGCGGTGGTCGGCGTCGCGCCGCACAGCCTGCGCGCGGTCACGGAGCACGAGCTGCGCGCGGTCGCCGCCATCGCCGGCCCCGTCCACATCCACATCGCCGAACAGGTGAAGGAGGTCGACGACTGCCGGGCCTGGAGCGGCGCGCGGCCGGTGGAATGGCTGCAGGACCGGTTCGCGGTCGACGATCGCTGGTGCCTGGTCCATGCCACCCACGTCACCGAGGGAGAGCGCTGCAGGATGGCGAGCCGGGGCGCCGTGGCCGGCCTGTGCCCGATCACCGAAGCCAACCTGGGCGATGGCGTCTTCCCGGCGGCCCGCTACCTGGCGGAGGGCGGGGCCTTCGGCGTCGGCTCCGATTCCAACGTCCGGATAGACGCGGCCGAGGAACTGCGTCTCCTGGAATACGGCCAGCGCCTGACCCGGAGGGCGCGTAACGTCCTGGCCGGCCGGGAGGGGGAGTCCACCGGCGGACGGCTCTACCGCGGCGCGCTCGTCGGCGGCGGACAGGCGGTGGGGGTTCCGCAGGCGCCGGGCCTGGCGGTGGGTGCCACCTCCGACATCGTGAGCTTCCCGACGGGCCACGAAGCCTTCGCTGCGCGATCGGGCGATGCGTGGCTCGACAGCCGGATCTTCGCGGGCGGCCCCGTCGAGCACGTCTGGCGGCGCGGCGTGCGGGTTGTCGAGGATGGCCGCCACGTCGCCCGCGAACCCGTCGCCGCGCGCTACCGGGCGGCGCTGGCCGGGCTGCTGGGCCGATGAGCGAGGCCAGCCTGCACCGGCGCATCCGCGCCGAGATCTCCGAGCGCATCCTGTCCGGCGCCTGGCCGCCGGGCCACCGGGTGCCGGCCGAGCATGAGCTGATGGCCGAATACGGCTGCTCGCGGATGACCGTGAACAAGGCCCTGGCGCCCCTGGCGGAACAGGGGCTGATCGTGCGCCGCCGCAAGGCCGGCTCGTTCGTCGCCCGGCCGCGGATCCATTCGGTCGTCCTCGACATCCCCGATATCGCCGCCGAGGTCAGCACCCGGGGCGAGCCCTATGGCTATGAGCTGCTGTCGCGGACCGTGCGGATCGCCACCGCTCAGGAGGCGGCCGAGCTCGGCCTGGACGGCCCAGCCCAGGTGCTCGCGCTGCGCTGCCTGCACCGGGCCAGCGGCCGGCCTTTCGCGTTGGAGGAGCGCCTGATCAACCTGGACGCCGCGCCCGAGGCGGCCGACGCAGACTTCGCCGCGACCCCGCCGGGCGGCTGGCTGCTGGGCCACGTTCCCTGGACCGAGGCCGAGCACCGGATCAGCGCCGCCAACGTCCAGAAGCCGGTGGCCGCGACCCTCGGCATCGCCCCCACTGCAGCCTGCCTGGTGCTGGAGCGCCGGACCTGGCGCGGCGACGACCGCATCACCCATGTGCGGCTGACCTTCCCGGGCGAGGCCTATGATCTCGTCGCCCGCTTCGCCCCGCGGGGCGAGGCGGCCTAGGGCGCGCGCGCCGTGCTGTCGCGGACCACCAGGCGGTGGTGGAGAGTGACCTGCTGGAAGTCCTGGCTGCGGCCCGCGAAGATGTCCAGCAGCAGGCGCACTGCCTCCTGGCCCAGCTGTTCCATCGGCTGGGCGACCGTGGTCAGCGCGGGGTTCAGGTGCTTGGCGAAGCGGATGTCGTCGAAACCCACCAGCGAGACGTCCTGCGGGCACCGCAGCCCCTTCTGCCGCAGGGCGTCCAGCGCGCCCATGGCCATCTCGTCCGAGAAACAGAACAGGGCAGTTAGCGACGGGTCCCCGTCCAGCAGAGCCAGGGTCTCGCGCACGCCGGACTCGATGGAGAAGTCGCCGGTGGCGATGCGCAAGCCTGCGTCCTGGCCCCGCGCGCCGGCGGCGGTGTGCACCCCGGCGAGGCGGTCGCGGCTGATGGGGCTGGCCAGCGGGCCTGTAATCACGCCGATGCGGCTGTGGCCGAGGCCATAGAGATGCTCCATGGCCTCGGCGGCGGCGCGCTCGTTGTCGATGTGGGCGCTGGAGACGGCGAGGTCGGGGCTGAATTCGCAGCCGTTGACGATCGGGGCGCGCGGGCCCTGGGCCTGCATCATGTCGGTGAGCGAGTCCGGTAGGCGGTGGCCGAGGAAGATCAGGCCGTCCGCCTCCTTGCGCCGCAGCATCTCGCCGTAGCGTTCCTCGCGTTCCGGCTCATGGCGAGTGTCGCCCAGCAGCACCGAATAACCGGCGTCCTGGGCGGCCTGCTCCACGCCCCGGATCACCTGGGAGAAGAAGGGGTTCGAGATGTCGGGCACCGTCACCAGGATCTTCTCGGTCCGGAGCGTCCGCAGCATCTTGGCGGCCATGTTCGGCGCATAGCCCAGGGCGGTGACCGCGGTCATGACCCGCAGCCGCGTGGGCTCGGCCACCAGCTCGGGCGTGCTCAGCACCCGCGAGACCGTCGCGGTGGAGACCCCGGCGCTCCGGGCGACGTCCTGAATCGTGGCCATGCCGGACACTGGCGACCCGCGACGACCAACACAAGACGCAGGCTGCCCATCGCGTGCACCGCGCGCCGGTTGCCTGCGTCGAAGGGCTTTGCTATCCCTGAAATCGATTACATCGAGCGGACGCAGGCCCACGTAAGAGCGCCTCGCCGCGGGCCTGTCGGGAGGGGCCAGGGGCATGACGCAGCAGGCGCGGCTTTTCCTGATGATGGTGCTCCAGCTCGCCGTCTGGGGCGCCTGGGCGCCGAAGCTGTTCCCCTACATGGGCATGCTGGGGTTCGCCCCCTGGCAGCAGTCGCTGGTGGGCAGTTCCTGGGGTTTCGCGGCCCTGGCGGGAATCTTCTTTTCGAACCAGTTCGCGGACCGCAACTTCGCCGCGGAGCGGTTCATGGCGGCCAGCCACCTGATCGGCGGCCTGGCCCTGATCGGCTGCGCCTTCGCGACGGACTTCTGGCCCTTCTTCGCCTGCTACCTGGTCTTCAGCTTCGTCTATGTGCCGACGCTGTCGGTCTCCAACTCCATCGCCTTCGCCAACCTGGCGGACCCGGCCAAGGACTTCGGCGCGGTCCGGATGGGGGGCACCATCGGCTGGATGCTGGTCTCCTGGCCGTTCGTTTTCCTGCTGGGCGCCCAGGCCGGGCCCGAGCAGGTGCGGTGGATCTTCCTGGTCGCCGCCATCGTATCGTTCGCGCTCGCCGCCTACAGCCTGACCCTGCCGCACACGCCGCCGAAGAAGGACGCCGCCGGGGCCGACCCTCTCGCCTGGCGTGAGGCGATCCGGCTGCTGCGCGTGCCGTTCGTGGCCGTGCTGTTCCTGGTCACCTTCATCGATAGCGTCATCCACAACGGCTACTTCGTGATGGCCGACGCCTTCCTGACCGACCGCGTCGGCATCGCCGGAAACCTCAGCATGGTGGTGCTCAGCCTCGGCCAGCTGGCCGAGATCGTGACCATGTTCGTCCTGGGCGGCGTGCTGATCCGGGTGGGCTGGAAGATCACGATGATCATCGGGATCCTGGGCCACGCCGCCCGGTTCGCCGTCTTCGCCTTCGCCGCCGACAGCGTGCCGACCATCGTCGCCGTCCAGCTGCTGCACGGCGTCTGCTACGCGTTCTTCTTCGCCACCGTGTACATCTTCGTGGACGCCGCCTTCCCCAAGGACGTCCGCTCCAGCGCCCAGGGCCTTTTCAACCTGCTGATCCTGGGCGTCGGCAATGTGGTGGCGAGCTTCCTCTTCCCCACCCTGATGGGCCGGCTGAAGGACCCCGCCACCGGCGCGGTCGACTACCAGAGCCTGTTCCTGGTCCCGACCGGGATGGCGTTGGTCGCCGTCCTGTTGCTGGCCCTTTTCTTCCGCCCGCCGACCCGGGCGCCCGAATCCGCGGCCGTCGCATGAGCCCGGTAACCGAAGGAGACGTCCCTTGCGCCCCATCTCGCCCGAACTTCACAGGCGCGCCTTCCTCGCGGCCGGCCTGGCGACCATGACGGCAGGCGGCGCCTCGGCGGCGGCCCAGCCGTTCTTCAAGCGTCACGGCCTGCTCATCGGGATCCAGCTGTACACCCTGGCCCCCGACGCGGCGAAGGACCTGGAGGGCACGCTGAAGGCGGTGGCCGGCGTCGGCTACCGGTCGATCGAGCTGCAGGGCCTCCTGGGTCGGTCTGGCGTTCAGATGCGGGCTGCCCTGGACGCCGCGGGGGTCACCTGCGCCAGCATTCACGTGCAGGGGCGCGGCCAGCTCGACGGCGACCTTGCCAAGCTCGCGGACGACCTCAGCGCCATCG
The DNA here is from genome assembly GCF_001824475.1 of Phenylobacterium sp. RIFCSPHIGHO2_01_FULL_69_31. Classification (GTDB taxonomy): domain Bacteria; phylum Pseudomonadota; class Alphaproteobacteria; order Caulobacterales; family Caulobacteraceae; genus Phenylobacterium. The sequence continues at coordinate 16,696 of NZ_MHXN01000046.1, read as the reverse complement.
GCGTGAAGTACGCCGTCATGCCGAGCCCGTTGGTCTCGAACCAGCAGATCCAGGCGGCCGGAGGCGACTGGCGCAAGGCCCTGACCCTGCTCACGGCCGACGACTGGAAAGCCAACGCAGACTTCCTCAACGAGAAGGCCGTCGTGCTGGCGAAGTCGGGGATCAAGCTCGGCTACCACAACCACAACTTCGAATTCGCGCCGCTGGGCTCGACCAACGGCATGGAGATCCTGTTTGAGAAGACCGACCCTGCGCTGGTGACCTTCGAGATCGACGTCGGCTGGGTGGCTGCAGCGGGCCTCGACCCCGCGACCCTGCTCCAGCGGTACAAGGGCCGGGTCAGCCTGATGCATGTGAAAGACATCAAGTCGGAAACGCAGCCCAACTTCGCGCTGAAGATGGACCCGACCGAGGTGGGTTCGGGCAAGCTGCCCTGGACCACCCTGCTGCCCGCGGCCTACGCCGCCGGCGTGCGCGGCTTCTATGTGGAGCAGGAGCCGCCGTTCGCCCGCCCGCGCATCGAGGCGGCCAGGATCAGCCACGACTTCCTGGCCGGTCTCAAGGCGTGACGGCGCGAGGTCCCATCCGGCTGGCGATGGTCGGCGGCGGCCCGGGCTCGTTCATCGGGCCGGTCCACCGCATGGCCGCCGAGCTCGACGGCCGCATCCGCCTGGTGGCCGGCGCCTTCAGCCGCGATGCGGGCAAGAGCGCCGAGGCCGCCCGCGCCTGGGGCGTGGCCGAGGCGCGGACCTATGGCGACTACCGCGCCATGATCGCCGCCGAGGCCGCCCGCGCGGACGGCGCCGAGCTGGTGGCGGTGGTGACCCCGAACCACCTGCACTACGAAGTGTCCGCCGCAGCGCTGAACGCCGGCCTGCACGTGATGAGCGACAAGCCGGCGACCCTCGACCTGGCTCAGGCCAAGGCCCTGGCCGAGATCGTCGCCGCCTCGGGCAAGCTCTACGGCCTGACCCACACCTACACCGGCTATCCGATGGTGCGGCAGGCGCGGGAGATCGTGCGCCGGGGCGACCTGGGCGCGGTCCGCAAGATCGTCGTGGAGTATTCGCAAGGCTGGCTCTCGCGGCCGCTGGAGCGCGGCGGCGACAAGCAGGCCGGCTGGCGCGCGGACCCCGCCCAGTCGGGCGTCGGCGGATGCATCGGCGACATCGGAGTCCATGCCTTCAATCTGGCCGAGTTCATCGCCGGCGTTCGGGTCGAGCGCCTGTGCGCCGATGTCTCCACGGTCGTGGAGGGCCGGGCGCTGGACGACGACTGCAACGTCCTGCTGCGGTTCGCGGGCGGGGCGCGGGGCGTGCTCGTGGCCTCGCAGATTTCGGCCGGCGCACGAAACGGCCTCAAGATCTCCGTCTATGGCGAACTGGGCGGCCTCTCCTGGAGCCACGAGTGGCACACCGAGCTGACCATCGACTGGCTGGACGGCCCCAGCCAGACCCTGCACGCCGCCTCGCCCTATCTGGCCGACATCGCGCGGGCCGGATCGCGCATTCCCACCGGACACCCGGAAGGCTTCATCGAGGCCTTCGCCAACCTCTACCGCGACATGGCCGACGCCATCGCCGAGGGCCGCAGCGAGGCCGGCCTGGTGCCGGATATCGGCGAGGGCGTGCGCGGCATGGCCTTCGTCGAGACTGCGGTGGCCGCCAGCCGGTCCGGCGACGGCTGGGTCGAACTGCAAGGAGCCTGACGTTGAAGACCCTCAAAGGCCCCGGCATCTTCCTGGCGCAGTTCCTGAGCAGCGAGCCACCGTTCGACCGCCTGGACACGATCGCGAGATGGGCGGCCGACCTCGGCTACGTCGGCGTGCAGATGCCGACCGGCGGCGCGGACTCGATCTTCGACCTGGAGCGGGCGGCGGAGAGCCAGGCTTATTGCGACGACATCGCCGGGGTGCTGGCGGGCCACGGCCTGCAGATCACCGAGCTGTCGACCCACCTGCAGGGCCAGCTGGTGGCCGTGCATCCGGCCTATGACGAGCTGTTCGACGGCTTTGCCCCGCCGGCGCTGCGCGGAAATCCCAAGGCGCGGCAGGAATGGGCGGTCGGCCAGTTGAAGGCGGCGGCCCGCGCCAGCCAGCGCCTGGGCCTGACCGCGCACGCCACCTTCTCCGGGGCGCTGGCCTGGCCGTATTTCTACCCCTGGCCGCAGCGGCCGGCGGGCCTGGTGGACGAGGCGTTCGCCGAGCTAGGGCGGCGGTGGAAGCCGATCCTGGATGTGTTCGGCGCCTGCGGCGTGGACGCCTGCTACGAGATCCACCCCGGCGAGGATCTGCATGACGGCGCCACGTTCGAACGGTTCCTGGACGCGGTGGAGGGTCATCCGCGCGCAAACATCCTCTACGACCCCAGCCACTTCGTGCTGCAGCAGCTGGACTACCTGGACTTTATCGACCGCTACCACTCTCGTATCCGGGCGTTCCATGTGAAGGACGCCGAGTTCCGGCCAAACGGCCGCTCGGGCGTCTACGGCGGCTACCAGGGCTGGGTCGACCGGCCGGGGCGCTTCCGCTCGCCGGGCGACGGCCAGGTGGATTTCGGCGCCATCTTCTCCAAGCTCGCCGCCTACGACTATCCCGGTTGGGCGGTCCTGGAATGGGAGTGCGCGCTCAAGCACCCGGAGGACGGCGCCCGCGAAGGCGCCCCCTTCATCCGCGACCACATCATCCGGGTGACCGAGCGCGCCTTCGACGACTTCGCCAGCTCGGGCGTGGACGCCGCCGCGAACCGCAGGCTGCTGGGCCTCTAGCTACTTCAGCACCTGCACTTCGATGTCCTTGAAGGCGATGGGGTGGCCCTCGCTCTGCAGGGCGATGTAGCCCTCCTTCACCGCCAGCACGCCGCCGCGTTCGGCAATCAGGCGCTTGGCGTCGGCGGCGGCCATCGGGTCGGCGGGATCGAGCGCGATGTCGGCGTAGCGGTGGACGACCTGGCCGTCGATCTTCTCGGTCACCTGGCCGCCCGGCAGGACCTCCAGCTCCAGCTTCGTCCAGGTCCCGTTCGGGATGGTGGGGCCGGTCGAGGCGGTGCAGTGCTCGGCCTGGCGCGTGCCGGCGCCGGACGCATCGAGAAGGGTGATGCTGACGCCGGGCGTGCAGACGGCGCCCGTGGGGCGGGGCTTGTCGCCGTCCTTGCCCAGGATCTGGAACTCGACCGAGACCGGGAACGGCTGGTTCAGGCCCATGCTCTCCGGGCTCTGGCTGTGGAACATCACGCCGCTGTTGCTGCGCGCCCAGGCGGGCGTGTCGGGCAGAGGCGGCTCCAGCACCTTGTACATCAGGCGTAGGCGATAGGCCTTGAACGGCGTCTTGTAGAACAGGTGGCCGAACTGCAGCGCGAACGTCTCGTAGCCGGCGTAGGAGACCTGGATCGCCCCGTCCTTGACGATGAAGGTGTCGCGCCAGTTTTCGCCCACCGGGTGGCGCGAGATCTTCGCGGTCCAGCCGTCCAGGGTCTTGCCGTCGAAGATCGGCCGCCAGGGGCCCGCCTTCTGCGCCGAGGCCTGCCCCGGCAGCGTTACGCACGCGACAACGAGCGCTGCAGCGCCCCATCTCTTCCAGCTCATTTTCGCCGCCTCCCAACGGTCTTTGCCAGCTTGCAGTGTAATCGATTTCATGGAACCTAGAAGGCAATCAATGACGGTCCGCGGGATGGTTCTTCCGCCGGGCCGCGTAAGGGGCGGAACATGGCGAACCTCAACACCCGGGCGCGGGCGGAGAACACCTACGACGCCATCGTCGTCGGTAGCGGCATCTCCGGCGGCTGGGCCGCCAAGGAGCTGACCGAGAAGGGCCTGAAGACCCTGGTCCTCGAGCGCGGCCCCATGGTCCGCCATATCGAGGACTATCCCACCGCCCAGACCAATCCGTGGGAGACGGCCTATCCGAAGGGCAAGCTGCCCCAGGCCGAACTGGACGCGCACTACAAGGTGCAGCAGCGCACCGGCTACGCGGTCACCGAATATTCCAAGCACTTCTTCGTCCGCGACGACGAAAACCCCTACACCGAGGACAAGCGGTTCGACTGGATCCGCGGTCATCACCTGGGCGGCCGCTCGCTGACCTGGGGTCGGCAGACCTATCGCCATTGTCCCATCGACTTCGAGGCCAACGCCCGTGAAGGCGTCGCGGTGGACTGGCCCATCCGGTACGCCGACCTCGCCCCCTGGTACGACCGCGTCGAGCGGTTCATCGGCGTCAGCGGCCAGGCGGAGGGCCTCGCCCAACTCCCCGACGGCCAGTTCCAGCCGCCGATGGAGATGAACTGCGTCGAGAAGGTCTTCAAGGCCAGCGTCGAGGAGCGCCTGGGCCGTCGCATCACCATCGGCCGCGCCGCGCACCTGACCGCCCCCACCGAGGAGCAGATCGCCCTCGGCCGCGGCAAGTGCCAGCATCGGAACCTCTGCGTCCGCGGCTGCCCATTTGGGGCCTATTTCAGCTCGAACTCCGCGACCCTGGTCGCCGCCGAGCGCACGGGCAACCTCAAGATCCGCACGGGCTCGATCGTCACCTCGCTGATCCTCGATCCCAAGAGCAAGCGGGCCGACGGCGTGCGGGTGCTGGACGAGGCCAGCGGCCAGGAGATCGAGTTCTACGCCGGCGTCGTCTTCCTCTGCGCCTCGGCGCTGAGCACGGCGTGGATCATGCTGAACTCCACCAGCTCGCGCTTCCCCAACGGCTTCGGCAACGACAGCGACCAGGTCGGCCGCAACATCATGGATCACCACCTGGGCGTGGGCGCCGTGGCCGAGGTCCCGGGCTATCTCGACAGCTACTATTCCGGCCGCCGGCCCAACGGCATCTACGTCCCGCGCTTCCGCAACCTCGGTGACAAGGCCTCGGCCCGGTCCGATTTCCTGCGCGGCTACGGCTACCAGGGCGGCGCGGGCCGCCAGGGCTGGGACCGCCCCGTCTCGGGCGTGGGCGCCGAGCGCAAGGCCGCGCTCAGCCAGCCGGGCCCGTGGATGTTCCGCCTGGGCGGCTTCGGCGAGATCCTGCCCTACGCCGATAACCGCGTGACCCTCAACAAGGCCAAGACCGACAAGTACGGCCTGCCCACCCTGACCTTCGACGTCTCCATCCGCGAGAACGAGAAGGCGATGCGCAAGGACATGGCCTCGGCGGCGGCCGAGATGCTGGAGGCGGCGGGCTTCAAGAAGATCCTCGCGGGCGACCAGGGCTATGCCCCGGGCCTCGGCATCCACGAAATGGGTACGGCGCGAATGGGCCGCGATCCCAAGACCTCGGTGCTGAACGCCCACAACCAGGTCCACGCCTGCAAGAACGTCTACGTCACCGACGGGGCGGCGATGACGTCGGCCTCGTGTGTGAACCCGTCGCTGACCTACATGGCGCTGACCGCGCGGGCCTGTGCGCACGCGGTCGAGGCCAAGAAGCGGGGGGAGATCTAGGATGCTGAACCGACGCGAAACGGCGCTCTCCTTCGGCGCCCTGTGGACTGCCCTGGTCCTGCCCCCCGCCGCGCTGGCGCAGGGGACGCCGACGCTGGCTTGGACGCCCAAGGCCCTGTCGCCGGCCCAGGCCGTCGTCCTGGACGCCCTGGCCGAGACGATCATCCCGGCGACGGACACACCCGGCGCCCGCGCCGCCGGCGTGCCTCAGTTCGTGGACCGGGCCCTGGCGACCTACTCGGCGCCCGACGACGCGGCCGCCATCAAGGCAGGCCTGGACCAGATCGACCGTGACGCCCAGACCGCCCACGGCGCGCCCTTCGCCCGCCTGAGCGGACCCCAGCAGCAGGACCTGCTCAACGGCTACGACCGATCGGGCAAGGCCTTCTTCCGCGGCCTGAAGGAACTGGTCACCGTCGGCTATTTCACCTCCGAGCCGGGCGCCACCATCGCCCTGCGCTACGATCCCGTCCCGGGTGACTACCGCGGCTGCGTCCCTCTCTCCGAGATCGGCCGCGGCTGGGCGACCTAAGGCAGGCGCCGGATCTTCAGGTTGCGGAAGGCCACCGGGTCGCCGTGGTTCTGCAGGGCGATGTGCCCGGACGGCGAGGCGGCGAAGGTGGACCACCGGGCGAACTTGCTCGCCGCAACCCGCGCCTTGAAGTCGGCGGCGTTCATGTCGTAAGCCGCCACCTTCACGCCGTTCAGCCAGTGCTCGACCTTGCCGTGGTCCACCAGGATGCGGCCGGTGTTGTACTCGCCCACCGGCCTGGTGACGGCCCCCTCCGGGGCGTAGAGGGCGAACAGGCCGCCGGCCTGCTCCAGCGGCGGCTCGCCGCGGCTGTTGTCCAGCACCTGGTACTCGGGCCCGCTCTCATAGGTCTGGCCGCCGGCCTCGGTGACGTGGAACATCACCCCGGAATTGCCCTTCGGCCCGATCTTCCACTCGAAGGTCAGGTCGAAGTTCTCGAAGCTGTCCCGGGTCATCAGGTCCTTGGAGGTCTTCGGGTCGGGGCTGAGCTCGCCCTTCGCGGTCCAGCCCGGATCGGGTTCGGGCGTCTTGAAGCCGCGCCAGCCCTTGGTGCTGGTCCCATCGAACAGCAGCATCCAGCCCGCCGCGCGCTCGGCGGCGGTCAGGGTGTTCTCGGCCGCCTGCGCGGTCCCGGCGACCAGCGCCAGGGCTATTCCGACCGCGATCGTCTTCATGCCGAAACTCCCTTGAGGCCCAACTTCGCCAGCCGCACGTCCAGCGCCGCCTTCACCTCGGCCGAGGGGCCCTCGTCGGCCTCGCGGGCGATGTTGCCGATGTAGCCGATGTCCTTGAAGCCTTCCTCGGTCGTGTAATAGGCCCCGATGGTCAGCGCCCGGAACCGCTTGAAAAAGGCATCGCCGCCCGCCTGCAGTGCGGCCATGGCCTTCGGGCGCTCGGCGGGGCTCTTCCTCGCCAGCGCCTTCAGCCCGTCGCGGATCACCGGCCGGTCCTTGAGCTGGTCGGGGTAGGGCGCGCTGATCCATTCGTCGATGAAGTCCGGAACGCCCAGGGCGCTCGCCGCTGGAGCCGCGCCGCTGGCCGGCAGGATGAAGTCGGCGAGCACCGCGGCCGCCTGCAACTCGTCGTCGCTCAGCAGCCGCGGCCATGGGGCTTTCTCGGGCGCCACCAGCTTGGGATCGGTGCCGTAGCCCTTGGCCTCGGCCTCGCCGCCGACCCTGGGGCCGTAGACCACGACGCCGGCGCCGACCGCCGTGGCCGCGCCGACCACGCCGATCCAGGCCAGCGCCGTGCGCCGGTCGATCTTGCGAACGTAAGGGGTGGGCTCGCTCATAGGGCCCCCTGCTTGGCGAGCGTGGCCAGGTGGTCGCTGGACCGCCAGGCCAGCGCCAGGATCGAGAGCGTCGGGTTCTTGTCGGGGCTGGAAACCAGCACCGCGCCGTCCGTGACGAACAGGTTGGGCACGGCCCAGGCCTGGCCGTACTGGTTCACCACCGAATCCGCGTCCGAGGCGCCCATGCGCACCGTGCCCACCTCGTGGATCATCTCGCCGCCCTTGGAGATGGCCCTGCGACCGTCGCGCTCGACCTTGCCGATGGGCTTGCCGCCCAGGCGGTCGATGACCTCGAGGAACGTGGTCACCATGTGCGCCGCCTGCCGGGTCTCGTGCTCGCCCCACTTCCAGTGGAAGCGCAGCACCGGGATGCCCCACTTGTCCTTCACCTTTGGGTCCAGCTCGCAGTAACAGTCGTCGTTGGGGATCATCTCGCCCCGGCCGTCGAAGCCGATGACGCTGCCGAACCGCTGGCGCAGCCTGGCGCGCAGGTCGTCGCCGACGCTGGTCTCGTCGTCGGGCAGCAGGCCGGCCAGACCCATCGACGGCATCCGGCGGCCGCCGTTGATCTCGATGTGATAGCCGCGCGGGAAGCCCAGTTCCTTGTGTTGGTCGTAGCCCCACCAGGGGACATAGGTGTGCTGGGTCCCCTGGCCGTCGTCGTTGGTGGGCGGAAGGCCTTCCAGCGCGGGGAACTGCCCAGCGACGCCCAGCCCCACGCTGTCCATCAGGTAGCGGCCGACCATGCCGTGGGTGTTGCACAGCCCGTCGGGGAATTTCGGGCTCTTCGAGTTCAGCAGGATCCGCGCCGTCTCCCCGGACCCCGCCGCCAGCACGACCGCCTTGCCCGTCACTGTGTGGTGTTCGCCCGTGACCCGGTCGACGTAGGTCACGCCTTTGGCCTTGCCCGCCTTGTCCAGGTCGACCTGGTAGACCAGGGCGTTCGTCGTGACGGTCAGGTTCCTCGTCGCCAGGGCCGGCGGGATCAGCACCGTCGTCGACTGGAAGTTCGCCCCGATCGAGCATCCCCGGCCGCAGGGCGTGGCGAAGATGCAGGTGTTCCGTCCCTCCATCTTCTGGGTGACCACCGCCCCGTGCATCGGCACGACCGGGATGCCCATGGCCTCAAAGGCGGCGGCGTAGAACAGCTCGAACGCCCGCGGCGGCGCCGATTCCATCAGGCAACCGGGCGGAGAGTCTGGGGTGTTGGTCAGGCCCCGCGGCGGCGCCGCGCCGCTGACGCCGATGAGCTTCTCGGTCCGGTCGTACCAGGGCGCCAAGTCGTCGTAGGTGATGGGCCAGTCGTAACCCAGGCCGTCGCGGCTGCGCGGCTTGAAGTCCAGCGGCCCGAAGCGCAGCGAGATGCGGCCCCAGTGGTTGGTCCGCCCGCCCAGCATCCGTGGCCGCCACCACGTGAACGGCTCGGACCCCTCGGCCACGGTGTATGGCTCGTTCGGCACTTCCCAGCCGCCGTCGACGGTGGCGTCGTAGAAGCCGAACGGCTTGTCCGGCGTGCCCACCCCGCGCAGGGGCGCTTCGGCCGGGATGTTGAACATCGGGGTCTCGGTGACGGGGTCGTAGTTGCGGCCCGCCTCCAGCATCAGCACCTTCAGGCCCGAGCGGGTCAGATGGTAGGCGCTCATACCGCCGCCGGCGCCCGAGCCGACGACGATCACGTCATAGGGTTCAGCTCCAGCCATGGCGGCCTCGCAAACTGGGCGCGTCCATGCGTCCTGCCTCCCCGATGTAATCGTTTACGCTCGCGGCAAACTGGCGCCGACTCGGCCCCACGCCAAGACAAGGATCGCCGCCGTCGGCCGCAACTTTTGTGACGATGGGCCTCAGTCCAGGATCGCCACAGCGCGGATCCAGCCCGCCGAGGCGCCCGCGATCTTCACCGGGAAGCACGACAGGATAAAGCCGCTGGGGGGCAGGGCCTCCAGGTTGGTGAGCTTCTCGATCTGGTAGTACTCGCGCAGGCGACCCGCCTTGTGTCCTTCCCAGATGATCTTCGGATCATGGTTCTCCGCCCACTTTCGGGCCGTGTGGGAGAAGGGCGCGTCCCACGACCAGGCGTCGGTGCCCACCACCTTCACGCCGCGTTCGGTGAGGTAGAGCGTGGCTTCCTCGCCCATGCCGCAGCCCTTGTGGATGTAGTCGGGACCGCCGTAGGCGGCGCCGGCGGCCGTGTTCACCAGCACGATGTCCAGCGGCTGCAGCCGGTGGCCGATGCGGCGGAGCTCGGCTTCCACGTCGGCGGCCGTCGCGACATAGCCGTCTTCGAAGTGGCGAAAGTCCAGCTTCACCCCGGGCTGCAGAAAGTACTCCAGCGGCCCCTCGTCGATGGTCGGCGCGGGCCGCACCTGCTCGGCCGCGTCGGTGGTGGAATGGAAATGCCAGGGCGCGTCCATGTGGGTGCCGTTGTGGGTCGACAGCCGGACCTGCTCCACCGCCCAGCCCTCGCCGTCGGGCAGGTCCTCGGCCTTCAGCCCCGGGAAGAACGAGGCGATCTGGCCCACGGTCTCCTTGTGCTTGGAGTAGGTCACCTGCGGCCGCATCACGTCGGGGTCCGAGACGATGTCGTTGGTGATGGGGATCGACAGGTCGACGAGCCTGCGCGCCATGGGCGTCCTCCGTGCCTCTTGTGGATCGGAGCTTAGGCTGGCGAACGCAGAGGGGAAGGCCTCAGGGTTATTGTGCACTGCAGCACTTTTTCGTTAATGTCGGCGTCCCGGCCGGAACCGCAAACGCCGGTCAGCGGTTTAGCGAATGTTCGGGGGGTGCACGGAGCTGGGCTGGGAAATGACCGTCATCGCGCCGCGCGTGCAAGCGCCGCCCGCTGCCATTGCGGCTGACCAGCCTGCAAGGGTCGCGTCGAGCCGTCGTAAGCGCGCCTTCGACATCCTGGCGGCGAGCCTGGCTCTGCTGGCCTTCCTGCCGCTCCTAATGGTGATCGGCGTCGCGATCTGGATGGAAAGCGAGGGGCCGATCCTCTTCCGCCAGCAGCGCACCGGCCTGCACGGCCGACCCTTCCGCATCTATAAGTTCCGCACGATGCGAGTGACCGAGGACGGGGCCGAGATCCGCCAGGCCACCCGCGGCGACTCCCGGGTCACGCCTCTCGGCGCCCTGCTGCGCAAGCTCAGCCTGGACGAGCTGCCCCAGCTCCTGAACGTGCTGAAGGGCGAGATGTCCATCGTCGGGCCGCGGCCCCACGCCATTGCCCACGACCTGGTCTGGAGCCGCCGGGTCCCCAACTACGCCGGCCGGTTCCGCACCCGCCCGGGCCTAACCGGCGCGGCCCAGGTCAACGGCTATCGCGGCGAGGTCGCCAACGACGAGGGCCTGTTCGCCCGCATCGACGCCGACAACGCCTATGTCGACGGCTGGCGTTTCCGCGACGATCTGCGCCTCGTGGCCCGGACCGTCCCGCTGCTCTTCGGGGACGCCCGGGCGTTCTAGAAGACGACGGCCGCCGCCTGGGCCGCGAGGCCCAGCAGGACCAGCGAGGCCAGCATGAACAGGGCCCAGCGCAGCATGATGACGTTCACCGTGGCCTGGACCAGACTGTGGACCACCCGCAGGCCGACGTAGCCCCAGGCGAGGGCCGCGTTAAGCCCCTCACCCTGTCCCGCGACCGCGAGGGTCAGGGCGATGGCGTAGAACAGGGTCGGCTGCTCCATCAGGTGGTTGTAGTTGTCGGCCTTCCAGCGGACCTGCGGCGGCAGGCGCGCGGCCAGGTCCGCCGACGTCAGCGCGGGATCCAGCGCGATTTTGGCCTTCTGCATCGCCGGGATCCGGGTGGCGTAGAGCCAGGCCCACATCACCATGGACCACAGAACCAGGGCGACGACGGGCTGAAGGATTGGGCTGGGCATGCTGGAATCTCCCCCGAGTTGTTGTGCGGCCATGGAGACCCGCGGGCGGGCCGCCGTAAAGGCCTCGCCATCTCAAGCGGCCATTGACGAACCCGGCCCGCGTCCCGCTTAAGGGCCCGTGTCCCCGCCGCCCGCGCACCCTTCGGCCCAGAACGTGGCCTTCGGCATCGCCTTCCGCGTGGCGGCCATGGCCTGCATGGCGTGCCTGTCGGCGATCGTGAAATGGACCGGCTCGCGCGGGATCCCGGTCTTCGAGATCATCCTGTTCCGCAACCTGTTCGCCTTCGTGCCGCTCGGCCTCTACATCGCCCGCACCACGGGCTGGGAGGTGCTCAAGACGCAGCGCCCCTTCGGCCACCTGGCGCGGGCCACGGTCGGTCTGACCGGAATGGTCTGCGGCTTCTCGGCCGTGCAATACCTGCCCCTGACGGAGGCGACGGCGCTGCAGTTCACCTCGCCTCTGTTCATGACCGCGCTCTCGGCCCTGTTGCTGTCGGAAAAGGTTGGGCGCCACCGCTGGGGGGCGGTGGTGGTGGGCTTCCTGGGCGTCCTGATCATGGCCCGCCCCTTGCCGGGGCAACTCAACCTGCCGGGGGTGACACTCGGCATCCTCAGCGCCCTGGGCGCGGCCGGCGCCATGGTGGCCATCCGCCAGATCGCCGACACCGAGCGCGGGCCCACGATCGTCTTCTACTTCACCCTGGGCGGCGTGGTGCTGGGTGCTGTCGGCTCGGCCTTCCACTGGGTGACGCCCGATCCCGCGACCATGGGCATGCTCGTCGTGGCCGGCCTGATTGGCGGCGTGGGCCAGCTCTTCCTCACCGAAGCGCTGCGCCAGGCGCCCATCGGCGTGATCGCGCCGTTCGACTACACCCAGCTGGTCTGGGCCGCCCTGCTCGGCCTGGTGATCTGGGGTGAGCTGCCGCATCCCCTGACCCTGGTGGGCGCGGTCATCGTCGCGGCCAGCGGCGTCTACATCCTGCACCGGGAGATGCGGCGCTTCCGGCGGGGCTAGCTGCCAGCCGACGCCTCCAGCCACGCCGTCAGCCGCCGCGCCGGCCCGGCCGAGAAACCCGCAACGTCGCTGGGCGTCCTGAGCTGGGCGGCCAGCTGAAGCGAGTGGAAGACACGCGCCACGTCCGCCGCTTCGGAAGCGGCAAGGTTGTAGGCGCGGGCCAGCAAGCCGGCGATGATGCCCTCGCGCGCCGTGTCGGCGTCGCGCACCAGCGCCGCGATACCCGGCCGCCGGGCCGCGAGTTCCCGCACGCCGATCTCGAGACTGTGATCCATGCGCTCGGATCGCCTGGCCAAGGCTCGCAGGCCTTTGCGCGGATCGGCTTGGGAGGTTGCCAGGGCGCCGATCTCGTCGGTCTCGGTTCGCCGCCACCGCCGCGCCAGTTCGACCAGCAGCGCGTCGATGGTCTCAAAGTGGTGATAGAACGATCCCTTCGTGCGGCCGGCCGCCACGCAGAGGCCATCGACGGTGAGAGCCGGCGCGCCATCGGCCTTCAACAGCGTCACCGCCAACTCCACCCAATCCTGCCGCGACCAGCGCCCGCCGGCCGCGACCCTCGCCTCGCTCATGAGCAACACCCCAAGACTTGCGGTGAACATACCAAACCGTATGGTATGTTTAAACTGGAGACTCCGATGGCGCTGAAGCCCGCCGTACTGGCCCTCGCAATGGGGGCGTTGATGACCTCCGCCGCCCACGCCGCGCCCGATCAGCCTCTGTTCGCCGTTATCTATCGGCCTGGGCCCGCCTGGAAAGCGGGGTTGCCCATGGCGCAGCAGGACTTGGGCGCGCACGCCGGTTATATCGCGCGGCTCGCGGTCGAAGGTCGCGTGGTGGCCGGAGGCGGCTGGGTCGGGCTGGATGGCGGCATGGCGCTCCTGCGGTGCGCCGACGCCGAGGAGGCCGCACGACTGCTGGCCGCCGATCCCGCGATCACCACCGGCGTCTTCCAGGCGGACGTGCGGCGCTGGTCGCCGCGTTTCGGCGTCGATGCCGACCTCGTCCCGAAGCCCGCAACCCCATCTCCCAGGCCCCAACCGTGAATTGACACAACGGCGTTACAGGCGGACGCTCCCAGGGTTCAGGTTGCGGAGCGACCCCATGCTGAAAACCCACCACATTCTCGGACTGGCCGCAGGCCTGTCCCTGTTGGCCTTTGGGGGCGCCGCGCAGGGGGCGGTGACCGTGCTGGGCGGCGGCATGGCGCGCGGCTGCTCCGAGGCGGCGCTCTCGGGCGAATCCGACGTGAAGTACGAGAACCTTTGCACAATGGCCCTCGAGAGCGAGCTTCTCGACCTCCGGGACCGCGCCGGCACCTATGTGAACCGCGGCGTGCTGAAGCTGCGGCGCAAGGAGTTCGGCCAGGCGCAGTTCGACTTCAACCGCGCCATCGAGACCAAGCCGGACCTGGGCGAGGCCTATGTGAACCGCGGCGCCGCCGCGGTCGGCGCCCGCCGTTTCGCCGAGGGCCTGGCCGACATCAACAAGGCGCTGGAGCTGGGCGTGGAAGAGCCGGAGAAGGCCTACTACAACCGCGCCCTGGCCTATGAAGGCCTCGACAATCTCAAGGCCGCCTATTTCGACTACCAGAAGGCGGTCGAGCTGAAGCCGGAGTGGGACGCGCCCAAGAACGAATTGGCCCGCTTCACGGTGGAACGCCGCTAGGACCTGGGCCGTTGGACGCGCATATGGTGATCCATGCGCGCGCTCCTCGCCTTTAGCGTCCTCGCTCTCGCCGCACCGGCTGCGGCCCAACCGATCCAGCTCCAGCTGGACGATCTGCGCGCCCAGCAGCAGGCGGCCGAGCGCCGCGCCATCGACCAAGCCAACCAGATGCAGGCGCTGGAGGCTCGGCTGCGCGCCGACCAGGCCAGCGCCGACCTTGCCGCCCAGCGGGCGGGCGCGCGCCTGCCCCAGCTACCCTATGGAGACCCCTCGATGACCACCCGACCGGCGGCCGCGACGGCGGCTTATCCGTCCGTGCCGGACGCGGTGCTGGCCGACTCCAACCGGCGCGTCCAGGACGCCGCCCGGAACCGCCGCTGATGCGCTGGCAGGGCGGGCAGGGCGGCGGCAACGTCGAGGACCGGCGGGGCATGGGCGCGGTCGGCGTCGGCGGCATGGGCGTCGGCGGTGTGGTCCTGGCGCTGGTGGGCTACTTCTTCTTCGGCATCGATCCGTCCACCACCATGGGCGTCGTCAATGGCGTCAGCCCCGAGGCCCAGCAGCAAGAAGGGGTGCGTGGCACGCCCGCCGACGAGGCGGGACGCTTCGTCGACGTCGTCGGCCACAACGTCGACCAGGTCTGGCAGGCGCAGATGCGCGGCTATCGGCCCCCCGACGCTATCGTGATCTACGACCAGGCCACCGGCACCGGCTGCGGCATGGGTCAGTCGGCCATGGGGCCGTTCTATTGCCCGGCCGACCGCAAGATCTACCTGGACCTGTCGTTCTGGCAGGAGCTGGAGACGAAGTTCGGGGCCGGGGGCGAGGCCGCTCGCGCCTATGTCATCGCCCACGAGATCGGACACCATGTCCAGAACCTGACCGGCGCCTCCGACGAGGCGCGCCGGATGGGGGCGAAGGGCGCGGAAAGCGGCTCGGTGCGGCTGGAACTCCAGGCCGATTGCTACGCCGGCGTCTGGGCCGCGCATGCGGCGGCGGTCTCGGGCGGCCAGGTCTCGCTGGATCCGCGCGACATCGAGGACGGCCTGCGCGCCGCCGCGGCGGTGGGCGACGACACGCTGCAGCGGAAGTCGCAGGGCCGGGTCATGCCCGACGCCTTCACCCACGGCAGCTCCGAGCAGCGGATGCGCTGGTTCCGCAAGGGCGCGCAGACAGCCGATCCCGAGGCCTGCGATACGTTCGGCGCGTCGCGGCTCTAAGGTCTTCAGTCCAGGGTCTGGTTGACGCGATCAGGCTTGGGCCGTCCGGCGCAGGCGTCCAGGAAGGCCGTACGTCGCAAGCCTAGAAAAGCAGCCCCATCGCCCACTGGAGCACGAACGCAGCGCCAGCCAAGGCGGCGAGCGTGCAGCCGAAACAGACCGCGCTCTCGGCGAGCGTTTTGGGCGCATGGTGGACGGTGTCGCGAAAAGCCATCTGCCGCTTCCTCCTCTGCGTCGGTCCGCTCTCGAGGGCAGGCCGTCCGCTGGGCAGAGCATGCGCCAGGGCCGCAGCCTTGGCCAGAGGCCTTGGGCGAGGTCAGGTCTTTGGGTCGTCCAGCGGCCCCGCGAGCAGTTGCCGCATGACCGGGCGCAGGACGCGCGCGATCGCCTGGCGATCGGCGCCTGGATTGTTCACTCCGCGGACGACCATGCCGTCGAACAGCATGCTGATCACCTCGCTCCGCGCCAGCCGTTCACCGGGATCGCACCCCGCGGGCAGGGTTCGGTCGATAAGTTCGAGCTTCATGCGCCGTTCCTCGTCGTCGGCAGCCTGAACGATGGCGGCGACGGCGGGATTGCGCGCAGCCTCCGCGACGACCTCGAGCATCAAGGCGGACCGATCGCGGTCGTAGGCGTCGTCCACGGCGGTCGCACACTTTTCCAGCACCACGTCCAGGATGGCTTCGCCTGCGTCCTGCATTTCGGTGAAGATGTCGCGCATCTCCGCGGTGTTGCGCGCGACGATCGCGGCGATGATCGCCTCCTTGTTCTCGAAGTAGCGGTAGATCTGCCCCACGCTCAGGCCGGCGGTCTGCGCGATCTCGGCCATGCTGGCGCCATGGAAACCCGAGCGCCGGGCGCATGCCGAGGCGGCGTCGACGATCTGCTGGCGCCGCGCCTCCGCATCGGTCCGCTTCATTCCGGGTTCGGTCATACGATTCCTGTTTTGCACTGCAACAAAATCAAGCGCCACCGGTTGACTTGGCGGAACCCCCCGTCTAGTCACCAGATTGAGAATGAACGTTCATTCTCATGGTTTCTCCCCGGTGAATTGTCAAGGTCTCCGCCTCGATATTCCCCGCCGCCAGGTGCGTGAATGCCCAGATCGATCCTCTCCGGCGCGGCGATTGCGCTGGCGCTCCTCTTGTCCGCATGCGGCGCGAAGGCCCCGGCCGGCCCGGACCCGAACGCCCCCGCGGCCGTCGGTGTGGTCGTCGTCCGCACCGAGCCTGTGAACCTGACGATGGAGCTGAGCGGGCGGACGTCCGCTTCGCTGGTCTCCGAGGTGCGCCCGCAGGTGAACGGCGTGATCAAGGCCCGGCTGTTCCAGGAGGGCTCCACCGTCCGCGCGGGGCAGCCGCTGTACCAGATCGACCCCGCAATTTACCGGGCCAGCCTCGACAGCGCCAACGCCGCGCTAGCCCAGGCCCAGGCGACCGCCACCTCGGCGAAGCTCAAGGCCGACCGTTACCGGGAGCTGGTCGCCATCAACGCGGTGAGCAAGCAGGACAACGACGACGCCCAGTCCGCGGCCCAATCCGCCGCCGCGAACGTACAGGCCCAGCGCGCCGCAGTGCAGCAGGCGCGCATCAATCTCGACTACACCCAGGTCCGCGCGCCGATCTCCGGCCGGATCGGCAAGTCTTCCGTGACGCCGGGCGCCCTGGT
>NZ_MHXN01000045.1 GCF_001824475.1 Phenylobacterium sp. RIFCSPHIGHO2_01_FULL_69_31 | reverse complement strand
CAGGGCCTGCGCTTCGCGATCCGCGAAGGCGGCCGGACCGTCGGCTCGGGCGTGGTCTCCAGGATCATCAAGTAGGCCCAACGCCTACCCGACCATCCAAATACCAGGGGCCGCCGGACACCATCCGGCGGCCCCTTCTGCTTGGGGCCATGACAAGCGTGTCATGACTGCGAATTAAGCTGCCCCTGCCGGCCCCGCCGACTAGCTTCCGCATCAACGCTTTCGACTTTGGGAGAGAGGACGATGCGCCTTCAAACCACCCTTCTGGCCGCCGTAGCCGCCTTCGCGGCCGCGGCCGCCCAGGCCGCCTCGATCGAGGTCAAGGACGCCGCCGCGCGGGTGACCGTGGTCCCTGAGGACCGCTCGGACATCAAGGTCGAGATCGTCTCCACCAACCCGCGTCTACCCATCACCGTCCGCACCCTGGCCGGCCGCACGATCGTGGACGGCGACCTGGAGCGCAGGATCCGCAGCTGCCGCGGCGCGGGCGACAAAGCCTCCGTCGAGGTCCGCGACCGGGGGAGCTTCGCCTATGCGGACCTGCCTCAGGTGGTGATCCACACTCCCCGGGATGTGCAGATCGATACCGGCGGCGCGGTGTTCGGGGCCGTGGGCCGCTCGGCCAGCCTCAACCTGGGCAATTCCGGCTGCGGCGATTGGACCGTCGCCAACGTCGCGGGCGAGGCGAAGGTGAGCCAGGCGGGCTCCGGCGACACCCGCATGGGCTCGACAGGCTCGCTCCGGGTGCGCCTGGCGGGCTCGGGCGACGTGGCCGCGGCCGACGTCAAGGGCGGCCTGGACATCAGCATCGCCGGCTCGGGCTCGGCCCACGTCAAATCCATCGCCGGGCCGCTGGAGGTCTCGGTGGCCGGCTCGGGCGACGTGGACGTCCTGGGCGGGCGGGCGACGACCATGAAGGTGTCGATCGCCGGCTCGGGCGACGTCGACTTCCGCGGGACCGCCGACAGCCTCAAGGTGCGCATCGCCGGCTCCGGCGACGTCCACGCTGGGCAGGTGCGAGGCGAGGTCTCCAAGACCATCATGGGCTCGGGCTCGATCCGCATCGGCGACTGACGCTGCGCCACGGCTCGCCCCTTGACGGGGGCGAGTCGCATAGGTATTACCGCGCCTCCTGTTGGACCGGCTGTGTGCTTCAAAGCGATTTGAGGCGCAGACGCGGCCCGCGGAACGGCTCGAGACAGTGCTTAAATCAAGCGTTTCGGGAGTAGGCCCTCGCGGGTTCGCGCGGGCCTAAGTCGTTTGTGCGGACTTTCGCGTACGGACTCTCATCTGAGGGTTCGGGCTGGTCTTTGAAATGGTCGAGATCACGCGGGCGCCCGCCGTCTGTAGGGAAACGTAAGAGCGATATGGCTCAAAACATTCGCATCAGGCTCAAAGCCTTCGATCACCGCGTGCTGGACCATTCCACCCGCGAGATCGTGAACACGGCCAAGAGGACCGGCGCCGCTGTGCGTGGCCCGATCCCGCTGCCGACGCGCATCGAGAAGTTCACCGTCAACCGTTCGCCGCACATCGACAAGAAGTCGCGCGAGCAGTTCGAAATCCGCACGCACAAGCGCGTGCTCGATATCGTCGACCCCACCCCGCAGACCGTGGACGCGCTGATGAAGCTCGACCTGTCCGCCGGCGTGGACGTCGAGATCAAGCTCTAAGGGGATTGATCCGATGCGAACCGGCGTAATCGCCAAGAAACTGGGTATGGCTCGCTTCTTCGATGAAGCCGGCGCCCACGTGCCCGTGACGGTCCTCAGCCTCGAAGGCTGCCAGGTCGTCGCCCATCGCACCAAGGACAAGGACGGCTACGTGGCCCTCCAGCTTGGCGCGGGTTCCAAGAAGCCGAAGAACACCACGAAGGCGCTGCGCGGCCACTTCGCCAAGGGCGAGGTCGAGCCGAAGCACAAGCTGGTCGAGTTCAAGGTCTCGGAAGACGCCCTCATCGACGTGGGCGCGGAGATCACCGCCGACCATTACGTGCCGGGCCAGAAGATCGACATCACCGGCACCACGGTGGGTAAGGGCTTCGCCGGCGCCATGAAGCGCTGGAACTTCGGCGGCCTGCGCGCCACCCACGGCGTGTCCGTCTCGCACCGCTCGCACGGCTCGACGGGTAACCGCCAGGATCCGGGCCGTACCTTCCCGGGCAAGAAGATGGCCGGTCACCTCGGCCAGGAAACCGTCACCACCCTCAACCTGACCGTCTGGCGCGTGGACGCCGAGCGCGGCCTGATCCTGGTCAAGGGCGCCGTCCCGGGCTCGGAAGGCTCGTTCGTGAAGATCCGCGATGCGGTGAAGTCGGCCCTGCCGGCCGACGCGCCGAAGCCGGGCGCCTTCAAGTCCTCGGGTCAGCCGACCCCGGCCCAGGCCGCCGCGGAAACGCCGGCCGAGGAGTCGGTGGCCGACGCCCCGGTTGAGACGACCGAAGCTGGGGATCAAGCGTAATGAAACTCGACGTCATCAAGCTGGACGGCGGGAAGGGCGGCTCGATCGAGCTGGCCGACGATATCTTCGGCATCGAAGAGATCCGCGGCGACATCCTGCAGCGCGTGGTCACCTGGCAGCTGGCTAAGCGCCGGTCGGGCAACCACAAGATCCAGGTCCGCAACGAGGTCTCCCGCACCTCGAAGAAGATGTACAAGCAGAAGGGCACCGGCGGCGCCCGTCACGGCTCGCGCCGGGCGGCCCAGTTCGTCGGCGGCGCCAAGGCCCACGGTCCCGTGGTCCGCAGCCACGCCTTCGACCTGCCCAAGAAGGTCCGCGCCCTGGCCCTGCGCCATGCGCTGTCCGCCAAGGCCAAGGACGGTTCGCTGATCGTCCTGGACTCGGTCTCGCTGAAGGACGCCAAGACGGCCGCGCTGCGCGACCAGCTGGGCAAGATCGGCGTGACGCATGCGCTGGTGATCGCCGGCGCCGAGGTGGACAAGAACTTCGGCCTGGCCGCCCGCAACATCCCGAACGTGGATGTGCTGCCGAACGCCGGCCTGAACGTCTACGACGTGCTGCGTCGCCGCACCTTGGTCCTGACCAAGGACGCGGTCGAGGCGATCCAGGCGCGCTTCCAGCCTAAGGAGGCCGCGTGATGGCCGTGGAACCCACCGTTCGTCACTACGACACCATCCTGTCTCCGATCATCACGGAAAAGGCCACGCTGCTCTCGGAGCAGAACAAGGTCGTCTTCCGCGTGGCCGGCGACGCTTCCAAGGACGAGATCGCCGCTGCGGTCGAGGCGCTGTTCAAGGTCAACGTCACGAAGGTCAACACGATCAACGTGAAGGGCAAGACCAAGCGGTTCCGCGGCATCATGGGCAAGCGCTCGGACGTCAAGAAAGCGATCGTGACGCTGGCCGAAGGCCAGTCGATCGACATCACTACGGGGCTCTGATCCGATGGCCTTGAAGCAATTCAATCCCACGTCGCCGGGCCGCCGTCAGCTGGTCCTGGTCGACAAGTCCGAGCTCCACAAGGGCGGTCCGGAAAAGCGTCTGGTCGAAGGCCTGACGAAGTCGGGCGGCCGTGGCGGCAACGGCCGCGTCGCGGTCCGCTTCCGCGGCGGCGGCGCCAAGCGCCTGTACCGCATCGTGGATTTCAAGCGCCGGAAGTTCGACGTCCCCGCGACGGTCGAGCGCCTGGAGTACGACCCGAACCGTTCGGCCTTCATCGCCCTGGTGAAGTACGCCGACGGCGAGCTGGCCTACATCCTGGCCCCGCAGCGCCTGAAGGCCGGCGACCAGGTGATCGCCGCCGAGAAGGCCGACGTGAAGCCGGGCAACGCCATGCCGCTGCGCGGCATGCCGATCGGCACGATCATCCACAACGTCGAGCTGAAGCCCCTGAAGGGCGGCCAGATCGCCCGTTCGGCTGGCGCCTACGCTCAGCTGGTCGGCCGTGACGCCGGCTATGCCCAGATCCGCCTGAACTCGGGCGAGCTGCGCATGGTCATGGACAGCTGCATGGCCACGGTGGGCGCGGTCTCGAACCCCGACCACATGAACGAGAACCTCGGCAAGGCCGGGCGTTCGCGTCACAAGGGTCGCCGTCCGCACGTCCGCGGCGTCGCGATGAACCCGATCGACCACCCGCACGGCGGCGGTGAAGGCCGCACCTCCGGCGGTCGCCACCCGGTGACCCCGTGGGGCAAGCCGACGAAGGGCCGCAAGACCCGCAAGAACAAGGCGACGGACAAGTTCATCATCCGTTCGCGTCACGCTCGGAAGGCTCGCTAAGCCATGACCCGTTCCGTCTGGAAAGGCCCGTTCGTCGACGGGTATCTGCTGAAGAAGGCCGAAGCGCTGCAGGCGTCCGGCCGCAAGGACGTGATCAAGACCTGGTCGCGCCGCTCGACCATCATGCCCCAGTTCGTGGGCCTGACGTTCGGCGTGCACAACGGCCAGAAGCACGTCCCCGTGCTCGTCTCGGAAGACATGGTCGGCATGAAGCTGGGCGAGTTCGCGCCCACCCGCTTCTTCCCCGGTCACGCGGCCGACAAGAAGGCCAAGAGGAAGTAAGATGAGCAAGCAAGCCAAGGCTCGCCGTTACACGGAGGCCGAAGCGGTGGCCAAGGTGCGGACTATCCGCATCAGCCCCCGCAAGCTCAACCTCGTGGCCCAGTCCATCCGCGGCCTGAAGGTGCAGCGCGCCCTGAACGAGCTGGAATTCAGCTCGCGCCGGATCGCCGCCGATGTGCGCAAGGCGCTCTACTCGGCGATCTCCAACGCCGAGAACAACCACAACCTCGACATCGACTCGCTGGTCGTCGCCGAGGCCTATGTGGGCAAGAACCTCGTGATGAAGCGCTTCCATGCCCGCGCCCGCGGTCGTGCGTCGCGCGTCGAGAAGCCGTTCAGCGAGATCACGATCGTGGTCCGCGAAGTGGGTGAGGCCGCCTAATGGGTCAGAAGATCAATCCGGTCGGGCTTCGCCTCGGCATCAACCGCACCTGGGACAGCCGCTGGTTCGCCGACGGCCCCGAGTACGGCCGCCTGCTGCACGAAGACATCAAGGTCCGCCGCGCGCTGAAGAAGCGCCTGTACCAGGCCGGTGTCTCGCGCATCATCATCGAGCGCCCGCACAAGAAGTGCCGCATCACCATCTATGCCGCGCGCCCTGGCGTGATCATCGGCAAGAAGGGCGCGGACATCGACAAGCTGCGCAAGGACATCGCCTCCATGACGGACGGCGAGGTTCACCTGAACATCGTCGAAATCCGCAAGCCGGAGACCGACGCCCAGCTGGTGGCCGAGAACATCGCCCAGCAGCTCGAGCGCCGGGTCGCCTTCCGCCGCGCCATGAAGCGTTCGATGCAGTCGGCCATGCGCCTCGGCGCCAAGGGCGTCCGCATCAACGTCTCGGGCCGCCTGGGCGGCGCCGAAATCGCGCGGATGGAGTGGTATCGCGAAGGCCGCGTGCCGCTGCACACCCTGCGCGCCGACGTGGACTACGGCTTCACCGAAGCCAAGACCACCTACGGCATCATCGGTGTGAAGGTGTGGGTCTTCAAGGGCGAGGTCCTGGACCACGACCCGATGGCCCTCGACAAGCGCCTGGCCAGCGAAAGCGGTCCGGCTGGTGAGGGTGGTGGCCGCGAGCGCGGCGATCGTCCCGACCGCGGCCCCCGCCGCGATCGCCGCGAACCGGCGAACGCCTAAGGATCCGAAGAGATGCTGTCTCCGAAGAAGACCAAGTACCGCAAGCAGTTCAAGGGCCGCATCCACGGCCTGGCCAAGGGCGGTTTCACCCTGAACTTCGGCTCCTACGGCCTGAAGTCGGTGGAACCCGAGCGCGTCACGGCGCGGCAGATCGAGGCGGCCCGCCGCGCGATCACCCGCCAGATGAAGCGCCAGGGCCGGGTGTGGATCCGGATCTATCCGGACGTTCCCGTGACCGGCAAGCCGGCCGAAGTCCGGATGGGCAAGGGCAAGGGCGCGGTGGAGTTCTGGGCCGCCCGGGTTCACCCCGGCCGGATCATGTTTGAAATCGACGGCGTGCCGGACGATGTGGCCCGTGAAGCCCTGCGCCTCGGCGCGGCGAAGCTTCCGGTGAAGACCCGCATCGTGACGCGGATCGACGCCCCGGTCGCGGAGCACGCGTGATGAAGATCGACGAAATCCGGGGTCTGACCCCCGACCAGCTGGCCGACCAGCTCGTCTCCCTCAAGAAGGAGCAGTTCAACCTGCGCTTCCAGAAGGCGACCGGCCAGATCGAGAAGACCCACCGCGTGGACGAGGTGCGCAAGGATATCGCGCGCATCAAGACCGTCCTGCGCGCGAAGCAGGCCCAGGCCTGAGGAGAACCGACAGATGCCGAAGCGAATTCTCGAGGGCGTGGTCGTCTCCGACAAGGGCGACAAGACGGTCGTGGTGAAGGTCGAACGGACCTTCCTGCACCCGGTGCTGAAGAAGACCGTCCGCCGGTCCAAGAAGTACCACGCCCATGACGAGGCCAATGCCTACAAGTCCGGCGAAGGCGTCCGCATCATCGAATGCGCGCCCAAGTCCAAGACCAAAACCTGGGAAGTGCTGCCTAAGGGCGGCGCGGCCCAAGAAGCCTAAGGATCTGAACCCATGATCCAGATGCAAACTAACCTGGACGTCGCCGACAATTCCGGCGCCCGCCGGGTCATGTGCATCAAGGTGCTGGGCGGCGCGAAGCGCCGTTACGCCAGCGTCGGTGACAAGATCGTCGTCTCCGTGAAGGAGGCGATCCCGCGCGGCCGCGTGAAGAAGGGCGATGTGCTGCAGGCAATCGTCGTCCGCACGAGCCAGGCCATCAAGCGCAAGGACGGTTCGGTGATCCGGTTCGACAAGAACGCCGCCGTCATCGTCAACAAGTCGTCCGAGCCGATCGGCACGCGGATCTTTGGCCCGGTTCCCCGTGAACTGCGCGCCAAGAACCACATGAAGATCATCTCGCTCGCTCCCGAGGTGCTGTGATGGCTGCGAAGATCAAGAAGGGGGACCAAGTCATGGTCCTCACCGGCAAGGACAAGGGCCGTCAGGGTGCCGTCCTGAAGGTGCTCCCGCAGGAGCAGCGCGTCGTGGTGCAGGGCCTGAACATGGTCCAGCGTCATACCCGTCCGTCCCAGTTGGATCCCCAAGGCGGGATCAAGCACAAGGAAGCGTCGATCCACCTGTCGAACGTGGCCGTGGTCGATTCCGCCGGCAAGCCGACCCGCGTCGGCTTCAAGGTGGAAGGCGACAAGAAGGTCCGTATCGCCAAGACGACCGGCGAGGTGATCAATGGCTGATCAAGCTTACGAACCGCGGCTCAAGTCCGAGTACCGCTCGCGCATCCGTGCCAAGCTGAAGGAAAAGTTCGGCTACACGAACGAGATGCAGATCCCGAAGCTCGAGAAGATCGTGATCAACATGGGCGTGGGCGAAGCTGTCGCCGACTCCAAGAAGATCAACTCGGCGATGGCTGACCTGGCGAAGATCGCCGGCCAGAAGCCGGTGGCCACCAAGGCCCGTACGTCGATCGCCGGCTTCAAGCTGCGCGAAGGCATGACGGTGGGCTGCAAGGTGACCCTCCGCAAGGACCAGATGTACGAGTTCCTGGACCGTCTGATCACCATCGCGCTGCCGCGCGTGAAGGACTTCCGGGGCCTGAAGCCCACGTCCTTCGACGGCCGCGGCAACTACGCCATGGGTCTGAAGGAGCACATCGTGTTCCCGGAGATCAACTACGACCAGATCGACCAGATCTGGGGCATGGACATCATCGTCACCACGACTGCGAAGACCGACGACGAAGCCCGTGAGCTTCTTCGGGAATTCCAGTTCCCGTTCGTCCAAGCGCAAGCTTAAGCGGCGGGAAGGATAAAGACACA
Source organism: Phenylobacterium sp. RIFCSPHIGHO2_01_FULL_69_31 (assembly GCF_001824475.1). GTDB lineage: Bacteria > Pseudomonadota > Alphaproteobacteria > Caulobacterales > Caulobacteraceae > Phenylobacterium. The sequence continues at coordinate 189,272 of NZ_MHXN01000045.1, read as the reverse complement.
TGGCCAAGAAAAGCGCTGTCAATCGCAACGAACGGGTCAAGCAACTCGTGAAGCAGCACGCCGCCAAGCGCGCCGCGCTGAAGGCGGTTGCGAACAACGAAAGCCTGCCGCTGGAGGAGCGTTTCGACGCCCGCCTCAAGCTGGCCGAGCTGCCGCGCAACTCGTCGAAGACCCGGATTCGCAACCGCTGCGAAGTGACCGGTCGCCCGCGTGCGTACTATCGCAAGCTGAAGATGAGCCGGATCTCCCTGCGCGACCTCGGGTCCGCTGGGCTGATCCCCGGCCTCGTCAAGTCGAGCTGGTAAGGGGAGGGTCGAATGGTCAATGACCCCATCGGCGATCTGATCGCCCGCATCAAGAACGCCGCCCAGCGCGGTCGCAACAAGCTGTCGACCCCGGCGTCGAAGATGCGCGCGCGCGTCCTCGACGTGCTGCTCGATGAAGGCTACATCCGCGGCTACCACCTGGTGGAAAAGCCCGGCGCCTTCCCCGAGTTCGAGATCGAGCTGAAGTACTTTGACGGCACGCCCGTCATCGTCGAGATCAGCCGCGTCTCCAAGCCCGGCCGTCGCGTCTATTCGTCGATCAAGGACCTGAAGCCGGTGAAGAACGGCCTCGGGATCTCGATCCTGTCGACGCCGAAGGGCGTCATGTCGGACACCGCGGCCCGCGAGGCCAACGTGGGCGGCGAAGTGCTCTGCCGGGTCTACTAAGATGTCTCGTATCGGAAAGAAGGCGGTCGCCGTTCCCAGCGGGGTCACGGTGACCATCGACGGCCAGACGGTCACGGTGAAAGGCCCCAAGGGCCAGCTCGCCTGGACGGTCGCCGAAGAGATCGAGGTCAAGCAGGAGGGCGGGGAAATCACGCTCTCCAAGCGCCAGGAAACCACCCGCGCGCAAGCGATGTGGGGTCTCTCGCGCACGCTGGTCAACAACATGGTCGTGGGCGTGACCCAGGGCTATGAGCAGACCCTCGAGCTGGTCGGCGTCGGCTACCGCGCGGCGATGAAGGGCCAGGCGCTCTCCATGCAGCTCGGCTTCAGCCACGACGTGGACATCCCGCCGCCGGCGGGCATCTCGTTCGCCGTGCCGAAGCAGACCGAGATCAAGATCTCGGGCATCGACAAGCAGATGGTCGGCGAAACCGCCGCCCGGATCCGCCGCATCCGTCCGCCGGAGCCCTACAAGGGCAAGGGCGTGCGCTATCAGGGCGAGACGGTCCGGCGCAAGGAAGGCAAGAAGAAGTAAGCCATGGCCCTTTCTCCCCGCGAATCCACCCAGCGCCGCGCCCAGCGCGTCCGCACCCGGCTCCGCAAGGTGGCCAATGGCCGCCCGCGCCTGTCGGTCTTCCGCTCGGCCAAGAATATCTACGCCCAGATCATCGACGATGAGAACGGCGTGACGCTCGCGGCCGCTTCCTCGCTGGAAGGCGAGAAGGCCAAGGCGAAGGGCTCGGACAAGGACGCCGCCGCCAAGGTCGGCGCCCTCGTGGCCCAGCGCGCGATCGAAAAGGGCGTCAAGGACGTCGTCTTCGATCGGGGCGGCTACCTGTACCACGGCCGGGTGAAGGCCCTGGCGGACGCCGCGCGCGAAGCCGGCCTGAATTTCTAAGGAACGATCATGGCTCGCAGAGACGAACAGCGCGGCGGCGATCGTCGCAATCGGAACGAAGAAGAGCGCGACAGCGAAATCGTCGAGAAGCTGGTGCACATCAACCGCGTCGCGGCCACCGTGAAGGGCGGCCGCCGGTTCTCCTTCGCCGCCCTCATGGTTGTGGGCGACCAGAAGGGCCGCGTGGGCTTCGGTCACGGCAAGGCGCGCGAAGTGCCGGAAGCCATCCGCAAGGCGACCGAAGAAGCCAAGAAGTCGATGATCCGCGTTCCGCTGCGCGAGAGCCGCACCCTGCACCACGACGGCAACGGCCGCTGGGGCGCGGGCAAGGTCATGGTTCGCGCGGCGCCTCCCGGCACCGGCGTCATCGCCGGCGGTCCGATGCGGGCCGTTCTCGAAACCCTGGGCGTCCAGGACGTCGTCGGCAAGTCGGTCGGCTCGTCCAACCCCTACAACATGGTGCGCGCGACGTTCGAAGCGCTGAAGGCCCAATCCTCGCCCCGCCAAGTGGCGGCCAAGCGCGGCAAGAAGGTCTCCGACGTGATCGGCCGCCGTGCGGACGGCGCCTCGGCCGCGCAGCCGGCCGCCGACGCGGAAGGTTAATCACATGGCCAAAGTCACCGTTCGCCAGACCGGCAGCCCGATCCGCCGGACCAAGGACCAGCGCGCGACCCTCGCGGGCCTGGGCCTGAACAAGGTGGGCCGGGTCTCCACGCTCGAGGACACCCCCTCGGTGCGCGGCATGATCGCCAAGGTCCATCACCTGATCGAGGTCGTCGAGGGCTAAGCTCCGCGACTTCCGGGGCCCTTCGGGGCCCCTTCGGCCTTTCTGGGCCACTGTCTTCAACGCCGAGTCCGGCCAGCGCCGGGCGCCAGATCTCCAAGGAGAGGCACATATGACCAAGCTGAACGAACTCGCTCCGCGCGAAGGCTCCACCAAGGGGCGCATGCGCGTCGGCCGCGGCCCGGGCTCGGGCAAGGGCAAGACCGCCGGTCGCGGCGTGAAGGGCCAGAAGGCGCGTACCGGCGTCTCGATCGCCGGCTTCGAAGGCGGCCAGATGCCGCTGCACATGCGCATGCCCAAGCGCGGCTTCAACTCGCGTAACCGCAAGGACTTCGCCGAGGTGAACCTGTGGCGCATCGAGCAGGCGATCGCCGCCGGCAAGCTCGACGCCAAGGCCGCCATCGACGCCGACGCCCTGCTGAAGGCCGGCGTGATCCGCCGCGCCAAGGACGGCGTGAAGCTGCTGGGCGAGGGCGAGCTGACGTCGAAGCTCAACCTCACCGTCTATTCCGCCACCGCTGCGGCCCGCACGGCCGTCGAAAAGGCCGGCGGCTCGCTGACCACGACCAAGGTCGAAGCCAAGGCCGAAGAGGCCTAAGGCGTCCTGCGGCGACGCCGGCCTCGCTATCGGGGCCGGCGCGTCCTATCTCAGCAGGAATACGAGTCAGGGGATTTGCTGAATGGCTTCGGCCGCTGAACAGCTCGCCGCCAATCTGAACTTCGACGCCTTCCGCAAGGCGACCGAACTTCACAAGCGTATCTGGTTCACGCTCTGGGCGCTGATCGTCTATCGCCTGGGGACGTATATTCCGATCCCGGGGATCGATCCGGTCGCCTTCCAGCAGGCGTTCTCGGGCCAGGCCCAGGGCATCCTGGGCATGTTCAACATGTTCTCGGGCGGCGCCGTCGAGCGGATGGCCATCTTCGCCCTGAACGTGATGCCGTACATCTCGGCCTCGATCATCGTGCAACTGCTCGGAACGGTCTATCCGCCGTGGGAGAAGCTGCGGAAGGAAGGCGGCGAGGCGGGGCGCAAGACGCTCAACCAGTACACCCGCTACCTGACGGTCGCCCTGGCGGTGTTCCAGTCCTTCGGCATCGCCGCGGGCCTGTCGCAGAGCCCCGGCCTGGTCGAGAATCCCGGCGTCTTCTTCATCGTCTCGACGGTCGTCACCCTGACGGGCGGCACCATGTTCCTGATGTGGCTGGGCGAGCAGATCACCAGCCGCGGCGTCGGCAACGGCATCTCGCTGCTGATCTTCGCCGGTATCGTGGCCGTCCTGCCGCAGTACCTGTTCCAGGCGCTGGAGCTGACCCGCACGGGCTCGATGAACTCCGGCACGCTGTTCCTGATGCTGGTGCTGGTGATCGCCGTGACCGTGGCGATCGTCTTCATGGAGCGCTCGCAGCGCCGCCTGCTGGTGCAGTATCCCAAGCGCCAGGTGGGCAACCGCATGTTCGGCGGCGACACCTCGTTCCTGCCGCTGAAGATCAACACCTCCGGCGTGATCCCGCCGATCTTCGCCTCGTCGCTGCTGTTGCTGCCGGCGACCGTGATGGGCTTCGCCGCGACGGCGAACCTGCCGGAATGGCTGCAGTGGCTGCCGCTCGCGGTGGGCCAGCTCCAGCACGGCCAGCCGCTGTTCATGGTGCTCTACGGGGCCCTGATCATCTTCTTCTGCTTCTTCTACACGTCGGTCGTCTTCAACCCCGAGGACACGGCGGAGAACCTGCGCAAGTACGGCGGCTTCCTGCCGGGCATCCGTCCCGGCAAGCGGACGGCCGAGTACCTGGACTTCGTGCTGACCCGCCTGACCGTGATCGGCGCCGGCTACATCACCCTCGTGTGTCTGCTGCCCGAAGGCCTGATGCGGTTCACGGGGACGCAGTTCTACATGGGCGGCACCTCGCTGCTCATCGTCGTCAGCGTCACCATGGACACGGTGGCCCAGATCCAGTCCCACCTGCTGGCGCACCAGTACGAGGGGCTGATCAAGAAGTCGAAGCTGCGGGGCGGCCGGCGCTAGGGGCGGCCGCCTTGGGTGACGTTGCGGTACGGCGCCATCAAGAGCGCCGCGTGAGGGGATCGCTATGAACCTGATTCTGTTCGGGCCGCCGGCGGCGGGGAAGGGCACCCAGGCCAAGCGCCTGGTCGAGGGCCGCAACATGGTCCAGCTCTCCACGGGCGACATGCTGCGCGCGGCCATCGCGTCGGGTTCGGAGCTGGGCAAGCGCGTCGAGGGCATCATGCAGCGCGGCGAGCTGGTCTCGGACGAGATCGTCGTCGAGCTGATCGAGTCCCGGCTGCCCGAGGCCGAGGCCGCGGGCGGGGCCATCTTCGACGGCTTCCCCCGCACGCTTCCCCAGGCCGAAGCCCTGGACAAGATGCTGAAGGGCCGGGGGCGCCAGATCGACCTGGTGCTGCGGCTCAAGGTGGACGACGAGGCCCTGAAGCAGCGGATCGCCGGCCGCTTCGCCGAGTCGGGCCGCCCGGACGACAATCCCGAGAGCTTCGTGGTGCGGCTGAACGCCTACAACGCCAACACCGCGCCGCTGCTGCCGTACTACGAAGGGCAGGGGAAGCTGGTGGAAGTGGATGGCATGGGCGCGATCGAAACCGTCGCCGCCGCCATCGACGCCGCCCTGGACAAGCCCCGCGGCTGAACGCCCAGGCCGATTGCGGATCCAGCGCACTCATGCTTTCCTTGCTCGCGTCGGGCCTCAAATCCCGCGTGACGAACCCGTGCGGGGCTTCCACCCCCTTGCGCGTGCAGCATTTCGTTCACATTTGGGCGTTTCGGCCATTGACGGGGATACCCCGATCCATATAACGAAGCGCTTCCGCGAAAGAGCGCGAAGGACGCGCCGGCCTATGCCTATGGCAGCTAGGGGCCGGGGCGCCGTTTGCGCTTTTCTTGCGTGATCAGGAGATTACCTCACGTGGCCCGTATCGCTGGCGTCAACATTCCTACGAACAAGCGCGTCGTGATCGCGCTGCAGTACATCCATGGCATCGGCGAGGCGAAGGCCCGCGAGATCGTCAGCAAGGTCGGCATCGAAGACGCTCGCCGCGTCAATCAGCTGACCGACGCGGAAGTCCTGCAGATCCGCGAGACGATCGACCGCGACTACATGGTCGAAGGCGACCTGCGCCGCGAGACGGCGGTCAACATCAAGCGTCTGATGGACCTGGCCTGCTACCGCGGCCTGCGCCACCGCAAGGGCCTGCCGGTCCGCGGTCAGCGCACCCACACCAACGCCCGCACCCGCAAGGGTCCGGCCAAGCCGATCGCCGGCAAGAAGAAGTAAGAGAGCGGATCTCGATGGCCAAGGAACCGGCGCGCGTCAAACGCCGCGAGCGCAAGAACATCACGTCGGGCGTCGCCCACGTGAACGCCTCGTTCAACAACACCATGGTGACCATCACCGACGCCCAGGGGAACACGATCTCCTGGTCCAGCGCCGGCCTGATGGGCTTCAAGGGTTCGCGTAAGTCGACGCCCTACGCCGCGCAGATGGCGGCCGAGGACGCCGGCCGTAAGGCCGCCGAGCACGGCGTGCGCACGCTGGAAGTCAACGTCTCGGGCCCCGGCTCGGGCCGTGAGTCCGCGCTCCGCGCCCTGCAGGCGGTGGGTATGACGATCACCACCATCCGGGATGTGACGCCCATTCCGCACAACGGCTGCCGCCCGCCCAAGCGCCGGCGCGTCTAGCCGTTAGAGCTACTATTCCCTGACGCCGGTCCGCGGTTCTGCGGCCGGCGATCCTGCGTTTTCGAGGGACACACGTGATCGAACGAAACTGGAATGAACTAATCCGTCCCGAGAAGCCGCAAATCGAGACCGGCGCCGACGCCAGCCGCAAGGCGCGTCTGGTGGCCGAGCCCCTCGAACGCGGGTTCGGCGTGACCCTGGGCAACAGCCTGCGGCGCGTGCTTCTCTCCTCCCTGCAGGGCGCGGCCGTGACCGCGGTGCAGATCGATGGCGTGGTCCACGAGTTCTCCTCGCTGGAAGGCGTGCGTGAGGACGTCGTCGACATCGTCCTGAACATCAAGCAACTGGCGCTGCGCATGCACGCCGAGGGCCCGAAGCGGATGACGCTGCGCGCCACCGGCCCGGGCGCGGTGACCGCCGGCCAGATCGAAGCGCCGTCGGACATCGAGATCCTGAACCCCGACCACGTGCTCTGCACGCTGGACGACGGCGCCACCGTGCGCATGGAGTTCACGGTCCAGACCGGCAAGGGCTACGTCGCCGCCGAGTTCAACCGTCCCGAGGACGCCCCGATCGGCCTGATCGCCGTCGACGCCCTCTATTCGCCGGTCAAGCGCGTCGCCTATCGCGTCGAGCCCACCCGCCAGGGCCAGAGCCTCGACTACGACAAGCTCATCATGGAAGTGGAGACCAACGGCGCGGTCAGCCCGGTGGACGCGGTGGCCTACGCCGCCCGCATCCTCCAGGACCAGCTGCAGATCTTCATCACCTTCGAAGAGCCGAAGAAGAAGGTCGAGGGCGAGGCCAAGCCGGAACTGCCGTTCAACCCGGCGCTGCTGAAGAAGGTGGACGAGCTCGAGCTGTCCGTCCGTTCGGCCAACTGCCTGAAGAACGACAACATCGTCTACATCGGCGACCTGATCCAGAAGACCGAGGCGGAGATGCTCCGCACCCCGAACTTCGGCCGCAAGTCGCTGAACGAGATCAAGGAAGTTCTCGCCGGGATGGGCCTCCACCTCGGCATGGACGTGCCGAACTGGCCGCCCGAGAACATCGAAGAGCTCGCGAAGAAGTTCGAAGACCAGATGTAGGACCCTTTCGCGCCGACTCCGGGACCGCTTCGGCGGTCCGGGCCCGACGAAGCCGCAACAGCGGTGGAGGGCCCCGGCGTTTCGTAGTGACCCAGGCGGGAGCAGGCTGGGACTTGGTCAGGTAGGACGCCTTCCAGGAGATCGGGAGCGTCCGGCGGGTCAGATGGCCCAGGAGAATGAGAAATGCGTCACGGCAAAGCCCACCGCAAACTGGGTCGGACGTCCGCCCACCGGACGGCGATGTTCGCCAACATGTCCGCGAGCCTGATCAAGCACGAGCAGATCGTGACCACCCTGCCGAAGGCCAAGGAGCTCCGCCCCTTCGTCGAGAAGCTGGTGACCCTGGCCAAGCGCGGCAACCTGCACGCTCGCCGCCAGGCGATCAGCCAGGTGCGTGACGTGGAACAGGTCGGCAAGCTGTTCGCCGTCCTCGGCCCGCGCTACGCCGAGCGCAACGGCGGCTACATCCGTGTTCTGAAGGCGGGCTACCGCCACGGCGACAACGCCGCGATGGCGGTGATCGAGTTCGTGGACCGCGATCCGGCCGAAAAGGGCAAGGACTCCGGTCCGACCGCCGAAGCCGGCTTCGGCGGCGACGAATAGGCCGCGTCAGCGACTGAAATCTGCGAGGCCCCGGAAGGCGACTTCCGGGGCCTTTCGCGTTCTAGGCCGCCTCGGCTTGGCGGGCCTGGGTCTGCGACCACCAGTCGCCCAGGGCGTCGATCACCGGCATCAACCGCTCGCCCGCCTCGGTGAGCGCATATTCAACTCGGGGCGGAACTTCGGGAAAGGCGGTGCGGGAGATGACGCCCGCATCCTCCAGCGCCCGCAGCTCGCGGGTCAGCATCTGCTGGGAGATCCCGGCGTTGGCCCGGCGCAGCGCGTTGAAGCGCATCGGCCCCTTGGACAGATAATAGAGGATCAGCGCGCGCCAGCGGCCGCTCAGCAGAACCATCGCCCCCTCGATCGGGCATTCCGAGACGCGATCCAGCATCGCTGCGTTCCTCTCCAAAGGTCCTGTTTTGGTGACCAGGTCAGACTTTTCTGCGTTCTTGGCCGGCCGGTTCCATGTGGCTACTTGGGTGCTCCGTTCAACAGCCCGGAGTGCTGAACCATGGAACCCATCCTCGTCTACGGCCACCCGCTCGGCAGCAGCATGGGCCTCGTCGCCGCCCTGGAATGGCTGGGTCAGCCGTATCGCCTGACCCGCATCGACCTGTTCACCGAGGTGCGGGCCGAGCCCTACCTGCGCCTCAACGGCCGCGGGGAGGCGCCGCTGCTGATCACGGACAGGGGCGAGCCGCTGACCGAGACCCTGGCCATCGCCCTGTGGCTGGAGGCGCGCGATACCGAACGCCGCATAAGCTTCGCGCCGGACACGCGGCAGGCGGACCTGCTGCACCAGTACATGGCCTTTCTCAACACGGGCTTCACCGCCGCCGTGGGCCCCTATTGGGCGGCCATGGAAGCTGCCGACGCGACCTCCGAACAGCAGGCGGCGTGGCGGGCGCTCGGCCGGCGCCAGGTGAACGACCGCCACCGCAAGCTGGAGGCGATGATGGGGGAGGGGCCTTACCTGTTGGGCGAGCGCCCGACGCTGGCCGACGCCCTGTTCGTCGGCGTCGCCCGCTGGGCCGACTTCCACCAGGCGATCGATCCGGCCGACTATCCGAAGGTCGCCGCGCTCAAGGCCCGGCTCCACGACGATCCGGCCGTGCGCTTCGCTCTGGCGCTCGAAGCGGGGGAGCCCGCGACCAGCCCGATGCTGATGGGGCACGTGCCGCTGGAGGAATTGGCGCGGCGCGCGGCGGCCTGAATCGCGGGCGCGGGCGGCGTTGCAGGACCGTCGCGGGTCGAGGATAGGGTGGCGGACATGCTTCGCTTCATCGCGGCCCTCGCCGCCGTCCTGCTCGCCGCGTGCGCATTGGTTCCAACACCCGCCCGTGATGCTCCGCCGGTCATCCTGGTCTCCATCGACGGGTTCCGCCCGGACTACCTGGACCGGGGTGTAACGCCTGTCCTGTCGGGACTCGCCGCCAGCGGCGTGCGCGGCGCGATGCGGCCCTCGTTCCCGTCGAAGACCTTCCCGAACCACTATGCTCTGGTCACCGGCCTGCGGCCGGACCGCAACGGCATCGTGGAGAACACCTTCCAGGATCCACGCTGGCCTGGAGAAACCTTCCGGATGGCGAACCGCCAGGCGGTCCAGGATCGGCGCTGGTGGGACGAGGGGACGCCGATCTGGGTCAGCGCCGAGCGGGCCGGGATCGCCACCGCCCCGGTGTTCTGGCCGGGCGCCGAGGCGGCGATCCAGGGCGTGCGGCCGCGCCACTCCGCGCCGTTCGACATGCAGACGCCGAACGATGTGCGAGTCCAGCGCCTGCTGGGGCTGCTGGATCTGCCCACGGCGGAGCGGCCGCGGTTCCTGACGCTCTACTTCGACACCATCGACACGGCCGGGCATGACTATGGGCCCGACGCGCCCGAAACCCTGGCGGCGGTGGCCCAGGCCGACGCCGAGATCGGCCGTCTGGTCGCTGGGCTGAAGGCCCGCGGAATCGCGGCCAACCTGATCGTGGTGGCCGACCACGGGATGGCCCAGCTCTCGCCGGACCGCACGCTCTACATGGACGACCACCTGCCGGCGGACGCTTACCGGTACCTGACCGGTGGAGCGTTCATGACGATCTATCCGGCCCCGGGGCGGGAGCGCGAGGTCGCGACCGCCCTGCAGAAGCCGCACGATCACTTCCAGTGCTGGGCGAAGGCGGACATTCCGGCGCGCTTCCACTATGGGAAGAACCCCCGTGTGGCGCCGTTCTTCTGCCTGCCGCAGACCGGCTGGACCCTCACCACCCGCGCTTACAAGCCCAAGAAGCCGGAGTGGGGCGCCCACGGCTTCGATCCCGAGAGCCCCGAGATGGCCGCGGTGTTCGTCGCCAACGGTCCCGCCTTCCGCGCCGGCGTGACGCTGCCGGCGTTCGACAACGTCAGCGTCTATCCCCTGTTGGCCAAGCTGCTGGGCGTGGTCCCCGCCGCCAACGACGGCCGCGTCGAGGACATCGCGCCCGCGCTCACGCCTTGACGATATAATTGCGGTATGCGTTAAATATTATCCAAGAGCGCAACGAAATTGTGTCGTCGCCTCAGGCAAGGAGGGCCGTCCAATGGCCGACTGGCGATCGCCCCTGATGTCCGCCGTGGTCTATCGCGACCCCAAGGCCGCGCTGAAGTTCCTGGAGGCGGCGTTCGGCTTCGAACTGTTCATGCTGATCGAAGACGGCGAGGGGAACCTCGTCCATTCCGAGATGCGGTTCCGCGACACGGCGATCATGGTCGGATACGAATGGAGCGACGACTACAAGAGCCCGGCGTCGGTCGGCGGCAAGGTCACCCAGTCGGTCCACATACAGGTCGACACCGACATCGACGCCCACTGCGAACGCGCGCGGGCGGCCGGCATGGAGATCGTGATGGCTCCGGCGGATCAGTTCTATGGCGCGCGAACCTACCGCTGCCGCGACCCTGAAGGCCACATCTGGACCGTCGCACAGGAGGTTAGGGCGGTGACCCGCGAGGAGGCCGAGGCGGCCACGGGCCTGAAGATCACGGGCTGGATCTGATGCGGCTGGACCTTGAGGACACCTACCTGAGCCTGGACGGGCAGGGCGGGCTGAACCGCCATCCCGTCGAGGGCTTCTGGGAAACCATCGACGACAATTCCGACATCCTGAGTACGCTGGTGTCGGCCTATGTGAGCGAGGGCGACTGGCCGAACTGGGAGATGCACCCCGGCGGCGACGAGGTGCTGGTGCTGGTCGATGGGCGCATGGTGATGATCCTGGAGGAAGCTGGCGGGGAGCGGCGCATCGAGATGGCGCCGGGCGCAACCTGCATCGTGCCGAAGGGCGCCTGGCATCGGGCGATCGTGCCGGAGCCCAGCCGCTTCATCGCCATCACCTATGGGGCCGGAACCCAGCATCGGGCCGTCTGATGCCCTCCGCCGCCCTCGACCTGACGCTGGCCGCCCTGGCCGATCCGCAACGGCGGCGTGTCGTCGACCTGCTGGCTCAGCGGCCGCGGGCGGCGGGCGAGCTGGCGCGCGAGCTGGACATATCCCCACCAGCCATGAGCCGGCACCTGCGGACCCTGCGCGCCAGCGGGCTGGTTGAAGAGAGTCATCCCGAGTTCGATGCGCGGGTGCGCATCTATGCCCTGAGGCCTGAGCCCATGGTCCATCTCCTACGCTGGCTGGAAGAGAGCGAGCGGCTCTGGAGCGCCCAGCTCCTGGCGTTCAAGGCCCACGTCGAGCGGGACGCATGACCTCCAAGGTCTATGTGGCGCTGCGCGTGAAGGCGACGCCGGAACGGGCGTTCGCGGTCTTCACCCAGGAGATCGGCGACTGGTGGCGCCCCAACGGCCTGTTCCAGACGACACCGCGCCCGCCCGGCCGCCTGGCGTTCGAGGACGGCCGGCTGATCGAGACGCTGGCCGACGGCAAGGTCTTCGAAATCGGCAAGGTGCTGGTCTGGGAGCCGGCGGACCGGCTGGTCTTCTCGTGGCGGCAGGCCAGTTTCCCGCCCGATCTCCACACCGAGGTCGAGGTCCGGTTCGAGGCGGTGGGTGCTGAGACCCGGGTCAGCGTCGAGCATCGCGGCTTCGATCGGGTTCCGGCCGAAAGCGCCGCGCGCCATGGCTTCCCGGATCAGGCCCTGCTGGCGCGGCTGGCGGAATGGTGGCAGGCGCAGCTACGCAGCGTCGCCGGGCGCGCCGGGTGACGTCGTTGCGCCCGTTTCGGGTTTGACTGATGGTGCGGGTTCAGGGGGAACGACATGAGCGGTGAGACCGCAGGCGCGGCGGCGGGCCGCCAGGCCAGCTTCCGGTTCATCTTCGCCCTGGCGTTGATGAATTCGCTCTCGTTCGGGATCATGATCCCGATCCTGCCCAACCTGATCAAGGAGTTCACCGGCGGGGACACGGCGGCGGCCTCCGAGTGGAACGTGCTGTTCGCCACCACCTGGGGCCTGATGCAGTTCTTCTGCGGCCCGATCCTCGGTCTGATGGCCGACCGCTGGGGGCGGCGGCCGGTGCTGCTGATCTCGCTGTTCGGCCTGGCCGTGGACTTCCTGTTCATGGCGTTTGCGCCGACGCTGTGGTGGCTGTTCGTGGGGCGGGTGCTGAACGGGCTGACCGCCGCCAGCTTCTCCACGGCGAACGCCTACCTCGCCGACGTCACTCCGCCGCAGGACCGGGCCAAGGTGTTCGGCTGGATGAGTTCGGCCTTCAGCTTCGGCTTCATCTTCGGCCCGGCGTTCGGGGGCTGGCTGGGCGAGGTGGACCTGCGCCTGCCGTTCCTGGCGGCGGCGGCGATCACCATGCTGAACTTCTTCTATGGCCTCTTCGTCCTGCCGGAGAGCCTCCCGGCCGAGAAGCGCGCGACCGCGTTCGACTGGCGGAAGGCCAATCCGCTGGGCTCGCTCCGGCTGCTGCGGGCGCATGTGGGCCTGCTGCCGCTGGCCGGCGTCGGCTTCCTGTTCCAGCTCGCCCACATGGTGCTGCCGTCGATCTTCGTGCTGTACGCGGGCTATCGGTACGGCTGGTCCACGGGCGTGCTGGGCATGACCTTCATCGCCACGGGGGTTGCGGGCGTCATCGTCCAGGCCCTGCTGATCGGGCCGGTGGTGAAGCGGATCGGCGAGCGGAACGCTGTGCTGCTGGGCGCGGCGTCGGGGATGCTGGGCTTCATCTGGTACGGCTGGGCGCCGACGGGGGCGCTCTACCTGGCCGCCGTGCCAGTCTTCGCCTTCATCGGCTTCCTGATGCCGGGCCTGCAGGGCCTGATGACCCGCCGGGTCGCGCCCCACGAGCAAGGCCAGTTGCAGGGGGCGAACCAGAGCCTACAGGGGATGGCGGCGATCTTCGGGCCGCTGATCTTCGGCCAGGTTTTCGCCTGGTCCATCCGGCACGAGGACTTCCATGTGCCGGGCTTGGCGATCTATCTGGCAGCCGGAATGCTGGCGCTGGCGTTCCTGCTGGCCTTTGCTACCGCGCGGCAGCCATCGCCTGTGGCGTCGCCGGCGGAATAGGCGTCAAGCTTCGCCATCTTTGCGCCGGAAACCTGGGTAGCGTTCCGCCGTTCGTATTCGGAGACTCCATGCGCGCGCCTCGCGTCCTCATCCCCGCCCTCACGATCGCTCTGGCCGCCGGCCAGGCGCTGGCCCAGCCGGCCACCTTCGCCGAACCCACCCGCGCCGCGCCCACCAGCGCCGCGGCCATGAAGTCGTCCTTCGCACCCGTCGTGCAGCGCGCCGCGCCGGCCGTGGTGAACATCTCCGCCAAGCGGATCGTGCGCCAGCAGGTCGACCCGTTCTGGCAGATGTTCGGCCTGGGCGTGCCGCAGGCGCGGGTGGCTCAGTCGCTGGGCTCCGGCGTCATCGTCCGCGCCGACGGCATCGTCGTGACCAACAACCACGTGGTGGAGGGCGGCCAGGAGATCACCGTCGCCCTGAACGACCGCCGTGAGTTCGCCGCCAAGATCCTGCTGGCGGACCCGCGCACGGACCTGGCCATCCTGAAGATCGACCTGCCGGCGGGCGAGCGCCTACAGGTGCTGGCCATGGACGACAGCGGCGACACCCAGGTGGGCGACCTGGTGCTGGCGATCGGCGACCCCTTCGGTGTCGGCCAGACGGTGACCAACGGGATCGTCTCGGCCCTGAATCGCATCACCGACCCGACGGGCGAGGGCGGCTCGGCCTATATCCAGACCGACGCGGCCATCAATCCGGGCAACTCGGGCGGCGCCCTTATCGACATGGACGGCGACCTGATCGGGGTGAACAGCTTCATCCTGTCCCGTTCGGGCACCTCGTCCGGCGTGGGCTTTGCGATCCCCGCCGCGGTGGTGCGGCGGGTCGTGGAGACCGCCGTGGGCGGAGGCCGCGCGGTGGTGCGGCCCTGGCTGGGCGCTCGCATCCAGACCGTTACCGCCGAGATGGCCCGCAGCCTGGGCCTGCCCCTGCCGCAGGGCGCCCTGGTGGCCGATCTCTATCCCGGCGGACCCGCCGCCCGGGCCGGCCTGCGCCAGGGAGACGTCGTCCTGCAGGCGGACGGCCGACCCGTGGTGGACGCCGGCGCGCTGAACTACGAGATCCGCAATCGGCGGCCGGGCGAAAGCCTCCAGATCGTCGTGCGGCGGGCGACGGGCGGCCCCGACCAGACCCTGACTCTGCGCGCCGAGGCGCCGCCGGCCAATCCGCCCCGCGACGAGCGTACGCTGACCGGCCGCAACCCCTTCGCGGGCGCCACGGTGGTCAACCTGTCGCCGGCCGTCGCGGAAGAGCTGGGCCTGGACGCCCTGACGCAGACCGGGGTGCTTGTGACCAACGTCGGCGCGGGGCCGGCGCGCAACGTGGGCCTTCGCCGCGGCGACATCGTGCGCGAGGTGAACGGCGTGCGGATGGGCAGCGTGCGCGACTTGGCCGCCGCCACCTCGGCCCAGGTCCGCACCTGGCGGGTCACCATCGAGCGCGACGGCCGCCAGGTGACGGCGGTGTTCTCGGGGTAGGCGGAGTTTCCTGGGCGCCCGGCGCGGCGATTTGCTAGACCGCCGCCCATGGCCGATCTCTTCGAAGCCGCCGGGCTCACGCCGTCCCAGCCGTCGCCGCTGGCCGACCGGCTGCGCCCGCAGAAGCTCGACGAGGTGGTGGGCCAGGACCACCTGCTGGGACCGGAGGGGCCGATCCGGCGGATGGCCGAGGCCAAGCGCCTCTCCTCGATGATCCTCTGGGGACCGCCCGGCACCGGCAAGACCACCATCGCCCGCCTGCTCGCCAAGGAGGCGGGCTACGAGTTCCAGCAGCTCTCGGCCGTGTTCTCGGGCGTGGCGGACCTGAAGAAGGCGTTCGAGCAGGCGCGCACGCGGCGGCTGGCGGGGCAGGCGACCCTGTTGTTCGTCGACGAGATCCACCGCTTCAACCGCGCCCAGCAGGACGGCTTCCTGCCCTTCGTCGAGGAGGGGATCGTCACCCTCGTCGGCGCCACCACAGAGAACCCTTCGTTCGAGCTCAACGGGGCGCTCCTTTCCCGCAGCCAGGTCTACGTGCTCAAGCGCCTGGATGACGAGGCGCT
The DNA here is from genome assembly GCF_001824475.1 of Phenylobacterium sp. RIFCSPHIGHO2_01_FULL_69_31. Classification (GTDB taxonomy): domain Bacteria; phylum Pseudomonadota; class Alphaproteobacteria; order Caulobacterales; family Caulobacteraceae; genus Phenylobacterium. The sequence goes on along the minus strand of NZ_MHXN01000045.1, from coordinate 173,943 downwards.
GGAAACGCTGCTGGGCAAGGCCGAGGCGCACGAGGGCCGGACATTGCCGCTCGACGGCGAGGCCCGCGCCGCCTTGCGGGCGATGGCTGACGGCGATGGCCGCTACCTGCTGACCCTGGCGGAGACGCTGTTCAACATCGGCACGGCCAAGCCGCTGGACACCAAGGCGCTGGGGCAGGTGCTGCAGAAGCGCAGCCCGGCCTACGACAAGGACCGCGAGGAGCACTACAATCTCATCTCGGCGCTGCATAAGTCGATCCGAGGGTCCGACCCGGACGCGGCGCTCTACTGGCTGGCGCGGATGCTGACCGGCGGCGAAGACCCGCTCTTCATCGCCCGGCGGCTGATCCGGGCCGCGGCCGAGGACATCGGCGAGGCCGACCCCATGTCGCTCGTGCTCGCGAACGCCGCCAAGGACACCTACGACTTCCTGGGGTCACCGGAGGGCGAGATCGCCCTGGCGCAACTTGTGGTCCACATGGCCGCCGCGCCGAAGTCGAACGCGGTCTATGTGGCGTTCAAGTCGGCGATGAAGGCGGCGAAGGAGACCGGATCGCTGATGCCGCCGGCCCATATCCGCAATGCGCCCACGAAGCTCATGAAGGACCTGGGCTACGGCAAGGGCTACGCCTACGACCACGACGCGCCAGAGGGCTTCTCGGGCCAGAACTATTTCCCGGAGGAGATGGAGCGCCGCCAGTTCTACCAGCCCCGCGGCGAAGGGTCGGAAGCCCGGATCAAGGAGCGCTTGGAGCGCTGGGCCGCGCTGCGCCGCGAGCGCGGAGGCGACTGACGCCGACCATTGTTCCGCGAACTGAGCGGGCATAGGCTCCCTCCCAAGTCCACGGGAGGGACAAGAAATGACCGAAGCTATCGATGCTGGCCGGCCGGCTGTGCCCTGGCACTTCTGGCTCGTGACCCTGGTCGCGCTGCTCTGGAACGGGTTCGGCGGCTACGACTACACGATGAGCCACCTGCAGGGCGAAGCCTACTACCGGCAGGTGGGCATGACCGACGCGCAGATCGCGTACATGGCCACCTTCCCTGTGTGGATGCACGCCGTCTGGGCGGTGGGGGTCTGGGGATCGGTCGTAGGCTCGCTCCTGCTGCTCGCGCGCAGCCGCTGGGCGGCCTACGCCTTCGCTGTCTCGACCCTGGGTGCAGCGGCTTCGCTGGTCTACAACATCGCCACGCCCGGCCTGCTGGAAGTGATGAGCCCTGTCATGCCCACCGTAATCGTGGTGATCTGCCTGGTCTTCGCCTGGTACGCCTGGCTGATGACGAAGCGGGGCGTTCTCCGCTAGACGGGGCGGGTGAAGCCCGCCAGTCCCATCCAGCTCTCGCGCGACGAGGTCGAGTTCGTGCGCGGGCTGGTGTTGTACGAGGACGCCGACATCCTGGCTCTGAACAAGCCTGCGGGCCTGTCCAGCCAGGGCGGACGGGGACAGGTTCACACCCTGGATGAGCTGCTGTGGGCGTTCGCCCGCCCGGGGAAGGCGCGACCCCGGCTGATCCATCGCCTGGATCGCGACACGTCCGGTGTGATCCTCACCGCCAAGACCAAGCCGGCCGCAAGCTTCCTCGGCAAGGCGTTGATGAAGCGCCGCTTTTCCAAGACCTACCTGGCCATCGTCACGCCCGGGGCGCCGGAGCCGAAGGGCGGCCGGATCGACCAGGCCCTGCGCCGGGACGAGCAGGGGCGGGAGGCGTACATGCGGCCCTGCGCACCCGACCATCCGGACGCCGAGACCGCCGTCTCGCGCTATCGGACGCTGAAGCACACCGACGTCGCGGCCCTGTTGGAACTGGACCCGGAGACGGGCCGGATGCACCAGCTTCGCGTCCACCTCGCCCACATCGGCCGTCCCATCGCCGGGGATCCGCGCTACGGCGGCGCCCTGGTCGTGGGCGGCCATCCCGTGCCGCGCCTGATGCTGCACGCTACGGCGCTCAAGTTCCCGCATCCGGCCGGCGGGGAGAAGCGCCTCGAAGCGCCGCCGCCCGCGGACTTTGCGGGCTTGGTGACGGCGTTGGGGCTGGACTGACGGAACGGCGCCGCCAAACGCTTCGTTTTGGCGTACAAGCATCGGAAGGGACACGCCTTTCCGAGTTTGGACCGTTTACCATGAAACGCCTCGTCGTCGTCGCTGCCGCTGCGCTCTCGCTGGCCGCCTGCGCCACCGCGCCCACCTTGTACCAGCCCGCTGCCGGGCCTCAGTCCGTGGGATACTCCGAATACCGGATCGAGCCCGGGCGCTACCGCGTGACGTTCCGCGGCGGACCCGGCGCGCCGCCGCAGCAGGTGATGGACTACGCCCTCGTGCGGGCGGCAGACTTGGCGATCTCCGAAGGGTACGACTGGTTCCGGGTCGCCGACCGCTTCACCGAGGGCCGTCCCGACCGGGGGCCCCGCGTGGGGGTCGGCGTGGGCGGCGGCGACTACGGCTATCGCAGCGGAGTCAGCCTGGGCGTCGGCACCACCTTCAACCTCGGCGGCGGGCCGTCGCTGTCGACCACCATCGAGGTGGTCATGGGGCGCGGCGAGCGTCCGCGGGGCGCCGACGTCTACGACGCCAAGGCGCTGCGCCGCACGCTGGGCGAGCGCATCTAGGCCCCGCCGTCGGCGACGTTGGCAAATGGCGCCGCGCCGTCGCATAAGGCGCGGGATGCAGACTCTCCTCCTGGTGGCGGCTGGCGGCGCGACGGGCGCAGTGGCGCGCTATCTCCTCGGCGTCCAGGCCATGCGCTCGCTCGGCGGCGGCTGGCCCTATGGCACCTTCGCGGCCAACATCCTGGGCGGCCTGCTGATGGGTCTGCTGGCCGGGGTGCTGGCGATGCGGGGCGGGGCGGACCAGGAGAAGTGGCGTCTGCTCCTGGGCGTCGGCGTCCTGGGGGGCTTCACCACCTTCTCGGCCTATTCGCTGGAGGTCGCCCTGATGATCGAGCGGCGCGCCTACGGCCAGGCGGCGCTCTACAGCCTGGGTTCGGTGCTCCTCTCAGTCCTGGCGCTCTTCGCCGGCCTCCTCCTGATGCGGCGGCTGCTGGCGTGAGAGAAGTCCGCACCCTTTACGTGGACAAGGGCGAGGAGGGCGTGCGCCTGGACCGCTGGTTCAAGCGCCGCTGGCCGCACCTCAACCACATTCAGATCCAGAAGCTGACCCGTTCGGGTCAGATCCGGGTGGACGGCGCCCGGGCCAAGCCGGACACGCGGCTGTCGGCCGGCAGCCAGGTCCGCGTTCCGCCGCTGCCCGACGCCCCGCCGGCGCGCGAGAAGGGCCAGCTGGACAGCCGGGACGCGGCCTATGCGAAGAGCCTCGTGATCTACGAGGACGAGGAAGTCCTGGCGCTGAACAAGCCCTCGGGCCTGGCGGTGCAGGGCGGCACCAAGACGCTCAAGCACGTCGACCGGCTGCTCTCCGCCTGGGGCGAAGGGCTGGAGCGGCCCCGCCTGGTCCACAGGCTGGACCGCGACACCTCCGGGGTCCTGGTGCTGGGCAAGTCGCCGGCCGCGGCGGCGAAGCTGGCGGGCGCCTTCGCCAAGCGGCGGGCGCAGAAGATCTACTGGGCCATCGTGGCGGGCTTTCCGAAGCCGGGCGAGGGCGTCCTCGACCTGCCGCTGGCCAAGAAGGGCGTTGGCGACCGCGAGATGATGGTACCCGCCGACCCCAAGGACGAGCGGGCCGAGACCGCCGAGACCGAGTTCGTGACCATCGCCCGCGCCGGTCCCCGCGCCGCCTGGATGGCGCTGTGGCCGCACACCGGCCGCACCCACCAGCTGCGCGCGCACATGCTGGCCATGGGACATCCCATCCTGGGCGACCCCAAGTACAACAACGAAGCTTCCGTCGAGCTGTCCCAGGGGCTGAAGCTGCAGCTCCACGCGCGCCGCCTGATCCTGCCGCACCCCTCGCGCGGGACCCTGGCGCTGGAAGCCCCGATCAGCCCCGAACTGCGCGCCGGCTTCGAACGCTTCGGCTTCGATGAGCACGAGGCCGACCCCGAACCCTTCAAGAGGCGACGTTGACCATCGAACCCCTGGACCGGGCCAAGGCCCTGCTGGACGAGGGCCGGCTGGAGGAAGCCCTGGCGATCACCACGCCGCTGGCCGACCATCCCGAACCCAGCCATCGCGCGCTGGCCATGCACGCCACCGCCCTGAAGGCCGTCGGCCGGCGCGAGGAGGCGCTGGTCTTCGACGAGCGCGCCACCATGCGCTTCCCGTCCAGCGGCGTCGCTTGGCACAACATTGCCGCCACCCTGGGCGATCTCGGACACGGGGCGGAGGCTGTGGAGGCGATGAACCGCGCCTTCCGCCTGGGCGTCGATGGGGCGCTGAGCTGGGGCGTCATGGCCCGCGCCAAGGCCGCGGCGGGCGACCTGGACGGCGCCGAGCAGGCCTATCAGGAGGCGCTGAAGCGCGCGCCGGGTCGGGCGGAGACGGCCGCCGAATACGCTGATGTGGTCTGGATGCGGCGCGGGAACATCGGCGAGGCGCAGGCCGTGCTGGATCGCTGCGCCCATGCCGGCGGTCCGCCCGCGCCGCTGCTGCTGACCAAGGCGAAGCTTTACGAGGCTGCGGGCGAGCTGGACAAGGCGGCCGAGCTGCTGGCGGTCGCCGCCGAGCGCCTACCGGACGATGTTGCGCTGACCATGGCCGCGGCCCAGGCGGCGTTGGAGCGCGGCCGGCTGGACGAGGCTGAGCGGCTGGCGCTGGCGGCGGAGGCGCGACTCCCCGACTCGCCGGGCGTGCTGAACCAGCTCGCCATCGTCTACCTTGCCACAGGCAAGGCGGACCTGGCGTTGGAGAAGGCCCGCAAGGGCTTGGCCTTCGCGCCGGGCAACCAGTCGCTCTGGGGCTGGGCGGCGACCGCGGCGCGGGCCGTGGGCGACCCCCTGTACCGGGAACTCTACGACTATGACGCCATGGTCGGGGTCTACGACATCGAGGCGCCGGACGGCTGGGAGAGCCTGGAGGCCTATCTCGCCGACCTCACGGCGGCGCTGGACCGGATCCACCTCTACAACCAGCACCCGTCGTCCCAGTCGCTGCGGCACGGAAGCCAGACCACCTATCGCCTGACCGGGTCCAACGACCCGGCGATCAAGGCGTTCTTCAAGGCCATCGACAAGCCGATCCGCCAGCACATCGCCGGCATGGGCGAGGGGACCGACCCGGTCCGGTCGCGCAGCACGGGCAGCTACCGGATCGAAGGCGCCTGGTCGGTGCGGCTGAAGCCGGGCGGCTTCCACAAGGACCACTTCCACCCCGAGGGCTGGCTGTCGTCGGCTTTCTATGTGGAGACGCCGGACAGCGCGCTCGACCATCCCGACAAGCAGGGGTGGATAAGGTTCGGCCAGCCGCCGTTCCACACGCAGCCGGCGCTGCCCGCCGAGCACTTCGTCCGGCCCCGGCGCGGGCGGCTGGTCCTGTTCCCGTCCTACATGTGGCACGGCACCGTGCCCTTCACGACCGACGAGCGCCGCATGACGATAGCCTTCGACGCGGTCCCCGCCTAGGCGAGGCCGGACATGGGCCGCACGGCCGCGCTCTCCGGGAAGGTCGCGGTGCTCTGGCTCACGCTTCCTCCTTGCGGCCGGCGCGTTTCGTCCCCATTCCACGGCCGCATCGACGCGTTCCGTCGGGAGAGAGAAGCTTGGACCTGCGCAAGGGATTCCACGAACCGGCCGAGAAGCCGCGCCGGTTCTACAAGGCGGTGACCGTGATCGAGGCCGGCGACGGCTGGCAGGTCCAGCTCGACGGCCGCAACCTGCGCACGCCCAAGGCTTCGTTGATGGTGCTGCCAACGCCGGCCGTGGCCGACCAGGTGGCGGCGGAATGGGCGGCGCAGACGGATGTGGTCGAGATGGCGACCATGCACGCCACGCGGCTCGCCAACACCGCCATCGAGACCATCGGGGGCAGCCGCGACGGCGTGGCCGACCAGGTGGCGCAGTACGCGGGCGCCGATCTGCTCTGCTACTTCGCCGACGATCCGGCGGCCCTGCTGGCGCGGCAGGAGGAGGCCTGGCTGCCGATCCTGGCGCGGGCGGAGGCGGAAGAGGGGCTCCGCTTCGAACGCTGCACGGGCATCGTCCACAAGGCCCAGCCAGGGGAGACGCTGACGAAGGTGCGCGAGATCGCCCTGTCGCTGGACGACTTCCAGCTGGCCGGGCTGGCGTTCGGCGTGGCGCTATTCGGATCGGCGCTGCTGGCGGTCGGCCTGCTGCGCGGCTGGATGAGCGGCGAGGCGGCTTTCGATGTCTCCCGCCTCGACGACGCGTTCCAGGAAGAGAAGTGGGGCGTCGACGCAGAGGCCGCCGAGCGCACGGCCCGCCTGCGCGGCGAGGCGGCGATGCTGGACCGCTGGTTCCGCAACCTCGGCGCCTAGAGGTGTCAGGGGGCGCGGGTTGACCTCGGGGCCGCTCGCGTGCGGCCCCGAGATCGCCCGAAGGCCGGGGGGATTTAAACCCTCGGGCTGTCAGGTCGCCCCTGTCAGGCCGGGACGGCGACGCAGGCGCGGCTCATGGCCTCCACGTGGCGCTGGTCCGTGCCGCAGCAGCCGCCCAGGACGCGGATGTGCCCGTGGCGACGAAGCAGGGCCGCATGCTCGCGGCCGAGCTCGGCGGGGTCGCCATCGTCGAGATCCGGCGCGTCGTTCAGCTCCTGGTGACTGCGCTTGCTAGCGTTGGCCCGCAGGCCGGCGATCCGGCGGACCCAGGACTCGCCGGTTTCCAGGGCGCCGGCGAAGTGGGTCGGATGGGCGCAGTTGAGCATGTAGTAGGCGGGCGCATCGCCCGTCACCGCGTCCACGGTCAGGATCGCCTCGGCCAGAGTCTGGCCGGTGGGAAGGCGTCCGTCGGTTTCCACCGTGAACGAGATCGCGACCGGCAGGCCGACGGCGTCCGCGGCCCTGACCACCCCGATGGCCTCGGGGATATTGGTCATGGTGATCGCCCCGATCATGTCCGCGCCCGCCGCCGCGAAGGCAGCCGCTTGCCCCGCGTGATAGGCGCAGGCCTCGTCGGCGGTCATGGTCTCCCCGGGATCGTAGCCGTCGCCTCGCGGCCCGATGCAGCCCGACACCACCACGCGCGGGACGCGGCTGCGCCAGGTCTCGCGAAGGTCCAGGAGGAGCCGGATGGCGTTGCGGTTGAACAGCTCCAGTTCGCCGGGCGCCAGGCCGAGCCGCGGCGCCCAGTCGGGACTGGCCCGCCAGGTCGGCGCCTCCAGGACGAAGCCCAGCCCCTGGGCCGCGGCGATCTCGAGGTAGCGCTCGTAGTAGCGGCGCAGGGTGGCGCGGCCGGCGTCGTCCTTCAGCAGGATGAAGGCCGCGAAGTGGGGCAGTTCGACGCCCTCTTGGAAGATGAGTGTCGTCTCCAGGCCGCCGTCGGTCAGGAACAGGCTGTCGCCCAGCTGGGGCAAGTGGGTCTTCTTGGTGGTCATGAGTGATGTCCCTCAGGCCACGGCGGGCGCGATGTGGCGTTGGATGAAGACGGCGACCAGCTCGGCCGCGCGGGCGGGCTCTTCCCAATGCGGGTCGTGGCCCGTGCCCTCGAAGACGGTCAGGGCGGAGCCGCGGATGCCGGCCAGCAGCCGGTCCTGATCGGCGCGGGTCACGAACCCGTCCTGGTCGCCCCACAGGAGCAGGGTCGGGGCCTGGATCCGCGGCAGATCCGGGCCAAGGTCGTCGGCCATCAGGTCCTCGAAAATGGCCCTCCAGGCGTGGGCGGGCAGCTTGCAGGACTCGGCCGTAACAAGGTCCAGCAGCTCGGGCGCCAGAGGCCGGGCGATGTTGCTCTCCTGGAAGGCCCGGGCGAACGCCGGGTCGATGGGGTCGCACAGGTCCTTGATGGCCTCGTCGTAGAACGCTTCCACCGCCGGGTTGCCCTTGAGGCCGGGAAAGGCCCCTTCGAGCACCAGACCGGCCACCCGCTCGGGGTGTCCCATCGCCAGGCGCTGGGCGACGATGCTGCCCATCGAATGGCCGAACACCACGGCCCGCCGGACGCCCAACCTGTCCATGGCCGCCACGGCGTCGCCGACGAAGGCGTCGGTGGTGTAGGGGCCGGCGGGCTTGGAGCTGTCGCCGTGACCACGCTGGGTGATGGCGATGACGCGCATGCCCTTGGGCAGGTGCTCCATCATCGGCCGCATCGAGAGCAGGGAGTCGCTCAAGCCGTGCAGCAGGACGAGCGGGACCCCGGTGGGGTCGCCGGACTGGAGGACGTCGAGTTCGACGCCGGTGGGAAGAGACAGGCGGGTGCGCATGAAGGCGGCCTTTGAAGCTTGAGGTTGGAAGAGGACGTCGCGCGGCTCGAGCGGCGGGTGGAGATCGGCCGGCGGCAGCATCACCGCGCGGCCTGCGGCGAGAGACCGCGTTCGCCGCCGGCCACGTCGCGGCCGATCAGCAGGTCGAGGGTGCGGTCAGACGCACCGTCGTAGAATCCGGCCTGGCCATTCCAGGTCTTCGGGTTCCGATAGGTGCCGAACACCATGTCCCAGATCGGAATGTCGCCGTAGTTCCAGCGGTGCACGCCGCGCTCGTGATGCAGGCTGTGCATCTCGGGCCGGGCGATGAACCACCCGAGCCAGTGCGGGGTCTTCAGGTTGGCGTGCTGGAAGAGGGCGCAGAACGTCCCGGCCAGGAAGGCGATCAGCACCGCCTCGGGCGAGAAGCCGAAGGCGAACACCAGCATGAAGCTGCCCACGAAGGCGAAGCCCAGCATGTCGAGGGGGTGGAAGTAGAGCGAGCCCCAGATATCGACCCGCTCGGGGCTGTGATGGGTCTGGTGGAAGACGCGCCACAGGGTGTCCGACCCATGCATGGTGCGGTGCCAGGCGTAGACGCCCAGCTCGTACAGGAGGAACGCCATGGGCGCGCCGACCCAGAGGGGCAGGGCCGTCGCGTCGACCAGCCGGTGCTCGCCCAGGAAGCCGTCCCACAGGAAGGGGGCGCGAGTGGAGACGAACCAGTAGAGGATCGCGGAGGCCAGCCCCTTCAGGCGCCAGCCGCGGATGGTGGGGAATGCCCTGGCCGGCGCCAGGATGTCGAAGGCTGCGAAGGCGGCGAACAGCCCGAACAGCCAGTAGTCGTAGAACCCGAACACGGGCGGCTCCTTTTCTCTTGAGTTGCCTTTCAAGAGCGTGAGCCGGCGCCTCACATTGTGAGGCCGAGCGTGAGGCGGGCTGGGATCGCGTCGATCTGACCCCTACATAGGCGGCATGGTTCCGCTCTCCGTCCTCGACCTCTCGCCCATCGTCCAGGGCGGCAGCCCCGGCCAATCCCTGCGCGCCAGCCGCGCCCTGGCCCAGGCGGCCGAACGGTTCGGCTACCAGCGCTACTGGTTGGCCGAGCACCACAACATGACCGGCATCGCCAGCGCCGCGACGGCGGTGGCCCTGGCTTACGTAGGCGATGGCACCTCCACCATCCGACTGGGAGCCGGTGGTGTGATGCTGCCCAACCACGCCCCGCTGATCATCGCCGAGCAGTTCGGCACGCTGGATGCGCTGTATCCCGGCCGGATCGACCTGGGGGTGGGACGGGCGCCCGGCACCGACCAGCTCACCGCCCGCGCCCTGCGGCGCAACCTCGCTAGCGGGGTCGACCAGTTCCCGCAGGACGTGGTCGAGCTGCTGGCCCTGCTTGGCGACCCGGAGCCGGGGCAGGCGATCCGCGCCGTGCCGGGTTCAGGCTCGAAGGTGCCCGTGTGGGTGCTCGGCTCCAGCCTGTTCGGCGCGCAGCTGGCCGCCGCCCTCGGCTTGCCGTTCGCCTTCGCCTCGCACTTCGCGCCGCAGATGATGGACCAGGCCGCGCAGATCTATCGCGAGCGGTTCAAGCCCTCGGAGTACCGGGCGCGCCCCCACCTCATGCTCGGACTGAACGTGGTGGCGGCCGAGAGCGACGCGGAGGCGCAGTTCCTGTTCTCGTCGCTGCAGCAGGCCTTCATCAACCTCCACCGCGGCGAGCCGGGGCCTCTGCCGCCGCCGCGGGAGGACACCGACGGGTCGCTGGCCGCCACGGTCGGTCCGGGCTCGCCGTTGTCCATGGCGGTGGTGGGCGGTCCCGACACCGTGCGGGCCGGCCTGCAGACGTTCGTGGCGCGGCATGCGCCGGACGAGATCATCCTGACGGCCCAGATCTTCGACCAGGACAGGCGCATCCGTTCGCTCGAACTGGCGGCGGCGGCCCGCGACGAGCTGATGCTCGCGGCCTGAGCCGGCGTCAGCCGACCGCCCAGCGCACCGCGTTCTCAGGCTGGTAGGCGCAGAACGCCCCGGTGCGGATCGACGCTTCCAGATGACGCCCCAGGGCGGGGTGCGCTTCGCCGATCTTGCGGATGGCGCTGCGGATGCGCCAGGTGACGGCGGTCCGGGCCTTCTCGGCCGGGTCGCCCAGCCGCCGCCCGCGCCCGCCCAGGCCCACGGCGGCCGAGAGCTGTTCGATCACCCCGTCAAGTTCCGCCGACAGGCGTTCGGTGCGGGCGAAGTCATTGTCGCGCTCGGCCTCAGCGAGGTCGGCCTGGAGGTCCTGGATCCGGCGCTGGCAGGCGGCGCGGGCCTTGGCGTCCATGGCCGTGCCGCTATCGCCCTCAACCAGCCGGCCCGCCAGCTCCATGCAGTGGATCCGCTCGCGCGGCGAGGCCAGCAGCAGCGCCAGGTCCGAGAAGCCCTTCATGTCCGGGAGCAGGGCCCGGCGGCCGGCGAACTCCAGCTCCCACAGACCGCCCTGGCGGGCGAAGCGGCCGCTGTCGGCTGGCGGCTGGGCGTCGACGACCAGCGGGCCGCCTGCGATGTCGGCCAGCCCCGCGAGGCGCAGGCCCTCCCGCAGGAACATGGCGTCCTCGTCCCGGGCGAAGGGGTTGGAATCGAAGATGTGCTGCAGCGCTTCGCCGGGGCGCGGCTCCCGCCCGCCGGTGATGTCGCGGCGGAACGCCTCCAGGAACTTTGGGATCTGGGCCCGCGCTTCGTCCAGTCGGCCCAGATGGGCGTAGCTGGCGGCCATCAGGGCGGACTGCTCGAAGATCTGGTCCGGCGGCGAGCGCTCGAAGATCGCCAGGCCGGTGGCGAGGTCGCGGGCCACGAAGTGCGGGATGAAGGAGACGAAATAGTACCAGGGCTCGTGAAGCGGGTTTAGGCGGAACGCCTTGGCCGCCATCTCCAGCGCCTGTTCCGGCTCGCCCAGATAGGCCCAGAGCGGCGCGATCTGCATCAGGCAGTCGGCGTGGTTGGGGCTCAGCTCCAGCGCGCGGTCCAGATGCCGGCGGCCTTGCGGGAAGTCGCGCGCATAGACGTATAGCCGGCCGCACACCACCTGGACGACCGGATCCATCTCGTCGAGCCCCTCGGCCCGGGCCGCGTAGTGCAGGCACGCGCGGTCGTCCTCCTCCTCGCGCGGGGTCGCGTGCCGCCAGTTCCAGCGCTTGAAATGGCTGAGCGACAGGCCGGCGTAGGCGCGGGCGTAGGTGGGGTCGATCGAGAGCGCGCGCTCGAAGAGCCTTCGCGCCTCCTCGTCGCTTTCCGGCGTCGACCTGCGCAGGCATTCCAGTCCCCGCAGCCAGCAGTCCTGCGCCCGCAGGCTGGTCAGGGGGCGCAGGCGCGCCTGGGCGAGGCGGGTCAGGCGCACCCGGGCCGTGAGGTGGTTGGCCACCTGCACCGCGATGTCCTCCAGAACCTCCCCGGCCCGTCGGAGCGGCGCTTCGTAGCGCTCGGCCCACACGACGCGGCCCGCCGCCGCCTCGACCAGGTTCACCTTCACCTGCACGCCCGTCGGCCCGGGCCGCACGGCACAGTCCAGCACATGGGTGACCCCATAGGCCTCCATGAGCGAGCGCGGGTCGAGCTGATCGGGCGATAGCGACAGGGAGGTGCGCGCGGCCAGCACCTCGATATCGGGCGAGCGGGCCAGTTCGGCGATCACGTCCTCCAGGAATCCGGTCGCGGTCCGCGCGGTCTCGGGCTCGAGCGCGAGGGGCGCGAACGGGACCACGGCCACCGACGCGGCGCGGCGATCCTGCTCCGGGCTGGATGGGTCCCGCTGGAAGAACATGGGTCTGCTCATACAGCAGCGGTTTCCGCGGTGCGAGGCCTCCCCCGGCGGCAGCTTGCTTCCCGGCCGAAGCGCCTCTACGCCTTCGCCTTTCGTCGACACGGGGCGCCCACGCGTGAAGCAGATCCTGGAAGAACTCGAGAAGCGTCGCGGCGAGGCCCGCCTGGGCGGCGGTGAGAAGCGGATCGCCAGCCAGCACGCCAAGGGCAAGCTGACGGCCCGCGAGCGGATCGATCTTCTGTTGGACGAGGGCTCGTTCGAGGAGTTCGACATGTTCGTCGAGCACCGCGTCACCGAGTTCGGCATGGCCGACCAGCGCATCCCGGGCGATGGCGTGGTCACCGGGTGGGGCCGGATCAACGGCCGGGTGGTGTTCGTCTTCTCCAAGGACTTCACGGTGTTCGGCGGCTCGCTCTCCAGCGCCCACGCCGAGAAGATCCTTAAGGTCCAGCGCCAGGCGATGAAGGTGGGCGCGCCGGTCATCGGCCTGTTCGACGCCGGCGGCGCGCGCATCCAGGAGGGCGTCGCGGCCCTCGGCGGCTATGCCGACATCTTCCTTGAGAACACCCTGGCCTCGGGCGTCATTCCCCAGATCAGCGTGATCATGGGCCCCTGCGCCGGCGGCGACGTCTATTCGCCCGCGATCACGGACTTCATCTTCATGGTGAAGGACACGAGCTACATGTACGTGACCGGGCCCGACGTGGTGAAGACGGTCACCCACGAAGACGTGAGCCACGAGGACCTGGGCGGCTACCGCGTGCATGCGCTGAAGTCGGGCGTGGCCGACGGGGCGTTCGAGAACGATTTGGAAGCGCTGACCCAGGTCCGCCGCCTGATCGACTTCCTGCCGCTCAACAACCGCGAAAAGCCGCCGGTCCGCGAGAGCTACGACGAACCCGCCCGCATCGAGGCGTCGCTGGACACCCTGGTGCCGGCCAACCCCAACAAGCCCTACGACATGAAGGAGCTGATCCTGAAGGTCGTGGACGAGGCCGATTTCTTCGAGATCAGCCCGGACTTCGCGAAGAACATCGTCGTCGGCTTTGGCCGTATGGACGGCCAGCCGGTGGGCATCGTCGCCAACCAGCCCCAGACCTTAGCCGGGGTGCTGGACATCGACAGCTCGCGCAAGGGCGCTCGGTTCGTCCGGTTCTGCGACGCCTTCGAGATCCCGATCATCACCTTTGTGGACGTGCCGGGCTTCATGCCGGGGACGAAGCAGGAGCAGGGGGGGCTGATCCGCCACGGCGCCAAGCTGCTGTTCGCCTTCGCCGAGGCCACCGTGCCCAAGATCACCATCATCACTCGCAAGGCGTATGGCGGCGCCTATGACGTAATGAGTTCCAAGCACATCCGCGGCGACATCAACTATGCCTGGCCCACGGCCGAGATCGCGGTGATGGGCTCGAAGGGGGCGGTGGAGATCATCTTCCGCTCCGAGATTGGCGACCCCGAGGCCATCGCCAAGCGGGAGGCGGAGTACAAGGCGCGCTTCGCCAATCCGTTCGTCGCGGCCTCGCGGGGCTATATCGACGACGTGATCATGCCGCACTCCACTCGCAAGCGCATCGTCAACGCGCTCAAGAATCTCAAGGGCAAGACCCTGACGAACCCCTGGAAGAAGCACGACAACATCCCGCTCTAGGCCGGACTGCCTCTGGGGCGGGTCTTCGTCGGAACAACGCTCCGCGCCCCCCGTTCTCCGCCAAACGGGATTCGCCCGTGAAGCGAAGGAGAACGAACATGGCCGGTCGGTGGAACGACGAACGTGAATGGCGGGATCGCGGGCTCCAGCAGCGGTACGACGATCGCTACGACGTCTTCGGCCTGAACGACGAAGGCGACCGCTATGCCGGGCGCGAGGACCGCAGCTTCGACCGCGAGGAGCGTGTCTTCGGCGAACGGGAAAGCGGCGCGGCGTACAACCGTCCGCAGCGCGAGCGCGACTATCGCAGCCGCAGCGGCTCGAACTGGCAGGATGAAGACTACGGCGGCGTCTCCCCCGCGATGCGACGGGGCGACTACGACACCGGCTATCGGGCCAGTCCGCGCTTCCAGGGCCAGGACTACACCCGCGGCAACTACGGCGAAGAGGGCCGCTCGCGCACCTATGGCGGTGGCTATAGCGGCGGCTACGGCTACGGCGCCGGCTCGTCCGGTCCGTATGATGCCGAGGGCCGCCGGTTCGGCAGCCAGGAGGCCGATCAGCGGTGGGCGCGAGAGATGCGTCGGCCGGCCAGCGGCGGCACCGGCGGCTACGACTACGAGCGTGGCTACGGCGACGGCGGCCGCGATTACCGGGGCCGGTACGAGAGCCGCGACGGCGACCATGACTTCGAGGACCGCGCGCGCGAAGCCGGCGATTTCTTCCGGCGGACGGGCCGCAAGATCTCAAACTGGTTCAGCGACATGGGCGGCGACAGCTACGGCGAGGACCGCCAGCGCTACGAGGAGTTCCGCGGCGCGCGCGGCCGTGGGCCCAAGGGCTACCAGCGCTCGGACGAGCGGATCAGCGAGGAGGTCCACCAGCGCCTGACCGACGACCCCTGGCTGGACGCCAGCGAGGTCAACTGCTCGGTCTCAGGCGGCGAGGTCACCCTGTCCGGTACGGTCGAGAGCCGTGAGGCCAAGCACCGGGCCGAGCGCATCGTGGAGGACCTGTCCGGCGTCAAGCACGTCCAGAACAACCTGCGCATCCAGTCCGGCAACTACTTCACCAGCGCCGGTCGCGGGTATGGCGACAGCGTCCAGGAAGCCCGCATGGCCTCCAGCGATGCGGTGAAGGACGTGACCGACGGCAACACCTCGCCGCCCGCGCAGAAGCGGAACTAGAGGGCCGGGACGGCTGGAGCGAGCCCGGGGCGCAACGCCACGGGCTCGCCGCCGGCAAACTGGTTGCAGCGAGCCCAATTGAACGCGGCAGTTCCGAACACCTCGACGCACGCTTTGATGTCGCCGGAGCCGATGCGGCCCTGGCGCTGCAGCCATGTACACTGGGCCACCGACCCGATCAGGTAGCTGGCGATCGGCGTGCCGGGGTTCTTGCGGTCCGCGATCCGCCGCTGCGACTCGCCGGTGTCGGTGAAGGCCACGCGATAGCCCATGGGCGTCAGCGAGATCGTGTGCGCGTATTCGTGGGCCGCCACGTTGATCGCGCATGAGCGGGCGACGATGTCGCTCGACTGGAAAGCCCTGAGCACGCCGCGCGTGATCAGGAGGTCCGCGTACCGCCCGGAGGCGCCGCCTTCGCCGGCAGCGCCCAGGGCCGCGCCATTGTCATCGACAATCATGGCCTGCGCCGGCGCGAAGCGGGAGCCGGGCCGCTCCAGCGCCACGATCGAGGCGACGTCCCTTGGATCAAGGTCCTGCTCGGCTTGCCGGGCGTAGATCGCGGGGTAGCGATCCTGCAGGGCTTCCAGGCTGGTCCGGAAGGCGCTGGACCGCAGTAAGGCGTAGCCCTCCTGCAGCAGCCGGCCGGCGGCTTCGCGCTCAGCCTCGGACGCGCCGTCCAGGGTGGTGAAGGCAAGACCGGGCCGCGTGTCTTCCGCGCGGTTCTGCCAGGCCACCCAGCCCAGCATGGCGATGGCCGCCAGGAACGCCCAGAGGCCCGACGTCCAGATCGAACCGCGGGACGGGGGCTCGCTCAGGCGTACACGCCGGCGGCGTGCTCGTTGTCGCCGCGACCGAGCGGGTCGGGCAGGGGCGCGCCGCCCTTCACGAAGGTCAGCGAGACCGAGTTGATGCAATAGCGCAGCCGGGTCGGCGGCGGGCCGTCGGGGAACACGTGGCCCTGGTGGCTGCCGCAGCGCGCGCAGGTGGTCTCGATCCGGACCATCCCGTACGAGGTGTCGCGGATCCCCTTCACGTGTGCTTCGTCTACCGGCGCCCAGAAGGAGGGCCAGCCGGTGCCGCTCTCGAACTTGGTTCTGTGCTGGAAGAGCGGCAGGCCGCAGAGGCGGCAGCAGTAGACGCCGTCGTCCTTCTGATCGAGCAGGCCGCCGCAGAAGGGCGCCTCGGTGCCGTGGTGCAGCAGGACCTCGGCCTCCTCGCGGGTGAGCGAGGCCTCCAGTCGCTTGCGTTCCTCAGGGTCAGGCGGCGAGAGAGAGAAACCGGAGGGGGAGACTGCTGGCGTGTCCATGACCGCCAATCTAAGGTCCCGCCCTTCGCGGCGAAAGACCGGAGACCCACGCGCCATGATCATCGCCACCACGCCTGACGTGCCGGAAGGCAGGGTCGTGAAGACCCTGGGCGTCGTCACCGGCGAAGCCATCATCGGCGCGCACATCTTCCGCGACTTCTTCGCCGGCATCACCAACGTCATCGGCGGCCGCGCCGGGG
Source organism: Phenylobacterium sp. RIFCSPHIGHO2_01_FULL_69_31 (assembly GCF_001824475.1). GTDB lineage: Bacteria > Pseudomonadota > Alphaproteobacteria > Caulobacterales > Caulobacteraceae > Phenylobacterium. Next base: position 157,552 of record NZ_MHXN01000045.1, on the reverse strand, counting down.
GCTATGAGAAGGCGCTGCGCGAGGCCCGGGACATCGCCATCCAGGAGATGACCCTCGACGCCCAGGCGCTGGGCGCGGACGCAGTCGTGGGCGTCGACCTCGACTATGAAACCCTCGGGGTCGAGAACGGCATGCTGATGGTCACGGCCTGCGGCACCGCAGTCAAATTGGGCGTGTAAGACACCGAATGTTCTCGAAAATCCTGATCGCCAACCGGGGCGAAATCGCTGTCCGGATCATCAAGACCTGCCGCCGGATGGGCATCAAGACGGTGGTCGTCTACTCCGACGCCGACGCCGACTCCATGGCTGTGGAGATGGCCGACGAGTCGGTGTTCATCGGCGGCGCGCCCGCCGCCGAAAGCTATCTGGTGGCCGACAAGATCGTCGACGCCGTGCGGTCCACGGGCGCCGAGGCGGTCCACCCCGGCTTCGGCTTCCTCTCCGAGAACGCGGCCTTCGCCCGGCGACTGGCCAAGGAAGGCATCGTCTTCATCGGCCCCAACCCCCACGCCATCGAGGCGATGGGCGACAAGATCGAATCGAAGAAGTTCGCCGCCCGGGCCAATGTCTCGGTGGTCCCCGGCCATGTGGGCGAGATCGACGACACCGCCCACGCCGTGAAGATCTCGGAGGAGATCGGCTATCCGGTGATGATTAAGGCCTCGGCCGGCGGGGGCGGGAAGGGGATCCGCGTCGCCTGGAACCGCAAGGACGTGGAAGAGGGCTTCCCGGCGGTGCGCGCCGAGGCCAAGTCCAGCTTCGGCGACGACCGGATCTTCATCGAGAAATTCATCGAGAGCCCGCGCCACGTCGAGATCCAGGTGCTGGGCGACAAGCACGGCAACGTCGTGCACCTGTTCGAGCGCGAGTGCTCGATCCAGCGCCGGAACCAGAAGGTCATCGAGGAGGCGCCCAGCCCCCTGCTGGACGAGAAGACCCGCAAGGCCATGGGCGACCAGGCCGTCGCGCTGGCCAAGGCCGTGCAATACGACAGCGCCGGCACCGTCGAGTTCGTGGCCGGCCAGGACAAGAGCTTCTACTTCCTGGAGATGAACACCCGCCTGCAGGTGGAACACCCGGTCACCGAGATGATCACCGGCGTGGACCTGGTCGAGCAGATGATCCGCTCGGCCTATGGCGAGAAGCTGCCGTTCGCCCAGAAGGACCTGAAGATCAACGGCTGGGCCATGGAAAGCCGGATCTACGCCGAGGACCCCTACCGGGGCTTCCTGCCCTCGATCGGCCGCCTGGTGCGCTACTCGCCGCCGGCGGAGGGCGAGGTGGAGGGCGGCTTCGTGCGCAACGACGCGGGCGTGCGCGAGGGCGACGAGATCTCGATGTTCTACGATCCGATGATCTCGAAGCTGTCGACCTGGGGGAAGACCCGGGAGGCGGCCATCGACGTCATGGGCCGGGCCTTGGAGGATTTCCATATCGAGGGCCTGGGCCAGAATATCCCGTTCCTGGCCGCCGTGATGGACCAGGCGCGGTTCCGGTCAGGCAAGCTCTCGACCAACTACATCAAGGACGAGTTCCCCGACGGTTTCCAGGGCCTGCCGCCGACCGACGCGCAGCGCGACCTGATGGGCGCGGTGGCCCTGGCCATGCACCGGGCGATGCTGGCCCGCGTCGCGCCGGACCAGGTGCGCAGCGAGTGGATCGTCGTCGCCGGGCACAAGCAACAGTCCATGAAGGTCGCGGCGGTCGACGGCGGCCTCACGATCGACGCCGACGGCCGTAAGCTGCGGCTGGAAGACATCCAGTGGCGGCCCGGCCAGCCGTCGTTCCGGGGCAACCTGGACGGCAAGGACTTCACCGTGGCGGTAAAGCCGGCGGCCGAGGGCTTCGTGATCCGCCACCGCGCCACGACGCTGCATGTGCTGGTGCTGACGCCGCGCTCGGCCGAACTGCACCAGAAGTTGCCGCCCAAGAAGGCCGCGGACACCTCGAAGATGGTGCTGTCGCCGATGCCGGGTCTGGTGGTCTCCATCGACGTGGCCCAGGGCCAGGAGGTCAAGACCGGCGAGGTCGTGGCCGTGCTGGAGGCCATGAAGATGCAGAACATCCTGCGCGCCGAGCGGGACGGCACGATCAAGGCGGTCAATGTGAAGTCCGGCGACAGCGTCGCGGCCGACGAGGTTCTGGTAGAGTTCGCCTGAGCGTTTCCGCTCGGGGGATTCGATGGGCTTTGCGGACCTCTTCTTCTCAGGCCAGGGCCGCGCGCCGCGCCTGCCGTCGCTGATCGCGGCGGCGGTGCTGCTGGTCCTTGCGGCGTTCTACGAGGCGCTGGTCGGTGCGACGCTGCACTGGATCACTGGCTGGGTGGTCTATCCGGCGCTGTTCTATGCCGGGGCCTGCGTCCTCTCGAAACGGCTCCACGATCGCGGCCGGTCGGGCTGGTGGGCCGCGCTTATTTTGACGTCGGTGGTCGCGGTCTGGCCGCACCCCTCGGGCTTCCTCGACTTCGCCTTCTTCCTGGTCCTGGTCTGGGCCTTCGTGGAACTGGCCCTGATGCCGGGCGAACAGGGCGCCAACCGCTACGGCCTTAACCCGGTGATGCTGGCGTCTGCGTAGAGATCAGAGAAGCGGCGCTTCCGCCTCTTCCACCGCCCCGAACACCTTAGCGAAGCTGGCCTCCAGCGCCGCGTCGGCCTCGTCCATGGTCACCGGCAGGCCCAGGTCGACCAGGCTGGTGACGCCGTGCGCGGTAACCCCGCAGGGAACGATGCCGCCGAAGTGGCCGAGGTCCGGCTCCACGTTCAGCGAGATCCCGTGGAATGAGACCCATTTGCGCAGCTTGACGCCGATGGCGGCGATCTTGTCCTCGCGGGGCGGGGCGCCGGGCTGGCGCCGCTCGACCCAGACACCGACGCGGCCCTCGCGAATCTCACCCTTCACGTTGAAGGCGCTCAGCGCCTCGATCACCCACGCCTCCAGGGCGGCCACGAAGGCGCGGACGTCGCGGCGGCGCTTCGTCAGGTCCAGCATGACGTACGCCACCCGCTGACCGGGGCCGTGATAGGTGAACTGCCCGCCGCGGCCGCTCTCGAACACGGGGAATCGGTCGGGGTCGATCAGGTCGGCCGGCTTGGCCGAGACGCCGGCGGTGTAAAGCGGCGGATGCTCCAGCAGCCAGACCAGTTCGCCGGCCCGACCGTCCGCAATGGCCGCCGCCCGCGCCTCCATGGCCGCCACCGCTTCGGGATAGCCCACCTGGCCGCGCGAAACGGCCCAGCCGACAGGGGCGCCGTCGGTGCGACCGAACAGCGCTTCGCCGGGCATATTTAACGTGCGGTCAAGCATGTCGGCCCAATGTGGGGTTCGGGCGTGCGTCGCGCAAAGCCCGTGAGTTCAGTTTCGGGGTCTTCCTTCGTGAGCCAGGTCAAGGCGGTCAATGTCGAAATCCAGGTGGTGCTCGGTCGCGCGACCCTGCCCATGGCGCAACTGCTGCGCATGGGCCGCGGGGCGGTGATTCCCCTGGATACGACCGTGAACGAGGAGGTCTGGATCCTCGCCAATAACCACCCGGTCGCCCGCGGCGAAATCCAGATCAACGACGAGCGGATCGCCATCACGGTGACCCGTGAGGCCAACGTCTACGACTACATGGCCGGCAACGCCTGAGCCTTATGTTTTAACGCACTTCACAAGGCGGGCGGGGTTTGCTACCTGCCGCGCCTCACCACGAGCGGTCGTGGCGGAATTGGTAGACGCGCAGCGTTGAGGTCGCTGTGGGGCAACCCGTGGAAGTTCGAGTCTTCTCGACCGCACCATCCTGCTTCGCCCCCTGGGCTACGCAGGATTGAACGAGGTGGGTCGAGGCGAAGCAGGATGCCCTGCGAAGCCTTGGCGTAGCAGGGCCGGTCACCGGAGGGGCTCTCCTGCACTACGTCTACCTCCTCGTGAGTCTCGCGAACCCAGCCAAACGGTACATCGGCGTCACGTCGGACCTCCGGGCACGGGTCCGCGAACACAACGGTGGCAAGTCTCCGCACACCTCGAAGCACCGGCCCTGGAAACTGGTCACCTATGTCGCTTTCGGCGAACGGGATCAGGCGGAAGCTTTCGAGACCTACTTGAAATCCGGCTCAGGCCATGCGTTCGCTCGCAAGCGGCTTTGGCCGACGTGAGTGGCCCGGCTCGCCGGCGGCGATCCTCTCGACCGCATCCGTGAATCAGGGTCTCAACCAGGGAACGAGCAGAGCCGTCCAGATATAGCCGGGGAGGTCCGCATGGTACGCGAAACGGACGACCTCACCGAGCTCGTGGACATCGAGGAAGACCTCGAAGACCTGGCCCTCGAAGACGACTACGCGCTGAACCCGGAATTCGTCTCGGACGTCGCGGACGCCCTGGACCGCGGCGACGCCGAGCGCTTGCGCGAGCTGCTCAGCGCCCTGCATCCGGCCGACGTGGCGGATCTGATGGGCTTCCTGTCGGCCGATGCGCGGGAAGAACTGATCCCGCACCTTGATCCCGAGACCCTGGCCGAGATCCTGTCCGAATTGGACAGCGAGATCCGCGAGGAGGTGCTGGAGCACGTCCCGTCGGCGACCCTCGCCAAGGCCATCGGCGAGATGGAATCCGACGACGCGGCCGACGTCGTCGACGACCTGGAGGACGACAAGCGCGCCGAGGTCATGGCGGCCATGCCCGAGCTGGAGCGGGCGGCCATCGAGAGCACGCTCTCCTACGAGGACGAGACCGCCGGCCGCCTCATGCAGCGCGAGGTGGTGGCCGCGCCGCAGTTCTGGACCGTCGGGCAGGCCATCGACCACTTCCGCAGGGACAGCGACGAACTGCCCGAGCTGTTCTTCGACATCTATGTGGTCGACCCCGCCTACAAGCCGGTCGGCGCGGTGCCGGTGAGCATGCTGCTGCGCAGCGCCCGCGCGACGCCCCTGGCCCAGATCATGGAGCCGGTGACGGAAATCACCGTCGACCTCGACCAGGAAGAGGTCGCCTACATCTTCGACAAGTACCACCTGATCTCCGCGCCGGTGGTCGACCCCGCTGGGCGGTTGGTGGGCCAGATCACCGTCGACGACATCGTCGGCGTCGTCCAGGAAGAGGGCGAGGAGGACATCCTGGCCCTGGCCGGCGTGTCGGACGCCGGCCGCGACGCGGGCGTCATCGGCATCGTCCGCTCGCGCCTCCCGTGGCTGCTGGTGAACACGGTGACGGCGGCCCTGGCCGCCAGCGTCATCGGCGCCTTCGAACAGGAGATTCAGAAGCTGGCGATCCTGGCCGCCCTGATGCCGATCGTGGCGTCGCTGGGCGGCAACGCCGGCACCCAGACCCTGGCCGTGGCCGTGCGGGCCCTGGCCAGCCGCGAGCTTTCCGCGTTCAACGCCGTGCGCACCGTCAGCCGGGAAATGGTGGTGGGCCTGACGAACGGCTTCGTGCTGGCGATACTCACCGGCGGTGTCGTCTTCGGCCTCTTTCAGGACCTGCGGCTCTCGATCGCCTTCGGCCTGGCGCTGATGATCAACCTGTTCGTGGCCTCGCTCGCGGGGGCGGTGATCCCGCTGGCGCTGGAGCGAATGGGCCGGGATCCTGCCGTTTCCTCATCTGTTTTCGTGACTTTCACGACGGACTTCACAGGTTTCTTCGCCTTCCTGGGCCTCGTCGCGCTAATCCTGTTGTAACTGGCGTCAGGCTTGCGCCTGATCCGTTCAGGCGCCTGCCGCCTGTGCCGATTTGGGACGATTGGGAGCCATGCTCTCGCGCCATCGCGTTTCCCGGGCGGCCATCGAACTGATCAAGCGGTTCGAAGGCTACCGCCGACACGCCGCCCAGCTGCCCGATGGCCGCTGGATGATCGGCTATGGCCACACGCTGACGGCTCGCGAGGGGGCCGAAGTTTCCGAGTCTGACGCCGAGGCCTTGCTGGTCTACGACCTGATCAGCGTCCAGCACACGGTGAACGAGAACGTCTACGCGCCGCTCAGCCAGAACCAGTACGACGCGATCTGCAGCTTCGCGTTCAACATCGGCTTGGACAACTTCCGCCGCAGCCAGGTGCTGAAGCGGCTCAACGCCGGCGCCGCAGTGCAGGCGGCCTGCGCCATGGAGCTGTGGCGCAAGGCCGACTTCGAGGGCGAGCGGATCGTGGTGGACGCCCTGGTGCGCCGCCGCGCCGCCGAGAAGGCGTTGTTCCTGACCCCGCCCGGCGACGACTTCGCCTCCGCCCCGTCACCGATCATCCGGCCGGCCATCGACCTGGACGCGCTCGACTTGGTGCCGCTGCGCCGGCCGGTGGAGCTGGAGACCTCATTCGACGACAACCGCGTCCGGGTCCGCCGCGAGGCGACGCTGGAGGAGGTGGAGCTCGCGACGGCAGCGCCGGAACTGGCCCGTCCGGCGGTGACCGCCGCAGCGGAGGCCGTCGCTGCCCGGCTCGAGACGATCTTCGCCCATCCCGGCGAGGAGCCCGAACCGGCTCTGGAGCCCGAGCCGGAGGTCATCTCCGAGCCCGAGGGGGCCTCCGAACCGATCGCGGCCTGGGAGGCCGAAGTCTCGCCCGAACCGGAGCCCGAGCCCGAAGGGGATCAGCTTCCCGAGCCCGAACCTGAAGCCGACCTGCGCCCGCAGGCCGATTTCGCGCCGCCGATCACCCCGCATCTCGAACCTGAAGAGGTCGAGGAAGAGCTTGTCGTGGACGAGCCGCTGGTCCCCGAACCCGAAGCGGCGGCCGACGACCTGGAGATCCCAAAGGCGCCCGCCGCCGCCTTCGAGGAACCCGAACCGGCTCCGGAGCCGGAGGCCCAGCCGTACGAGTTCATTCCCGCCCGTCCGCGGCCCGCGCCGAAGCCTAAGGAAGTCTCGGTGGTCTGGGACCTGCTGCTGGCGCTGTTCGGCCTGGCCTTCTTCGGCTTCGGCATCTTCTGGGGGCTCAGCGCCCGGGCGCCCGCGAACGGCCTGATCACGCCCCTGATGGTAGCCTGGCCCGCAGGCCTCGCCGGAGTCGGTTTCGTGGTGGTCGCGGTGTTCCGGCTGCTGCAACGGCTGGGGCGCGAGGCCGAGCGCGACTAGTTCGCGCGGCGCGGCGGCCATGCTAACAGCCGCCCATGATCTCGAACCACGGCCCTAACATGGAGTTCGGCCTCGGCGAGGCCGCCGACGCCATCCGCGACACCACCGCCCGCTTCGCCGCCGACAGGATCGCGCCGCTGGCCGCCGAGGTGGACGCCGCCAACACCTTCCCCCGCGCGCTCTGGCCCCAGATGGGCGAGCTCGGCCTGCACGGCATCACCGTCGAGGAGGAGTTCGGGGGCCTGGGCCTGGGCTATCTCGAACACGTGGTGGCGATGGAGGAGGTGTCCCGCGCCTCGGCCTCGGTGGGCCTGAGCTATGGCGCCCACTCGAACCTCTGCGTGAACCAGATCCGCCGCTGGGGCACGCCGGAGCAGAAGCGGCGCTACCTGCCCAAGCTGATCAGTGGCGAACATGTCGGCTCCCTGGCCATGAGCGAGGCCGGCAGCGGTTCCGACGTCGTCTCGATGCGACTGAAGGCCGAGAAGCGCGGCGACCGCTACGTCCTGAACGGCACGAAATTCTGGATCACCAACGCCCCCCACGCTCACACCCTGGTAGTCTACGCCAAGACCTCGCCGGAGGAGGCCTCGCGCGGCATCACCACCTTCCTCATCGAAAAGGGCTTCAAGGGCTTCAGCGTCTCGAACAAGCTGGACAAGATGGGGATGCGCGGCTCCGACACCGCCGAGCTGGTGTTCGAGGACTGCGAGGTGCCGGAGGAGAACGTCATGGGCCCCGTCGGCGGGGGCGCGGGCGTCCTGATGAGCGGGCTGGACTACGAGCGGACCGTGCTGTCCGGCGGGCCGCTGGGCATCATGCAGGCCTGCCTCGACGTCGTCCTGCCCTACGTCCGCGAGCGCAAACAGTTCGGCAAGCCGATCGGCTCGTTCCAGCTCATGCAGGGCAAGGTGGCGGACATGTATGTCGCACTGAACTCGGCCCGCGCTTATGTCTATGCTGTGGCCAGGGCCTGCGACGCGGGCCAGACGACGCGGTTCGATGCGGCGGGGGCGATCCTGATGGCGAGCGAGAACGCCGTGAAGGTGGCGCTGGAGGCGATCCAGGCCCTGGGCGGCGCCGGCTACACCAAGGAGTATCCGGTGGAGCGCCTGCTGCGCGACGCCAAGCTCTACGACATCGGCGCGGGCACCAACGAGATCCGCCGCTTCCTCATCGGCCGGGAGCTCGTGGGCGGATGAGGGCGGCCGGGGCGCTGATCCTGATGCTAGGCGTGGCCGGGTGCGCGAGCGCGCCCAGGCCGCTGGCTTGCCCCGTCGGCCAGGCTCCGCTCCGCACCGCCCAGCTGTTCTTCGGCGCCAAGGCCCCCGCGACGCTCGACGAGCGTGCGCTGCGCCGGTTCGTGGACCAGGAAGTCACGCCGCGCTTTCCCGATGGCGTCACCGTGGTGGACGGCGGCGGCCAGTGGAAGGGCTCCGAGAACCGGCTGATCCGCGAGGCCTCGAAGGTTGTTCTGGTGGTGCTGCCGACCACCGGCGACGGCGGCGGGGCCAAGGTCGAGGCGGTGCGCGCCGCGTATCGCACCAAATTCAAGCAGGAGCCCGTCGTGGTCCTGCCGCCTCCGGGCTGCGACGCGCTGTAGGGCGCAAGGCGCCTCGCGGGGGCCGATCCCCGACGCTATGGTTCCCGACGGGGGCAGGGCGCTGGCTGGCGAGCCAGAATCGCATCTCACGTCTCCCGTGTCGTCGAAGAGGGAGTTCGTGAGATGAAGACCTGGGGCCTGCCGATCGCGCTTGCGGCGCTGATGCTGACCACGACGGCGGACGCCGCCAGCCTTCCCGCGCTGAAGAAGCAGGCGGTGGCCAGCGTGCAGGCGCGCGCGAAGCTGGCCCAGCAGATGAACGACAAGATCTTCAGCTTCGGCGAACTGGCGTTCCAGGAGGTCGAGACCTCGAAATATATCACCGAGGTCCTGGAGAAGAACGGCTTCACCGTGACCCGCGGCGTCGCCGGCCTGCCCACGGGCTGGGTCGCCACCTGGACGAACAAGACCGGCGGCCCGGTCATCGCCCTGGGCTCGGACATCGACGGCATTCCCAAGGCCTCGCAGACCCCGGGCATCCCCTGGCGAAAGCCTATGGTCGAGGGCGCGCCAGGCCACGGGGAGGGCCACAACTCGGGCAACGCCGTGAACGTCGTGGCCGCCCTGGCGGTCAAGGACCTGATGGAGAAGGAGGGCATCGCCGGCACCCTCATGCTCTGGCCGGGCGTCGCCGAGGAGCTGGTGGCCGGCAAGGCGTTCATGGTCCGCGAGGGCGTGTTCAGGAACGTCGACGCGGTGCTGTTCACCCACGTGGGCGACAACCTCTCCACCACCTGGGGCAAACCTTCCGGCACCGGCCTGGTCTCGGTGGAGTACACGTTCCACGGCGCCAGCGCCCATTCGGCCGGCAAGCCCTGGATGGGTCGCTCCGCCCTCGACGCCGTATCGCTGATGAACATCGGCTGGGAGTTCCGGCGCGAACACATCCGGCCCGAGCAGCGGTCGCACTATGTGATCACCGACGGCGGCGACCAGCCCAACGTCGTGCCGCAGGTGGCGAAGGTCTGGTATTTCTTCCGCGAGCAGGACTTCAAGCGCATCTCCGACCTCTACGCCGTGGGCAACAAGATCGCCGACGGGGCCGCCATGATGACCGACACCACGGTCGAGCGGCGGATCGTCGGCACGGCCGCCCCGCGCCACTTCAACAAGCCGATCGCCGAGGCCGCCTACGCCAACATTCAGGCGGTGGGCTTGCCCAAGTGGACCGCCGACCAGCAGGCCTTCGCCAAGGCCGTCCAGAAGGAGGTCGGCGCCGACAAGCAGGATGGGCTGTCCACAGAACTCAAGAACCTGGAGCCCCCGGTCGAGAAGCCGGAGAGCGGCGGGTCGGACGACATCGGCGACATCTCCTGGACCGTGCCGACGATCACCGTGAACTACCCCTCCAACATCCCGGGGCTGGCGGGCCACAGCTGGATGAACGCCATCTCGATGGCCACGCCTATCGCGCATGACGGCGTGGTGGCCGGCGCCAAGGTGATCGCCATGACCACCCTGGACCTGCTCACCCGGCCGGAGCTGCGCTCGGCGGCCAAGGACTACTTCGTCAAGGTCCAGAACAAGGACGAGCGCTACGTCCCGATGATCTCGGCCAGCGACAAGCCGGCCATCGAGCTCAACGCCGACATGATGGCCCAATTCCGCCCGGCCATGCGCGCGCAGTACTACGACGAGACGAAGTATCCGACCTACCTGGACCAGCTGGGCGTGAAGTGGCCCACGCTGGAGCGGCCGAAGTAGCCGAGAAGCCTAGCCGGCGGCCGCGGCCGCCGGCGCGCGGGCCTTCAGCATCCGCTGTGGTTTCCACTGGACGAGCGAGCGCCAGGCCCATTCGAAGGGCCCGTAGTTGAAGCGGTCCAGCCACAGCCGGCTCCAGATCAGCAGGAACGCCCAGACGCCCGCCACCACCCAGAGAAGCTCGGCCCGCGACAGCTCGCCGTAGAGGCCGAAGCCGTAGCCGCAGAAGAGGGTGCTCGTGATGATCGAGGTGCCCAGGTAGTTGCTGAACGCCATCCGTCCCGCCGCCGCGAGCAGGTCGGTCAGCGCCTTGAATAGCCCGGCTCGAACCATCAGTAGGACGACCGCGGCGTGGGCTAGGCCGATGAAGGGTCTGGTCGTCTGCTGCCACGCCTCCCGCTCGTGCAGGACCAAGGGGTCGAAGTTCGACTGGGCAATGCCCGCCGCGAGCCAGGCGGTAAACGGGACGCAGACCAGGTAGGCGAACCCGATCAACGCCAGGTAGGCTCGGGTGGACCACCCGAGGGTGAAGAAGCCCATGCGGAAGAGGGCCATCCCCACGAACATCTGACCGAGGGCCTCGGGGAACATCTCCGTCGGCAGCAGCACGACATAGAACAGCATGACCATGTTGGCCCGGGCCTGCAGGGCCGACAGGAAGTCGCCGCCGAATCCCGCGAGCTCGACCGCCTTGGCCTCCGGCGGCGCCTGGACCGCCATCGACGCCTGCCGCCAGGCCTTGACCGTATCCGCCGGCGCGCCGGGCGCCGTGGCGGCGGCGTGCAGGGCCTCTAGCGCTCCGGCCTGCCAGACGTTCTTGGCCAGCAGGGCGAGGAGGATCGTCGCCCCTATGATGAGCTGGGTGCGGGCCGGCAGCTTGCGGAACGGGAAGATCAGCAGGCCAGCCAGGGCATAGACCACCAGGACGTCGCCGAACCAGAACAGGAAGGCGTGGGCCAGGCCGAACAGCAGCATCCATCCCATGCGGCGGTAGTGGATCATCGCGGGCGACAGGCCCGATCCGCCCTCCGCCCGTTCGGCGATCAGCACGGTCGAGGCGCCGAACAGCATCGTGAACAGCGCCCGCATCTTGCCATCGGTCAGGACGTTGTTGACCGCCCACATCCAGAAGTCGGCCCCGGTCGATCCGCCGGCGTAGGTGGGGTTGATGTAGGCGAACGAGGGCAGGCCCATGCCCACGATGTTCATCAGCAGGATGCCCAGCACCGCCATGCCGCGGACGGCGTCGATGGACAGGTGCCGCTCGGCGCTGGCGCTGGTCATTCGCTTCCCCCGATCGTTGTTATCAAGCTTGGCCCGCTCGCGCCGACTGTCAACGCGGGCAAACAGTGCTAGCGGGTAACCCTGGCGTAGCGGGGAGGGCGATGGCGCGCGCGGACGGACAGGCGGGAGGGGCGCTGCGGGGACGCCGGCGCAAGGGGCAGGGGCCCGACCTGCGCCAGTCGATCCTGGACGCCGCCGAGGCCCTCTTCTCGAAGCACGGTTTCTACGGGGTCACGGTGCGCCAGGTCGCGGCCGAGGCCGGCGTCGACACCGCCCTGATCCACTACTACTTCGGCGCCAAGCGCGAGCTGTTCGACAGCGTCTTCGCCCGCCGCGCCGAGATCCTGAACGATGCCCGCCTGGCCGCGATGCGGGTCTACGTCGACGCCCACCAGGGAACGATGACCGCCGAGGGGATCATCGAGGCCTTCATCGACCCGCTGATCGAACTGTCGCTGACCAACGACGAGGGCTGGAAGAACTATTTCCGCCTGGTGGCGCTGGTGAACAACACGCCGGCCTGGGGCGGGGAGACCATGCACCGGTTCTTTGATCCGGTGGTCCACCAGCTGGTCGACACCCTGAAGGCGGCGCTGCCGGAGGCCGAGTTGCGGGACCTCTACTGGGCCTATCAGTTCCTGACCGGCGCCATGATGCTGGCGCTGTCCGAAACAGGTCGGATCGACCAGTTGTCATACGGATTATGCAGGTCCACCGACCTCGAGGCGGTGCGGGCCCGGCTCTACGCCTGGTGCGCGGCGGGTCTCGAAGAGGTGGTTCGCCGGCGGCCCTAGCCGGGACTGTGTCGCAAATTCATCAGTCGATTAAAAACGCGCCGGCGCCGTGCGACCGCGCTGGCGCTCCGCGTCGGAATGCTCCAACACTCCCGCTTAATTCACCTGGTGGTGAAATCGTTGATTCCGGGCGGCTCATGGGGAGCGGCCAAGGCGTCTTCGGGAGGAAATACATGAAGAAGCTGGTGAAAGCCGCCCTGCTTGCGGGCGCGGCCTGGTCCGTCGTTCCCACCCTCGCCATCGCCCAGACCGCGGCTGCGGACGACGTGGGCGTCGAGGAAGTGGTCGTCACCGCCCGCCGGCGCGAGGAAAGCCTGAAGGACGTGCCGGTCGCCGTGACCGCCGTTACCGGCGAGCGCCTGGCCGCCACGGGCGCCGTCGACATCACCACCCTGCAGCAGTCGACCCCGAACCTGACGGTGCAGGTCGCCCGCGGCTCGAACTCGACCCTGATCTCCTTCATCCGCGGCGTCGGCCAGCAGGACCCGCTGTGGGGCTTCGAGCCCGGCGTCGGCCTCTACATCGACGACGTCTATGTGGCCCGCCCGCAGGCCGCCGTCCTCGACATCTTCGACGTCCAGCGCCTGGAAGTGCTGCGCGGGCCCCAGGGCACGCTCTACGGCCGCAACACCATCGGCGGCGCCATCAAGTACGTGACGGCCAAGATCGAGGGCGACCCCGAGATCAAGCTGCGCGCCAACCTCGGCTCCTACGACCAGCGCGACCTGATCGCCTCGGCCAAGGGCCAGGTGAACGACTACGTGGGCCTGGGCCTGACCTGGGCGACGTTCAACCGCGACGGCTTCGGCGAGAACCTGACCACGGGCGCCGAGCACTACGACAAGGACGTCCAGGCCGCCCGCGCCACCGTCGAGGTGACGCCGTCCGAGACCCTGTTCTTCCGCCTGTCGGGCGATATCGTCACCGACCGCTCCAACCCGCGCCATGGCCACCGCGAGGTCCCCGGCCTGACCGCCGCGGGCGTGCCGATCCCGACCGCCACGGTGTTGGACGACATCTACGACACCCGCGCGGGCGCGGGCGACAAGAACAAGGTGGAGGCGCGCGGCGTCTCGCTGCTGGGCGAATGGAAGGCCAGCGACACCCTGACCTTCAAGTCCATCACCGCCTATCGCGCCGGTGAGACCGAAGGCGTGATCGACTTCGACACCGAGCAGGCCTCGCTGCTCGACATCCCCGCCCGCTACAACGACCACCAGTTCACCCAGGAGTTCCAGGCGCTCTATTCGGGCGAGCGCCTTCAGGGCGTGTTCGGCCTCTACTACCTGAACGCCACGGCGGCCGGCGCCTTCGACACCGTCGTCGGCCAGGCCAACCTGTCGATCGCCACCGCGGGCCACGTGGACACCAAGAGCTACTCGGCCTTCGCCGACGTCAGCTACGACGTCACCGACCAGCTCTCGATCTCGCTGGGCGGCCGCTACACCCGCGACAAGAAGACGGCGCAGGTCTATCGCCAGAACTTCACCGGGCTGAAGAGCCCGCTGTTCGGCAATCCGACGGCGATCCCCGGCCTGGTCCGGTCGAACTTCACCAGCTCGGACACCTACGAGCGGTTCACCCCGCGGGTCAGCGTCCGCTACGAGATCACGCCGGACGTCTCGACCTATGTGTCGTTCAGCCAGGGCTTCAAGTCGGGCGGCTTCGACATGCGCGCCGACGCCATCCTGACCCCGAGCTCGGTGAACGGCTACGATCCCGAGAAGGTGGACAGCTACGAAGGCGGCGTGAAGGGCTACTTCTTCGACCGCCGCCTGTCGCTGAACACGGCGGTCTTCTATTCGAAGTACAAGGACCAGCAGGTCACCCTGCAGACGCCGGTGGGCGCCTCGATCGCCTCGCAAGTGGCCAACGTCGGCAAGTCGCACATCTACGGCGCGGAGATCGAAGGGCAGGCGACGTTCACGTCCTCCCTCTTCGCCAACTTCTCGCTGGGCTACACCAAGGCCGAGTTCGACGAATACCGGGCCCTGGACCTGACGGCGACGCCGCCGGTGGTGCGCGACTTCGCCGACGAGCGGGTGTTCCAGAACACGCCGAAGTGGAACGGCGCGGTCAGCCTGACCTGGCGCCACGACCTGGGCGACCACGGCTCGATCGCGGTCATCCCCTCGGCGTCGTACCGCTCGTCGTTCAACATGTTCGAGGTGCCCTCGATCCTCGACCAGGACAGCTACTGGCTGCTGGACGCCAGCATCGTCTGGACGTCGGCGGACGACCGCTACCAGGTCGGCCTGCACGGCAAGAACCTGGGCGACGAGGAGTACCGCATCGGCGGCTACAACTTCCCGCAGTCGGCCGGCGTGCTCTTCGGCAACTCGGTGACCGCCTACTACGGCCCGCCGCGCACCGTGACCCTCTCGCTCCAGGCCAAGTTCTAGATCCTCATCGACGCCCGGCTCTCCACGGAGCCGGGCGTTCCTGATTCTGCAGGTCCCGATGTCCTCGACTCCCCGCGCCAGCGGCTATCCCAAGGTCGTGCTGGCGGTGCTGATCGTCGCCTACACGTTCAACTTCCTGGATCGGCAGATCCTCGGGATCCTGGCCGGGCCCATCAAGGCCGAGCTGGGTCTCAGCGACAGCCAGCTCGGGCTCATGGGCGGCCTGGCCTTCGCGCTCTTCTACACCGGGCTGGGCGTGCCGATCGCGGCCCTGGCCGACCGGTGGAGCCGCACCTGGATCATGACCGGGGCGCTGGCGCTGTGGAGCGGCTTCACCGCCCTCTGCGGCCTGGCCACCGGCTTCTGGCAGCTGTTCCTCTGCCGCATGGGTGTGGGGATCGGCGAAGCGGGGGGCGTGGCCCCGGCCTATTCGCTGATCAGCGACTACTTTCCGAAGGAGCAGCGGGCGAGGGCGCTGGCGGCCTATTCCTTCGGCATCCCCATCGGTTCGGCGCTCGGCATCCTGTTCGGCGGCCTCATCGCCCATGCGGTGGACTGGCGGGCCGCCTTCATCGCGGTGGGCGTCGCCGGGGTCGCCCTGGCGCCGATCTTCCGCCTGATCGTCAAGGAGCCCCCGCGGGAGGCCTCGCCGCCCCCGGCGCCTGTCGCGGCGGGCGCGCCGCCGGCCGGCGGGGTTCGCGCCCTGCTGGCCAAGCCCAGCTTCTGGCTGATCTCGCTCGGTGCGGCGGCCTCTTCCGTCTGCGGGTACGGCGTCGCCTTCTGGCTGCCCAGCTTCTTCGAGCGCAGCCTGGGCATGGGCCTGGTCGACCGCTCGCTGTTCCTGGGCTCTATGACCCTGGTCGGCGGCGTCATCGGCGTATGGGCCGGCGGCGTGCTGGGCGACCGGCTCGGCCGCGCGCGCCCGGCGGCCTACCTGCTGGTGCCGGCCGTCGCGTTCCTGCTGGCGCTGCCGTGTTTCGTGCTAGCGGTGCAGGCCAAGACGCTGTGGGTGGCCTTCATCTTGTTCCTGATCCCCACGGGCCTCAATCTGGTGTGGCTGGGACCTGTCATTACGGCAGTGCAGCATCTTGTCGCACCGGCCCAGCGGTCGACAGCTTCGGCGTGCTTCCTGTTCGTGAACAACCTGATCGGCCTGGGCCTGGGCACCTGGTACTTCGGCGCGATTTCCGACGTACTTACGCCACGTTACGGGACGGAAGCGCTGCGCTACGCCATCTATTCCGGCCTCGGCTTCTACGTGGTCAGCGCCGTGCTGTTCGTCCTGGCGGCGCGCGGGCTGAAGCGCGACTGGATCGCCTGAAACCCATTTCACGGCTGTATGAAATTAGCGCTTGCGTGCGGTGCAGCAAAGGCGCAGAAGGGTCCTGCCCTTTTGGGCGTTTCCTCCCTAATGACTTGGCCGCGCCTCCGGGTGCGGCCTTTTTTTTGGCCCGCGGGCTCAGACCTCGATGAGGGCGTAGTCGATTCCCAGGTCCCGGTTCAGGATCGGGCGGGCGACGTTGTAGACGGGCACGCCCCTGGCGGTCCGGCCCTCGTGGGCGCCGCGGTGCGCGTGGCCGTGGATGGCGCAGGTCACGCCCTCGAACCGGTCGATGGTCTCGCCCATCCGCGCCGAGCCCAAGAAGGCGAAGATCTCTGGGGGCTCGCCTTCCAGCGTCTCCTGCACTGGCGAGTAGTGGGTCACCACCACGATCCGCTCGTTCCGCAGCATGCGCAGGGAGCTCTCGAGCTTCAGGTTCTCGTCGACGGAGGCCTGGACGAAGGCCTTGATCTCGGGCTCGCCGAAGGCGCTCAGCATGTGGCGGCCGAACCCGCCGATGAAACCCTTGCAGCCCGCGAAGCCGACGCCCTCGATCTCCAGGGCCTCGCCGTCCAGCACCTTCATCCCGGCCTCGTGCAGGATGCGGGACACCTCCGAGGGCTGGCCGCACTCGTAGTCGTGGTTGCCGAGGACGCCCACCACGGGAATCGTGCAGACGCGCAGGTCCTCGGCGAGGATCTCCGCCTCGCGCGTTTTGCCGAAGTTCGTCAGGTCGCCGCAAAGCGCCAACACGTCGGCTTCCTGGCTGATGCGGGCGAACAACTCGCGATAGGGGCGCTCGGCGTTCTCGCCCACGTGCAGGTCGCCGATGGCGGCGAGGCGCAACGGACGGGCGGCGCCATCGTTCGCGGCGGTGTCAGGCGATAGGCTCATGGCGCTCCTCCAGCCCCTTGCCCACCACGTCGGCGAAGCCCCACTCGGTGATGTCGATCAGGTAGTCGCGCGGGCTGAACATCCGCCCCCGGCACACCTTCACCCGCGCAGGGGGCAGGGTGACCTGGGCCGCCAGCCGATCGGTGAGTTCGGTCATCACCCAGCGGGGGATCAGGTCGCGCTCCGTCGGATAGACGAAGCGGAAGTTGAGGAGGTGGATCAGCAGCACCTCCCAATAGGGCTCCATGTAGCCCAGCAGCCGCTTCCAATCGATGCGGTCCGCCTGGCGGTAGAGCACGTGAGCCACGTCGGCGCCGTCGTACCGGTAGCGGTCCTGGATGAACATCTTGGAGATCACCAGCTCGGTCGGCGCGGTGATCTTGGCCTCGACGCCGTAGACCTCGATGGTGGAGTTGTCCTCGAACCAGGCGTCGGTAACGGGCGCGGCGCCGTTCGACATGGCGAAGATGACGTCGAAGAAGCGCTCGCCCTGCCAGACCTTGGCGATCCAGCGCTCGTCCTCCACGTCGGTGCGGTAACCTCGCTCCTGGAAGTGGGCGAGGATCTTGGGGAAATCCCCCGCCTTGCAGAAGACGTCCAGGTCCTTGGTCGGCCGGACGATCCCGGTATAGGCGCAGACCGCATAGGTTCCCGAGAGCAGGAAGGGGATGCCGGACGCCGTCAGCAGGCGAAGGCTCTCCGCGTAGAACGCTTCGGCGTCCGGCGGCGGTTCGAAGGCGGACGCGTCATAGGCCTGTGACATCGGTCGAGGGAACGACGGCGCAGCCGCACGGTTCCTTGGCGGCTGCGATACCCTGTCCAGTTGAGAAAACTAAACCGCCGGTTCATCAAGGATGAGCGAAACCTTTATTTCCGGCCGAGCTGGAACCGTGGCTGTAGGGCCACGTTTCCCGTGAGGGTGGGGGTGTGCCGAGGCGTCAGGGCTGCCGGCATTTCCCCTTTTTATAGAACGTCCTGTCGGGGGAATTCATGCCTGCTGCCGCTGCCAAGACCGCCAAAGCCCGCCGCGCTCCGCGTCCCCAGGCCGAGGTCGATACAGCCCAGCTTCTGGCCGCGCTGCGCGCGTTCAGCCGCGGCGATTTCTCGGTGCGCCTTCCGCGCGCCACGGGGATGGCCGGCGAGATCGCGGAAGCCTTCAACGACGTGGTCGAGCAGAACGACCGGATGACCCGCGAGTTCGAGCGGCTGGGCGACACGGTGGGCCGCCAGGGCAAGATCAGCCATCGCGCCAAGCTGCCGGCAGCGCAGGGCTCCTGGGCCGCCTCGGTGGACGCGGTGAACACGCTGATCACCGACATGATCCATCCCACCGCCGAAATGGCCCGCGTGATCGGCGCCGTGGCCAAGGGCGACCTGTCGCAGACCATGGACATGGAGAACGAGGAGCGACCGCTGCGCGGCGAGTTCCTGCGGATCGGCAAGGTCGTGAACACCATGGTGGGCCAGCTGGGCTCGTTCGCCGCCGAAGTGACGCGCGTGGCGCGCGAGGTGGGCACCGAGGGCAAGCTGGGCGGCCAGGCGCAGGTGAAGGGTGTGACCGGCGCCTGGAAGGACCTGACCGACAACGTGAACTTCATGGCCGCCAACCTGACCGGCCAGGTGCGGAACATCGCCGAGGTGACCACCGCCGTGGCCAACGGCGACCTGAGCCGCAAGATCACCGTGGACGTGAAGGGCGAGATCCTGGAGCTGAAGAACACCATCAACACCATGGTGGACCAGCTGAACTCGTTCGCCTCGGAAGTGACGCGCGTGGCGCGCGAGGTGGGTACGGAAGGCAAGCTGGGCGGTCAGGCGCAGGTGAAGGGCGTGGCCGGCACCTGGAAGGAACTGACCGACAACGTGAACCTGATGGCCGGCAACCTGACCGGCCAGGTGCGGAACATCGCCGACGTGACCACCGCCGTGGCCCGGGGCGACCTCTCCAAGAAGATCACCGTGGAGGTGCGCGGGGAGATCCTGGAGTTGAAGAACACCATCAACACCATGGTGGACCAGCTGAACGCCTTCTCGTCGGAAGTGACGCGCGTGGCGCGTGAAGTGGGCACCGAGGGCAAGCTGGGCGGCCAGGCCCGAGTGGAGGGCGTGACCGGCGCCTGGAAGGACCTGACCGACAACGTGAACTTCATGGCGGCCAACCTGACGGGCCAGGTGCGGAACATCGCCGAGGTCACCACCGCCATCGCCAACGGGGACCTCTCCAAGAAGATCACCGTGGACGTGAAGGGCGAGATCTCGGAACTCAAGATCACCATCAACACCCTCGTCGACCAGCTGAACGCCTTCGCCTCGGAAGTGACGCGCGTGGCGCGCGAGGTGGGTACGGAGGGCAAGCTGGGCGGCCAGGCCCAGGTGAAGGGCGTCGGCGGCGCCTGGAAGGACCTGACCGACAACGTGAACCTGATGGCCGCCAACCTGACGGGCCAGGTGCGGAACATCGCCGAGGTGACCACCGCCGTGGCCAATGGCGACCTGTCCAAGAAGATCACCGTGGACGTGCGCGGGGAGATCCTGGAGCTGAAGAACACCATCAACACCATGGTGGACCAGCTGAACTCGTTCTCGTCGGAAGTGACGCGCGTGGCGCGCGAAGTGGGTACGGAAGGCAAGTTGGGCGGCCAGGCCCAGGTGAAGGGCGTTGCCGGCACCTGGAAGGACCTGACCGACAACGTGAACCTGATGGCGAACAACCTGACCGGTCAGGTGCGGAACATCGCCGAAGTCACCACCGCCGTGGCCAACGGCGACCTGTCCAAGAAGATCACCGCCGACGTTAAGGGCGAGATCCTGGAGCTGAAGAACACCATCAACACCATGGTGGACCAGCTGAACGGCTTCGCCTCGGAAGTGACGCGCGTGGCGCGCGAGGTGGGTACGGAAGGCAAGCTGGGCGGCCAGGCGCAGGTGAAGGGCGTGGCCGGGACCTGGAAGGACCTGACCGACAACGTGAACTTCATGGCGAACAACCTGACCGGTCAGGTCCGGAACATCGCCGAGGTGACCACCGCCGTGGCCAACGGCGACCTCTCCAAGAAGATCACCGTGGACGTGCGCGGGGAGATCCTGGAGCTGAAGAACACCATCAACACGATGGTGGACCAGCTGAACTCCTTCGCCTCGGAAGTGACCCGCGTGGCCCGTGAAGTGGGCACCGAGGGCAAACTGGGCGGTCAGGCGCAGGTGAAGGGCGTGGCCGGCACCTGGAAGGAGCTGACCGACAACGTGAACCTGATGGCCGGCAACCTGACCGGCCAGGTGCGGAACATCGCCGACGTGACCACCGCCGTGGCCCGCGGCGACCTCTCCAAGAAGATCACCGTGGACGTGCGGGGCGAAATTCTGGAGCTGAAGAACACCATCAACATCATGGTGGACCAGCTGAACGCCTTCGCCTCGGAAGTGACCCGCGTGGCGCGCGAGGTGGGCACCGAGGGCAAGCTGGGCGGCCAGGCGCAGGTGCCGGGCGTGGCCGGGACCTGGAAGGACCTGACCGACAACGTGAACATGATGGCCGGCAACCTGACCGGCCAGGTCCGGAACATCGCCGACGTGGTGACCGCGGTGGCCACCGGCGACCTGAAGCGAAAGCTGACCCTGGACGCCAAGGGCGAGATCGCGGCCCTGGCCGACACCATCAACGGGATGATCGAGACCCTGGCCACCTTCGCCGACCAGGTGACCAACGTGGCCCGCGAGGTGGGGATCGAGGGCAAGCTGGGCGGCCAGGCCCGGGTGCCCGGCGCCGCCGGCCTGTGGCGCGACCTGACCGACAACGTGAACGAACTGGCCGCCAATCTGACCACCCAGGTGCGCGCCATCGCCGAGGTGTCGACGGCCGTGACCAAGGGCGACCTGACCCGCTCGATCACCGTCGAAGCCTCGGGCGAGGTGGAGGAGCTGAAGAACAACATCAACGAGATGATCCGGAACCTCCGCGATCAGACGTTGAAGAACACCGAGCAGGACTGGCTGAAGACCAACCTGGCCCGGTTCACCCGGATGCTGCAGGGCGAGCGCGACCTGTCGACGGTGTCGAACCTGGTGCTCAGCGAGCTTGCGCCGCTGATCAACGCCCAGCACGCGGTGTTCTACGTGTCCGACCGGGACGAGGACAGCAATCCGGTCCTCAACCTCGCGGCCTCCTACGCCTTCAACAACCGCAAGCACCTGGCGAACTCGTTCAAGCTACGCGAGGGCCTGATCGGCCAGTGCGCCTACGAGAAGTCGCGCATCCTCCTGAGCAACGTGCCCAAGGATTATGTGCAGATCTCGTCGGGCCTGGGCGAGGCGGCTCCGGCCAACATCATCGTCCTGCCGGCGCTGTTCGAAGGCGAGGTGAAGGCGGTGATCGAGCTGGCCACCTTCGGCGAGTTCAACGAGACCCAGCAGCAGTTCCTGGACCAGCTGATGGAGTCCATCGGCATCGTGCTGAACACCATCGCCGCCAACATGCGGACCGAGGGGCTGCTCAAGCAGTCGCAGCTGCTGACCTCCGAACTGCAGGCCCAGCAGGAGGAGCTGAAGAAGACCAACGACCGGCTGGAACAGCAGGCCGCCTCGCTCCGCCAGTCGGAGGAACTGCTCCGGACCAAGCAAGAGGAGCTGCAGCAGACCAACGCCGAGCTGCAGGAGAAGGCGCACCTGCTGTCGGTGCAGAACCAGCAGGTGGAGGCCAAGAACCGCGAGGTGGAGCAGGCCAAGATCGCGCTGGAGGACAAGGCCGAACAGCTGGCGCTGACGTCGAAGTACAAGTCCGAGTTCCTGGCCAACATGAGCCATGAGCTGCGCACGCCGCTGAACTCGCTGCTGATCCTGTCGAAGCTGCTGGCCGACAACACCCAGGGCAACCTGTCGGACAAGCAGGTGGAATTCGCCCACAACATCCACGCCGCCGGCGCGGACCTGCTGGGGCTGATCAACGACATCCTGGACCTGTCGAAGATCGAGAGCGGCACCACGACGCTGGACATCAGCGAGATGTCGTTCGCCAGCCTGCGCGACCAGACGGACCGCACGTTCAGCCAGGTGGCGGCCGACAAGAAGCTGGACTTCGTGATCGACCTCGACCCGGCCCTGCCGCGATCGATGTACACCGACGACAAGCGCCTGCAGCAGATCATCAAGAACCTGCTGTCGAACGCCTTCAAGTTCACCGAGAAGGGCTATGTGAAGCTGAAGGTGGCGCGGGCCCACTCCGGCTGGAACGCCACGAACGACCACCTGAACACCGCCGGCCAGGTCCTGGCCTTCTCGGTGGAGGATTCGGGCATCGGCATTCCCGAGGAGAAGCAGCGGATCATCTTCGAGGCCTTCCAGCAGGCCGACGGCACCACCAGCCGCAAGTACGGCGGCACCGGCCTGGGCCTGTCGATCAGCCGCGAGATCACCCGCCTGCTGGGCGGGGAGCTGCGGGTCACGTCCACGCCGGGCAAGGGGTCGACCTTCACCCTCTACCTGCCGCTCAACTTCAGCCCGGCCCAGGCGCCGGCGGCCCGCTCGGGCGCTGCGCAACTGCCGCGGCCGATGCTGATGCCGTCGTCGTTCTCGGACGAGCCGGCGGAGGGCGTGGCCGACGACCGCGACCTGATCACGTCCGAGGACTCGGTGGTGCTGATCGTCGAGGACGATCCGCGCTTCGCCTCGATCCTGCTGAACCTGGTCCACGATTCCGGCTTCAAGGGCGTGGTCACGGGCGAGGGCGGGGCGGCGGCGTCGCTGGCGCGGCGGTTCGGGCCCGACGCCATCATGCTGGACATCGGCCTGCCCGACATGGACGGCCTGGCCCTGCTCGACCTGCTGAAGCGCACGCCTGAGACGCGGCACATCCCGGTCCACGTGATCTCGGCGGACGACCAGAAGGGCCTGGGGCTGTCGATGGGCGCCTTCGGCTTCACCCACAAGCCGGTGGAGCGGGAGGTGGTCGTCTCCACCCTGCAGGGCGTGAAGACGTTCGCCGACAAGTCCGACCGCCGCATCGTGCTGATCGGCCGCGAGGGCGAGGCGGCCGACATGCTGCGGCAGTGCTTCACCGATCTCGAACTGGCCGACGACTTCAGCGCGGTCGTCGCCCGGCCGGCCGCCGAGCTTCCCGACGCGGTGATCGTGGAGGGTGGCAGCGTTCCCACGACGCAACTCATCGAGCAGCTCAAGCAGGCCGAGGGACGCTGCACGCCGGTGGTGGTCTACGCGCCGCTCGCGATGGAGCCCGACGAGGATCGCCGCCTGCGCCTGGCGGTGTTCGGCGGACTGGTGCGCATGGCCCGGACGCCGGACCAGCTGATCGACCAGGCGGCGCTGCTCCTCCACACGCCGGTCGACACGCTGTCGGCGCCGGCCAGGGCCAAGCTCAGCCAGAGCCGCCACGAGGATGCGGTGCTCACCGGCCGCAAGGTGCTGGTGATCGACGACGACATCCGCAACATCTTCTCGCTCGCCTCGGCGCTCGAGGAGTACGGCATCGAATTGAGCTACGCCGAGAGCGGACGCGCCGGCCTCGACATCCTGGACGCCAAGTCGGACATGGATGTGGTCCTGGTGGACATCATGATGCCCGATATGGACGGGTACGAGACCATCCGCGAGATCCGCTCGCGCTCGGAATCGGCGGACATCCCGATCGTCGCGGTGACCGCCAAGGCGATGAAGGGCGACCGTCAGAAGTGCATTCAGGCCGGAGCCTCGGACTATGTCTCCAAGCCCGTCGACATCGACCACCTGGTCTCGGTCCTGCGGGTCTCGATCCAGCGGGCGGACGCGATGCGGCTCGCCAGCGACACCGTGGCGCCGATGATGCCGCAAGCGAGTTGACGTGACAGTCCCTGTGCAGGCCAGACCGGCGCCCCGGGTCTGGCGGGCGGATGCCGCGCCGCCCGACCTGGACGCCCCCCTCGCGGCGCGGATCCTCATCGTCGACGACGACGAGCGCAACGCGTTCGCCGCCGTCGAGGCGCTGAAGGAGCTCGGGCACGAGCTGGTCGTCGCGCGGTCGGGCGAGGAGGCGTTGAAGCGGGTCCTGGCTGAGGAGTTCGCCCTGATCCTCCTCGACCTGCACATGCCCGGGATGGACGGCTACGAGACGGCGGCCCTGCTGCGTTCGCGCAAGCGCAACCAGCACACGCCCATCGTCTTCCTCACCGCCATCTTCCGCGACGAGGCGCACATCTTCCAGGCCTACTCGGCCGGCGCCGTCGACGTGGTCTTCAAGCCGATCGACCCCTTCATCCTGAAGGCGAAGGTGCAGGTCTTCGTCGACCTCTACCTCAAGACCAAGGAAGTGGAGCGGCAGTCGGCCTACCAGCAGTGGCTGCTGGACGAGCACGCGCGGGTGAAGGCCGACAAGGACCGCACCGAGCGGGCCCTGCGCCGCACCGAGGCGACGCAGCAGGCGATCCTGCGGTCGCTGCCCATCGTCTTCCACTCGCGCAGCATCGAGCCGCCGTTCGCGCCGCTGTTCGTGTCGGACAGCGTCCATGCGATCACCGGCTTTCCCGCAGAGCGCTTCACAACAGAGCCCGAGTTCGCGACCAGCCGCATTCATCCGGACGACGTGGCCCACGTCGCCGAGCGGATCTCGGGCGCCGCCCGCACCGGTCACTACGCCGTCGAGTTCCGCTGGCTCTGCGCCGACGGACAGTATCGGGTCCTGCAGGACCAGGGTGTCATGGCGCCCAGCACCGACGGGGAGGCCCGCGAGATCTTCGGCGTGTTCCTGGACGCCACCGACCGACGCAGCCTGGAGGAGCAACTCGCCCAAGCCCGCAAGATGGAGGCGGTGGGACAGCTGACCGGGGGCGTGGCCCACGACTTCAACAACCTGCTGACGGTGGTGCTGGGCAACATCGACATGCTGGCCACCCGCAAGGAAGAGGAAGAGCGCCGCATGCGGCGGATCGAGGCCGTCCGCCAGGCGGCCGAGCGGGGCCGCGACCTCACCGGCCAGCTTCTCGCCTTCTCCCGGCGCCAGCACCTCACCCCGATCACCCTGGACGTGAACCGCCTGATCCGCGACTTCGCGCCCCTCATGCGCCAGGCGGTGGGCGAAGCCGTCACCATCGACCTGGAGCTGGGCGAAGACGGTCTCAACACCCACGTCGACGCCACCCAGTTGGAGACGGCGCTGCTCAACCTGGCGGTGAACGCCCGCGACGCCATGCCCGAGGGCGGCCGATTGCTGATCGCCACGCGCCGGGAGAGCGGCCCGCACAAGCTTGGCTACGTCGCCATCGAGGTGCGCGACGACGGCGTGGGCATGACCGAAGACGTTCGCGCGCGGGTCTTCGAGCCGTTCTTCACGACCAAGGACGTGGGCAAGGGCTCGGGCCTTGGCCTGAGCCAGGTCTATGGGTTCGTCAGCCAGTCCGATGGGCAGGTGCGGCTGGAAAGCGCGCCGGGGGAGGGGACAGCGTTCCACCTGCTCTTGCCCGCGAGCGAGGGGCGGGCGGAGGCGCCGCGGCGCGACGCACCGGCCGCCAAAGTCATCGGGGGAACCGAGAAGATCCTGCTGGTCGAGGACGACGCGACCGTCCTGGCGCTGACGCTCGACGTGCTCACGGGCCTCGGCTACCGGGTGACCACCGCCACCAACGCCAGCGAGGCGTTGCAGGTGCTGCATGCGGACCCCGAAATCGACCTGCTCTTCACCGACGTGGTGATGCCGGGCGGCGTGAGCGGCCTCAGCCTGGCGCGGACGGCGCGCGAGCTGCGTCCGAGTTTGCGGGTGCTGCTGACCTCCGGCTTCGTGGGGGAGGATCGGGCCATCGACGGACGCGAGTTCCCGCTGCTCGACAAGCCTTACGAGGCGGCGGTGCTCGCGACGACGCTGCGCAAGCTGCTCGACCGGCCGGAACGTCGGCCGCGCAAGCGGGCGACGGCGGCGGCGGAGTAGACGTCAGGCCGACTTGGCGAGGTGCTTCAGGGCGGCGGCCAGCCGCCGGGCGTGGGCCCGGTCCATCTCGGCGTCGCGTTCGCCGGCTGACAACTGGGCGGCCATCTTCGCCAGGGAGCCCGGATCGCCGGCGGGGGCGAATACGCCGGCCAGCAGCTTGGCCTCAAGCAGGAGGTCGGCGCGCACGTCGGCGGAGCATGCGTCGAGAAGGGCCCCGTCGAAGTCGATCACCTCGCACGGCCCGCGAGGGCCTTCGTCTCGTCGTGGATTTCCCATTGGACGCCACTAACCCCCTATTTCACCTGGGGTTCCGCTCCAGCCTGCGACGCATGATCGCTATTGGGGGGTTCGCGCGCTGCGGTTGCTTGCATTCCCCCAATCGATGGTCGAGGTTCCGGCAAAAGAGGACCGCATGATTCAAGACTCGGAGCACGGCAGGCGTCTTGCCCAGAACCTTGTTGAACTGCTTGGTCCCTACGAAGAAGAACTGATCCAGCTTGAACGCGATGTGCCGGCGTTTGGCCCCCTGCGGCGGGCCGTGGGCATTGCGATTGCCGAGGCGTGTTACTGCATTTCGGATAGTTCCTTGCCGCAAGAAGACCTTGTTCCTCCGGCCGATGACGCGGCTGGGCGGGGCAGGTAAGGCTCACGACTTCTAGGAGATCCGGGAAAAACATGGCCAACAGAACCGAGACGGCCGCCGATCCAGTTGACGTTGCCGTCGGCGCTCGAATCCGGCTGTTGCGCAAGGTGCGGGGCTTGTCCCAGCAGGCGCTGGCCGAAGCCGCCGGCGTCACGTTCCAGCAGATTCAAAAGTACGAACGCGGCGCCAACCGCGTCAGCGCGTCCATGTTGACGCGCATCGCCAAGACCCTGGGCGTGCCCGTGGCCGAGATGTTCGGAGAAGCATCGGTCCACAGCGGTGCGGTCGACGAGGTCGCGGCCCTGCTGGCCGAACCCGGCGCATTGGAATTGCTCAAGGCTTATGCCGGCCTGCCGCGCGGCGTGTCCCGCTCGGCGCTGGTGGAGTTCGTCCGCAGCCTTCGCAGCCAGCCGAGCTGAAGCTCTTGCGTGCGTCCGTCGTCCTCGCCGCCCTGGCCGCGGTCGCCTTGGCGTCTCCGGCTTTCGGGGCGCCCAAGGACCCGGTCGAGCGAAAGATGGTCGCGACCATCGAGGCCGAGCGGGCGCGCAGCCTGAAGCTGCTCGAGGACCTGGTGCGGGTGAACTCCGGCACCATGAACCTTGCGGGCGTCGAGCAGGTGGGCCGCATGCTGCGTCCCGAGTTCGAACAACTCGGGTTCGAGGTGCGGTGGGTTCCGATGGCGAAGGTCGGTCGCGCCGGCCACCTGATCGCCACCCACAAGGGGAACGGCAGGGGTAAGCGGATCCTGCTAATCGGCCACCTCGACACCGTGTTCGAGCCGGACAGTCCGTTCCAGGGCTGGAAGCGCGACGGGGATATCGTCGAGGGGCCGGGCGTCGGCGACATGAAGGGCGGCGACGTGGTCATGGTGGCCGCGCTGCGCGCCATGCATGCGGCCGGCACGCTCAAGGACGCCGACATCACCGTCGTGCTGACGGGCGACGAGGAGAAGCCCGGCGCTCCGCTGGCCGAGGCGCGCGCCGACCTCATCGCGGCAGGCCGCGCGAGCGACGTGGCCCTGGATTTCGAGGGCCTGTCGCGCGTCGACGGCCGGGACGTGGGCTCCATCGCCCGCCGCTCGTCGACCTCGTGGACCATCCGCGCGACGGCGAAGTCCGGCCACTCGTCGGGGGTCTGCAAGCCGAACGCGGGATGCGGCGCGATCTATGAGCTGGCGCGGATCGTCGACGAGTTCCGGCGCGAGCTGCCCGAGCCGAACCTGACCTACAACGTGGGCGTGATCCTGGGCGGCGCCCAGGCGGCCCTGAACGCCGGCGACACGGGCGGCGAAGCCAGCGGCAAGCCGAACATCATCGCCGCCGAAGCCGTCGCGCGCGGCGACATCCGCACCCTCTCGACCGAGCAGGAGGCCAGGGTGCGCGCGAAGATGCAGGCCATCGTCGGGCGCCATCTCGAACACGCGAAGGCCGAGATCGAGTTCTCGGACGACGGCTACCCGCCGATGGCTCCCACCGAGGGCAACAAGGCGCTGCTGGCGAAGCTGAACGCGGTCAACGCGGCGCTCGGCGTTCCCGAGATGCCGGCCGGCGACCCGGCCAACCGCGGCGCCGGCGACATCTCGTTCGTGGCCTTCATCGACGGGCTCGTGGGCCTGGGCCTGGCCGGCGAGGGCAGTCACGCCCCCGGCGAGACCGCCGACCTGAAGAGCCTGGACCTCCAGGCCAAGCGCGCCGCGCTGCTGATCACGCGGCTGTCGAGGGAGCCGCGGCCGAAGCGCTAGGGCGGTGACCCTCCTCCTGGCCGTCATCCCGGGCGTAGCGCGCAGCGCGGAGACCCGGGACCCAGCCGACGCGACCTAAAAAGCTGCGCCAAGATGCTCGTGATGGCAGAGGCGATCCGACGCGAGAAGCAGATCAAGCGTTGGCGGCGCGACTAGAAGCTGCAGCTGATCGACGCCGAGAATCCTTAATGGCGCGATCGTTCCGACTCTCGGTTCGAGGAGCCTGAAGGACGGCCGTCGTGGCTGCCGCGCCCCCCTAGGCATGCGTCGGCGGCGGTGCGGCTGGGTCCCGGGTCTGCGCGCTCTAGCGAGCGCTCCACCCGGGATGACGGATGTTGGGGTGGGAGGGCCGCCGCCCGCGGCCCCTTCCGCGGATCGCGCTCTAGGCGGGCGCGCCGAGGGCCCTCAGGGCGCGGTCCTTGATGGCCTTGTAGTCGACCTTGCCGTTGGGGGCGCGGCCGATGGTGTCCACCACGACGAGCTCGCGCGGGGCCTTGTAGCCGGCGAGCTGGCCCCGCACGTGGTCGGAGAGCGTCGCCAGGGTGAGGGTGGCGCCGGCCTCCGGCTCGACGACCGCGCAGATCCGCTCGCCGAAGCGCGCGTCGGGTACGCCGACCACCACCGCGTCGCGCACGCCGGCATGGCGCTTCAGCGCCTCCTCAACCTCTTCGGGGAAGACCTTCTCGCCGCCGGTGTTGATGCAGACCGAGCCGCGGCCCAGCAGCTTCAGCGAGCCGTCGGCGTTCACCTCCGCCCAGTCGCCGGGCACGCTCCAGCGGACGCCTTCCATGACCTTGAAGGTCTTGGCGCTCTTCTCCGGGTCCTTGTAGTAGCCGACGGGCAGGAAGCCGCTGACCGCCACCAGGCCCCGCTCGTTCGAGCCGGGCTGGATGCGCCGCCCGTCCTCGGAGAACACCGCGGTGTTGGGGCCGAGCATGAAGGCGGCGGTCTGGGCTTCCGCGCCCGCCGCCGACGCCGAGGCGCCCAGTCCCACGGCCTCGGACGAGCCGAAGCTGTCGGCGATCATGGCCCCGGGGATGTGGCTGAGGAGGCCGCGCTTGTTCTCCTGGCTCCACATGGACCCCGACGAGCTCATCGAGCGCACGCTGGTCAGGTCCCAGCGGTCCGGATTGGCCTCCAGCGCCTCCAGCATCGGGGTGGAGAAGGCCAAGCCCACGAGGACGATGTTGGTGGCCTTGAGCCGCTCGGTCTCGTTCCAAAGCTCGACGGCGTCGAACTTCCGGGAGGGGAGGGCGCAGACCGTGCCGCCGCCGTTGAGGGCGATGAAGGCGGAGAACTGCCCGGTGCCGTGCATCAGGGGCGCAGCCACGATCATAGTGGGGCGCAGGTGCTCTGGACCCGCAATGCGCGCGACCAGCTCCTCGACCGAGGTGACCGGCGGAATGCCCAGCGCCGCGTTGCCGCCGGCGCCCAGCACCTGGAACAGGTCGTCCTGGCGCCACATCACGCCCTTGGGCATGCCGGTGGTGCCGCCGGTGTAGAGCAGCAGCAGGTCATTGCCCGAACGGCCCCAGGGCGCCCTGACCGGGCGGCTGGCGGGAACCTTGCCGACCACGGCGTCGTAGTCGGCGGCCCAGGCCGGCGCGGGATGGCCCGGCTCGGCCACCGCGATCCAGGCCTTCACCTTCGGGAGGCGGTGGCGGATCTGTTCCAAGAGGTCGGTGAAGCCGGCGTGGAAGACCACGGCCTCGGCGTCGGCGTTGTCGAAGAGATAGACGATCTCCTCGGGGCCATAGCGGTAGTTGGTGTTGACCGGCGCGTAGCCGCCCTTGAAGGCGGCGAAATAGGTCTCGAGGTATTCCGGGCCGTTGTAGAGGTAGGCCGCCACCTTGGCCTGGCGCTCCATGCCGCTGGCGATGAAGTGGGCGGCCAGGGCGTCCGCCCGGGCGTCGAACGCGCCCCAGCCGATCGACCGACCGCCCTGGACCAGGGCCGGGATCTCCGGCTGGGCGGCGGCGATCGCTTCCCAGATGTCAGCAATGGTCCACGACATGGCCGGTACGCCTCCCAACAAGCTTCTTGTTCGTTGGGGGCAAGTTGGCCGCCTGCCGTGGGGTTATGTCAAACGGGCAGCGCGGTGGTGGACTTGATCTGCTCCATCGCGAAGGCG
Organism: Phenylobacterium sp. RIFCSPHIGHO2_01_FULL_69_31; assembly: GCF_001824475.1. GTDB lineage: Bacteria > Pseudomonadota > Alphaproteobacteria > Caulobacterales > Caulobacteraceae > Phenylobacterium. Next base: position 127,096 of record NZ_MHXN01000045.1, on the reverse strand, counting down.
GAGCTGACGTCCGACAGGGGCACGGCCGCGATCAGGCGCTTGTAGAAGGCGTCGTAGGCGGCGATGTCGCGGACCAGGACCTTCAGCAGATAGTCGGTGTCGCCGGACAGCCGGTAGAATTCCACCACCTCGGGCATGCTGGCCGCGGCGCCGGCGAAGGCGTCCAGCCACTCCTGATCGTGCCGGTTGGTCCGCACCGAGACGAAGACGGCCAGCCCCAGGTCCAGCTTGCTGCGGTCCAGCAGGGCCACCCGGCTGGTGATGATCCCGGCGTCGGTCAGCCGCTTGATCCGCTTCCAGCAAGGCGTCTGCGAGAGGCCGACCACCTGGGCCAATTCCGCGATGGGGATGGTCGCATCCTTCTGCAGTTCGCGCAGGATGCGGCGGTCGATGGTGTCGAGAACGATATCCATGTGGTCGGGCCCGTTGGGAGAATCCAGATCTCCCGCGACCTTGCGTCAGGGTCTGCCGATCTTCAATGCTCGGTCGGGGGAGGCCCCTGGAGTGGCGCGGGCTTGGCGAAGGGGACGATGAGCAAGGCCGCGGCGAACAGCAGGGCCATGAGCATGAAGGTGTCGGCGAAGGCGAGGGTCGCCGCCTCGCGTCCCACCACGCGGCCCATCACGGCCTCGGCGGTCTGCAGGGCCCGGCTCGCGTCCGGCGTCCACTGCTGGGCCATCTGGGAGAGGCCCCGCAGCATTTCCTGCGCCCGGTCGGGCTGCCGGCCCATGGCGTCGGAGAGGCGTGCGGCGTGTTCGCGGCTGAAGTCGATCAGCCAGGTGTTGACCACGGCGATCCCGATGGCGCCGCCCAAGTTCCGCATCAGGTTGAACAGGCCCGACGCATAGCGCAGCTGGTCGGGCGGCACGCCGTTCAGCGCCATACCGACCGCCGGCACGATGCAGAGCAGCATGGCCAGGCCCCGCATCACCTGAGGCCAGAACAGGTCCCAGAAGCCCCACTCGGGCGTGATGTCGCTGAACATCCACAGCGAGGAGGCGAACATCGCAAAGCCGACGGCGATGACGTAGCGCCCGTCCACGCGGGTCGAGAGGCGCGCGGCGATGGGCGCGGTGATCGTCATGGCCACGCCGGTGACGAACACGGTCGTGCCAATCTGCAGGCTGGAGAACTCGCGCACCCGCCCCAAGTATACCGGCGTCAGATAGGTGGAGGCGTAGAGGCCGAAGCCGATCACCACGTTCAGGACGCAGGCCATGGCGAAGGTCGGCCGCCGGAAGGGCGTCAGCTTCACCACCGGCATGGTCGAGAAGAACGTGCGCTCGAAGAACACCACCGCGCCCACGAACGAGAACCAGGCCGCGGTCAGCACCTTCTCGTCGGTGAACCACTCATGCCGGGGACCTTCTTCCAGCACGTACTGGAGGCCTCCCAGGAAGACCGCCAGCGAGGCCACGTGCAGCCAGTCGATGCGCCGGAGCATCTGGGGATTGGCGCCGTCGACCTTGCCCAGCAGGGGGAACAGGATCGTCACGGCGACGCCGGGCACGATGTTCATGAAGAACAGCCAGCGCCAGTCCCAGTACTCGGTGACCAGCCCGCCGACGCTGGGCCCGAGGGTCGGGGCGAGGGTCGAGACCATCCCCAGGATGGCCGGCACCGCGGCGCGCTTGGGCCCCTCGAACATCGCAAAGCCGGTGGCGAAGACCAGCGGCACCATGGCCCCGCCCGTGAAGCCCTGGATGGCGCGGAAGACGATCATCGAGTTGATGTCCCACGCCAGGCCGCACAGCAGGCTGGAGATGGTGAAGAGACCCGCCGAGAGGGTGAACAGCCAGCGGGTCGAGAGCGCCTGGGACAGGAAGGCGGCCAGGGGGATCATCACGATCTCGGCCATCAGATAGGCGGTCTGCACCCAGGCGATCTCGTCGGGGCCGGCGTTGAGGCCCGCCTGGATCGAATTCAGCGACGCCGCCACGATCTGGATGTCGAGCAGGGCCATGAACTGGCCGAACGCCATGATCGCGAAGATCAGGAGCTTGCGGCCTTCGCTGAGGGTGGCGGGGCCGGCGGGCGGGGCGCCTGCGGCAGCCGATGCGACAGTCATGGTCCTTGCGCTCCGGCGGCCGACGCTTAATATTATGGGCATCATATAAATGCGGGCAAGGCCATGCGCTACAGCGACACGCACAAGCAGGAGACGCGGGACAAGGTCTTGAAGGCCGCCGCCAAGGCCGTGCGCGCCAAGGGACCGGACGGGGTGGGCGTCGCCGAGATCATGGCCGAGGCCGGCCTGACGCACGGCGGCTTCTACGCCCACTTCCCGAATAAGGAGGCGCTGATCGTCGCCGCCATCGACGAGGCGTTCGGCCAGAGCGGGCGCCGGTTCGGCCGGGCGACCGCCGGCATGGCGCCGGCCCAGGCCCTGGCCGCCTTCGTGGACTTCTATGTGACGCTGGAACATCGCGCCCATCCCGAGCGGGGCTGCCCGGTGGCGGGCCTTTCCAGCGACCTGCCGCGCCAGGGCGCGCCCGTTCGGGAGGCCTACGAGCGCGGCGTGCGGCGGATGATCGAGCGGATCGCCGGCTGGCTGCCCGAGACGACGCCCGACCGCGACAGCCTCGCCGCGTCCCTGGTGGCCGAGATGTCGGGGACCGTCGCGCTCTCCCGCGCCATCTCCGACGAGGCCGAGGCCGGCCGTCTGCTCGCCGAGGCGCGGGATCGCATCAAGCATCGCATGGGGATCGTCCAATGAACGCCGTCACGCCCACAGCCCAGCTCTCGGGCCTCGAACAACTGCGTGCGGCCTTCGATCCCGACCGGCCCGAACGGGCGCCGGGGATCGGCAGGACCATGGGCTTCACCGTCATCGAGATCGAAGAGGGCCGGGTGGTGTTCGGCGGCACGCCGGACGAGAGCGTCTACAACCCCATCGGCACGGTGCACGGCGGCTATGCGGCGACCTTGCTGGACTCGGCCGTGGGCTGCGCCGTCCATTCGGTGCTGAAGGCGGGGCAGGGGTACACGACCCTGGAGCTCAAGGTCGCCTATCACCGGGCCATGACCAAGCACACGGGACCGGTCCGCGCCGAGGGCCGCGTGGTCCAGGCGGGGCGCCGCGCCGCCTTCGCCGAGGGCCGGCTGACCGACGCCGAGGGCCGCCTCTACGCCACGGCCACCTCCACGCTGCTGGTGTTCGACCGATGAAGATGGAGACCGTCACCACGGGCTCGCCCGTGAAGCCCCGGCGGCGGCTGCCGCCACGCGGGGTGCTGATCCTCGGCGCGGCGCTGGCTGTGGGGGCGGGCGGCTATGCCTACATCCACGCGGCCAAGGCGTCGGCCACCACCGACAACGCCTATGTGAAGACCGACGTGACCATCGTGGCGCCGCGGGTGCGCGGACATGTGGCGCAGGTGCTGGTGGGCGACAACCAGCCGGTGAAGGCCGGCCAGGTGCTGGTGCGGCTGGACCCGGAGGAATACGCCGCCCGCGTCGCCGCGGCCGAGGGCGATGTGGCCCTGGCCGACGCCGCGGTGGCCTCGGCCGAGGCCGCCCTCGTGCGGTTGGGCTCGGAGGAGGCCATGGCCGTCGCCGAGGTCCGCGAGGCCGAGACGGGAATCCGCGCCGCCGACGCCGAGGCCAACCGCGCTCGGGCCGACTGGGCGCGCTACGACGCCCTGCTGAAGACCGGCTATGCCCCCCGCCGCGACGCCGACCGGATCCAGACCCAGGCCGTCGCCGCGGCCGCGGCCGCGGACAGGACCCGCGCCAGCCTGGCGGTCAGCCGCAGCCAGGCGGCCGCCACGGCCAGCCGGCGGGGCGAGCTGGTCGCCGCCGTGGCCCAGGCCCGGGCGCAGCGGCAGAAGGCGCTGGCCGCGCTGGAACTCGCCCGCCAGGACCGCCAGCACGTGGACGTGAAGGCGCCCGTCTCCGGCGTCGTGGGCGATCGCCAGGCCAACGTGGGCGACTACGTGCAGCCGGGCTCCCGCCTGCTGGTGGTCAACCCCCTGGACCGCCTCTACATCACGGCCAACTTCAAGGAGACCCAGACGGCCCGGATGCTCAACGGCCAGGCCGCCACGGTGAAGGTCGACGCGCTGCCGGGCGTGACCCTGAAGGCGCGCGTGGAGAGCTTCGCCCCTGGGACCGGCTCGGAGTTCGCCCTGCTGCCGTTCGAGCCGGGCGTGGGCAACTTCACCAAGATCGTCCAGCGGGTGCCCGTGCGGCTGCGTTTCGATCCGGGCCAGCCGGAGGTGGCGCGCCTGCGGCCCGGCCTCTCCGCCAAGGTGACGGTGGCTCTGGACGGCGCTTAGAGGGAATCTCAAGCCCGCCGCAGACAATCGGCTTATTCCTACTGAAAATGTAGGATTAAGGTGGCGGGCATGCCGGAAGCCCGCATTGAGCTCGAACTGGACGAAGGGGCGCTCGACGCCTTCGTGGCCTGGCCCGACACGCCGGGCCGCAAGCCCCCGATTCTGCTGCTTTCCGGCCCGCCGGACCGGGATGAGAGGGCAGAATCGACCGCGCGGCGTCTATCCGCCCACAATTATTTTGTCCTGGCGCCCGACCTCGCAACCCTGGCGGCGGACGATCGGCGGGAGGCCGCCTGGGCCTGCATGGACTACCTCGCCGACGAGCGGCGCGTGGACGACAGCCGTGTCGGGGTCCTGGGATTCGGCGGGGGCGGGGACATGGCGCTGCATCTCGCGGCGGATCGGGCCGAGCGGATCGCCGCGGCGGCGGCCTACGGCGCTCGTGGCTTCGGCGCCCGAACCGCGCTCGAAATATCCCAAAGAATCAATGGCGTGGTGAGAATCGGCTATCAGGTGGGCGCCGTGCAGCGCCGGGCGGGGATTCTTGAGGCCGCGCTCAGTCTTTCCGGCGTGCTGTTCGACACCGAGGTGTACGAGACGGAGCCCCGCTGGCCCGACCTGCTGGATTTCTTCAGCCGCGCGCTCGTCGTGCCGGCGCCCGCGCCCGTCCTTGGAACGAACCCCGCCCATCGCGCGCTCAACCCCTAGACGACTGATGTGACGCATCTTCGGTGGCGCCCGACGCGCGCCGCGCTAGGATGCCTAAAGCGACTCGGTCCCGGCGACCCCCGCCGGAACCTCGCGCCAACATTTTAGCCGGGGGAGCCCATGGCCACGGAAAAGAAGACGAACGCACTGCAGAAGCCCCTGACGCCCTCCGCCGAACTGGCGGCCGTCGTGGGCGCTGGCCAGCTTTCGCGCGGCGAGACCGTCTCGAAGATCTGGGACTACATCAAGAAGAACAACCTCCAGAATCCCGCCAACAAGCGCGAGATCCTGGCCGACGCCAAGCTGAAGCCCGTCTTCGGCGGCAAGGACAAGGTCAGCATGTTCGAGATGAACAAGCATCTGGCCGCGCACCTGAAGTAGGACGCACGCGGCGCGCTTTTTTGCCCGCGCCGCAGCCATGCTGAAAAGAGAGACCTCGCGGGCCGCTCGCCCTGCGGGGTCTCTTCACTTTTGGGCCCTGTGCCTACATAAGGGCCGACCTTCGCGGCGCGCGCCGCGACCCCCTTTCTCACGGACGCTTTCGTGACCTCGCCCAACAGAGCCATCATCCTCGCTGCAGGGCAGGGCAAGCGGCTGCTGCCGCTGACCGAGACCCGTCCGAAATGCCTGATCGAGCTGTCCGGCCGTACGCTTCTGGCGTGGCAGCTCCTGCGCCTGCAGGCGGCCGGAGTGCAGGAGGCCGTGATCGTCACGGGCTTCCGCGCCGACGCCGTCGAGGCCGAGGTCGCGGCCCTGGACCTCACCATGCCGGTGCGGCTGGCCTTCAATCCCTTCTACACGGTGTCGGACAACACCGCCTCGTGCTGGATCGTGCGCCAGGAGTTCGACCGCGAGGTGCTGATCCTCAACGGCGACACCCTGTTCGGGCCGGGTGTCGCGGAGGCCCTGCTCGCCGCCCCGCCCGCCGAGATCACGGTCACCATCGATCGGAAGCCCGCCTACGACGCCGACGACATGAAGGTGCTGACCGAGCACGGCCGGCTGAAGGCCATCGGCAAGACGATCGAGGCTTATGACGCCGAGTCGATCGGCTTCCTGCGCTTCTCCAAGGCGGGAGCGGCGAAGTTCGCGGCGGGTGTCGAGCAGGTGCTGCAGACGCCGGAAGGGCTGCGCCGCTGGTATCTTTCGGTCATCGACGAACTGGCTCGCGCGGGCGTCGATGTAAAGGTGGTGTCCATCGAGGGCCTCGAGTGGGGCGAGATGGATTTCCCTCAGGATGTCGAGAACCTGACCCGTCTTTCCAGTGGATGGGCGGCGCCGGCCGGCGCCTAGTCTCGCGGCTGTATTGCCTAGGAATTGAGCGTTCCGGCGCGTGGGGAGCAGGGCGCGGCGACTTGCTCGGCGCCTGACAACATCTTCTAAAGAATCGGCTGCCTAGCGTTACCGTTAACGCGCCCGCACGGGGCGACAGGCGTGCAGAGGTTCCGTTGTCCGACAGCGAAGAAGCCCTGGTTCCCGAGCGGATCCTCGAGCTGTCCGAGCGGCTGTCCACGGCCGCCGCGACCAGCATCGGCGAGATCGCCCGCATCAACCGCGAGGCGAAGATGCTGGCCATCAACGCCCTGATCACGGCCGCGCGGGCCGGGGAGGCCGGCCGCGGTTTCTCGGTCGTGGCGGAGGAGTTCAAGCAGATCTCGTCCCGCATCGACGAGGTGACGGCGGACCTGCAGAGCCAGGTGCAGGGCGACCTGCGCGAGCTGTCCGCGGTCGGCGGCGCGATCCTTGGCCATCTCCGCGGGCAGCGTCTGGCCGACCTGGCGCTGAACGCCATCGAGATCATCGACCGGAACCTCTATGAGCGGACCTGCGACGTCCGCTGGTGGGCCACCGACTCCGCGGTCGTGGACTGCGCCGGCGCGGGCACCGACGCCGCGGCCCGGCACGCCAGCGCGCGCCTGAAGGTCATTCTCGACGCCTACACCGTCTATCTCGACCTGTGGATCTGCGATGCGGAGGGGCGGGTGATCGCGACGGGCCGGCCCGAGCGCTATCCGCGGGTCGCCGGCAGCTCCGTGGCCAACGCCGGCTGGTTCAAGAACGCCAAGGCGACCGCCTCGGGACAGGATTTCGTGGCCTGCGACGTGGAGCGCGCCACACTGCTGAACGACGCCCCGGTCGCTACCTATGCCGCGGCGATCCGGCGCAACGGCGCCGTGAACGGCGAAGTCATCGGGGTGCTCGGCATCCATTTCGACTGGCAGCCGCAGGCCCACGCGGTCGTCGACGGGGTGCGCCTCACCGACGAGGAGCGGCAGCGCTCGCGCGTCCTGTTGCTGGACCGCACCGGCCGGGTGCTGGCTGCGTCCGACCGCCGGGGCGAACTCGCCGACACGTTCAGCCTTCCGGCGAGCGCGGAGAGCATGGGCAGCTATGCGGCCCAGGGCGTGACCGTCGGCTATGCCCTCACACCGGGCTACGAGACCTACGAAGGCCTGGGCTGGTACGGCTGCATCGTCCAGGACGAGCGCGGCGCGGCCACGGAGACCGTACGGCGGGCCAACGCCGCCTAGCGACTGGTCAGCTCGCGGACGAGGTCGAGGTCGGCCGGCTTGTCGACGTCCACCGAAGCCAGCCCGAAGGGCGTCTCGACGATGCCGGCGCGGACGCCCGCCAGGGCGCCGAGGCGGGCCGCCGCATCCCGCAGCCCCAGCCGGCGGCTGAGATAGCGCAGAAGCATTCCAGGGCCGAGGATCTGGGCCATCTTCCAGGGCCGTTTGCGCTCGGCTTCGACGCGTCGCCAGAGGTCGATGACGCCGAGGGCCCGGTCGTTGGCCAGGTAGAAGAGGTTGCAGCCTGACCAGTCGCCATCGGCGAGCTTGAGCCAGGTGCGCTTCGTGCCGGGCGCCGCCGCCTCGACCGTCGCGCGGGCGGCGACCAGGACCGTGACGTCGGCGTCGGGCGGCGTGTCGGCCAGGAAGCGCGTAATCCAGGCCGGTTCCAGCAGGGCGTGGTCGGCCGTGGTGACCAGGAGCGGCGTTCCCAGGCGCAACGCGCCCGCCCGGACGCTCAGGCTGGGGCCCGCCGCCTCGTCCAGCGCCTCGGCGCCCAGGCGTGCGATCTCGGCGCGGACCTCGGGATGGCTGGAGATCACCGCGACGCGCGTGGCGCCGGCCGCCCGCACCGCGCCCACCACCCGCGCCAGCAGCGTCTCGCCCTGCAGGCGGATCAGCGCCTTGTGCGAGGCGCCGCCATAGGCCGCCACCGGGTCGTCGCCGCCGCGCGAGCCCGCCAGCACCAGCGCCTGGAACGCCGTCACGCCAGCGCCTTCTCGTAGAGCCGATAGGTCTTGTAGACCCTGGCCCCGCCGGCGTCGCAGATGCGGCGCATGGCCATGTTGTCCTCGAGGATCCACGACAGCTCGTAGCGCTCGTAGCCCTGTTTGCGGGCGGCCTGGGCCACCGCATCGATGAGGTGGAAAGGCAGGAGTTGGCCGCGCAGGCTGTTTGCGAACTTGCGCCGCACGCCCATCAGCGGCACCCGGCCCGTCTTCGGGCCCTTCACCTTCAGCCGCCAGAGGAGCTTGGCCCAGCCGAACGGGAACAGCTTGCCCTTCAGGTCGGCGATCGCCTCGTTGATGTTGGGCAGGAGGATCATGAAGCCCGCCGGCTCGCCGTCGATCTCGGCGAACCAGGCCAGGCGGGCGTCGATCAGCAGCTTCAAGGTCGTGGCCAGCGCCTTGGTCTCGGCCTCGGTGGTCGGTGTGAAGCCCCAGTTGTCCGACCACGCGTCGTTGAGGATCGCCGTCAGCGTGCGAACCTCCTCATCGAGGCGCTTCATCTTCAGCGTCCGGAGCGTCACGCCCTCGGGCAGGCCCTTGCGGATCCGCCGCCGGATGGGGGCGGGCAGGTCGTCGGCCACGCTGCAGACGTAAGCGAAGATGTCCTTGGCCTTGGCGTAGCCCGCGCCCTCGATGCGGCCGGGCGTATGGGGCGCATCGTGGCTCATCATGAACATCGGCGGGGTGTCGTGCCCTTCGACCAGCAACCCCACCTCCTCGTTGGTGGAGAGGTTCACCGGCCCCATCGCGACCCGGCAGCCCTTGGCCTTGAGCCAGGCCTCGGCCGCGGCGAAAAGCGCCTCGAACACCGCTGGATCGTCCTCGGCCGCGATCATGCCGAAGTGACCGACGCCCTGCCGGGTCTGGGGGTTCAGATGGTCGACCTGGGCGCTGATGCGGCCGACGTCCCGGCCGTCCTTCACCGCCAGCCAGAACTGGACGTCCGCATGCTCGAAGAAGGGGTTGCCCTTGGGGGTCAGCGACTCGCCGCGTTCCAGGATCAACGGGGCGATGTAGTTCGGATCGCGTTCGCCCAGCCGCATGGGCACGCGGATGAACCGGTCCAGCTCCGCCTTGGAGCCGACCGGGACGATATCGACGCCCCCCGCCACGATCATCCTTCCAGATAGAGCAGCACGGTCACCCCGAGCGCGGCGAACATCGCCGGCGCCGCCCAGGCCGCCAGGATCGGGGGCGCCGCGCCGTTCTGGCCCAGCGCAGTGAATGCGCCGTCGAACACCAGGTAGAGCAGGCCCGCGGCCAGGCACTGGACCATCAGGGTCGCCCCGCCGCCGCGGAAGTTCGCCAGCGACGCGGGCGCGGCCAGCAACAGCATCACCAGGCATGCCAGGGGCGCGGCCCAGGCCCGCTGGAGCTGGGTGTCGTAGTAGGTGCGCGGCCGCACCGAGAGCCCGCCGGTGAGGGCGCGCCGGGCCTCCGCGGCGGTGACCGTGGTCTCGCCCGCGGCCAGCATCCGCACGTCGCTGGGTCGCAGGTTCTCCGTCCAGTCCATGGAGCGCGCCTGTCCCTCGGCGATGCTGGCGGTTCCCAGGCTCTCGAATCGCGGCTCGACCAGCCGCCAGCGCTCGTTCTCGAACACGGCGGCCTGGGCGCTGGTGCGCTGCACGAGGCGTCCATTGGCGTCCCGGCGATAGATCGTGACCTGCTCCAGGCTGCGCCCGTCGGGATCGCGCGGGACGGCCACCACGATCTCGTCGCCGACGCGGAAGGTCACGGGATCCACGCTCTCGGCCTTGTCCTTGGGCGTGCTGGCCTGCCACCAGTCGGACAGCATGCTGTCGGTGCGGGGCGCGATCTGCAGGCCGATGGCGAGCTGGGTCAGCGCCAGGACCAGGGCCGCCGGGACGGCCATCAAGGTGATGCGGTAGGTGGAGATGCCCGTGGAGCGCATGGCGGTCACCGCGCTGTCTCCGGCCAGCTTGCCGAAGGCGAACAGGGCCCCGGCCAGCACCGCCAGCGGCGCGGCCTGCTCGATGAGCCGCGGCAGGCGCAGCATGGCGTAGTATCCCACGCCGGCGGCGCCCAGGTCGCGGTCGAGGATGTCGTTCGTGACGTCCAACAGGTCGAGGATCTGCAGGATGCCGACCAGCACCAGCAGCGCGATCAGGATGCGCGATCCCACCAGCTTCAGAAGATAGCCGCCCAGGGTCACGGCGCCGCGCCCGCGGTAGCCTTCTTCATCCGCATCCGCGCCATGAAGGCGCCGAGGTGCTCCATCGCCTGGCCGATGGGCGTCTCGCCGGGCCGCTTGCGACTGGTGAAGAAGACGGTGAGGGCGATGGCCGCGAACGCCAGATACGGCGCGCCGACGGCCAGCTCGGCCGAGACGCGACCCTTCGCGGCCAGGCCCTCGCCAAGCTGGATGAGGTGGTGGAAGGCCAGGAGCAGGATACCGCCGACGATGGCGCCGGGCGCGCGGCCGCTGCGCTTGGCGGCCAGTCCCAATGGCACCGCAAGCAGCGGGAGCAAGGGCAGGGAGAACGCGCGGGCCAAACGCCCGTACAGCTCGCCCTTCAGAGCCGCGCTGGACAGCGTGGAACTACCCGTGCGGGCCTGATCCGCCAGTTCGAACAGGGTCAGCTCCCGCTCGTCGCCGCCCCGGGCGCGGAGCAGGCGGGCGGGCCCGGTCATCGGCAGCTGCATGGTGAAGGTCTTGAAGCTGAGAATCTCGGGCCGGCCCTGCTCGTTGAAGCGGAGCTGCTGGCCGTCCTGCAGCTCGAGCCGGACGTTCTTGCCATCCGCGGCGCGGCGGATCTCGGCCATCTTGGCGGTGGTTATCTCCTCGCGGCCCTTGTCGGTGATCCGTCGGATGAAGATGCGCGAAAGCCGCTGACCCGCCGCGTCCGCCTCGTCGGTGGTCATGGTCAGGTCCTTGGACGGCGCCAGGATCGTCTCGGCCGGCACCAGCCCGTTCCAGCCCGCGTTCTGGGCCGTGTGAAGCACCGCGCGATAGGCATAGCGGCTGTAGGGCTGCAGGAAGCCGAACACCAGCAGGCTCACCGCCGTGAGCGCCGCCGCCAGGCAGAGATAGGGCGCCGCGAGCCGGGTCAGCGAAACCCCTGCGGCCAGCAGGGCGTCCACCTCGGAAGACTGGTTCATCCGGTTGACCACCACCACCAGCGCCAGAAAGAAGGCGGCGGGCAGGGTGAGACCCAGGTAGTGCGGCACCAGGTTCACCGCGAGCTGGGCCACGAAGCCGAAGCGGTCGCTGGAGGCCGACAGCATGTCGAGCAGGCGCAGGATCCGCTCCAGCAGGAGCGCGACCAGGGTCACCCCCATCGCTCCCACCATCGGCCAGAGGGCCAGGCGGAGCAGGTAGCGGTCGATGAGACTCAACGGGTCCCCCGGTCAGCGGCGGTCATGCCCGCCAGCGGGCGGCGAAATCGGCGGCCAGCGCCGTCGCCCCCTCCTCGCTCAGCGCGACGTGAGACGCAAGCGCCGGCGGCCCCGGCCAGCCCGCATCCTTGAACGTCTGGCCCGCGTATTCCCGCTCGCCGTCGTAGCGGGGCAAGACATGGAAGTGGACGTCGGGGTCGACCATCATCAGCATCAGGTAGTTGATGCGCTCGTAGCCCACGGCCTGGCGGAGAAGACGCTCGATACCGTCCACAGCCGCCTTCATGTCGGCGAAGGCGGCCGCAGAGAGGTCGGAGAACGCCGTCGCCTCATCCTTGCAAACCAGGACGAGCGCGCCAAAGGTGGGCTGTTGCGGGCGCACCAGCACCAGCCAGTGCGCGGTCTCGGCGACCAGGGTGTGGGGGTAGCCGAACTTGCGGGCCGTCGGGTTCGTCACGACTTATCCATGCCAGGTGAGCGGCCAGGCCGCGCGGAAGATCATAGGGAGCCGGTCCTGAGCATGAAAGGCCGAACGGCCGCAATCGCCGCCGCCGCAGGATTGCTGACGGCCGGCCCGGCGCTGGCCGACCAAGGCTGCGCGGGAACGCGTACCCCGAGCTCCTCCAAGCTGACGGTGCAGGTGGCGGGTGTGCGACCCGCGACCGGCGAGGTGGCAATCACGGTCTATCCCGACGACAAGCGGCGATTCCTGGCCAAGGGCGGCAAGTGGGCGCGCCAGCGGGTGCGGGCGGCCGCCACCGTGCGCGCCTGTTTCTGGGCCCCCCAGGGGAGCTACGCCGTGGCGGTCTATCACGACCGCGACGGGGACCGGGATTTCGACCGCACGATCGTCGGCCTGCCGGCCGAGGGGTTCGGCTTCTCGAACGACCCGGACACCCGGACCGGCCTGCCGCCGCTGTCCGCCGTCCGGTTCCGCGTGGGGCCCGGCGAGCGGCTCGTGGCGATCCAGATGAAGTACCTGCGCTAGCACAGGACGAAGCTCCCCAGCGTCTCGACGGCCAGGGTCGGCGTGATCCCGCGCGCGGTGACCTCTGTCCGGAAGCGCCTGTCCTCCGCGGTGATGGCGATCTCGTTCCAGCGGGCGGGCTGGCCGCGGCCGCCGGCGGGGGTGGAGGCCGCGGGGACCGCGAGGATCGGGATGGCGCCGCGCGGGCCCGGCGTCGACGTCATCAACGCCTCGTGGGCATGGCCGTGAAGGACCAGCTCGGCGCCAGTCTCGGCCAGCATGGCCCGCAGGGCCTCCGCGTCGGTCAGCGCCTTGCGGCCCGCCACGACGCCCCGCGCCACCGGGTGATGGAGCAGGACCACGCGGTAGAGGCCGCGCTCGCCGCTTTCGCGCAGCAGCCGGCCGGCCGCCTCGATCTGCGCCCGACCGAGCGTACCCTGCGCCAGGTGGAGGGCGGTCGGCACGGCGGACGACAGGTTGACCAGCGCCACCGGCCCGCGGACGCGCAGATATGGGAAACCGCCCTCGGCGCCGTCGGACAACCACGGCTTCCAGGGCTCGAATCCCTTCGGCGCGCCCGCGGCGCTGAGGGCGTCGTGGTTGCCGGGGCTGACGGTGATGTGGTCGGGCGCGCCCAGGGCTTCCAGCCACTGGCGGGCGGCGGCGAACTCCTCGGGCGTCGCAAAGTTGATGACGTCGCCGGTTATAGCGATGTGATCGGGGGCACGTGCGGCGACGTCGGCCGCGATGGCGTCGAGCACGGCCTGGAGGTGCCTGTGCTGCTTGCGCCGCCAGGCGAACCGGCTCAGCAGGCGCTTGGAGGCGGCGTCACGCCAGCGGAAGGGCAGGGGCGGCGGCGGAAGCTGCAGGTCCGACAGGTGGGCGAGGCGGAAGGTGGTCACGAGCTTTCCTAACGGAACGGCGCTCGGTATCAGGTTCCACTGATTTGCGTGAGAGGCGCGCGAGCTTTTGCAGACCATGGCTGAGACGGCGGCCGCGCCGGCCGGGATGATCCTGGGCGCGGGCGAGGTGCGCATCTGGGGGATGACGGCGCGCGAGCGGCTGCGCCGGACCTTCGTGAGGGCGAAGCTGAACGTCGTCGAGACCGCGCCGGCCTCGGGCGGCGTGGTGCTGGCGCTGGGCGCCTGGGTCTATGACGAATCCCTGCTGGCCACGCTGGCGAAGCGTCCGGGCTCGGTTCTGGTGACCGACGCGGGCGAGGCGGTGGCCGCGCACGTGCCGGCCGCGCGGGTCGCCGAAGCGGCCGCGGCGCTGGAGCGGGGCGCGGACCCCGGGGGCTTGCAGCGCCTTTCGCTGGCCGAGCTCGCCTACAACGAGGCGCTGCGCAAGCGCGAGCCGCCGGTGCTGGTGCGGCTGACCCCCGACAACGTCCGCGCGGTGGAGGCCCGGACCTTCGCCGGCTCGTACAAGGGCGTCACGGACGTGGTCACCAAGTACTGGTGGCCCGTGCCGGCCCGGATCGTCACCCGGTGGTGCGCTATCGCGGGCCTGAAGCCCAACCATGTGACCTTCGCGGGCTTCCTGCTGGTCCTGGCGGCCTTCTGGCTGTTCTGGGAGGGCCAGTTCGGCTGGGGCCTGGTCTGCGCCTGGATCATGACCTTCCTCGATACCGTCGACGGCAAGCTGGCGCGGGTGACCCTGACCTCGTCGGCCATCGGCAACGTCTTCGACCACGGCATCGACCTGATCCACCCGCCGTTCTGGTGGTGGGCGTGGTACGTCGGCTGCTTCCAGGTGGGGCTGCCGCCGCCTTGGGCCGAGCTGTCGCTGGCGGTGATCCTCGCGGGCTATGTGCTGCAGCGCGTGGAGGAGGGGATCTTCATGCGCCTCTTCGGCTTCCACGTTCACGCCTGGCGGCCGTTCGACAGCTTCTTCCGCCTGATCACCGCCCGGCGGAACCCGAACCTGCTGATCCTGACCCCGGCCTGGCTGCTGGGCTATCCGCAGATCGGCTTCTTCCTTGTCGCCGTCTGGACGGGCCTGTGCCTGATCGTCCACGGCGCCCAGGTGGTCCAGGCCATGGCCATGCCGCGCGAGCGCGTGGTCTCCTGGCTGTCGCGGTGATCCGCGCCGGCCTCATCTGGAACCGCTACAGCCACCGCAACCGCGGCGCCGGCGGCGCGCCGCCCTGCTTGCCCGAAGACGTGCTGGACATCGTTCCCGAGGAGCCCAGCCACCTGCTGGCCGGCCTCCGCCGCTTCGCGGCCACGGGCGTCGAACTGGTGGTCATCGACGGCGGCGACGGCACGGTGCGCGAGGTGCTGACGCGCCTGCCCGAGGCGTTCGACGGGCGCCTGCCGCGGCTGGCGGTGCTGCCGAACGGCAAGACCAACGCCCTGGCCCTCGATATCGAGACGCCCCTGGGCACGACGCTGGAACAGATCCTCGCGGCCTGCCAGGCGGGCCGGCCCACCAAGCGCCGCCAGTGCCTGGAGGTGGTCCGGGCGGGCCAGACGGCGCCCGAGCGGCGCGGCTTCCTGCTGGGCGTCGGCGCCTTCGTGCGGGCGACCAAGCTGGCGCAGAAGAATCACGGGCGCGGCTTCGTCGACGATGCGGCCGTGGGGATCACCATGGCCGGGGCGCTGGTGCGCACCGTCCTGGGGGGCGCGGGCGATCGCTGGCGGCGCGGGGAGGCGGCAAGCCTGTCCATCGCGCCGACGCCCGAGGAGCGCCGCTGGTTTCTGGTCATGGCCTCGACGCTCAAGCGCTTCCCGCTGGGGCTGAAGCCCTACGGCGAGCCGCGGGAGGGCCTGAAGGTGCTGTCGGTGGAGGCGCCGCCCAGGCGGCTGCTCCGCGCCCTGCCGGTGATCGTCCGGGGGGAGGACGCGCCCTGGCTGGAGCCCTGCGGCTACCGGCGTCACGACGTCGACAGCTTCGACCTCTCGTTCGACGGCGACTTCGTGCTGGACGGCGAGCCGTACAAGGGCGGCGACCTTACCGTGCGCCAGGGGCCGGCGCTGGAGTTCGTGATCCCGTGACGGGAGAGCTTGCCCGGCGCATCGAGGCCGAGCTGGCGTCGAGCGCGCCCGAGGCGGTGGCGGAGCTGGCCCGGGCCCTGGCCGATCCGGCCCGCGATGCGGCGATCCTCTACTATGGCTCGACGCTGCGGACGGGCGACCTTTCCGGCATCCTCGACTTCTACCGCCTGACCCGGCGGCCGCATCGCCGCGGACTCCATGGGCTGGTCGAGCGGGTGATCTGGCCGGAGGTCAGCTACCACGAGGTCCAGGTGGGCGGCCGGGTGCTGCGCGCCAAGGTGGCGACCCTGCCGCTGGCGACCTTCCAGCGGGCGGCGGAGGGGCGGACGCTGGACACCACGATCTGGGCCCGGTTCGTCCAGCCGGCGCAGCGCGTGTGGGCTACGGACCCCGCAGCGGCCGAGGCTGCGGCCCAGGCGGTCACGGCCGCGGCGGTGACCGCAGCGCGATACGCCGCCGCGCTGGGGCCGCACGCCGGACCGGCCGACGCCTTCTGGCGGGCGCTGTTCCGGCGCACCTATGCGGCGGAGTTCCGGGTGGAGGGGGTCGGTCGCGCGGACACCGTGATGGCGGCGGGCGGGGACCGCTACGCCGCGATCCTGCCGCTGGCCTGGGATGCGGGCGGCGTCGGGTATGCGGCTGAGGGCGGGACGCTGCGGCCCGTGAAGCGCGGTGTGCCAGGCTGGACGCTGCCGGACCTCATGGGCAAGCCGCTGAACGTGGCGCGGATCCTGAAGGCGGCCTTCACCTTCGACGGGGCGGCGCGCTATGCGGCCTACAAGGTCGAGCGGCACACCGGCATCGAGCTTGCGATCACGCCCTTCCGCGAGCGCCACCCGTTCCTGGCGGCGCCCGGCGCGTGGCTCGAACTACGACGGCGTCAGGCGGAGGCGCGGCGCGGGCGCTGAAGGAGGCCGTACTCGAGGCCCAGGCGCTCGAAGATATCCAGCACGGCGTCGATCTGCTCGGCCGTGTGCGCGGCGCTGACGCTGGAGCGCAGCAGCGACTTGTTCTCGGGCGTGGCCGGCGGGATCGCCAGGTTCAGGTAGACGCCGTTGGCGAGCAGGGCGTTCCACATCATCACGGCCGTGGCCTGGTCGGGCATCACGACGGCGGTGATGGGGCTGGCGTGGGGACCCACGGCATAGCCCATGTCGCGCAGGCCTTCGTAGAGGCGGTCGGCGTTGGCCGCGAGCTGGGCGCGCAGGCTGGAATCTTCCTCCAGGCGCTTGAGCGCGGTCAGGGTCGAGGCGATCACGGCCGGGGGCAGCGACGCGGTGAACATGTACGGCCGGCTGACGATCCGCAGCAGGTCGAAGTTGTCTTCGTCGGACACCAGGAAGCCGCCCACCGCGCCCAGGCTCTTGGAGAAGGTGCCGACGATGAAGTCGACATCGTCCTCGACGCCGGCCGCCTCGGCCAGGCCGCGGCCCTTCTCGCCCAGGACGCCCATGGAGTGGGCCTCGTCCACCAGCAGGTAGGCGCCCGCCTCCTTCTTGATCGCGACCATCTCCTTGAGGGGCGCGACGTCGCCGATCATGGAGTAGATGCCCTCGACCACGATGAGGCTGCCCTTGGCGGCGTCGCCCATGCGGCGCAGGCGCTTGGCCAGGTCCTCGGGGTCGTTGTGGCGGAAGCGGATGACCTCGGCCCCCGAAAGCTTGGCGGCGTCATAGATCGAGGCATGGCTGTCGGCGTCCAGGATCAGGTGATCCCCGCGGCCGACCAGGCCGGAGATGCCGCCCAGGTTCGCCTGGTAGCCGGTCGTGAAGACCATGGCGTGCTTGCGGCCGTAGAACTTGGCCAGCGCCGTCTCCAGCGCCGTGTGGCCAGCGAAGGTGCCGTTCGCGAAGCGCGACCCGGTGGTGCCGGTGCCCCACTGGCGCACCGCGTCGGCCGAAGCCTCGATGCAGGCCGGGTCGAACGTCAGGCCCAGGTAGTTGTTCGTGCCCAGAAGGATCACCTTCCGGCCGTCGAGCATGCCTTCGGTGGGGGACAGGACCGCGTCGAATCGGACGGCGGAGGGATCGGCGCCCGCCGCACGGATGCCATCCAACGGGGCGCGATAGCCCAGGTGCTTGTCGAGCAGCGACATCCTTAAGCCTTCACCCGCAGCTTGTTGATCAGTTCAGAGAGGTCGCCGACCGTCTGCACCGTCGCCAGACGATCCAAGGGAATCGAGAGGTCGAAACGATCCTCAAGCTCCATGACGATGTTCATCAGCGCAAGCGAATCCACTGCGAGGTCGCGGGCGATGTCCGTCTCGGGCGTGACCTGAACGCTTCGGCCCAGGACCGTCTCGGCCGCTCGCGCGACCTCGCGGACGGTCAAATCCGTCGCCAGTTCCACCATAGACGAGCCCCCCATCGGCTCTCGCTGCTCAACGCCAAACGCGTAACTAAGCCTCTCCGCCGGGTTTTTCCACCCGTGCGGGGAAAGCGGGTCACAAAACCGCAGCTAATGTTTCATCCATGCCGCGCTGCGGTACCACGCCACCGTAGCCGAAAACCCAGCCTCCAGGTCGTATATTGCGCGCGGCAGGCCCTCTGAGCGCTCCTCGGGCGAAACTGCCCAATCGGGATGCAGCAACTCCCGCGCCTTGGCCGAGGTCAACATGGGGGTGCGCCGCAGAAGCACTGTGAAATCATTCGTGATCCCGATGGCGTGGACGAGAGCCCTCGGAACGGGCGCCAGCCGCGGCGTGCGGTCGCAGGCGCGGGCCGCCGCGGCCATCAGTTCGCGCCAGGAATAGCCGTCCGGCCGCTCGTCGCACAGCACGACCGGCGCCGGGGCGGGCGGTCCGGCCGCCAACGCGACGGTCTGGCGGGCGGCGTCCTCCACATGGATCATAGCCACGCGGCCGGCTTCGCTGAGGACGGGCAGAATTGGGCTGGCGGCGGCGGCCTGGAACACCGGCAGCAACTCGCGGTCGCCGGGGCCATAGATGGCGCAGGGCCGGGCGATCGTCAGCCGATCCCGCAGCACCTCGGCCATCGCCTGCTCGCCCGCATGCTTGCTGGCGCCGTAGTGCGAGAGGCGCGGTTCGCGGGCGGTGAGGCTCGAGACCAGCAGCACGTGCGGCGCCTCGGCGGCGGCCTCGGCCACCCGGCGCGCGCCGGCCACGTTCACGGCGTCGAAGGCCGCGCGATTCGGCGCCTTCACCAGCCCGGCGCCATGGATCACCACGTCGGCGCCCTCGCAGAGGCGGTTCAGGGCCGTCCGGTCGCCGAGATCCCCGATGACGACTTCCGGCGTGGCCTCGCGCCAGAGCGGGTCGACCGGGTCGCGCCGCGCGAGAATTCGGACCCGCCAGCCCTCGGCGGCGAGGGCGCGGACGATCTGGCGGCCGAGGAAGCCGGTGGCCCCGGTGACCGCGGCCAGTCGCCCCGCGGCGCTTGCCCGGCTCAGGCCGGCTCCTGCTGCCTGAACGCGCCGCTGAGGAACAGGGTGCGGGCCTTGGATCGGCTCAGCTTGCCGGACGAGGTCTGGGGCAGGGTGTTGTGCCCCACCAGCTCCACCCGGGCCTCGACGCCGTGCCGGGCGCGCAGGAGGGCCGCCACATCGTCCGCGAGCGTGCGGCGCAGTGCCGGATCGCTGGTGCGCGTCTGGACCAGAACCACCAGCTGCTCGCCGGCGTCTTCATCGATGGAAAACGCGGCGACGTCGCCGCTGCGGAGCCGCTCGATCTCCGATTCAGCGGTCCATTCGAGATCCTGCGGCCAGACGTTGCGGCCGTTCAGCAGGATCAGGTCCTTGGCGCGGCCCGTGGGCACGATCTGGCCCTCGGCCAGGTAGCCGAGATCGCCCGTGTCGAGCCAGCCGTCGGAGCTCAGCACGGCCGCGGTCGCCTGCGGGTCGCCGTAGTATTCGCGCATCAGGCTGGGCCCGCGGACGAAGATGCGGCCGACCTTGCGCTCCGGCAGGGCCTTGCCGTCCTCGTCGCGCACCTCGAGTTCGTGGCCGCCGAAGATCCGTCCGCAGCGGACGAACGCACGCGCCCGCGGCCCGACGCCGCCGGCGACCTCGCCGTCCTTCTCCATCCGGTCGACGTCGACCATGTCGAAGATCAGGCCTTGGCCGAGGGGAGACATCGACAGGCCCAGCGTCGCCTCCGCCATGCCGTAGCTGGCCACGAAGGCCGTCGGGGAGAAGCCGGCCGCCGCATAGCGCTCGGCGAAGGCCGTCAGCGGCCCCGGACGCACCATGTCGCCGCCGCAGCCGGCGACCCGCCAGCCCGACAAGTCCAGGCCCTCGCGCGAGCCGTCGCCCCGCTTGGCGCAGAGCTCGTAACCGAAGCTGGGGCTGTAGGAGATGGTGCCGCCGTTCTTGGAGATCAGGTCCAACCACAGGAGCGGCCGGCGCACGAAGGCGCCTGTCGGCATCAGGTCGATGGACATCTGCGCCGAGAGGGGCATCAGCAGGAATCCGACGAGGCCCATGTCGTGGTAGAGCGGCAGCCAGGAGACCGCGCGGTCGTGCGGCGTGACCTGCAGCCCCTCGCGGGTCGAGGCCAGGGCGTTGGCCATCAGGGCGCGGTGGGTGCAGAGCACGCCCGTGGGGTTGCGCGTGCTGCCCGACGAAAACTGCACGTAGCTCGGATCGTCCGGGGTTGGCGCGGGCAGGTCGCGCGCCTCGGCCTCGGGCAGGTCGCCGACACGCATGGCGATCCTCACGCCCGCCGTTTCGGCGGCCTCCTGCAGCCAGGGCAAGAGGCTCTCCGACCCGAACACCGCCGCGGCGCTGGCCGAGGCCAGCATGCGGCCGATCTGCTGGACATAGGCGTCGCGGCCCCCCAGCGGGGCGGGAAGGGGCAAGGGCGCCGGGGTGACGCGGGCGTACTGGCAGGCGAAGAAGGCGACGACGAAGTCCACGTCGGTCTCGGCCACGAGGCCGATGCGATCGTTCGGCTTCAGGCCCGCGGCCAGGAAACGGGCAGCCATGGCCCGGGCGCGATCGCGCAGCGTGGCGTAGGGGATGGCCTCGATCAGCTCGCCGCGCAGGCCGTAGAGGTTGATGCCGGTCGGACCCTGGGCGGCGAAATCGAGCGCCTCCGTCAGGGTCGCGAAGCCGTCCGGATGGAACGGACGGTCCGGAGCGGTAGGGGTAGCAGTCAAACGTCGCCTTTCAGACTTTCGGGCTCTGGCGCGGGCGTCGCCGCTTTCCGCCGAGTCCCGTTCTCTCGCAGGATGAACCACAGCATGCCGAGGGCAAGGGCGCCTGCCGCCGCAGCCAGTCCGGCGCCCGCGCCTATAAGGCCGAACCGCGTCACGAGGAAGGGCAGGGCGGCGAGGAAGGCCGCGCTGACCGCCAGCCTGACCCGCACCGCCGCGCCGGGCTTGCCCAGCGAGATCAGCATCGGCTCCAGCGGCAGGGCGAAGACGCCGATCACCGCGGCGCCCACCTGCCAGTTCATCACGTCCGCGGCCGGCGCGAACGCCTTGCCCATCACCAGGGTCAGCAGGGCGGGGCCAGCGAGGGCGCTCGCACCCAGGATCACCAGGGCCACCCCGCCGGCCAGAAGGCCGACATTCCGCGCCAGCCGCCACATGGCGTGATGGCGGTCGTCCGCCCGCAGCCGGGCCAGTTCGGGATAGAGGGCCGGGGTGAGCAGCTTGGCGGGCTTGGCCAGGGCGTCGGCGACCTGGCGGCCGATCCGCCAGAACGCCGCTTGTGAGGGACCGACCAGCGCGCCGACGATCAGCGTCGCCACGTGGGTGAAGGCCACGTCCAGGGTGCTGGCGAGATTGGTGTTCCAGGCAAAGCGCCAGGCGCCCGGCATCCCCGCGGTCAGCGGCCCGCGCCACGAGAAGTCCTGAAGCAGGCCGCGCTTCTTCAGTTCGGCCACCGCCGAACCGGCCAGGTAGAGCCAGCTGCCGACCGTGGCGACCGCCGCCGCGAGCAGGAAGCCCTCCATGGAAGCGCCGAGCGCAAGGGCGACGACGCCGCCGACGACGCGGATCAACGAGATCAGGCCGGCCTGCCAGGCCAGGACGTCGAAGCGATCGAACAGCCTAAGCAGCCCCAGCGGCGTCGCCGAGACCATGAAGGCGATCGAGAACATGTAGAGCGCGGCGGCGGGCGCTTCGTCCGGCCCCCAGCCGAGCGCGCCTGCAAAGGCGAAGGCGCCGACCACGCCGACGGCGATGCCCAGCACCGTGCTGGCCAGGTCGAGGAGGAGGGTGAAGCGCAGGACGTGCTGGAATTCAGCGACCCGGCCTTCGGCCAGCGGCCGGGCGCCATAGTGCAGGATGGTCTGCCAGGACTGGAACTTGACCACCTCGCCGAGGAACTGGCCGAACGCCTGGATCAGGACGAAGACGCCGAGTTCGGCGGCGCCCAGCGCCCGGCCAGCGATGGCCATGAAGGCGAGGCCGAGGATCGCGTTCACGGTCCGACCGCCCAGCAGGAGGCCCGCGTTGGCCACCACGCGCTTCAGGATCGGCCGGACGCCGGCGATCTGTTCCGCCTGGGAAGCGCTCATGCGCGGACTCGAACTCCGTGGGTGGCCGCCTCGGGGCGGCGCGCTTCAACTAGCCCCTACCATGCCCCTGCGCAAAGCTCCGCGCGACCCGCGGGCGCAGGGCGGACGCCTCCGAACCGGGCGCTGGGCCGTAGGATTTGTGGCGGAGCTGCTTGTCGCGAGCGGCGCGCACGTCATTCTACGCGGCGGGTGCTTAAGGAGCGGGGTGGGTCAATGCGCAGGTGGTTCGCGGGTCTGGCCGCAGCGGCGATGATGTCGGCGGCCCAGCCGGCCAGCGCCGAGATCCGGGCGCTGATCGTGACGGTCGCCCAGTACACGGCCCCGATTCCGTCGCTGGAGGGCCCGCCCAACGACGCTGCGGCCCTGAAGTCGGTGCTGGAGGCCCAGGGCGCCAAGGACATCGTCTCGCTGAGCGACGCTCAGGCCACCCGCGCCTCGATCCGGGCCCAGCTCCAGGCCCTGGGCCAGCGCGCAAAGCCGGGGGACTGGGTGATCTTCTACTACGCGGGCCACGGCTCGCAGGCGAAGTCACGCGATCCCACCGAGGCCGACGGCATGGACGAGTTCCTGGCGCTGGGCGGCTTTCGGGTCGCCAAGCCGGATCCCAACCAATTCGTCCTCGACAATGACCTGCGCGGCTGGCTGATCAACTTCTTCCCGGCCACGGTCAATGTGCTGCAGATCGCCGACGCCTGCCACTCCGGCACGATGAACCGCAGCCTGGTCGCTGCGACGCCGTTCAAGCGGCGCTCGGCCCTGGACAATCCCATGGCGATCTCGCTGCCGCCCAGCCCCGCCGACCCGATGGCGGTGGCGCCGGCCGGTGTGGACCCGCCCAACCTCGTCTACGTCGGCGCCGCCCAGGACAACCAGTTCGCCCTGGAGGGCCCGCTGCCGCGCGGCGACTCGCCGCCCCGGGGCCTGCTGACCTATGCCCTGGAGGGCGCGCTCAAGGACCGCCGCCCCAACGGCCGCCTGGCCGCCGATGCGGACGACGACGGCAAGCTGTCGCTGGCCGAACTCACCTCAAGCCTGGAAAGCCGCACGCGCGAACTCTCTAGCACCCAGCAGTGGTCCAGCGCCGCCGTACCGCCGCGCAACGAGCGCAGCGTGATCTTCCAGCCGCTGAAGCCGCCGCCGCCGGACGAGCGCCCGATCGAGGTGAAGCCCGCCGACGAACAGGCCGCCGACCTCCTGGGCGGCAAAGGGCCCTGGGCCTCGATTCCGCGTGGGACGCCCGACCTGACCTGGAACGCCAAGGAGGGCTGGGTCACCGACAGCCGCGGCGACCGGGTGGCCGAGAACCTCACCAGCGCCGAGCAGCTCTCCGGCGTGATCATGAAGCGGCGGGCCATCAGCCAGCTCGCCGCCTCGGCCAACGAGCGGCAGCTGAAGGTCGACATCGGGCCGCGGCCCAAGGGCCAGCTCTACAAGAAGGGCGAAAGCGTCGACCTGGCCGTCACCCACCGGGGCGGCGAGGCGTGGCTGACGGCGTTCAACCTGGCCGGCGACGGCACGGTGCAGGTGCTGTTCCCGCTGGAGGGCGACGGGGACGGGCGCATGGTGGCCGGCCAGACCCGGGTCGTGATGGCGCGCACCAAGGCGGTTCCGCCGTTCGGGGTCGACAATGTCGTCGCCATCGCCACGCCCACCGAGCCCACGGTGCTGCGCGCCGCCCTGAAGCGCATCGACGGCAAGCGCGACGCCATGGTGGCCGCGGGCCTGGTGCGCGACGAACTTGACGCCGCCAAGGGCCAGGCGGCGATGGCGCTCGGCGAGCTCTACACCGGCCCCTGACGGCTCAGGGATTGCTCTGCTGCGCGACGTAGGCGTCCAGCGCCACCTTGGCCTGGGTCGCGCAGCCGCCGGACTGCACCGACAGGATCTCGTCCAGGGTGGTGAGGGTCGACGGGTCGGGGCAGACGCCCGAGCGCCGGGCTCCGAACGTGCGGCCCGTCGGCGCCGGCTCGACCAGCACCTTCAGCGCCGCCAGCCGGGCCGCGTCGCCCTGGCCGCCCGCGCGGGGCGCCACGGCGCCGCCCGGGCCGCCGCGGAGGGTGGCGACCGAGCCGCTGGCCGACATCAGAGTCGCGACCTGACCCTCGCCCAGGGCCAGCCGCTGGCCAGCGCTGAGCTCCAGGCCCGGCCTGACCGCGGGATCGGTCGACTTGACGACGACGTAGTCGGCAGCTTGGGCCACGCCGGCGAGGCCGGCGGCGAGCATGAAGCCCAGGATCGTCTTGCGCATGAACCGCTCCTAGCACCCCCCGACGCTGCGGGAGTGATCCCGCCTCGCGCGAATGGGGTCAAGGGCATGCGCCCTATGCGGGAGCTTTTGCGCGGCTAACGCGGCCGGCGCCACGGCGGAGGTGCGACCGGGGGGAGCGTTCTTTTCGAGGCGGCGAAGACGCGCCTTGCCAACGGCGCGATTTTGCGTATTTTCCGCGCCCTCGCCGCCGGCCCCCCTGGGGTGTTCGGGGCACGGCGGGTGCATAGCTCAGTTGGTAGAGCAGCTGACTCTTAATCAGCGGGTCGTAGGTTCGAATCCTACTGCACCCACCACTTCCTCCCGGAATGATGGTGACTGTCTCGAGGCGCTTGCGTCCGCGGGTGCGCCACCGTGCGCGCAACTCCGGTCCACGGTTGAAGGAAGCCGCCCGTCCCGCTACCAGCGGCGCGCGGGCGAGGAGTTTCAGGCGATGGACGGCGGGGCGGTCGACTTCGAGTATCTCGAAAGCTTCATGGCCGGCGACATGCAGATCGTCACCGAGGTGCTGGGCCTGTTCCAGGGCCAGGCCGAAGGCTGGCAGGCCCGGCTCGAGGCTCCCGCGGCCGCCGACTGGCGGGACCTGGCGCACACGATCAAGGGGGCGGCGCGCGGGATCGGCGCGGTGGCGCTGGGCGAGGTGGCCGACCGCGCCGAGCGGGGCGACGCCTCCATGGCGCCCGAACTGAAGCGCGCGCTGGCCGATACGCTGGCCGAGATCGAGGGCTATCTTACCCGCATCGGGGGCGGCTGAACGGTCGGAATCGGCTCCGCTCGTTCGTCTTCCATCCAGGCGAAAGGCGGAGGACGGTTCATGCGTGACGACACCATCCTGGTGGAGAACGTCAATCACCCCGGACGCACGAGCCCGGTGAACCGGGCGAAGTATGAGGCGATGCGCGCGGCGCTGATGGCGGTCCTGCCGGCCACCGAGCCCGGACTGTCGCAGGCCGAGATGACCGCCGCAGTGAAACCGCATCTGCCGGACGACCTGTTTCCCGGCGGCCAGACCGCGGGCTGGTGGGTCAAGGCCGTGCAACTGGATCTGGAGGCCAAGGGCGTGCTCGCGCGCCACGGCAAGCCGCTGCGCTGGCACCGGCTCTAGGGGACCAGCACCCGGTCCGAATAGGTCTCGATCAGCAGGGCGAACGGACGGCCGTCCGGCGTCTGAAGATAGGCGCGGTGCTGCAACACATTGGCGGGGATGGCCACTGGCGCGTCGAACCCCGCGGGGTCCGCCGCCTCCCAGCCGCGCGGCAGGGGGTTGAAGAGCAGTCGCGCTGAGAGAGTCCGACGCTGGAACGCCAGCGGCCGCACGACCACGCCGAAGGGCCGCTGGGTCGATTCCAGGTCGATGTTCATCTGGGCCGTCAGACGGCTGGGCAGGTACCAGTTGTCGGCGCGCGACAGGACGACGTCGCCGCAGGTCAACTCGACTCGGCGATGGCGGACCGGCTCGTTGGCGGCCGCGCCCAGCTGGCGGCGGGCGGCGTTGGCGGCGGGCAGGTTGTCCGGAACCTCCACCTGCCGGGCGAGGATCTTCGGCGCCTCGGGATCGCGGCGATTGCAGAGGTCCTGCAGCACGGCCGTGGCGCTGTCCTGGCTCAGCAGGTCCGCGTTCAGCGTCTGGAGCTGGGCCTGCAGGCGCAGGCGCTGGATGTAGTCCGCTTGCGAGCCTTCCGCCGCCGCGCCGCCGGGCGCGAGCGAGGTCGCGGCCAGAAACGCCGCCACGAGACCTCCTGCCAACCTCAAATCCCTAAATGCCCGCGCCATTGTCGATGGCCCGCAGCGCCTCTTCGTGCGCCTGCGCCTCCGCCTCGATCCAGCCGATGAAGGCCTTCACCTGCGGCAGCCGTCCCTTGGCTTTGGGATGGACGAGGTAATAGGCGAAGTCGACGGCCTGCGCCATCTGCAGCGGGGCCACCAGGCGTCCTGCATCCAGGTCGGCCTGGGCCAGGGTGCGCTTGGCCAGGGCCACGCCGCGGCCGTTGGCGGCCGCCTCGATCACCAGGCTGGACTGGTTGAACCGCGGGCCGCGGTGCCCGTCGATGCCGCGCAGCCCGCGGGCCGCCAGCCACATGGGCCAGTCGGGACAGCTGTCATCGATCTCGGGCGAACCGTCGTGCAGCAGGGTATGATTGGCTAGGTCCTCGGGCGTCTCCAGCGGATGCTCCTTGATGAGCTCCGGGCTGATCACCGGGATCACCGCCTCGCTGACCAGCCGCTTCACCTCCAGGCCCGGATAGCGGCCGGCGCCGTAGCGGAGCGCCAGGTCGACCTCGCCCGCGTTGAGGTCGACGAGGTCCATGCCGGCGTTGAGCCACACGTCGACCTGCGGATGGGCACGCTCGAAGGCGCCCAGGCGCGGGGCGAGCCACTTGGCGGCGAAGGAGGGCGGGGCGGTGATGGTCAGGCGCCGTCCGTCCACGGCGGCGGTCAGCAGGCTGGCGGCCTCGGCCAGGCGGTCGAACGCCTCGCGCAGGGCGGGCAGGGCGGTCTGGGCCGCGTCGGTCAGCAGGAGGCCCTTCGGGGTGCGCTTGAAGAGGGCCGCGCCGACATAGTCTTCCAGGTTCTGGATCTGCTGGCTGACGGCGCCGGGCGTCACCGACAGCTCGTCCGCGGCCCGGCTGAAGTTCAGGTGGCGCGCGGCCGCCTCGAACGCCCGAAGGGCGTTGAGCGGCGGCAGGCGGCGGCGCTGCTGGTTTCGATCCATCCTAGAATTCCTGACACCCCGGGCAGAAGTCCTCGGGTTGCGACTTGGGCTTCTCCGCCCCTATTTGCAAGCGTCCGCCGGTGTATCGGCCCTTTTCACTGGCGGGCGACAGACGGGGCGGGCGCCAGTCCGCCCCGTCCTGATTTCGGGGCCGGTGTGTCGATAGAGAAGCTAAACATGGGTGTCAGCAGCGGCAAAGGCAGGCGGAACGATCGCCTCGTGGTGCTGGGCGGCGGCGCCCCTTCGCGCGGCCCGGGCCGGGTGTGGTTGGTCGGCGCGGGACCCGGCGATCCGGAACTGCTGACCATCAAGGCCCTGAAGGCCCTGCAGGCCGCCGAAGTCGTGGTCCACGACGGCCTGGTGTCGGACGAGATCCTGGACCTGGCGCCGGCGTCGGCGCGCCGGATTTCGGTGGCAAAGCGCAAGTCGCGGCACTCCTACAGCCAAGACGAGATCAACCGGATGCTCGTGGCCTTCGCGCTCGACGGCCTGAACGTCGTCCGGCTCAAGGGCGGCGATCCCTTCATCTTCGGCCGCGGCGGCGAGGAACTGGAAGCCTGCCGCGAGGCGGGCGTCGACTGCGATATCGTGCCCGGCGTCACCGCGGCCCTGGCGGCGAGCGCCAGTGCCGGCGCGCCCCTGACCCACCGGGGCTCGGCCCAGGCTGTGACGTTCGTCACCGGCCATGCGGCCAAGGGCGGCGAGCCCGACCTGGACTGGGAGAGCCTGGCCAAGGCCAATCAGACGGTGGTGATCTACATGGGCCTGTCGATGGCCGCTCCGATCGCTGCGCGCCTGATGGCCGCCGGCCGGGCCGGTTCGACGCCGGCCCTGATCGTCGAGAACGCCAGCCGCGCCGCCGAGCGCCGCTTAACCACCACGCTGGCCGGCCTCGCCGAGGCGGCGGCGAACCTGAATGGTCCGGCCCTGCTGATCGTGGGCGAGGCCATGGCCCTGGCCCGCGAAGGCGAGGGGCGAACGGAAGTCGAAACGCTTATCCGCGAGGCCCGGGCATGAAAGCTCTGACCGCCAACCGCCTGCTCGACGGCGAGGTCGTGTTCTGGAACGCCGGCCAGTGGGTCGAGCGCTTCGCCGACGCGCAGCTCTGGGCCGACGACGACCCGGCGGCCATCGCGGCCGAGGCGACGGCCAAGAACCAGCCAAAGGTCGTAGTCGACGCCTACCTGATCGACCTGGTGGAATCCGAAGGGCTCTGGGCCCCGCTGAGCTACCGCGAGCGCATCCGCGCGCTCGGGCCCTCGAACCACCTCCACCACGGCAAGCAGGCCGAGGGCGGGGCGGTGATCGCGGCGCTGCAGCACGCCCACGGCGCGGCCCGCTCCACCGGCCGCGTCAACCTGATCAAGCGGAAGTAGCGCGATGTACCAGTACGACACTATCGACAAGGCGATGCTCGCCGACCGCTCGGCCGAGTTCCGCGGCCAGGTCGCCCGCCGCCTCGCCGGCGAGCTGACCGAGGACCAGTTCAAGCCGCTGCGGCTGATGAACGGCCTCTATCTGCAGCTTCATGCCTACATGCTACGGGTCGCCATCCCGTACGGCTCGCTGAACCCGACCCAGCTGCGCAAGCTGGCCTGGATCGGCCGCACCTACGACAAGGGCTACGGCCACTTCACCACCCGCACGAACCTGCAGTTCCACTGGATCAAGCTGGCCGACACGCCGGACATCCTGGATCACCTGGCCAGCGTCGACATGCACGCGATCCAGACCTCCGGGAACTGCATCCGGAACACCACCACCGACCCTTATGCCGGGGCCACGGCGGAGGAGGTGGACGATCCGCGGGTGTGGGCCGAGGCGATCCGCCAGTGGTCTACGTTCCACCCGGAATTCTCGTTCCTGCCCCGCAAGTTCAAGATCGCCATCACCGCTGCGCCGAAGGATCGGACTGCGGCCCGCGTGCATGACATCGGCCTGGTGCTGAAGCGCGCCCGCGACGGGGCGCTGGGCTTCGAGGTGATCGTCGGCGGCGGCATGGGGCGCACCCCTTACGTCGGCCCGACCATCCGCGAGTTCCTGCCGGTCAATCGGCTGCTCTCGTACCTGGAAGCGATCCTGCGCGTGTACAATCGCCACGGCCGCCGGGACAACATCTACAAGGCCCGGATCAAGATCCTGGTCGCAGCCCTGGGCAAGGACGAGTTCGCCCGCCAGGTGGAGGCCGAATGGGCCAAGATCGGCGAGGGCGCGGACCTGCCGGACACCGAGCTTGCCCGCATCCGCGGCGCCTTCGCCCAGACCAACTTCGAGACCCTGCCGGCGCAGTCGGAGGCGTTCGAAGCGGCCAAGGCGGCGAAGCCGGCCTTCGCCCGCTTCGTCCGCAACAACGTCAAGCCGCACAAGAGGCCCGGCTACGGCATCGTCGAGATCAGCCTGAAGGGCATCGGCGACACGCCCGGCGACGCCACCTCCGAACAGATGGAAGTCGTGGCCGACCTGGCCGAGCAGTACGGCCTCGGCGACATCCGCGTGACGCACGAACAGAACCTGGTGCTGCCGCACGTCAAGCTGGACGACGTTCCGGCGGTCTGGGCCGCGCTGGCGGAGGCCGGCATCGCCACGCCGAACATCAACCTGGTCAGCGACATCATCGCCTGCCCGGGGCTGGACTATTGCGCCCTAGCCAACGCCCGGGCGATCCCGATCGCCCAGCACATCGCGGAGAAGTTCCGCGACCAGGACCGCGCCGAGAAGATCGGCGAGCTGAAGATCAAGATCAGCGGCTGCATCAACGCCTGTGGCCACCACCACGTGGGCCACATCGGCATCCTGGGCGTCGATAAGAAGGGCGAGGAGTTCTACCAGCTCACCCTGGGCGGGTCGGGCGCCGAGGACGCCTCAGTGGGCTCCATGCTCGGCCCGGCGCTGCCCTACGACAAGGTCGCCGACGCCGTGGACACCCTGGTCGACGTCTACCTGCGCGAGCGGCACGACGGCGAGCGCTTCCTCGACACCTTCCGCCGCACCGGCGTCACCCCCTTCAAGGAGGCCGTCTATGCCGACGCTCATTGAACTGAAGGACGGCGTCGCCAAGGCCGCCGAAGATCCGTTCACCCACGTCGCGGACGACCAGGACATGGCGAGCGGCGACGTGATCGTCTCCCTCGGCCGCTTCCAGGCTGAGGGCGAGGGGCTTCTGTCCGAGGGCCGCCGCGTCGGCGTGCGCCTGAAGGCGGAGGAGGAGGTCGAGGCCCTGGCTTACGACCTGCCCCAGTTGTCGGTGGTGGCGCTCGAATTCCCCAAGTACCGCGACGGGCGGGCCTACACGAACGCCCGGCTGCTGCGCGAACGGTTCCACTTCAAGGGCGAGGTCCGGGCGGTGGGCGACGTGCTGCGCGAGCAGGCCGCTTTCATGGTCCGGGTGGGCTTCGACGCCTTCGAGCCCGCCGACGACGCCAGCTCCAACGAGTGGCAGGCCGCGGCCCACCGGTATCGCCACGTCTACCAGAGGTCCGCCGACGGCCGTGCGCCGGCCTTCGCGGAACGGGAGGGCTGAGTGATGGCCTTTGACGCGCTCGATCGTAACCCCGTGGCTCTGCGCCTCGACGCCGAGCTGCGCCATGCGCACCCGCGCACCATCCTCGAAGCCGCCGTCGAGAGTTTCGGCGACAAGCTGGCCCTGGTGTCGTCGTTCGGCGCCGAGTCGGCCGTGCTCCTGGACATCGCCGCCAAGGTGAAGCCCGACGTCGCGGTGCTGTTCCTGGATACCGGCATGTTGTTTGGCCAGACGCTGGACTACCGCCAGCAGCTCGCCGCGCGCCTGGGTCTCACCAACGTGCGCGACCTGCGGCCCCAGTACCAGGACCTGGCGACCTCGGATCCCCAGGCCAAGCTGTGGCAGTCCGACACCGACGCCTGCTGCCACATCCGCAAGGTCCTGCCGCTGGACAAGGCCCTGGGCGAGTTCGACGCCTGGATCACCGGCCGCAAGCGCTTCCACGGCGGCGACCGTCTGCACCTGCCCGTGGTCGAGCAGTCCGAGGGCAAGCTCAAGTTCAACCCGCTGGCCAATTGGGGCAAGTCCGACCTCGACGCCTATGCGGCCGAGCATGGCCTGCCGGCCCATCCGCTGGTGGCCCAGGGCTTCCCCTCGATCGGCTGCTGGCCCTGCACCCAGCCGGCGGAGGAGGGCGAGGATGTCCGCGCCGGCCGCTGGAAGGGGATGGACAAGACGGAATGCGGCATCCATCTGGCGCGTGCGCCGGGGACGCCCGACAACGTCGGCGGCGATATCTAGGGTATTTCAGGAATGAACGACGTGACTCTGGCTCAGCCGGCGCCGGCCGGCGGAATGAAGGCGTCCGGCGCCTTCTTCGTCGAGACGGTGACCTGGGTCCATCACTGGACCCCCAGCCTGTTCTCGTTCCGGACGACGCGCGATCCCGCGCTCCGCTTCTCCAGCGGCCAGTTCGTGATGGTCGGGTTGCAGAAGGAGGACGGCAAGCCGCTGGTCCGCGCCTATTCCATCGCCTCGCCGTCGTGGCATGAGGAGTTGGAGTTCTATTCGATCAAGGTGCCGGACGGCCCGCTCACCTCGCGCCTGCAGAACATCAAGGTTGGCGACCAGGTGCTGATCGGCCGCAAACCGACGGGCACGCTGGTGCTGGACGGCCTGAAGCCCGGCAAGCGCCTCTACATGCTGGGCACCGGCACGGGCCTCGCGCCCTGGCTGTCGCTGGCCCGCGACCCGGAGGTCTACGAGCGGTTCGAGACGGTGGTGGTGACTCACACCGTTCGCGAGGTGGCCGACCTCAACTACGCCGACCTCTTCGACGACCTGCCGCGGGACGAGATCCTCGGCGAGCTGATCGATGGGAAGCTGAAGTACTATCCGACGGTCACGCGCGAAGACTTCCGGACCAAGGGACGGATCACCGATCTCATCGCCTCCGGGCAGATGTTCGCCGACCTCGGGCTGCCGCCGTTCAACCCGGCAGAAGACCGGGTCATGCTGTGCGGCGGGCCGTCGGTGCTGGCCGACCTCAAGCAGCAGCTCATCGACCTAGGCTATCAGGAAGGTTCGATCGCCCAGCCTGGCGACTTCGTGCTGGAAAAGGCCTTCGTCGAGACCTGAGCGAGGGCCTGCACGTCTCGCTCGCCAAAAGGTTAATTCCGCCCTGCGACATTACTCATAAGAGGTTTTACGTAGGGATTCGTCCCGAATGTTAACCATACCCCGCAGGTGAGAAATTCGGACAGATCGAGGGAAAGCCTCCATGTCCGAGACGCATTTTGACACCGCCGCGACCTCCAAGGCGCTCAAGACCCACCTGTCGGGGTGGTTCGGCGTACAGCAGGCGTGCGCCTATCGCGCGCCGGCGGAAAGCTCGGCGGTCATGCGACTGGATACCGGTCCTTCCTCGGGCTGCAGTGGGGCCAGCGCCGGCTCTTGCGGTTCGCCGAGCGCCTGCGGCTCCGAGACGACCGCGCCGGCCTGCGATATCGCCGCCCAGCTCCGTGCCGAGCAGCAGCGTGGGCGGGAGATGGAGCGCCTTCTTTCCCAATACGTCTCGCCCGGGGTGCTGGAGCGCCTGATGGCCGATCCGGACGGGGTGGGGCCGGGCAGCGAGACCCGCGACGTGACCGTGCTGTTCGCAGACCTCCAGGGCTTCACCTCGCTGGCGGAGGCCTTGAAGGACAATCCGGGACGTCTGGCCGACCTGATCAACGCCTTCCTCGACCCGATGACCGAGATCGTGCTGGCGCACGGCGGTACGATCGACAAGTACATGGGGGACTGCGTCATGGCCTTCTGGGGCGCGCCCGCCGACGACCCTGCCCAGGCCTCGCACGCCTTCGACGCGGCCCAGGCCATGATCGCGGCGATGGACGACGTGCGCGACCGCTTCCGCGCCATCTTCGCGGACGAGCGCGAGCCGCCGCCGGTCGATATCGGGGTCAGCATCGGGATCAACTCCGGCGACTGCATCGTCGGCAACGTGGGTAGCCGCCGTCGCTTCGACTATTCGGTGCTGGGCGATCCCGTGAACGTGGCCTCGCGGCTCGAGGGGCTCTGCAAGACCTACGCGACGCCCCTGCTGGTCGGTGAGGAGACGGCGCGGCGGCTTGGGCCGGATGCGGGCCTGGGTCCCATCGGCCGCATCACCTTGCGCGGCCGCAGCCAGCGGATGGGCGTCTTCGCCCTGGCGCCCCAGGCGCGCGCGGAGCTGGCGGCATGAGCTTCACCACGGCCCATGAGCAAGCCCGGCCCGCCGTCCGCACGGGCGAGCGACTTCCGCGAGGCCTTGGCCTGGCGATCGGAGCCGTCGCTTCAGTCGGCCTCTGGGCGCTCTTGATCCACGGCGCGATCCGACTGTTCGGCTGATCCTCGCCACGCGGCCGTCTGGCGCAGCACGAACGCCGCCCGCGCCGGCACGCTGGCCTTCGGGACGATAATCGGCTCGTAGCCCAGGGTCGGAAGCCGCGCGCGGATGATCCCGAACGTTGCCTCGGCCTCCTGCCAGTCCTGCCGCCGCTCCGAGTCGGTCGCGTAGATCTTGCGCCAGGGCGGGAAGATGAAGACCCGCGCATTATACCGCCGCGTCCGCACCGCCTCTGCGATCCGCGGCGAGGGCAGGGCGCCGTTCGCGCCATAGCTGTCGATGATCCCCCGGTCGAAGAAGACCCGGCGCGTCTCGCCCGCCAAGGCCTCGAAGATGGCGACGTCGCGCTCCACGCACCGCGCCACGAAGGCGTCGTTGTCGAGCCAGGGCACGGCGGCGCCGCCCGTCTCCACCTGCTCGCGGATCACCGCGCGCGCCGTCTCCTCGACGACGCGCTCGCCCCTGGCCTGCAGATGACGAATAAGCGCGGTCTTGCCCACGCCGGGACCGCCGGTGAGGACGAAGAAGTTCGGCTTGTGGATGGCTGCCCCCGAAGGCGAGGGCCGGCCCGCCTTACTTCGGCGGGCAGCCCGTGAAGTTCCCGACCTTCACCGCGGTGAGGGTGCCGAGGTTGAGCTTCTGCATCGGCTTCATCGAAGCCGCGCCGTGACCGGTGTAGAGGTCGATCCGCTGGCCCTTGATCGCGCCGCCCACATCGGAGGCGTACCAGTAGCCGTCGTGCGCCTGGCCGTCGGGCATCTTGATGCCCACCGTCTCCTTGATGAAGACCACGGTGCGGCGCGGGATGATGTTCTTGTCCACCGCCAGGGTGCGCATCGGAACGACGCGGCAGCCCAGGCTGTCCAGGGCGCCCACGCCCTTGGCGCCGGCGTGATAGAGCGTGGCCTTCACGTTGAAGACCGCCGATCCGGGGAGGGCTCCCGAAATGATGGAGCTTACGAGGTCCCCGACGGGATCGTTGCTCGCGGCTTGCGCGTTTGAGGCGATACCGATGGCGGAAAGTGCTGCCAGGGCGGCGAGGCGGCGTCGCATGGACGGCGTCCTCCTTCGTCGTTGAACTGGTGCCGGAGTCCTACCGGCTGAGGTCCCGCGGGGCAACCCCTGGCGGGCCATTCGCCGCGCCCTGTGAGTTTTCCTTACAGCGGTCGTAAGACGGTATCGCTTGATACCCGGAGGGATTGCGGCACAACGCGCCCTGAGCGAGAGGGAGGCCGGCGCGTGAAAATCTATGGTGACAGCATCTCGGGCAACTGCCTGAAGGTGAAGTGGACGGCCGATTTTCTGGGCCTGAAGTACGCCTGGATCGAGACCAGCGTGCTCAAGGGCGAGTCGCGCACCGCCGACTTCCTGGCGATGAATCCGGCGGGCCAAGTGCCCGCGGTGGTCTTCGACGACGGGCGGGCCCTGGCCCAGTCCAACGCCATCATTCTCCATTTCGCCGAGGGCTCCGACCTCATTCCGGCGGACGCCTACGCCCGGGCGAAGATGTTCGAGTGGATGTTCTGGGAGCAGTACAGCCACGAGCCCTACGTGGCCGTCGCCCGGTTCCAGGTGCTGTACCTGGGCAAGCCTGTCGCCGATCTGGAGCCCCGGCTGGTCGAGCGGGGGAACGGGGCGCTGCAACGGATGGAGCTTGCCCTTGGCCAGACGCCGTTCCTCGTGGGCGAGGCCCTGTCGCTCGCCGACGTTGCGCTGGTCGCCTACACCCGCGTCGCCCACGAGGGCGGCTTCAGCCTCGATCCCTATCCGCAGGTGAAGGCCTGGGTGGCGCGCGTGGAGGCCGCCCTCGGCATTCGCTGAGCGCGCTTGCCATTGTCGCGGACGGGCGTGAAAAGCGGAGGCATGAAGCGCCTTCCCGCCCTCGCCCTCGCCGTCGTCCTCGCCGCCGCGCCCAGCTCGCTCTTCGCCTGGGGCAACACCGGCCACCGGATGCTGGGCGAGATCGCCATGCGGGCGCTGCCGTCCGAGATGCCGGCCTTCCTGCTCACCAAGAAGGCGGCCACCGATGTCGGCGAGCTGTCGCGCGAGCCCGACCGGTCCAAGGGCGCCGGCAAGCTGCACGACCAGGATCGCGACCCCGGGCACTTCATCGACCTGGACGACGACGGCAAGCTGCTGGGCGGGCCCCAGATGCTGCCCCTGGCGGCCACCCGGGCCGAGTTCGAGACCCAGCTTCGCGCGGCGGGTCTCGATCAATGGAAGGTCGGCTACCTGCCGTATTCGATCATCGACCGCTACCAGCAGCTCACCAGCGATTTCGCCTACTGGCGGGTGCTGAAGGCGGCTGAGTCCAATCCGAAATGGAAGGCGAACCGCAAGTGGTTCACCGCCGACCGAATCCGCCGGGAGGCCCTGATCCTGAAGGGCATCGGCGAGCTCGGCCACTTCGTCGGCGACGGCAGCCAGCCGCTGCACGTGACCAGCCACTACAACGGCTGGGGCGATGGCCCGAACCCCAACAACTATTCCAAGGCGCGCCTGCATGGGCCGTTCGAGAGCGACCTTGTCCAGGCGACGGTGAAGCCGGCGGCGGTGGCGGCGAAGGTCACGCCGCTGCGCCTCTGCAACTGCCCGATCGAGCAGCGCGTGTCCGACTACCTTTCCGCCACGGGTAAGCAGGTGATCCCATTCTATGAGATGGAGAAGGCCGGAGGCATGGCGCCGGGAGACCCACGCGGCACGGCCATGGCCACCGAGCGCCTGGCAGTCGGCGCGTCCGAGTTACGTGACGTGATCGTCGAGGCGTGGCGGGCCAGCCTGAACTCCAAGGTCGGCTGGCGGCCGGTGGCGGTGAAGGACGTGCTGGCCGGCACGGCCGATCCGTATCCGGCCCTCTACGGAATCGACTGATGGCCGTGCCGCAGTTCGGGACGCGCGAGGACGGCCGGGATTATCGCGACCGTCCGGCCGCCTTCGGGATTGCCCAGCGCGATGGACGGATCGCCCTGGTCCGGATCGAGAAGCCGCGCCATCCGGCCTGGCATGACCTGCCCGGCGGGGCGCTGGACCCCGGCGAGACGGCTGAAGACGCCGTGGTCCGCGAGTTCGGGGAAGAAGCCGGCCTGAAGGTTGCCGTCGAGCGCGAGTATGCCCGGGCGGACCAGTATTTCCTCAATACCGATGGCGAGGCGTTCGACAACCGCGCGGTGTTCTTCACCCTTGCCGTGGCGGGCGACGACCCCGGCCTGAAGGTCGAGGACGACCACACCCTGGTCTGGATGGACCCGCACGAGGCGCTGGCGATCCTGCGGCACGACGCCCATGCCTGGGCCGTTGCGGCGTGGCTGAGATTGCGCGCGCGGGCCTGAGGGTCTAGCAGCGCGCCATGACGGCGGGAATCATCGACGGAAAGGTCCACGCCGAGCGCGTGCGGGCCAAGGTGGCGGCCGAGGTCGCCGAATTGCGCGCAAAGCACGGGCTGCAGCCCGGCCTGGCCGTGGTGCTGGTGGGCGACGATCCGGCGAGCCAGGTCTATGTGAAATCCAAGGGCGAGCATTCGCTGGCCGTTGGCATGCATTCGGTCACCCACCGCCTGCCGGCGGACACCCAGCAGGGCGAGCTGCTCCGCCTAGTGGCCGACCTCAACGCCGATCCCCTGATCCACGGCATCCTCGTACAGCTCCCGCTGCCGAAGCACCTCGACGAGAAGGCGGTGATCGCCGCCATCGACCCCGACAAGGACGTGGACGGCCTTCACGTCGTCAACGCGGGCCGCCTGGTGGCGGGTCTGCCGGCGCTGGTGGCCTGCACGCCCACGGGCTGCCTCATCATGCTCAAGGCCACGCTGGGCGACCTGACCGGCAAGCGCGCGGTGGTGGTGGGTCGCTCGCTGCTGGTGGGTAAGCCCGTCGCCCAGCTGCTGCTGGCCGAAGACTGCACGGTGACCATGGCCCATTCGCGCACCCGCGACCTGCCGGCCGTCTGCCGCGAGGCCGACATCCTGGTCGCCGCCGTGGGACGCCCGCGCATGATCCGCGGCGACTGGATCAAGCCCGGCGCCTGCGTCATCGACGTGGGCATCAACCGCGTGCCGTTCGACGACCCGATCAAGGCCGCCGAGGGCCGGACGAAGCTGGTGGGCGACGTCCACTACAAGGAGGCGCTGCAGGTCGCCGGATCGATCACGCCGGTGCCGGGCGGCGTCGGGCTGATGACCGTCGCCGTCCTGCTTCAGAACACCGTGACGGCCGCCAAGCGCCAGGCGGGCATCGAAGCCTAGGTCGGCTTGGCGTTCTCGTTGGTCCAGGCGACGACCTCGGCCAGCACTTCGGAGACCGCGCGGTCATAGGCCGGCACGATGGCCGAGACGCGGTTGTCGCCGGCGCGGATCCGCTTCTCGAACAGCTTCTCGCCCACCAGGCCGCGATCGGTAGCGCCCGTCATCGCGGCCCGAACCCGCACGACCACCAGCGGCGGCGCCTTCGGGCCCTGGTCGTAGTGCGCCTCGAAGTTCCGGACATCGAGCCGCAGCACATAGGCGGCGGAGGCCGGCTCGCCGCGCGCGATCAGCCGAACAGGGCCTGCGTCGGCGTCGAAGGCGGCGACCACGGCCTCGTCCCACAGCACCGCGGCGGGCGCCACCCAGCGGGTCTCGGCCACATAGGCCGCCTTGCCGCCCGTGATGGTGAGCAGGCGGTCGCCCGCGGCCTCGCGCTGGAAGGACGCGTTGGTGCGGAAGACGCCGACGGCGCCCATCGGCGTGGCGACCGCGTCGGCGCTCACCGGCTGGCCGAAGCGGTAGAGGTGCGCCGGCTTGGTCTTGGGCAGCAGCGAGACGCAGGCCGAGAGCGCCAGCGATGTCGCGCCGACGGCCAGCAGGCGGAGGAGGGCGGGCGAGCGCATCATTGGGGCACCTTCACTTCCTCGGCCTTGCCCTTGCCGAGCGCGCCCGTGGGGTTGGACTGGACCTCGTTGACCAGCCGCTCCAGCGACTCGGCCGTGGACTGCAGCTGGATTACCGCCGAGGTTACCTGAGGCAGGCCGTTGGTGGCGAAATCGGTCGTGGGTCCCTGCAGCCGTCCCAGCATCTCGCGGGCGTCCTTGGCGGCGGCGCGGCCCTCTTCGGCGGCGTCGGCCAGGTTCTTGATCGCGCGGCGGCCGTCGCCATCGACCACCTCGCGGGTGGCGCGGGAAAGGGCGGCGATCTCGGTGGTCGCCTCCTCGATGCGCTGCACCGCGGCCTGGGCGTCGGCGATGATCGCCTTGCGCTCGCGCAGTTCGGCGGTGACCGCCTGGGCGTCGGAGAGCGAGGCCGAGAAGGTCTTGATGTTCTGGTCCGAGAGGACCCGGTTCACCCGGTCCAGCGCCTCGATGGTCCGGGTCAGCACGGTGCCGCCGCCCTCCAGCAGGTCGGAGATGGCGCTGCGCTGGCTGCGGATGATGGGAATGCAGTCGCGGCCCAGTCCAAGGCGTTCGCACCGCGGCTGGTCGGCCTCCTTGAGCAGGGGGCGCGTGCCGGTGCCGGCGGTGATCTGCACGTAATTCAGGCCGGTGATCCCTTGCGGCTCCAGCGTCGCATAGCTGTCGACCCGGATCGGCACGTCCTCGGTGACCCGCACGCGGGCGATGACGTTGCGCGGATTGAACTTGTCCAGGGCGATCTTGCTGACCTCGCCCACCTTGATGCCGTTGAAATGGACCTCGCCGCCCTCGTTGAGGCCGCGCACCGGCCCCTGGAAGACGATGTCGTACAGGTCGTACTCGGCGTTGATCCGCAGCCGCGCCAGCCAGACGACGAAGACCACGAGCGCCACCGTGAGGATCAGGGTGGAAAGCCCCACGAGGGCGTAGTTGGCGTTTCTTTCCATCAGCCTTTCGTCCCCGTTCGGGCGTCGCGGGCCGCGCGGCCCCGCGCTCCGAGGAAGTATTCGCGGATCCACGGATGATCGGAACGCTCGAGCTCGCGAACCGGCGCCGTGGCGACCACGTGCTTGTCCGCCAGCACGGCGACGCGGTCGGTGATCTCGTAGAGGGAGTCGAGGTCGTGGGTGATCATGAACACCGTGAGGTCCAGGCTGTCCGCCAGGTCGCGGATCAGTTCGTCGAAGGCCGCCGCGCCGATTGGGTCGAGACCCGAGGTGGGCTCGTCGAGGAAGAGCAGTTCCGGGTCCAGGGCGAGCGCCCGGGCGAGGCCCGCGCGCTTGCGCATCCCGCCCGAGAGCTCGGCCGGCTTGAGCGAGCCGGCCTCGGGGCGGAGGCCCACCATGGAAATCTTCAGCTCCGCCAGCTCATAGGCCTCGCGCCGGGACAGCTTGGTGTGCTCGAACATGGGGGCTGCGATGTTCTCGCGCACGGTCAGGTTCGAGAACAGGGCGCCGCCCTGGAACAGCACGCCCCACGACCGCTCCAGCGCGCTCCAGCGGCGCCGGGAGGCGCGTTTGAGCTCCTGTCCGAAGACGGTGACTGTGCCGGCGTCCGGATTGCGCAGGCCGATGATGGTGTTGAGCAGGACCGACTTGCCGGTGCCGGACCCGCCGACCACGCCCAGGACCTCGCCGCGCATCGCGGTCAGGTCGAGGTTGTCGTGAACCACGTGGTCGCCGAACTGGGAGCGCAGGCCGCGCACCTCGATGGCGGGGCCCGACTGGTCCAGCAGTTCCTCGTCCGACAGGGTGTTCTCGTTGACGACGTCCGTCACAGGTCGAGCTCCATGTAGATGAGCGCGAAGACGGCATCGAGCATGATGATCGCGAAGATCGCGTGGACCACGGCGGCCGTGACCCGCTGGCCCAGGGACTGGACATCGCCGCCGACGAGCAGGCCCTGACGGCAGCCGATGCCGGCCACGACGCCGGCCATCACCGGCGCCTTGGAGAGTGCGATCCAGAAGTGGGTGGCGCCCACATTGTCGACGATCCGCTGCAGGAAGAACGTCGGTCCCAGCCCCAGGGTGGACCAGGTGACCATCAGGCCGCCCAGCAGGCCGGCTAGCGTGGCCACGAAGGTGAGCAGGGGGATGGTCACCAGCAGCGCTATGAAGCGCGGCAGCACCAGGGCCTCGAACGGGTCGACGCCCATCACCTGCATGGCGTCGACCTCCTGCTGCATCTTCATCGAGCCCAGCTCGGCGGCGAACGCGGAGGCGGAACGGCCCGAGAGCAGGACGG
Organism: Phenylobacterium sp. RIFCSPHIGHO2_01_FULL_69_31; assembly: GCF_001824475.1. Classification (GTDB taxonomy): domain Bacteria; phylum Pseudomonadota; class Alphaproteobacteria; order Caulobacterales; family Caulobacteraceae; genus Phenylobacterium. The sequence continues at coordinate 86,556 of NZ_MHXN01000045.1, read as the reverse complement.
CCGTGATCACGATGTTGAATTCGCGGATCACCGCCACCCCGATCAGTTCGACCACGAAAACCTCGGCGCCGAACTGGCGCAGCATGTTCACCCCGAGCAGGGCGACCACGGCGCCGATAAAGAAGGTGGTGATCGCCACGATGGGGATGGCGTCGAGGCCCGCGCGCTCCATTTGGGTGAAGATCGGCGCCCAGCGGACCTTGTGCGGGGCGGTGACGAGATTGACGAGGGCCCTGAGCGCCACCACCAGCAGGTGGCCGAGGAAGCCCATGGTGTCGAGGAACTCGACCCCCAGGTTCACCATCCCCCGGCCGATCCGGATGGTCAGGTTGTGAAAGCCCCTGGGCTCGGGCCGGACGACCGGTTGGACGCGGGCGGCGTTGTCCACCAGCTCGAGCAGCCGCCGCGTCTCCGGGCGGGCCACCACCTGGTCGAGCTTGAAGTCGGTTCCCACGGCCCGGACGATGGCGTACGCGCCGGCCGTATCCATCCGCCTGACCTTGGTCAGGTCCAGGCTCACGCCCTGGCGGCCGCGAAGCTCCTGCGCCAGCCGTTCGCCCACCCCGGCCAGCAGGTTGGTCGTCCAGTCCCCGCTGAGCGCCGCCGTGGGGCGATCGGTCGCGGCCTGCATCCGGAAGTCGGCGGGCTTCTCCATACTCGGGTTGTTTCGGGGTGCGAGGCGGCTGTCCAGCCCCGGTCGCCGAATTCAGTCTCCCTCTTGGCGTTGGCGCCTTACAGAGACAGCGCCAGGGCCCAACGTCCATATGGCGAAGGTTGTTCCCAACGATGATTTCGCGCTCCAGAGCCCTCTACGGCAACGCTCAGCCAAGTTTTGGTCCAAGTCCGGCGGGTAAGCATCCCGAGGTCCCGCTACGGACCCGACTCGCTAGCGTAGGAGTGGAGAGAGTGACCCGACAGATCGACCTCGCAGGGGCCTCCGGCGCGCGTTATCGCTACAGCCCGCTGGATGAGGAGCGGTTCCTGCCGCCGGCCGGCGCCAATTATGTCATTGCGGAACTGACGGAGGAGGGCGCCAACGTCGTCTACGCCGGCGAGACCGACAACCTCGCCAGCCAGACGTGGCGCTCCGACCTCGAGAAGGCGCGCCGGAAATACGCCGAGGCGACCGTGCTGACCCGGCTCAACGTGACCCGCGCCATCCGCGAGGCTGAACGGGCCGACCTCATCGAGCATTATCATCCGCCGTTGAACGGCTAGGGCGGCGCGCGCCATGCTGGGGGCGTGAGCGCGCCACCCCTCATCGTGATCTTCGGCGCCATGGTGCGACCCGACGGAGCCCCGTCGCCGGCCCTGCTGCGGCGGATCGGCGGCGGCTTGGCCGCGGCGCGGGCGCATCCCGAGGCGCCGGTTCTCTGCTCGGGCGGAGCCGCGGTCCCCGGCGCGCCGTCCGAGGCCTCGGTCATGGGCCGGGTGCTGGCGGCGCAGGGGGTGGCGCCGAAGCGCCTGATCCTGGACGAGGCGAGCCGCACGACGGCCGACAATGCCGCGGCCGCGGCTCGCCAGGTCGCGGCGGGCGGACATCCCCGCGTGGTCGCCTGCAGCGACGCCTATCATCTGCCGCGGATCCGCCTGCTGCTGGCGCTGCACGGCGTGGCGAGCGAGCCTTGGCCCTGCGGCGAGCGCCCGCCTTTCGGCCATGGCCTGGGCATGACCCTGCGCGAGGGCCTGGCGATCCCCCACAATCTGGCGCTGGCGATGGCGCGCCGGGGCCGACGCGCGTCATAGTGCTGTCCAAGTCCCGCTGAATTTTGAGCCATGGCTTCCGAACAGGACGACAACCCCTTCGCCCGCAACAGCGCCTGGCCCCAGATGCCCCAGGCGCCGTTCCGCGTCGGGCCGCTCCCGAAGGCCGCGCCGTCACCTGCGCCGGCCGAGCCGCCGCCGCGCACGATCACCCCCGCATTCGTCCGGCCCGCCGGCCCGGCGGCCTTCGCCGGCCTCCCCGGCGTCGCCCCTCCGCGTCCCGCGCAGCCCGAGCGGGCCCCACCCGCGCCGCCGGTCGTCACCGAGATCCCGAGCGCCGAGCCCCCACGCGCCGAGACGCCCTTGGCGGCCGCGCCGGAGCCGGAGCCCGCGCCGCCTCCGCAATCCTACAGCGAGGTCGCGCCGGTGATCGTGCAGCCGGTGGGCGCGGGCGTCCGCAAGGTCCGTCGAAAGTCGCCGGCCCCGGTCATCGCCGCGACCGTGGCGGGCCTCGCCGCGGTTCTCGGCGTCGCCTATGCCCTGAGCCGCGGGCAGGAGGCGGCTCTGGAATCGGCGCCGGCGTCGGGCCCCCCAGCGGCGGGCGCCGTTGCCTCGGCCCCGGTCGGAGCGCCCGCGGCGTCATCGCCGGCGCCCACGGTCGCGAGCGTAGAGACGCCGCCGCCAGCCCGCCCGGCGGCCCGAGTCGCAGCCCCCGCGGCCAGGGTCGCGCCGCCGACGGCGGCAGCCGACGAGGCGCCTGCGGCGCCCGTGCTTTCGCTGCCGCCACCCGTCGTTGCGGCGCCGCCCGCGCCGGCCCCCGAGCCGCTGCCCAGCTACACGCCGCCCGCCGCGCCGGATCCGAACGCGCCCGTCTCGACGCGCCGCGACTGACGCCGATCCCGCGCAAACGAAAAGGGCGGCCCGGATTGCTCCGGGCCGCCCCCTCCACCGACGCTCAGGTACGCAGAGCGATCAGTACTTCAGTCGCAGGGTCACGCCGTAGGTGCGCGGCGCGCCCAGGAAGGCGTCGTAGACGCTGACGGCGTCATTGTTCTCATCCACCTGGAACGGCCCGTTGAAGCCGACCTGGACGTAGTCCTTGTCGAACAGGTTGTTGGACCACAGCTCGACGATCCAGCGCTCGTCCTCGGAGCCCAGGCCGATGCGGCCGTTCACCAGCACCATCTCGTCCTGCAGCTTCGAGGGATGCAGGTCGGAGCCGGTGTTGTAGCTCGAGGTGAACTTGCCCGAGAGGTTGGCCTTGAACTTCAGGCCGTTGCCCACCTCACGCTCGTAGGTGCCGGCCAGGGAGGCCGACCACAGCGGCGCGAACGACAGCCGGGCGCCGGGCAGGCGGCGCAGGCTGTTGAAGCGGGTGGGATTGATGAGGTCCGCGGCCGCGAACTTCCCGATCTCCGTCTCGGCGTAGGTGACGCCGCCCTGGAGGGTCAGGCCGTCGATCGGCGGCAGGTAGATGAAGTCCAGGTCCACGCCCTTGGACACCACCTTCGGCAGGGTCTCCACGACGAAGGCCGTGCCGACGAAGGTGTTCAGCTGGAAGTCCGTGAACTTCTGGTAGAACGCCGCGACGTTCAGCAGCAGCGTGCGGTCGAGCCAGCTGGTCTTGGCGCCGAGCTCGTAGCTGTCCACGAACTCGCCCTTGAAGCCGGTGTCGCCGTCGGCCGTGAAGTTCGGGCCCGCCGCCGTCACCACGATCGCCTGCTCACGGTCGAGGTTGAAGCCGCCCGCCTTGTAGCCGCGCGAGTACGAGGCATAGGTCATGACGTCCGGGTTCCAGCGGTAGGCCAGCTTGGCCGTCCCCGAGAACTCCTCTTCGGTGTTCTTCTGCGTGTAGCGGCCCAGGGCGTCGAAGTCGTTGTTCTGGGCGTTCAGGCAGAGGCCACCGACGATCGTGGAAGCCGTGGCCTGGCCGAGGAGGCCAGCGAGCGTGCCAAAGGCCGCTTCGCCCTGATCGCAGGTCGAACCCGTGGTGCTGTACTGCGACCGGAGCGACTTCTCGTCCCGGGTGAAGCGCAGGCCGACGGTCAGTTCCAGCTGCTCGGTGATCTGCAGGCTGTTGTTCGTGAAGAGGGCGAAGGTCTCGCCTTCCTGCTTGTAGCGGTCGTCCGAACCGGCGCCGTTTTGCAGCACCGTGCCAGGCGTCAGGCCGATGAGGGCCGGGACGCCGCCCAGAACGCGGCCGGCGAAGTAGGCATAGTAGTCCGTGCCGTACTTGAAGACCGAGCGGGTCTTCAGGTCTTCCTTGGCGTAGAAGCCACCGACCAGCCAGTTGAGCTTGCCGTCGAGGCCTTCGCCGGCCAGGCGCAGTTCCTGGCTGAACTGGCCGAACTCGACGAAGTTCGAGCCGTCCGCCGGACGATAAACGAGGTCGGCGGCGGTGAAGTCGCTGTCCTGCCCGGTCTCGGAGCGCCAGTTGCGGACCGCGGTGATGGCGGTCAGGCGCATCCCGTTGCCGAGGTTCCAGTTGAGCTCACCCGAGAGCCCCATATCCTCGACGTCCTGGCTGGTCGCGCGGTTGGCGTAGCCCTGGCGGTCGAACGGCGTGGAGGTCAGGTCCAGCGAGCCGGGACGGACCGCGTTGATCAGGTTGCCGCGGCTGTTCGCGGCCTGGCCCACGAAGAGCTGGGTGCCGACGCAGCAGTTCTCGTCCCGCTTGGTGTAGTCCGCGATGAAGCGGATGTTCACGTCGTCGGTAGCCTCGACCTCGAGCTGGCCGCGGACGGTGTAGAAGTTCTGGTCGTTGTCGCGCGTCTTGGTGCGCGGGCCCGGGCCCACGATGATGTCCTGGTACCCGTCACGCTGGCGCGTGCCGGCGAACAGGCGGGCCGAGACCTTGTCGCTGATCGGGCCGCTGACCGAGCCGGTCACGCCCATCTGGTCGAAGTTTCCGTAGGTGGCTTCGGCTTCCGCCTGGAAGTCCTTGGTCGGACCGGCGGTGATGACGTTGATGACGCCGGCCGAAGTGTTCTTGCCGAACAGGGTGCCTTGCGGGCCCTTCAGCACCTCGATGCGGCTCACCTGGCCCAGGTCGCCGAACGACACGCCGTTGCGGGGGCGATAGACGCCGTCGATCACCACGCCGACCGAGCTTTCCAGGCCGGGGTTGTCGCCCACGGTGCCCACGCCGCGGACGCGGGCGGTGACGATGGTTTCGTTCGACGTCGAGGTGACGGTCAGGCCGGGCGTCAGCACGGTCAGGTCGCGGATGTCCTTCACGCCCGCGTCCTGCAGCAGTTCGCCGCTGACCGTGGTCACCACGATCGGCACGTCCTGCAGGCTCTGCTCGCGCTTTTGGGCGGTGACGACGATCTCTTCGATCTCGCGATCCGCGGCAGCCTCTTGGGCTTGGATGGTGGACGCAAACGCGCCCGCCAGCACGACGGCGAGCGCCGACGTGCGGAACAGCATTCCAGATTTCATTTCGGTCCGTTCTCCCCGATGCGGCCCTGCTTATGGGGAGGTGCAGGATCTTCGCTCGGAGACGCGCGCGTAGCGGGCGCAATCCCTTATGGGCAAAGGGATTGCGGCGTTCGGCGGGCTTTCTTGCGGTGACCTGTGGCGCCGTTGTCACGAAACCGTCGCTTGCCGCGGCGGAATGTTACCAAAAAGCATATCGATGTTCGCAGAACGGAGTCGACGGCGCTGCCTCGCGGCTCAGAAAAACGGTACGCCGGGGCGGAGGGCGATCTGGAAAATGGCCAGGAGCGCAATCAGCGCCGCCAGCAGGCTGGGGAGGGTCCAGCTTCGCGATGGGGCGCCCGCGGGTGCGCGCGGCGCGTGCCAGGACCAGGCCTGCAGCCAGGTCGCCGCGACCAGCGTCGCCACCGCCGGCGGGAACAGCACCTCGATCGGCGCGCCCGGCAGGCGGAAGGGGACGATCAGCGCCACGGCCAGCAAGGCCGGCAGGACGGCATAGCGGAACACCGTGCGCGCCCGGCCGCGCGGCCCCTGGGCCTCGGCGCCCGGAACCAGGCTAAGGACGAGCGGGGTGGCGAGCCCGCACGCCAGCGCCATGGCCGCCAGGGCGCCGGCGGAGGCCGCGACCTTCGCAACCTCGTGGAGCTGAAGATAGGTCATCGCCCGGCCCACGTCGTTCTGCGGGATCACCGTGCCGATCAGCACCTGTGGAAGCGCTTCCAGCAGGCCCAGCAGCGCCATCCAGGTCACGAACAGGCGCAGGCCCAGCGCGCGCGGCGCCCGCCGGGTGGCCCAGACGGCGAAGGCGACGCCGGCGATGACGGTCGCCAGGGCTCCCGTTCCCTGGAACAGTTCGGCGAGCGGGTTCTGGCCCGTCCAGCTATGGTTGTTGTGGAAGAGCGTGGGCTTGAGCCCCGGCGTCAGCGCCTTCGGGACCACCAGGAACAGTTCCTGGATGAAGAAGATGATGTTGAAGGCCAGGGCGTAGGCGAGCGCCGAGGCGAGGCTGAGGCTCCAATCCCAGGCCGAGCGCGGCCCCGACCATCGCGGACTGCGGACCATCATCGCCAGCGACCAGAGCGTCGGGCCGCCGAGGAACACGGCGGCCATGGCGAGGACGATGTCGGCGGGACTCATGCGGCGATCGACCTCTGAGGCGATGGAGGCGGGGATAGAGCCCCCGATTCCCTTTGCAGGGAAGGGGATTGAACCCTTGGCGGGGCCCGTGTGAGCTTGGCCGTACAACAATGAGGCGGGAGGCGGTGGTGGTGCGATCTGTGGTGGTCACGGGAGTCTCGACGGGGATCGGACTGGGGGCGACGCGCGTGCTCGTCGCGAAGGGCTTCCACGTCTTCGGCAGCGTGCGGAAGGTCGAGGACGGCGCCCGCCTCAAGGCCGAGTTCGGGGACGCATTCACGCCCCTGGTGTTCGACGTCACCGACGCGCAGGCGGCCCAGGCGGCGTCCGCGCAGGTCGAGGCGGCGCTCTCGGGCGCCACCCTGGCGGGTCTCGTGAACAATGCCGGGATCGCCGTGGCCGGGCCGTTGCTCTACCTGCCCGTCGACGAGTTCCGGCATCAGCTGGAGGTCAACCTGACCGGGGTGGTGATCGCGACCCAGGCCTTCGCGCCGCTCCTCGGCGCGCGGACGCCGGCCGTTCGCGACCCGGGCCGGATCGTCAACATCTCCTCGGTCGGCGGGCGCACCGCCAACCCGTTCATGGCGCCCTACAACGTCTCGAAGTTCGGGCTGGAGGGCCTGTCGGAATCGCTGCGGCGCGAGCTGCTGCCGTTCGGCGTGGACGTGATCGTCGTGGCGCCCGGCGCCGTCGCGACCCCGATCTGGGACAAGGCCGACCAGGTCGACGTGAGCCGCTACGCCAACACGCCATACGCCGCCGCCCTGGACCGCATCCGCGCCTACATGCTGCAGCTCGGGCGCGCGGGCCTGCCGCCCGAGAGAGTCGGCGAGGTCATCCACCACGCCCTGACTGCGCAGAAGCCGAAGGTCCGCTACACGGTCGCGGCGGACATGTTCAGGATCTTCATGGGGGAACACCTGCCCAAACGGCTGCTGGACCGCATCGTCGGCAGACAGCTTGGCCTGATGCCGGATGGGCGCTGACCCGCCGTGGTCCTCGGGCGCAACCGGTGCTTGCGACCTTGGGTGTTCGGTGCGCTAGATGGTGTCGATGCGTTCTGGAGGCCGCGGCGTGAGCGAGCAGAGACAGACGCGGGGGCCGTCCCGTGCAGAGGCCCCGGAAATTCCCAACGTCGCCGCTGGGCCCGCAGTCGCGCCTGACCTCGTGGGAACGCTGACCGCACTCGGCATCTATCTGGAGGCGGCCGAGCGGCTGACCCGCTCGCCGGAGCGGGCGGACAAGCTCGCCGAGGCTCTGGCGGCGGCGAAGGCGCAACTCGCCATCGCCGCGGGCCTGGCGATGCGCGCCAAGGGCCGCCAGCGGAGTTGATCGCGGTCAACGCCAGCTTCGCGGCTTGCCCGAGGATCGAGCCATGACAGACAAGGTGCGGCCGTCGCCGCAAGACCGGTCGTCCGGCGCGGCCCGGCGTACGCGGCCCATCGAACTGCGCATCCATGACATCGGCCAGCTGTTCCACAACCTCGATCCGCTGCCCTATCGCGAGCGCGATCTGGACGAGCGCGTGGAGGAATACGTCGTCGGCTGGGCGGGCGAGATGCCGAACGCCCCGATCGAGATCCTGGTCCACCTTCCGGCGGCGCAGGCCGAGCGCGAGGACGCGGCCCACATCGGCGATGCGATCCGCAACTACTTCGCCTATCGCGCCGAGGTGATCGGCTGGGAACTGCGCGACCTGTTCCGCGTGGGACGGGCTTCGCTCGGCGTGGGGCTGGCCGTCCTGGCCGTGGCCGTCGTCCTTGGCCGGATCCTGGGTGAACTGCTGGGCGGTTACCTCGGCCGCGTGTTCGACGAGGGCCTGATCATCCTTGGATGGGTGGCCAACTGGCGGCCGATCCAGATCTTTCTCTACGACTGGCAGCCCCTGGCGCGCCGGCGCAGGCTGTACCGGCGGCTGGCCGAGGCCTCGGTGCGGCTGTCTCCCGGCGACTAGGCAGGACGGCGGCGCGCCGTTGCGCGAGGTCAAGGCGCAGCGGAACCAGGCCGCTAGGGAGCAAAGATGGCGACCGCCCCTCCAGCGCCCGGTCCGAAGGTCGCGTTCGATGTCCGCGGCCTCAGCAAAGTCTATCGCACCGGGGCGGGCGATGTGCATGCGCTGCGAGGCGTCGATCTGCAGATCCTGGCCGGCGAAACCCTGGTGCTGCTGGGACCCTCAGGTTCGGGCAAGTCGACGTTGCTCAACATCCTGGGCGGCCTGGACCGGGCGAGTTCCGGATCCGCGCGCTTCCACGACTTCGAACTGACCGGCGCCAGCGAGACGGAGCTCACGCGCTACCGGCGGCGCTCCGTGGGCTTCATCTTCCAGTTCTTCAACCTGGTGCCCAGCCTGACGGCCCGCGAGAACGTGGCCTTGATAACCGAGATCGCCACGGACCCGATGTCCCCGGAGGAAGCCCTTGCGCGGGTCGGGCTGGCGGATCGGATGGACCATTTCCCGGCTCAGCTCTCAGGCGGCCAGCAGCAGCGCGTGGCCGTGGCCCGCGCCATCGCCAAGCGGCCGGAGTTGCTGCTCTGCGACGAGCCGACAGGGTCCCTCGACAGCGACAGCGGCGTCCAGGTGCTGGAGGCCATCGTGGACGTCACCGGCGACGTCGGCGCGACCGCCATGATCGTCTCGCACAACACCGACATCGCGGGCATGGCCGACCGCGTGATCCGGTTCCGCGACGGGCGGATCCAGGAGGTGCAGCCCAACGCGCGGAAACTCGCGCCGCGGGAGGTGAGCTGGTGAAGGCGCTCGACCGCAAGCTCCTGCGCGACCTCTGGCGCCTCAAGTGGCAGGTGATGGCGATCGCCCTGCTGGTCGGCTGCGGCGTCGCGGTCGCGGTGATGTCGCTGTCGGCGCAGCGGGCGCTGGCCGGCGCCCAGGACGCCTTCTATGCCGACAGCCGGTTCGCCGACGTCTTCGCGCAGGCCAAGCGTATGCCGGCGTCCGTGACCCGCGACCTGTCGCGGCTGGACGGTGTGACGACGGTGGACGCCCGCATCCTCGAGAGCGGCCTGATGGACGTTCCCGGGTTGTCGCGGCCGGCGATCGCACGGGTGATCTCGCTGCCCGACGACGAGCGTCGGGCCCTCAACCGGATCACCCTGACGCAAGGCCGGATGCCCGACCCCAACCGGCTCGACGAGGCGGTGGCGCTGAAGACCTTCATGGAGGCGGCGAGGGTCCGGCTGGGGGATCGGCTGACCGCCGTCATCGATGGCCGCGCCTTCACCTTCACCATCGTCGGCGCGGCGCTGTCGCCTGAGTACGTCTATGTGCCGGCGCCCGAGTCCTTCATGCCCGACGACGCCCACCAGGCCGTATTCTGGGCGCCGCGGCCGGCCGTCGAGCGGGCGGCCGGCATGAACGGGGCGGTGAACGCAGTCGCGCTCAGGGTGGCCCCCGGGGCGTCGGTCCCCGCGGTCCTTGCGGACCTCGACCGGATGCTCGCCCCCTACGGGGGGCGGGCGGCCTATGCGCGCGAGGACCAGGCCTCGCACGCCTTCCTGGCCGCCGAGTTGAAGGAGCTCTCGACCTCGGCCTCGATTCTGCCGCCGATCTTCCTGGTGATCGCCGCGGCGCTCGTGCACCTCACGGTTTCGCGCCTGGTCGAGGCGGAACGCGAGCAGATCGGCCTGTTGAAGGCGTTCGGCTATCGCGACCGCGAGGCGGCGGTCCCATACCTGCGGCTCGCCGCGGTGATCGGCCTGACGGGCGCGATCGCCGGCGGCCTCGCGGGGGGCGGCCTGGCCGCGGCCATCGTCGACCAGTATCGCGAGTACTTCCGGTTTCCCCTGCTGGAGCCGCGTTTCCATTGGGGCGCGTTCGCCTGTTCGGCGGGGGTGGCGATCGCCGCGACCATGCTGGGATCCCTGGCGGCGGTGCGGCGTGCGGCTGGGCTGTCGCCGGCCCTCGCCATGCAACCACTCCGGCCGACCGCCTATCGCGAGGGACTGTTGGACCGTGTGGCGCGGGACGGCTCGGTCGACCAGGCCACGCGCATCATCGTGCGGAACCTGGAGCGGTTTCCCATGCGGGCCACGCTGGCCATCCTGGGCCTGGCCTCCAGCCTCACCCTGCTGGTGGGGACACAGTTCCTGTTCGACAGCCTCGATAAGGTCGTCGACCAGGCCTATTACCGAACCCAGCGCTGGAGCGAGTCCGTCGGCTTCGCAGAGGCGCGCAGCGTCGCCGCGCTGGCGAGCGTTCAGCGGCTTCCCGGCGTTTTCGCCGCCGAGCCGGTCCGCATCGTGGCGGCGCGCCTCAAGGCCGGCGGGCGCGAGGAGATGACCCGCATCGTCGGCCTCGATCCCGGGGCCAGCTTTCAGCGGCCGCTGGACGGGCTGGACCGGCCGATCCCCTTCAAGGGGCGCGGACTGGTGATCAGCGAGGCGCTCGCCGCCCGCCTGGGGCTGGAGCCGGGCGACAGCGTGCGGGTGGAGGTGATCGACGGCTCCGGACCGGCGGCCGACCTGCCGGTGACGGCCCTGGCCCGCGACTACAGCGGCTTTGCCGCCTACATGCCCCGGCGCGAGCTGAACCACCTGATGGGCGAGGGCGACCTGGCCAGCGGCGCCCAGCTCCTCGTAGCGCCGGACGCACGGCCGGCGTTCTATCGCGCCATCGAGGGGATCCCCCAGATCATCGGCTCTTCGTCGCGCGACGACACCGTGGCCAACTGGCGGCAGGCCATGGCCGAGGCCTTCCGCGTGATGATCAGCTTCTACGTCAGCTTTGCCGCCGCAATCGCCTTCGGGGTCGCCTACAACACCAGCCGCATCGCACTGTCGGAGCGCGCCCGCGACCTGGCGACCCTGCGGGTGCTGGGGTTCGGGCAGGGGGAGTGCGCCTACATCCTGGTGGGCGAACTGGCGATCCTGGCGCTCGCGGCGATCCCCCTGGGCATGCTGGGCGGCCAGGCTCTCGCCCACGGTCTCGTGGCGGCCTATTCGCGCGACGAGATGCGCCTGCCCGCGGTGATCGGCCCGCGCAGCTATGGAATCTCGCTCCTGGCCTATCTCGCGGCCGTGAGCCTGGCCGCCCTGCTGGTGGGGCGGCGCATCTGGGGTTTCGACCTCGTGACCGTCCTGAAGACGAGGGAATAGACGATGGCCAAGACCAAGTGGGTGCGGTGGGCGATCGGGGCGGTCCTCGTGGGCCTGGTGGCCGCCGCGCTCGCCATGCTGTTCGCGCCCCGGCCGGTGGAGGCCGACGTGGCGGCGGTGACCCGCGGAGCCATCGACGAGAGCGTCGCCGACCAGGGTTTCGCACGCGTCCGCGAGGCCTATGTGGTGGCCGCGCCGGTCTCGGGCCGCCTGCAGCGCGTCGCCCTGCACGTCGGCGACCGCGTCACCGCCGGTCAGACGGTCGTCGCGCACATCTGGCCCGCCAGCGCGGACCTGCTCGATCCCCGCGCGCGGGCGCAGGCCCAGGCCGCGGTGGCCGCCGCCCAGGCCGCGGTTAGCGCCGCCGCCGCCGCCGCCCAGCAGGACCAGCTCGCGGCAGAGGCGCGCAAGGCCGACAACGACCTGGCCCGGACGCGGACCGTGGCCGAGCGGGGATTCGCCGCCAGCCAGGCGCTGGATTCCGCAGAGGCCGGGGCCCGGGCGGCGCGGGCGGCCGTGCGGGCCGCCGCCGCGCAACTCATCGTGCGCCGCTCCGAACTGGCGGCTGCGCGCTCGGCGCTGCTGGGTCCCGATGCGGCGGACGGCCGGGCCGTGCCCGTCACTTCGCCGGCCTCCGGCTACGTCACGCGGGTGCTGCAAGAGAGCGAGCGGACCGTGGCCATGGGCGCTCCGCTCGTGGAGATCGGCGACCAGAGCGGCCTGGAAGCGGCGATCGAGTTTCTCACACAGGATGCCGTGCGGGTCCGCGAGGGCATGCCCGCCGAGATCTTCGACTGGGGCGGCGAAGGGACCATCCCCGCTATCGTGCGCCGCGTGGAGCCCCAGGGGTTCACCAAGGTCTCGGCCCTTGGCGTGGAGGAACAGCGCGTCCTCGTCCTGCTCCAGTTCGCCGGCGATCCCGCTCGCTGGTCGCGCCTGGGGCCCGGCTACCGGGTCTGGGGACGGGTGGTGCTGCGGCGCGAGGCGAACGCGGTGAAGGCCCCGGTGGGCGCCCTGGTTCGCGAGGGACGGGGTTGGGCGGTGTTCCGCGTCGTCGGCGGCCGCGCGCGGCTCTCGCCCGTGACCGTGGGCGCCATGACCGACGATGAGGCCGAGATCCGCAAGGGATTGCAGCCCGGCGAGCGGGTGGTCGTCTTTCCGTCGGACAAGGTCCGCGACGGCGTTGGAATCCGCGAGCGCGGAGCCTGATCTCCGCCTTGCGCCCGCTCCGTATCGCTACCTAGGGGGAGCTCCCGAATGGCGACGGCGCAGGGGCTCGGCGACTGTGGGTCAACACGAAGGACCCCGCCATGCCCAGCATCGTCGCCCCGATCGCCCCCGCCCTGGTCGCCAGGACCGATACCGGCCACCACATCGACCAGTACCTTCAGATGACCCCTGTCGGCCGCATGGTGTGGGTCGCCGATCCCGCGTCGGCGACGCCGTTCGCCTCGATGCGCGAAGCGACGCGGATGAGCGCACGGCTGCCGGCGAGCCTGAGGGCGTTCGGCCTGCCGCGCGAACCGGAGCTGGCGCTGGCCCGCGCCCACTGATCCGCCCGATCAGGGATCTGCCCGCAGGGTTGTCCCAAGCGTTTCGGCCAGGACGCGGCGGGCGCGATAGACCCGCGTCTCGACGGCCTTGGGGGTGAGTCCGAGGATGTCGCCCGCCTCCTGTTGCGAACACCCCTCCAGCGCCGTCAGCACGAGCGGGGCTTTCAAGGCATCGGGAAGCTGAGCGATGGCCCGCTCCAGCAGGCGCAGCCGCTCCAAGTCCGAGATGGCCTCGTCGGGCGTGGCGGCCGGATCGGGATGATGGCGCGCCGCGGTATCCTCCGGCGGCCGGTCGCCGAACAACAGCCGCCGAAACGCCAGTCGCCGCCCCCGGTCGCGCGCCTTGTTGATGGCGATGGTCCGCAGCCAGGGCCCGAAGGGACGGGCGGTATCGTAGCGGGGCAGGGCGCTCCAGGCCGCGATGAACGCCTCGTGCGCGGCCTCCTGCGCCTCGTCCGGACGCCCGAGGTACCTCCCGATCAGGCGAAGCAATCCATCCTTGTGACGCGCGACGAGGCGAGCATAGGCCCGCTCATCGCCCGCCGCCGCCGCCCGGGCGAGGTCGGCGTCGGTCGGCTCGTCCGCCGGGCTCACGTGGCGTCTTCGGTCAGCGCCTTCACCACCGTGTCGTCGAAGGTAGCAGCCTGTTCGGGCGTCAGGACCCGGCGCATGGCGAGCACGTGCAGGATCGTTTCCTTTTGCAACTCGCCCATCGCGCGATGGAATCGGTCGACGGCCTGCTGCACCCCCGGCGAATAGGCATGCTCTGCGGCGATGGCGCGCGCGAGGTCCGCGTTGGCGGCCCGCATCTCGGCTTCTAGGGCCTGGCGGCGCACCGCGAAGGTGCTTTCCAGCTCATCGATGCGGCGCTCCTGCTCGGCCGTCAGGTTCAGTTTCCTGTGCACGAGGTCGTGCAGCGGCGCCTCCGGCTGAGTGCGCGCCACCATGTACTTCGCGCCGGCCCACGCGCCGGCAAAGGCGACGATCACCGACAGCACGAGGGTGAGAAGAAGTCTGGGCGTAAAGGTCATCCGTCGCCTTCCAGCAGCGTCGAGGGCGCCAGGTGGGTCGCGGTCGAGAACGTGTCGAAGCCGTGCGAGCCGACCACCGTGCGAACACCGGCGAGGCCGCCCGCCGTCACGCCGACCGCCAGCGCGAGGCCCACCGCTGCGAACTGCGCCGGTCCCAGGGCGTGGCCGGCGCGAAGGGCCTCGCGGCGAGCGGCCACGCCGGCCAGCACGCGGGCCTCGAACCCGTCGGGCGCCTGAAGGCCGGCCTCACGCGCAAGGCGGGCGAGCATCCGGTCCAGATCGTCGGCCATGGCGCAGGTTCCTTCTGTTCCTCAGCGGATATACGCACGCAGGTCGCGAACCCCTTACCGCAACCTCAGCCGTGACGGGCGAAGGTGCGCGTGCGGCCGGTTCTGTCCAACAGCAGCTGCGTCTCGTATGGCTCGGTCGCGCCGCCAGGCTGCTCCATGCCGGGCGATCCGATCGGCATGCCGGGGACAGTGAGGCCAAGGCCGCGCGGTCGCTCCCGAAGCAGCCGCGCCACGTCGGCCGGGGGAACGTGGCCCTCCACGACATAGCCGCCCACCACGCCGGTGTGGCAGGACGACAGCCGGAAGGGGACCCCATACTGCTCCCGAATGGGCGCTAGATCCTCCAGCTCGACCACCTTCACCCGGAAGCCGGACCGGGTCATGTGCGTGACCCAGCCCTTGCAGCAGCCGCACCAGGGCGTCTTGTAGACCGTCAGCTCGCGCGCCTCGGCCCGGGCGCAGCCGGCGAAGGCCAGCGCCGCGGCGCCTGCCAGCAGGCTCCGGCGGCTCTTCGACAGGCGGTCATTACGGGGAGCAGTGGTCATCGTGATCTCATGGGGTTGCACCCGGAGTATACGCACCAGCGTCGAAGGCCCCGCATTCGGCCAATCGAAAAATCACCCGGCGAAGCTTGAGGGATGGGGGATCGCGGTGCGTATACCCGCCAGTGGGCCCCTCTGGGGCCGTTCAGATCCAGGATGGACGATGCACGACGCCTTGAGCCGCCGCCAGCTTCTGCGGGGCGCGACCTTGGCCGGAGGCGGACTTGCGGCGACCGCTCTCTTCCCCGGATGGGCCCAGAGCGCGGCGCCGGGTCTGGCGACCCTCCCCACGCTCTCGGGTGAAGACATCAAGCTGACGGTCGCCCGCAGTCATCTCACCGTCGACGGGCGACCCGGACACGCGGTCACGATCAATGGAACTGTGCCCGCCCCGCTGATCCGTCTGAAGGAGGGGCAGAAGGTCCGCCTGTCGCTGACCAATGCGCTGACGGATGAGGACACCTCCATCCACTGGCACGGCCTCCTGGTGCCGTTCGAGATGGACGGCGTGCCGGGCGTCAGCTTCCCGGGTGTGCGGCCGGGCGAGACCTTCACCTACGAGTTCCCGATCATCCAGAGCGGGACCTACTGGTACCACAGCCATTCCGGCCTGCAGGAGCAGGAGGGTCATTACGGGCCCATCGTGATCGACCCGGCGGGCGCGGACCCCGTGGCCTACGACCGGGAGCACGTGCTGGTCCTGTCGGACTACAGCTTCCTGCACCCGCACCGCATCTTCCAGAAGCTGAAGCAGCAGGGCGGCATCTTCAACTACCAGAAGCAGACCGTCGCCGGCCTGCTGGCGGGGCGGGACCAGACCCTGCAGGAGCGGATCGAGTGGTCCCGCATGCTGATGGACCCCACCGACATCTCGGACGTCACCGGCGCGGCGTATCGGTTCCTGATCAACGGCCACGGGCCGAAGGACAACTGGACGGCCCTGTTCCGGCCCGGCGAGCGGGTGCGGCTGCGGTTCATCAACGCCGCCGCCCAGACCATCTTCAACGTGCGGATCCCGGGCCTGAAGCTGACCGTCGTGGCCGCCGACGGGCAGAACGTGCAGCCGGTCGAAGTGGACGAATTCCAGATCGGCAACGCCGAGACCTACGACGTCATCGTCCAGCCGACCGAAGACCGCGCCTTCACGATCGTCTCCGAGGCGGTCGACCGGTCGGGCCTGGGCCGCGCGACCTTGGCCCCGCGGCCCGGGATGACGGCCGAGGTTCCGCCGCTGCGCGCGCGGCCGCTGGGAACCATGAAGGACATGGGCATGGACATGGCGGCCCACGCCCATGGGGCCTCGGCGGGCGCCGGCGCGGGGCATGGCGGCATGGCGCATGGGGCCATGGATCACGCCGCCATGGGCCACGGCGCAGCGTCGTCCGCCGCGCCCGGCATGGCGCCGCCCCGTGTGCGCGGTTCGGACGCCATGGGCGGCATGGAGATGTCCATGCGCGACCCGCGGAACGCGCCGCAGCTTCAGCTTGGCCCTGGCGTCCAGTCCATCGCGGCCTCGCCGGCGGACCGCACCGGCGAACCCGGGCAGGGCTTGGAGAGCGTCGGCCACCGGGTGCTGGTCTACAAGGATCTCCTCGCCCTGGAGCCCAACCCCGACACCCGCGCGCCCTCCCGGGCCGTGGAGATCCGGCTCACCGGCAACATGGAGCGCTTCATGTGGGGGTTCGACGGCCGGAAATGGTCCGACCGCCCGCCGCCCTATACCTTCCGGCACGGGGAGCGGGTGCGCGTAACCCTGGTGAACGACACCATGATGACCCATCCCATTCACCTGCACGGCCACTTCTTCGAGCTGGTCCACGGGCCGGTGGGGCGCATGCCGCGCAAGCACACGGTCAACGTCCTGCCGGGCGGTAAGGTGAGTTTCGATGTGACGGCGGAGCGGGGCGACTGGGCCTTCCACTGCCACATGATGTACCACATGCACGCCGGCATGTTTCAGGTGTTCAAGGTCCGCCCCCTCGACGGAGGCGCCGCATGAGCCGCCTGATTCTCCTGGCCTTGCTGCCGTTGGCCGCCGCCGCGCCCGCCCTGGCGCAGACGCCCGACCCGCACGCTCACCATGCGCAGCCCGTCCCGGCGGCGGATCCGCACGCCGGCCACGCGATGCCGCAGGCTTCGCCGCCCGCGGATCCGCACGCCGGTCACCGCATATCGGCGCCGGCCGACCCGCACGCCGGGCACGCCATGCCGCAGGCGTCGCCGCCGGCCGATCCTCACGCCGGCCATCGGATGCCCGCCCCGGCGCTAGCCGATCCGCATGCCGGCCACGCGATGGCTGCGCCGCAGACCGGGGCCGATCTCCCCGTGGGGTCCGAGCCCGCTCCGCCCGTCGCCAGGGACAACGCCGCCGACCGGATCTTCGGCGCGGCCGCCATGGACCGAGGCCGCGCCATCCTCGCCGGCGAGCATGGCGGGGCGCGCCTGTCCAAGGTCATGCTGAACCTGTCCGAGGCGCTGCTCGGCTCGGACGGCGGTTACCACTGGGACGCCGAGGCCTGGTACGGCGGCGACCTGAATCGCCTGGTCCTGAAGTCCGAGGGCGAGGGAAGCTGGGACCATGGCGTCGACGACGCCGAGGTCCAGGCGCTCTACTCGCGCGCCGTCGGCGTCTACACCGACCTGCAGCTCGGCGTGCGGCACGACTTCGAACCCGGACCGCAGCGGACCTACGCCACCGTCGGCTTCGAGACCCTGCTTCCCTACTGGTTCGAGGCCGAGGGCGCCCTGTTCCTGTCGAACAAGGGCGAACTGCTCGGGCGGCTGGAGGGGACCTACGACCTGCGCCTCGCGCAACGGCTGGTCCTGCAACCGCGCGCCGAGGTGAACTTCGCGGCCGAGGACATCCCCACGCGCGCCGTCGGATCCGGCGTTTCCGATGCAGAACTGGGCCTGCGGCTGCGCTATGAGATCAAGCGGGAGTTCGCGCCCTATGTCGGCGTGGTCTGGAGCCGCAAGTTCGGCGATACGGCCGACTTCGCGCGCGCCGAGGGGGAAGATGTCGAGGACACGCGGTTCGTCGCCGGTCTCCGGGCCTGGTTCTAGGCCGCCGTTGCGCTGGCCGGCCCTGGCGCGCCGGCTTCACAAGTGGCTCGCTCTGGTCGTGGGGATCCAGGCGGTCCTCTGGATGCTCGGCGGCCTCTACATGGCCGCGGTCCATATCGACATCATCCACGGCGATCGCCTGGTGAAGGCGGTCCCGCCAAGGCCGCTTCCCGTCGCGGGCCTGGTCGAGCCGGCGCACCTCGCGCACCTGGCGCCGGGCCTGAAAAGCGCCCGGCTGGAGGTCCAGGCCGGCCGGCCGGTCTATGTGGTCGACGCCGAGGCGGGCCGGGCGCTCTTCGACGCCCGCAGTGGCCGCAAACTGTCGCCGCTGGGCGAGGCCGAGGCGCGGGCCCGGGCCAAGGCGCTGTTCGCGGAGGATGGCGAGATCGTCAGCGCCACGCTGCTCACCAAGGCGCCGCTGGAAATCCAGGGCCGGGCGACGCCGATCTGGCGGGTGGAGTTCGAGGGCGCCTGGCGGCCGACGTTCTACATCTCGCCCCAGACCGGCGAACTGGTGTCGCGCCGGCACGATCTGTGGCGCGCGTTCGACGTCGTCTGGATGCTCCACATCATGGACTACGAGGGGCGGACGGACGTGAACAATCCGCTGCTCAGGGCCTTCACCTGGCTGGCGGTGGGGTCGGCCGTCACCGGCGGCTGGCTCCTATTCTACAGCTTCCGCCGCCGGCGCCGCCGGCGCGGTGCGGTTGCGTGAGACCGCCACCTTGTTCGTAATCCGCAGTCTTCACAAATGGCTCGGCTTGATCCTGGGCCTGCAGGTCCTGCTGTGGGCCGGCAGCGGGGCGTTCATGGCGTTGCTGGATTCCAGCGCGGTCAGCGGCGAGGCGGCGATACTGCCGGTGGCGCAGATCCCAGCGCCCGCCGCGCCGCTGCC
The DNA here is from genome assembly GCF_001824475.1 of Phenylobacterium sp. RIFCSPHIGHO2_01_FULL_69_31. Taxonomy (GTDB): domain Bacteria; phylum Pseudomonadota; class Alphaproteobacteria; order Caulobacterales; family Caulobacteraceae; genus Phenylobacterium. The sequence continues at coordinate 67,791 of NZ_MHXN01000045.1, read as the reverse complement.
GCTGGCGTCGGTGGCCGAGCGTGTCGGGGCGCCGATCCTGAGGCTGCAGCTGAAGCCGCTGTTCGACACCTATGTGTATGAAGCGACGACCCCCGACGCCGTCGTGCTGCTCGATGCCGTCAACGGCCGGCGGATCGTCATCGACGCCGCGAAGGCTCGGGCGCTGGCGGTCGCGCGCTACAGCGGCGACGCCCCGGTCCGATCGGTGCGGCGCATCGCCCAGCCCACGCCCGAAACCCGCGACGCGCCGCTGCCGGTCTGGCGTGTGGAGTTCGCCGACAAGGACCGCAGCACGCTTCTGGTGTCGGAAGCCAACGGCGAAGTCGTGGGGGTCAGGACCGACACCTGGCGCCTGTGGGACATCGCCTGGATGCTGCACATCATGGACTACGGCCAGCGCCAGACCTTCAACCACCCGTTGGTCGTCACTGCCGCCGCCGCCGCCACCTGGCTGGCCCTCACCGGCCTCATCCTGCTGATCCGAAGCTTCCGGCGTTAGACACACCGCCGATCGCCCTAGCGAGCTGCTCAAGGCCTCCATGTACTTGTGCAGCATGTGTCGGAGTTCGCGCGAGCGATGATGCTGGATACACACTTTACCCATGAGGGAAGGTGTCAGCCTACCGCATCTGCGGCCACCTTCATGTCGGTCGATCGCCGTCGGGACGCCGCGACGCGCTCGCCTTCCCCTATTCCCATTTGGCAGCACCCTGGTACGCCACGTCCGATACGGGGCCAAAGCCTCTCAACGAGCGCGGATGGGGGCCCGCGCCCAACTGGCGAATGGACCAGGCGACAAGAGATCAAACGGATCCGTCGAGAACTTGCGGCGATCCGCAGCGTCTGCAGTTACGCGGCTTCAAGGCCTGCGATATCGCAAAGCGCGGGTCTGAGACGTTCCGCCTGTTTGCGTCGGCTCGCGCCGAGGGTAATCCTGCGCCCCTGGATAGGTGTGCGCCATGGGCGCGCTGGCCGGACAGTCGGAAGGAACGGGCGTAGATGAGGTTCTCCAAGCGGCCGCGACCGATGGACTTCGGGGGCCCGGACGAGGATCCCCACGCGGCTGAGGCGGCCAACATGGCGACCGAGCCTATGGAGACGTCCGAGCCGGTCGGATTTCGGACGATGGAAGCGTCCCGCGGCGCCCACGCGGTGGTGATGCCCGGCGCGCGGGCCGTGACGGCGTCCGGCGAGCCCGATGGTTATGCCGCGCTCGACCCGGCCGATCCCCCGCCGTCGGGCTGGCCGACGTGGCTGATCGCCTTTGCGGTGGCGGCGCTCTGGGCGCTGGCCCCCATCGCCTTCGCGGTGGGATATCGCAACAAGGTCGCCCCGCTTCAGGACGACGCCTTCGCGCTGACCGTCTTCGCCCTGCTCGCCGTCGGTCCGGCCATCTTCGTCCTGGGCGCCGCCTACCTGATCCGCCAGGCGCAGAAGCTGGGGTACGAGACCCGGCGCGCCCGGGCGATGGCCGAGGACATGCTGGCCCCCGCGGTCGCCGCTGCGGCCCGCGCCGGCGACGTCACCCTGGCGGTCCGCGAAGAGATCGAGCGCGCCGCCGCCGCCGCGGAGGAGGCGCGCGAGACCCTGCTCGCCATGCGCGAAGCCCTCGCGTTCGAGACCGACAAGCTCACCGGGGCCACCGCCCAGTCGGCGCGCACCGCGCAGGAGCTGGCGACCACCCTCGGCCGTGAGCGCTCCGAAATGGGAGCCTTGGCCCAGAGCCTCGACGCCCAGGCCAACCGGGTAACCGATGCCGTCGCACAGCAGGCCCGGATGATCGCCGAAGCCACGGGCGTGGCCGAGACCCAGATCCGCGAGGCCGAAGACGCCCTCCAGGCCCGGGCCGCCGATCTGGCGGCGGCCGCCGGAGAGGCGAGCGACGTCGCGCGCACGGCGGGCGAGGACCTCACCCGGCACATCGCCCGTCTCGAGACGGCCGGCCTCGGCGTCGCCGACCAGGTGCGGGCGGTAGAAGCCGGGCTGACCGAGCAGCGCGCCGCCCTCGTGGCCTTGAGCCAGACGCTCAAAGGCGATCACGAGGCGTTCGCCGCAAATGCCGACACCCACGCGGCCACCCTGGGGCAGTTCATCGACCAGGCGCGCGCGTCCGCCGCCGAGATGAGCGAACGCGCGCTCACGGGCGGAGAGCAGCTTCGCCGCCTGATGTCGGATGCGGCGCTGCAATTCCGCGATATCGCCGAGACGGCCAAGGCCGAGCGCGAGGAGTTCGGCCAGTCGACGCTGCAGTCGCTTGAGGCGGTGTCGGCCGCCGCCGCCGAGCAGCGGGCGCAGCTGGAGGCCCAGACCCGCGCGGCCATCGAGGCCCTGGCCAAGGCCGCGGAGGAGACCCGAGCCGCCGCCGCCCGCCACGCCGGAACCGCGCGCGAGCAGGTCGACCAGCTTTCCGAGGCCGCCTTCAGCGCGGGCCAGAAGGCTAACCAGGTGTTCGAGGCGCGGCTGGAGGAGGCGAGGGCGCTGGTCGAGCAATCCTCCCGGATGGTCGAGGAGGCGGGAGCCGTCACGGCGCGCAAGCTGGAGGACGGCGCCAAGGCGGCGCGGGCCACCCTGGACGAACTGGCCGCGATGATGGCGGAGTTGGAAGAGCGCGCGGCGAAACTGCCGGCCGCGGCCGCCGGCCAGGCCGATCGCGTTCGGGCCGCGGTGGCGGACGGGATGGACGAGCTGATGGCCCAGGCCCGCCGCACGGCCGAGGAGGCCCAGGCCATCGACGCCGCCTTCCAGGACCGCGTGCGTCGCAATTTCGAGATGCTGTCCGAGGCGGTGAAGCTGATGGGCGTGGCGGCCGTCGCGGCGCCCCCCGTCGCAGCGTCGCCTGTCGCGCCGCCGCCGCCGCCGGTTCGCAAGGCGAAGGCCCCCCCGCTTCCGTCCGCCGAGGCCGAGATCGAAGAGACGCTCGAGCTGGAAACGCCCGTCGAGCCGGCCGGCGCCGCGCTGGCCGATCGGATCGGCCTGCGCAATCGGATCCGCCTGACGCCGACCGCCACCGACCGGGAATTCTCGGCGGTGTTCGAGGCCGCGGGTGGGCCGCCTGCCGCGCCGGCCGGAGCCGAGGCCGAAGATGGCGACGAGGGCGGCGAGACCTGGACGTGGAAGGATCTGCTGGCCTCGCTGGACGGGGCGGACGGCGAGGGCGAGCGGCTGGAGGACGTGCTGGGCGCCGAGCTGGCCCGAATGGGCGTCGATCCGGCGAAGCTGCTGCCCGGCGCGCGCATCGAGGAGATCGCGGCCGCGCTGCAGACCGGCGACCGCGAGGGCGGCCGCGAGGTGGTGCGCAAGCTGGCGCCGGCGGCCACGCGCCGGATCGCCCGCCGTCTCTTCACCGACGACGACGTGAAGCGCCGCACCGAGGTCTACCTGCGCCGGTACAAGACGCTGATCGACGACACCGTTCAGCGGGATCCGGCGGGCCTGCTGCTGTCGGGCATGCTGGCGGCGGAAGGCGGGCGGGTCTTCCTGCTGCTCGACGCCGCCGCCGGCGACATGATCTAGCGGGAACCGGCCGCGGAGGAGGGGCTTTCATTGCCCATGGACGAAGACCGTGACCGCGCGCATCGGGCCTGGCGGCGGGCCGAACGGGTGAAGCAGCTCTCGGACCGCGTGGTCGGCTTCGGCCCGTGGGGCCTGGGTGTCGACGGCGTGCTCGCGTGGGTGCCGGTGGCGGGAACCGTCTATTCCGTGGGCGCCGCAGCCCTGCTTCTCACCGAGGCGGTCCAGGCCGGCGCCTCGCGCAAGACCATCGGGCGCATGGCCGCCTATCTCGGCCTGGACAGTGTCGCCTCCGGCGTGCCGCTGATCGGCTGGGCGATCGACACCCTGTTCACCGGCCACGCCTTCGCCGCGCGAGCCCTCCAGAAGGACATCGAGCGCCGGCACGGGCGGCCGGCGGACGAGACGCCGGCGAAGCTCGATCTGAATCTGGTCACCGGTCGTTAGCGGGTGATGACCCATAACCAACCGCCTTGAACCGGCCTCCTTTCATAGTAAGGAGGGCCGTCGTTTGCAGCGCCGGGGGCGTCATTGAAGATCCTGATTACGGGCGGAGCAGGCTTTATCGGGTCTGCGGTCGTGCGCCGCGCCATTGCGGATGGCCATCAGGTCGTGAACCTGGACGCGCTGACCTACTCGGCGAACCTGGACAACGTCGAGAGCGTGGCGAGCCAGCCCGGCTACGCGTTCGAACACGTCGACATCTGCGATCGCGCGAAGGTGGAGGCGGTGTTCGAGACACATCAGCCCGACGCAGTGATGCACCTGGCCGCCGAGAGCCATAACGACCGGGCCATCGAAGGGCCGCTGGACTTCGTGCGCTCCAATATCCTGGGCACGGCGATCCTGCTGGAGGTGGCCCGCGCGTACTGGAACAAGCTGGACGGCGCCCGGAAGGACGCGTTCCGCTTCCACCACATCTCCACCGACGAGGTGTTCGGCGCCCTGGGCGAGGACGGCGACTTCACCGAGGAGACGCCCTACGACCCGCGTTCGCCCTATTCGGCGTCCAAGGCCGCGTCCGACCATCTGGTCCGCGCCTGGGGGCACACCTACAAGTTCCCGGTCGTCATCACGAACTGCTCGAACAACTACGGTCCCTACCAATTTCCCGAGAAGCTGATCCCCACGGTCATCACCCGGGCGCTGGAAGGCAAGACCATCCCGGTCTATGGCGACGGCCGCCAGGTGCGCGACTGGCTGCACGTTGACGACCATGCCGAGGCGCTGTTGCTGGTCCTGGCCAAGGGCAAGCTGGGCGACACCTACTGCATCGGCGGCGACGCTTCGAAGCGTAACCTCGAGGTCATCAAGATCATCTGCGCCCACCTCGACAAGATGGCGCCGGCCAACACCAGCCACGCCGACAAGATCACCTTCGTCACCGACCGTCCGGGTCACGACTTCCGCTATTCGATCGACGCTTCCAAGCTGGAGCGCGAGCTGGGCTGGACGCCGCGGATGCCGCTGGACGCGGGTCTCGAGGACACCGTGCGCTGGTATGTGGACAACTACGCTTGGGTCGAACGGATCCGTGAGCGCGGGTTCCATTCCGACCGCTTGGGCCTGGTGAAGGCATGAGGCGCGGTATCGTCCTGGCCGGCGGCGCCGGCACCCGGCTGCACCCCCTGACCATCGCGGTCAGCAAGCAGCTGCTGCCGGTCTATGACAAGCCGATGATCTATTATCCGCTGTCGGTGCTGTTCCTGGCCGGCATCCGCGAGATCCTGATCATCACCACGGCCGAGGACCAGGCGGGCTTCAAGCGCCTTCTGGGCGATGGTTCGCGGTTCGGTGTGCGGTTCGAATATGTGATCCAGCCGACGCCGGGCGGCCTCGCCGAAGCCTATCTGCTGGGCGAAGAGTTCGTGGGCGGCGAGCCCTCGACCCTGATCCTCGGCGACAACATCTTCTTCGGCCAGAACTTCGTGCAGATGCTGAAGAACGCTGACGCGCGCCAGGAAGGCGCCACGGTGTTTGGCTACCCGGTGCACGATCCCGAGCGCTACGGCGTGGTGGAGCTGTCGCCCGACAATAAGGCGCTCTCCATCGAGGAAAAGCCGGCGAAACCGAAGTCGAACTACGCGGTCACGGGCCTCTATTTCTACGACGGCCGCGCGAGCGAGATCGCCAAGACGCTGGAGCGCTCCGCCCGGGGCGAGCTCGAGATCACCGCCCTGAACGACGTCTACCTGCAGGAAGGCAAGCTGCACGTGGAACTGCTGGGTCGCGGCTTCGCGTGGGAGGACGCCGGCACGCACGACAGCCTGATCGGGGCCGGCGAGTTGATCCGCGTGTTCGAACAGCGCCAGGGCCTGCGCATCGGCTGCCTGGAAGAGATCGCCTTCGAGAACGGCTGGATCGACTCGGCCGAGCTCATGAAGTCGGCCGAATTCCAGGGCAAGAGCGAGTACGGGCGCTACCTGCGGGGACTCGCGTCTAGCAGCCCCGGATGAGGATCGCTACCGGTACATCACGCGCGTGTTCTCGTCGGCGCCCTTCAGGCGCCCGAGCCGACCTACCTCGATATCGCCGCGAAGCACACGGGCAGGGTTCCCGACGACGATCGAGCGCGCCGGGACATCGGTAAACACCACCGAGCCCCCGCCGACGATGCACTCATCCCCTATGCTAACACCGGGGAGGATGGTGCTACCGCCGCCTATGAAGCATCGCGATCCGATCCGGATCGGCTTTACGTCGCCACTACGGTGGTCGCGGGTGAGAAACAGAGTCTTGAAGGCGATGAGGGTGTCATCTCCCACGACGATGTCGCCCCTCTGGTTTGACCGAAATCTTGCCGATAGCGATATGCTGACGCCTTGACCGAAGACGATGCCCATGCGGCTTGTCAGCCAACGGTTCCGCAGCAGTATGAGAGTGTTCCTAAAGGTGCGAAGCTGATTTAACGATCTCAGGGCCATTTTCGGTTCCTTGCGTCGTGCTGACATTTGCACGCACGTCTGAGCGGTGGAAACAATCGGGGGGTCTTGTGATCGACGGTCTGAAGAGGCGCATAATTCGCCTCGTCCAGATTCATGTTTGGGGGATGGATATCCATCCGTCGGCGAGGATCGCTCCTACAGCCCTGATCGACCGGACTTGGCCAAGAGGCATACATATCGCGGCCGGAAGCGTCATTGAAGAGGAGGCTGTTGTCCTTACTCACGATATGACGCGTGGAATCTATCTGGACACGCGGATCGGCGAGGGTTGTGTGCTCGGTCCCCGCTCGATTGTGATGCCCGGCGTAGAGGTAGGTGATCGCGCGGTGGTTGCGCCTGGCGCAGTCGTGGTCAGGGACGTGCCGCCCGGGGCCTACGTAGTTGGGAACCCCGCGCAGGTCCAATCGGGCGAAGAACGATAGCGGCGAGGTCAGCAACTGCATTCTCAACTGGCCGGAATACCATTACTTCATGCACACGAAGGTAGTGCATTGTCAGGCCGAGTGCGACGCCGTGCCGTAGTCACCAGGGAGAGGCAAGTGAAGTCAAGAATGGTCGTATTAGCGGTCGCCGTCAGCGCGGGCCTAATGGTCTCGAGTTGCGACCGTGTGAAGAAGCTTGTCGCGGGAGACAAACCCACAGGCCAGGTTGTCGCTACCGTTGACGGCGAGGAGATCACCAGCCTCGAGCTTCGGGCAGAGCTTGGTGGTTTCGGCTCCCGTGATCCTGCGGTGATGAAGGCGGCCCAACAACAGGCTCTTCAGCGCATTATTCTCCGTCGAATGCTCGCGCAGGAAGCGCGTAAAGAGAAGCTCGACAAGGGCGCCGATTATACGCTGCAAGTGGACCGCTACCGCGAGACCCTGCTTGCACAGCTCTATCAGCGCAAACTCGCGTCGAAGATCGCCCCGCCTACTAAGCAGCAAGCGCAGGATTACGTCTCAGCGAATCCGACCCGCTTCGCCGAGCGCAAGGTCCTGGTTGTAGATCAAGTTATCGCCGCACCAAACAAGATCACACCGGATCGTTTGCGCCCGCTGAAGACGCTAGGCGAGGTCAAGACGTTGTTGGATGAAGAAGGGGTTCCGTATCAGCAGAATGCCGCCGTGTTCGATACACTCACGGCCGATCCACGTCTGCTGACTGGAATTCTAGCGCTGCCTGACGGGGAGATTTTCGTCATCCCGCAGGGAGGTCGACTACTGTTCAACCAGATCACGGGGTCACGTTCGGTTCCGTTGACCGGTGACGTCGCCGTGAGTTACGCGCAGAACGTTCTGCGGCAGCAACGCGCCGGCGAGACCGTGGGCAAGCAGATTGAGGGCATGCGCAAAGCCGCGGAGAGTAAGATTACGTACAACCCGGCCTTCAAACCGGCCCCTCCGAAGGCGCCGAGCAAAGCTGCGTCGCCGTCAGCGCCGACAGCGAGTGCGCAACCTGCGGCTCCGGCGCCCGCCGTCGGTGGGGCGCCTGACGCGAAATGACGACAGGTGGCCGGCTCGCATTGCGAGCCGGCCACTGCCCCGGCCCACGTTAGGACGCGGCTGCGGTAGCGCGCACTGGCGCCGCCTCGCGGTTCAGGTTCCGCTGAGCCCAGATCATCCAAATTAGGGTCGGCAGACCGTCCTCAGTGAACCGATAGCGTTGGTGTACGGCTTCAGTTGGTACCGGTTCGAGAAGTCGCTCATCGACTAGCGCGTCGATGGCCTCCTGCGCCTTGCGAAGTGCAATTTCGCTCGCTGCTTCGATATCCAGCGCGTCGAACGTTCCGTCGCCGGCGAGTGCGGCACGGGCCGTCATAGCCAGCGCGTCCTGGCGACCTTGGTCAAAGACCCGTCGGACGTGGACCTGCGCCGGCGTTGGCACGCGTCCCTCATATTCGATGATCGCACGGTCGACGGCGCTAGCCACATCAGCGGCGTATACGGAGCTACGCTGGCCATCGAGCGCGGCGTGGCAAGCGTGGTGGCATATCAGATTTGCGATGTAGGGAGAGCCCCGCGACACTTCGACGACAAAGACACTGGCCTGCTTATCGAACTTTAGGCCGGTTTCTCGCTCGCCGTTGGCGACAATCTGTAGAACCTCGACTTCGCTCATCTTAGGGATCCGCATCGCGAAGATGTTGCGGCGGATCGAAGGGATGTGCTCGACCAACTCTGTAAGGTCGGCCGCAACACCGGCCAGGACGAGTTGCACACGCCCGAGCCGGTCAGAGAGGTTCTTGATCAACTCCGCGACGTCACGCCGGAACGAACCGGAACCGGCGCGATCAAACTCATCAAGGATGATCAACACCCGGGTGCCGGTTAGCTTGGCGCACAGATCTCCGAATTTCCGCGGCGTCAGCGCCTCATTGGGGAGGAGGTCGGCAAGGGACGCTCCCGTCTCGGCCTCGGTCGTGGTGGGCGCAAAGCCCGAATGGAACAGCAGGGGGATCTCGGCGGCCGCGGCGCGGAACGTGTCGTCGAACGTCGAATTGGCGCCGCATGAGGTATAAACGACAATGTACCGTGCTTCGCTTGCAGCCTGCGTGAGGACATGCATGAGCGATGTCTTGCCGATCCCGCGCTCACCATAGATCACGACGTGCAGACGTTGGTCCTCAATCGCGCGGATAATCGTTTTCAATACCTCCTCGCGACCCGCAAAAAGCTTGCGATCTCCAACCGGCTGCGAAGGCGTAAAGGCGTGCCGCAGCTTCGCGCGGAGTGCGCTGAAACGGTCATGCCCGCGTCCGCTGACCTGATCGCTCGCGGTCGTATTGAACCGGGGCAGGGGGTTGAGTTCCTGTGCCCGCCGGGTCGTTTCGCTTGCCACAGGCTTGGAAAGAGCGGCCGGCGCCGGGTCGACGCGCGACTTCTTCATCGCCGCCTTACGAGTGAACGGGTTCCAGCCGGCCAAGTCGATCTCCATCCTTCATGCTTCGGCGACGTATTGGGCGGCCGACAAGCGCAGGGCGTCTTTGAAACGTATAGTGGGTCGGCCAGCCTTCTGTTTGCTTAATCCTGCGAAACGTCGATTCTTTGGCAAGGCGGCACCCCGCATTGTGCAATCATTGCCGATGCGGCGGTCGGTGTGCTCCGGCCTTCGCTGGCGGCTGGTGATGCGCGTCCCCGCGGGCCGACGCACGCCGGTTGCCTCGCTGGGGGGATTTCGGCATTTCCAGGTCTGTGATGCGGGAGGCGTGCGACTTGACGACCGAGACGAGTACTGGGACTTCAAGCGCTCGTCCGCGGCGCGAGCACCTTGCAGACATTGATCGCGCCAAGGGGCTCGGGATTTTCTTGGTGGTGCTTGGTCACCTTGTGACGGGCCGTCCACCGGAGGGCGCCGACTGGTATATGACGCTCCGCGCGGCCATCTATGCATTTCATATGCCGTTCTTCATATATCTGAGCGGCTACATGTTCTACTATACAGCTTCCGATCAAATCCCATCGAGTGGCCGTCCAAGCTTCTTCCTGAAGCGTGCTGAGCGGCTCCTCATCCCCTTCTTTGCTTTTGGCGTCTTCATTGTCATTGGAAAGCACGTCGCGGCGAATTTCATTCATGTCGATAATTATTCGAACAGCATTTTCGCGGACATCGTGAATCTATTCTGGGACACGCGAGCGAGCGCCGCAAAATCCGTATGGTATATTTTTGTTCTGTTCGAATATACCGTTGTTCTGGTTATTGTTCACGCCATCGTTTCAAATAGAGTGTTGCTTCTCCTTATTTCCATACCGCTAAGCGTGCTTCCTGTTTTGCCGATATTATATGCGGATAGATTCTTCTTGTATCTACCGTTCTTTCTCTTCGCGGGCCTCGCTGTACAGCGTCGTGAACGTTGGACTGCGTTCGTCGATCGCTATCTCTGGATCAACCTAATAATCTTCGCGGCTGCGATTATCGTTACAAGGGTGATCGCAAACTATAATCTATCGATATTGCTCTGCGGATTCCTGTCGATCCCCGTTCTCCACGGATTCTGTCGCCGAAAGATCTCTGAGGTCGGCGGCGTGCTCGCCATCCTAGGGGGCTTCAGCTTCGTCATATACCTGCTGAATACGGTTGCCATCGGCTTGGCGAAGGGTGTGTTGCTGTTCTTTGTTCCTTGGGACGGAAGCGGATTCTTCCTGCTCTTCCCGCTGCTTCTTGCGGCAGGGATCCTGGGGCCCGTCGTCGCGAAGGCTCTTATCTTCCGTCGCGTGCCCTACCTAGACCGGCTTACAACCTGAGGGGCGACTGCAACGGCGTCCTGCTTGGCTTGGATTCGGCGCGCCAGATAAACTGACGCGGCGACCAGGCCGAGCAGCATGTAGGTGAAGGAGGTGCTGTCCTCTTGCGCCAGCACGACCTTCGAGGCGAGCCAGACTACCAGGGCGACCCCAGCCGGCATGACATAGGCCAGTTCCGGGTTTGCGTAGCGACTGCCTACCCGCAGCGCCTGGATCACCATGAAGATGAACATGGCGTAGTAGAGTAAGAACCCCACGATCCCGTAGTCCAGCAACATTGCCAGCAAATAACTATCGATCGAAACTTCGCCAGCGGGATTGGTGTAACCCAACGCTCCCGCGCCCTGGCGAGGGCCGTGCCCGAACAGCGGGCTCCTCAGGAGAACTGGGCCGGTCGCCGCCGCCTGCTCGAGCCGGCCCGTCGTGCTCGCCGCGTGTGTGCCGCCGCCGAGTGTCATAACTCGAAGCCGCCCAACCGAAAGCACCGCGACGCCCAACAGCACGAAGAGCGCGGGATAGGCGAGGGTAGCCGCCGGCCCAATGAGGCTTCCCTTTTGGGTCCTCCAGCGGCGCACCGCCCACACAAGGCCGTAGAACGAGTGCGCCACGATCGCGCCTACGATTCCAACGCGGGCCTGCGTCAGCAGGATGGTCGAGAAGATGGCGATATCGGCGGCTATGCAGGCGAGCCGAACGAGCGGCGTCTTGGCCGTAAGCACGCCGTGGATAAGGAACGGCATCACCAGAGCCAGAAACTCAGCAAGCGAGAGCGACACGGAGAATGTCGTGACGACTCGGTATCGGCCCTCCCGGAATACCGCCGTCAACAGGTTGACCATCGCTGGATCGTTCACCCGGAGAAACGAAGGAATATGCTCAGCCCAGAGAACGCCCTGATTGCGATACTCAAAGAAGCCGATGACCGAGAGGGTCAGCGCCAAGCCGACAAGCGTGAGCGCCCAGCGCTTCATTCGACCTGGCTGGGAGAAGAGGTACACAGAGACAAAGAAGACCGCCGTCCAGCCTAGCTGGTTCTTCACTACCGTCATGAGGCCATGCATGCGTTCTCTCGCAAGAATGAGGGAGAGCACTTGAACCGCGACGAACGACACGAGCAGCGTGACGAATGTCCGATTGGCCACGACGATCTCTTTCATCTCCTGTCGGAAGGTGCGGGAGGTGGAGAGACTGACGAGCAGAAAGAACAGCATAGCTCCGGCGAATAGGCGCCGAAGCTCAAGAAGTGGAAGTCCCGGAATCTGGATTGCCAGATAGTACGGCCAAAGAATGAGGGAGATGAAATAGCAGGCGAAGGCCCATTCCATACTGCGGATCGGCGGCCTCTCCGTATCTGGTAGAGCCCAGATGACGACAAGCGCCACAAGCGCGATAGGCGTGAGTAGCAGCAGGAGGAATGAAGGCGGCAGCCATGAGAACATGAAGCCGTAAGCGATCATGCAGACCGCGAGCGCGGACAGCACGAGCCACTGACGCCAGAGGGTGTGCGCCCTTGGAGTCTCGCTGTGATAAGGTCTTCGGATCGGCAGGGCCGGCGCGGTGACGGAGGCGCCATCGGGTTTGGCGCGAACAATGCGCGGCAGTTTCATGTCGGACACGCCTCTGTCATCCAACTGCCCATGTGCTCAATGCCGTCGGCAACCCGCCGTAGCGCCTGAACGAAAGCCGCCCGGTCTCAGCCGAGCCGTTAGCTGACTGCACGCGAGCGGCTCAGGGCTCGTTGAGGATGGCGCCAACAACTCGAGCTCCATCCGCCTCGATTTGGCGCACGAGAGCCGACACCTCACCAATGAAGCTCACATCCCGACGGGCGACGACGGCGCTGTACCCGATTACCGAACTGATCCGTCGGGCGTCCGCGCAGAGATTCGCGGCCGGTGTGTCGACGATCGTGCACTCATAGTCGCGAAGGCAGCGGACGATCAACGATTTGAAGCTCTCGCCCCCCAGCAATTCCTGGGCATCGGCCGAAACGCCGCCTGCGAAGATAACGGACAAGTTCGGAAGGACGCCCTTGTGAGTGACATCTTCCAAGTCATCGGCGCCGCCAAGAAGTTCGCGCAAACCAGGCCCATTCGCCTTTGGGCGGATAAATTCGTCCACACCAGGAGAGCGCATGTCCGCATCGATGAGCAGCGTATTCACCCCAATCTGCGAGAGGGACACGGCAAGGTTTGCCGCGGAATATGTGCAGCCGGATTGAGGATTGGGCGCGCAGAAGGCTAGGCCGCGCCGGCCGCACTCAAGATGCTGGGCCCGGATGTGGGTCCGCATCGTTCGGATCGCCTCTGCCTCCTGGTGCCGGCCGTCGATCAAGGTGACGAGATCTGGGCTGAACTCGTACAGATCATCCGCATCGGAGAGAGGCTTGCGGGAAGTAACGTTGGTGTTCACGCGATCCGCGTCTTTCGGTTGAGGAGGGCCAAGCGGGTGCGAATCCGTTGAGCCACGCTCTGACGCCGGAAGCCGGCGCTGTGTGAAATGATTCCAAGAATGGGAGCGTCGACAGCGACCCGCAGGTCCTCGGGGCCCCGGATGCGCCGCCCTAACAGCTCTAGGGCAAGGGCTGCGACGAAGCCAAGAGCGCCGCCAGCGGCCAGCGCTCCGCCCAGGATCATTGGCTTATTCGGGAACTCGGGGCTCGGCGGCGTTGTGGCGCTGCCGAGCGGCGTAACCCCCGTGTCCGCAACCTGCGCTTCTTGCCTCAATTCGGCCGCCCGCGTTGCCGCGCGAGTATACTGGTTGCGCTTAAGCTCGACGTCCGTCTGAAGGAGGCGAAGCTGCTCCACCAGCTCGCGTTGTCCGAGAACCCGGTTCTTCTGGCTTTCGAATAGGCCGGCCGCTTGAGCCGACGATGCGCCACCGGTACCTCGAGAACCGCGCTCCTTGGCCACCTCCGCAGCCAGCAGCGCGCGGCGCCGCTGCATTTCCTGGAGCCGGGGATGGTTGGGCCCGAGGTTCTTGGAAGCTTCAGAAATCTCGCTTTCAAGCTGAGCCAACTGCATGGCGCTTTGAGAGGTCACGACGGGGGCATTGAAGACCGGCGCCGACGCGGCTGCCGCCAGGGCCGCCAATCGGGCGCTGTCCAGGTCTGTGTTGTTGTCTTGAAGAAGGATGCCGTTCGAACGTTCGAAGTTGGAGCGCACTTTCTCAGCCTGCAGCAACTCCGTCTTCGCCTTCTCCGCCTGGGCATCGTACCAGTCCGCATTACGGCGCGCGGTTTCCCGACGCTCCTGGAGCGTCGTCATCATGTAAGCGCGGCTGAGTGCGTCGGCGACCTGCTTTGCTTTCGTCGGATCGTTCGACGAGTAACTGATTTCAAGAATGTTGCTGGCGTCAATCAAGCGGGCTTCAGTGCCGTCGATGACTTTCTGGGTCGCCCAACGGTCGAAATCCCGACGATCGCTGCTGTCGCGCTCATTATACTCTTTCAGAATCTGAGGGTCTTGCGCCCATGCGAGTTCCTTGACGACCGACTGTGCGACCTGTTGGCCCTTTACGAGCTCCGTCTGCGTCTTCGTGTAAGCTCGCAGAAAGGCTGTTGCGATCACCTGTCCCGTCACCGGATCTGGCTTGACGATATTGAGCATGACCTGCGTCGTTGCCCTGTAGCGAGGCGGCACGATCTGTACGACCGCGAGGGCGACCACGAACAACACGGTCATTGCCCCGAGGATGACCATCCGACGGGCCCATATGATGCGCAGGAACTGAAGGATGTTCATGGCGAGCTCCTCACACCGATTTTAGCAGCCACAGCCGAAACGTCGTGCTGCGTTATCAGAAGGCCGTATAGGTTAGCTGAATTCTCCCGCATAGACGGTGTACCGGCCGTCAACGCGGCGAACTGTTTGCGGGCGGGAAGCCTGACCGCCATGGCGAGGGGCAGTTTATCGGCCATTTAGCACCGCCCCGAGAACAACCACGCCGTCGTCGACAAGCTCCCCGTGTAGTACGGCGACATCGCTAACATAGCTCAGGTCCTTCCGAGCAATGATTAGGGCGCTGCCTAAGGCCCGCGCCACGATCGTCGCATCGGCCCACCGATTCGCTGGCGGCGTATCGGCGATGACCACGTCGAAGTCTCGCATGAAGCCGTCGATCAGCTGCTGGAACCGCGCGTCTTCCAAGAGCTCTCCGGCCTGGTCTGTCGAGCCGCCCGAAGGAAGCCACCACAACGCGTCGTCGATGAGCTCCAGATTGGGGGCCTCCGTCGTGAATTGCTGACGGAGCCACGGCAGTAGGCCTGACAACTCGCCTCTTTCGGAAGGCAATCCGGAGCCGGGCGACCTAAGATCGGCGTCAATGAGCAGCGTACGTCGTCCGGTGCGGGCCAGTGCGATGGCGAGGTGGGCAGTTATGAAGCTGGCGCCAGCGCCCTGCGTCGTGCCGCACACTGCCAGCCCGCGTCGTCCAGTGGCGGCGAACGGTTCAGCGATATGGGTAGCTACCAGGCTCAGGGTTTTCGGGTCGATCAGGGCAGTGGGTCTGCTCTGTTTCTGGGCCGCAGATCGGCTATCTTTCGCGCCCCCGCCGAGGAAGCGTTTCGCAAGGTTGGTCATTGGGCTGCAGCAGTCGCGCCGCCCGACGGTCCCGCCGACTTTCGGCCGACTCGCGGAAGAGACAGCAACAGCGGAGCGGGGATGGTTTGCGTCAGATCCGCCGCCGATCGCACACGACGATCCAAGAACTCCCGCAAGAGCGCAAGCAGCGCGCCGACGATGAGGCCGATCGCCCCCGTACCTCCTAGGATCAAGGCGGGCCTCGGATAATAGGCGTCCGTTGGAACCTCAGCACCACCCACGGGCGTCAGGCTGGCGCGTGCGGCCCGAGAGATCTCCCGAGCGGCGCCACGACGTTCGACTAGATCATTATACTCGGCCCGCCGGAGGTTGATTTCGTCCTGCAACATCCGAAGGTTGGTGACGTCCAAGCGCTGCGCTGTGACCTGGGACATTTTCGATGATAGCGCGAGCGACGCGAGTGATTGAGCGTCAGTACTAAGCCCCTGGCGGCGGCGCGTCTCAGCGACCTGCGCGGCGACCACCGCGCGTTGCTGAAGCAGCGACTGGAGGTTCGGGTTGTTCGGCCCAAGCGACGCGCTCGATGCCGCGATCGCCATGTCGAGCTGAAGCAGCCTTTGCTCCGAAAGAGTAAAGCCCGCGCCGGGCTTGGCCCGAGCAACCTGTGTCGACCCTCTAGCGAGCGCGCCAAGTGAGCGGTTCTCGAAATCCGAACCACTCTCAGAGATCATCACTCGTGTCTGGCGTTCCATATTGGCCTTTTGGCCGTTTAGCTCGTCGAGACGGGCCTGAACTCGCTTGACTTGGTCGTCGATCCGCTCGGCTTGTTCCCCGGCGGCCTCGCGGATGGTCGCGGCGCTCGCTTCGATATAGGCGTCCCGCAACGCTTCAACGACGAGACCAGCCGATTGGGGAGAGTCGGCGTAATAGGCGATCTCCAGAATGTTGGTTTCAGGCACGCGGGACACGGACGTCCGTTGGGCGACGGATGTGGCGGCCCACTCGATGAAGCTGCGAAGGTCACTCGCCGGACGCGCCGAGTAAGCGCTCTGCATATCGGGGTCGTCTGGCCATCCCAAGTTCTCGATCGCGCGGGCTGCGACCTGAATGTCGGTGATCATGCGCGCCTGGGAGTTCATGTAAGCGTCGACCTGCCGCGACCCCACCACTGCGCCGGTGATCGGGTCGGGCCTTACGATCTCGAGCACCACCCGCGAGGTCGCCCGGTATCGGGGCGTGGCCTGGGTCAGTGTGTAGATTCCGCCGAGCATGCAGGAGAACAGGGCCACCAGGACGGTGAGCCGGTGACTCCAAAGTATTTCAAGGATCTGTTTCAAACGGCGGTACGTCCCTGCGATGCAGGGGCATTGGACCTCGGGGGCCTCGAACCCACTGCCTCAATATTCAACCTTCGGTCCAACGATCTACGCCACAAGCCTGTCATGGATCTCAAAGGCGCTCCGACGTTGATGGGCTATCTGCCGCTGACCGGGATGTCGGCGATCACCCCTTCCAAGTACGCAATCAGGGCTTGCGGATCGGTGGTCGCCAATACCGGCTGCCGCGTCCGGACCTCCGCCAGCGCGGCGCGAAGCTCGTCGGGGGTATTTGCTACCAGAACCAACCCGCGCTGACGGAACGCTTCCGTGATTTCCGCCTGATGATCATCATAGTGCTCACCCAACCGTGACAACCTCGGCATGGCGATTACGTGGCAACCTTGCCGAAGCGCTGTGATGAGCGATCCAGTGCCGCCATGGCAGACGACGATCCGAGCGTCGCGCAGGATCGCTTGTACATCGTCAAAGGGAAGCGTTTCTGACACTTCCATGCCGTCCGGGGCGTGGCCGCCAATCCCGGTCTGCATCACGATACGCTCGGTGATCGTGCCTTCCGATTTCAGCGCAGCGACGGTGTCAACCAGACGATCAAAGGGGAGTGTGGCTCCGACCGTCGCGAAAAGGAGCTCACTCTTGGGCGGCGCCGGAGTGTCCATCATGCGCAACGGATCGAAGACTTCCGCTCGAGGATAGTACGGCGCCAGCTTGGGAGACTGCACGACCATGTGGGTCGCAAACGGGCTCGCAAGCCGCCCAAATAGCGAAGGCGCCTCAAATCGCGCGAAGGACTCTATGATCACGGCGCGTGCGCCGAACAAGCGCCCCCAGAGTATGGGAAAGATCACAGCGCCCGCTCCGGTGGAGATGATTAGATCAGGTCGCTCCCGCGCGATAATGGAAAGAGACTTGAAGAAGCTCGACCAAGCGCGGGCAAGCATCTTGAAGGGCGCTCCGAGCTTGGCCTGTCCCCATGCGTAGTGCGGCAGGAAGTAGGTGCGATGCTTGCCACTTAGCGTCCGGCCAAGCGCCGTATCCTCGGTCACAAAAAAATGGTCATAGCGAGACCATATCGCCTGCAGATCCAGGAGCTGGCGCACGTGCCCGCCGCCCGATGCTGCGAGGCAGATTCGTAGCCCGGCCCTAGGCGCTGGCCGACCGTCGAGATTCTCGTCCAGCTTCCGAGAAGGGCCGCTTGTCATAGGCAATCACCAAGTTCTCATCGGCCTTACCTATCGGTCGCGCCGTCGTAAAGGATTGGTGAACCCCATCGTACTTAGCTGAGGAATATGCGCTGTTGCGGACTGCGGTGAGTCCTGCGAGGGCAGCGTCAGAGCCAGCCTATAGATCGGAGACGTATGTCGCCTCTTAGAACATCGCCCACCGTTGAGCGGGTGCTGCGGGGCGAACTTTGCGCCGGCTGTGGGCTGTGCGCCTCGCTTGCCGGCGCCTCCATCCGCATGGAGGCGGTCGAGTCCGGGTACAATCGCCCGGCGCTGTGTGGGCCTATCGATAGGGAAACAGAGCGGGCTATAGCCGAATCTTGTCCGGGCGCCGTAGTCGCTGCCTGGGGCGATGCGCCCAATGTTCACCCCTACTGGGGGCCATGGCGCAGTATCCACACGGGTGCTGCTGCGGACGCAGCGACGCGCTTCGAAGGATCCTCCGGCGGCGTAATCTCGGCGCTACTTATCCACGCGCTGCAGACCGGCATGATTGATCGCGTCATTCATGTTGCTGCTGATCCGATGGAGCCGACCCGCAACACCATGGTGACATCCCGGAGTGCGGCAGAGGTCATAGCGCACGCTGGTTCCCGCTACACCGCATCGTCGCCACTGGCGGATATAGCCACGGTCCTTTCCGAGGGGGGGCAGGCCGCGTTTGTCGGCAAGCCGTGCGACGCATCCGCCATCCGGCGGCTGGCGTCCATCGACCCGCGTGTTGCGGAGCATATCCCGTTGATCCTATCGTTCTATTGCGGTGGGATCCCGAGTCATAAGGGCGTGGGGCGGATTATTACCGCCATGGGTTTGGAGCCTGAGTCCGTCACTACCTTCCGGTTCCGCGGTCGTGGCTGGCCAGGCAACTGCGCGGCCGAGACGGCGGCCGGCGACACTCGTGAGATGTCCTACGCCGAAAGCTGGGGCAAGTACCTGTCGAAGGAGGTGCAGTTCCGCTGCAAGATATGTCCGGATGCCGTCGGAGGTGTCGCGGACATTGCGTGTGCGGATGCTTGGTACGGTGACGAAGAGGGCTACCCCAGTTTTGAGGAACAGGAAGGCCGAAGCCTGATCATGGCGCGCACGAGCGTAGGAGAGCGGCTTCTAGCGTCCGCAGTCGCGGCGGTCGCGGTTTCCGCCGAGGCTTTGGCCGTGGGAGAAATCGAAAAGATGCAGCCGGCCCAAGCTCGCCGAAAGCGCTTGGTGCTTGCGCGCACGGCGGCGTTGCCGCTGGCGCTGCAGCCTCGCCCGAAGATGAAAGGTCTCAAGGTCGCAGCTGCAGCTCGCGCGGCGCGGCCGGCTGAGGCGTTGCGCAACTTGGTAGGAACGTTGCGAAGAACCCTTCAGGGCCGCAGAAGCAGCCTATAGCTCGATCCGGAGAAGTTAGGTGGCTGACTGTACAAGTTTTCTTCTTAGCTGCTAGGTAGCAGCTGCGGGCAGAAGACCTTCCTGAGTTTGGAGTGATGACATGCGACTGAGGACGCTTGCCCTTGGGGCTCTCCTGAGTGCGAACGCGTACGTCGACGCTTCAGCTCAGACGCCCAAGGTTCCGGCCGTTACCCCCGAAAGGAAGCTGGACTTCGGCGGGCGCGTAGGCGTTGTCTATGACGATAATTTTGCGCGCGGCAGCGCCGCCCTGGCCACCGCCCGTGGAATCGAGCCCGAGGAAGTGGTCGTCACCCCCAGCGCGACGGCCTCGATCGTTCAGCCGCTTGGGCAGCAGGTGCTCTTCCTAAATGGTTCTCTCGGCTATGATTTTCACCGGCGGAACAAGCAGTTGGATCGCCAGAATTACGATATTGCCGGCGGGGGCATGGCTGTGTTCGGCATGTGCCAGCAGACAGCCTTCGGAAACCACCGGGCGCGCCAGAGCGACCTTGTGGACCTCGACTCGGTTTCAACGAAAAATCTCATGCGCTCCACAGGCGTTGGCATCGGTGTGACCTGCGGACGCCCGAGTGGTGTCGGTTTAACTGGGCTAGTGCAGCGCCAGGAAACAAAGAACTCTGCTCCTCTTACCAAGACTTCGGACTCGACGTCGGAAACCCTGATGTTGGGTGTTCAGTACGCAAATCCGACCCTCGGGACTTTAGGGTTTGTGTATAACTATTCAGGCAACGAGTTTCCCAATCGCATCATCCCGGGCCGCCCTGTTGGCGACGGCTTCATCACGCAGACGTTCGGTGTGAACGTTCAACGCAAGTTCGGTTCGCGACTGGAAGTTGCGGCGGGCGCGGGCCAAACGACCGTCAAGCGGGAGTTCTCGCCGCCGGGCGTACGGCAGAAGTTCAAGAGCACTAGCTACAGCGGCGAGATTACATATCGGGTGGGGGGGCGCATAACGCTGTTGGCGAGCGCCGATCGCGCGATCGTGCCCTCGAGCCGCCCGGGAAAGCTCTTCGACATCTCAACTAACGGAGAGGTGGAAGGACGTTACAAGATCGGTTCGCGGTACGAGGCGTCGGTCGGCCACTCAATCGGTGATCTCAAGTCCAATGCCGATACCGCCGTAGCGGCGCTTGTCGTCACCAAGTCGCGGGTCAACGCCACTTACGCATCCCTGTCGTACAAGCAGAGCGAGCGGCTCTCGCTATCGCTCGACGTCCGCAGGCAGGAACGTAAAACCAATCTGCAAGACTTCAACTACAATGGGACGCGAGTTGGCCTTACCGCCGAAGTCTCCTTCTAGGATCGAACAACCGCCATGACCATGCACTCCTTCTGTCTCACAATGATTGCGGCCGTGACGTTGAGCCTGGGTTCGGCCGCCTATGCGCAACAGTCACCAGGTGCTTCGCAACCGTCGACCAATGTGCCGACCGCCAACACACCGCCGCCAGCGGCCGCTGGGATCGGCGATTCCGCCTCGTCCGCCTACGTGCTGGGGCGCGATGATGTGGTCGATGTCAGCTTGGTTGGCCGTTCCGACTTTGGTGGTCGCGCGCGAGTGCAGGCCGATGGCACGATCCAGTTGCCGTTGATCGGGAAGATCCAGGCGGCGGAACGCACCACCGCTGAGCTTTCGGAGACCATTCGCAAAGCGCTTCAAACCGGAGGATTCTTTCCGGATCCTGTCGTCGCCGTCGAGGTTTCCGGTTACGCAAGTCGCTACGTGACGGTGTTGGGGGCGGTCGGCAATCCTGGGCTGATCCCCATGAACCGACCCTATCGAATGTCAGAGATTCTCGCGCGCGTCGGCGGCGTCCGCGAGACGGCGGCTGATTACATCACCGTGATCTCCGCGAACGGGGAGGAAAAGCGTCTCCCCCTTCAGGACATTTCCAGCGGTCGCGCAGAGAAGGATCCCTATGTCTCGGCGGGGGACAAGATCTTCAGCCCCCCAGCTCCGACCTATTTCATCTACGGCAAGGTGAACTCGCCAGGCGAGTACCCGCTGAAGTCCGACCTCACGCTGCGTATGGCGATCGCGAAGAGCGGCGGTCTGCAGGAGACTGGGTCCGACAAGAAGGTCGCGACCACGCGTGGAGGCAAGAAGGTCAAAGTGAAGCTTGATGACAAGATTGAACCCGGCGATGTCCTCGTCGTCGGAGAGCGGCTGTTCTAGACAGCCGCGGAAGGCTGAGCGGCCATTGGCGCGGGCCCTTTCGGCCGGCATGATAGTTGCAGGGACGTGGGTCCGCGTCGTGATCGCTGTCTCGACCGATTTGTGGGAGTTACGATGGCGACGCTAGAGAACGCGGCGGGCAAGACAGATCGGCCGCGGGGCTTGGGGCTGATCCTGCTGTTGGCGCCGCTCGCGCTCGTAGCTGGGCCCACGTTCTATCGCCTCGGGACCCAGGTGTGGTCGCAGGAGTTCGGCGCTCACGGCCCCATCGTGCTCGCTACGGGAGCTTGGCTGCTCTGGCGCCAGATGCCGGCGATGTCGGAGCAGGGGGGGCGAGGTCAGCAAGCGGTAGGTCTGCTCGGCGCAGTAGCGGGTTTGGCGATCTACATATTCGGTCGGGCGTACGATCTTCTGAGCCTTGAGGCGGGTGGTCTCTACGTTTTCGGGCTTGCGCTGCTCTACGACCGTTTTGGGTTGCCGGCCATGCTCCGCAACTGGTTCCCGATCTTCTACCTATCGCTCCTCCTGCCGATACCGGGGTGGATGCTTGATGAGTTCACTGCGCCTCTGAAACTGCTCGTTTCGTCGCTCTCGGCGGCGGTCGTGATGCCTTTCGGCATACCGCTTGTGCAGGAAGGCGTGACCATGACAGTCGGGCCGTATCAGCTGCTTGTCGAGGATGCCTGTTCGGGCCTGAATTCGCTGGTTGGGCTCATCGCAATTACGCTGTTCTACATATATCTGCTGCGCAATGCGAGTTGGCGCTACTCCTTGTTCCTAGTCTGTCTGATCATCCCAATCGCCGTTCTAGCCAACGTTATCCGTATCGTGACGCTGATTCTGTTGACATATTTCTTCGGAGACGCTGTTGGTCAGGGCTTCTTGCATGTGACGGCCGGACTCTTCCTTTTCGCCTTGTCGCTTTTGCTTATGTTCCTGATCGACAGTGTTGCGTCTCGCTTCATGCGCCCTAGCTCGGAAGCCGTTATATGATCGACCGTCGCCTTGCCTTGATGGGCGGCCTGGGCGTGGCCGCGCTCGCAGCTTCGGAGGCGCTTCGTCCACGCCGCCATCTTGTTCTCCTGAAGAAGGGGACGATCGAGGAGGCGGTGCCAACCACGTTCGGAAACTGGACCGCCCACGCTGCCTCGGATCTCGTCTCGCCCGAGCAGGCTGGCCGCCTTGCGAACAGTCTCTACAGTGAGTTGGTGTCTCGGGCCTATCTGGACGAGGAGACGGGGACCACGGCGTTCGCCCTACTGGCCTACGGCGATACTCAGAGCGATCTGCTGCAGTTGCATCGTCCCGAAAGCTGCTATCCCGCCGTCGGCTTTACCTTGCAGATGACTAAGCCTCTCGATCTTCCGATTGGAGGAACGGCCGTGCTGCCCAGCCGGCAGGTGACGGCGACGCTGGAAGATCGCGTGGAGAATATCCTCTACTGGACCCGGCTGGGGGAACGACTGCCGCAGGGTGGGGGGGAACAGCGTACGGCGCGCCTGCAGAACGCGATGGAAGGTTACGTGGCGGATGGAATTCTTGCCCGGTTCTCGGTGGTCGGCGACCCAAGGGCGTCGTTCGAGGTGCTTGGGCGGTTCGTGCCTGCGTTACTCCAGGCAATTCCCGCGGAGCGCCGAGCTGCGTTGATTGGCACCGATCTGTCGCGGCGGATGGCATAGGTTCTGCCAGCCTCACTTTGGTGCGTCTAGGCGCCACTGGGCGCAGGGGGAGTTCCTACGCGTGCACGTGGCGATCGCCATCGTTGGCTTCCGGAACGTCGAAGATGTTCGCAAATGCGTCGCCGCGATCGCGCGGTCGACCTACGTCGACTATGAGATCGTCATCTGCGAGAACGGCGGGCCTGCCGCCGCTGCCGCGCTGAAATCAGTTCTGCCCGACGCTCTCGACGGCGGGCAGCAATTGCGCGTCGTAGCGGCTCCATCCAACCTCGGCTACGCGGGCGGGGTGAACCTGGCCATCCGAACGGCGCTGGACGCGGATGCGTGGTGGGTCTTGAATCCCGACACCCAGATTGAACCAGAGGCCATGGAGGCCTGTGTTCGCCGCCTGCGCGCAGGCGATTGCGATGCCGTCGGGTGCACGATCGTACTGCCTGGCGGCCGGGTTCAATCCCATGGCGGCATATGGCAGGCGGCGCTGGGGCGAGCCGTATCGATAGGCTACGGTGGGGACGCCGGCCGGCCGGTGGATGCTGAGGCAATCGAGGCAAGCCAGTCCTACCTCAATGGCGCTTGCATGCTTGTGAGCCGACGGTTCGTTGAGGCGGTCGGCTTTATGCGCGAGGACTATTTTCTCTACTGCGAAGAGGTCGAATGGTTCCTGCGGGGGCGTGCGCGCGCAATGCGGTTGGGTTATGCGCCGGACGCGCGGGTTGTCCACGAAGCGGGCACGACGACGGGTTCTGGCAGGGCTTTTCGCGAGATGCCGCGGATGCCGGTGTACATGAACGAACGGAACCGCCTACTCGTGACAAGGGATGCACATGCTTTGTTGCTGCCGGTCGTCGCCGTCACTGCGCTATTAGTGATCTTCGCACGCTTCGCGAGACGCCGCGCTTGGCGGCAGGTGGGATACGCGCTAGCCGGCTGGACCGCAGGACTGGCCAATCGCCGGGGTCCTCCCCAATGGATCTGCACCGATCATCCGCAGTCGGCATAGCATCTCAGCGTCGATAGAGAGCTGAGGTTTTGGCCTTCAGCAATCTGATGCTGTCGCCAATCACCCGGGCCTCATGCCGCCAGATCGCAAAAGCGGTGGCTACGGTGGCGAGTGCCAATCCCGGTGTGAGCGCCAGCCAGTGGCGTTGCAGGGCCCAAGACCACCCTAGCACGACGAGGCAGCCCGCGCCGCATAAGCCGACACGCATCAGATCTCGCTTGATCGATATAGGCGCGTCGCGGCTGAGCAGGGCGAGGGCGACGAGAACCGCCGCAATCTCACCGAAGATGAACCCGCAAATGATGGATTCGAGTGACGGAACATAGTGGTTAAGCAACAAGGCGACGGGAAGCGCAGAAATGCGGGCGAGGTTGTGGAGCAAGACGATCGAGCTCTTGCCCAGGCTGACGGCCGCTGTCGTCGGCCACACGCGAAGCAGGCGCCCCGCCTGCAGGATGGCGAGCATGGCGAAGATTTGCAGAGGCTGGCTGAAATCTTTTCCATAGAGCAAGGGCGTGAAGATCGGTCCGAACAGGCTGAAGCCGGCCACCATAGCCAGTGAGATCAGCACCGTCCGACCTGCGAGCTTTTGCTCCTCTCGGTCAAAACGGGCGGGATCGGCTCTAGCGGATGCCAGCAACGGCATATGAAGCCCGCCGACGAACCGCGAAACCATGCTGGCGGGGTAGTAGGCGAGCAGTAGGATGGCGCTGTAGTGACCCAACGCTTCTGGGCCGAGACCGCTTCCCACAATGAGCCGGTCGCCTTGAGACCCAAAGTACAGAAGCAGTCCGTTGAGGAAGAGCGGAGCGGCGAAGTGGGAGAAGCGCGTGGCGTTCTCGCGGGAGTAGGCCCACCGGTAAGGGGTGCGCGCGGCGAGATGGCTGACGGCGACCCAAGTCGCCGCACGAAGCACAAGGCCGTAGATGATTGCCGTGTGGTCGCGCGTTACGAACGCAGCCACCGCCGTTCCGATTGAACTGACCAGCTCGGCTATGATCGTCGCAATGCTCTCCGGTCGGAAATCCTCCTCTCGCTGAGCGCTCCTCACATCGAGGTGACTGAAGCCGGCGATCAGCGGCGCTAGCGCGAGCGCCCATAGCGACGGCTGGAGTTCGGGTGACTTGTAAATTGTGGCGGCTAAGCCGGACGTCAGGACGAGGGCAAGCGCGATGAGCATGCCGCGACCCGCAAGCACGAGGTGAACCAAGCCAAGCACCTTTGGCGAGGCTCCGTCGGGATCTTGGACGATGAAGCGATCACTTCCCGTGTCGCTAATCGTGTCGAAGAACTGTGCGGTAAGAATCAGCATGGCGGCGAGGCCAAGTTCTTGAGGTCCGAGCAAGCGAGCGAGTATGACATATCGTACTAGAGCAGACGCTTGGGCGACAACGCTCGAAGTCAAGAATATTTTAGTCCCCTTCCTCACGTGGATACCTGAACTATTTGCAAGGGGGGTCCTTTTTCTTCGGCTTTCCAGCGCCGGCCGCGATCGAGTTGCCGCACCGAGCGACCGGGGGGTTGGTGTTGATGCCTGCCTGCCAGCGCGGGTTCCCGAACGTCCGCACACGATTGTTCCGGATCACAGAATCTCGCGCGGCAAAGATCGCGATCCCGTGGGGGTAACTGACCTCGATGTCATTGTCTTCGATGATGATGCGGTCGAAGCCGCCGTCATCTACCCCCTTCCGGACATGATTGAACATGCCGATACCTTGTGTATCGCCGCGCACCGTATTGGCCCGGATGGTCACCTCGGACGTTGGGGGTGAACGCGGGTTTGACCAGAGTTGGATGCAGTCGGGATGCTCGACGTCGCGGATCCGTGTTGCTTGACAACTATTGCCCTCGATCAACCCCTTGCGGCTTTCGGCGATCTGCACGCCGTCCGATCGCATCCGGGAGAACGTGTTTCGAAGCACACGGAAGTTCTGGACGCGCGTCATGGTTACGCCGCCCTTGAGCCCCTTCAGCTGATTGTCCGAGACCTCGAGATCGTTGCCACCGACCACGAAGACGCCATAGCCCTCCCCGTAAGCGGCGGCGTCCGTCTCGTCCGCGCCCGGTCCCGTGAATCGTCCACCCGAAACGGTGACCGACTGTACACGGTCCAAGCGGATCGCCGGACCGTAGATGGGTTGGCCGGTGTCGCGGCGGTTGGTCGGCGGCGGCAAGCGGAACGTGCCGCCGCGGATGTGGAGGCCGCGAACTTGGACGACTGTCATGCCATTCAGCGTGGCGGCCGAAGCGTCGATTTCCAACGCCGGGCTGAACTCCCGGCGGGAGACCTGCAGTGGGCCGTAACTACCTGCGGTGAGTACGATCCGATCGCCCCCGGCGGCTGTCGCGAGGACGGTCGCGAAGGTGGCGGGCGTGGCGGTGCGAGTGGCGGCGCCGGCCGCGCCGGCGCAGAGGGCTAGGCCGATGGCGCAAGCTCCAGCTGCGGCGGCTCGGCCGAGCGACGCTTCCAGTGTCTGGGAAACCACGACTTGCGGTGCCTCCTTGTAGCTCCGCCCCCCAGGACGGTGCGAGGTCTTGCCCTCGGCTCGACCAGCTATAGACAAATGACCGCCCGATCCAGCATCCCACCTTTTGGCGACGATCAGCGAAAAAATGCTCCGTTCACCATTGCGCCGCAAAACGGCTAGACGGTAGCGGATCGGATGGTTGGGCCGCTACGATCCGACCCGCGCGGTCCGACCGCGTCGTGTGAATCCATAAGGAGTTTCGGTTGAGCGGCCGCGAGATCAGGATCGGACTACTGTGGCATTCGGCGGCGGCGGGGAACCTCGGAGTAGGCGCCCTAACGTTAGGCAACCTCATTAGCGCGCGTTCCGTCGCCACGGACCTTGGCCTGACGCCGCGCTTCACGATCATCCAGCCGGTTACCGATGTACCCGACCAGAAGCGCCTCGCCGATGACGTCGAGGTCTTCGATATTACAGGGCGGTCGATGGTTACCCCCTCCAGGTACCTAGCGCTGCTTCGACGACTGGACTGCATCCTCGATATCGGTGCAGGCGACAGTTTCGCTGACATTTACGGCCCGAAGCGCTTCGCCTACCTGCTGTACACAAAGGAGGCGGCGTACGCTTGCGGCGTCCCCTTGCTCTTCAGTCCGCAAACGATCGGCCCCTTTACACGGGAGCCCTATCGGGCTTTGGCGGGGCACGCGATGCGCAGGGCGTTTGCGGTCATCGCCCGCGACCCGGAATCCTACGCGGCGGTTCGCCGAATATCGCCGAAGGCCCGGGTCATCCAATCCATCGATGTGGCGTTTCGACTGCCGTACGAGGTCCCTGCACGTCCAACCTCAGGGACGGTCGAAGTCGGGGTCAACATATCGGGTCTCTTATATAATGGCGGGTACTCGGGCGGGAACGAGTTCGGGCTGCAGATCGACTACCCGCAGCTGATGCGTTCTTTCATCAGGAAGATTGGGGAGCGCCCCGGCGTCCGCGTTCATCTGATCTGCCATGTGAATTCCAACAAGATGCCGGTCGACGACGATGGACGCGTCGCCGACACGCTTGCGGCGGAGTTTCCGGGGGTCGTGCGCGCGCCTACCTTTGAGAATCCGTCAGACGCCAAGTCGTACATTGCTGGCTTGGACTTCCTGGTGGCCGGCCGCATGCATGCTTGCATAGCTGCGTATTCCGCCGGCGTGCCGGTCGTTCCGATAGCGTACAGTCGGAAGTTCTCCGGCCTTTTCGGCGGAGTGTTAGGCTATCCACACCAAGTCCCGGTCTCGGGGCTAAGCACCGACGAGGCTCTCAACTTCCTCTTGGCGAAGTTCGATGCGCGCTCGGAACTCGCGAAGGACGTAGTTGCTGGCCAGGCTGTCGTTCAGGCCGGGTTGGAAGCCTATGACGCGGAACTTCGCCGTCTATTCCGGAGCGTATTAGCCGGGCGGGGGCAGGGAATTGGTGCGTGAACGAACGCGTCGGGTGGCGATGGGCGCGTGTTACGCCCGCGGCGTCGGCTTATAGCGAATAGGCAGGGACCAGGTGAAGATCTCCGTCGTCATGGCGACCTACAATGGCGCGCAGTTCATCGAGCAGCAGCTTGAGAGTCTGCTGGCGCAGACTCTGGCTCCTTTCGAGCTCATCCTCGCCGACGATGTTTCCGACGATGGAACGCTCGACATCGCGGGCCGGGTGCTTGCCGACGCTCCCTTCCCAGTCGACATCTACGAAAACCCTCAGCGCCTAGGATATGCCGACAACTTCCTGCATGCGGCGGAGAAGGCTCGGGGCGACTACATCGCCTTCTGCGATCAGGACGACGTGTGGCTGCCCAATAAACTCGAGGTGCTGGCCGACTGGGTCGAAAAATTCCCCTCCGTGTCATTGTGGATCCACCGCGGGAAGGTCGTTGACGTCGATTTGAAACCCCTAGAGGCGTTTCATCCGAACATCGCGGCGACAGTAGTCCAATTGCCACGGACAGGGCGCCTGACGGATCGGCCGCCCGGGTTCGCCATGTGCCTTGATCGCCGACTGTTGACCAACTTCAACTGGCGTGAGCGTCCCCAGGATCTCCAGTTTCCGGGGAGCAGATCCAAGCACGATACCTGGATTGCGACGCTGGCGGACACTATCGGAGGAATTCGCTACGCGACTGACGTGTTGGTGCTGTACCGACGCCACGGGAAGAATTTTTCAGCGTTTCGAAAAGGTAGCAATCTTTCGCGCCGCCTCGGCCAACTCCGAGACGCATTCCGGCCGCCGAGGCGCGAAGGCATCGCGACACTGCTCGAAGGCCTAAAGCAGCATGCGGAGTATTTCGAGGCCGCGGTCGACACGAGGCCGGAAGATGAGGAAGTGCTTCTGCAGCAGGCGCTGCGTTACAGGAACGCTGCGGAAACGGCACGACGGCGGCTTGCGCTATTGGATGCCGGCGGCGCGCGATCTGTGAGCATTCTCTTTGGTGGCTTGCGTGACGGGCGATATCGACAGGACGGTCGGATGGACAAACGCGCTCTTGTGCAGGATGTCGTGACCACGCTGCGCAACCTGTGCCGATTGGAATCTCGTGGTGAACGCTGACGCAGCGGCCGACGCCTCAACGCGCCTCAACGAAGCGTTCTCGCCATCGATCATGACCGAAGCGCAGGTTGGTCAGGCAGTCGGTGCAGCAGAATTGACCCGGATCGATCGAAGTGGAAGCGCGTCGTTGGGCTGTAAGACTTCGCATTTGAGTCATCAGACGCGGTTGGCTAACGGTTGCATTAAACGCGATGCGGGGCTGGTTAGCAGCGGGAGTAGCTTATGAAGGTCGCCTTCGTCGCGATCGGGGACCCGCATGATCGAAGCATCTGGGCCGGAACGCCGCACTACGCGTTGCGCGAGATGAGCCGCCGCCTGCCAGATCTCCACGTGATAGATACTCGGCGGATCGATGCGGTGTTGCTTGGCTTGAATCGAATCACCCGCCGCATCGGGTGGGACATTGCACGCGAGCCGATTTTCACTCGATTGTACGCAAGCCTCGTGCAGCGTGCGCTGAGGCATATCGATCCGGACGTAGTGCTATCGATTGGCGCGTCCAACAAGCTTGCTGACACTCAGTCTTCGTGGCCAATCGTACACGTTTCCGATGCGCTATTTGAGACGATTACGAGCTATTACCGGAAGTACCATCGGATTTCGGATCGGTCTCGACGACTAGGAAATAGATTGCAGCAAAGACTCATAGATCGATGCAATGCCATTCTATTGATGTCCGACTGGGCCAAGGATTCGGCCGAAGAATTCTATAGTGTCGAGAGTGGACTTATTAGTGTGGTCCCCATCGGGGCGAATCTCGACGTTGATCCTGGCGTTGAAATTTTGAACTCAAAGAAGGACAAGCTTCGCCTGCTCTTTGTTGGCATCGCGTGGGATCGCAAGGGCGGGCCCCTACTTCTGGAGGTCTTCCGGCATATCAGGGCGGTCGTTCAGGATGCGGAGCTTCATATCGCCGGATGTTCGCCGCCAGAAGCGCAGGGGCTTCCGGGAGTCCTGGTTCATGGGTACCTGAAGAAGGCTGACCCTGCGCAACGTGCCGTGTTGGAGCGCCTCTACCGCGACGCTTCAATATTCGCGATGCTGAGCCTCGAAGAGGCCTTTGGGCTCGTCTATTGCGAAGCAGCGGCGTACGGCCTCCCGGCAGCGGCGCTTCGCACGGGAGGCGTTTCCACGATCGTGAAGGACGAGCGTACGGGCCTCCTTTTCGATCCGAACGAGGATCCTCGGATCATCGCCAAGCGCATCGTAGATTTGTGGTTCGCGCCCCATCAGTACGATGCGATGCGCGCGGCGGCCCGCCACGAGTTCGAGAGCCGTCTCAATTGGTCAATCTGGGGCGATGCCGTCGAAAGGGAGCTCAGGGCGGCGGCAAGACGCGGCGCGGGAGAGAGCGACCTCGACCCCAGGCCAGCACAGCAGTCTGGGATATGCTGACGGCTAGGCGGTGCATCCTTTGTGACGCGCAAGCCGTGGTGTTCCTGACGGATCGCCCGGACTACGAACACGGCGTTCCGACCCAGCTTACGTACTTTCGCTGCAGAAGGTGTGAGCTTGTGTTCGCATCGCCAGTTCCCAGTGAACTGCTGGCGGGATTCTACAGTACCTATTACACGCACATGCCCACGGCGAAGCAGTCCAGCCGCCGTGTTCTTTGGGCCTTGCTACAGCAGCTGTCTGCTAAGCCCGATAGAAATCTAAGCTTCGCAAGTCTAAGCGTGCCCCAGACGGCGCGGATTCTAGACTACGGTTGTGGATCTGGGCTCTTCCTGCGTAGCCTTGTTGAGCGCGGATATACGCATTTGTCCGCCTACGATTTCGATCCAGAAGCCGTTGCCCATCTTCGGGATGTCCGAATTTTTGATGACCCAAGTAAGATTGAGGGCGAGATTTTTGATGTTATCACCCTCAATCACGTTATCGAGCATCTCGAAGATCCGGTGGGGACAGTATCGCGGCTTTTATCGACGCTGAGCGCGGAAGGGTTTCTATACATTCGTACACCCAACACAGCTTCACTTCTCGCGAAAACAATGAAGGGGGCCTGGCGTGGCTGGGAGACGCCTCGCCATCTTTTCGTTTTTAACAGCGCGAACCTACGTATGACGCTGGAGCGGGGCGGGGGGGCGGTAACCTCTCTCGCTACCTCCAATGACCTATATCCCACCATGATGGCCGCGTCCTTCAGCAATCTCCTGGGGCGCAGTGCCGGCAGATGGGCGAGCCGGATCTGTTACGTTCCAGCCTCCTGGATCGCGCGAGTGGCCCATGTGTTCAGAGCTGACAGCGGAGAGGAACTCGTCGCCGTTGTCACGAAGGGTTCGACCGGTCACGAGTCGGCTCGCATCTGAAGGATGGCCGAGGTCGGCGGGTCCATCCGCATGATGACACCATTTCTGTTTCTACTCGCCCTATAGGCGAGCCGCGGAGACGCGCGTCGCGACGTCCCCTATGGTGAACGCTCGGTAAATTAAAGGGTGCTACCTTTATGAGTTCCTATACCAAACTTGCGATGGCTGCTGCAGTCGCCCTTTCGGTTGCAGGCTTCAGCTCTTCAGCGAACGCTACCACGGTGATCGACAACTGGACGAATGTGCCTAACCAGCCGGTCACGCTGACCTTCAGCGACAACAAGATCAGCGACCCGACCGGCGCTGGCGTCTACGTTAACGGCGCCGACGCTAGCGACGGCACGTCCTACCATGAATGGGACGGCACGAACTTCACCGACACCTTCAACTTCGCGCTGCCGAGCGGCACCGTCGGGTTCAACCTGAGCTCGGTGAGCTTTGTCGCGCTCAGCGGCCTGAACTTCACCAGCGTGACGTTCAACGGCATCGCCCTGACGCTGACGCAGGTTCCGAACACCTTCGTCTGGAACGCCTTCACCACCAGCCCGCTCCCGGTGGTTCAAGGCGGTCCGCAAGTCCTCGTGGTAAAGGGCAATGGCGGTGTCAACGCCTCATGGAGTGGCACGGGCGCCTTCGCGCCCGCAGCGGTTCCCGAGCCTGGCACTTGGGCGCTGATGATCATGGGCTTCGGCGGCGCCGGCGCTGCGATTCGTTCGCGGCGTCGGGCGATCGCGACGGTCGCCTGATACAGAAGGCGTATCGATGGAAGAGCCGTCGCCCTTATGGGGCGGCGGCTCATTGATGTTTCCGATAGCCCCTAACGCAGCGCCAGCCAGGCGGTGCGGACTGGCTCCAGCCTCGCCGGGACGGGCTGTTCCAGGTTGTGCTTCACTTCGAAGGCCATGCCGGCCAGGTCGCCCCGGCGCCACTTCAGGACCACCTCGAAGGCCATGCCGGCCTGAAAGTGGATCAGGATGAAGCGGGGCGGGACCTTGTGGAGATGCGAGAGTTCGATCTTGGCGCCGCTGTCGCTCATGTCCTTGATCATGCAGTCGGCCCAGATCGCCAGCTTGTCGCCGTGCATGATCCGGCCCCGCGCATTGATGGATACGCGCGGTTCGGCCCGTCGGTCGAGGAAGGCTCGGGCGTTGGTCATCCGAATACCTAGCCATGGAAAGGGCTTAAAAGTCTTACGACGGACTTGGTTAGCGCTGCGGCCCGTCGACGCGGACACAAGCTAGCGCGGCCGGAACAGGACTTCACTCACGCGACGCGAGCCGTCCACGCGGTCCAGTTGCACCACCACGTCGATGACGCGGCCGACGTAGGTCTGCACCTTTTCCCATCCGAGGTCGACGCCGGAGGTCAGGGCCAGGAGCGCGATCTGGTCCAGGGCGCCGGCCGGGCTGTCGGCGTGGATGGTGGTCAGCGAGCCCGGATGGCCGCTGTTCACGGCGCGCAGGAAGGCGAACGCCTCCTTGCCGCGCAGTTCCCCCAACAGGATCCGGTCGGGCCGCAGGCGGAGCGAGGCGGCCAGCAGGGCGTCGGCGTCGACCTTGGCTTCGCCCAGTTCGCCGCGGACGGCGACCAGGCCGACGCTGTTGGCGTGGTCGAGGCGGACTTCCGGCGCGTCCTCGATGACCACCAGGCGCTCCTCGCGGTCGATCTCCTTGACGAGGGCGTTCAGCAGGGTGGTCTTGCCGCTGCCCGTGCCGCCGGAAATGACGATGGTCTTGCGGCGGCGGACCGCGGTCTTGAGGAAGGTCTGCAGGTCGCCGGACTCGAGCATGGCCTCGAGTTCGGCGTCGGCCTCGCGGGCCTTGGCGGGGTCGGTGCGGTGGGCGGCGTCGAACAGGCCGTCGCGGGCCAGGTCGCCAACGCTGAGGTCGGAGATGCGGTGCTTGCGCACCGCCATGGCCAGGCCGCCGCGGGTGGCGGGTGGCGCGACCACCTGGACCCGGGCGCCGTCGGGCAGGGTGGCGGACAGCAGCGGTTGCTCGCGGTTGACGCCCTGGTGGCTGGCCGCGGCGATCTGCCGGGCCAGGCGCTGCAGCGCCATTTCGTTCAGCTCGTCCGCCGGCTCGCGGCACATGGCGCCGTCGGTGGTCTCGACCCAGATTTCGCCGGGGCGGTTGATCAGCACATCGGTGACGTCAGGCCGCGAGAGCCAGGGGGCCAGCGGCGCCAGATAGGCCGAGAGGTAGACGTTGGCGTTCATCGGACCACCGACGAGAAGTCGAGGTCGCGCGCCACGGAGACCTGGACCGGCACCCCCTGGGCCACCTTGATCGTGTCGGGGATGTCCATCTGCTTCTGAAGCGCGATGGCGGCGGGATTGGAGCTCTGCCCGCTGCCGCCGAGCACCAGGGTGGTGCTGTCGCCGTTGCTGGCGCTGTTGGCCAGCGCCTGGCCGCCGGCGCTGATGGCGGTGAGCAGGATCGAGGCGCCGAACCGGCGGACGAAGTGGGTGTCGACGTCGCCATCCAGGCCGCCGCGGCCCAGCCGGTCGGTGGCAGGCGAGCCGACGTCGATGGTGACGCCTGTCGGGGTGATGATCCGCGACCAGACCACGAAGGCGCGGGTCTGGCCGACGGCGGCCGAGCTCTTGTACTGGCCGACCAGGCGCGAGCCGCGCGGGATCAGCACCCGGCTGCCGTCGAAGCTGCGCACGTCGCGGCTGACCACCGCGCGCACGGCGCCCGGCAGGTCGGAATTGATGGCGGTCTCGAGAACGGCGGGAATCACGGCGCCCTGCGGGATCGTTCGCCCCAGGTCGCGCATCTGGCTGGCCCGCGCGGTGTCGCCCAGGCCCCGGGTCACGCCGGCGGCGAAGCGCTCGTCGGCCGACTGGCGCACATCGTTGGCGGGCGTCGGCGCGCCGGCGGCCTGGGCCAGCTGAACCGCCTCGCCGGCGGGGGCTGAGTTGCTGAAGTCGACCACGACGGTCGGCGCCCGCCAGTGGGCCTGCTCCGGATCGGTCGGGGGCGCGACGGACTGCTGGACCATGGGCGCCGGCGCGGCCATGGCGGGCGCGGGGGGCGGAGGCGGCGGCGCAGGCGCGGGCTGGGCCGCCACCGTTGCGGGCGCCTGGGCCTGCGTCGTCTGGGCCTTGGCCTCACGGCCACTCGACAGGCCATTGAACACGAACACGCCCAGGACGGCGGCGCCGGCCAGGCCGGCCCATACGGTCCAGGGCGAGTCGGGCGCCTGCACCTGGGGGCGGGCGCCGCGGGCGAACACCGGGCTGAGCTCGGCGGGAGTCTGGTCCTTGGGCTTCATCGACGCCACCACGGGTCCCTCTTGCGCTGCCGGAGCGCGCTGGCCTCCTCGATACGGAAGCCGTCGTTGTAGATGCGGGTGACCTCGCTGCCGCGTCGCAGCACGAAGCCGCGGGCGATGCGGTCGACCACCACATAGTTGTCCCGCTCGCGGGTGTTCACCACCGCCTCGCCACCGTCGGGGTCGACGGCGAAGATCGCCGGCAGATCCTCGGTTTCGCGGAACGCGAAATAGGTGTCCTGGCCGTCGTCGAAGACCTTCACCGGGAGCGTCTTGGCCGAGCCCTCGTAGGAATAGGCGGCGTTGCGCTCGACCGGCGGCGGCGGCGGCGGAGGCGGGGCCACATAGGCGACCACCGGCGGCGCATAGAGGAAGCGGACGCTGAACGGCGCCGAGCGGGCCGCAGCGCGCGGGCGCAGGCCCAGCTCGAAGTTGTAGCGGCGCAGGTTGGTGATCACCGTCATGTTCGTGGGCGGCCGCTGGGACATCGGCTTCAGGAACAGGAGGTTGGCGCGGCGGTTCGGCGTCACCTGCCAGCCGAGGGAATCGCCGATGGCGACGTTCTCGATCTTCTCGGCTGGGTCGAACTCGACGGAAAGCTGGTAGCCCAGGGCGACCCGAAGTTCGACGACCGCCTCCGGATCGTACTCGACGACGTGGATGCGCGGGTCGCCGGGCCCTGGGTGCGGCACGACGGCCAGGGCCGGGCCGGCGACGAGGGCGAGGCTGATGGCGAGGGCGGATAAGCGGATCATCGGGGAGCTCCCGCGCGGCGCGCGGTGAAGGCGGGGCGGCGATAGGCGTCGCCGAGGTGGCGGGTCTCGTCGATCGTGACCGAGACCTGGCGGGTGGAGGCGGCCGAGGCTGCCGCCGCCGCCGCGGCGGTGGCCGAGCGGCTGCGTTCGGACGCCTGGGCGCGGTCGCGCTGCAGGTCGAAGGCCAGTCGTTCGGCCCGGGAGGGCAGGGGCGTGACCGCGACGGCCGCGCCCTGCGGCGCACGGGCGGGCTCGGCGCCGCGGCTGCGATCTGCGCCCTGGGTCGGCAGGCGGAAGCCCATGGCCATGACGCAAGCGCCGATCACCAGGGCGGCCTGGCCGGCGGCGAAGACGAAGACCAGGGCCGAGGCGCTCAT
The DNA here is from genome assembly GCF_001824475.1 of Phenylobacterium sp. RIFCSPHIGHO2_01_FULL_69_31. GTDB lineage: Bacteria > Pseudomonadota > Alphaproteobacteria > Caulobacterales > Caulobacteraceae > Phenylobacterium. The sequence goes on along the minus strand of NZ_MHXN01000045.1, from coordinate 32,000 downwards.
GGCCGTCTGCGGCTCCAGGCGCTGCGCGATCCGCTGCTCCGCCAGGACCGCGACCCAGGGATCCAGCACCGCAAGCATCAGCACGATCAGCAGCCAGGCCACCAGGGGGACGAGGGCGGCGGCGGCGAGCGCGCGCACCCAGCCGACGAACAGGCCGCGGGTCGCCGGGATCAGGGCCAGGGCTATGAAGATCGGGCCGACCGCCGTCAGCACCCCGATCGCCAGGGTGGCGGCGGAGATCACGCCAGCGCTGGTCAGGAAGATGATGCCCGAAGCCGCGGCGGTAGCCTCGGCGGCGGCGGCCTGCGGGCTCGAGTAGCCCTTGGCGTTGGGGCCGGCGATCTTGCCGTAGGCGGCGCCTGTCTCGCTGAACTCGGCGTAGGCGGCCTGAAGGCCGTCGACGGGGCTCGCCGCGAGGCTGGAGCTGGCGTCCTGCATGGGCGCCGAGACCAGGGCGGCGATCTCCACCGGCGCGCGGTCGGCGACGTCGAACACCAGGGCCTGGAAGGTGGACCAGCTGGTCACCAGGGCAAGGATCGCGCCGATCTTCAACGCGATGCCCGGCGCGTCGGAGAGGCGCATCGACCCTTGCGCGAACATCAGCCGGTAGCCCACCAGCGCTACATAGATGGTCAGGAGGGCGGTCAGCGCCGTCTGGAACACCGGCGAGCCCGATGTCAGGGCCTCGTACCCGCTCTGGGCATAGACGCGCGTCTGGCAGTCCACCGTGGCGAGAACGCCGCGGATCAGGCCGTCATCGACCAGGGTGGCGCAGGCGCCGCTCATCCGGCTTCGCTCCTGGCGGAGCTGCGAAGGGCAAGTCCTGCGAGGCCTTGGCGATGCCGGATCATGCCGCACTCCGCCCTTTGCGGTCGCGTTCCTCCATGAAGGCCGGCAGCCAGGCGGCGGGCTCGTCGCCCACCTGCTGCCGCAGGGCGTCGAGGCGGCGCACCGCGCGCTCGGTGCCGGCCAGCACCGCCAGTTCGCCGGAGAGGCCGGTGAGGTCGAGGCGCGCCACGACGCTGTGGTCGCCGCGCTTGATCAGGAAGCAGCGGGAGGTGTCGGGCAGGCTGCGCACCAGCTCGAACTCATGCTCGGTCAGGCCGAAGCCGTCGACATAGTCCGACGCCTTGGCGCGGGCGTTGGGGAAGAAGATCTGCGTGGCGGCCTGCTCGATGATCGCCGAGGCGATGCGGCTGTCCAGGGCGTCGGACGCCGACTGGGTGCAGAAGCCCACCAGGCCGTTGCGCTTCCGGATGGTCTTTTCCCAGTCCTTGATGCGGCGGATGAACACCGGGTCGTCCAGGACCTTCCAGCCCTCGTCGACGATGAACATGGCCGGATCGCCGTCCAGCCGCTGCTCCAGCCGGTGGAACAGGTACATCATGGCCGGCACGCGGATCGTGGGCGCGTCCAGCACTTTGGTCATGTCGAAGCCCAGGATCCGGGTCTCGATGTCGAGCAGGTCGTCGGCGTTGTCGAACAGCCAGGCGTGGTCCCCGCCCTCGCACCAGGCCGACAGGCGCGAGGCCAGGTCGCCGGCGTGCGGGCGGCGCGCGCCGCGGAACAGCTCGCGCAGATAGCGCAGCCGGCGATGGCCGGGGGGCTGGGCGAAGTTGGCGTCGATCGCATCGGCGATCATGGCCCGGTCCTCGGAGTCCAGCGTCTCGCCTTCGGCGGTGAGAAGCTGGGCGACCCATTCGGCCAGGAAGGCGCGGTTGCCGGGAGTGTCGGGCAGGGCCAGCGGGTTGAAACCCGTGGGCTCGCCGGGGGAGATCACGTCGTAGCGCCCGCCGATGGCGCGGATGAAGGGCTCGGCGCCGCGGTCCTTGTCGAAATAGGCGATCCGCGGCTTCAGGCGTTCGGCCTGGGCCAGCAGGAAGGTGAGCAGCACCGTCTTGCCGGAACCCGACGGCCCAATGACCGTGAAGTTGCCCAGGTCGCCGTTGTGGAAGTTGAAGTGGTAGGGGCCGAAGGCGGTGGTCTCGAGCACCGCGATGGCCGGACCCCAGTGATTGCCCTCGGCCTGGCCGGTGGGGTGGTTATGGAAGCTGGCGAGGCCGGCGAAATTGCCCGCCGATATCATCGCCTTGCGCGAGATGTATTTGAAGTTGGCAGGGAACTGGGCCCAGAAGGCCGGCTCCAGATTCACGTCCTCGCGCACCGCCACCGCGCCCATCTCGGCGAGGGCGGACTGGATGTCGGCGACGCCGGAGTCCAGTTCGTCCAGCGTCTCGGCCTTGGCCAGGATCGTGAGGTGGTGTTCGCCATAGGCCGCGCGGCCGGCGCCCACGTCGTCGCGGGCCTGGGCCAGCTCGCCGCGCAGGCTGAAGGCGTCGTCCTCGGCCGCCTTCAGACGGCGCAGGGCCAGCCCCATGCGGTCGAGGGCCACCTGCCGGTCGACGAAAGCGAAGCTCTCGGTGAGCACCATCTCCATCGGCAGGCGCAGCACCCCGTCCAGCAGACCGGGCACCGTGCGGGCCGGATAGTCCTTCATGGAGACCATGGCGCCGAACGTGGGTCCCTCGGGCCCGCCGCCGAACTCCATGGCGTCCAGGCCGAAGCTGAGGCGGCGCGCGGCGATGGCGTTGGACAGGTCGCCCGTGGGCGCCAGCACCGGCCGCAGCTCGCCGTTCAGGATCAGGCTGAGGAACTCCGCCGGCTCCGAGCGCTGGGCGCCGCCGCCGGCCGTGTAGAGGCCGAGGGTCCGTGCGCCGTAGGGCGCCAGGGCCGCGGCGAAGGCCTCGCGCGTGGCGTGCAGGTCGCGCAGGTCACGGGCGCTGTCGACCTCGCGATTGCGCGAGCCCTTCATCAGGCGTTCGAGGAAGCCGGCGCCGCCCTGGGTCGGCCGCATCACCAGCGTCAGGAAGATGTCGTTTACGTAGAGCCGGCGGCTGGCCAGCTGCTCGCGCCAGTGGGCGTCCAGGTTGGCGCAGAAGGGCTCTTCCGGCGCAGGCGGGAAGGCGGGCGTCACCCGGCGCCGGACCACATGATGATAGACCGCCAGCCGCGAGCTGGCCGCGCCGCGCAGCACCGTCTCCCGTATGGCCTTGCGGTAGTTCAGCTCGTCATCGGGCGCGGTTTCGAACGGGAATCCCGCCAGGTGCAGGGTCTGGACCAGCAGCCCGTCGCGTGTGCGCAGGGTTACATCGTCGGCATGGCCCAGGTACGGCAGGCGCGAGCCTACCGCCACTTCCCGGGGCGCCAGCACCTTGGCCGCGCTGGTGGTGAGGAACGCTCCGCTCATGGCCGGTAAGAATTCCCTCGCCAGAAGCTGTGGTTTCGCACCCGGGGACAGGTGGAGAGCTTAGTCACCCAGAGATCGAAGAAGCGCGGCTCGCGCAGGGATCCGACATAGCCGATGGCGTGCAGGACCGCCGCGATCAGCAGCGCCCAGAAGGAGCGGGTGATCAGGAACGCCTCGGCCGTCACGATCAGGTTGAGCACCGCGAACGGATAGGTGACGCCGCCGATCATCTGGGGCCGGGTGAGGGCCGAGAAGACAGGGTCGGAGGCGAGGCGGCTCATGGCCTACATCCCCCCGGCGAGCGAGCGGATGCCCGCCACGATGGTGACGGCGCCGAAGATGATGAAGATGCCGACGAGTACGACGATGCCACGACGCCAGTCGAAGCGTCCCGTGAGCATCAGGTAGCCGATGAGGGCCACGGCGATGACCGCCGCGGTGGTCGCCAGGTTGCCGAGCAGCGTGCCCTGCACCCAGTTGAGCGCGGCCAGCAACGGCGAGGAGCCGGCGGGGTCGCCCTGGGCCTGGGCGTGGGCCGGGGCGGCGGCGAGGGCTGCCAGGGCAGCGAGCGGGGCAATCTTGTTCATGGGCCTCACTGTGCGCCGGCGCCGAGGGCCGAGACGGCCGCCAGGCGCGCCATGATGGCGCGGACATAGGATTGGGTTTCCGCGTAGGGCGGGACGCCGCCGTAACGTTCGACCGCCTTCGGCCCGGCGTTGTAGGCGGCCAGCGCCAGCTTCACGTCGCCGAAGCGACGGAGCTGCTGGGCGAGGTAGGCCGCGCCGCCGTCGATGTTGCCTTTGAGGTCCGAGGGGTCCACGCCGAGGTCGCTAGCGGTTGTCGGTAACAGTTGCATGACACCGCGCGCGCCTTTTGACGAAACCGCCGCATGATTGAAACGCGACTCCTGCCAGGCCACCGCCTCGACGATGGTCGCGGGCACCGCGTGGCGCGCCGAGGACTCCTGGATCAGCCGGATGACGTCTTCGGGCGGGGCGCGGACAAGCGGCGCGGGCTCGGGCGGCGCGATCGCCGCGACCCCATCGCTGCTGTGGACGGCAGGGCCGGCATAGGTCGTCACTGCGCCATCGTCCCCGATGGAGAGCACCTGCGCCGACGCCTCGGCGGAGGCGGCCAGAACCAACGCCAGCGCTGCAGCGAACGCACGGGGCGCCGTACTCGTGCCTGACATTCTCAAGCCCCCAGAACCGAGCCTTCAACCTAGCCCATCCGACTGTCACGCGGCCAGACCACAATGTCGCGGCGACCGTCCAGCCACGGTTCTATGACAACGAAGGCCAGGGGGCGTCTGCGCTGCAATGAGCCTGTCACAAGTGTGTCCGGGAGATGTCACGCCGGGCGCCTAAGAACGGGCCGGGCAGGCGGGGGTAGGCTCCGGGGGATGGCTTCGATCGGAGCCCCGCGTGCAAGCACATGCGTCTCGCGGAGATCAAAATGACCGGCGCCAAGCTCAAGACCCTCCTTCTTTGCTCGCTGGGCGCGTTCGCCCTGGCCGGCTGCGGCGGAGCCGACAACGTCGCTTCGCCGGGCGAGGGCGCGTTCCCGCCCAACAACGGCGGCGGCACGGGAAACAACGGCGGCACCGGCACCCTGCCTCCGGGCACCCCGGCGGCGGATTGCCCGACGGGCTTCGCCAACGTCGGCACGGTCGCGAACGGCACGCTGCGCGCCTGCCAGCTGCCGCAGAAGATCACCGGCGCCCTGCTGGTCCCGCTGCGCGCCGGCACGATCTACGCGATCAGCGGCCGGGTGGACGTGGGCGATGACCGCGGCGCCGATCCGAACAACCCGAAGGCCGGCACGGTTCAGTCGGTCCTGACCATCGAGGCGGGCGTGCGCCTCTACGGCTCGGGCGGCCTCGACTACATCAACGTGCAGCGCGGAAACCAGATCTTCGCCGAAGGCACCGCCAGCAACCCGATCGTCTTCACCAGCCGCTCGAATGTCGACGGCAACTCGGGCGCCGACCTGATCGGCCAGTGGGGCGGCATCGTGATCGCCGGCCGTGCGCCGATCGCCAGCTGCCCGGCCGGCACGACCCCGCCGAACATCAACTGCGTGGCCACCTTTGAGGGCGGCGTGTCGCTCTACGGCGGCAACAGCCCGGCCGACAATTCCGGCCGCCTCCGCTACATCCAGATCCGCTATCCCGGCTTCGAGATCCAGCCGAACCGCGAGCTGAACGGCCTGACCCTCCTGGGCGTCGGATCTGCGACCACGATCGACCACATCCAGGTCCACAACAGCTCCGACGACGGCATCGAGTTCTTCGGCGGCACGGTGAACCTGAAGCACGTGGTCATCACCGGCGCCGACGACGACAGCCTGGACACCGACGAAGGTTGGCGCGGCGGCATCCAGTTCGCCGTCCTGCGCCAGCGTGCGAACGGCGGCGACCGCGTGTTCGAAGAAAGCTCGGCGGGCGTGCAGGCTTCGCTGAACTCCCAGCCCAAGATCGCCAACTACACCGCCATCGGCTCCGGCCGCACCGGCGCGGGTGACATCCAGGTGCTGAACACGGGCACTGGCGGCCGCTTCATCAACGGCATTCACACTTCGGCGAACACGGCCACGGCCTGCCTCGACGTCGACGACACCTCCACCGTCGCCGCCGCCCCGCGCTGGGACTCGGTGGTGCTGGCCTGCTCGACCGCCTTCCGCAACGACAGCGGCGTCGATGGCGCCGGCGCGGCGGCCCTGTTCAATGCGGGGACGAACAACTCGTCGACCCACACCTCGACCCTCAGCGGGTTCGTGAACGGCTCCAACGAGGCGGGCCGCGTCGCGACCGACCCGAAGACCATCTACTCGTTCTTCGACACCGTGACCTACATCGGCGCCGTTCGCGACGCGAACGACACCTGGTGGAGCGGCTGGACCTGCGGCCTGGCCACCGGAAGCAGCTGCTGAGCCGGCAGGGCGGGGCTTCGGTCCCGCCCCCTTCGCGTCCGTCGAACTCCTGAAGGCCACCTGACATGATGAAGCTTACCCGCCCGGTCACCGGGCTGCTCCTGGGCGCCACGGCCCTTACCGCGCCTGGCTTCGCCTGGGCCCAGGCCGCGCGGCCCAGCGCCCCGCCTGCCGCCGAAACCGAGGTCGACGAGGTTCTCGTCCGCGGCAAGTTCATCCCGGAGGTCATGCGCGAGACCTCGGAAGTGGCCTCGATCGTCACCGCAGAGGATCTGGTCCGCCAGGGTGACGACACCGCGGCCCAGGCGCTGACCCGCCTGGCGGGCCTCAGCGTCGTCAGCGGCCGGTTCGTCTACGTCCGTGGCCTGGGTGAACGCTATTCGTCCGCGCTGCTGAACGGCTCGCCGCTGCCCAGCCCGGAGCCCCTGCAGCGCGTGGTCCCGCTGGACCTGTTCCCCTCCAACGTCTTGGCCGGCGTGACGGTCCAGAAGACGTATTCGGTGAACTATCCCGGCGAGTTCGGGGGCGGCCTGATCGACCTCAAGACCGTCGGTGTGCCGGATCGTCCGTTCATCTCCATGGGCGTCAGCCTGGGCATGAACGACAAGACGACGCTCAAGCGCGGCCTGACCTACGACGGCGGCGGCGACAGCGATTCCTTCGGCGTCGACGACGGCACCCGGGAGCTTCCGCTGCTGATTCGCCGCGGGATCGAGACCGGCAAGCGCATCGACGCGACCAATTTTTCGTCCGACGAGCTGACGGCCATGGGCCGCAGCTTCCAGAACGCCAACATCAACCTGCTGCAGTCGACGAACGACATCCCGATCAACGGCAGTCTCGACCTGGCCGCGGGCACATCCTGGAATCTCGACTGGGGCCGCATCGGCGTCGTCGCGGTCGGCGGCTACGACAACAGCTGGTCGACCCGCAACGCCATCCAGCAGGAGGGGGTCGTGAACCTCGACGGCCTCTCCGTGCAGGAGGATCTGGCCTCGGATTCCACGCAGAACGACATCGTCCTGAACGCGCTCACGCAGGTCGCCCTCGAGCTGGACAATCACACCTTCAAGTGGACGAACCTCTACGTCCGCAATGTCACCAAGGAAGCCCGCTCTGTGGCCGGCGAGAGCGCCCGCGCCAGCAACTTCATTCGCGACGACTACACCGCCTGGTACCAGCGCGAGCTGATCGACACCCAGCTGACCGGCGAGCACGAGATCGGCGACAACCTCACCATCTCCTGGCGCGGCTCCTACGCCCGCACCGAGCGGGACGTGCCCTACGAGCGGCAGATCCGTTATCGGCGCGTGAACGGCGAGTACCTGCACAACCCGCAGCTCGACGCCAACTTCATCCGCTTCAGCGAACTTGAGGACAAGACCTCGGGCGCTGGCGTCGACTTCGCCTATCGCTTGGACAATCCCTATGTCGCCGACCTCACGCTGACGGGCGGCTACGCGTGGTCTGACAACGAGCGGATCTCCGACTCGCGGGTGTTCCGCTTCACGATGAACTCGACGCCGGACCTGAACTTCCAGCGCCAGCGGGTCGACTTCCTCTACTCGGACTACAACATCGGGCCGAGCGGCCTGATCCTGCGGGAAGTCACCGGTTCGGACGGGGCGGCAGCCTACACGGCCAGCCTGATCACCCACGGCGTGTACCTGCAGGCCGAAGGCGAAATATTCCCCGCTGTCCGCGCCACGGTCGGCGCGCGCTTCGAGAGCGGCAAGCAGGATGTGAGGGCGATCGACCTGTTCTCGCCGACGCCTCTGGAGGGCCGCACGCTGAAGAACGACTACCTGCTGCCCGCCGGCACGGTGACCTGGAACTTCGGCGAGGATCAGCAGCTGCGCTTCGGCGCCTCGAAGACCATCGCCCGGCCGCAGTTCCGCGAACAGGCGCCGCAGCTCTACCTGGACCCCGAGTCCGACCGCACCTTCATCGGCAACCCGTTCCTGTTCGACAGCGAGATCGTCAATCTCGACGCCCGGTACGAGCGCTACTTCGACCGCGGGCAGTTCGCCACGTTCGGGCTGTTCTACAAGGACATCGACAAGCCGATCGAGTCGGTGGTGAACGAGTCGGGCTCCGGCCTTCAGCAGAGCTTCCTGAATGCACCCAAGGCGGTCGTCTACGGCGCCGAGGCCGAGTTCAAGAAGTACTTCGAGTTCGAGACCGGCAACGCATGGATGGATGGCGTCCGCTGGCTGGTGGCGGCGAACTACACCTTCACCAAGTCGGAGGTGAAGGTCGGCGCCGGCGACGTGGTTTATCCGCGTACGAACCTGGGCCAGCCTGCGCCGGCGTTGAACTTCGTCTTGGACGGCAGCCGCCTCCAGGGCCAGTCCAAGCACCTGGCCAATGCCCAATTCGGGTTCGAGAGCCTCGACGGCGCGACGCAGGCCACCTTCCTGCTCAACTACGCCAGCAAGCGGACCACGGCGCGGGGCCAGGCCGGAGCGCCCGACTTCGAACAGGATCCGGGCGTGCTGCTGGACTTCACGTTCCGCCAGAAGTTCGAGGCCTGGGGCCACGAGTTCACCGCCGGCTTCGAAGCCCGCAACCTGCTGGGCGAGGCGTTCGACGAGTTCCAGAAGCGCGGCGGCGACGAGATCAAGCTGAACAACTACGACCTCGGTCGCAGCTTCTCGATCAGCCTGAGCGCGCGTCTATAGGGGAGACTCCGGGCGGCCCCTCCGCGGCCGCCCGAGACAGCTCCGTTTCGAAATCCTGAGTTTCAGGCCTCCGCTTCGAGGTCGGGCGATGCGGCGTGCTGGCTGCGCAGCAGTCGCGCCACCTCGTTCGGCGTCAGGCGGAAGAGCAGACCGATCGCCCGCATCGAGTGACCCCGCCGGTGCATGTCGCGGGCGAACTTGAGCTGGTGTTGCGTCAGCGGGCCGGCATCCGCGGACCCGCGCCGGCGGCGGCCGGCCTCCCGGGCCGGGCGGCGCATCTCATGGTCGGCCAGGAGGGCCAGCACACGGGGGATCGCACCCTCCGGCGCCAGGACCTCGACGCGGGATCCGCCGACGATTCGGAGGGTGACACCCGTCTCGAAGAATCGGCGGAGCAGCTTGGCAAGCTCACCCGTGGTGGCGTCGAGGGCTTCCAGGCCATGGATCAGGACTTCGTCCCCCCGCTTCAGTCCGATCAGGACATTCATCAGGTTGCGGCGCGGCGGACTGGCCGCGGGCCCGTCTTCGAGCACGACGTCGCAGCCGATCGTCTCCACGAGCCGTCGCTGCACGCTCGGCGGCGGAAGTTCCGGTGACGCTCGGACAACGCCGTACCGCATGCAGCGGCTCTCCTCCCGCGCAGACGATCCGCAGGAGCTCCTGGCGTCGTCCTCCATCAGCAATCAGGCGAGTATCTGGCGCCGGGGCGACAGTTCGATGAAGCGTCGGCAAGGAGTCGATGACATCGATACCTCCGCAAGAAGGCGCCGATTGTCGCGGCGGCGTCGTAAAACTTTTGCATACTGCTGTTAAGGAGTAGGGTTTGCCTCCAAGAGCGGCGTTCAGCCGCCTTACGGAGGAACATCGATGCGGATGATCATCTGCGCGGCCGTCCTGTCGGCCCTTGCGGCCGGACCGGCCGTTTCCAGCGAAAACGTGAAGGCCACCAACACCTCGGCCGACGCCGGACGGACCGTCTACATTTGCGACAACTCGGCGATGACCCGCCGGGCGTTCGCGCGCGAGTTCGGCAAGGCCGAGTTCGTGAAGGCGGAGGCGGCGGTGGTGAAAGGCGAGCGCTGGGCGGCGCCGAAATGCATGACGGCGCGGGAAGCCCGGCGCCTGAAGCAGCTCGCCAGCCTGGACTAGCCGGTCCGTCTCAGAAACCGGCCGGCGGCCGAAGAGGATCTATCGGCGCCTCCGGCGGACCGAAGAGCTCGTCGGTGGAGGGGAGGTCCGTCTCCGCGGGCGGGAGAGGCTGTGGCGCGCGGCCCGTGCGGGTCGCGCGGATCATTTCCTCGACCGCCGACACGACGACCTCGGGCCGATCGAGCATGACCATGTGGGACGAGAGCACCGTCTGCTGCGAGCCGAGATTGGCTGCGCGCGCGATGGCTTCGTGCTGCAGGACGAGCACGGATTGCGGCTTGTCGAACCCATAGGTCGGCGCGGCCGCGGCTGTGTCCGAGGCGGTGATCACATAGAGGGGGATGTCCCGCAGGACGCCCGAGGCGCGGAAGACCTGGTCCGAGGTGCGCCCGAAGATGCTGTCCAGTTCCGAGAGCTGGTTTCGCCAGGTGTCCGGCCGCCGAGCCACCTCGCGTGCCTGGGAATCGCCCTTGGCCGGCAGGCAGCCGCTCCATTGCGTGTCCGCGTCGGCGGGTTGCGGCCGAAGCTCGGATACCGCCAGGCATCGTTGAACGCGCCGCCGGATGCTGTCCAGCCCATCGCCGACGGGCTGCGGCGCCCGGCGTTCCACCGTGGTGTCGAGCAGCACCAGGCCGACCACCTCGCGCGGCCGGCGGGCGGCGAACAGTCGGGCGTAAAGGCCACCGGCGGAATGGCCGACCACCACGAAGGGCCCCTTTGTCCGCGCGGCCGTCAGCGCCTGGTCCAGATCGCGCGCGATGGCGCCGCCGTCGCGAGGCAGGGGGCCGGGATCGCTGAAGCCGGATCCCGCCCGATCGTAGGCGCAGACCCGCGTGGTCCGCGCCAACCCCGGCTGCACCTTGTGCCAGGCCGAGGCATTGGCTCCGAACCCGGATTCCAGCAGGACGGTCGGGCTGCCGCGCCCTTTGCAGTTCAGATTGATCTTACGGCCGTCGGGAAGTTGCGCCAGCCGAGCGGGAGCGGCCACCGCATCGACGCTTCTGCCCGTGAGGTCGCAGCCCGCGAGAGCGAACGCCGCCGCCAAGCCGGTGGTCGTCATGGCTAACCACCTGGGTGAGCCGTCCGGGGCATGACGCCTTGCTTTGCGGATCATGTTACTCCATCGGGGTCACGCGAGCATCGTCCGGCACGTGTCTTGCTGGTACGCTAGCCGAGACGTCCGCAGCTGGCGATTGCACGGCGCGGGCGTCCTGTTAGTTAGGCGTGGGTGGAAACGGAGCTGTCGGGTGGAAACGGTCTACGATTGGATCACCGTTGCGATCTTCGGGGGACTGGTCGTCCTGTTTCTGCACAGGTCCGTGCAGCCGGGCGAGCCCCAGGACACCATTTTGCACTATCTGCCACCGGCGGTGGGCTGCGCGGTGGCCAACTGGTTCGGCAATGAGGGGCAGGGGCTGGTCTCGTTCCTGATCGTCCTGGGGGTCCTCATCTACATCGCCCTCGTGCTGAAGCCCTTCGGCCTGAAGTTCCCAGGCAGCAAGGGTTAGGGAACAGCGAAATGGCTGTCCAGCAGGGGCGAGATAACGCCTTCGGCGCACTTCGTCTGATTTTCGCTTCCCTGGTTATCGCCTCCCATACACCGCAAATGTTTGATGGGAGTTATGCAAGGGAGCCGTTCAGAGCCATCTTCGGCACCATCAGCCTTGGAGAGTTTGCTGTCGATGGCTTCTTCTTGATCAGCGGATATCTAATCACGGCGAGCTTTATTTCGGACCCCAAGACGTATCTTTGGAAAAGAGTTCTGAGGATATATCCGGCTTTTGTCGTTTGCTATTTGATATGTGTGTTCATTGTGGCTCCTCTTGGAGGAGGCAGCCTTTGGGCGCTATCTCTACGCGATTGGGTGATGCTCGGTGTGAACTTGCTGATGCTGAAGGCCCCGCAGGCGCCTGCAGCGTTTGATGGTCTTCCGTACGCCGCGCTAAATGGCTCGATGTGGACTATCAGTTACGAATTTCGTTGCTATCTCTTGGCGGCGCTTCTTGGAATTGTGGGCCTATATCGTCACAAATTCTGGTATCTGGCGTTAACGGCGCTGTTCGTTGTGGCAAATTTCCTGTTTCTCTGGCCGATTGGCGAGGTGATTGAGCGCGCCGCGAGACCGTCAAACGCGATCCTGGGAACACCGGCCGAGACAGTGAGGCTCACTTCCGCATTCATGTGCGGGGCCTGCTTAAAGCTCTTCCCGCTGCACTATCGAAAGAGTTACGGCGTCGGCGCAAGCCTTCTGCTTCTGGCCGCATTGTTCGTCCCTGGGCTAGCGAGCGTGGCGCTAATAACCGTTGGCGCTTATGTGCTGTTCTGGGTTGCCAATAACGCGACTTGGAGGCCGCTGAAGACGATTAACGCAACCGATGACATCTCGTACGGCGTCTATCTTTATGCGTGGCCAATCGGCATGCTTCTGATTTGGTATTGGCGGGATATGGGCTTGGTGACGCATGGCCTGCTCACCTTGTTCGCCGCCACGACTCTTGGCTTTCTTAGTTGGCACCTTGTTGAGAAGCGCTTCATGCGGCTGAAATCGCGAGTTGGCCGCGATAGGGGAGCCTCGTCTTTGGGCGATGCCGCGCCTGCGGGTACTCCCTAAGCGCTAGTCGCCCGCTATCGCACCGCGCCGCTGTCGCCCAGGAGGCAGGGGGCGGTGCGCAGGATGATGGCGATGTCCAGCCAGAACGAGCGGCGCTCCACGTATTCGAGGTCGAGGGCGACGCGGCGGCGGACGTCGTCGGCCGTGTCCACCGGGCCGCGCGAACCGTTGACCGCCGCCCAGCCGGTCAGGCCGGGCTTGATGCGGTGGCGGTGGGCGTAGGTCTCGACCAGCTTCGAGGCTTCGGCGCCGCCGCTCAGCATGCCGATGGCGTGCGGGCGGGGGCCCACGATCGACATCTCGCCGGTGATGATGTTGAAGATCTGCGGCAGTTCGTCGAGGCTGGTCTTGCGGATGAAGCGGCCGACCTTGGTGACGCGGTCATCGTCCGCGGAAACCTGGCGCGCCGCCTTGTGGTCCGATGCCTCGACGCGCATCGAGCGGAACTTCCAGACCACGATCTCCTCGTTCATGTAGCCGTGGCGGCGCTGGCGGAAGAAGACCGGGCCGGGGCTGTCCAGGCGGATGGCGATGGCAACGGCGGTCATCAGCGGCGCGAGCGCGATGAGGGCCAGTACCGACAGGGTCAGGTCCAGGGCGCGCTTGGCCAGGAGATAGCCTGACCGCTCCGCCGCGCCGGAGACGTGCATGAGGTCGAAGTCGGCGATGCGGCCGATGGCCTGGGTCTCGGTCTCGTCGTCCGTGTCGTCCAGCAGCAGGCAGATCGGGTTCGGAATCGGTGCTAGGCGTTCGAGCAGCTGGGCGATCCGGGCGCTGGCCTTGGGCGGCACGGTCACGACGATCCGGTCGACGTAGGGCAGGATGCGGTGGTCGATCAGGTCGGCGGTCTTGCCCAGCACCGGGACGCCGCAGACTTCCGGGCCTACGCGGTCGCGGCGATCGTCGAAGACGCCGAGGATGTTCACGTCGCGGGTCTTCAGGGCGCGCTTGATCAGCCGCTGGGCCGAGGCGGTGCCGCCCACGATGATGAGGTTGGGCGTCAGCAGGCCGCGCTTGCGCAGGTCCTTGAGGATGCCGCCCCAGAGCAGATGCGACAGGCAGAGCGCCGTCGCGGCGGCGGCCACCCAGGCCGCGCAACCGATAGCGGGGAAGGTCGGGTCCAGCAGTCCGCAGACCGTGCCCGCCCCGCCGCCGGCGGCGGCGGCGGCGATCAGCAGGCGGCCGAACCTGCGGCGCGAGCGCTCCCGCGAGCTCATGGCGTAGGCGCCGGTGGCCACCAGCAAGAGAACCGCCAGCAGCGGAGCGCCGATCCACATCACCTTGGGCAGGTCGATCAGGCGACCCGCGGCGAACGAGGCCACCAGCAGCGCCGCCGCATCGCCGGCCTGGAAGAGGCGGGCGATGCCGGCGCCGGACACGCGCGATCGCACGGGCTGCAGCCGCTCGGGCCTCAGCGGGCCGCGGCGGTGGTGCTGCGGCGTCGCGTCGTTATGCTGGATGGCGCGAAAGGCGCCTGTGTCGTCCGCCATACTGGCATCCCCAAACCTGTCGGCGGGGACCCTAAGGGGCGCGGCTGAGCGATCCGTTAATCCGCGGAACGGCGGTCAGTAGGCGCGGCTGTCGCCGAAGATCAGCGGCAGGGTCCGCCAGACGATCTTCATGTCGAGGCCAAAGCTCCAGGTGTCGATGTATTCGTTGTCCGACTCGACCCGGTCGATAATCGCCTGCAGCTCCTTCACTTCGCCGCGGAAGCCGCAGACGGCGGCATAGCCCGTGAGGCCCGGCCGCGCCCGGAACCGGCGGTCGTATCCCGCCACGACCTTGCCCCACGCTTCGTCGTGCGCCACGGCGTGCGGCCGCGGACCGATCAGCGACATGTCGCCCCGCAGGACGTTCAGGAGCTGGGGCAATTCATCGAGGCTGAGCTTGCGCAGGATCGCGCCGAGGGCCGTGACCCGCGCGTCGTCGCGGGTCGCTTGGCGCACGGTTTCGCCATCCTCGGCGACCGTCATGGTGCGGAACTTGAAGACGGTGAAGATCTGGCCGTTCAGGCCGGTGCGGCGCTGGCGGAAGAGCGCAGGACCTCGGCTTTCCAGGCGAACCAGGGCCGCGATCACCAGCAAGAGGGGGAGGAAGACCAGGAGGGCGCCGAACGACATGACGATATCGAAGGCGCGCTTGCGGCGGCTCGTAGCGCACGCGGCCGCCTTGCCGGGACCGACGTCGGGCGTGGCCACCGGCGGCCTCTGTCCCGTGGCCGGCGTCCAGTTGGCCCCGTCGGCGTGGGCGCGGAACCCGGCCATGTTATTCATAGCAGGCCCTTCGGTCGGGGCGCGCCACCGCGTAGAGGTCGCGTAGGAAAGCGTCCATCGCCTCGGCGCTCCACAGCCGCACGCGCAGCTGGGGGCCGTGGGTATCGATCTCGGTGGAGATGTGAGCGTCGCCGTCGACGTCGGCCGCGTGGGCGCCCACGAAGCCGTAGAAGGCCGCGCGAATCTGGTCCGCGTCGTCGTCTGCTCGAAACCGCGTTTCAAAACCGGACATTTTCCCCGACCGCCCCGTCGATTGTGCAGGGTCCGCAGCAAGAGCCGCGCCACGGGTCCCGTCCCGAGACCTACGCAATCTTGGCTATATTCGGAGAAGGCGGCCGTTCGGTTGCAATCAGGGTTGATAAATCGTCACCGGCCGCCCGAAGAGGGCCTCAATAGGCCTGGGGATCGCGGAATATGATCATCGCCGTCTTGGCGAGGATCGCGATGTCGAGGCCCAGCGACCAGCTGTCGATGTAGAGATTGTCCGCGGCGATGCGGTCGCGCATGCAGCGCAGGTCCTGGATCTCGCCCCTGAGACCGTTCACTTGGGCGAGGCCGGTAAGGCCGGGCTTGGCGCGGAACCGGTCGGCGTAGGTCGGGACGAGGCGGCCGTAGTAGTCGTCGTGCGCCAGCGCATGCGGCCGCGGGCCCACCAGCGACATGTCGCCCTTCAGCACGTTCAGGAACTGGGGCAGCTCGTCCAGGCTGAGCTTTCGCAGCACCGCGCCGATCGCGGTGACCCGGGCGTCGCCGCGAGTGGCCTGGCGCACGTCTCCACAGTCCTCGGCCACCGTCATGGTGCGGAACTTGTAGATGGTGAAGATGCGGCCGTTGTGGCCGGTGCGGCGCTGCTTGAAGATCACGGGCCCGCCCGACTCCAGCCTCACGGCCAGCGCCACGCACAGGAGCAGCGGCAGGAAGAGCAGCAGCGCGGCCAGGGCCCCGGCAATGTCGACGGCGCGCTTGCCGAAGCTGTGGGCGACATCGACGGCCTCGGGAGTTAGCAGGATGCGAACCGCCGACTCCTCAGTGGGCGAAGCAGCGCCAACGGTCCTGGCGACGACGTCTGTCATCCGAAGCCACACCCCAGTCTTGCCCAAGCCAGCACGGGGAACCTCCCCAGGACCCACGTTGGCGTCTTGTTAGCCTTCTTCCCAAACGAACTATTCACCGTCGTCGGTATTTAATGTGACACAGCCCGAGAAGTGGGCGGTATCGAGGTCAGAAGCATGCCGTCCGACGTTTCCGTCGAACTGGTCAGTCGGGTTTCAGAGGTTCAGCCGGCCCGCCGCCTTCCGGTGGGGATGGGCCTCGCCATCGGCGCGGGTGCGTCGCTGGCGCTCTGGACCTGCATCGGCCTTGGCCTGCGCGCGCTGCTCGCCTGAAGGATCCCGCCGGATCCCTGCACGAAAAACGTACTCAGCCCCTATACTTAATAGGTTTTAGCCTTACCGGCGGACAAGGGCAATCAAACCCTCCGCTGGAGCCGGTTCGGGCGTCCGATCGCGGCGACGCCTGGCGCACGCAAGGCGTTTGCGATCTGCCGGGAAGACGATAGGGGAGGCGCGCGGTCCGTCGGGCCGCGATGGAGACGTTCGCTGCCGCCCGCTCGCGATCACCGCCCGCCGCGCCATGGCTTCGCCGACCTGCGCGCCGCCGCCGCCTGGTACGACGCCTGGCTGCGCGAGACTGCTCTGCCGCTCTGGGCGGATGTCGGCGTCGACCCCGGCACGGGCGGGTTCCGCGAAGCGCTGACCTGGGCCGGCGCGCCGCACGATCCGCGTTACCGCACCCGCGTCCAGGCGCGTCAGGCCTTTGTCTTCGCTTCCGCCGCCGCAGAGGGCCTCGGACCCTGGGCCGCCGCCGCCAGGCACGGCCTGGAGGATCTCACCCGGCGCGCGCGGCGCGAGGATGGGCTGTTCAAGGCGATCCTGGATCCGGCCGGCGCAGCGATCGACGCCCAGGCCTACCTCTACGAGCACGCGTTCGTCCTGCTGGCGCTCGCGGCCCTGGGCGATGCGGAGGCGGCGACGGCGCTGCGCGTACGGCTGGAGGTGTTCCGGCACGGGGCGGGCGGCTTCCGCGAGGCCGGGGAGCACCCGTTCCAGGCGAACGCTCAGATGCATCTCCTGGAGGCAGCGCTGGCCTGGGAAGAAACTTCCGGCGACGCCGGCTGGGGCGCGCTGGCGGACGAGTTGGTGGCGTTGGCGCTTAACCGGTTCATCGATCCGGCGACCGGGGCGCTGAGCGAGTTCTTCGACGACGCCTGGCGTCCGCTGGCCGGGCCGGCGGGGCTGATCGAGCCGGGCCACCAGTTCGAGTGGGCGTGGCTGCTGGTGCGATGGGGCAGGGCCCGGGGCAGGCCTGAGGCGGAGACGACAGCCCGGCGGCTGTTCGCCGTCGGACGGCGCGGTTTCGATCCCACACGGAACGTGGCCGTTGACGCCCTGACCGACGATTTGGCGGTGCGCGACGCCGCCGCGCGCCTCTGGCCCCAGACTGAACACGTGAAGGCCGCGCTGGCGCTGGGCGACACGGCGGCCGCCCTGCAGGGCGCCAATGGGATGGCGGCCTATCTGGACACGCCGGCGCCCGGCGTCTGGCGCGAGCGGATGCGGGCCGATGGGGGCTTCGTCAAGGAGCCCTCGCCGGCCACGTCGCTCTATCATCTCTATCTAGCGATCCGCGAACTGACGCGGTTCGCCGGCGAACCGTGCTAGTCAGCCGCGCCATGGTGCAGAACCCCTTCACGCAGAGCCCGGCGAAGATCGCCGTGATCGGCCTGGGCTATGTCGGCCTGCCGCTGGCCGTGGCCTTCGCCGCCGAACACGACGTCGTGGGCTTCGATATCGGGACGGCGCGGATCGCCGAGCTGTCCCGCGGCGAGGACCGCACGCTGGAAGTCTCGCCCGAAGCGCTGAAGGCGGCCGCGCGCCTGACGTTCAGCGCCGACGCCGCGGCGCTCAAGGGCTGCAACGTCTTCATCGTGACCGTCCCGACGCCGATCGACGAGCACAAGCGCCCGGACCTGTCGGCCCTCATGGCGGCGAGCCGGACGGTCGGAGGCGCCATCGGCAAGGGCGGCGTCGTGATCTACGAATCGACCGTCTACCCGGGCGCCACGGAAGAGGATTGCGTCCCGCTGGTGGCCCAGATTTCGGGCCTTACGTTCAACCGCGACTTCTTTGCCGGCTACAGCCCGGAGCGGGCAAACCCCGGCGACCCGCACCACCGGCTGGCCGACATCGTGAAGGTGACCGCGGGGTCGACGCCGGCGGCGGGTGATTTCGTCGACGACCTCTACGCCTCCGTGGTGAGGGCGGGGACCTATCGGGCCAGCTCGATCCGCGTCGCTGAGGCGGCAAAGGTGATCGAGAACACCCAGCGCGACCTGAACATTGCCCTGGTCAACGAGTTCGCCCTCATCTTCCACCGGCTGGGCGTGGACACCCAGGAGGTGCTGGCGGCCGCGGCGACCAAGTGGAACTTCCTGAACTTCCGCCCCGGCCTGGTCGGGGGGCACTGCATCGGGGTCGATCCCTACTACCTGACCCACAAGGCCGAGAGCGTCGGCTACCGGCCGGAGGTGATCCTGGCGGGGCGCCGGATAAACGACGGCATGGGCGGATACGTGGCCCGTGAGCTAATCAAGGAGATCATCCGGCGCGGGGTGACCGTGAAGAGGGCTCGTGTCCTGGTGTTGGGCCTGGCGTTCAAGGAGAACACGCCGGACCTGCGCAACACCCGGGTGATCGACATCGTCCGGGAGCTCGCTGACTACGGGGTGTCGGTGGATGTCTGCGATCCCTGGATCGACGCTGGCGAGGCGCGCCATGAGTACGGTCTCGAGCTCGTCGACGAGCCCGCGGAGGGCGCCTACGACGGAATCGTCGTGGCTGTGCCGCATCGCCAGTTCGCCGGGATGGGGGCCGCGCGGATCCGGGCCTTCGGGCGCCCGGACGCCGTCATCTTCGATGTGAAGGCGATGCTGGCGAAGGACGAGTCCGACCTGCGTCTCTAGGCCGGCGCCCGTTTCGCGGGCAGGGCGCTTCTTTCTGCGGCGCCTGTCACCGAACCGCCGTTTCGAACAGCTAGACCGTTCCAACGCCGCGCGGGGCGGGCCACGGTGGCCTTGCCCTTCGGGGCGTTTCCTCCCTGAACTCGCCGCGCCCCACAAAGGCGCGGCTTTTTCTTTGCGCCGGATGGCGGGCCACGAGAAAGGCCGCCGGGGCGAACCCCGGCGGCCTTCCCGTTATGCAGCGTCCTAGAAGGTGTAGGTGATCTTGCCGTAGTAGTAGCCGCCGTTGATCCCGAAGGACGAGAACGTCGGGTACTGGGTCACGTAGCCGTTGGCGTTGCCGGTCAGGAACGTGTTCCGGTAGTCGGGATTCAGCTTGTCAGGATATTTGTTGAACAGGTTGTTCGCGCCGATCGTCAGCTTCACGGGATCGATGATCTTGTAGCTGATCTCGAGGTCCGTGATGAACGTCGCGTCGATCTTGTTCTTGAAGCAGGTGGGCGAGGTGGCCCCTGTCGCGAGCGAGCACCCGGTGCGGCTGTCGTACCGCGAGGCCGGCCCGTAAAGGGTTTCCTTCAGGTTCACCGAAAGCTTGTCCCAGGTCCAGAAGGCGCCCAGCACGAAGCGGTACTTCGGCGCCGTGGTCTCGAGGTTGCCGATCGAGGTGAGGTCGAACAGGGACGCGCCCGCCAGTTGGGCGGGCGGCGTCGCGATCTTGGTGACCTCGGTGTCGGTGTAGTTGCCGGTGAAGGACCACTGAATGCTGCCCCACGCGTCGAGGTCCGTGCTGGTGGTGAGCACAAGCTCGGCGCCGCGCGTGCGCGTGTTCAGGCCATTGGTGAAGATGTTGATGCCGGTCTGGGTGACGGTGGGATCCAGCACGTTGCCGTTGGCGATGATCGCATCCCGCACCGCCGGGATGTTCACGTCGCCGCCCGAGCCGAACAGGGCGCCGGAGCCCACGACGCGGTCCTTGATGGTGATCTGGTAGAGGTCGAGCGTGGCGGTGATGCCGTAGCCTGGGTGCGCCACGAAGCCGACGCTGAAGTTGCGCGACTTTTCCGGATCCAGGCCGTTGACGCCGACCAGGGCCGCCGCAGCCGAGTTCGGCGGCAGTTGCACGAAGGCCGACGTCGGGGAGACGTTGGTGGCCGAATAGTAGCTTTCCGCCAGGGTCGGGGCGCGGAAGCCGGTGCTGGCCGTGCCGCGAATGGCGAACTGTTCGTTGAAGTCGTAGCGGCCGGTGGCCTTCACGATGAAGGTGTCGCCGAAATCGCTGAAGTGCTCGTAGCGGGCGGCTAGGTCGAGCTTCAGGGGCTCGGTCGGATTGAGCGCCACGTTGCCATAGAAGGCGTAGCTCTTGCGGTCGTGCTTGCCGGCGTCGGTGAACTGGAAGCCGGGATAGGACTGCGAGCCTTCCTTGTAGCGCGAGCCCGCGTCGCCCGGTTTGATCTCGTAGGTCTCCTTCCGATACTCGGCGCCAAACGCCGCGTTCATCGGGCCGGCCATGCCCACGTCGAACTCCTTGGAGAAGTCGGCCTGGGTGGTCCACTGGGTGAAGATGAAGGCGCCGGCGTAGAAGTCGGTCGGTGACTGGCCGGGGGTCGTGGCCGTCGAGGTGTCGATGTAGAGGGACCGGTTGATGGAGTCCTTTACATAGATCGACACGTCGTCCTTGCCGTAGGTGGAGGCGAGGTCGAAGTTCCAACCCCCGGCCATCTGGCCCTTCAGGCCCAGGGTGGCGGAGTAGTCGGTCTCATAGATCACTTCGCGAGGGCTGAAACCGAAGGGCCTTGCAACCGTCCCGTCCCGGCCCACCACAAGGTTGGGCACGCGATAGTTCTCATAGGCCGAGGCATACTTGTCGCCGTAGGTGCCGAAGCTGTACAGCTCGAGCTCACCCAGCTCGAGGCCGAAATTGTACGCGCCGATGTTCAGCCGGTACTCCGCATCGCCGGCGATGCGGTTCATGTACGGGAAGTCCGGATGGTTCGCGAGCTGCGGGTAGCGCGACAGGCGCGACGAGGAGTTGACGTTGAACGTGGTGTTCAGGACCCGCGGGTCCACATCGCCGCGGAAGCTGTAGTCGTGGTAGCGCGTCTGGTAGGTCAGGTTGAGGTAGGAGTTCGGCACCGGTTGGAACCCGACGTTCAGCGTCAGGTCCGCCGTCTCCCCGCCACCGCTCATGTACTTGCCGGCGCTGGCCGTGGCCGACCCGCCTTCGCTCGCATCCTTCAGGATGATGTTGATGACGCCGGCGATGGCGTCGGAGCCATACTGGGCCGCGGCGCCCTCCTGCAGCACCTCGATGTGGCTCACGGAGCCCAGGCTGACGAAGTTCAGGTCGGCCGCCGCGCCGCCCTGGAATGGGCCCCCCAGCACGGCCAGGTTGGCGGTGCCATGCCGCCGCTTGCCGTTGACCAGCACCAGGGCGTGGTTGGGCGACAGGCCGCGCAGCTTGGCCGACAGCGTCAGGTTGGCGGTGTCGCCGCCGAAGGCCTGGGCGTTGAACGACGGGACGTTCTGGGCGATCGCCTGGATCAGGTCGGTCTGCCCGACGCGCGAGAGTGCGGTCGAATCCAGCACCGTGATGGGCGCCGGGCTGTCGACGGCGCGCAGGCCCGTCGTGCGGGTACCCGTTACGATGACCGTTTCGATTTCGGCCGCGTCGGCTGCTTCCGCGGCCTGGACAGCGCCCGCCATGGCGACGCCCAGGACCAGGGCGCTCGCGCCCGCAAACATTCTCTTCATTATGGACCCCCTCGTTTTCGATGTGGGCCCTTCTCGGCGTCATCCCCTCGTGACGGCTGCCTTTGAGCATCGGCGCCGCCTGATAGTGGAGGAGCACCGCGTGCTGGGTCTCATGAGTCAATAAGACCCGGCCTGAGCCTTGAGCATGCTTTTGTTGCTTGATGAAAATATTTGCGGTCGCGCCCTTCGATGAAGCACGATTACTAGAACTGACAATTATGCAGAATCGGCGACCTGTGCGAATTCTGTTGTCGCAAAACTGACGTGAGAGTCAGTTGATGAATTCTCACGCGGACATTGCCTTCTGCGCCGACAATTGCGCCGAAACTGCCCGAATCCTGATCGTCCGTATTGTCAGCCAGGGCGCCGCCGAGGCGTCTGAGGCCGCCCGTCCGGTGCGGCGGGTCGGTGCGTCGCGGAGCGGGTCATGGGTGTCAGCCGTCGGAGTTTCTTGCACAGGCTCGGGGCAGTCGGCGGCTACGGGGCCGCCTATTCCGCCATGGTCAGCCTGGGCCTGATGGCGACGCCGGCGAAGGCCGGGCCGCTGCAGCTGCCCGCGAACCTGGGCGCCGGCAAGAGCGTGGTCGTGCTGGGGGCGGGGATCGCGGGCCTCACGGCGGCCTATGAGCTGGAGCGGGCCGGGTTCGCCGTAACGGTCCTAGAAGCCCGCGAGCGGGTCGGCGGTCGCAACTGGACGCTCCGCAACGGCTCCAAAGTCGAAATGGTCGGCGAGGCGACCCAGACCGTCTCCTTCTCCGACGGGCTTTACATGAACGCCGGGCCTGCCCGGATCCCCAGTCACCACGAGGGCGTGCTCGGCTATTGCGCCAAGCTGGGCGTGCCGCTGGAGGTGGAGATCAATTCCAGCCGCAGCGCCTATTTCTGGTCCGCGGGCTCGAACGGCGGCAAGCCGATCCAGATGCGCCAGGGTGTCAACGACACCCGCGGCTATATCTCGGAACTGCTGGCCAAGGCCCTGAACAAGGGCGCGCTCGACCAGGACCTGACGGCTGAGGACAAGCAGAGGCTGCTGCCGTTCCTGAAGGCCTACGGCGATCTGGACGGCGGGATGGCCTTCAAGGGTACGGAGCGGTCGGGCTTCGCCCAACTTCCCGGCGCGGCCTCGCAGTTCGGCAAGGGCAGAGATCCGGTGCCGCTGAAGGAGCTGCTGGCCAACGACCAGCTGTGGTCGACCCTGTTCGAGGACATGGTCTACATGCAGGCGACCATGTTCCAGCCCGTGGGTGGCATGGACCAGATCGCTACCGGCTTCCAGCGGGCGATCCGCAGTCCGCTGATCCTGAACGCCGAGGTGCTGCAGATCCGCCAGACGGCGGCGGGCGTCGCCGTGGCCTGGCGTGATCGGTCAGGCGGTCCGAACCAGGTGGCGCAGGCCGACTTCGCCGTGGTCACCATCCCGCTGAACATCCTGAGCCGGATCGACAACAACTTCGACAAGCCGGTGAAGGCCGCCATCGCAGCGGTTCCTTACGACTATTCGAACAAGATCGGCTTCGATGCGCCGCGCTTCTGGGAGAAACAGCAGATCTTCGGCGGCATCTCGTTCGTGGGCGGGGACACCGGGCTGGTCTGGTATCCGTCGAACGGGCTGCATACGGCCCGCGGCATGCTGTTGGCCTGCTACGGCTCGGGCCCGAACGCCAAGGGGTTCGCCGCGCGGCCCCTGGAGGAACAGGTGGCCATCGCGCGGGGCGTGGTCGGGCGGCTGCACCCGGGGCACGAGGGCGAGCTTTCCAACCCGGTGGTGGTGAACTGGAGCAAGATCCCGTTCAACCTGGGTCCCTGGCCCGCGTGGAATGGCGTCGGCGGCCAGGAAGGCCACCTGGACGATCCCGCCTACCGACTGCTGAACGAACCGCACGGCCGCGTCTATTTCTCAGGCGCCCACCTGTCTCAGATGCCCGGCTGGCAAGAAGGGGCGGTGCTTTCGGCGCAACGGACGCTAGGCCTGATCGCGACCCGCGTGTCACAGTCGGTCGCGGAACGCCGCACCGACCGGCCCGCGGCCTGAAGCTTTTTTCCGAGGGGAGAACCATGCGCAAGATTCTGCTGTCCGCCGCCCTGCTCACGCTCGCGGCGGGGGCCGCCCACGCCCAGAACGTCCACATCAACCCGTCGAACGGCTTCATCTCCAGCGCGGTCAAGGTGCCGGCCGGTTCGGACATGCTGTACGTGAGCGGGATCACCCCCGACGTCGTTCCCGGCGCGCCCGCGGCCACGCCCTTCGGCGACACCAAGACCCAGGTGATCAGCATCCTGACCAAGATCCAGGGGATCATGAAGGCCCAGGGCTATGAGCTGGGCGACACCGTGATGATGCGGGTGCTGCTGGTCGGCGACCCTGCCAAGGGCGGCGGCATGGACTTCGCCGGCATGATGGAAGGCTACAACCAGTTCTATGGGCCGCTGAAGACCAAGCCCGCGCGCATCACCTCCCAGGTCGCCGGCCTCGTGCGACCCGGGATGTATGCGGAGATCGAAGTGCAGGCGGCCAAGCCGGCCGCCAAGTAGGGTCTAGCGATCGCCGGCGGGGGCGGCGCGCTCGCGGAGCGCGGCGCTCACCGCCGGCGCGTCGAGCGCCGACAAGGCCTCGCCCATGGCATCGCGGTAGCAGGTCGAACGGCGGACCGCCTCCTGGTGGTCGCGGACGCTGAACGAGGAGGCGCCGCAGGCGCGTACGGCCGCGCGATCCAGGCGCCCCGCCATGGCCACGGCGCCCGCCGCGGTGGAAAGGTCGAGCCCGGCGGGGGACACGGCGATCGAAGTGGTCGCCAGCGGCCCCGCGGCGGCAGAGGTGGCGAAGGCGAAGGCGGCGAGCGCCGAGGCGACCAGAAGCTTCATGGGGTACTCCTTCCTGCGGGCCGGTCGTTCGCCGGCCCTTGATCTCGTTGGGTCCTACCTAGTGCGCGCCGATGAGGCGTGAAACCCAGGGGTCAGCTCATTTCACAGGCAAGTGAGCGGAAACAGCGCCAGTTGCGCGATCAGGTGGTCACATGCCCCGTTCACAGGCTCCGGGCGTTCCTGGCTGGTGGAGTGGAGCCAGCACGACCACGAGCGGGTAATGGTCCGATCCCAGCCAAGGGCCCCGCTCGACGCTCACGGTCGCCCAGCCGGGGCCCGCGTACACATGATCGATCGGCAATGCGGGAACGGGCCAGGGGGTGCCCAACAGGCTCGCCGGATAAGTGGCGATAGACCGGTCGCGGCGCGTTAGACCGAGCTCGCTGTCGAGCCCCCTCAGGCTTCCGGACCATGGTGTAGAGTTGAAATCTCCCGTCAGAATCATGCGCTCGCGGGGAAGTCTCGCAACCACCGACTTAAGATCTCGAACTTGCGACGCATAGGTTGCGCTTGTTGGCCAGCTCAGATGTGTCGTCACGATCTCAATAGGTCCCCCAGGCGAGGGGTAGCTTGCGTTCGCATAATTCAGTTCAGACTGCGGAGGGAGAGGCGGGCGACGCATGATGATGTAACGGTGTCGCGTGAAGATCATTAGGCTGCCTTTGCGGCCAGCAACATTCCAGCCAGTGCGAGCCAACAAAGTATCGCGTAGATCGCTCCGTGCTTCCGAGATCGTAACGACATCCGGATCTTGGTCGATCAACCAGCTCACGACCCGGCTCAGCTCGCTATTTGTCCTCTGGCTGTTGAATTGGACGATCTTGATCTGGCCACATGCCCCGTTTGGGGCCATCGAGCCTGTAGAGCGCAGAAACTCATTCGCCATGAGGTTGCCTGCGCCTAGGACAGCCGCGAGGGCGGAGACCAACAGCATGGCTCGCCCTGGCTTTTTGAGCAGGGCGTGAACGGCCGCCGCGATCCCAATCACGAGATAACCTGGCGCGAAGTGGGCCAGTATATCGAGTCGCGCGTCATACGACCCAAGCGCTGAGGCCACCGCGGCGGCTGCTGAGAGCATCGCGGCGAACTGGAGGGCGCTTCGAAGACTCAGCGTACGGCTCTGCATCGATGACGGGTCGTCTCGGATATCACCCGAGCGCTATGACGCGCCATTGTTAGTATCGAAGGGGGTCCCAACCCCTGAAGGAACGCACGGTTATGCTAGGTAGAGGGAACGTGTCGGGCGAGCTTTGCGGGATGGATCGACGCAGACTGATCACCCTGGGCGCGGCCGGCCTGACGCTGGCGGCGGTTCCTTTCTCCTCCGGCGCCGCGGACCTGCCCGCGCGGCTGCCGGACGCGCCGCCGCCGATCGGGCGGGCGGAACGTGAGGCGCGGATCGCCAAGGCGCAGCGGCTGATGCGGGAGCAGGGGGTCTCGGCCCTGCTGATCGAGCCGGGGTCGAGCCTGATCTACTTCACCGGCGTCCACTGGAGCCGCAGCGAGCGGCTGACCTGTGCGCTGATCCCGGCGGACGGGGAGATCGGGGTGGTGACGCCCTTCTTCGAGGAGCCGTCGGTCCGGGAGAGTCTGGGCGTTCCGGCCGAGGTGCGGACCTGGCAGGAGCATGAGGATCCGCTGGCGCTGGTCGCCGGCTGGCTGCGGGACCGGAAGCTGGGGTCGGGCGTCGTCGCGATCGAGGAGACCAACCGGTACTTCATCGTCGATGGGCTGAAGCGGAACCTGCCGACGGCGACGCTGCGGAACGGGGCGCCGGTGGTTCGGGGCTGCCGGATGATCAAGTCGCCGGCCGAGATCGCCCTTATGCAGCACGCTTCGAACATCACCATGGCGGCCTATCGTCATACGGTTCCGAAGATCGAGGCCGGGATGCGGCCGGGGGACATCGGAAGGTTGATGAACCAGGCCACCGCATCCCTAGGTGGCGATCCGGAGTTCGCCCTCGTGCTGTTGGGCGAGGCGGCGGCCTATCCGCACGGGTCCGGCAAGCCGCAGTCGGTGAAGGCCGGGGAGGTGGTGCTGATGGACTGCGGCTGCACCGTCGAGGGCTATCAGTCCGACATATCGCGAACCTTCGTGTTCGGGGAGCCGACGGCGAAGCAGCGCAAGGTCTGGGGCGAGGTGCGGCGGGGCCAGCAGATCGCCTTCGAGGCGGCCCGGCTGGGCGCCAGCGCCGGAAGCGTCGATGACGCGGCGCGGAGCTACTACGTCAGCCTCGGCTATGGACCGGACTACAAGCTGCCGGGCCTGTCGCATCGCACGGGGCACGGGATCGGCCTGGACGGGCACGAGCCGGTCAACCTGGTCCGCGGCGAGACGACGAAGCTGGCGCCCGGCATGTGCTTCTCGGACGAGCCCGGGATCTACATCCCCGGCGAGTTCGGCGTCCGGCTGGAAGACTGCTTCCACATGACCGAGCAGGGGCCCAAGTGGTTCTCGCAGCCCTCGGAGTCGATCGATAAGCCGGTCTAGTCTCTAGACGCCGTAGTACTCGCGGTACCAGTCCACGAAGCGGCCGACGCCTTCCTCGATGGTGGTGCTGGGCGCGTAGTCCAGCACGGCGCGGGTCTCGGCGGTGTCGGCCTCGGTGCGGGCCACGTCCCCGGCCTGCATGGGCATCAGGTTCAGGTCGGCCTTCCGGCCCAGCTTCTCTTCCAGGACCTGGATGTAGCGCATCAGCTCGACCCGGCGGCTGGCGCCCAGGTTGAGCACGCGCCAGGGCGCGGCGCTGGTGGCCGGATCCGGACGCTCGCTATCCCAGGCGGGGTTGGCCGCCGGCGGCCGGTCGAGCGCGGCGACCAGGCCGTCCACGATGTCGTCCACGTAGGTGAAGTCGCGCTGCATGCGGCCCTCGCCGTACACGTCGATGGGCTGGCCCTTCAGGATCGCGTCGGTGAACTTGAACAGCGCCATGTCCGGGCGGCCCCAGGGCCCATACACCGTGAAGAAGCGGAAGCCGGTCGAGGGGATGCCGAACAGGTGGGCGTAGGAATGCGCCATGGCCTCGTTGGCCAGCTTGCTGGCGGCGTAGAGCGTGATCGGGTGCGTCGCCGCGTCGTGGACGTTGAACGGCAGGTTGTTGTGGTTGCCGTAGACCGAGCTGGTGGAGGCGAAGACCAGGTGCTTGGGCTGGACCGCCCGGCAGCCTTCCAGGATGTTGAGGAAGCCCACGACGTTGGAGTCCACGTAGGTCTCCGGGCTCTCCAGGCTGTAGCGGACGCCGGCCTGGGCCGCGAGGTTGACGACGTGGTCGGGGCGGACCTCGGCGAAGAGGGCGGGCACGCCTTCGCGATCGGCCAGGTCCAGCTTGGCGTGGCGATAGCCGCGGTGCGATTCCAGGATCGCCAGCCGCGCCGCCTTGAGCTTCGGGTCGTAGTAGGCGTTGAGGCTGTCGAGGCCCACCACCGTCTCGCCGCGCTCGAGCAGCCGGCGGCTAAGATGGAAGCCGATGAAGCCGGCCGAGCCGGTGACCAGGATCGTCAAGACGTCGCCTCGCTGCCTGCGCCGATGCGCAAGCGTGCCTAGCGGCCGCCGGGTTGCAAGGGTCTTAAGGGTGTGCAGCCAGACGATCGGCCACCGAATTGATCGCCGCTCCTCCTCTCCCACGCTTCGCTTCGGTCGGGGGAGAGGCGTTGTCGTCCACGCCCCACCCGGCCCGGCGTTGCGAAGGTCCGCACCGCGTCGCGGCGGCGTCGACGTCAGCCTAGGCGAACGCGCGCCGGCGCGAGCGAAGGGCCGCACCGGCGCCGCCGAAGCCCAGGATCATCAGCGCCCATGTGGTCGGTTCCGGCACCGCGGTGGTGACGCCGGTCGTGTAGGTCAGGTCGTCCATCACCCAGTTGCCGGCGTTGCCGGAGAGCCGAACCTCGTCGATCAGGCCGTCGTAGCCGGATGCGTAGTAGGCCGCATGATCGCCCAGGTTGAAGTGGCCGGCTGAACCCACCTTCGCGCCGTCGCGATAGAAGTCGTAGGCGACATGGGTCCGGCCGGCAAAGAACGCCCCATCGAAGCGAACCAGTTCGTTGAAGCGGAAGCTAAGGGTGGCCTCGAGACCCGGCCGATATTTCTGATAGTTCGCATAGACGGTGGTCAGTCCCGAGGCCGGCGGGAAACCGGTCGCCGGCGTATCGTAGTGGCTGAAGTCGTCACCGAAGATCACCCCGCCGTATTCCGTCGGCACCAGGCCGGTCCCGGTCAGGTCGTCGAAGTTCAGGACGATGGTGGTGGCGGCGGCGGCGGCGGAGGCCCCCAGCGAGAGCGCGAGACCCGCGGCGGCCGCAAGAATGGAGTTTCGGTGCATGGGACACCCCTTGTTCTTTGACATTCAGTCTCGCGGGTTAGCAGGGCGGTCGCTCCCGGCGATGCGCCGCGCGACGAACGCTCCGATCGGTCGACGAATGCCGGACAAAGTTCGCCCGGCGCGCGAGTGAATTCAGGCTATCGACGCGGACTTGCGCATCTCCCACCGGAGCAAGATCTTCCGGCGCCGGCGCCGCCGCTCGCCATTCGAGGTCAGTCGCGAGGGGGAAGCGCCTCGGTACAGGGGATCTGCTCGGTCGTCTTCGCGACGATCCTCCAGCCTGAGGCGAGGCGCATCAAAAGAAGCTGGTCCTGGTAGCACCTGGTCGCCATGCGCAGGCGCCCTGTCACGGAGGCAAGCTGATCCGTCGGATTCTCGATACGCTGGACATCAAACCGTACCGTCGGATCTGGCCCATCGACCCATGTGGGCAGCGCCGCCGAGAAGGACTGTCGCCGCAGGCGACCGTTCTCGTCCCGGGAGAAGAAGCTGCCGTCGGGCGCGAAGGCGCTGTTGAGTGTGTCGAGACTGGCGGACTTCAGTCCCTCGGCGTAGGCGGCGGCGAGGCGGCTCGCGG
The DNA here is from genome assembly GCF_001824475.1 of Phenylobacterium sp. RIFCSPHIGHO2_01_FULL_69_31. Taxonomy (GTDB): domain Bacteria; phylum Pseudomonadota; class Alphaproteobacteria; order Caulobacterales; family Caulobacteraceae; genus Phenylobacterium. The sequence goes on along the minus strand of NZ_MHXN01000045.1, from coordinate 2,579 downwards.
CGCTTGCTCCGGTGTCGGACGACGGGGCCGCGGACGTGAGGGCCGCCGCAAGCGCAAGTTCGGCAATCATCCTCAACGCCCCTGTCTCGCGTCGCTGGCCGCGACGTTCGGTTCTCCAGCCTTCTACAGCCACACACCGGCTTCTCTGGAGACCTCAAGGGCAACCAGGTGTTGCTCTCAGTGAAGCGGCTCGGAGTCAGCGTTGCCACAAGCTGACGTTGGCATCGTGCCGGGAAGCAGACGTTCACGGCCTAGGCTGGTCACCCAACGCGCACATCAACTTGCATGCTCTTCCTGAAGCTCCGACGGGAGCGTGTCAGCACCACCCCTCCAGCGGGATCATCGCGAGGAGAGCGGCCTGGTTTTCCTCGTCGACCTCGCGCGTCGGCTGGGCACGTTACCGGGCGGCGCCTGCGGGCGCGGCTGTGTCGTGATCTCAGGATCCCCGCGTCGTCGGCGGGGTCATTTCAAAGCGCCACCGACGCGCGCGGCGCCGACGCATCGCAGCGCCCGCCGTCCCGAAGCCCACGATCATCATCGTCCAGGTGGCGGGTTCAGGCACCGGGGCGACACCCAGCGGCTGGCTGGAGCCGACGAGGCCGATGTCCTGCGGACCGCCGGCGAAGCTGCCACGGACATAAGACACGCCGTTGCCGGCCGGCAGTCGGTCGATGGACTGACCATAGCCCCAGATGAGGTTCGTGGCCCCCGACGGCCCTTGGGTCACCGTGGCGTCCACGAAGCCCGGGGCAGTGAACCACGTGGACCCTGCCGCCAAGCCGTAGTCGGCAAAGAAGGGGTTCCAGGCCGCCGCTTCACCGGCCGCGCTGCCGTACCAGCCTCCGCCGAGCGAGACGTAGGCGTCGCCTCCGGCCGAGACGTAGGCGTCGAGGTCCGCGAACTGGCCGCCCGTCAGTCCCTGCCCGAAGTGGAACACAGCATCATAGCCGCTGGCGATGGCGAGGCTGAAGGTCGCCGAAGTCTCCACGGTCTTACCCAGCGACGTGAGCTGTGAGGTAAGTTGGGTCAACTGGCCGGTCGGCACATTCCCGTTGCCGGTGAGCAGCAGGTAGTTCGATCCCCCGAACGTCGTGGCGAGATCCTGGACGAAGGCCGTAGTTCCGGCCTGGTAGGGCGCGCCATAGGCGAAGTCGGACAACGTCCATTCGTCGCCCGAAGCGACCAGGACGCCTGCGCTCGCGGCAGAGGCCGCTCCCAGGGCCAGCGACCCAACTAATCCTGACAGCAGAACCCCAAACGCTCGCATCGCTACGCCCCCAACTGTCACACAAAAGATCAAGACGCGCAGGGTGGTGGACGGGGCCAGCGGCGGCATCCCCCGATTGGGGGCTCCGGCCACGAGAGACGGCCACCGGAGCCACCGTGGAATCATGGGCGCATAGGTTGTTCGTACTATTTACGCCTCCAACCGCCGCAGTGTTCAATCGCGCCTCGGCGCCTGGCTCACAGGGGCGGGCATGTGATCGCTGGGGATGGGTATATGTTCGGAAGGTCCTTAGGCCTCGTTGTGGCTTGCAGCGTGTTCGGCGGCGCACTTGCGGTCGGGACGCCAGCCGACGCGGCGTCCTTCACGGTTCGCACGACAGCCGAAACGAGAGGGCAGAACACCAGCTCAACGCGGGATGAGAAATCGTCCGGTACGAGCGCCTCTCCCGTGACCCTGCTCTCTACCAGCTCCTTCGCCGACGAGGCTGTCAGCCAGTCGAGCGGCTATGCGTTCGCCAGTGCCGGGGTGGGGGCCTTGAAAGGCTATTCGACGGCAAGCGCGGTCGTGTACCCGACCCTGGAATCGCGCGGCGCCATCGGCAGCGGGGATACTAGGGCGGAATATCGCGACAGCTTCTTTCTGTCGGCCCCAGGTGTCGCAGCCGGCACGGTCGGCGTAATGACCGCCGACGTGCTGCTCGACGGGTTTCTGAGCGGCGGCCTGGTGGGCTCCCAATTCGCCCGGGGCGAGGCCCGGTGGGCGGCGCAGGTCTTCGTGAACGACTCCTTCGCGTTCTACAATCGACAGCTGTACGGCGACGTTGTCGGAGGCGGCTCCGAAACGGGCGATGTAGCCGCTCTTCAGATGCCAACCTTCCAAGTGGTCTTCGGCCAGATGAATGAGATCGTCATGAGCCTGCAGACCGTGGCGGGCGCCAGCGCATTGGTCAATTTCGCTGGTAGTACGGAGACCCGTTCCGCAGCGTTCACCAGCGATTTCGGCAGCACCCTCACTTGGGAGGGAATTCGCAACCTGACCGTGGACGGTCGGGCGGTGACGGATTTCACGGCGATCAGCGGCGACACCGGGTTCGACTTCAGGCGCGGCTTCGGGGCTGTCGCCCCCGTTCCCGAACCTGCGACCTGGGCCATCATGGTCCTGGGTTTCGGATTCATCGGAGCGTGCATACGTCGGGCGCGCTTTGCCCTCGCCTGACGGCTAACCGCATTCGTGTTTGCGCCCCGCGAGCTGGCCCATTCACACGCCTGAGCACCCTGCGCCGAGCGCTCTATTGGAGGTCGGCCCTGCGCCATGTCTGGACGGCTCCCCGTTGGCAAGGTTGATCTGAGAG
>NZ_MHXN01000044.1 GCF_001824475.1 Phenylobacterium sp. RIFCSPHIGHO2_01_FULL_69_31 | reverse complement strand
GGTTCAGGGCTCTCATCTCCAGTCCTCCTCGAAGCAACGTGGATATGACGCCGACTTGGCGACGGGCCGCGACCCAGCAGAGGCGCCGCGGCCTTGAGCTGGATTTAGGTCGAGGCGAGGCCCGCACAATCCCAATTCTGGAAAAGACAGGCGGGGGGAGGAGAGGCGGCAAGTCCCGGCGCAGGCGCTTTGCTGCGCAGCCTGCGCCGGCTTGCTCAAGAAGGATGCTCTGCCTTGGGAGGCGCGCGTTGAACGACTCTGTTCCGAGGCGGGTTCCGAGACCGCGCGAGCGTCGGAACATGGGCGCCGAGGCCGCCGTTCAAGCGCCGCCTCATCACCACAGACAGCCGCTCGGTCAGCGCTCCGGGATACGAAGATCGCGCAGGATCAGCCGCACGTCCTCAGTGCTCGCTTTGATGCGCTCGTGGTCGTCCGTGACCTCGACACGCCGCGCGACGGCGGGCTTGAGCGCTTGGCGAAGCACGCCCAAGGCGCGGGGCGGCGCCATCAGCACGAGCTTTTCGAACTCGCCGGCCGCGGCGCTGCGGTTGAGCCGTTCGGCCACGCCTTCTAGGAAGCGCTTCTCGGCCGCCTCGGCCGGCGGCGCCTCCAGGACATTGTCGCGGCCGTAGCTCATGCGATTGTTCACCGTCCCGCCATGCGTGCGCGCCCAGTGCCGGTCGTGCTCGTCGGCCTTGAGCGACCAGCTGGCAAGCTCGGCCAGGGGGCCATGGCGCCGGCGCTCGGCGAGGCCGCGGACCTGAACACCGTCGGCCAGGATGACGAGGGTCTCAATTCTTTCGGTCATCGCATCACTCCACTCAACAAAGCACGACAGGCGCCGAAGGCGCTCGCCTGCGGCGCCTCAGAGGCGGCTAGCGGGCGTAGACGTCCCGGATCACCTCGGTGATCAGGCCGCTGGCGATCGCCGCCAGCACGACGTCGTCGCCGACCCGAACCCAGTGGTGGCCCCGCGGCGGCTTGCGCAGATGCCGCGCGCGCCAGTCCACGATCACATAGGGTGGGCCGTAGTAGGCCGGCGGCAGTCGCTCGCCGACGATCCAGCGCCGCTCGATCCAGCCGGGCGGCGGGACATAGACTTCGCGGTAAACCGGCCAGTGCCGGCCGTGATAGACCCAGTAGCCCTCCCGGTGCGGGTGCGCCGACGCCACGGAGGCGCCGAACGCCAGCACCGCGGCCAGGGCCGCAGCCAGACGCTTCATCGTCTCACCTCTCGAGATGTTTTTCGGCCGCCGCAAAAGCGCGGCTGAAGGACGAGGTATCGCGCGCCGGCCGGCCTTCAAGACGGGCCGTGTTGCACCGCGTTTGCCGCGCCCTAGCTGATGGCTGTCAAGGGCGCTGCAAGGCGCCGTATCGCGGGCCCCTGCGCGGCTCGCGCTATCTCAAGGAGGATCGAGATGACCGGCCTCATCGGCGCCAGCGATGCCGAAACCGTTCGCATCTGGCGCTGGGTGTTCCCGAACGCCGCCAACCGCTCGGCGGCGGCGCGGAATGTCATCGGAACAGACTCTCGGCTGCAGCTCTTCGACGACCTCGATGCGCCCGCCTTGCTGGCGATCGCCTGGGAGCCTTGTCCCGAAGCGCCGCATGTCCACAACGCCGAGCTCGCCTGGTCCACCGATGCGCAACGGATCGCCTCGTGGCGGGCGGAGCGGAGCGAAGCGCCCGGCTGCCTGGTGGTCGTTCGCCAGCCGCTGAAGGCCCCGGATCCCGCCGCCCAGCGGGACTGGGTGTCCACGGTGCTGCGGGCCCTCGACGGCGATGCGACGCCGCCGGAAGGTCTGCTGACGGCCAACTTCTTCGCCGGCCGCGACGGCGCGTCCGTCTACAATCTTGCCGAATGGACGAGCGCGGAGGCGCACCGGACGGCGTTGACCATCGGCCGCCATGGTCCCCACGGCAGCATCGGATCCTCAGACCTCTGGCGCGCCGCCCGCGAGCATCCCGCGATCACCGCCGAGCACGAGGTCCGGCGATATGCCCGCCACGGCGCTCTGGTTTCCGCCTGAGCGGGCCGGCCGCCGCGCCGTCTTCCGCGCCGGGCGCCCCGCTCTATATCGCCCGCGTCGGGGGATCCTTTGGAAGGAGGATCTTTGAAATGAGGACAAGGGTCTTGGCCGCCGCGACGGCCCTGTTGATCGGGGTCGGCGCCGCGCCGGCCGTCTCAGCCGACAAGCCGAGTCAGCCGCGGCAATGCTTCTGGAACCATCAGGTGAACAGCTTCGCCGCGCAGGGCGACCGCACGGTGAACCTGCGAGTGGGCGTCAAGGACTACTATCAGCTGGAGCTCTTCGGGCCTTGTCCCGACGTGGACTGGACGCAGAAGATCGCCCTGATATCCCGCGGCGGCTCCACCATCTGCTCGGGCTTGGACGCTGAGATCGTGACGCCCTCCGCCATCGGTCCGCAGAAATGCATGGTCCGCAACGTGCGCAAACTGAGCCCCACGGAGGTGGCCGCGCTCCCCAAGGGCGCGAAGCCCTGAGGCGCGCCTTGGGGCCCGCTCCTGATCGCGCGAGGCGTCCATGAACAAGCAGACCCGCTTCCACGTCATCTACTGGATCATCGCCTTCTTCGGCGTGATCGCGATCCAGCACTACATCGCGGCCGCAACCCAGGTCGCGCAAATCCCCTACAGCCAGTTCCAGCAGCTGCTGCGGGACGGCAAGGTGGCCGAGGTCGGGGTCTCCGACCGCTTCGTGCAGGGTCGCCTGAAAGAGCCCCTCGAAGGCAAGAAGGCCTTCGTCACCACACGGGTCGAGCCGGAGCTCGCGCGCGAACTCCAGCAGCACGGCGTCACCTATACCGGCCAGATCGAAAACACCTTCCTCCGGGACCTGCTCTCCTGGGTGATCCCGGTGCTGCTCTTCTTCGGCCTGTGGATGTACCTGGGGCAGAAGGCGGCCGGCGCGGGCGGCCTCATGCAGGTGGGCCGCAGCCGGGCGAAGATTTATGTCGAGGCCAACACCGGCGTCACCTTCGCCGACGTCGCTGGGGTCGACGAAGCCAAGGACGAGCTGCGCGAGATCATCGACTTCCTGAAGAATCCTCAGGAGTATGGCCGCCTGGGCGGCCGCATGCCCAAGGGCGTGCTGCTGGTGGGGCCGCCCGGCACCGGCAAGACGCTGCTGGCCAAGGCCGTCGCCGGCGAGGCCAAGGTTCCCTTCTTCTCCATCTCCGGCTCGGAGTTCGTGGAGATGTTCGTGGGCGTGGGCGCCGCGCGGGTCCGCGACCTCTTCGAGCAGGCGCGCCAGAAGGCGCCCGCCATCATCTTCATCGACGAGCTGGACGCGCTCGGCCGGGCGCGCGGCCTCTACGCCTACGGCGGCCACGACGAAAAGGAGCAGACGCTCAATCAGCTGCTGGTCGAGATGGACGGCTTCGACTCCAGCACCGGCCTGGTGCTGCTCGCCGCCACCAACCGGCCCGAGATCCTCGATCCGGCGCTTCTGCGCGCCGGCCGGTTCGATCGCCAGGTCCTGGTGGACCGGCCCGACAAGAAGGGCCGGGTGGAGGTCCTGAAGGTGCATACCCGCAAGGTGAAGCTCGCGCCGGAAGTGGACCTCGAAAAGGTGGCGGCCCTCACCCCAGGCTTCACGGGGGCCGACCTCGCCAACCTGGTCAATGAGGCGGCCCTGCTGGCCACCCGCCGCCGCGCGGCCGCGATCACCATGACCGACTTCAATGAGGCGGTGGAGCGGATCATCGCCGGCCTGGAGAAGCGCAACCGCATCCTCAATCCGAAGGAACGGGAGGTGGTGGCCCATCATGAGATGGGTCACGCCCTCGTCGGCCTCGCGCTGCCTGGCGTCGAGCAGGTGCATAAGGTCTCGATCATTCCGCGCGGGGTGGGGGCGCTCGGATACACCATCCAGCGCCCGACCGAGGACCGGTTCCTGATGACCCGCGAGGAGCTCGAGAACAAGATGTGCGCCCTGCTCGGCGGCCGCGCCGCGGAGTGGATCATCTACGGCCATCTCTCGACCGGAGCGGCCGACGACCTGCGCAAGGTCACCGACATCGCCCGCAGCATGGTCACGCGCTACGGCATGTCGAATCGGCTGGGCCCGGTCTCCTACGACCGGGAGCCGCGCTCGTTCCTCGCCACCGGCGACGCGCCGGCGCCCTTCCTGCGGGACAAGGACTTCGGCGAGGCGACCTCCGACGCGATCGACGAGGAGGTGCGCGCCCTCGTCGAGGCGGCGTTCGCGCGCACGGTGGAGATTCTCGAAAGCCGCCGCGGCGCGCTCGAGCGCGGCGCCCGGCTGCTGCTCGAAAAGGAGACCTTGGATGAAGCCGAGCTTGCGGAGCTCGCCGGCGCGCCGGACGGCGAGGCTCGTAGGTCTTCCGCCGCGTGAGACGGAAACTGGAGGCCCGGCGTCTGCGTTCACTCAGGCCGCAGCGCCGGAGGGGGCGCGGCGGCGCTTCGGAGCATGACCATGACGGACGAACCTGTGAAGGCGGGCGTCACCCTCAGCGCGCCCGCTCAGCATTCCTTTCGAGTGTTCGCCGAGCGGATCGGCGATTGGTGGCCCAGGGCCTACACCTTCTCGCGTGACGACCTCGCCGGCGTCGCCATCGAGCCTCGCGCCGGCGGTCGCTGGTATGAGGTCGACCGGCGCGGCCGTCGCCTTGACTGGGGGGAGGTGCGCGCGTTCGAACCTGACCGGCGCCTGGTGCTGAGCTGGGCGGTTTCGGCCGACCGGGGGCAGGAGCCGCCGGAGCGCGCGAGCGAGGTCGAGGTTCGCTTCCTCCCGCTGGGTCCCAAGCTTACGCGCGTGGAGGTCGAGCATCGCGGCTTCGCTCGTCACGGCGCGGGCGCAGACTTGCTGCGCGGGGGCATGGCTTCGCCCGACGGCTGGCCGTACATCCTGCGCGAATACGGCGAGGCGGCGAGCCCGACTGCTCGGGCGGTGCTGAGCGCCTGATGAGCCGCCGGACGTAACGGGCCGGGTTCCTGAACGAGGTGGGAACCGGGCCTTCACCGTGCAATTAAGTGCGTAGCATCAAAATCCTCGTTCATGTTGGTAGGTCGGCATGGACGTTCGCACAATCGTAGGATCCAACGTCAGGCGTTACCGCGGCGAGGCAGGCCTTTCGCAGGAAGCGCTCGCCGAGCTGATGGGCGTTGACCGGGCCTATGTCAGCGGACTCGAGTTGGGCCGCCGCAACCCGACCATCCTGACCATCTGGCACACCGCCATGGCGTTGAAGATCCGGCCCTCGAAGCTCCTGGAGTTCGAAGGGCCGCTGTTCTGAGGCGCGTTTTTCGCGGTCGTCCGTGGGACCCCCGCGTGCGCTCGCGCGCGGCCGCGCGCCTCTGAAAACATGCAGAAAATTGGTCTTGCAGGGCGTGGCGAGCGCCCTACCTCAAGTCTTGCCGGACGCTGATGAAGGTCCGGCGGCGGGCGCCGGCGGTGTCCGGCGCTCCTCAAACCCATGTTGCTCAACGGAGGACTTGGACCATGAGGATGAACACTATGACGCCGATGTCCGGCTATCGGCCCATGCCGAGCGTCGACAGCGCGCTGAGCCTGATGGACCGTGCGATGAGCGGCTCGGTCCCTGGCCTGAACTGGCCTCCCTACAATGTCGTGCAGGCCGACGGCGATCACTACCGCATCGTTCTGGCGGTGCCGGGCTTCCGCGACGGCGATCTGGAGATCGTCTCCGAACCCAACCGGCTGACCGTCAGCGGCCGGCCGCAGGAGATGCAGGAGGACGGCGAGGTCGTCTATCGCGGCATCGCCCAGCAGCCGTTCCGTCGGACCTTCGAGCTCGCCGACCATGTGCGCGTGCAGAACGCGCGCCTGGAGAACGGCCTGCTGACCCTCGAGCTGGTGCGGGAGATCCCCGAGGCCCTGAAGCCGAAGCGGATCGAGATCACCGGTTCGGGCCAGTCCGCCATCGGCTCCGGCGAGACGGAGCAGAAGACCCACTGAGCGACCGTGATGGCCGGCGGCCGGCGCCGCGCAGGTTCGCGGCGTCAGGCCGCCTCGTAGAGGAGAGCTGACGATGCAACTTCGTGATCTGATCCCTTGGGGACGGCATGAGCATGACCATCGTCCGCACGAGGGCGCGCTCACCACGACCTCTCGTCGCGACGAGGAAACCCATCCGTTCCTCACCCTTCATCGAGAGGTGAACCGCCTCTTCGACGACGTCTTCCGCGACTTCGGGGGCTCCATCCTGGGCCGTTCCGCCAGTTGGCCCAGCGTCGAGGTGGCCGAGGACGCCAAGGCCATCCGCGTTTCGGCCGAGCTGCCGGGCATGGATGAAAACGACGTCGACGTCGTGTTCGAAGACGGCGTCCTGGTCCTGCGGGGCGAGAAGCGCTCCGATGTCGAGGACAAGGATCGGCACTACAGCGAGCACTACTATGGCCGCTTCGAGCGGGTGGTGCCGGTGCCGGTCGCCATCGACGAGGATGCGATCAAGGCCAACTTCAAGAAGGGCGTCCTGACGGTCACCCTTCCGAAGTCCAAGGCCCAGCAGG
>NZ_MHXN01000043.1 GCF_001824475.1 Phenylobacterium sp. RIFCSPHIGHO2_01_FULL_69_31 | reverse complement strand
GACGCGGACGGCTTCCTGTGGAACGCGCGCTGGGGCGCCGCTTGCCTGATCCGCTATGCGCCCGACGGCCGAGCGGACAGGATCATCGACGTGCCGGCGCGCCAGCCCTCCAGCTGCGCGTTCGGGGGCGAGGACATGAAAACCCTCTACGTGACGACCGCCCGGCACGGCCTGGACGCAGCGTCGGCGGGCCCCTTCGACGGCCGCCTGCTGCAGCTCCGCGTCGAAACGCCCGGTCTGCCGCTCCCGGTCTTCGCCGGGTGACGCAAGACGCAAGATTGGCCCTTGTGCGCCCAGGGCTTTGACCTAGTTCACCCTATGCCGCCGATGTGGCGGCCGAGGAGTTCGTCGGCCGGGGACCTGGCCGGCGCGCCGCACGTGGCGACGCGGCACGGTCCGGTGTCATGGACAGCCGGTCAGGCGGGCGCCGAAGCTTACGTCCCCCAGCCGGCGGACGCCCGCTCCCCGCGCCGTGGACTCCTCGCGAATTGTCCCAGCAAGGAGGCAAGCGATGGATCGTAAGGATCTCGCCACGCAAGGGGCGAACGACCGCAGTCCCGCCCCTCAGTCGCGTCAGGACTGGCTCGGGCCCGCCTTCGGCGGATTCGGTCCGCTGGTGGGTCTGCGCGACCAGATGAACCGGCTCTTCGATTCCGTCTTCAAGGACCTCACCGCTCAGACCTCGGCCGTGAGCTGGCCGAGCATCGAGGTGCAGGACAAGGACGGCGCCTACCGGATCAGCGCCGAGCTGCCGGGCCTTGACGAGAAGGACGTCGAGGTCTCGCTGCAGGACGGCGTGCTGACCATCCGCGGCGAGAAGAAGGCGGAGACCGAGGACAAGGAGCGGCAGTACAGCGAACGCTACTACGGCCGCTTCGAGCGCCGCCTGTCCCTGGGCGAGCTCGACGAGGAGAAGATCACCGCCAGCTTCGACAATGGCGTGCTGACCATCACCGCGCCGAAGTCGCCCAAGGCCGAGGCTCAGGCCAAGCGAATCCCGATCAGCACGGGCCAGACGGTCCACTGATCGGGCGGGGCGCCGTTCAGCGCTCCGGACAGCCCCGGGAGAGCGGTTCTCGCCAGTTCCGCCCTCTCCCGGGGCCTTCTTTTTTGTGGGCGTGGCCCGGCGTCCGAGCGTGCCAAAAAAGAAGGGCGCCTGGTTAGGCGCCCATGAAGATCGCTCCGACGACGAAGCCTATGGCGGCGATGAGGACGGCGATCGCGCTGTAGGCCAGGATCTCCTCCTCCTTCGACATGCCCGACGTCGCCGTGCGGGTCTTGGTCTCAGCCATCCGGTCTCACCTCCTTTCCGTGCCGGTTATGGGGTCACCTCAGTCCCGCCGCTGGCCGAACAGGGACAGCAGGAATTGGAAGAGGTTGATGAAGTTGATGTAGAGGCTGAGCGCGCCGTAGCTGGTGGCCACCCCGCGCGCGGCCTCGTTCCCGCCGAGTTCGTAGTAGCTCAGCTTGAGGCGCTGGGTGTCGTAGGCGATCAGGCCCGCGAACACGAACACGCCGATCACGCTGACCGCGAACTGCACGGCTTCCGAGCGCAGGAACAGGTTCACCAGGCTCGCGATGACCAGGCCTATCACGCCGACGATCAGGAAGGAGCCGAAACCGGTGAGATCCTTCTTGGTCGTGTAGCCCACGAGGCTCAGCGCCCCGAAGGCGGTGGCGGTGATCAGGAACATCGAGGCGATGGAGGCGCCGGTGTACATCAGCCCCACCACGCCCAGGGAGGCCCCGATCAAGGCCACGATGGTCCAGTAAAGGGCGCTCGCCGAGCCGCTGGTGGGGTTTCGCATCGCAAACCCCGAAACCAGCAGGATGCCCAGCGGGGCGAAGGCGACAATCCAGCCCAGCGGGGTCATGCCGGCCAGACGGCCATCGGCGCCCACCACGAACATCAAGTCGCGGATCGGCGCAACGCTCGAGGTCAGGTAGGCGAGGGCGGCCGAGACGACCAGGCCCAGGGCCACCTTGTTGTAGACCCCGATCATGAAGGATCGAAGGCCCGCATCCACGGCCATGTCGGCGCGCTGAGCGGGTATCGATCCGTATTGGCTTCGATAAAGATCGCTCATTGCTGAAGGTCCCTAGATTGAAGAGGTCTTCCTCCAGCTTTTTGAATCTAGGACGGGGCCGCGGACGCACAAGACCACGCTTCAGGCGAGGTATTGGCCGCCGTTCACGTTCAGCGTCTCTCCGGTGATGAACCCTGACTCGTCGGCCGCGAGGAAGGCGACGCAGCGGGCGATCTCTTCCGGCCGCGCCAGGCGTCCTACGGGGATCTGCGCCACGATCTCCTCGAGCACGGCCTTCGGCACGGCCGCCACCATCTCCGTGTCCGTGTAGCCGGGTGAGACGGCGTTCACCGTGACGCCCTTGCGCGCGCATTCCAGGGCCAGGGCCTTGGTGAAGCCGAGGACGCCGGCCTTGGCCGCCGCATAGTTGGTCTGGCCGATCTGGCCCTTCTGCCCGTTGACCGACGCGATGTTGACGATCCGGCCGTAGCCGCGGTCCCGCATTCCGGGGAGCACTTGACGCGTGACGTTGTAGAGGCCGGTCAGGTCCACCGCGAGCACGGCGTCCCAGGCGTCCGGCTCCATCTTGTGCAGCATGGCGTCACGGGTGACGCCGGCGTTATTGACCAGGATGTCGACCGGTCCCAGCTGCGCCTCCACCTGGGCGACGGCGCGGGCGCAGACCTCCCGGTCGGTGACGTCGCAGGCCACCAGCGGCATGGCCAGATCGGGTCTGGGGTCCAAGGCCGGCCGGACGTTGAGGCCGGCCACGCGATGCCCCTCGGCCGCCAGCCGTTCGCAGATGGCGCGGCCAATGCCCCGGCCGGCGCCGGTCACGAGCGCCACGCGGCCCATGGTCAGCGCTCCATGACATACCGCCCGGGCGCGGCCTCCACCTCGGCGAGGCAGCCGAGCGGCCTGGCCTTGGCGGGCGGGCGGGTCGCAGGCCCGGACCGGTCGGCGAGCCAGCCGGTCCAGGCCGGCCACCAGGAGCCCTCTTGCCGCGGCGCGCTCTCCACCGCCTGAGGCGGCATGTAGGGCGATCCGGCCGCGGCGGTCACGATGCGATAGTAGGCCTTGGGCTTGCCCGGCGGGCTGACGACGCTGGTGTTGTGTCCGCCGCCGGTGAGGACGAAGGTGCGCTCGCCCGAAGCGTGGAGCTCGAGGCGCTGCACCGAGCGCCAGGGCGCAATGTGGTCGAGCTCGGCGCCCAGCACGAACAAGGGCGCCCGAAGATCCTTCAGGCCGATTTGGCCGCCGTCGACGATCATCTCGCCGCGCGCGAGGCGGTTCTCCAGATAGCAGCCGCGCAGATATTCGGCGTGCATGCGCGCCGGCATGCGGGTCGTGTCCGCCAGCCAGGTCTCCAGGGGACCCGCCGCGGCCGCCTCACCCTTGAGATAGCGGTTCACGATCCGTGGCCACAGCATGTCGTTGGCGCGCAGGCCGTAGAAGGACAGCGCCATCTGCCAGCCCTGGAGCACGCCGTGCGCCTGCATCGCGGCCTCCAAGGCGGCCACGTCAGCTTGGGTGAGGAGCTTGCGGTAGTCGCCGGCCTCCTCGAAGTCGGTCTGCGCGGCCAGCAGGCTCACGGAAGCCAGCGCCGGATCGCCGATCCGGCCGCGCCGGGCGGCCTCGATGGCCAGCAAGGTCCCGCCCAGGCAGTAGCCGACCGCATGTACGGGCGCGCCGCAGATCGATCGGGCAAGCGCGATGGCGGTCTCCACGCCCTCGCGCCGGTAGTCGTCCAGGGCGAGCTCGCGGTCGTCGGCGCTGGGGTTGCGCCACGAGATGGCGAAGACGGAGAAGCCTTGCTCGAGAAGGTGACGGACGAGGGACGTCTCCGGCGTCAAATCCAGGATGTAGAACTTCATGATCCACGCCGGCACGAGCAGGACCGGCTCCGGCCGCACGCTCGGGGTGGCCGGATCGTACTGGATGAGCTCCATGAGGCGGTTGCGGAAGACGACCTTGCCCGGCGTGGCCGCCAGGTCCTTCCCGACCTTCAGCACATCCTCGCCGGCGAGCGGCTTGCCGTCCAGAAGCCTGCCGGCGTCCTCGAGCCAGAGCGCGGCGCCGTCCAGGAGCGTGCGCCCCCCGCTCCGCGCCGCGGCGGCCAGCACCTCTGGGTTGGTCCACGGTTGGTTGCTGGGGGACATCGCCCCAAGGCTCAGCAGGCCCAGGTGCTCGACGCGGCGGCGATCCTGTTCGGCAAGGCCCGGCAAAGGCGCGCATCCGGTCCGCCAGAGGCGCTCGAGAAGGAGCTGTGTCTGGGCCAGGGCTGAGAACGGCGGCGCCTCCCATCCGGCGCCAGCGAACCGCTTGTCGTCGCGATCGGGCTGGAACGCCCAATGGCTGCGCGCCGACGGGGCGGTCGCAATGGCGGCTGCGCCGCGGGCCAGCGCCGCGCCGAGTTCGCCAAGGCGCTCGGAATGTTGGCAGACCTGCTGCGCCCAATTGGAGAAGGCCGCCATCGTGGGCGCGGGATCCACACCGCCGGTCGCGCAGGCCAGCGCTTGCCGCAGCGCTTCCGGCCACGTCGGCGACTGAGAGTCGGCGACCTTGTCGGCCGCCTCTTGAGAGGAAGCATCGAAAGCCACGGTTCACCTCGATTTCGCAGATGCGAAATGGGTCAAGCCGCGGCTCGGTCAAGAGGTCTGGAAAGGCGCCGCCGCCGCCCTAGCTCTCAGGGCGGAGAGCTCCCATGGAGGACGTGCTCATCGAGATCGAGCAGTGGCTGCGGGCGGGGGTCGGCTGGGCCGGACCCGCACTGGCGATCGCCGCGCTCCTGGAATCGCTCGTGGTGGTGGGCGCCGTCGTGCCGGCCACCCCGGTGCTGGTGGCCATCGGCGGGGTGATGGCCGCAGGGCATGCGCCGCCGACCCTGCTCGCCTGGGCGGCCGCCGGCGCCTTTGCGGGCAACTGGACCTCGTTTGAATTGGGAGCCGCCGCGCGCCGGCGAAACCTGCGTCTCCCCAGCCGACTGGGGGATCAGGTCGGTCAGGTGACGGAGGGCCTTTTCGCGCGCTACGGCCCTGCGGCGATCATCGTCGGCCGCTTCCTTGGCCCGGCGGCCTCGGTCGCGCCGTTCGCGGCCGGCTGGAGCGCCATGCGCCGCTCGCGTTTCCTGCTGGCGAACGCCGCGACCTGCATACTCTGGCCCTCGGTGATGGCCAGTCTCGGCTACTTCGGGGTGGAGGCGATCCTGGCGCTGTAGCCCGGCCGTCTCGATAGCCGCTACTTGGCTGGCGGCGCCGGCCTCCCTGTCCGCAGACGCGGCCGTCAGGCGTCGAGGGCGCGATAGGCCTCCTCCGCGACGACGACCAGTTCGTCGAGCGGCAGATCCCGTGGTGTATCCACGGGACGCTCAGGGATCGCGCCGATGGGCGCTTCGAAGCTCTTGAGGATTTCGATCTCGGGTTTTTCGATGTCGGGCATCGTTCGCTCTTAAGGATAGTGTCTGACGATCAGGATATAGGGCGCGCCTCGGCCGAGGCAGGGTTCGAGGCGCCGCTCCGGCCGGCTGGAAGCAGGAGCAGCTTGCGACCCGCCCGCGCCAGCCGCCCCGCCTCGCAGAGCTTGCGCACCTCTCGGCTTGTGGTCTCGGGCGACAGGCCGAGGAAGTCGCTGAGCTCGATCTGGCTCAGGGGGAGGGGGCAGGGCGCCGCGCCCGCCACCAGCCGCTGCGAAAAGGCGTCCAGACAGGCGGCGATCCTCTCGGCGGCGGGCAGGCTGCGGATGCAGAGCACGTGCTGGGCGAAAGCGCGATAGTGGCCCAGGCAGCGCTGGGCGACCTGCATCAGCGGATCAGGCTGTCCCTTCGTCGAACGGACGAAGGCGGCGCTCGAATAGGCTATGAGTTCGAGGTCCGTGCTCGCCTCGGCGGTGCAGTCCCGGACGTCGAGCGCGAAGCCGAACAGGTCGCCTGGGAAGCAGAAGCCGACGATCTGCCTGCGGCCGTCGTTCGAGTAGAGCAGGAGGCGCACGCAGCCCGCCTCCACACGGTAGAACGTCGTGGCGGCCTCGCCTTCCTGGTACACCGTCTGCCCTCGACAGCGTCGCACGCGCCAGCCGACCACGTCGCG
>NZ_MHXN01000042.1 GCF_001824475.1 Phenylobacterium sp. RIFCSPHIGHO2_01_FULL_69_31 | reverse complement strand
GGAAAAGGCCCTGGCCGCCGCCGACGCCTCGCTCGACGCCAACAGCCGCACCGCCCTGAACGAAGACTTCAAGGCGCTCCGTGACCAGCTGTCCAAGGCCGTGTCGAACGCCGAATTCAACGGCATCAACATGGTCAAGTCGGGCGGCACCACGATCGCGGCTCTGGCGAACGCCGACGCCACCTCGAAGATCACGGTCGCTGCGCAGAGCCTCGCGCTCGGCGGTTCGAACGTGACGGTCGCGGCGGCGGGTTCGATCGGCACGATCTCCACGGCGACCGCCATGATCGCCACGGTGAACACCTCGATCACCAACGTCTCGACGGCCCTGAGCCGCCTGGGCACGGGCTCGAAGTCGCTGGGTTCGCACCTGGACTTCGTGAACAAGCTCCAGGACTCGATCGACGCCGGCGTGGGCAACCTCGTCGACGCCGACCTCGCGAAGGAAAGCGCCAAGCTCCAGGCTCTGCAGACCAAGCAGCAGCTGGGCGTTCAGGCTCTCTCGATCGCGAACCAGTCGTCCTCGATCCTGCTCGGCCTCTTCCGTTAAGGCCAGGCGCCGCGGAGCTCCAGGGCTCCGCGGTCCGTCAATCGCGTCGGCGGGCAGGGGAGACCTTGCCCGCCGTTCGCCCTGATCTGGAGCGCTGCACGCACGTTCAGCGAAGGGAGAAATGGACAGAAAGCTCGCGGCCGTCGCGCCCGCGCCCGAGTCCGGAAGGCCCCAGCTTCAGACCGCGCCGCCCGCCAAGAGCGAGCCGCCGGTCGCCAAGGGGCCGGATCCGGTCGAGATGCGACTGGTCATAGAAGTGGATCAAGCCAGCGGTTCGTTCGTCTACAAAACGATCAATCGGCTCACCGGCGAGGTCATCCAGCAGCTGCCCAGGGCGGAGGTCCTGAAGCTCAAGGATGGCGGACAGTACGCCGCCGGGACCGTCATCCGAACCGAGGTCTGATCCCAAAGGGCGCGCAGCCCCCGCGCGCACCTAGGACAAATTGTCCCGACCGCCCCAGGCCAGCCTGGCGGCGGCAAACGTCGTTAATGTTGTTAACCATATTGGAACCAGCGCTTCCTAGCTTGAAGCCACGTCCTGGATGCGAGTCGCAGCCGAGGGCGTCCCGCCGCTAGGAGAGCGTCATGACGATCAGCGTCAACACGAACAAGTCCGCGCTGACCGCGCTGCAGAACCTGAACCGGACCAACGACGAGTTGGCCAACGTCCAGAACCGGGTGAACACCGGCCTGAAGATCGCCAACGCGAAGGACAACGCGGCGGTCTGGGCCATCGCCCAGGGCCAGCGGGCCGACATCGGCGCCTTGGGCGCCGTGCGGATGAGCCTGGATCGCGCCCAGTCGATCGCCGAAGTAACGATGACCGCCGGCGAGACGATCTCGGATCTGCTCGTGGATCTGAAGTCCAAGGTCGTCGCCGCGATGGACACGTCGCTGGACGCAGCCTCGCGCACCGCGCTCGATTCGGACTTCAAGTCGCTCCTTCGCCAGATCCAGCAAGTCACCTCGAACGCCTCGTTCGACGGCGCCAACCTCCTGGATGGCTCGGTCGGCGCGAACATCCAGTTCCTGGCCAATGCCGAGGCCACGCAGCGGATCACCCTGTCCACCCAGAACATGTCGCTGGGCGGTTCGATCATCACCATCGGAAGCGCGGCGTCGATCTCGACGGTCACCAACGCCACCGCCATCCTGTCGAACCTCAACACCTCGATCACCCAGGTGAACCAGGCGCTGGGCAACCTCGGCTCGCAGGGCAAGCAGATCGAGGCTCACCTGGGCTTCGTCTCGAAGCTGACCGACGTGCTGGAAGCCGGCGTGGGCAACCTGGTCGACGCCGACCTCGCCAAGGAGAGCGCGCGCCTTCAGGGCCTCCAGGTCCAGCAGCAGCTCGGCGCCCAGGCGCTGTCGATCGCCAACCAGGCGCCCCAGATCGTGCTGCAGCTCTTCCGCGGCGGCTAAGCCGTCCAAGTTTCCGTTGGGGCGTAAGAGAGAGCCTGGGCGCCGGTCGCCCAGGCTCTTTTTCTTTCGGTCCTTAGCAAGCCGTAAACGATCCTTGCCGCAAGGTTGCAGGCGGCGGACTAGCTAGCCGCCGAAGAGCGCCATGGTCACACCCATCGACACGAATCTGCTGCTCGGCATCTACAACACCCGCGCGGGTGTTGGCGGGGTGTCGCTGGCCGGCGGTTCGAGCTCGAGCAAGCGCGTGGCGCCCACCGCGCCGTGGACCCAGGAAACCACCGCGGCCGAGGCCAGCGCCGCCGTCAAGGGCGTGCTGGCGGGCCGCAAATTCATCAACGAAAGCGCCGCCCAGCTCGACCTGCCGGGGGCGAGCCAGGACTATCGGAAACTCTTCGCGCTCTATCAGGGCCTGTCCGTGCTGAACGGCCTGGTGGAGCAGATCCAGAAGAAGGGCCTGAGCAGCGCCGAGAAGTCCCGGATCCAGAGCACCTTCGCCAAGGGCCTGAACGAGGTGATGGCCTATTCGAAGGCCGCGGACCTGGACAAGGTGCGGCTGACGTCGGGCGAGGTCGCCACCTCCGCCAAGACGACCGTCCCGGTGCAGGCCAACAAGACCGAGTACGTCACCACGCCGATCTTCGCCGGCACCAGCGCCGACGCCGTGCCGCAGTTCGCCGGCAACGTGAAATTCTCCATCGCGGTCAAGCGCTCCGGCGTGACGTCCAACATCGACATCGACCTGAACGACGTCGTCGGCACCCGGTCGATGGCCAATGTGGTCAACTTCATCAACGGCAAGCTTGAGGCCGCGGGCGTCGATACGCGCTTCGCCACCCAGCGCCTGCCGGGGGCCGAACGCACGATCCAGGCGGGCGGCCAGACGATCAAGCTGGGGCCCGGACCGGACCAGTGGGCCTTCAAGGTCAAGCCGGGTGGCGAGACGGTGACGTTCAGCGCGGCGGCGACCGAGCCCGCGGTCTACATGACCCAGGCCATCGGCGACCCCAATCCGGACGGCAAGGTCGACACCGACGACGGCGTCATCAGTCAGCAGCTGCTCAAGTTCCAGACGGACACGGCTACGGTCGACGCGCCGGTGGCGGGCCAGAACGACGCCAACTGGGTGGATGGGCGGGCGTTCGCCAAGACGCTGAGCGCCGAGATCAAGACGGTCCGCGCCACCAAGGTCGGCCCCGACGGCTCGGTCTACATGCTGGCCGATGTGACCAACAAGACCGGCGGCCAGGACATCAAGGGCGAGCAGGACGTGGCCCTGCTCAAGTACGATTCGGCCGGCAATCTGCTCTACACCCGCACGCTCGGCGCCTCGGACAAGGCTTCGGGCCTGGGCCTGGCGGTGGCCGCCGACGGTCGCGTGGCGATCGCAGGCTCCGTGGTCGGCGGCCTCAACGGCGCCCAGGAAGGGGCGATGAACTCGGGGCCGAACGGGGCCTTCGCCGACCAGACAGACAGCTTCGTGACGGTGTTCAACGCCGAGGGCGAGGAAATGTGGACCCAGCGGCGCGGCGCGCGGCTGGCCGACGAGGCGAGCCAGATCGTCTTCGGCGACAACAACATGGTCTATGTGGCCGGCCGCTCGAAGTCCGCGCTGCCGGGCGCCACCAGCCTGGGCGACTGGGACAGCTACATCGAGGGCTTTGGCCCCCCATCCACCGACCCCATCACCAAGGGCAAGGTGCCGGCGACCTTCACCCAGAGCTTCGGCTCGGCCGGCGCGGACCGTCCGGCGGGGATGGTGCTGGACGGGACGAACCTGATCACCGCCAGCGTCGAGGACGGGCGCGCGGTGCTGCGCCGCTTCGACATCTCGTCCGGATCGCCGGTCCTGACCTCCACCCGAGACCTGGGTGATCTGCAGGGCGGCGACATCGTGGGGCTGTCGCTGGACGGCGGCGACGTGGTGATCGCCGGCTCGACCTCGAACGGCGGCCTGGCGGTGGGCAGCACGACCAAGGCGCTCTCGGGCGGCGTCGACGCCTTCGCCGCGCGGATCCCCAAGGACCTGAGCGCCGGGGGCACGCTTGCTTACTACGGCGGGACGGGGGACGACCGCGCCACCGCCCTCTCGGTTTCGAATGGCGAGGTCTACGTCGCGGGCTCGGCCGGAACCGATCTGCCGGGCCAGCCCCCGGTGGGCAAGAAAGACGGCTTCCTGGCCCGCATCGACATCGCCACCGGCAATGCCGACTGGTCTCGGCGCTTCACCGGCAAGGAAGGCTACGCGACGCCCGGTTCGCTGGCGGTCGACGCCAGCGGCGCCAGCTCGCTGGACCGGCTGGGCCTGCCCAAGGGCACGCTCGACTTCACCGATTCGCAGAAGATCACCGCGGCGAGCAGCCTGCGGGCGGGCGAGCAGTTCACCGTGCGCTCCGGCACAGGGCGGGCCCAGACGGTCACCATCGACGCCGACGACACGCTCAACACGCTTGCCACCAAGATCAAGCGCGCCACCGGCTTCCAGGCCAAGGTCGCGGTCACCACCTCGGGCGGCGTGCGGAAGCTGACGGTGACACCGCTCAACAACCGGACGGTGATCGAGTTCGGCGCGGGCAAGGTGAACAAGGACGCCCTGGAGTTCCTGGGCATCCCCGAGGGCATCGTCCGCAACACCGTGATCAGCGACAAGGGCGCCTCTGTGCCCGCCGACGGCAAGGGGCAGATCTTCGGTCTCGGCCTGGAGGCGGACCTGCGGCTGGACACCGCCCTGGAGATCGCCCACTCGGCGGCGGACATCGCCAACGCCATGGGCGTGGTGCGCAAGGCTTACAAGGACCTGGTGACCCAGGCGACGCCGCAGAGCCAGCAGGCCGCCGCTGCGGCCGCTGCAGCCGCCGCGACCGGCGAGGTTCCCGCCTATCTGAAGAACCAGCTCGCCAACTATCAGGCCGCGCTCTCGCGTCTCGGCGGCTAGACGGCTTGAACGCGGGCCGCTTGGGGGCTAGCGAGACGCGATGGAGACGCCCCCTCCGGCCCCCGACCAGCCATCCGCCCCGAAGCCGCCGCGCCGCGGTCCACCCGTCGTCGTGCTCGGCGGCCTCGGCGCGCTCGTCGCCGGCGGCGTGATCGCCTGGGTGCTGGTGTCCGGCGACCGCGGGCCCGCGCCTGCGCCCCCGGCGTCCGAGGGCGGGCTGGTGATCGATTCCAGCGCGGCGGAAGACGGCCGCATCGACCCGGGCAAGCCGCTGCGCTGCTTCGTGCAGGGGCAGTTCGTCGGCGAGCTCAGCCTCACCGACTGCGCACGCCGCAACGGCGTCGCCACCGACGCCCTGGACGTGGGCCTGGACGAGACGGGGGCTCTGGCCGCGGCGCAGCAGGCCGGCGCCCAGCTCATCCCGCTGCCGCCGGTCGAGGAGGGGCCGCTGTCCGCCACCGAGGAGTCCGCGCTGCCGCCGGCGGAGTCCGAGGAGGCCGACGTCGAGAGCGCGCTGCCGGGCACATGCTGGCGTCATGGGGGCGGCCGCTGGCGGCGCGTCTCCGAGGATGGGGGGCTCGACGCCTGTGTCCAGACCCTGTTCGCCGGCCGCTGCGAGCGGCCGGGCGGCGCCTCGTACGGGCGGTTCGGCTCCCAGACCCTGCGGCTGGTGGCCGGCAAGGTCGAGATCTCGGACGACAACCGGGCCTTCCGCACCCTTGTCCCGCAGGCTCCGGATTGCAGTCTGCCGCCGGTGGGATAGGTTCGCGGCCATGTCCGCGAAACCCCTGCTTGTCCTCGCTGTCGCCGCCCTGGCGCTCACCGCCTGCGCGAAGAAGACCACGCCGCCGGGCGACGCCGGGATCTGCTACCACGTGGTCCCGCAGAAGGACGGCTCGCTGAAGTACAACAAGCTGGTGCAGGCGGCGAGCCTGGAGCAGTGCGCGGCCAACCTCGAGGCCATGCGCATCAAGTTCCTGACCCTGGGCGGCAACCAGCAGGAGATCTACGGCGCCTACCAGGCCAACTTCCTGTTCCTGGTGAAGGAGGGCGTGATGACCTCCACCTCGCTGGAGGGGCCGCGCTATGTGGCCCTCGTGCGGACGGGAGACGGCCGGCTGGCGATCCCCGGGGCGATGCCGCAGTAGCGGATTCATCTGTGGACGGGTTCCGCGAGGCGAGAACGTAAGCGGAACATTTGGGTTGATGCCGTTTCCGCGACGCGCTAGCGTCGCCCGCTGCGAACCTTTCTGGCGCGCTCAACGACGGGCATCGGCCCGCCTTCTACGGAAACCAAGGAACACATCGACATGGCGGGCAGCGTCAACAAAGTCATCCTGGTGGGCAATCTGGGCGCCGACCCCGAGATCCGCTCGCTGGGCTCGGGCGACCGGGTCGCCAACCTCCGCATCGCCACGTCCGAGACCTGGCGCGACCGCAATTCCGGCGAGCGAAAGGAAAAGACCGAGTGGCACCGGGTGGTGATCTTCAACGAGAACCTCGTGAAGGTGGCTGAGAACTATCTGCGCAAGGGCGCCAAGGTCTACATCGAGGGCAGCCTGCAGACCCGCAAATGGTCCGACCAGTCGGGACAGGAGAAGTTCTCCACCGAGGTGGTGCTGCAGAAGTTCCGCGGCGAACTGACCATGCTGGACGGCCGTGGCGGCGACGCCGAGCAGGGCGAAGGCGGCGGCTATGGCGGCGGCTTCTCCTCCGGCCCGCGCCAGTCCAGCTCGGCCCCCCGCGAAGACTTCTCCGCCAACCTGGACGACGAGATCCCGTTCTAGGGCCGAACGTCCGCTAGGATCAGAACCGGCGGTCAGTTCCCTTTGGAGCTGGCCGCCTTCTTCGTTTGAGGGGGCGGGAACGCGGCGCGCAGCGCGGCGCCGACGCCCTCCATCACGTTCGCCCAGTCGTAGGACTTCTCGCCCGCGAAGACGCGGGCCTGAGGGTACCAGGGATAGCCGTCCGCGCCGAGTCGCGGCCAAGCGTCGGGCGTGGTGACCAGCCAGGTCGGCGCGCCGACGGCGGCGGCGATGTTGGTCGTGGCGGTCGCCGGGCCGATCACCAGGTCCAGCGCCAGGCTGAGCGCGGCAAGCTCGTCGAGGTCCATGCGCAGGTCGAGGCCGGGGAGGGCGCGGATGTCCCCGTTCAGGCTCTGGGCGATGACGCGCAGCTCGTCGTCGCAGTCGCCGATCTGGAGGTTGATGAAGGTCACGCCGGGGGCGCCGAAGACCGGGCGCCAGAGGTCGAGCGGGGGATAGAATTTCTGGCGCTGCGAGGTCATCACCAGGCTCCGCCAGATCACGCCCACCTTCGGCCCCGGCCCGATTCCGGCGAGGGTGGCTTTCCAATGGTCGACCCGCCGGGGATCGGGCTTGAGGAAGCCGGTGGGCGCTGTCGGGAAGTCGCCCAGCTCGCGCCGATGGCTGCGGAGGAAGTCGCCCATGCGCGCCCAGGTGTCGTAGGCGTCCGGCGGCATGTCCGGGGCGTCCCGAACGGTCCGGCCTTGATCGCGGCGCGTGTCGTGGGCCACCACCTGCGCCGCCTCGAAGGATCGCTGGAAGAGCGCGACGAGCCGGGGTTCTACGGCGAGCAGCATCCGGCCCGACTGGCCGATCTCCCGCGCCACATCGGCGAGGACGTTGGCGAAGAGAATCTCATCGCCCAGTCCCTGTTCCCCGACCACCAGGACCCGCCGCCCGGCCAGCGGCTCGCCCGGCGTCCAGGCCGGCGCGGCGAAGGCGTGATGGACGTAGTCCGGATAGGCCTCCTCGTTCCGGACGGCGTAGGCGTCCCAGCCGGCGCCGATCTCGCCCGCGGCCAGCAGCAGATTGGACCTCGCGTACCGGTACATGGCCGCCTGGGCGAGGCTGTCGGCGCCCAACGCGATCGCCCGCTCGCAATCGTCGAGGGCGCCCCGGAAGTCGGCGACGGCCCGCCGGGCGTTCGCGCGGTTGAAGTGGGCCGTGTGCAGATCGTCCTGCAGCCGGATCGCCTCGTCGAAGAAGACCAGCGACTGCCCCGCCTGGCCCGACTCGAACAGGACGCAGCCCAGGGTGTTCCAGAGGAGGGCGGAGCCTGGATTGTCCGTGATGGCGCCGCGAAGCAGGTCGATCGCCTCTGGAAAGCGGGACTGCTCGCAATAGGCGTAGGCCAGGTCGTTGGCGATCTCGATGGAGGCGGGGTCCTGCTGGCGGGCGCGCAGGAGGAACCTCTCCGCGAGCTGCGGCAGGCGCAGGAGACTGGCGAGGCGGGCGATGTCGCGGGCGAGGCCGGCCTCGTTCGGCGCGATCGCCAGGGCGTGTTCGTAGGCGTCCAGCGCGCCGGCGTAGTCCCCAAGCTTTTCCCGGAACACCGCGAGCAGGCGCCAGGCCTGGCCGCTCCCGGCGTCGGCCGCGGCGGCGTCCGTGGCGAGCCTGGCGGCGAGGGCGAAGTCCTTCCTGCCGTCGGCGTCGACGGCGCGGCGGAGGAGATCGGCGGCTCTCCGGCGCCCGGCTTGCGAAAGGTCGCGGGTCACGGGCGTCGCCCTCCAGGGATGTGAGGCCAGGGTTGGCGGATTCGATTAAGGCTTGTCGAACACGGCTAGAGCCGGGTCCTCAGGGACCAGAGCTCGGGGAAGCAGCGGCGCTGCAGGGTGCGCTGCAGGTAGCTGGCGCCCTCGCTGCCGCCGGTGCCGCGCTTGCCCCCGATGATGCGCTCGACGGTCAGCACGTGCTTGTGCCGCCAGGTCAGCAGGGCGTCGTCCAGGTCCACCAGCTTCTCGGCCAGCTGGTAGAGTTCCCAGTAGCGCCGGGTGTCCCGGTAGACCGCCAGCCAGGCGTCCTCGACGGCGGGGTGGGGCGCATAGGGCTGGGTCACGTCGCGCTCAAGCACCTCGGCGGGGACGTCGAGGCCGTGGGCCGCCAGGCGATGGATGGCGTCGTCGTAGAGGCTTGGCGCCTCGAGCGCGGCTTTAAGGGTCGCGAGCGCCTCGCTGCCCTCGTCCTGGAACGCCAGGAACGAGGCGTCCTTGAGGCCCAGGAGGTATTCCAGGGTGCGGAACTGCCAGGACTGAAAGCCCGAGCTGGTCCCGAGGCCTGCCCGGAAGCTGAGGTAGTCGGACGGGGTCATGGTCGCCAGGACGTCCCACGACAGGGTCATGATCGTCTGGATGCGCGAGACCCGGGCGAGAGCCTTGTAGGCCGGCTCCACCTCCTGCGAGCGGATCAGGCGCTTTGCCAGCCGCACCTCGTGGATGATCTCCTTCAGCCACAGCTCCTTCGTCTGGTGGATGACGATGAAGAGCATCTCGTCGTGGCGGTCGGTGGTGGGGTGCTGGGCGGTGAGCAGCCGGTCGAGGCCCAGGTAGCCGGCGTAGGTGATGGTGTCGGTCATCTTGGGCGTGAGCAACGCGCCGCCGCGCGGCGAGTCAAGACGCGGGGCGGGCGTGGCGCAGCTCCGCCCGTCGCCAGCTGACGCTAGTTCGCCGCCGCAGCGGGGCTGGGCTCGGGGGGCGGGCAGGCGTCGGCGATGCGGCGGGCTTCGGTGGAGGCCTTGCCGGCGATGTCCAGGCCCAGGAACTCGGTGGCGATCTCTGCGGTCAGGTTGAAGCTGGTCGGGGTGTAGGAGCCGGAGCCCTGGACCGCGACCTTGCGGCCCTTCTTGCTGACGCAGGTCCCCTTGAGGGTGATCCGGCCGCCCGAGAACACCTTGGTGGGGTAGGTGCAGGCGTAGTGGCGGTTGGAGGGGCCGGCCAGGAACTTGTCCACGTCGGCCGGCGTGATGCAGCGCTTCTCGGTCTTACTCTGCTTGATGGGCGACAGCAGCCGGTTCGTGGACTCCCAGTAGCCGGGCAGGATCGTCGTGGCGGCCTGGGCCGCGCCGGTGGGCGCGAGCGCGGCGAGGGCGATCAGGAAGGCGGGGGCGGCTTTCATGTGGCGGCGGACTCTACGGCTGATTTCGGCGCCAGGGTGACGGGCGCTGGATGAACCTCGGCTTAGCGCGCGTCGGCGGGCTGCGGCGCGCGGGACTCCATCAACGCCAGGTTCCGCTCCCGGATGCGCTGGCCTTCTTCGTCGTAGAGGAACGGCAGGAAGGCGTACCGACGGCCGCGGGTGACCGGCGTGGCCTCGTGCAGGAGGTTGCAGTTGAACACGACCGCGCCGCCGGTCGGGGGCCGATAGGTCCGGGTCCCGAACTCGGGAAAGCGCAGGTCGCCGCCGTCGTACTCGCCCGCGTTGAGGTTGATGGAACAGGCGAAGCGGCGATGCGCCGTGGCGAGGCTCTGGTTGTCGCGGTGCGCGTGGAAATAGCCGCCTTCCTCCGCGTCGTAGCAGGAGACGATGTAGCGCTCGATGCGGGTGGCGTCGAACTGGAAGGTGCGCCGGACCATCGGCGCGATGGCGCGCCGGATACGGGCGATGATCTCGGCGCGGAGGTCGGCGTCGTCCTTGAGGTTCACGTCGCGGCGCTTCTTCATGCCGTCCATGATCCCGACGGTGCGTCCGTCGACATCGCGCATGACGCCGGAGGGCTCGCCGCCACGGGCTTCGTAGAGGTCGATCAGCCGGCGGCAGAACTCCGGCTCGAAGACCCGCGGCACGATCAGCACCGGCGCGACCAGCGAGACGCCTGCGTAGGCGTCGAGTGGCGGCAGGCCGGCGAGGATCGGGCCGAACACGGCCTCGGGCTGGTCGATCGGCGCACGGGCGACGAGGCGGCTGGCGGGATCCAGCAGCAGCCACGCGCCTTCCTCCGGACCCAGATGGAACAGCGGCGCGATCCGGTCCTCGGGGTCGAAGAACCAGCGCTGGCCCGGCGCGTGGTCGGGCGGGATGGCGTCGCTCTCGGGTTCCCGCGCGACGAAGAAGGCGGCCAGGAAGCGCCCCTCGAAACGCCGCATGAGGGGCTCCACGGCGGCGATGGCCGCGTCCCGGGCGGCGGCATCGCGCGGCATGAAGGCCAGCAGCACGTGCCGGCCGGCGACCGTGCTGAAGTGGAAGGCCGGGTTGGTGCGGCTGACCGCCGCGAACTCCGGCGCCATGTCGCCCAGGCTGAGCGGAGGCAGGGCCCAGCGACCGCTCACGCCGCAGCTCCCTCGGCGCCCGCCACCTCGGCCTGGTAGGCCCGCAGGGTGGCCGTCCCGGCCTCGTCGTAGAAGAAGGGCAGGAAGGCGTAGCGGCGGCCCGCCGTCACCGGCCGCGCCTCGTGCATCATGGCGCAGGAGAACACCACGGCGCCCCCGAGCGGCGGGCGGTAGGTGGCGGAGCCGTACTCAAGGAAGCGCAGGTCCCCGCCCTCGAAGCCGTCGTTCAGGTTGATCGAGCAGGCGAACTTGCGGTGCGCGGTGCCGCGGGTGGTGTTGTCCCGATGGGGGTGGAACACGCCGCCGTCGCCGGCGTCGTAGCAGCTCACCAGGTAGCGCTCGATCTCAGTGACCGTGAAACCGAGGCCGCGGAGGATCATCGGGAAGAGACGACGCTCCAGGCGCTCGCGAAGGGCGGCCTGGAGTTCGGGATCGCGGATCCACAGGTCGCGCCGCTTCTTCAGCTCGTCCATGACCGGCACGGTGCGGCCATCGATATCGCGCATGACGCCGGTGAACTCCCCGCCGTCCGCCTGGTGCATCTCGATCAGCGCCTGGCAGAGCTCGGGCTCGAGGACCCGCGGCACGATCAGAACCGGGGCGTGCAGGGGCGTTCCGGCGTGGTCGGCGGGGGCGGGCAGGGCGGCGACCTGGGCCAGCATCGCCTCGGCCGCCTCCACCGGCGCCGTGGCCATGGCCCGCAGCGTCGGGTCGAGCAGCAGCCAGTGCGGCTGGGGGCCGTAGTGGCGGGTGATCGATCCATCCGCATCCAGCATCCAGCGCAGGCCGCGCATGTCCCGCAGGCCGGCCTCCATGGCGCCGTCGCGGTACACCACCAGGGCGCAGGCCTTCACCTCGTCGAACAGCCGCTGGTTCGCCGCAAGCGCCCGGAGCGCCGCCAGCCGGGGCTCGGGCGCGTCCGGGAGGAACAGCACCAGCACATGGCGGCCGGCGGTCGTGTCGAAAGCGAATTCCGGGTTGGAGGGCGTCCGGGCGGTGAACCAGGGCGCATTCTGGCCAAAGGCGAGCGGCATCCGGCCAGCCTAGAGCTTCGAACGGCCAAGGTCATCAGCCTAGGCTTTAGCCCTCGCGTACGCGCGTGTACGCACATGCGTGCGCGTGAAGTGGCGTCCGGCGCTTGGGGGTGCTAACTGGAGCCCCTATTTAACCAGTCCGATTCGAACGGTTTTTCCCTCCCTTGACCGACGACAGCACCACCACCCCGCCCGAACACGGCCCGGGGGGCATCGCCCCTATCGCCATCGAAGACGAGCTGAAGCGCTCGTACCTCGACTACGCCATGAGCGTGATCGTCAGCCGCGCCCTACCGGACGTGCGCGACGGTCTGAAGCCAGTGCACCGGCGGATCCTGTTCTCCATGGGCGAACAGGGTCACACGCCTGACCGCAGCTACGTGAAGTCGGCCCGGGTCGTCGGTGACGTGATGGGTAAGTATCACCCGCACGGCGACGTCGCGATCTACGACACCTTGGTGCGCCTGGCGCAGCCGTTCTCGATGAGCCTGTTGCTGATCGACGGCCAGGGGAACTTCGGCTCGGTCGACAACGATCCGCCGGCGGCCATGCGCTACACCGAGAGCCGCATGACGCGGGCCGCCATGGCGATCCTGGCGGACCTGGACAAGGACACGGTCGACTTCAAGGACAACTACGACGGCTCCGAGCAGGAGCCGGTGGTCCTGCCGTCGCGCATCCCCAACCTGCTGGTGAACGGCGCGGGCGGCATCGCCGTCGGCATGGCCACCAACATCCCGCCGCATAACCTGGGCGAAGTGGTCGACGCCTGCCTCGCCTATATCGACGATCCCGAAATCGGCCTGGACGCGCTGCTGGACATCGTGCCGGGGCCCGACTTCCCGACGGGTGGCCAGATCGTGGGCCGCACCGGACCGCGCACGGCGCTGATGACCGGCCGCGGCTCGGTGATCATGCGCGGCATCGCCAACGTCGAGGAGATCCGGAAGGATCGCGAGGCGATCATCATCACGGCGATCCCGTACCAGGTGAACAAGGCGGCGCTGGTCGAGCGCATCGCCGAACTGGTGCGCGAAAAGCGGGTTGAAGGGGTCTCGGACCTGCGCGACGAGAGCGACCGTCAGGGCATGCGCATCGTCATCGAGATGAAGCGCGACGCCTCGGCGGACGTGTTGCTGAACCAGCTCTACCGCTTCACGCCGCTGCAGACCTCGTTCGGGGTCAACATGCTGGCGCTGAACCGCGGCCGGCCCGAGCAGATGGGCCTCCGGGAGATGATCACCGCCTTCGTGGAGTTCCGCGAAGAGGTGGTGGTCCGCCGCACCAAGTTCGAACTGTCCAAGGCCCGCGACCGCGGCCACGTCTTGGTTGGCCTGGCCATCGCTGTGGCCAATATCGACGAGTTCATCCACATCATCCGCTCGTCCAAGGACCCGACCGAGGCGCGCGAGCGCCTGGTGGCCAGGGACTGGCCGGCCGGCGACATGCTGCCGCTGGTCGAGCTGATCGCCGACCCGCGTACGCTCGTGATCGGCGGCAACGAGATCCGGCTCACCGACGAACAGGCGCGCGCCATCCTGGCGCTGACCCTGTCGCGCCTGACCGGCCTGGGCCGCGACGAGATCTTCGGCGAGGCGCGCGAACTGGCGGAGATGATCCGCGGGCACCTCGAGATCCTGGCCTCGCGCGAGAAGATCATGGGCATCGTCCGCGAGGAGCTGGTGGCGGTGAGGGAGGCCTTCGCCGTGCCGCGCCGGACCGAGATCATCGACGGCGACGCCGATGTCGAGGACGAGGACCTGATCGCCCGCGAGGACATGGTCATCACCGTGACCCACGGCGGCTATGTGAAGCGTACGCCGCTCAGCCTCTACCGAACCCAGCACCGGGGCGGGAAGGGTCGCTCGGGCATGGCGACCAAGGAGGAGGACGCCGTCACCCGCGTGTTCTCCGCCAACACGCACACGCCGATGCTGTTCTTCTCGTCGGGCGGCAAGGCCTACCAGCTCAAGGTGTGGCGCCTGCCGGTGGGCACGCCGACCTCGCGCGGGAAGGCGTTCGTCAACCTGCTGCCCATCGAACCCGGCGAGAGCATCACCTCGATCCTGCCGCTGCCTGAGGACGAGGCGACCTGGGACCAGTACGACGTGATGTTCGCGACCCGGTCGGGGAACGTCCGCCGGAACAAGCTCAGCGACTTCATCGGCATCAAGCGCAACGGCAAGATCGCCATGAAGCTGGACGAGGGCGACCAGATCATCGGCGTGGGCGTCTGCAACGCCGAGCAGAACGATATCCTGCTGACCACGGCGCTGGGCCGCTGCATCCGCTTCGCCACGGAGGAGGTGCGGGTCTTCGCCGGCCGTGATTCCACCGGCGTGCGTGGCATTCGCCTGGCCGAGGGCGACAGCGTCATCTCCATGGCCATCCTGCGCGCTGTGCCGGCCACCCCGGCGGAGCGCGCGGCCTACCTCAAGCACGCCAAGCTGATGCGGGCGGCGACGGACGGGGAGGACGGCGAAGACACGGCGACGGTCGAAGAGGACGACGGCGAGGGCGGCGAGGACCAGGTCAGCCTGAGCCCCGACCGCATCGCCGAACTGGGGGCGGCCGAGGAGATCATCCTCACGGTCTCCACCGAAGGCTTCGGCAAGCGGACCTCGGCCTACGAGTTCCGGCGTACCGGCCGCGGTGGTCAGGGCCTGCTGGCCCAGGACCTCACCAAGCGCGGCGGCCGCCTGGCCGCATCGTTCCCGGTGGACGAGGCCGACGAGATCCTGCTGGTGACCGACCAGGGCCAGCTCATCCGCACCCGGGTGGGCCAGGTCCGGCTGGCGGGCCGCAACACCCAGGGCGTCACCATCTTCCGGACCAGCGCCTCGGAGCACGTGGTCTCGGTCGAGCGCCTCGCCGACCAGGGTGAGGACGACGTCGAGGTCGCGGGCCCCGACGCCGGGGACGACGCCGCCGCCGCGCCCGAGACCGGACAGGAATAGTCCTGCGCGCGAAACCCTGGACCACGACCCACGGTTTCGCGCGTCCGGCCCTCACCCTGCGGCAGGTCGATTTCCGCTTGCCATCCAAGCGCCCGGCGGCGAAAGGGCGGAGGTCGAGTTGGGGGGATCCTGAGCCGCATGACCCGCGTCGGACTCTATCCGGGTACGTTCGATCCCATCCATAACGGGCATACCGACATCATGGGCCGCGCCGCCAAGCTGGTGGACAAGCTGGTCATCGGTGTCGCCATCAACGCCGGCAAGGGCCCGTTGTTCTCGCTCGACGAGCGGGTCGCCATCGTCGAGGAGGCGGTGGATCCCCTGCGCAATCAGTGCGAGATCGTGGTGCAGCCCTTCGAGGGCCTGACCATGCACTTCGCCCGCGAGGTCGGCGCCAGCGTCATCGTGCGCGGCCTGCGCGCCGTGGCCGACTTCGAGTTCGAGTTTCAGATGACCGCCATGAACCAGCAGCTCGACCGCGAGATCGAGACGGTGTTCTTCATGGCCGATCCGCGCCACCAGGCCATCGCCTCCAAGCTGGTCAAGGAGATCGCCGTGCTGGGCGGGGAGGTGACGAAGTTCGTCAGCCCCTCCGTGAAGGCCCGGCTGATGGAGAAGGTGGGCCGCGCCTAATCTCTGGCGAAGCGGCGGCGACCTCGCTACGAGAGCGCCATGACGTTCAAGTCCGTCCTGTTCGCCGCAGCGTTCGCGGCCCTCGCGACCACCGCTTCCGCGCAGAAGGCGCCGGCTCCCGCCGCGCCGCAGCCGTCCGCGCCGAGCGCCGCCGACTGGCGCACGCCCAACGCCGACGACGTGCTGGTGATCGACACCAACAAGGGCCGCATCATCGTCGAGCTGGTTCCCGAGGTCGCGCCGCTGTGGACCACGCGCATCCGCGAGCTCGCCCGCGAGCACTTCTACGACGGGCATACCTTCTTCAGGGTCATCGACGACTTCATGGCCCAGACCGGCGACCCGGAGAACCGGGGCACTGGCGGCTCGACCAAGCCCGACGTGAAGGCCGAGTTCCAGTTCCGCCGCGGCCCCGAGACGCCCTTCGCCCTGGTCGCCGACCAGAGCGTGGCCGAGGTGGGCTTCATCAAGTCGCTGCCCGTCACCACCCAGTCGATGATGCTGGCCCCGCTCACCCGCGACGGGAAGATTTCCGGCTACGGCCTGTTCTGTCCCGGCGTGGGCGGCGCGGCGCGCGGCGAGGCCGAGGATTCGGCCAACAGCCAATTCTTCCTGATGCGCGCGCACTACCCGATGCTGGAGCGGCGCTATACCGCCTGGGGGCGGGTGATCTCGGGTCTGGACGTGGTGCGCGCCATCAAGGTCGGCGAGCCCGTGCCCGATCCGCAGGACCGCATGGAACGCCTGCGCCTGCTGAGCGATATGCCTGAGAAAGACCGGCCGAAGATCCGCGTGATCGATCCGGCCGGACCGTGGTTCAAGGCCGAGATCGCCCGCGCAAAGGCCGCGGGCGGCGCAAACTTCACGGCCTGTGACGTGAACATCCCTGTCGAGGTGAAATGATGGACGCCGAAAACACCCTTCTGCTGGAGCTGGAAACCGGCCCCGTGACGATCAAGCTGCGGCCGGATCTCGCGCCCCAGCACGTGGCCCGCATCAAGGAGCTGGCCCGCGAAGGCTTCTACGACGGCGTGGTCTTCCACCGCGTGATCCCGGGCTTCATGGCCCAGGGCGGCGATCCCACGGGCACCGGCACCAGCGGCTCGAACAAGCCGAACCTGCCGGCGGAGTTCTCCAAGGAGCCGCACGTGCGCGGCGTCTGCTCGATGGCCCGCACCGCCAACCCGAACTCGGCGAACAGCCAGTTCTTCATCTGCTTCGACGACGCCCGCTTCCTCGACGGCCAGTACACCGTCTGGGGCGAGGTGACCGAGGGGATGGAGCATGTGGACTCGCTGCCCAAGGGCGAGCCGCCGCGCAACCCCGGCAAGATCGTCTCGGCCAAGGTCGCCGCGGACGCTTAAAGGCCCATGGCCGCGCGCCTGAAGGTGTTCGTCACGTCGGACGGCCTGACCGACTACGTCGTGGCGACCACCTCCAGGCCGAAGGCGCTGGAGGCCTGGGGCAGTCACCAGGACCTGTTCAAGACCGGCCTCGCCCGAGAGACCGAAGATCCGGCCCTCGTGAAGGCGGCGACGGCGCAGCCTGGCCAGGTTCTGCGCCGGGTGGCGGGATCGCGTGCGACGCTGGAGAAGCTCAAGCCGGCGAAAGCCCCCAAGCCTGCGAAGCCCGCCGGCCCGTCCAAGGCCGCGCTGAAGAAGGTTGCGGACCTGGAGGCGCAGCTCGCAGAGGCGGACGCCGCTTTTGCCCGCGAGATTGCCGCGCTGGAGGCCCGCCAGGCCAAGGCGCGGGCGCGCCTGGAGGCCTCGCTCGCCAAGGCGCGGGAGGCGTTGACGCCGCGCCGACCTTGACGCGCGCGCCTGTGCATGCGCTTCACCCGCCCTTCATGCAGCTCGCCGACTTCGACTTCGACCTGCCCGAGGAGCGGATCGCCCTGCGGCCCGCCAGCCCGCGGGATTCCGCCCGCCTGCTCCTGGTCAAGCCGGGGGAGGCGCTGCGCGACCTCCAGGTCCGGGACTTGCCGGACCTGCTCAGGGCGGGCGACGTCCTGGTGGTCAACGACACACGGGTGATCCCGGCGCGGCTCAAGGGCGTCCGTGTGCGGGGCGACAGCCGCATCGCCGTCGAGGCGACCCTGCACCAGCCGAAGTCCGGCCATGTCTGGACCGCCTTCATGCGACCCGGGAAGAAGCTGGCGCCCGGCGACCGGCTGCATTTCGGGGAGGCTGACGACCGCGCCTGCTTCCTCGGGAGCCTCGACGCGACGGTGCAGGCCAAGGGGGAGGGGGGCGAAGTCACCTTGGCCTTCGACCTCTCCGGCCCCGACCTGATGGCTGCGATCACCGAGCGCGGGATGATGCCGCTGCCGCCCTACATCGCCGCCAAGCGGAGCGAGGACGAGCAGGACCGGGCAGACTACCAGACGGTCTATGCCGCCGAGGACGGCTCTGTGGCCGCGCCCACCGCCGGCCTGCACTTCACGCCCGAGCTGCTGGCGCGGCTTGAGGCCCTGGGCGTGGGCTTCGAGCGCGTGACCCTGCACGTCGGCGCCGGGACCTTCCTGCCGGTGAAGACTGAGGATCTGACCGAACACAAGATGCACGCGGAGTGGGGCGAGATCGACGCCGCGACGGCCGAGCGCCTCAACGCCGCGCGCGCCGCCGGTGGGCGGATCGTCTGTGTCGGCACCACCTCGCTGCGCCTCCTGGAGAGCGCCGCTGCCCCCGACGGCACGATCCGCCCCTTTGCCGCCGAGACCGCCATCTTCATCACGCCCGGCTACCGTTTTCGCGCGGCCGACGGGCTGATGACCAACTTCCACCTGCCGAAATCGACGCTGTTCATGCTGGTCTCGGCCTTTGCTGGGCTCGATACGATGCGCGCCGCCTACGCCCACGCTATCGCGACGGGCTATCGCTTCTATTCCTACGGCGACTCCAGCCTGCTCTGGCGGGTGGCCTGATGGCCGGCTTTCCGTTCGCTATCGCCGCGACCGACGGCAAGGCCCGCGCGGGCCTGCTCTCCACGCCCCGCGGGGAGATCCGCACGCCGGCGTTCATGCCGGTGGGGACCGCCGGGACAGTAAAGGCCCTGACGGTGGACCAGGTGACCGCCACCGGCGCCGACATCATCCTGGGCAACACCTATCACCTCATGCTCCGCCCGACGGCCGAGCGAGTGAAGCGGATGGGCGGCCTGCACCGCTTCATGCGCTGGGAAAGGCCGATCCTGACCGACTCCGGCGGCTTTCAGGTCATGTCGCTGGGCAAGATCTCCAAGGTCACGGAAGAGGCGGTGACCTTCCAGAGCCACATCGACGGCAGCCGCCACGTGCTGTCTCCCGAACGATCGATGGAGATCCAGGCCGATCTGCTGGGCTCCGACATCGTCATGCAACTGGACGAACTGGTGGCGCTTCCGGCGACGCCGGAGCGGGCCGCCGAGGCGATGCGGCGCTCGGCCCGCTGGGGACAGCGATCAAAGAACGCGTTCGGCGAACGAGATGTGCAAAATCTCTTCGGGATCCAGCAGGGTGGTCTGGACCCGGCCCTGCGACGGGAATCCGCCGAGCGCCTGCAGGAGATCGGCTTCGACGGCTACGCCATCGGCGGCCTGGCGGTGGGTGAGGGGCACCAGGCCATGTGCGAAGCGCTGGACTTCGCCCCGGACATGCTCCCGCCAGACCGGCCCCGCTACCTCATGGGGGTCGGCAAGCCGATCGACATCGTGGAGGCGGTCTACCGGGGCGTGGACATGTTCGACTGCGTCCTCCCCACCCGCTCCGGCCGTCATGGCCAGGCCTGGACCTGGGATGGCCCGATCAACCTGAAGAACGCGCGGTTCGCCGAGGACGAGGCCCCGCTCGACGCGGCCAGCGACGTCCCCGCCAGCCGCGACTATTCAAAGGCCTACCTCCACCATCTGGTGAAGTCGGACGAGATCCTGGGCCAGGTCCTACTCTCCTGGCACAACCTCGCGTTCTTCCAGGCGCTCATGGGCCAGATGCGGACGGCGATCGCCGATGGGACCATGGCCGCGTTCCGCGCCGCCTTCGCCGCCCGGCAGCGGCCTACCGGACCGGATACTTCGGCGTAAGGCCGCCCTTCGCCGGCGGCCGCTTGACCGATGTGGCCTGTCTCGTCGCCGCGCGCTCGTGGGACGGCGTGGCCGGCGGGAGGCACCCCTTGGATTCGCCCAGGCCCTTCAGATAGGCGCGGCGAACGTTGCCCGCGACGATCGCCGACTGCACCAGCCTGTCGTGGGCCTCGGCGCCGGTGAGCTTGCGGACAAAGCCGCGGAAGGGGATCGCGTCGGAGGCCAGGTCGGCGGCCGCGCCCAGCGCCGTGGACTTGCCACGATCCATCAGGTTCTCGTCGCCCACCGGGACGCGGTCCATGTCCGGCCCCAGAGCTTCGTCGAGAGGCCGCACCAGCGCCGCGAGGGCGGAACACTTGAAGCTGCGCGGCGGCCGGGCGTAGGGATCCTCCAGCGCCTGCAGCAGCACCTCCGGAATCTCGGCCCGCACCATGTTGAGGTCGCGCAGCGGCGCGGTGGCGGCGCCTTCGACGCTCTCGCGCTTCAGTTCGTCGGACGTCTTCACGCGGTTGGCGGGATCGGGCGGCGGCGGCGGCGGGGGCAGCGGGGCGGCGGCGGCCCGCTTTGGAGCGGTCTTGGGGGCCGGCTTGGTCTGGGCCGACGCGCCGCCGGCCAGACTGGCTGCTGCGATGATGGCGACGATCAGGTGGACGGGGCTCGTACGCATGCCGGCACAATACGCGCGCCAGTCGCGCTGTTAAGCGTTTGCCGCGAAACCCGGTTTGACTTTCGCTCGCCGCCCTCTAGGTTCCGCCCGCTTCGCCCGGGCGTCACAACCAGACGCCCGCGTCGGGGGCCGGTAGCTCAGTGGTAGAGCATTCGACTTTTAATCGAATGGTCGTGAGTTCGAACCTCACCCGGCCTACCAACCCAAATGGGTTGTGAATCAGCGCACTAGAGAGACTTTCTCACGATCTTCGCGGGCGCTGGATCCAGCGAATGGATCAGCCGCCACACCGGCCGTTGCGCCGCCAGCATGAAGCCCGCGAGCGCGAGTCGGAACGGGCTGTCGAAGCTCATGAGGATCAGCACGAAGACGGCCAGAAGGGGCCACATCCACAGCGCGGTAAGGTTAAGACGACGCATGTCCGGAGTGGGACACGCGGCACACAGACCGGCAAGCGGACTCGCCTAGGACGGGCAACCGGCGCGGTGGGCCGACGGATGCTCTACGACCGGAAGGCCTTTGGTTGCCGGCTCCGGGCTCATCTGCACCACCTGGGCCAGCGATGAAGCGCATCGGGCGGGGGTGAACTCGGCCCGGATCAGAATGCGGGCGGGCGGCGCATGCGCGTTCCCGGCGGTGGGAGCCGGCAGGGTCAGCACGCATTCGAGGTCGGCGCCCGCGGAACGGGGCGTCGCCGCACAGCGCGTAATCCCCATCGGGACCGGCGTCGCGTCGCCAAGCACGAGGATCGGCTGGGACGCGGCTGCGGTGGCAGCGGCGGAAAGGGCGACAGCGGCGGCGACGAGCAACCTCACGGGGGATCCTCCACGGGCGGACGTCGCAGAGGCTCTCACGAGTCGGCAGGTCAGGCGCGGTCCCGGAATATCGCGGCGAATCGAGAGGCGGTCTGCTTGGCCCAGCGCGCGGTCGGGCGCAGCACATCGCGGACATCCGCAGCCAAAGCCCGGAGCGGCGAAACTCGCGGGCGCGGGGTTGGCGGTGGCGGCGGCGAGGCGATGGGAGGGGGCGAGGCGTCCGCCACCGCCGCCGGCTCGGTCAGCGGGGATGAGACCTCGGCGGCAGTCCGGGGGGTCACGAGGATCGCGAGCTCACGCCGGGCCTCCTTCCGGCGTGACGCGCCCAGCAGCGGCGCAAGGGCGCGGCCGACGATGGGGATGCGGCCAACGAACGGGACGTCGCGGGCGCTGCGCTCCGAGCTCTCCTCCAGGAGCCCCGCGATCATGAACGTCTCGCCGTTGCGGAGATCGGCGACGGTGGCGGCGCGACGCGTCCTGAGCGCCGGGACGGTGAAGCCGGCCACGCGCAGCGACACCGAGGGATCGATGTCGCTCAGCTCGGCGTCGACGGCGACGCGGATCGTCCCGTTCTCGCGAATGACCGGCCTTACGGTCATGGCGGCGCCGTAGGGCTTGAACTCGATGGCGATCTTGTCGAGGTCCTGAGGGACCGGGAATGGAAACTCGCCGCCGGCGCGGAACGAGGCCGTCTCTCCCGATAGCGCCACCACGGACGGCTCGGCCAGCACCCGCAATTCGCCGTTCGCTTCCAGCGCCTGCAGCGCCGCGTCCAGCCGCAAGCGGCCGT
Source organism: Phenylobacterium sp. RIFCSPHIGHO2_01_FULL_69_31 (assembly GCF_001824475.1). Lineage (GTDB taxonomy): Bacteria > Pseudomonadota > Alphaproteobacteria > Caulobacterales > Caulobacteraceae > Phenylobacterium. The sequence goes on along the minus strand of NZ_MHXN01000042.1, from coordinate 141,295 downwards.
CGTGGGCGCTGAACTGAGCGGTCCCGAATGGTGGGTCTACGCCGATGGGAACGCCGCCCGTCGCGATGGAAAGTTCTGGGCCGTTTGTGAGACGTACGGCTGTCGCTACGTCCCGGAGACCGCTTTGAGTGACTTCGACGATCCGGACGTCGAGCAGCACCTGGGCGGCGCGGGCATGAAGGCGCGAGACCACGGCGTCGGGCGCGACCTGTTCGGCCAGCCGCTCGGCAATGGTCGCAACCGATGGGCTGGAGACCTCGCCCTCCAGCAGCAAACTGGACGAGAGCTGTTTGACGATGATGGGCTCGCCCGGGAGCGCCTCCGCAAGCAGATCGCGCAGCGCCTGGGCGTCGTAGCCGACGTGTATGTCCAGGGTCTGGGTCAGGCGCCCCTGGCGGTCGTAGACCAGCAGGTTGGTCGTGCCGACCTGGCTGCCGAGGACGTAGAGGCCGTCGGGCGCCGGTCCCACCTGCGCCGTTTCGGGCTGGGCGATCACGACCTTGCCGACCGAGCCATCGGCCTGGAGGCCGACGCCTTTATCGAGCGGCGCGTGGATGGTCGATTTGGCCACTGCCTCGCTCGACAGCTCGTGCGCCGCGCCCGGCGAAGCGACGGCCACTGTGCAGACGCAAGCGACCACGCCCGCGAGCCTCCGCGAGGACGCCCGCAGGCCCCGCATCGCGGCGGCGATGGCGCGGTGGAGCTTCATCCGCGTCAGAACGCCACAGCTGCCGTTCGATTAGCCCTAACGGGCATGGTTAACGAATGGTCGCTAACCGCCCACGAGAAAGGGCCGGCGGACGCTTCGATACGTCCGGCCGGCCCTCGGTCGCCCCACCGTTGTCGGGAGGATCAGTTGTTCGAGGTCGCGCCCTTGGCGAGGTAGGCGTCCAGAGCCTGGCGGGCGACTGTCTTGCAGCCGCTGGACTCGGCCGTGCGAACGATGTCGTCCAGGCTGGTCAAGGTTTCCGCCGCCGGGCAGATGCCGCCGCGGCGGGCCCCGAAGGTGCGGCCGGTCGGCGGCGGCTCCACCAGCGACCGCAGCGTCTCGAAACGCGCGCTGTCGGCGGCGGCCATGCGGGCGCCCGGAACGGTTGCGCCGGCGGCCGCGCCACGCAGGGTGACAACCTCGCCGGTGGCCCGCATGAGCGTCAGCGTCTTGCCGGCGCCCAGCGCCACCTTGGCCCCCGCGTCGAAAGCCTGGCCGCGCTTGAAGCCCGGATCGGTCGAGTTCACCACGATGTAGTCGCTGGCGGCGGCAGTCCCGCCAATCGCGAGCGAAAACGCCACTCCAATCAGTAGTTTGCGCATCTGTCTTGCCCCCGAAGGAAGTCTTGGCTCGTTCCCGTATCCGGCGCGGACTATCACACGCAAGCCCTGAACGGAACCTGAACTACGGCCTTGTGTCTCATGTACGCGGCGTTGCGCCGCACAGACGCAAAAGGCCGAACTTCGCCAGCCAGACCAGGCCGCGCTCGACGAACGGCCGGCGTTCCGGAGGCATCGTCGCCAGGAGCGCGCCCACCGTGCGCGGCCCCGTCGCCAGGCACTCCAGGAGCCGAAGCGCCTCGTCCAGGCTCGGCAGGCGCGCCGCGTCCGTGCGGGCGGAAGGGTGGCCCACCACAGCGACGGCCGCGTCGCGATCGAACGGCGCGGCGAGTTCCACAATGTCCGCGGCGCTGAGCGCGGCCGTCGGATAGCCGGCGAACATGCGGAAAGGGTCGGGCCGATACGGGTTCTCAAGCGCCGGGTGGACGGGCGCCGCGGTCCGGCGACGCTCGAGCTCCGACCAGAGAGCCTGGTACTGCGGGATCACCACGCGCCAGTCGAAGACCTCGCGCGCCCGGGTCTGCGCCGCCTGTCCCATGCGACGGCGCAGGTCCGGATCGCTGAACAGCAAGGCCAGCGCCTCGGCCGTCTCGCCGATGTCGACGGCGGCGAACATCGAGGCGGCGGCCGCATAGGCCTCGTAACTCACCAACCGCTGGGCGTAGGCGTAGATCAGGTCCGAGCCCAGGCCAGGCCGGGGCGCCGTCGTGCGGATCCGGAACCCGTCGACGCCGTGCCGCACCGTATCGCGATAGCCGTCCCAGTCGCTGACGACGCACGGCAGGCCAGCGGCCATGGCCTCCACCGGCGTCAGGCCGAACGTCTCCTGGATGTTGTCGGACAGCGACAGGAAGATGTCGGCGGCGCTGACGATCTCGTCCCGCGTCCGGGTCGAGGCGTGCTCGACGAAGCGCAACTCGACATCGGGGGCGAAGGCTGCGGCGGCGCTTCGGAACGCCTCCTCGTCCGCAGGCCGGCGGGCGCCGCCGTACAGCAGCCAATATATCGGCCGGCCGAGCCGCCGGGCGGTCTCCTGCAGGGCCAGGCCCATCGGGCCCGGGTGCATCTTGGTCGCAAGCTTGAACCGCCCCATGAAAAGGGCGACGGACGCATCGGCCGGGATGTCGAGCTGTTCACGCCAGCGGCGGCGGACCTCGGGGTCGGCGCCGAAGTCGGCGGTGTGCACGCCCAGGGGGATCGTGACGAGCTGGGCCGGCGGAATGCGCGCGGCGCCGAACCGTTCCTGCAGGTAGGTGGCGACAGATTCCAGAAGCGTTTCCGTGGCGTTACGGACGGAAGCTGACGTGCAGACGAGCGCGTCCCAGGGCTGCAGCGGGGCGAGCAGGAGCGCGCCGATCTCGTTGAGGATATGGGTCTCGGCGATGGTGTGGGTGACGCCGGTGATCGAGTAGGCGTTCCCGCCCAGCGCCCGCCGCGCCCAGGCTTCGTCCTTCAACTCGGGCGTCGGCATGTGCACCGCGCCGGCCTCGGCCAGACCTGACCGGTCGGCACGCCCAAGCCAGGTGATCGGCTTGTCGGGCGCGCCCAGGCGCCGCAACAGGGCCTCCAGCTCGCCCTGGTCCTCGTCGCGGACGTTCCAGAGATGGAAGCGCTCGCCGTCGGCGTACTGCAGGAAGCCCCGCAGGAAGCCTTCGCCCGCGGCCTGGCGGCCCATGGGACGCGGAATCGAGGCGTCGTAGGGCTCGCTGCTGAAGTGGATGGCGGCGTTGGCCATCGGGGATGGTCGCCGCCGCGTCCTAACGATCTGCCGCCTGGCTCGCAGCGCCCGGAAGGGGCCGCGAGCCATCGCCGACGATCGTGAAGGGCGCCCAGTAGTACGGGTGCGAGAACTGCTCGCTCTGCTGGAGGGCGACCTGGGCCTTGGTCAGGGCGCCGGCCTTGGTGGGAGAGGCTGCGGAGAACATCCCCGTCATCAGCCTGACCGTCGCCACCGAGTCCACCGACCAGTGCGAGACGATCAGCGAGCGCCCGCCGGCGTAGATCACCGCCCGGGTCAGGCCGCCGAGGGCCTCGCCGCCGCCCTGCAAGCCGCTGGTGGCGGCCTCGCCGCCCGCGCCGCCCGTGTCGCAGGCCGACAGGACGACCAAGTCGGCGTCCAGCTTCAGGTCCAGGATCTCGCTGGCGTCCAGCAGGCCGTCGGAGTCGCCGCCGCCGACGGAGGTCATCAGCGCCGGCTCGGGCAGGCAGGCGGACGGCTGGGGCAGGAGGCCGTGGGTGGCGAAGTAGAGCACCTTGTAGTCTGACAGGTCCTTGCGGCCCTTCACGCTGTCGTCGGTGAAAGCCTGACCCACGACGATCTGTTCTCCGGCGGCGCCGGCGATGCTGGCCCCCACCTGGCGAACCTCGTCGGCGGTGTCGGGCAGGGCGGGCATCTGCAACAGGGCGAGGCGGGTGTTCTCGCAGATGTCGCCGAGGTCGCGTTCCGTGCGCAGGCTCACCGAGCGCCGCACCACCGAGGCGTAGGCCCGCCGGTCGGAGCGGGCCGGCGTCGCAGGATCGGCGAAACCCAGGAAGCTTTTGCTGGCGCGCGACGGGGCGAAGGCCCGCGACTGCATGAAGGAGGCGGCCGACAGCACCAGGGCCGAATCCACCTTGCCGCCCAGCCAGGCCACCTTGCGATAGTCCGGGTCGGTCCCGCGGGTCACGCCGGCGAGGACGGCCGAGGGATCGGCGGTCACCAGGGCGCCCACCGGCAGGGAGATCAGGGCGCCGTCGGGCTCGTAGACCAGGTGACGGGCGGCGGTGACCTCGGCGGCCACCGGACCGAAGAGCTGCTGGAACAGGTCGTAGGAGGCCGCCACGTCGAAGGCGGGGAGGGAGTCCTCGGCCTCGAACGGGGCGCGAAGCCGGCGGACCGCCGCCCCCGCCGTGCCGCGGTTCAGCGCGATCGCATAGGGCTTGGCGCTCGTCGGGGTGACCAGCAGGCCGTAGCCGCGGCTGTCGAGCAGCAGCAGCTTCACATAGACCTCGTCTGGGCCCAGCGCCTTTTGCAGGTCCGCCAGCGAGGCTTCGGAGGAAACGAGCTGGGCGTAGCGCGGGTTGGCCGCCAGAAGCTGGGCCTCCAGGGCGTCCGACTGTTCCTGCAACGCCTTCAGCCGCGCCTCGAGGTCGGTCCGCGCCTGTCCCTCGAAGGCGTTCTGCGCCTGCAGGGCGGCCGTCTGCGCCTCGGTGGCGCGCAGCTCGCGGCGGGTGTCCTCCAGCGCCCGGACCAGGCCGGTGACGGCGCTGTCGCCGGAGGCCACGCGCGCGGCCAGCTTCGAGACGGTCTGGGCGGTGGCGTTGGAGACCACGCTGGCGGCGGCCGAGAAGAACCGCGCCTTGTAGTCGGCAGCGCGCGCGGGATCGGTTTCGATGCGCTTGAGCAGCAGGTCGAAGTAGGGCGCGGCGTCATCCGCTGACGCGCCCAGCGCGCCGCGCTGCGCCTGGAAGAGCTCGAACGCCCGGGCATAGGTGGCGAGCGCAGCGTCCTCCTGTCCGGCGCCGGCCTGCGCGCGGCCCAGGTCCAGCAACAGGCCCCCCTCCGCCGCAGTGCCCGCGTGCCGGACGCGCAGCGTGCGCAGGGCGCTGTTGTACTTGCCGATCGCCTGCACCGGCCGGCCTTGGTCCATGTCGATTTCGGCCAGATCCGCCTCGATGCGCGCGCGGAGCCAGACGTTGAGTGCGCCGTTGGCCTCGGCTGTCGCCAGTAGGCGACTGGCGCGGGCCAGAGCCTCGCGGGCCCCCGCGGCGTCACCCTGGGCGGCGAGGGATGACCCCATCACCTCCAGCGCCTGGGCGTCCTGCACGGCGAGGCGGTCGGCGGCGGTGACACGGCTCGCGCCCATCACGTCGCGGCCGCCGGGTCGGTTGTTGAGCGCCGCGGCGAGGTCGCCGCCGATGGCCAGGCCGTCCGCCGCCTGGGTGACGGTGGGCCCGCCGGCGGCGAGGCCACGGGTCGCGCGGATCTCGTCGCTGGCGCGCAAGGCCGCCTGGGCGGTCGTGACGGCGTCGGCGAAGCGGCCGGCGTTGCGCTGGTGCAGGGCGCGGTAGGTGCGCGCCCGGGTCGCCAGCAGCGGGTCGCCCGAGGCGGCCACCTGGGCGTCTGCGTCGCGGAACAGCCGGTCCGCCTCGGCGAAGCGGCCGTTGTTCGAGACGTTGAGCGCCAGGTTCAGCAGCGCCTCGGCCATCTCTGCGGGCGGCGCGCGGCGCGCCTCCGCGTCGGCCAACAGGGCCTGGAAGTCGGTCTCCGCCTGCTCGAAGCGCCATTCGTTGTTCTGGACGTAGCCGCGGGCGCGCAGGCGGTTGGGATCCGCGGCCGCGGCGGCCTGCGAGCGGGCGAGACCGCCGGTGGCCCCGCCGAAGTCGGCGGCGATCTCGGCGCTGGCGGCCGAGGTCTGCACCTCGGACTGGGCCGGCGGCTTGCTCGCGCCGGACACCACCTTCAGCCCGGTCTCGAGGACGTCGGCGATCTGGGCCGCGCCTTCGGCGGCATAGAGCCGGCCCGCTTTGTCGGCCGAATAGGCCACGTAGGGCGCCTGGCCCGCGGCGCTGCGGCAGGCGCGGCGGCTGACCGCGCCTAGGCCGGCGATCGACTCGGACTTGCCGACGGAGCACTGCGCCGCACGCGCGCTCAGCGCGGCTTCCCAGACGTCGGCGTCCTGCGCCTTCGGCAGGGCGTAGAGCCGCCCCAGGCTGCCGTCCCAGCCCCGGCAGCGGATGTTCCAGGCGCGGCGCCCCGCAGCCTGGACCACGGGGTCGTCATAGTCGCGCACGGCCTGGCAGACGGCGCCGGAGGCGGCGCTCTGGCCCAGCGGGATCAGGTCGGCCCGGGTCTGGGCGCCGGCCGCCGTGGTCAGCGCCGTCATCACGACCGCGCCGCCAAGGCCCAGGAAGAGACTCTTACGGATCATTTCGTCTGCCTGCGCTTGCGCCAGATTTCTTCGCTGCCTGTGCCCGTGACCACCGGGTCTGTGATGATCTCGTCCGTCGGCGGTTCGGCGATGCCGAGGAGCACGGGCGGGCTGGCCAGGCTTTCGGACGAGAGGGCCTCGATCCCCGCCTCGGCGTCGTCGCCGAGGAGGTCGCGAGCCGTCAGCACGCCCGAATTCATGTCGCCCGAGACGCTGCTGCCCCCCGACACCGGGGCGGAGATCACCGGGCAGTTGGTCGTGCCCACGTCGCAGGCGTTGAACCGGTAGCTGGCGCCGTCCGGCCGGGTCGTCGGCTGACCATTGGTGTCCACCACGGTGAAGGAGATGCCGCTGCCCGCCGCCGCGCCGGTGGTCACCCGCCCGTCGGAGCCCGCGATGGCGCCCCAGAGCTCCACCAGCCGCGGTGGATCGATGATCAGCGCCGGCGTGAACGCGCCGGTGAAGTAGAGGCCGGCCGTGCCGCCGCTGCCCGGGAGGGCGGTGTTCTGCTGCACGGCCTTGCCGTCGGCCGAGACCTCCAGTCGGCCCGTCGCGACGAAGACCTTGCCCACCTCGTCGCCGACCGGGACCACCCCTGCGGGCAGGCCCTTGGCGATGTCGATGTCGGCGATGGCCGTGCCCTGGATCAGGCTGATGAAGCGGGGCGAGCCGAACAGGATGTCCTGCCGCGCCGCCAGGCGCACCTCGTCGAAAGCCCGGATGCCGGTGTAGCTGGCCCCGTTGTTGGTGAAGGTCGCCGCGCCGAGCGAGCCGCTCACCAGGATCGAGCCCGGCCGCCAGGACAGATCGGTCGCGTCCCCGATGCGCAGGATCCCGCCACTCGCCGTCGGCGCCACGGTTCCCTGGACGTTGGCGACGTTGCCGGACCCTACGAGGAAGCTGACGCTGGGCGTATTGGCCGGGTTGATCGCCAGCGCCTGCAGGGTTAGGTCGCCCCGCGCTGACCCGGTGGCGGAGCCGGCATAGAACCGCGTCACGCCGCTCACGCGCAGCTGGCCGAAGTCGGTATTGTCGAACACGAAGCCGGACCCGCCGTCCGCGGCCCCGCCGACGCGCATGGCGCCGCCCCGGGACTCGATCTGGGCCGTCGGCGCCGTCAAGGTTCCGGTCAGGTCGAGATCGCCGGCCAGGATGCGGATCGAATTGGTCGCCGTCGTCGCGCCCAGGGTGGCCTTGCCCGACACGTCGAGGATCAGGTTTCGGCCCGCGCTGAGTGGCGATGTGGACGTGAAGTTTCCGTTGGACGTAATTGAAAGATCGCGAGGAACTGCGCCAATCGCAGATCCCAGCGACAACGACGAGCCCTGAACGATCAGGTCCCGCCCGGTCGTGTAGCTGGCCGTGGTGACCCCGCCGCTCAGGGCGCGCAGGGTCAGGTCCTCGCTGGCGGAGACGTTGCCGGCGGTCACCGTGGCGCCCGTCAGGGACACCGAGCCTGAGTCCGCGCGCACATCTGCCACCGTCAGCGCGCCGGCCGCGCTGACGGACACGTTGCGCACGGCGGTGAGGGCGTTCGTCAGGGTGAAGTCGCCCGTGGTGCTGCCCACCGAGAGGTCGCGGCCGGCGCTGACTGAATCGAGCGTCACCGTCGGCGCCCGCACGGTGGCGTCGCGTGCGGCGGTCACGGAGAACGCCCCCGGGGTCGGCGTGAGCACCTCCACGGCCGCATCCTGACCGGCCAGGACGGTGACCACCGTGGCGCCGGTCACGCGCCCGGAGCCCAGGCCCAGCCGGGCGTCCAGGTTCGTGGACTCGACCTGCACGACGCGCCCGTTGCCGGCCGTGTCGGGGTTGCCGGCGAAACTCACGCCGACCGTGTCCGCGCCGGCGCCGGTGATCGTGGCGGTGGTCAGCGAGGCCACGCCATTGGTCGCGCGGAGGTAGATGTCGTCGCCGGCCGTGGCCGTGCCCACTGTGGCGTCGCCGCTGGAGGCGATCAGATAGAGGTCGCCCTGCGTCGTGACCGTGCCGATCCGGATGCTGGACGCCAGGCCCAGGACGCGCGGGGCGGTGATCGTCCCCACGTCGGCGGCGCCGCGCAGGTTGACGACGCCGCCGGCCGTCACGGTGTCGATCCGGCCGGAGGCCAGGTTCACAGTGACGTTCTGCGGCGCGGAGAGGGTGATGGCCCCGGAAGCCGAGCCTGTGCCGTCGCCAACCGAGATGTCGCGCCCGGACGTGACGGTGAGCGCCTTGGGCGCGGTCATGGACTCGATGCGCGCGTCCGTCTTGGCGCTGATGACGCCATCGCCCATCACGCCCGCGGCGGCGAGGACGATCTCGCCCTTGGTAGACGCCACGTTCAGCCCGCCGCCGGCGATCAGACCATTGGCCTTGATGTCACCCCCGGTGATGGCGATGTCCCGCGCCGCGTTAACCCGACCCAGCTCGATGCTGGCCGTGGCTGCAATCGTGGCGTCCCGGCCGGCGCTCAACGAGGAGATCGCCGTGGGATCGAACAGCGAGGCGACGATGTCGGCGTCCTGGGCCGAGGGCTCCAGGGGCGCGAAGCCGAACCCGTTACCGTTGGAGCCGTCGTCGTCGCACCCGCGGGGGAGCAGGTTGCAATCCTCGTCCTGCGCGATGGTCGGCGGATCTTCCAGTTCTTCCGGCGGCCGCACCCACGGCCGGCGGAATGTGCGGCCCGCATTGTCGATGCGGATGTCGCGCGAGGCCGTCGCCTTGTTGAGGTAGACGTCCGTGGCAGAGGCGCCCGTGAGCGCTGGACCGGGCAGGCGGTTCACGATGCCGCCGCCGCCGGACAGCACGATATCCCCGCCGTCGGCCTTCGCCGCCTGGGCGGTCACCAGGCCTTCCAGGTTGATCACCGCGCTGCCGATGCCGGAATTATTGACGGCCGCGAGGAAGACGGCGTTGGCGCGGGTGCTCCCGCCAAGGTCGATCGCCACGCCGCCGTCGGCGCCGCCGCTGGCGTCGGGGACGATGAAGTCGACCAGGTCGAAGTCTCCGGCCGTTCCCGGGGCCAGCCGGATCTGGAACGATTTGGCCGATCCATAGACGACGCTGCCGTCGATCGCCGTGACCTGGGCGTTCGCGCGGGTCACCACGCTAGGGCCCATCAGCGCCACCATCCCGCCATGGGCGGTCAGTCTAGCGTTGGACAGCACCATGATCTTGGCGCCGGGCAGATTGTCCGAGCCGTTGAACGCGAAGGCGTTCGATGCGGGATTCAGGAAGTTGGCCGTATCGGTGATGCCGATGCCCACCAGGAGACTGCCGGCGTCCACCCTCGCGCCCTTGCCGAAGATGATGCCGTTGGACGAGGCGAACCAGATATTGCCGCCGTACTGGCCCCCGACCTTGCCTTCGATCGTCCCTTCGATCTTGCTCTGCTGCAGGCCGGTGATGCGGTTCAGCACCGCCCAGGACCGGTCGCCAAAATTGAAGCTCACCGTCTCGTCCGGCTTCACGTTGAACGACGACCAGTTCAGCACCGTGCGCGGCCCGCCCAGGGTGATGTCGGTCCGCCCCGCCGTGGAAGTGATGGTCGGCAGGACGCCGCCGGCGCCAACCTCGGGCAAGCCGCCGACCGGCAGCGCGTGGACGATCCCGGGCAGGACGCTCAAGGCCCCGCAGATCGCGGTCCGGGCGAGCAACCGCCGGCGGTCGGCAGGCGGCGTGGCATCACGGAAAGGCATCGGCATCTTATTCTCTCCGCGTCACAGCAAGCTGGCCGTGAGCTGGATCAGGACACGGTCGCCAGGGCGCGAGCGGCCGGGGCCGGTGGAATGCAGGGGGTGGGCGTAGGTCACTTCGAGGTTCGCCCGGTTGAACAGGCGGAAGACGACGCCGGCGCCCACGGACGTGAGACTGCGGTCCTTCTGCAGGAGCGTCACGCTCGTCTTGTTGTTGGCCACATACCCGGCGTCGACGAAGGCGTAGGGCGAGGCCAGCACCTTCGGGTGCAGTTGCGTGGGGCCGTAACGGACCTCGAAGGCCGCCGAGACGCCCTTGTCGCCCAGGAGGGCCGCGGGGTCGTAGCCGCGACCGATGGTCAGGCCGCCCAGCGACATCTGCTCGTACGGCAAGAGCACGTCGCCGGCGTACTGGGCCTGGGCGCGGACACTGGCCGTGACCCGTTCGCTGAGCACGACATCGGCGCCGCCCTGGGCGCGCAGGGTCCAGGCGGCGGGTTTGGCCAGGGCGCGCGTGAGGGTGACCTCGCCCGCCTCGCTGGCGTCCAGGATGGACAGGCCCTTGCGGAGCGTCAGGCCGCCGGTCAGCAGCGCCGGCCGCTGGGCGAACTCGGCACGGTAGTCGCCATCCGCCCGGGCATAGGCGACCCGCAGCTTGTCGCGGCTCAGCAGCCCGAAGCCGCTGGCCACCGTCTTCTGGTCGACGACATCGAGGCCCGCGGCGAGGTTGAGGTTCTGGCTGCGGCTGCGCAGCACGGGGTAGGCGACCTCAAGGTTGCCGACGACGGAACGGCTCTTCAGGTCGAGCGGCTTGAGAGAGCCGCCCGGGCGGCTCTCGCCATAGGTGATGGAGCCGCTGGCTGTCAGACCCTCGGAACCGAAGCGCGCGGTTTCGGCCAGCTGCACCAGCCACTGCTCGTTGGAATCCAGCGTGTGGAAGGCCGTGATCGACGTGCTGTCGCCGTAGGCGGTGTATCCGGCCAGGTCGGCACGGAGGAGGCCGCCCCAGCGCCCCACCGATTTTGAGCCGGAGTTCTGCACATTGGCGATGAGGCTGGGCCCCTGCCGCGTCACGTTGAGGTCGATGTCCACCGCACCGCGCTCGCCGCTGGTGGACGGGCGGACCGCGGCGCGGACACGCAGGCCCGGCACGTCCGACGCCAGCAGCAGGTAGCGCTGGGCCTTGTCCATATCGAAGGGCTTCATGCCCCGGAGCTTCTCGGCGTAGCGTTCCACGGCCGCCTGCGCCGGGCCCACGTCACCGCGGACGCGCACGTTGACTACGTGCGCCTCGATGACCTCCAGCACCAGGGCGCCGCCGGCGATCCGCTGCTCCGGTATCTCCACCCGCGCGAGTACGCCGGCATCGAAGACGATGCGCGCGGCGCTGTCGCGGATCCGGCAGATCACCGAGACCGGTTGCGGTTTGCCGAGGTAGGGGGCATAGGCCGCGCGCAGTGCGTCCTCACCGACCGCGGTGGCGCCGCGGAAGACGACGCTGTTCAGCGTGACCTGTACGTCCGACGTCTCCAGCGGGCACGGACCGGGAGGCTCGGGGGCAAACGCGCCGGCCGCCCGGGACGGAGGCGGTCGGGACACGCGGGTGTCGGGATTGAGCTCGGCGGCCGTCGTGCCGGGCGTGGCGCCGGGCGGCGGCGCGGCGGGCTGGGCAAAGGCCAGAGCCGGCGGTGTCAGCGCCGTCGTTGCGAGCACGGCAAAGCTTAGTCGCCAGCGCAAGCCGGCCCGCCGAGCGCGCGAGCTGCGCCCCGTCATTCCCCAACCCCCCACGTAGCCCCCGTCGCTCTTAGCTTCCGTCGAACACGTTGTTAAGTACGGACCCTTGCCAGGCGAGGACGCACCCCGGTCGCGCCACGGGGACATTTGGCCGGTTAGCAATCTATTCAGGCTACCGAAGCTCCACTGACCCCGCTAAGATTCGCAGGGTGTGCGTGCCGGGGGAGGGCCGATGGGGGAGGGACGAACGTCGCGTGTCATCGGCGCGCTTTGCGCCGCCGCCGTTCTGATGATCGGCGGACTCGCGATCGGCGGCGGGCGCGCCGCGACGGCAGCGCCCGAAGGCGCCGGCCGCGCGACCCACGAGGGCGTGGCGTCCTGCGCAGGCTCCACGTGCCATAGCCGGCAGGTGGATTCCGGCGTCAACATCCGTCAGAACGAACTCATCACCTGGCAGGACCCCTCCAGCGTGGCGGGCGCGCACAGCCGCGCCTATCGCGTGCTCTACGAGGCGCGTGGCCAGTCGATCATCCGCAAGATGGGCCTGGGCGCCAACGGCGTCGCCCAGCAATGCCTGGGCTGCCACGCCGATCCGGCGCCGGCCGGCCAGCGCGGCGCGCGGTTCCAGATCTCGGACGGCGTCGGCTGCGAGGCCTGCCACGGCGGCTCAAGCGCGTGGCTGGCCAGCCACCGGACGGTCACGGGCACGCACGCCGACAACGTCTCGCGGGGCCTGCGTCCGCTTGAGAACCCCAAGGTGCGGGCGGGCATCTGCCTGGACTGCCACTTCGGCGGCTCCAAGCCGGGCCAGTTCGTCAGCCATGAGATCATGGCCGCCGGCCATCCGCGGGTCGCGTTCGAACTCGACCTGTTCTCCAGCCTGCAGCAGCACTGGGATGTCGACGCCGACTACGTGAAGCGCAAGACCTATGCGGGCGGCGTGAAGACCTGGGCCGTCGGCCAGGCGCTCGCCCTCGACCGGGCGCTCAGCCTGTACGGCCAGCCGGGGCGGGGCGGCGGGGCGTTCCCGGAACTGTATTTCTTCGACTGCCACGCCTGCCACCGGCAGATCTCGGACGACCCCAAGGCGCGCCCGCAGTGGCAGGCCAATCCCGGCCGTCCGATCCCCTCCGGCACGCCGCCCTTCAACGACGAGAACATGATCATGCTCTCGGCGGCGGCGAAGGTCGTCGCCCCGGGGCTGGCGGCGCGGTTCGATGCCGACAGCCGCGCCTTCCACGTCGCCCTGGCCCGCGACCGTGCGGAGTCCATTCGCGCCGCCGCCAAGCTCGCGGCCACATCGCGCGCCCTGGCGGATGCCTTTGCGGCCCGCAACTTCTCGCGGGCCGAGACCCTGGCCATCGTCGACGCTGTGCTGCAGGGCGAGATCGCGCGGCGCTATACGGACTATGCCGGCAGCGCCCAGGCCGTGATGGCGGCCGACACCCTGCTGAACGCCCTGGTCAAGTCGGGCCAGGTCGATCCGGGCGCGGCCGCCCGCATCCGGCCGAATCTGGACCGTGCCTACGCCCAGGTCCGCGATCCCAACAGCTATCGTCCTGACGCGTTCCGGGCCTCGCTGGCCCAGGTCGCGCAGGCCGCGAGGTCGCTGCGATGAGTTCCGTTTCGCGCTGGGCCGTCTCTGCGGCTGCGTTGGCGCTTGCCTCCTGTGGTGGCGGCGGCGGGGGGGGAGGCGGCACGACCACGCCGCCGCCCACGACGCCCCCGCCGTCCGCGCCCACCTATGCGCTGCCCGCGGCCCAGGCCCTGAGCGTCGCCGATGTGCAGCAGGTGATCGCTCAGGCCGTGGCCGAAGCGCGCGCACGCAACCTGCCGGCGGTGATCGCGGTGACCGATCGGGTCGGCAACGTGCTGGCGGTCTATTCGATGACCGGCGCCCGCGGCACGGCAACCCTGCGCGCGGCGCCCAACGGCCAGAACATGGACGCCCAGGGCGTGGTCGTCCCGGCCGCCGGCGCGGCCATCGCCAAGGCGATCACGGGCGCGTACCTGTCCTCGGGCGGCAACGCCTTCTCGACCCGCACCGCCAGCCAGATCGTCCAGGAGCATTTTCCGCCGGCGCCTTCGACGGTGGGCCTGGAGAGCGGCCCGCTGTTCGGCGTGCAGTTCTCGTCCCTGCCGTGCTCGGACGTTACGACGCGCATGGCGACGTCCAGCATCGGTCCGCGCCGCTCGCCCTTGGGCCTCGCCGCCGATCCGGGCGGGTTCCCGCTCTACAAGAACGGCGTGCTGGTCGGCGGCGTGGGCGTCATGGCCGATGGCGACTACGGCTTCGACCGCAACACGCTGGATACCGACGACGATGGCGAAGAGGCGATCGCCTACGCGGCGGCCACCGGCTTCGACGCGCCGACCGACATCCGCGCCGAGCGGGTGACGGTCGACGGCACGACCCTGCGCTTCAGCGACGCCAGCGCTGCGACGCTGCGCTCGACGCCGGCTAGCGCGCCTGCCTTCGCGACCTTGCCCGCAGGAACCGGCGGCTTCACCCCGGTCACGGGCTACTACGCGGGAGGCGGAGCCCTCGCGGGCGCCGTGTACGGAACCGAGGGTTCGGGCCTGCGCCTGGCCACGGCGGCGGAGTTCGCCAACACCAGCGCCATGGTGCTGACCAACGGCGCCGGCCAGAACCGCTTCCCGATCCGCGCCGGCACGGACGCCGCTGACGGCCTGACGCCGCTCAGCGAGGCCGAGGTGCGGGCGATCCTGGAGGAGGCGTTCACGGTGATGAGCCGGGCGCGGGCGCAGATCCGCCGCCCGCTCGACAGCCGTGCCCAGGTGTCGATCACCGTCGTCGACAGCCGCGGCCAGATCCTCGGCATCGTCCGCTCGCCCGACGCGCCGGTGTTCGGCATCGACGTCTCGGCGCAGAAGGCGCGCACCGCCAGCTTCTTCTCGGGGACCTTCGCTGCAGCGGAGCTGGGCGCCGATCCGAGCACGGACGTGCGGGGCTTCGTGCAGAAGACGCGCGACTTCTTCGCCGACTCCGCCGCGCTGACCGGCAAGAACGCGTTCGGCGCCCGCAGCATCGGCAACCTGGCGCGGCCGTATTTCCCCGACGGCGAGGTCGGCCGACCGAACGGCCCCTTGTCGCGCCCCATCGCCCAGTGGAGCCCCCTCTCCACCGGCCTGCAGTCGGCGTTGATCATCGGCAACGTCGGCCAGCACCTGAACTTCATCACGGGCGCCTCGGCGACCGATACGCCGCAGCGCTGCACCTCGCTGCCGGACGTGGCCGTGGGTCAGAACCGTCTGCAGAACGGAATCCAGATCTTCCCGGGCGGCGTGCCGATCTATCGTGGCGGCCGGCTCATCGGCGGGGTGGGCGTTTCGGGCGATGGTATCGACCAGGACGACATGATCTCGTTCCTGGGGCTGCACAACGGTGGCGTGCGGGCAGGGAGCGTGTCGAACGCCGCCTCTGCAATCCGCGCCGACCAACTGGTGGTCGGTCCCACCGCGCCGGCCCGGCTGCGCTACGTAAGCTGCCCCTTCGCGCCGTTCCTGGACACCAGCGAACAGAACGTGTGCCAGGGGAAATAGGCATGCGCGCGGGCTCCCTTCTTGCTCTGACCGCCTTCGCCGCCCTTGCCGGGCAGGCGCAGGCTGCGCCGGAGCGTGGCGGCTCACTGACCATCGAAGACATCCTGGACGGCCGGGTCGTCGACTCTGGCGCGGCGCCGGCCCCCGGTTCCGCAAGCGACGCGGCGGCGCAGGAGCCGGCCACGGTCGCTCAGCCGGAGCCGCCGCCCGCAGACGGCGAACCTGCGCCGACGATCGACGACATCCTGGAGGGCCGGCGCGTGCCCGGGCGGCAGAAGGACCTGCCGCCGCCGGTGGTCCAGGACAATCCGGGCGCGGTGCGCGCGCCGCCGCCTGAAGCCTTTCCGAAGGACGAGGTCCCGATCCCAGACCGGTGGCGGCTTGCCGGCGCATTGGGGGTCACCAAGCCGCGCTGGTTCGACCCGTACAACCAGAACTTCCTGAAGGGCGACATCCCCATCAAGGGGACGCACGACTGGTTCGTCGCGTTGAGCGGCATCTCCGACACCGTGGTGGAGCCGCGCAGCTTCCCGATCCCGGTGGGGGTGCAGACCACCAGCCGGCCGGGCAGCCTGGACGTCTTCGGCAACAACACCAGTCTGGTGATGGCGCAGACGTTCATCGCGAGCGCCGCGTTGATCAAGGGTTCCACCGCGTACAAGCCGCCGGACCTGGAATTCCGGGTCGCCCTGGCCTTCCAGCACAATTACGTCGATGTGCCCGAGAGGCGCGTCCTCTTCGTCGAGCCCAGCCGCAAGAGCCACCGGAACGACTCGTTCCTGGGCGTCCAGGAACTGTTCGTCGACTATCACCTGCGCAACGTCTCGGACCGCTACGACTTCGACAGCCTGCGGGTCGGGATCCAGCCGTTCTCGTCCGAATTCCGCGGCTTCCTGTTCCAGGACAACCAGCTGGGCGTTCGCCTGTTCGGCAACCGCGACAACAACCGGTTCCAGTACAACCTGGCGGCCTTCTGGCGGATCGAGAAGGACACCAACTCGGGCCTCAACGACGTCACCCAGGACCTGCGCGACGACTACGTCTTCATCGGCTCGCTCTATCGCCAGGACCTGCCGTTCCCGGGCCTCACTTCGCAGGTGATGGTGGCGCACAACCGCAACCGCGAAGGCGACGAGATCTACGTCGACAAGAACGGGTTTCCCCAGCGGCCCGCCCTGCTGGGCAGCCTGCGCGGCCGCGACTACGACGTGACCTACCTGGGCTACAACGCCGACGGCCGCATCGGGCGGATCAACCTGACCGCCTCGGCCTTCTATGCGTTCGGCGAGAACCGAAACAGCATCCTGACGGATCGCAAGGCGAAGATCCGCAGCTACTTCGTGGCCGCCGAGCCTTCGATCGACTTCAGCTGGGTGCGGCTGCGCCTGCAGGGCCTTTACGCATCCGGCGACAAGGACCCGTATGACAACAAGGAAACGGGGTTCGACGCCATATTCGAGAACCCGCAGTTCGCGGGATCAGACACCAGCTATTGGATTCGCCAGACCATCCCCTTCGCGGGCGGCGGGCGGGTGATCAGCGTCAACGGCCGCAACGGCGTGCTGAACAGCCTGCGCTCGTCCAAGGAGGAGGGGCAGTCCAACTTCAACAATCCGGGCACGGTCCTCTTAGGCGGCGGCGCGGACTTCGACGTGACGCCCGAGCTGCGGGTGTCGGCCAACCTCAACCACATCTCGTTCTCAAACACAGCGGTGCTGCAGGCGCTGCGGCAGGAAGGCTCGATCCCGAAGTCGCTGGGCTGGGACGCTTCGGTCTCCACGATCTGGCGGCCGCACATGAGCCAGAACCTGGTCTTCCGGGCCTCGGCCGCGGCCTTCGACCCGGGCAAGGGCTTCAACGACCTGTTCGAAAACCGGGATCGTGATAAGCGCTACTATTCGATCCTCTTGAACGCCGTTCTCACCTTCTAGGGGCAAGATGCTGAAATTCGGGACAAACTGGCTGAGGACGGGAGCGCTGATCGCAGCGACTCTGCTCGCGCCCCTGTCCCTGAAGGCCAGCGAGGCCGAGAAGCCGGTGGCCCGCAAGTACGTCGCCGCCGCGCCAGCCAAGCTGGGCATGACGGACGCCGAGGTCGATCGCGACAGCGCCGGCTGCGTCTCCTGCCACACCGACAGCGACGCCAAGACGATGCACATGTCCCAGGCGGTGAAGCTGGGCTGCGCGTCCTGCCACGGCGGCGACGCCGGCGTGATCGCGCCCGCCGGCCTGGCGAAGACGGCGCCCCAGTACGTCGCCCTGCGCGACCGGGCCCACGTGCTGCCGCGCTATCCGAAGACCTGGCACTATCCCAGCTCGGCCAATCCCAAGCAGAGCTACACGCTCCTGAACAAGGAGGAGCCGGAGTACATCCGCTTCGTGAACCCCTCGGACTACCGGGTGGCGCGCCAGGCCTGCGGCGCCTGCCACATGGAGCTGATCGAGAAGGCGGAGCGATCGCTGATGGCGACGGGCGCCATGTTCTTCGGCGGCGCGTCTTACAACAACGGGATCCTGCCGTTTAAGAACTACGTCCTGGGGGAGGCCTACACGGCTCACGGCGAGCCGGCCCGGCTGCTGTCGCCCGGAAACCCGCCTGGCACGGTGACGCCGGAACAAGCCAAGCGCGGCGCGCTGCCGACCCTCTATCCGGCGCCCACCTGGCAGGTGACGCCGCCTGGGGACATTTTCCGTGTGTTCGAGCGCGGCGGCCGCAACATCAACAGCCAGTTCGCCGAGGTGGGCCTGCCCAACGCCAACGGCCAGATCCAACGCCTGGAGGAGCCTGGGCGGCCGGACATCCGTCAGTCGAACCGCGGGCCCGGCACCGGGCTTCGCGCGGCGATCCCGCTGCTCAACATCCACAAGACGCGCCTGAACGACCCCTTCACCTGGTTCCTGGGGACCAACGACCAGCCGGGCGACTACCGCTCGTCGGGCTGCGCCTCGTGCCACGTGGTCTACGCCAACAACCGCCAGCCGCACGCGAGTTCGACCTGGGCCCAGTTCGGACGCGACGGCCAGAGCGCGCAGGCGGATCCGACGATCCCGAAGGACGAGCCGGGACACCCGATCAAGCACGCGTTCACGCGCGCGATCCCCACGGCCCAGTGCATGAACTGCCACATGCACCAGCCGAACATGTTCGTGAACACCTACCTCGGCTACACGATGTGGGACTACGAGGCCGACGCGCCGTTCATGTGGCCGGAGCGGCAGAAGTACCCGACCTCGGAAGAGATGCGAAAGGTCCTGAACCGCAATCCCGAGGGCGCGGCGCCACGGGGCAAGTGGGCAGACCTCGACTTCCTGCGCAACGTCTTCGGCCTCAACAAGAAGCTCAAGGACACCCAGTTCGCCGACTACCATGGCCACGGCTGGAACTTCCGCGCTGTGTTCAAGCGCAACCGCGACGGCGAGTTGCTGGACAAGGACGGCGCGGTCATCGCCAACGACGATCCGGAGAAGTTCCACAAGGCCGGCGCCCCTGAGTTCACGCCCGTGGGCGAGAACGCGCCGGGCAAGGCGGTCCACATGATGGACATCCATGCCGAGAAGGGCATGCAGTGCGCCGACTGCCACTTCAGCCAGGACAGCCACGGCTCGGGGCTGATCATGGGCGAGGTGGCCAATGCGGTGGAGATCCGCTGCAAGGACTGCCACGGCACCTCGTCGGCCTATCCGACCCTGCGCACCTCGGGCCCGGCCGCCGATCCGAAAGGCAACGACCTGTCCCTGCTGCGCAACCCGGACGGCCAGCGCCGATTCGAGTGGGTGGAGCGCGACGGTCGCCAGGTCCTGATCCAGCGCTCGCTGCTGGATCCGAAGCTGGAATGGCGGGTGAAGCTGACCAAGGACACGGTCGACCGCACCTCGCCCGACTTCAACGCCAAGTCGGCGCGCGCCAAGCTGATGGGCAAAATCAGCAAGGATGGCCGGCCGTTCACGTGGGGACCGGGCGTCGATCCGGCGAACCGGGCCCACAACGACGACGAGATGGAATGCTTCGCCTGCCACACCTCGTGGACCACGGCGTGCGCGGGCTGCCACCTGCCCATCGAGGCGAACTGGAAGACCACGACCCACAAGTACGAGGGCGAGGAGACCCGGAACTACGCGACCTACAATCCCCAGGTCGCCCGGGACGACATGTACCAGTTGGGGGTCCACTCCACGACCAAGGGCTCGACCATCGCCCCGGTGCGTTCGTCCTCGGCCCTGGTGCTGTCCTCGACCAACGTGAACCGCGAGCGGATCTACGTGCAGCAGCCGCCGATCGCCGCCTCGGGCTTTTCCAGCCAGGCCTTCGCGCCGCACTTCCCGCACACGGTGCGGACGACCGAGACCAAGACCTGCTCGGACTGCCACGTGAGCGCGGCCAACGACAACAACGCGATCATGGCCCAGCTCCTGCTGCTGGGGACCAACTTCGTGAACTTCGTGGGCCTGAACGCCTGGGTCGGCCTGGAGGACGGCATCGAGGCGGTGCGCGTCTCCGAATGGAGCGAGCCGCAGGCGGTGTTCGGCTCGTACCTGCACCGGTACGCCTATCCCGACTTCTACAAGCTGCACGTGGACCAGAATAAGCGCGAGCTGAAGAACTGGGTGCGCGGCAAGCCCTTCGTGAAGGGCGTCTCGGGCGGCGAGGAGGACAGCGCCGAGGAGATCTCGAACTTCGTCTCCAAGACCGACGGGGCGGCCCGCTGCCTGCAGCTGCGCGGCGAGTACATGTTCGTGGCCGAAGGGAAGGGCGGCTTCCGGGTGTTCGACGCCGCCAGCGTGGCCAACAAGGGCGTCTCCCAGCGGGTCGTCTCGGCGCCGTTCTCGCCTCTGGGCCACAACACCCACGTGCCGTCGAAGAACGCCACCTGCATGGCCCTGCCCACCAACCAGAACATCGCCCCGCTGCGGAACGAGGCGATGCAGAAGATGATGGTCAAGGACGCCGTCACGGGCGCCGACGTCAGCCTGCTTCAGGCCAACCAGGAGCAGACGTTCCACCCGCTCTATTCCTACGCCGTCGTGACCGACAGCGAGGAGGGGCTGATCCTCGTCAACGTGAACACCCTGGCCGACGGTGAGCCGCGCAACAACAAGCTGAAGCGGGCGGCGACCTGGAACGCCGGTGGGGTGCTGAAGGGCGCCCGCCACATCACCCTGGGCGGCCACTATGCCTATATCGCCGCCGACGCCGGCCTGGTGGTCGTGGACCTGAACGATCCGCTGAAGCCGCGGCACGTGACCACCGTGTCCCTGCCGGACGTGCGCGGGTCGGCGCTGCAGTTCCGCTACCTCTGGGTCACCACGGCCCGGGGCCTGGAGGTCCTTGACGTCACCAAGCTCGACCAGCCGAAGCTCGTGGAGGGCGCGACCGTGCCGCTGGTGGACGCTCGCCGCGTCTATGTGGCCCGCACCTTCGCCTATGTGGCGGCCAAAAAGGACGGCCTGGTCATCGTCGATGTGAAGAATCCCGAGCGGCCGCGCCTCTACCAGAAGTTCGATGCGGGCGGTGCGCTGAACGACGCCGAGGACGTGGTGGTCGCCTCGACCAACGCCTCCCTGTTCGCCTATGTCGCCGACGGGCGGAACGGGGTGAAGGTGCTGCAACTGATCAGCCCCTCCAGCCAACCCAACTTCTACGGCTTCTCGCCGCCGCCGAAGCCCGAACTGATCGCCTGGGCCCGCACGCCGTCGCCGGCGCTGGCGCTGTCCAAGGGCCTGGATCGCGACCGGGCCGTGGACGAGACCGGCGGCCAGATGGCCATCTTCGGCCGCCTGGGCTCGCGGCCATTCACCCGGCCCGAGATGGAACGCTTTTTCACCGACCAGTGGGGCCGCCCGTACCGCGTGAGCGACGAGGTCGACATGGCCGGCTGGCTGGGTCCGCGGACGACGGGCCAGGCGGATCGGTAGGGACCCGCAGCGATCGAGAAGCCATCCGGCCTGACGCCGAAAGCAGAGGCCGCCAACCTCCGCGACGGTTGGGCTAGAATCATTTGCTCCACCCCAGTCGTCATCCCGGGCGTAGCGCTCGCCAGAGCGCGGAGACCCGAGACCCAGCAGACGCCACCTAGAAGCTGCGCCACGATGAATGACGTAATCCGCGTCACGGCTTAGCTTTCGTTGATGGTCGGGCACGGCGCGAAAGGCGCTGGCGGTGAGACTGGAAGCTGCAGCTGATCGAGGCCAAGAATCCTGAATGGCGCGATCTATCCGGCCCCTAGTTCTAGGAGCCGGAAGGACCGCTGTCGTGGCTGCAGCGCCCTCAGGCGAGCGTCGGCGGCGGTGTGGCTGGGTCCCGGGTCTGCGCGCTCTGGCGAGCGCTCCGCCCGGGCTGACGAAAGGGGGAGGGCGTGAGTGTCCCCCCCTGACTGAGATCGAGCGCGCACCACCACTACGGCGGGGTCTTGCGTCAGGCCGCCTCGATCCGGGTCGTGTAGGCGGGGATCGGCACCGGGACGCCCTTGAGGTCGATCTCGCCGACGGCTTCGATGGGCACGTCTTTGCGGGCCAGCTTCAGGGTGTCGGCGCTGAAGAGGATGCGGGTGCCGAAGGTCTTGTTGGCGGCCTCGAGGCGGGCGGCGATGACCACCACCTCGCCGTAGGCGGTGTAGTTGAAGCGGCGTTCGCCGCCGAAGTTGCCGACGAGGCCGATGCCCGACGACAGGCCCATGCGCGTGTAGCCGAACTTGATGCCGCGGGCGATCATCCGCTCGCGGATCTCCAGGGCGTAGAGGTCGATCTCCCGGGCGCAGGCGATGGCGCGGTCGGCGTGGTCGTTGGAGGCCACGGGCGCCCCGAAGATCGCGATGATCCCGTCGCCGGTCATCTTGTCGATCATCGCCTCGTGCTTCCACAGGATGTCGATGACGCCGTCGAAGTACTCGTTGATCACCTCGGAGAAGGTGTCGAGGGGCAGGGTGGCCACGAGGGTGGAGAAGTTCTCCAGGTCCGAGATCATCACGGTGATCTCGCGCTCCTCGGCGCCGATCTTCACCTCCTCGCGGCCGTCGACCATGCGGTCGATCACCTGCGGGGCGAGATAGCGCTCCAGCGTCGAGGAGTAGAACGCCCGCTGGTTCTGCAGCTCGGCCGCGGCGAGACGGCTGAGGATGAAGAAGCCGAAGGCGAAGCCCAGCAGCGGGCTGGTCATCGGCACCATCAGGGCCAGGCGCTCGTAGAAGACGAAGGCGCTGACCAGCAGGGTGGCGGCGCCCAACAGCACGATCCCCACGGAGATCCACCAGCGCTGGGTGGACCGGCCGAGCAGGGCGCCCGCCAAGGCCGCCACGACGGTCATGAGGGCGTCCCACACCGCGCCGGGCCGGATGATGCGGTCGCCGGCCAGCATCTGCGACAGGGCATGGACGTGGACCTCGACCCCCGGGGTGCCCTGGGTGTGCCCCTGGCGGAAGCGTAAGGGCGTGGTGTGCATGTCCTCCTTGGGCGTGCTCGAATCCTCGGTGGCGGCCCGGGTGACGCTGCCGATGAAGGCGATCTTGTCCTTGAGCAGGGCGTCGGGGAGCACGGGCACGAAGGCCGCGGAATAGGAGGGGCCGATGGCGCCCGCGTTCTCGGCCGCCACCTCCGGGTCAGGTTGGCGGTAGCGGATGTCGAAGGGCGTCGTCGGCCAGGTCTTGTCCGAGACGGACATGGCGACCCGGGTGGCGAAGGCCGGATACTGGCTGGGCCGCGGGTCGTAGCGCCGGATGACGTCGTCGAAGTCGATGTGCATCAAGGCCCGGGCGTCGGAGTAGAGCACCTTCTTGGAGACCGGGAAGTCCACGCCCGGCGTGCGCGCGGGATCGACGACGGCGATCAGCGGGGCCTTCACGCCGGCGATCCGCCGCTCGAAGTCCTGGAACTCCTCGGGCGAGGACCAGGTGTCGAGCAGATAGTCGACGGCGATGGCCTTCACGCCCTTGGAGTCCAGGCTGGCGATGAGGTCGCCCAGCCAGGCCTTGTCGATGGGCGCGAGGCAATGGCACTCCGAGGCCTCGCTCATGGCCTCGGTCGCGGCGTCGTCCATCTTGACGATGACGAATTCGCGCTGCGGCGGCGGGGCACCCCAGGCCAGCCGGAAATCGTAGGTGAGGTTTTCCACGAAACGGAGGGGCAGGGTGGTGCTGAGCCAGAGGGCTGCGCCGGCCGCCACCGCCGCGACCACGAGGGTCACCAGGAAATCGGCGAACTTCTTGCCGCCCTTGGCTCGCAGCCGGGAAAGAAGGGCCAGGGTGCGGCCCACGACGCCCTTGCGCACAGCCCCCGGCGGCATGGCTCAGGCCAGCTTTCGGAAGGGGAAGTTGTAGGTCACGGCCGGGGCGTAATCGCCGGCCAGGCACATGTGGGTGGTGAGATTGCCGCCCTCGGACATCAGGAGCGCGTAGCCCGGCGGCTCTTCCACCAGGATCTCGCGGCCGTCCGGCACATGCATGTCGACCTCGGTGAGGTCGAGGGTGAGCTGGATCGAGGTAGCCGGGGCGGCCGACACCACGTGGCCGGCGAAGACGCCGTTGAAGGCGCGGTGGATGTGGCCGCACATCAGCACCTTCACCTGCTTGCGGCCGGTGAGCACCTGTTCGAGCCGGCCCAGCCAGGGCGAATTGGGGTCGGGGTCCATCCAGCGGATCCCGCTGGGGATGGGCGGGTGATGCAGCACGACGGCGGTCGGGCGATCGGGCGCCTCATCCAAGGTGCGGGCCAGCCACGCGGCGCGCGCCTCGTCGTACTCGCCGTCGTTGGGGCCATCCAGGGTGTCGCAGACGACCATCCGCATCTCGCCGAAGTCGACCGTGTACTGGACGAAGCCGTTCTCGTCGGTCTCGGCGCCGGGGCCGCTGAACTCGGCCAGGAAGCCCTCGCGGCTGTCGTGGTTGCCCATGGCGTAGAAGATCGGGATCTCGCTCTCGGCCATCAGCCGCTTGAGCTCGACGTATTCCTCGCGCTCACCCCGGTCGACGAGGTCGCCGCTGGCGATGATGGCGACGGGGCGCGGGCGCAGGCCGTGGATCGCCTGCATCACCTGACGCAGACGTTCCTCGTTCCGCCGTTGATTCAGCGGATCCTTCTCGGTCGTGACGTGCAGATCGGTGATCTGCGCAATGGTCATCAAGAGGCCGCCTCCCCGAGCAGCGCGCATACGCCCGTGTAGATACGCAACCTCAGCGGCGACGGATGACCAGATTGCGAATTTCCGTCATGTCCTCCATGGCGAAACGTACGCCTTCGCGGCCGAGTCCCGAATCCTTGACCCCGCCGTAGGGCATGTTGTCCACGCGGTAGCTGGGCACGTCGCCGATTACGACACCTCCTACGTCCAGGTGGTCCCACGCCTCGAGCATCTTGTAGAGGTCGCGCGTGAAAACGCCGGTCTGTAGACCAAACTTGGAGTCGTTCACCTCGTCGAGGGCATCTTTGAAGTTCGTGAACTTCGAGAGGATGGCGACCGGGCCGAAAGCCTCCTCCGCATAGAGGGCGGCCGAGCGGTCCACGCCCTCCAGCAGGGTGGCCTCCAGCATGGCGCCCTCGCGCTTGCCGCCGACCAGCAGCGTGGCGCCGCCGGCCACCGCCTGCTGGATCCAGCTGTCGAGGCGGCGGGCCTCCTTCTCGTCGATCATCGGGCCGACGAAGGTGGCCTCCTCGCGCGGATCGCCCGCCACAAGGGTCCTGGTCTTGGCCACCAGCCGGTCGCGCAGTTCGTCGTAGATCGACGCGTGGATGATGATCCGCTGCACGCCGATGCAGGACTGGCCCGACTGGTAGAAGGCGCCGAAGATGATGCGCTCGACGGCGTCGTCCAGGTCGGTGTCGGCGTCGACAACGACGGCGGCGTTGCCGCCGAGTTCCAGCACGACCTTCTTCTTGCCGGCCTTGGCCTTCAGGTCCCAGCCGACACCTGGCGAGCCGGTGAATGACAGGAGCTTCAGCCGCTCGTCGGTGGTGAAGAGGTCGGCGCCCTCGCGATGGGCCGGCAGGATCGAGAAGGCGCCCTTGGGCAGGTCGGTCTCGGCGAGCACCTCGCCGATGATGATGGCGCCCAGCGGCGTGCGCGAGGCGGGTTTCATCACGAAGGGGCAGCCCACGGCCAGGGCCGGGGCGATCTTGTGGGCGGCCAGGTTGAGCGGGAAGTTGAAGGGCGAGATGAAGGAGCAGGGGCCGATGGGCACCCGCTTCCACATGCCCTGGTAGCCCTTGGCGCGCGGCGAGATGTCCAGCGGCTGGACCTCGCCCGTCATCCGCACCGACTCCTCGGCGGCGATGCGGAAGGTGTCGATCAGGCGCGTGACCTCGCCGCGGGCGTCGCGGATCGGCTTGCCGGCCTCGATGCAGAGGGCGAAGGCCAGCTCGTCGAACCGCTCCTGGAAGCGCTTCACGCAGTGGGCCAGCACCTCCTGCCGGGCATAGGCGGGCAGGCGGGCCATGGGCTCGGCCGCTTCGACGCAGGCGGCGATGCCCGCGTCGATGGTCTTGGCGTCGGCCTGGGCCACCCGCGTCGCCACCTTGCCCGTGTATTTGTCCGTGACCTCCAGATCGAGGTTCGGGGTCTGGGCCTCATTGGCGAGGTAGAGCGGATACGAGTCCTTGAGGGCGGTCATGTGGGAATCCTCGGGCGCCGCCGGTCAGAGCGCGGCGCTCAGTTCCTTGATCTGCTTGTTCAGGATCGCGTCGTTGTCGGAATAGTCCACCGGGCAGTCGATGAGGTTCACCCCGGGCGTGTCCAGGCACTGCTTCAGCAACTCGGGCAGGTGCGAGGCGCTCTCCACCCGGTAGCCGTTGGCGCCGTAGGCCTTGGCGTACTCCACGAAGTCGGGGTTGCCGTAGGTGAGGCCCCAGTCCTTGAAGCCCATGTTCGCCTGCTTCCAGCGGATCATGCCGTAGCTGTTGTCGTTGAGGATCAGGACGGTGATGTTCAGCTTCAGGCGGACGGCGGTCTCCATCTCCTGGCTGTTCATCATGAAGCCGCCGTCGCCGCAGATCGCCATGACCTTGCGGTTCGGATAGACCATGTTCGAGGCCATGGCCGAGGGCAGGCCCGCGCCCATGGTGGCCAGGGCGTTGTCCAGCAGGACGGTGTTGGGCGCCCGCGCCGGATAGTTCCGGGCGAACCAGATCTTATAGACCCCGTTGTCGAGGCAGATGATGCCGTCGTCCGGCATCGCCTTGCGGATCTGGGCCACGAGGTACTGCGGGTAGATCGGGAAGCGCATGTCCTTGTCGGACTTGGCGGTGTGCTCGACCTCGGCCGCGCGGGCCTTGAACATGGCCGAGAAGTCCCAACCCGTCTGGGGCAGGATGTCTTCCTTGATCTGCCAGATGGCGTTGCCGATGTCGCCGATCACCTCGTACTGCGGGAAGTAGACCGGATCGACCTCGGCCGAGCGGAAGTTGATGTGGATCACCTCCGTGCCGCCGGGCTGCATGAAGAACGGCGGCTTCTCGATCACGTCATGGCCGACGTTGATGATCAGGTCGGCGGCGCCGATGGCCCGGTGCACGAAGTCGCCGGCCGACAGGGCCGCGCAGCCGAGGAACTTGGGGCTCAACTCGTCGACCACGCCCTTGCCGAGCTGGGTGGAGACGAACGGAATGCCGGTCTTCTCGATGAACTGCGAGAGCATCCGGCTGGTCATGGTGCGGTTGGCGCCGGCGCCGATCACCAGGATGGGGGACTTGGCCTGCTCGATGCGCTTGGCCGCGGCGCGAATCGACTTCTCGTCGGCCACCGGGCGGCGGGCGTTGCTCTTGGGGAACGGCTTCGACTCGGTCTGCTCGTCGGCCACGTCCTCGGGGAACTCGATGTGGACCGCGCCGGGTTTCTCCTCCTGGGCCAGGCGGAAGGCTTCGCGTACGCGGCTGGGGATGTTGTCGGCCGACGCCAGCTGGTGCGTGTACTTGGTCAGCGGCTTCATCATGTCGACGACGTCGAGGATCTGGAACCGACCCTGCTTGGACTTCTTGATGGGCTTCTGGCCGGTCAGCATCATCATCGGCATGCCGCCGAGCTGGGCGTAGGCGGCGGCGGTGACGAAGTTGGTGGCGCCCGGGCCCAGGGTGGCGACGCACACGCCGGCCTTGCCCGTGTGCCGGCCATAGGTGGCGGCCATGAAGCCCGCGCCCTGTTCGTGGCGGGTCAGGATCAGCTTGATCTTCGTGGACCGGGACAGGCTGTCCAGGAAGTCCAGGTTTTCCTCGCCCGGAACCCCGAAGACGTGCTCGACGCCCTCTTCTTCCAGGCATTGTACGAACAGATCAGACGCTTTCGTCATGACTTATAGCCCCCATCCAGCGGGGGAGTTGTCGCAAATTCCAGGCTCTTGTGAAGGGGCAAAGAAGAGGGCGCGGGTTTGCGTCCGCAAATGCGCTTAGCCCGTACGGATTTCGAAGCTAAGCTTCTTAAGGGAAGAGCCGCCGGGGCGAGGGTCGCGCCGGAGCATGGGGGACCACATGGCAGTAACCGATCACGTCGACCTGAACGGGTTCATCGAGGGCGTGAAGCGCCGCAACCCGGGCCAGCCGGAATTCGTCCAGGCGGTCACCGAGGTGGCCGAGGACATCTTCGACTTCATCCAGGACAAGGAAGCCTATCACAAGGCCCAGATCCTGCGCCGCATCGCCGAGCCGGACCGCGTGATCAGCTTCCGCGTCTGCTGGCAGGACGACAAGGGCGACATCCGGGTGCAGCGCGCCTGGCGTGTGCAGAACAACAACGCCATCGGCCCCTACAAGGGCGGCATCCGCTTCCACCCCTCGGTGACCGAAAGCGTCCTGAAGTTCCTGGCGTTCGAACAGACCTTCAAGAATGCGCTCACCGGCCTGCCCATGGGCGGGGGCAAGGGCGGCTCGAACTTCAATCCGAAGGGCAAGTCGGATGGCGAGGTCATGCGCTTCTGCCAGAGCCTGATGACCGAGCTCTACCGCTACGTCGGCGCCGACGTGGACGTGCCGGCCGGGGACATCGGCGTGGGCGCGCGCGAGATCGGCTATATGTTCGGCCAGTACAAGCGGATCACGAACGAATTCACCGGCGTGCTGACCGGCAAGGGGCTGGAGTACGGCGGCTCGCTGATCCGCACCGAGGCCACGGGCTACGGCGCCACCTACTTCCTGCAGAACATGCTGAAGACCCAAGGCAAGGACATCGCGGGCCACACGGTGGTGATCTCGGGGTCCGGCAACGTCGCCACCCATGCGGCCGAGAAGTGCACGCAGCTGGGCGGCAAGGTCGTGACGCTCTCGGACTCCGAAGGCTTCGTCTATGACCCCGACGGCTTCACCCAGGAGAAGATCGACTGGGTGAAGGACCTCAAGAACAAGCGCCGGGGCCGCATCTCGGAGTACGCCAAGGAATTCAAGGGCGCCGAGTTCCACGTGGGCAAGACGCCCTGGGGCGTGCCTTGCCAGCTGGCGCTGCCGTGCGCGACGCAGAACGAACTGCTGGGCGACGATGCCCGGACGCTGGTGGGCAACGGCTGCATCGGGGTGTCGGAAGGCGCCAACATGCCGACCAACCTGGAGGGCGTGCACGTCTTCAAGGACGCGCAGATCCTCTATGCGCCAGGCAAGGCGGCCAACGCCGGCGGCGTCGCGGTCTCCGGCCTGGAGATGAGCCAGAACTCGGCCCGCATCTCCTGGAAGGAAGAGGAGCTGCAGCGCCTGCTGATCGACATCATGGCGGGCATCCACTCGAGCTGCCTGGAGTACGGCGGCCGGCCGGGGTCGAAGATTCCCGACTATGTGAAGGGCGCCAACATCGCAGGCTTCAAGAAGGTCGCCGACGCGATGCTGGCCTTCGGGGTGGTCTGAACCCCGTCACGATCTGACGATGCGAACGCCGCTCCGGTCGCCCGGGGCGGCGTTTTTGCTGAGATCAGGCCGTCAGGCGCCGGCCGCCCGGCGGGCCAGGGCCTCGGTCCACCGCAGGGTCTCCAGCGGCGGATGGCCGGGCTTCGGCGTGGCCTGACCGGGCTTGTGGAAGCTATGGCAGGTCGTGCAGTCGGCGTCGTCGGCCGCGGCGATCTGGGCCGTGGTCTTGCCGTGGCAGGCGCCGCACTTGGCCAGGTCCGGGATCAGGACGTCGCCGGACTTGTCGGAGGTCTGGGCGCGGTGGCAGTCGGCGCATTCGAACCCGCCCTTCTTGGACTCGCCCGGGCCGCCGTGCTCGGGCACGCCGTGGTCGAAAGCGCCGCGCGGGAGATACCTGGAGGCCAGGCTGACGGGCGCCAGCTGCACTGTGTCGCCGGCCCAGGTGACCGTGTGGCAGTCGTAGCAGGCGCCGCCGCGCGAGAAGGTGGCGCGGTAGGCGCCGGCCCCGCTGGCGGCGAACGCGCTGGGGCGGATGGTTCCCGGCCGCGCCCGGTCTGTGCCGGCCGGCGCCGCGACGGAGCGGCCCGCGAGGGTGGCGATCACCTTGTTCACGTCGCCGTGGGGCAGGTTGCGCAGTTCGCCGCCGACCCGGGCGAAGGCAAGGCTGTGGCAGTCGCCGCAGTCGCGCTCCATCTCGATCGGCAGGAAGGTCTTTCCCGTGGCGTCCCGGCGGTGGCACGAGGCGCACTCCAGCGCCGCGCCGTAGCCGGCGGCCTTGCCCAGGCCGATGGCCTGGCGGGCCACGCCGCCCAGCGGGTCGAGGTGGAGCCGGTGCGGGAAGTTCAGGCCGTTGCGCTCCTGCGGCGCGGTATCCAGGGCCACGCGCTGGAACTTGGGCGCAGAGCCGGGTTCGGTCATCACCAGGGGGCGGAAGCCGGGGTGCTTGCTCCAGTCGGGCGTGTCGATGAGGCCAGTCTTCGGCAGCCGCATCTTCAGCTCGCTGTGACAGCTCTCGCAGTCCTGGACCACCACCAGCTTGGGCTTGTCGCTGAGCGGCGCCGAGGGCGGGCCGCCCTTGGCCGGCGTGTGCTCGATATGGCAGCTCGCGCACCGGTCGGTGGGATGGTTGAAGGCGCGCTGGACCAGCACGTTGACCTTGGCCCCGAGGCCCGGGGGCAGGGGCGTCGATTTCACCAGGTCGGCGTGCGGCGCATGCTCGGCCACGAGGCGCGGTTCGAACGGGCTGCCCAGTCGCTTGGCGGTCGCCAGCGCCATGGGCGCCTTGTCCGGCGCGGCGGCGTGGCAGGTGAGGCAGGCCTCGTCCCGCACGGCCACGAAGGCGTTGGTGTGGCAGGACTTGCAGTCCTTGGCCATGAAGGCGTGAGCCTTGGAAAGGGGGCCCGTCGACCACTGCTCGTCCGGGTGGATCTTCGGGTTCGACATGAACAGCACGAAGATCATCGGGAACGCCAGGCACAGCAGGAAGATGCCGCTGCCGAGCACCCAGGCCATGTTGCGCCGGCCGAACACCTTGGCCTGCAGCGAGAAGACGCTGGGGCTGGCGTGATGTTCGTCGTCGTCGCGGACGACGGTCACGCCCGCGCTATCGTCGTCGGCCGGCTCGAAGGCGAGGGTATAGGCGCCGAAGCGGACGACAGGGCGGCTGGCGACGTTGAGTTCCGCGCCCTGCACCTGCCGCCCGCCGAGGTCGAAGGGCAGACCGCTGACGGACTCGATGCTGATGCGGCCGGGGCCCGAGAAGCGCATCCGCGCATGGGTCGGATCGACCGACAGGTCGGCCAGCACGATGTCGTTGGCGCTTGCGCGGCCGATCGACAGCTCGGGCTTCTCCACCGTCCGCTCGCGCACGATGGGGTCGCCGCCGCCGGCGCGCTGGGTGATCAGCTTGAGGTGGAATTCCTGGGCCACCGGCTCACCAGTACGTAAAGACGCTGACGATGTGCGCGGTGAGCGCCGCCAGCAGGGCGAAGGTGGCGGGGATGTGCACGAACAGCCATCCCTCAAGGAGGGCGGTGATCTGCATCTGGCGCCGGGCGAGGCCCAGCACATCGGCCTTCTGCTGCAGCACCGTCTCGATCTTCTCCAGGGCGTCGGCCTGGCGCGGATCGGCGGGCGCGGGCAGGGCTTTCACCTGGCGCAGGGCCCGGCTCGTGGCGCAGTTCCCGTAGGCGCCGGTGAGGCGTCGCCAGAAGCTGCCGCCGAGTTCGGTTTCCTCGAGCGACAGGCGGACCACCTGGGCGCCCGCGCGGTCGAGCGGCAGCGCCAGGTCGTGGAGCTGCTTGTCCAGGCTCTCCAACGCCTCCAGCATCTGCTTGCGGGTGGTCTCGCCGCGGTTGCCGTGCAGCCGCTGGGGCAGGGTGGCGTAGGCCCAGATGCCCAGGGCGCCCGAGGCGATGACCAGCATCATCAGGGAATAGGCGAGGGTGTGGACGTTCCAGCCGAACTGGAAA
Organism: Phenylobacterium sp. RIFCSPHIGHO2_01_FULL_69_31; assembly: GCF_001824475.1. Taxonomy (GTDB): domain Bacteria; phylum Pseudomonadota; class Alphaproteobacteria; order Caulobacterales; family Caulobacteraceae; genus Phenylobacterium. The sequence goes on along the minus strand of NZ_MHXN01000042.1, from coordinate 109,807 downwards.
CCCGTGTGCAGCGTGGCCAGCACGATGAGCGACAGGCCCAGGTAGACGTGGGCCGAGACCCAGGCCTTGAGCGAATAGTGGCCCGCGGTGATGACCCGCTTGCGCACGCCCAGGCAGGCCAGCCAGACGATCAGGCCGGCGCTGACTACGCCCAGGATGTAGCCCAGCCAGCTGCCGCCGTTGGGCGGTTCGGCAAGACGGGCGGCCACAAAGAAATAGATCGCCACCGCCACAAGGCAGATCAACGATGCGATCTGCGCCCAACGGAATCCCTTGTGACGCAGGAACCCCTCATGGGTCCGCTGCCTCACGCGCTCGGTATGATGCCCCCCAACCTGCGTCACGTGTCAGCCCGCGCCCCTGTCGATACGCGCCACCGAGAGGAAGGCGTCGGGTGAGACCCGGATCGCCGCCCCCGTCGGGCAGGCCCGCACGCAGGCCGGTCCGCCGGCCTTGCCCGAGCACATGTCGCATTTGATCGCCAGTTTCGGCGATTCGCCGCCGGCGCCGCCCTTGGAGGCCTTCTTACGCCATTCGTAGTCCGGCTGGCCCGGGCCGGGGCCCTTGCCGAACAGCATCCACTCCCAGAGCTTGGGCTTGGGCGGCGGCGGCTTGTCCATCTGGATCACGCCGTAGGGGCAGGCCCGCTGGCAGTTGCCGCAGCCGATGCAGGTGTCGGAGATGAACACCTCGCCGTCCGGCCCCCGCCGGATCGCGTTCGGCGGGCAGTCGCTCATGCAGTGCGGGTGCTCGCAGTGGCGGCAGGACGTCGGCACGTGGATGTTGGCGAAGGTAGTGCCCGCCTCGCGATTCAGGCGGCTCAGGCCGTCGTGGCTATCGGCGCAGGCCTTCTCACAGTTGTCGCAGCCGACGCAGAGGCTCTCGTCGATCAGCAGCACGTCGGTGGCCTCGCCGATGCCCTGCTTGATCAGGAAGTTGGCGACCGAGGAGTACATGTCGACGGCGCCGCCGAACTCCTCCTTCTGTTCCTCGATGAAGGCGTTGATCTCGCGGCGCGCCTTCATCTCGTCGTACATGCGCTTGGCGAGCTCGGGCTTGCGGGCCAGCAGCCGCCGGAACGGATCGGCCGGCAGCTTCACGACCGTCGAGCGGATCGCGGCCTTCACGGTGGCCACCCGCGGCGCACGCTCGATCATCGCCATCTCGCCCGAGTACGAGCCGGCCGGGACGTAGGACATGAAGACGGGCTTCCCGCCCAGGTTCTTCTCCACGATCATGGAGCCGGAGCGGATGATGTAGAGGTCGTCCGAGACGTCGCCCTCGTTGATGATCGCCTGGCCGGGCTTCACGTCCATGACCTCGGCGCCCGCCAGCACCTCCTGGATGTCGGCGGGGGTGAGGCCCGACTTGAAGATCTGCAGGACCTGCCGCTCGCTGGTGATGCGGTTCACCGTGTCGCGGGCTTCCGGCACCTGGGCCATCAGCTTCAGGGCGGCCATACGCGGGATTTCGACGCAGATCGTCGGCTCGGCAGCGCGGATCGTCGCGCCGCGCTTGCGCCCTGAGATCAGGCCGACCTCGCCGAAGATCGAGCCTTCGCCGATCGGCACCGTGATGTTGGGGTTCGAGGGATCGACCTCGACCTTCACCGAGCCCTCGGCGATCCCGAACAGCGAGGACCCCTGGTCGTTGCGGATGAAGATCGCCTCGTCGGGCTTGTAAGCCCGGACCTCGGAGTCGAGCAGGAACTCCCGCATCTGCAGGGGGGACAGGCCGTTCAGGATCTCGACCCGGCTGCGCAGGAACTCCAGCCATTCCGACACCGACCGGCGGCCGGGGAGGCCCTGCAGCTTTTCCTTCAGCAGGGGTTCGTCGGCGGGCTCCAGGTCGGTGACGCCGCTGATGAACTCCACCACGTCGAAGCCCTGGTTCATGCAGTGCTTGATCAGCGGATAGCCGGCCAGGGCGCCGATGACATAGATGCCGGGCTTGGTTGTCTCGAAGGTGGGCGAAAGGGCCGGGAAGGCCGAAGGCGACTCGCTGGCGAAGGCGATACCGCAGCTTTCGACGAACTTGCGCGGCGGCGAGGCGCCCATCCGGGCGATGATCCGGTCGCACTTGTAGCGGGACGAGCCCTGCGGGGTCTCGACCGTGATCCAGCCCGGCTCGACCAGCACGGGGGAGGTCTCGGTCATGATGGTCATGCGCCCGGCGTCGCGGGCGGCCATCAGGTTGTCGACGTTGGCCTTCTTGGCGCGGGCGAAGTCGGCCGAGCGGTTCAGGATGGTGACGGTATTGCCCTGGGCGGGGTCGGCGGCGAGGCCCAGCGCGTTCTCGATGCCCGCGTCGCCCGAGCCCACCACGAAGATGTGCTCGTCGGTATATTCGCCCGGGTCGTCCAGCTGGTACTGCACGTGGGGCAGCCCTGCGCCGTCGCAACGCATCAGGTTCGGATTGCCCTGGGTGCCGATGGCCAGGACGATGTTCTCCGCCTGGATCTGCCCGCCCTTGGTGAGCTCGATGGTGAAGGCGCCCTTTTCGCCCGTGATGGCCTTGGCCTCGGCGTTGAAGCGGACGTTCACGCCCGCCGCCTTCACGTCCTCGTTCCACTGGGCGAGTATCTTCTCGCGCTTGCCGGCGTCGAATTCGCAGTCGGCGCGCAGGACCAGCACCGACGGCGTCGCCATCACGTGCTTGCCCTTCTGGTAGCGGAAGATCGTGTCGGAGAGGTGGTCGGTCTTCTCCAGAAGGACATGGCTGATGCCCTTCTTCGCGGCATGAGCAGCCGCGCTCATTCCGGCAGGACCCGATCCGACGATCGCGATCTTGTAGACTTCCGCCATTAACCTACGCCCCCAGCGGCTTTTGGCCGCCGACCCCTACGCCTTCAAGGCACTCCCTGGCACACTAACATTTCCGATCTGCGCCGAACGCGCTACCACGCGCCGCAGGTCCGAGGGGAGCACAAAGTCCATGTTGGCGGAAGTCGGTCAGTTCGCGCTGATCCTCGCCCTGCTGCTGTCGCTGGTCCAATCGGGCGCGCCGCTCTGGGGCGCGCACAGGGGCGACGGTGTGCTGATGGCGGTGGGCCGGCAGGCGGCGCTGCTGCAGGGCGGTTTCGTCAGCCTGGCCTTCGTGTGCCTGGCCTGGGCCTACGTCACCTGCGACTTCTCCGTGGCCCTGGTGGCGCGGCACAGTCACACGACCCAGCCCCTGGCCTACAGATTCGCCGCCACCTGGGGCAGCCACGAAGGCTCCATGCTGCTCTGGGTGCTGATCCTCGCCATCTACGGCGCGGGCGTGGCGTTCTTTGGGGGCACGCTGCGCGAGACGCTGCAGGCGAGGGTGCTTGGCGTTCAGGGCGTGCTGGGCGCGGCCTTCCTGGGCTTCCTCCTCTTCACCTCGAACCCGTTCCTGCGGCTGTCGCCGGCGCCGGCGGAGGGGACCGAGCTCAATCCGCTGCTCCAGGACCCGGGGCTCGTGATGCACCCGCCGCTGCTCTACCTGGGCTATGTGGGCTTCTCGGTGGCCTTCTGTTTCGCCGTCGCCGCGCTCATCGAGGGCCGTGTGGACGCGGCGTGGGCGCGCTGGGTGCGGCCGTGGGTGCTGGCCGCCTGGATCCCGCTCACCGCCGGCATCACCCTGGGCAGCGCCTGGGCCTATTACGAGCTGGGCTGGGGCGGCTGGTGGTTCTGGGACCCGGTGGAGAACGCCTCGCTGATGCCGTGGCTGCTGGGCACGGCCCTGCTGCACTCGGCGCTGGTGCTGGAGCGCAGAGGGGCCCTGGTCAGCTGGACGATCCTGCTGGCGATCCTGACCTTCTCGCTGAGCCTGGTGGGCACCTTCCTGGTCCGCTCGGGCATCCTGACCAGCGTCCACGCCTTCGCCGTCGACCCGCAGCGGGGCGTCTACATCCTGGGCATCCTCGCGGCGACCACGGGGCTGTCGCTGGCGCTCTACAGCTGGCGGGCGCCGGCGATCCGCTCGGGCGCCCTGTTCCAGCCGCTCTCGCGGGAAGGGGGAATCACTCTCAACAACCTCTTCCTGACCGCCCTCACGGCCACGGTGTTCCTGGGCACCTTCAGCCCGGTGTTCATCGAGATGATCAACGGCGACAAGATCTCGGTCGGGCCGCCGTACTACGCCAAGACCTTCTCGCCGCTCGCCGTGCCGCTGCTGTTCCTCGTGGTGTTCGGCCCGATGCTCAACTGGAAGCGGGACGAGGCGCGCAAGGTGTTCGACCGCGTCCGCATCCCGGCCATCGTCGCCGGCCTGGTCCTCCTGGTCGCGCTGCCGTTCGGGGGGCTGAAGGGCGTGGCGACCGCGGGCGGGCTCGCGCTCTCCGCCTGGCTGATCCTGGGCAGCGTCTGGATCCTGGGACGCCGGTGGTGGTCGGGCCGGGCCTACCTCGGCCGGGCGATCCGCACCACGCCGCGCTCCATCGTCGGGCTGGTGACGGCGCATGCCGGGCTGGGGCTCCTGACCCTGGGCATCACCGGGGTCACCGCCTGGGATTCCGACAAGGTGCTGAACATGAAGGTCGGCGACAGCGTCGCCTTCGCCGGCCGCACCCTAACCCTGACCGACTACGACATCGTGGAGGGGCCCAACTACCAGGCCAAGCGAGCCCAGTTCGCGGTCAAGGGCCCCATGGGCGCCTATGACCTGCGCAGCGAGAAGCGGTGGTATCCGTCCGCCCAGTCGCAGACCACCGAGGCGGGCATCCGGGTCGGCCCGCTGGGCAACCTCTACGTCTCGGTGGGCGAGGAGTCGGAGGCGGGCGTCATCGTGCGCCTCTGGGACCATCCCCTGATCGTCTGGATCTGGATCGGCGGGTTCGTGATGTCCGCCGGCGGGGCGGTGTCGCTCAGCGACCGCCGCGTGCGGGTCGGCGCGGCCGTGAAGACCCTGCCCGTGGGCCAGCCGGTGGCGGCGGAATGAAGCGGCTGCTGTTCATCCTGCCGGTCGTCGGGTTCCTGATCCTGCTGGGCGTGTTCTTCGTCGGCCTCGGACGCGACCCCCGCGCCCTGCCATCGGCCTTCATCGGCAAGCCGCTGCCGGCGTTCACCACCGCGCCGCTTCGGCCGGGAGACCAGGGCCTGTCCAACACCGACTTCCAGCGGGGCGAGCCGGTGCTGCTGAACGTGTTCGCCTCCTGGTGCGGGCCCTGCCGGGTGGAGCACCCGGTGCTGATGCGCCTGCGCCAAGAGGGCGTGGCGATCCACGGGCTGGACTGGAAGGAAGACGCCGCCGCCGGAGCCCAATGGCTGGCGGAGCGGGGCGATCCCTACATCCGCGCGGGCAACGACCAGACCGGCCGGACGGGCATCGAGTTCGGGGTGGCCGGCGTGCCCGAGACGTTCGTCATCGATAAGCAGGGCCGCGTCCGCTATCGCCACGTGGGCGCCCTGACCCCCGACGACTGGGAACGGAAGGTCGGCCCGCTGATGGAACAGCTGAGGAAGGAACCGTGAGGCGCCTCATCTCCCTCGCCGTCGCCTTCGCCCTGCTGGCCGGTCCGGCGGGCGCGGTGAATCCCGACGAACAGCTGGCCGATCCGGCGCTGGAAGCGCGCGCGCACAAGCTGTCGAAGGAGCTGCGCTGCGTCGTCTGCCAGAACCAGTCGATCGACGATTCGGACGCCACGCTCGCCCGCGACCTGCGCATCATCCTGCGCGAGCGGATCAGCGCGGGCGACACGGACAAGCAGGCGATGGACTTCATCGTCGCCCGCTACGGCAGTTTCGTGCAGCTGGAGCCGCCGATGCGGCTCGATACCCTGGCGCTGTGGTTCGGGCCTCTGGCCGTGCTGGCGCTGGGCGCCCTCGGGGCGGCGGTCTACATGCGGGGCCGCTCGCCGGCCCGGGCGGGCGACCTGACGCCCGAGGAAGAGGCCGAGCTGGCCGCGATGCTGAACGCCGACGACACCACCCGTCCTGATGGGGCCCGCTGAATGCTCTGGATGATCCTGACCCTGATGACGGTCCTGGCGGCCGTGGGCCTGGCCATCCCGCTGGTGCGCCGGCGCGACGCGGCCCGGGAGCGGCGCGCCGACGCGGTGAGCGTGCTCAAGGACCAGCTGGGCGAGATCGAGGCCCAGGCCGCGGCCGGCGCCCTGGCTCAGCCCGAGGCCGAGGCGCTGAAGACCGACCTCAAGCGCCGCGTCCTGGCCGAGGGGCGCAAGCCCGAGGCGCAGGCGCGGCCGCTGCCTGAGAAGACGCTGCTGGCGGTGGCGCTGGGGATCGTGGCGGTAGTCACGCTGGCGGGCACCGGGCTCTATCTGAAGATCGGCCGCCCCGACGTGCCGGGCGGCTCCGCCCTGAAGGCCGCCGGTCCCGCCGCCATGGCCACCACCGCCGAGGGGCACCCGCAGGGCGAGGTGGGCGCGATGATCGCCCAGCTCGAGGCCCAGATGCGCGAGCGGCCCGACAACGCCGAAGGCTGGCGGATGCTGGGCTGGTCGTACATGCAGACCGGACGCAACGCCGAGGCCGCCGAGGCCTACGGCAAGGCGGCGGCGCTGGACCCGGACAACGCCGAATATCTGTCGGCCCAGGGGGAAGCCACCGTGCTGGCCGCCGACGGGGCCGTGACGCCGGCGGCGGAGGCGATCTTCCGGCGCGCGGTGGGGGCCGACCCCGGCGATCCGCGCGCCCGCTACTACCTGGCTGTCGCAAAGGACCAACGTGGCGACCAGGAAGGCGCCATGAACGACTGGATCGCGCTGCTCAGGTCCGCGCCGCCGGACGCGCCCTGGGCGCTGGAAGTGCGGGCGTTCGTCGAGAAGGTCGCCGCCGATCGCAAGATCGACCTGGCCGGCCGACTGCCGCCGCTTCAGACGGCGCAGGCGCCCATGGGCGCTCCGCCGATGGGTTCCGCGCCCCGCGGCCCGACCCAGGAGCAGATGGCCGCGGCGCAGGACATGAGCGAGGGCGATCGCCAGCAGATGATCCAGGGCATGGTCTCGGGGCTGGCCGAGCGCCTGAAGCAGAACCCGAAGGACCGGGCGGGTTGGGAGCGCCTCATGCGGGCGCGCATGGTCCTGGGCCAGACCCGAGAGGCCGCGGCGGACTATCGCGACGCCAGCCGGGCCTTCGCCGGCTCGCCGGCCGACCAGCAGGCGCTGCGCAGCACGGCCCAGCAACTCGGCGTGCCGGTGGGCTGATGCCGGACCTGGAAAAGAACGGGGCGGGCGCGGCGGCGCCGCTGATTCTCGAACTGCTGCCGGAACCCGTGCTGGTGGTGCAGGGGGGCGATGGGGACGCGCCGGAGATCACCTATGGCAACCGCGCCGCCCGCGAGGTCTTCCGGATCGAGCTCGCCGGGGCGCCGCTGGGCGCGGCCCTGCGCCGGCCCGAAGTGCTGGAGACCATCGAGGCGGCGCTCGAATCCGGCGGGTCGGCCGAGGTGGCGTTCGAGACCATCGGGGTGCAGCCACGCTTCTGGCGCGCCTTCGCCCGGCCGCTGGCGACGGGGGAGGCGGGGCCGAACCAGCTGGTGGTGATGCTGCGCGACGAAACCGATGCACGCCGCACCGAGCGGATGCGCGCGGACTTCCTGGCCAACGCCAGCCACGAGCTGCGTACGCCGCTGGCGTCGCTGGCCGGCTTCGTCGAGACGCTGCGGACCCACGCCAAGGACGATCCGGAGGCGCGCGACAAGTTCTTGGGGATCATGGCCCAGCAGGCGACGCGGATGGCGCGCCTGGTGGACGACCTCCTGTCGCTCAGCCGCATCGAGCTGAACGAACACATCGCGCCGTCGGGCAAGGTGGACCTGGCGCGGACCATCCAGGACGTCTCCGACGCCATCAAGCCGCTGACGGCGGACCGGCAGGTGACCATCGCCACCAAGGTCGGCCGGGGGGTGGGTTCGGTGGTCGGCGACCGCGATCAGCTGGTGCAGGTGATCCAGAACCTCGTGGACAATGCGGTGAAATACACGCCGCCCGGCGGCAAGGTGACCGTCAGCCTGGAAGCTGCGCCCACGGTGGAGGCCGCGCGCGCCGCCAGCCGGTCCGGCGTGGGCCTGTCGCTGCTGTCGCCGGACGCCGCCGAGGGACAGACCTATGTGGTCCTGCGGGTCACCGACGATGGGCCGGGCATCGCGCGCCAGCATCTGCCGCGCCTTTCCGAGCGCTTCTACCGCGTCGAGGGGCAGCGCAGCGGCGGCACGGGCCTGGGCCTCGCCATCGTCAAGCACGTGGTCAACCGCCACCGCGGCGGCCTGATCATCGAGAGCGCCGAGGGCGAGGGCAGCACCTTCAGCGTCTATCTCCCGGCGGTCGCCCACGGTTCGTGACGACGGCGGCGGCCGAACGCCTTCGCTGTCGCAAAACTGTCGCGAGATCGCATTAGTTTGCACCGCAGCGAAATGAGGCCGCAGTGACACGTACCTACCAAGCCGAGTTGCGCCAGCTCGTCGCCGAGGTCATCCGCATGGGCGGCCTTGCCGAGGCGCAGGTGGTCGACGCCGTCGACGCGGTGGTGCGCCGGGACGTGCCCCTGGCCCAGGCCCTGATCGTCCGCGACCTGCGGCTCGACACCCTGCAGAGCGAGGTGGAGCGCCGGGCGCTGGACCTGATCGCCACGCACCAGCCGGGGCATGCGGACCTGCGCCGCGCGATCTCGACGCTGAAGCTGGCCATGAACCTCGAGCGCTGCGGCGACCTCGCGCGCAACATCGCCAAGCGCAGCCTGGTGCTGTCGGCCAGCGAGCCGCTGCTGCCGCTCACCGGCGCCATCGAGCGGATGGGCCGCCTGGTCTCGGCCCGCCTGCGCGAGGTGCTGGACGCCTATGCCGCCGGCGACGTGGAGCCGGCGCTGGACGTCTGGCGCCGTGACGGCGAAGTGGACGAACACTACGAGAGCCTGTTCCGCGAACTGCTCTCTCTGATGACCAATCATCCCGGCTCCGTGGCCGCCGGGGCCCACCTGCTGTTCATCGCCAAGAACCTGGAGCGCATCGGGGATCACGCGACCAACATCGCCGAGATCCTGCATTTCCAGATGACGGGCCAGGAACTGATCGGGGAGCGACCGAAGGTGAGCTTGCCGAACATCGAAGTGGAAGGCGTACAGCCGTGAACCCCTACGTACTGGTCGTCGAAGACGAAGACGCCCTGGCGACCCTGCTCGACTACAATCTCATGAAGGAAGGCTTCCGCGTTGAGCGGGCGGCCGACGGCGAGGAGGCGCTGCTTCGCGTGGCCGAGGAGCCGCCGGATCTCGTGGTGCTGGACTGGATGCTGCCGAAGGTCTCGGGCGTCGAGGTGTGCCGCCAGCTTCGGGCGGGCGCCGAGACCCGTCGCACGCCGGTGCTCATGCTCACCGCGCGAGGCGAGGAGGCCGACAAGGTCCGCGGCCTGGACACCGGCGCCGACGACTATGTGGTCAAGCCCTTTGCCATGAGCGAACTGGTGGCCCGCATCCGGGCTCTGCTGCGTCGCACGCGGCCGGAACTGGTCGACGAGCGGCTGGAGTACGCCGACCTGATCCTGGACCGCGGCCGCCACCGGGTGACCCGCTCGGGCCAGGACATCCACCTGGGCCCGACGGAATATCGCCTGCTGGACTTCCTGATGCAGCGGCCGGGCCGGGTGTTCAGCCGCGAACGCCTGCTGGACGCCGTCTGGGGCGCCAACACCTATGTGGAGGTCCGCACCGTCGACGTGCATGTGGGCCGGCTGCGCAAGGCGCTGCGCCTGCCGAACGCGCCGGATCTCATCCGCACCGTGCGCTCCGCCGGGTACGCCCTCGATACGGAGGGCTGACGGGCGGGCAGGGCGTCGCCGGTCTGTCACAGACTCGCCGGACGCTCGCCTGCGTCTTTCGCCGTTGGGGGCAGCGATGCACGAGACTTCCACCGCCGTCCGCTGCCGGGCGGCGTTCATCTCCGACATCCATCTCGGGACCAAGGGCTGCCAGGCCGAGCTCCTGCTGGAGTTCATCCGCGAGCTCGAGTGCGAGACGCTGTACCTGGTCGGCGACATCGTCGACGGCTGGAAGCTGCGCTCGGGCTGGCACTGGCCGCAGGCGCACAACGACGTGGTGCAGAAGATCCTGCGCCTGGCCCGCAAGGGCGTGAAGGTCGTCTACGTCCCCGGCAATCACGACGAGGTGGTCCGCGACTTCTGCGGCGTCCACTTCGGCGGCGTGATCGTGGCGCGCGACGCGATCCACGAGGCAGCGGACGGCAAGCGCTATCTCGTCACCCACGGCGACGAATTCGACGGGGTGGTGCAGAACGCCCGCTGGCTGGCGTTCCTCGGCGACTGGAGCTACCGGGCGCTGATCGCCCTCAATACCCACTTCAACCGGGTGCGCCGGATGATGGGCCTGGGCTACTGGAGCCTCTCGGCCTACCTCAAGCACAAGGTGAAGGACGCCGTGGCGTTCATCGACCAGTTCGAGGCCGCCATGGCGGAAGAGGCGCGCCGCCGCGGCGTCCACGGCGTGATCTGCGGCCACATCCACAAGGCCGAGATGCGCGACATCGACGGCATCGCCTATCTGAACGACGGCGACTGGGTCGAGAGCTGCACAGCCATCGTCGAGCGCTTCGACGGGACCTTCGAGGTCGTCCAGTGGCTGGACGCGCGCAAGGCGCTGATGGCCCAGCCGATTCCGCTTCGCCCCATCGCGGCGTAGGGCCGCCGACCTCTCGAAAAAGAAGGCCGCGACCGGGGGGCGGTCGCGGCCCGCGGCCTTCGGGGACGGCCGTCTGGAGAGATACGCGAGGGGTTTACTTCGCAGAACGCTAGCTGCGCCGCGTGTCGCGCCCGTGACGGTCCTGCGAAGACGAAAGAAAAGCCGTGCGGCCATCCGCATCGCCCGGGGCGCCGGGCCGCAATGGCCGTTCGTGGTTGGACGACGGAACCGTGACGCATTGTTCCGGTCGCCACTGTCGTGGAAGTGTCACACAAATGTAGTCAAAGGAGCGCCCCGGGGCCTTACACGGTGAGGCTCCACAGAAGTCACGAAAGCGTTGCAGCCGGCTCCTACTGAACCAAGCGAGCGATCGCCCGCTGCAGCCGATCCAGAGAATGGGACGACAATGAAAAAGCGGATTCTGTTTGGCGTTGCGGGCCTGGCGGCCCTGCTGAGCGCGTGCAGCCCGGGCGGCGACGCCAAGAAGGGTGACGCGCCGAAGGCCGCGGGCGGCTCGATCCTGTTGATCGACGGCTCCAGCACCGTCTATCCGATCTCGGAAGCCCTGGGCGAGGAGTTCCAGAAGGCGTCCGGCACGCGGGTGACCGTGGGCCTCTCGGGCACCGGCGGCGGCTTCAAGAAGTTCTGCCGCGGCGAGATCGACATCGCCGGCGCCTCGCGCCCGATCAAGGCCGAGGAGGTCAAGGCCTGCGCCGACGCCGGTGTCGAGTTCATCGAGCTGCCGGTGGCCCTCGACGCGCTGGCCGTCGTGGTCAACCCCGGCAACAAGTTCGTGGACTGCCTCACCGTCGACGAGCTGAAGAAGCTGTGGGAGCCCGCCGCCCAGGGCAAGGTCACGTCGTGGAAGCAGGTGCGCGCCTCGTTCCCCGATCAGCCGGTCAAGCTGTTCGGCGCCGGCACCGACTCGGGCACCTTCGACTACTTCACCAAGGCGGTGAACGGCGAAGAGGGCGCCTCGCGCGGCGACTACACGGCGACCGAGGACGACAACGTCACCATCAACGGCGTCTCGGGCGATGCGAACGCGCTTGGCTACCTGGGCCTCGCCTACGTCACGGAAAACGCCAGCAAGGTGAAGGCCGTGCCGATCCGGCAGAAGGACGGCAAGTGCGTGGCGCCGTCGGTCCAGGCCGCCCGCGACGCCAGCTACCAGCCGCTGTCGCGGCCGCTGTTCTATTACGTGAACAAGAAGTTCGCCGACGAGCGGCCGCACGTGCCCGCCTTCCTCAAGTTTGCCTTCACGGCGGGCGAGAGCGAGAAGCTGGTCGGCGAGGTCGGCTATGTTCCGCTGCCGACGCAGGCCTACGCCCTGGCCTTGGCCAAGGTCGACGCCCGCAAGACGGGCAGCTTCTTCGACGGCGGCTCCAAGGTCGGCGTGACGGTCGAGGAACTCTTGGCCGACGTGGGCCAGAAGCCGGTGGCGGCGGCCAAGCCCTAGCCGTAGAAACGGCCGGACTCCGGGGGCGCCACGTGCGTCCCCGGGGGCGGCTCTTGCGTGACGGAACGGGATGACACCCGAAACACAGATCTCCGAGTATCAGGCGCTGCGCAACAGCGCCTTCCTGCGTCGTGGGCGGATCCTCGCCGGGATCATGCAGGCGGCGCTGTTCTCCTGCGCGGCCCTGTCGGTGCTCATCACCGGCGCCATCATCTGGGTCCTGGTGACGGAGTCGCTGCCGTTCTTCCAGCAGGTGCCGTTCTGGGACTTCCTGACCGACACCGAATGGACGCCGGTCTTCACTGAGGCCCACTACGGCATCCTGCCGCTGCTCACGGCGACGTTCTGGGCGGCCGGCATCGCCATGGCGGTCGCGACGCCGCTCGGCCTCATCCTGTCCGTTTACCTCAGCGAATTCGCCAAGCCCTCCGTGCGCGAGGCGCTGAAGCCGATCCTCGAGATGCTGGCCGCCGTGCCCACGGTGGTGTTCGGCTATTTCGCCCTGTTGTTCCTCACGCCCCTGGCCAAGCAGTTCATTCCCGGGCTCTCGGGGTTCAACCTGCTCGTGCCGGGTTTCGTGATGGGCATGATGATCCTGCCCTACGTGGTCTCGATCAGCGAGGACGCGATGCGGGCGGTGCCCATGTCGCTGCGCGAAGGCGCCTTCGCCATCGGGATGAGCCGGGTGCAGATGGCCTTCCAGGTCGTGATCCCCGGCGCGTTCTCGGGCGTCACCGCCGCCTATCTGCTGGGCTTCTCCCGGGCCGTGGGCGAGACCATGGTTGTGGCCATCGCCGCCGGCCAGAACCCGAACCTCACCGGCGATCCCCGCGAAGGGGCGGCGACGATCACGGCCTACATCGTGCAGATGAGCCTGGGCGACCTGCCGCACGGCTCACTGGCCTATTCGACGATCTTCGCGGCGGGCCTGGTGCTCTTCGTGATTACCCTGTTCTTCAACCTCACGGGCTTCTTCCTGCGCCGCAAGTTCCGGGAGGCCTACTGATGAGCGACATCGCCATCCGCGCCGGCGACGACACGCGCCGGCTCGTCCAGGTCAAGCGCCGCCAGGATCTCATCTTCGGCGTGGTGGGCATCCTCGTGCTCTTCGTGGTCATGGGCCTGCTGATGACCCTGGTCGCGGACCTGCTCATCGACGGCCTGGGGCGCATCAGCCCCGAGTTCCTGACCAGCTTCCCGTCGCGGCGGGCCGCCGCCGCCGGGGTGCTGTCCGCCTGGGTGGGCACGACGCTGGTGATGCTGGTCACCGCCGCGATCGCGATTCCGCTGGGGGTGGGGGCCGGGCTCTACCTCGAGGAATATGCGTCGAAGAACCTGCTCAGCGACATCATCGAGGTCAACGTCAGCAACCTGGCCGGCGTGCCCTCGATCATCTACGGCCTGCTGGCGTTGGGCTTCTTCGTCTATGCGCTGGACATGGGCCAGACCATCCTGGTGGGCGGCCTCGTGCTGTCGCTGCTGATCCTTCCCATCGTCATCGTCGCCACGCGGGAGGCGGTGCGCGCCATCCCCTCGGGCCTTCGCGAGAGCGCCTACGGCATCGGCGCTAACCGCTGGCAGGTGATGTGGAGCTACATCCTCCCCAGCGCCCGGCCCGGGATCTTGACCGGTGCGATCGTCGGCCTGTCACGCGCCATCGGCGAGACCGCCCCGATCATCACGATCGGCGCCCTGACCTATATCGCCTTCCTGCCGCCGGCCCCCGTTACGTCCACGCCGCCGTGGATCAACTTCGAATGGCTGAACTCGCCGTTCACGGTGATGCCGATCCAGATGTTCAACTGGACCTCGCGGCCCCAGGCCGAGTTCCATGTGAACGCGGCGGCGACCGGCGTGCTGCTGCTGTGCATGACCCTCATGATGAACGGATTTGCGATCTACCTGCGTTATCGCCTCCGTCGTACGGTTCGGACGTGACCATGAACGAAGCCCTTCACATCGCGAGCCCCGCCGTGACGACGCCAACGCCCCTGTCGCCGGAGGCGACGATCCGCGCGCGGGTCTCCAATCTCGACTTCTGGTACAGCAAGTTCCAGGCGCTGCATTCGGTCAGCATGCCGATCCACAACAACAAGGTGACGGCGATCATCGGCCCGTCGGGTTGCGGCAAGAGCACCCTGCTGCGCTGCTTCAACCGGATCCACGACCTCTATCCGGGAGCCCGTTACGAGGGGGCCATCGAGTTGATGCCCGATGGCCTGAACCTGGTCAGCCGGTCGGTGGATCCGATCCTGGTCCGGCTGATGGTGGGCATGGTGTTCCAGAAGCCCAACCCGTTCCCCAAGAGCATCTTCGAGAACGTGGCCTCGGGCCTCTATGTGCGCGGCCTCCGCAACCGCAGCGAAGTCGAGGGCCGGGTCGAGAAGGCTCTGAAGCAGGCGGCGATCTGGGACGAGGTGCAGGACCGGCTGAAGAAGCCGGCCTACGAGCTTTCGGGCGGGCAGCAGCAGCGCCTGTGCATCGCCCGCGCGCTGGCGCCGGAGCCCAAGCTGCTTCTGCTGGACGAGCCGACGTCGGCGCTAGACCCCATCGCCACCGCCAAGATCGAGTCCCTGATCGCCGACCTGGCCCACGACGTGACCGTGGTGATCGTGACGCACAACATGGGCCAGGCGGCACGCATCTCCGACCAGACGGCGTTCATGCACATGGGCAAGCTGATCGAGTTCGGCGAGACCGAGCAGATCTTCACCAACCCGACCGTGGACCAGACCCGCGACTACATCACCGGCCGGTTCGGCTAGGAGGCTTCCCGTGGACCACATCCTCAAGGCGGTCGACGACGACCTGGGCGCCCTGTCCTATGCGGTGGCGGCCCTCGGCGATCTGGCGGTGGCGCAGGTGCGGGCGTCCGTGGACGTCTTCGCCCGCCACGACCTGCCGGCGGCCGAGAAGGTGGTGCGGGCCGACAACGCCCTCGATCTGCAGGACGCGGAGATCGAGAAGAACGCCGTCCGGTTCATCGCCCTGCGCCAGCCGATGGCCGACGACCTGCGCCGTCCCATCGCGGCCATGAAGATCGCCATGCAGCTCGAGCGCTGCGGCGACTTGGCCAAGAACATCGCCAAGCGCGTGCCCCGCCTGGACAAGGCGCCGACCGAGGCCCAGGCGGCCAGCATCTCCGAACTGGGGCGCCTGGTCGCCGAGCGGCTGGCGGCCGTGATCGCGTCCTACCGCGGCAACGACGCCCAGGGCGCCTATGAGGTCTGGGTCAAGGACACCGACATCGACGAACGCCACGAGGGCGTGGTCCGCGAGATCGTCGCCGCCATGGCCGCCGCGCCGGACAGCGTGGGCGATTCGATCCACCTGCTGTTCATCGCCAAGAACCTTGAGCGCATCGGCGACCATGCCACCAACGTGGCGGAGCTTGTGCACTACCAGATCACCGGGACCGATCTGGCCAACCGGCCGAAGCTCTAGGCTTGCCACTCTTCGCCGGTGCGGCCGATATGGCCGCGTCGAGTGCGAGGGGCCGGGCGTGACATCCGAGATCGTGAAATTGGCTCACCGCCGCGCGTTCCTGCAGCGCTCGGCGGCCCTGGGCGGGGTCGGCCTGCTGGGCGGCTGCGCGACGACGGGGCAGGGCGCTGGGATCTCCGGATTCGCCGCGCCGCCGCCGCTAGCGCCGATCAAGGCCCGTACCGACCGCATCACGGGGATCACCGTCTGCCTGCGGCCCTTCCGGGCGGCGGGGCCGCGGATCGAGGCGGAAGCCGTGGGCGATAAGCTGGTGGTCCACAACTACGGCCACGGGGGCAGCGGCTGGTCGCTCTCCTGGGGCTCGGGCCTCAATGCGCTCAAGATCGCCCTGGCCGGCGGCGAGCGGGACATCGCCGTCATCGGCTGCGGCGCCCTGGGGCTCACCGCCGCGACCTTGGCCCAGCGGGCGGGCTGCCGCGTGACGATCTACGCCAAGGACCGGGCGCCGGACGCCCGCTCTGCCCGCGCCACCGGCGTCTGGTCGCCGGATAGCCGTATCGCGCTCGACAGCGCCGTGTCGGCGGCCTTCCCGGCGCAATGGGAAGAGATGGCCCGCCGCTCGTTCCGCATCCACCAGCAGTACCTGGGCCTCGCAGACCGGCCGGTGGAATGGACCGACCGCTACATGCTGGCGGATGCGCCAAGCCAGGGCCGTGCGCCCCAGCCGATGGATTTCGCCCACTACGAGGCCCGCATCCGCGACCTGACCCCGCCCTCCGAGGCGGTCGCCGCCGGGCAGCATCCGTTCCCGGTGGCGCATGTGCGCCGCGCCAGCCTGCCGATGTTCAACATCAACGCCTATGGCCGCATGCTGACCAACGATTTCCTGCTGAACGGCGGGCGGATCGAGACGGTGGAGTTCCATACGCCCGCCGACCTCGCCGCCCTGAAGCAGAAGGTGGTGATCAACTGCACCGGCTATGGCGCCCGGGCGCTGTGGAAGGACGAGAGCATCGTGCCGGTCCGGGGCCAGATCGCCTGGCTGATCCCGCAGGCCGAGGTCACTTACGGGATCTACTACAAGGGCGTCGGCACGCTTTCGCGGCCGGACGGCATGGTGGTGCAGAACTCCGGGCCGGACGAATCCTATGGCTACAACGACGCCAACGAGGCGCCTGACCGCGCCGAGGCCGACGCCGCCATCGCGACCATCGCCCCGCTTTTCCAGCCGCGCGCCTGACCTATATTGAGGCCGCTGCGGCGGGCTACGACGGCCTATCGGCGCGCCGGTCCTCGGCCCCAGTCCGGACGGTGGGTCAAAGCGTCATCGCAAGAGCGCTTTCCCGCCGCAGCGCCCCTCCTGACGACCTACTGCTGCTGTTGCTGCATCTGGTGCAGCCGCTGCTGGTGCTGGTAGGCCGCGTTGCCGGTGGCGCGGCGGCCGGCGGGCACGTTGCGGGCCGGCGTGCCGGAGACGCGCAGGAACTCCGGATCGGCGATGGCCGCCCGGGCCTTGCGGACGGACACGCCCACGGCGAGCTGGCTCTCGGCCTCGCCCTTGTAGACGCCGCGTGATGGCGGCACGTCGGAATAGTCCCGGCCCATGGCGCAGGCCACGTGGCGCTCGGTCGCCTCGGTGTTGTTGGTGGGATCGAGCCCGATCCAGCGCAGGCTGGGCAGGAACACCTCGACCCAGGCGTGGGTGGCGTCGGGGTCCGAGCGGTCGCCGTGCTTGCGGTCTGTGAACAGGTAGCCCGAGACGTAGCGGGCCGGGATCCCCCACAGCCGGCAGATGGTGATCATCACGTGGGCGAAGTCCTGGCAGACGCCCTTCCGCGCCTTGAGCACGTCGTCGATCGGCGAGTCCGCGCGGGTGACCCCGGCCTCGTAGCCGAAGGAGTCGTAGATCAGCCGGTTCAGCTCCCGGACCGCCGTCAGGGGGTCGCGGCCCCGGAGCGCGTCGATGTCGTGCTCGGCCATGTAGGCGTGCAGCGCCTCGCTTTCGCAGGCGAAGCCGTGGGGGTGCAGGAAGTCGAAGCTCTCGCCCCGCAGGAATTCCGACCTCAGCCGGTCCCATTCGCCACGGTCGAGCTGGTCGGGCAGGGGCGGGGCGGGCTGGGTCTCCACGGCCGAGCGGGCGGTGATGGTCAGCTTGTCGTGCGGCTGGGGCACGTCGAAATGATAGACCGCGTTGCCGAAGCTGTCGGGGTAGCTGAACACCTGCGCCGGCGGGTCGAGGTCGAGATCGAAGCTCACCAGCCGCTGGCGGGCGCTCTTCTGCGGCTGCATCCACACCTCCATGACGCTCTCGCGCACCAGAGAGGCGTAGCGGTACTGGGTGACGTGGCGGATCTCGAGCAGCACGGGTCAGATCCTTACGCGGGAAGGCGGTCTTCGAGGGGGTAGGCGACGAAGGTGTCGTAGAGGTTCCGGTGGATGGCGGCGCACTCGTCCAGCACGGTCTTCAGGAACGCGCTGGGGCCTTGGGCCTCGATCTCGTCCATATCGGCGTACTGCATACGTGCGCGGAGGCGGCCGGCCAGCCGGTCGGGGCCCACGCTGCCGGCCATGCCGGCGTGGCGGATGATCGCCGTCAGGTGCGACTCGATCTCCTGGGTGCAGAACCGGATCGAACGCGGGAAGTCCTCGTCCAGCATCAGGAACCGCAGGATCAGCCGGGGCTGCATGTCGGCGGTGTGCGCCCGCAGGTAGGGCTCCAGCGCGCAACCCATCCGCAGCACGCTGGTAAGGGCGAAGTGGTCGCCGATGGGCCGGCGACGCCGTCCCTCGCCGAACACCACCTCCAGCAGCGAGCCGATCAGCTGCGCCCGCTCCAGGTAGACGCCCAGCAGCAGGAAGCTCCAACCCTCGCCGTGGCTCATGGTGGCGTCGCCTGCGCCCTTGAACAGGTGCAGGTCGGCGATGGTGTCGTGCAGGAAGAGCTGGGAGCCGTCCTCGAAGGAGCGGCGAACCTCCGGATCGCTCATCCGCAGATAGATCAGGTTCAGCCGCTCCCAGGTCTCGGTGGTGATCTGGTCGCGGACCTGCCGGGCGTTCTCGCGCGCCCGGGCGATGGAGGAATAGATCGAGCCGTCGTCGTCACGGTCCAGGGCCAGGGCCAGGGCCGCATCGTACGGACTCTTGGCCTTGGCCACGTCCGGATCGCCCACCGCCGCCAGGGCGATGCGCGCCACCTGAGCGGCCGCCTCCGACCGGTCCAGCGTGGCGTTCAGCATCACGTCCGAAAGCCGGCACATGTGCTCGGCCCGTTCGACGTAGCGGCCGATCCAGTAGAGGCTGTCGGCGACCCGAGCGAGCATCATGACTTGTCGCCCTTGGTTTCGGAGAGCACCCAGGTGTCCTTCGACCCGCCGCCCTGGCTGGAGTTGACCACCAGCGAGCCCTTGCGCAACGCCACGCGGGTCAGGGCGCCCGGCGTCACCACGATCTTCTCACCGCACAGGATGAACGGCCGCAGGTCGACGTGGCGCGGGTCCACCGCGTGGTCGATCAGGCACGGCGCGGTGGAGAGCTGGATGGTGGGCTGGGCGATGTAGTTGGCCGGATCGGCGCGCAGCGCCTCGGCGAAGGCGTCCTGCTGGGCTTTGGTGGAATGCGGCCCCACCAGCATGCCGTAGCCGCCGGAGGCGCCCACCGCCTTGACCACCAGCTTGTCCAGATTGGCCAGCACGTGGCTGAGCTGCGCCGGCTCGCGGCAGAGGTAGGTCTCGATGTTGGGCAGGATGGCGTCCTCGCCCAGGTAATAGCGGATGATCTCCGGAACATAGGCGTAGACCGCCTTGTCGTCGGCGACGCCGGTGCCGGGCGCATTGCAGATCACCACGTTGCCGGTGCGATAGGCGTTGAACAGGCCCGCCGCGCCCAGCGCGGAGTCGCGCCGGAAGGTGAGGGGGTCGATGAAGTCGTCGTCCACCCGCCGATAGATCACGTCGATCCGGCGCAGCCCCGTGGTGGTGCGCATGTAGACCATGTTGTCGTGGACCACGAGGTCGCGGCCCTCGACCAGCGGCACGCCCATCAGCCGGGCGAGGTACGCGTGTTCGTAGTAGGCGGAATTGTAGACCCCGGGGGTCAGCACCACGACCTGGGGGTTCGGCCGCCAGTCGGCCGCCATGCCCTTGAGCGTCGTCAGCAGCAGGTCGGGATACCGGTCGATGGCGCGCACGCCGGCGCCCCGGAAGGTGCCCGGGAAGACCCGCCGCGACGCCTCGCGGTTGGCCAGCATGTAGGACACGCCGGATGGCACCCGCAGATTGTCCTCAAGCACCGCGAACTCGCCGTTCGGCTGGCGGATCAGGTCCGAACCGCAGACGTTGGCGTAGGCCTTGTGCGGCACGTAGAGGTTCTGCATCTCCCGCCGATACGAGGGCGCCTTCAGCACCAGCTCGCGCGGCACCACCCCATCCATCAGGATCTGCTGTTCCGAATAGATGTCGGCCAGGAACATGTTCAGCGCACGCAGGCGCTGGGTCAGGCCGGCCTCGATCCGGGCCCATTCCGCCGCCGGAATGATCCGCGGCAGGATGTCCGTGGGGATGATCCGCTCGGTGGAGCTCTCCGCCCCATAGACGGTGAAGGTGATGCCCTGGAGCAGGAAGAACCGCTCCTGCGTTCGCTGCCGATCGGCCAGCTCGTCGGGCGAGAGGGTCGAGAGCCGTGCGTCGAGCGCGGCGTAGTGCGGCCGCACCTTGCCGTCGGGCGTCAGCATTTCGTCGTAGGGCCTGGCCTGACCTTCAGGGGCCAAGGCCCCGAGGTCCGCGGCCGTTTCGTCCCGCCTGACGCTCACGATGGAATCCACGCCTTCCCGCCACTTAGCATCATGAATCTGTAGGACGCTTACGGCCCTGCCGGAAGCCGCAGACGGAAATTCGTGACCCGGCGCGCACGCCGCGAGCAGGCGCCTAGGATTTGGGCGCCGGTTCCCGAACCCGGCCGGATGACAGGGGAGTGACGCGCCGCTACACGGGACGGGGGTGCGCGAGCGAGGATTCGGGCTTGGGTCGACTGCTGTACGCCGTCGCCGCCTCAGCGGCGCTCTGCACGCCCGCCGCCGCCGCGGCGGCCGAGCCCAAGGCGGTGGTCCAAGGCGAAATGGATCCCGATCTGCGCACAGCCATCCAGCGGGTGATCGGCGAGACGGATCGCCCCATCGAGAACCGCTTCGAGGCCCGCCGCCGGGCCCGGGCGGCGGCCGAGGATGCGATCGCGGCCCTGCGCTCCGAGGGCTACTACGGCTACCAGGTCGAGCCGGAAGTGACGGAAGCCGAGCCGCCCCGGCCGGTGGTCCAGGTTACGCCGGGCCCACGCTTCCTCGTCGGAGCCTCCGCCCTGGAGTGGCGCGGCGCCCCGCCGGACGATGACTCGGCGGCGGCGGCGCGAGAGGCCATGGCCTTGAGGCCTGGCGCGCCGGGGCGCGCCGTCGACGTGATCGCGGCCGAGGGCCGGGTGGTCGCTGCGATCCAGAAGCGCGGCTATGCCGATGCCGTCGCCGAGCCCCGCGAGGTGATCGTCGACCATGCGGACCACACGCTGCGACCGACCTATCGCATCGCCGCCGGCTCGCTCGTGCGTCTGGACGGCCTGGACGTGACGGGCGAGGGGCGAACCAATCCGACCTGGCTGCGCCGGTTGGCGCCGTGGGAGTCGGGCGACGTCTACGATCCCGACGACGTCGCCGAACTTGAGCGGCGGCTGCTCGACACCAGCGCCTACGACTCGGTGACCGTCGCCCTGGCCCCGGCGGACAAGGCGACCGGCGAGGGCCTGAGGCCCGTCGTCGTCAGCCTGGCCGCCCGCAAGCCGCGGACGATTGAGGCCGGCGCCAGCTACGCGACCGTAGACGGGATCGGGGTCAATGTCCGCTGGACCCATTACAACCGCCTGCGCCGTGCCGACACCATGGCCCTCTACGGGCAGATATCGGATCGCGACAGCCGCGCCGGGATCGACGTTTCCCTCCCGCACTGGCGGCGCGCGCAGCAGACCCTGAAGCTGGGGGCGGCGGCCTATGACGAAGAAACGGACGCCTACGATGAGGCCGGCGTAGAAGCCCGCGCCGACGTGACGCGTCGCTACGGCAAGACCTCGTATGTCACGGTCGGCGCCTCGGTCACCGCGAGCCGGTCGGACGAGCTGAAGGCCGGCACGGGCACGACCCTGGGCCGCGATCTCGTCACGCTCGCCACCCTCGGGGACCTCCTGCTCGACCGCTCCAACGACCCGCTCAACCCGACGCAGGGCTGGCGCCTCAGCGCCCGGCTCGAACCCACGCTGATCCTGGGCGACACCAACCTGCCGTACCTGCGCGCGGTGGCGCAGGGATCCTACTACCTGCCGCTGGACAAGCGGGGTCGCACGGTCGTGGCCGCCCGCCTGCGCCTGGGGCGGATCCTCAACGGGACCGTCGACCAGATCCCGGCCTCGCAGCGCTTCTACGCCGGCGGCGGCGGTTCGGTGCGGGGCTTCCCCTACCAGGCGGTGGGACCCCGGATCGATGACGACACGCCGCGCGGCGGGGTCTTCCTGTTCGAGTCCTCCTTCGAGGTCCGGCAGGAGCTGACGGCCAAGTGGGGCATGGCCGCGTTCGTGGACGCCGGGGCCGTGGGATCCAGCGGGCCGATCGACTTCCAGGACCTGGCGGTCGGCGTCGGCCTGGGCGTCCGTTACAACCTGGGTTTCGCGCCGATCCGCGTCGATGTCGCCACGCCCATCGCGCGGCGCAATGGCGAGCAGGCGATCCAGGTCTACGTCAGCATCGGGCAGAGCTTTTGAGCGCGCCTGACGACACCCCGCCGACGGGCGAAGCGGCCATCGGGGCGAAGGCGCCCGAGGTTCTGAAGCGTTCGGCCCTGCCGAAGGCGATTACGGCCGTGGCGGTGAGCCTCCTCCTGTTGCTGGTGGGCGCGCTGGCGATTGGACGCTACGGCGTGTTGGTCCCCCAGGTGCGGCTGCTTATCGAGGCGCGCACCGATGGCCTCAAGCTGGGCCGTGTCGGCCGCCTGAAGATCGAGGGCCTGTCTGGCGACATCTGGCGCGACGCCCGGGTTCGTCGCCTGACCATCCGCGATGAGAAGGGCGTGTGGCTGGAGGCGAATAACGTCCACATCACATGGCGTTACCTCGAACTCCTGAGGCGCCGATTCGACGCCGATCTGATCGAGGCGGATACGGTCCGGGTGATCCGCCGCCCGACCCTGGCGCCGAAGGGCAAGGACCGAGGGCTGCCGGTCTCATTCCACATCGACCAGGCCTCCACGCGTCTGGTCCTGGAGCCGGCGTTTGCCAGCACCCGCGGCGTCTACGACCTGGACTTCAATCTGGACGTGGAGCGGCGCGGCGGACGCAGCGGCAAGCTGAAGGCGGCGAGCGTGCTGCATGCCGGAGACCGTCTCGACCTGGATTTCGTTCTCGGCAAGACGGGCCCGATGCGCCTGGCCGCCGACGCGGTGGAGGCCAAGGGCGGCGCGCTGGCGGGCGCGGCGGGGCTGTCGCCCGACCAGCCGTTCAAGCTCACCGTGCGCGCCGACGGGACGGTCTCGGAGGGCCGCTTCTCGGCCACCGCCACCTCGGGTGCGCTGACGCCGCTCTACACCCGGGGCGCCTGGACTCCGAAGGGCGGGCAGGCGGGCGGGCGCTTGCTGCTGGAGGCCTCGTCCCTGACCGCGCCGCACGCCGAGCGCTTCGGGCGCGACGTCGTGTTCGGCGTCGCGGGCCGCAAGGCGCGCGAGGGCGTCTACGCGCTCGACGCGCGGCTGCGCTCGGACGCGGTGTTGTTGCGCGCGTGGGGCGAGGGGGATCTGGGCAAGCGCCGCCTCGGCGCGAACGGCGCGCGCATCGACGCCCAGGCGGCGTCGCTGTCGCGGATCGTAGGCGGCGGCCCGGCCCTGGGCGCGACGCGGGTGGTCGGCCGCGTGACCGGCGACGCTACGGCCTGGGCGTTCAGCGGCTCGTACAACACCGCCGAGGTCGGGCTGGGCGGCTACGCCCTGGCGCGCGTGTCGGGGCCGATGGAGTTTCGGCGCGGCAAGACCGGGCTCGCAGTCAAGGCGGAAGCCTGGGGCGTCGGCGGGCGCGGGGAGGGCTTTGCCGCAGCGCTGCTGGGCGGGGCGCCGACGGCGACGCTGGAGGGCGAGCGCCTGGCGAACGGCCAACTCCTGCTGCGTCGACTGGACCTCACCGGCCGCGGCCTCAAGGTGCGGGCCAGCGGCGGCCGCAGCCTGCTGGGCGCTGTGAACTTCAAGGGTAGGGCGGACATCTCAAACCTGGCCGCGGCCCGGCTGGGCGCCGATGGGGCCGCCTCCGTCGATTTCGAGGCCGCCCAGGCGCGCTCGGCGGCGCCGTGGACGTTCACCCTGGACGCGCGCGGCGACCGCTTCGCCCTGGGCCTGGCTGAGCTGGACCGGTTGCTGGGCGGCAAGCCGCGGCTCCAGGTCCAGGCCAACTGGCAGGCCGGGCGCTTGTCGGTCGCCAAGGCGACGCTGGACGGCGCCTCGCTCGACGCGAGCGCCGCCGGGGTGATGCAGGCGGACCGGACCCTGGCCTTCAAGGCCGACTGGAGCGCGACCGGACCGGTGCGGGCGGGTCCGGTCGAGATCACCGGGCGGATCAAGGGGACCGGGGGCGTCAGCGGCGCGCTGGCCTCGCCGCGCCTGGACCTGCTCGCCGACATCGAGCAGGTCGACCTCCCGCGGCTTCCGCTCACGAACGCGAAACTCGCGATCACCTTCCAGCGGCAGGCGGACGGGTCCAACGGCTCCGTCGCCCTCACGGCGGCCAGCAGCTACGGTCCTGCGAAGGCGCGTTCCGACTTCCGGTTTCCGCGCGGCGGTATCGATCTGACGGGGCTTTCCGTGGACGCCGGCGGGATCCGGGCCGCGGGCTCCCTGTCGCTCCGCCAGCGCAGCCCGTCGGCGGCGAACCTGACGCTCGACATCGGCCGCGGAGCCCTCCTGGACGCCGGGCGGATCGCCGGGACCGCAAGGGTCGTCGACACCGGCGGGGGGCCTCGCGCCACCCTGGACCTGCGCGCCGAAGCCGCGCGTCCGGCCGGCTCGGCGATTACCGTGACGAGCGCCCGGCTCGCGGCGGACGGCCCTCTGGCGCGTCTGCCCTATACGGCCACGGCGCGCGGCGCCTCCGGCCAGGGGGGCTGGACCCTCGAGGGCGGCGGTGTCCTCACCGAGACCCGTCCCGGCTACCTCCTGGCGTTCGACGGGCGCGGCGCGCTCGGCAAGCGCGACCTGCGGACGATCGAGACCGCGCAGTTCCGTTTCGGCGGGCCAGAGCAGACGGCGCGCGTACGGCTCGCCGGGGCTGACGGCGGCCGGCTGAACCTGGACGGCGCTCTGCGCGGCGAGGCGGCCGATGTTCGCGCCCGCGTCGACAACATGGGTCTCGACCTGTTCAACGCCGACTTTGACGGCCGCATCGACGCGACCCTGGCCGTGCAGGGCCAGGGCGACCGCTTGCAGGGAACGTTGGACGCTCAGCTTGCCGACGCACGTGGCAAGGGGACGCCGGCCAACCAGGGGATGGACGGCACGCTCAAGGCCCGGCTTGCGGGCTCCAGCCTGACACTCGACGTGGCCACGCTGAACGAGCAGGGCCTGCGGGCGAACGCCAGCTTCGTCCTGCCCGCCGAGGCTTCGGCGAAGCCGTTCCGTATCGCCATCGCGCGCCAGCGCCCCATGCAGGGGCGGTTCTTCGCCGAGGGCGAGGTGCGGCCGCTGTGGGAACTGGTGATCGGCGGTGAGCGCGCCCTGGCCGGCTTCGTCCGTACGGAAGGGACGGTGTCGGGCACCCTCGCCGATCCCCGCGCCTCGGGCCAGGTGTCGGTGGAGCGTGGCCGATTCGACGACGGTGGCACCGGACTCACGCTGCGCGACGTGACCCTGCGCGCCGCCTTCACCGAGGACGCGGTGAACGTGACCGAGGCGCGCGGCGACGACGGCCGCGGGGGCCAGGTCAGCGGCCAGGGCCGTATCAGCCTGCTGCCGGAGGGCGCGTCCAGCTTCCGGATGGACCTGCAAGGCTTCCGCCTGATCGACAATGAGATCGCCACCGCGTCGGCCAGCGGCCAGGCCAGCGTCAACCGCGGCGCCGACGGCAAGGTGCGGCTCACCGGGGACCTGACCATCGACCGCGCGGACGTCGCCGCGGAGCCGCCGACGCCCTCGGGTGTGGTCGCCATGGACGTGACGGAGATCAATCGCCCCGACGACCTGCGCGCGGGCCTTCCTCCGCGGGCGCGGCGCGGGGACGGCTGGCTGCTGGACGTGAAGCTGCGGGCGCCGCGCCGGGTGTTCCTGCGCGGCCGCGGCCTCGATCTGGAGCTTTCGCTTGATGCCCACGTGGGGGGCACGACGACTCGTCCCGACCTGTCCGGCACGGCGCGGGTGGTGCGCGGCGACTACGACTTCGCCGGCAAGCGGTTCGAGTTCGACGACCGCGGCGTGGTCTACCTGTCCAGCCGGCCGGCCAATATCCGCCTGCAACTGGACGCGACCCGCGAGGACCCGTCGCTGACGGTCACCGTGCGCATTCGCGGCACCGCGGCTCGGCCGGAGATCACCCTGGTTTCCTCGCCCAGCCTGCCGAACGACGAGGTGCTGTCCAAGGTGCTGTTCGAGCGGTCCGCCGCCCAGCTCTCCCCGGTGGAGGCGGCCCAGTTGGCGTCGGCGCTCTCCGCGCTGGCGGGCGGCGGCGGGTTCGACGTGATCGGAAACCTGCGCAACTTCGCCGGCCTCGACCGTCTGGCGTTCGGCGGCGCGGACGAGTCCGGCGTCACGGTCTCGGGCGGCAAGTACCTCACCGACGACGTCTATCTGGAGATCACCGGCGGCGGTCGCGAGGGGCCCTCGGCCCAGGTGGAGTGGCGCATCCGCAAGAACCTGTCGATCCTGTCGCGTCTGGCCGGGCAGAGCGCGGGGACCGGCACCGGGAACCGCATCGCCGTCCGCTGGCGCAAGGACTACTGACGCCGCTAGGCCTTGAAGTAGAAGACCTGGGTGGTCGTCGCGAGCAGCCGGCCCGACGGCGACCACAGCTCACCGGCCTGGTCGCCGTAGCTTTTGTGGAAGGTGCGGGCATCGGCGACGCCCAGGACTTCGGTGGCGCCCTCCGCCGCCAGCTCTGCGGCGCTGACGTGGAAGTGGGTGGTCATCGAGACCGTCCCGAACGGCACGATCGACCGGCGCGCGTGGAAGATGCGGCCGAAGAAGGCGTCGCCCATGGCCGCCAGGGCGGCATGGTCCAGCACGCGGGGCTCGGCGTCGGCGATCCAGACCTCGGAGCGGGTTTCGCCCGTGCCGCCGCCGCTGAAATCCGGCGCGCCGGCGGCGAAGCGGAACCGGTATTGCCCGGGCCAGCGCGCACTGGAGGGGCTGTCGTAGATGGGGGCCGGACCGGGTTGTGGGGGCCTCGCGACCTGGTGCGACCAACTCTCGCGTCGTTCGGCCAGCACCAGGGTGGCTATGGCGGCCGGCTCGCCGCCCCCCTGGCTCAGCTCGACGAGCCAGTGCTGGGACGAGCGGTTGGCGCGGACGGGCCGCACGTCGATCTCGAAACCGCCCTCGGCGATCGGCGCGGCGTAGTTCACGGTCAGGGCTAGCGGGTCGCCGGCGGCCCGGGGATCCTGCGTCACGGCGTTCAGCAGGGTCGCGGCGGTGGTCCCGCCGAAGGGGCCAACGAAGGCCCAGTAATCGGGGCTCGTCTTGCCACGAAGGCGGCCGGAGCCGTCGGGGCGCAGGGCAGTGGCGGCATCGAACGCATGGATCATGCGCTCAGCATGGAGCGGCCGCGCGCCGCGACAACTCCCTCCGAGGTAATGTCAGGCCGCCGTTCGCCCGCCGCGCCGGGCGTAGGCCTGGGTCCCGCGGGTGAAGACCTTGTCGTCCGGGAGCACCGCCTCGATGGGGATGTCCGTCTGGCCCGCCAGGGCGGCGTAGAGCGCGCCGAAGTCGGCCAGGGTAGCGTCCAGCAGGGCCTGCAGCGACGGGATCACGAAATAGACCTGCTGGAAGTCGTCGATGCGGTAGGGGGTGCGCATGGTCCGCGCCAGGTCGAAGCCCAGGCGGTTGGGGGAGGGATCGTCCAGGGCGAAGATCGACTCGGCGTGGCTGGAGACGATCCCCGCGCCGTAGATCCGGAGGCCGGCGGCGGTCTCCAACAGGCCGAACTCCACCGTATACCAATAGAGCCGCGCGAGGTTGTGCAGGCGGCCCAGGTTGAGGGCCCGCAGGCCGCCCTGACCGTAGGCCTGCATGTAGTCGGCGAAGGTGGGGTCCGTCAGCATGGGCACGTGGCCGAACACGTCGTGGAAGACGTCCGGCTCCTGGAGGTAGTCCAGCTGTTCGGGCTTGCGGATGAAGTTGCCGGCGGGGAACCGGCGGTTGGCCAGGTGGTCGAAGAAGACGGCGTCGGGGACCAGCCCTGGGACCGCCACCACCGTCCAGCCGGTCAGCCGCTCCAGCTCCTCGTTGATCCGGCCGAACTCCGGGATCCCGGTACGGTGCAGGTCCAGCGCGTCGAGGCCCTTCAGGAAGGGGTCGCATGCCCGGCCAGGTAGCAGGTCGCGCTGGCGCTCGTAGAGCGTGATCCAGACGTCGTGTTCCGCTTGGGTATAGGTCGCCCAGCCCTGGTCGATGGTCCAATCGGGGCGGGCGCCCGGCGGCGGCGGGAGGTCGGTGGCCATGACGCAGAGAATGGAGCGGCTCAGCCGCAAGTTCCCGCCTTATTGGCCTCCGGAAAGGCCACTTGCCGAAACAATTTTGCGCGTCGCGGGCGGCCGCCGCATAGACTGTGTAGGGCCTGCCTTAGTGGCCGATGCCCGACCGCAGCCGGTAGTGGCCTTCCTTGAAGGTGTCGAAGATCAGCGAGGCCTGCGGGTGGCCGACCGGCTGTCCGGTGTCGTCCAGTTCAAGGTTCTGCTCCGACACATAGGCCACGTAGGCGCTGTCGTCGTTCTCGGCCAGCAGGTGGTAGAACGGCTGGTCCTTGTGCGGCCGGATATGCTCCGGGATCGAGAGCCAGTACTCCTCGGTGTTGGAGAACATGGGATCGACGTCGAAGATTACGCCGCGGAAGGGGTAGACCCGGTGGCGGACGACTTGGCCGATGGTGAATTTGGCGAGTCGCGTGCTCATACCGTCGAATCTAAGCCTTCTCTCCTGACTGGAAGGTGAACGTAGCGTCGGAAAGTCGTCATTCAACCGTCGTCGTCTTCCTGGCGCCTGCCGCACTTGCTACAGTCGCCTCGAAATGAGGCGCTGCGGGGGGCGGGCGTCTGCGTAGGACGGAATTGTGTCCATGGATGAGGCGCCGCGCGCGCCCGGGTCGCCAGTTCGCGGCCGGGATAGGTCTTTGGGCGCCGAGGCGCCCTGCTATGCGGCCCTGGACCTGGGCACCAACAACTGCCGACTCCTGATCGCTGCGCCCGCGCCGACGGGCGGCTTCCGCGTGCTGGAGGCCTATTCGCGCATCGTACGCCTGGGCGAGGGGCTCACCCAGAGCGGCCGGCTCTCGGAAGAGGCCATGGACCGCGCCCTGGCCGCCCTCAAGGTGAGCGGCGAGAAGGTGCGCCGCCGACGCGTCGCCAAGTTCCGCGCCATCGCGACCCAGGCCTGCCGCATCGCCGAGAACGGTCAGGCCTTCGTAAACCGGGTCGCCCACGAGACCGGGGTGAAGCTGCAGATCATCAGCCCGCAGGAGGAGGCGCGACTTTCGGTGACGGGTTGCCTCAACCTGCTGGACGACCGGCATGAGGCCGCCCTGGTGGTGGACGTCGGCGGCGGGTCCACCGAGCTCTCCTGGGTGGATCTGAAGGCGCCGTCGCAGGGCGGGACGCCGCCGGTCCGGGCTTGGCTGTCGGTGCCCATCGGCGTCGTCACCCTGGCCGAGCGGTTCCCGGAGGGCGACGTCGCCACCGAGGCCTGGTTCCGCGAGATGGTCGACCATGTGAAGGCCCAGATCGCCGCCTTCCGCCGCGCCGACCCGCTGAAGCCCATCTTCCAGGCCGACCGCGCGCACCTGGTGGGGACCTCGGGCGCGATCACCAGCCTGGCGGGGATGCACCTGCGGCTGCCCCGCTACGACCGCAACCGGGTGGACGGCATCTGGATGACGCGTTCGGACTGCGAGGCGGCGGCCGACGGCCTGCTGGCGCTCAACGCCGCCGAGCGCGCGGCCCAACCGTGCATCGGTCCCGATCGCGCCGATCTGGTCCTGGCGGGCGCGGCGATCCTGCAGGCCGTGCAGGAGGAATGGCCCTGCAGCCGGGTGCGGGTGGCCGACCGGGGTCTGCGCGAAGGCATCCTCCTTTCGCTGATGGCCGAGCGCGGCCAGCGTCGACGGCGCAGGCGCCGGCGCGGCCGAGGTGGTACGAAGGCGGCCGCATGACCGACGAGCCCCCCCGCAAACGCATGGTGAAGCCGCCGACCGGCGGCGTGGAAGGCGGCCGCGGCAAGCCCGCGCGCCTCAAGACCGCCAAGGAACGCACGCCCAGCCAGCAGGCCTGGCTGGAGCGCCAGATCAACGATCCTTTCGCGGCCAAGGCCCGGGCCCTGGGCTACCGCAGCCGGGCGGCGTTCAAGATCACCGAGATCGACGACCGCTTCCATTTCTTCCGCAAGGGGGCGCGCGTGGTCGACCTGGGCCTGGCCCCTGGCGGCTGGACGCAGGTGGCCATCGAGCGCGGGGTGACCGATATCGTGGGCGTCGACCTGCTGCCGGTCGATCCGCTGCCGCCCGCCCATATCCTGCAGATGGACTTCACCGACCCGGCGTGCGGGCCGAAGCTGATCGAGCTGCTCGGCGGGGCGCCGGACGTGGTGATGTCCGACATGGCGCCGAACACCATCGGTCACCGTGAGACCGACCACCTGCGCATCGTCGGCCTGATCGAGGCGGCCATCGATTTTGCGGTCGAGGTGCTGAAGCCCGGCGGGACCTTCGTGGCCAAGGCCTTCCAGGGCGGCGGCTCCGACCAGCTCATCGCCCTCTTGAAGCGCTACTTCACGGACGTCCGAAACGTGAAGCCCAAGGCTAGCCGCCAGGACAGCTCCGAGGTCTTCTTCGTCGCCACGGGCTTCCGGGGGCGCTGAGGTGAGGGCCTGCAACCTCAGCGCGTGTGCGCGTTTGACGCATACTCAAAATGGGGCGTCGGGATGTGGGCGTAACCCCCTGTTGAATGAGGACCTTTAGCCGCTGAGCTCCCAGTTTCGGAGCCAGTTGCGTCATGTCCAAAGCGAGCCCGTCGGCCGACGAATTCTTCAGCCCCGAGACCGCGCCGGTGGCCGCCCTCGCGGCCCGCCGCTGGCTTGTGCGCGCCTTGGCCAGCACCGCAATCGTCGCGGCCGTCGCGCCAGCGGCCCATGCCCAGAGCCTCGTCCTGCAGGGTGACTATCTGAAGATCGGCCTCAACGACAAAGGCACCCTTGGCACCGGCGGCACGGTGCAGCCGGGCATCCTGTACGACGGCGCGGGCACGGGAACGTTCAACCCCGCCTACGACTACCTCACTCCCGGCTCCCCGATGGAGGGCTTCGTCCTCCAGGGCACGACCTCGGGCGGCGCCTTCACCGCCACCAACAGCAACGCCTCGCTCGGTTCGGCCCAGATCAGCGGCACGCTCACCGACTACAGCGGCGTCGCCCACGGCGGCTCCACCTTCGACCAGCGCGCCGTTTGGACTGGGACCTACGGCAGCACGCTCGGCGTAAGCCACGACTATCGCTTCAACGAGAACGGCCAACAGCTCCAGATCGTCACCACGATCACCGCGATGACCGACATCACCGGCCTGAAGTTCGTGCGCTTCACCGATCCCGACGCCGTCGCGGCGCCCGGCGACAGCAGCGCCACCAACAACTTCCAGGGCAATGGCTCGGTCCCGACGACGGATCTGATCTACGCCGAGGCCACCGTGTCGAAGTACGTGATCGGCCTCTACTCCAACGACTCCGCGCCCCACGTCACCGGCGCACCGGGGTTCACCGCCGCCCCTGCCGGCTACCTGGCCGGTACGTTTCTGGGCAACGGCGACTACACGATCGGCATGGGCTTCACGCTGGGCGATCTTGTGAACGGCGACAGCGTCACCCTGACCTACGCCTACATCTTCGGCACCGACATCGCCGCGGCGATCAGCGCCAACGACGGTGGCGGCGGTGGTGGTGGCGGCGCGCCGCCGCGCAACATCGAGGCGGGCGGCCAGTTCTCCGCCGCCGACCTGGCGGGCGGCAGCGTCAACCCGGTGTTCGACGGCGGCGCGCTCAAGGTCGTCGACGACAGCTCGGTGAACCTCGACTTCCGCGTCACGGAGAAGGGCGGCTCCATCGACACCGGCGGCCATGATCTCGTCCTGTCGGGCGTGATCTCGGGCGAGGGGCGGCTCATCAAGACGGGCGAGGGCGTCCTGGAGCTGAAGGGGGCCAACACCTTCCTCGGCGTGACCGTGAACCAGGGCGTGCTGGCCATCGGCGCCGACACCGCCCTGGGCGCGGAGGGCGCCGACCTCGAGGTCAATGGCGGCACGATCCGCACCACGGGCGACACCAGCATCCTGCGCCGGATCACCCTGGCCACGGGCCCGTCCACCTTCGACACCGACCACGTACTGACCCTCGGTGGACCGATCACCGGCGGCGGCCAGCTCGTGAAGACCGGCTCGGGCGTCCTCACGCTCTCGGGCGAGAACAGCTTCGGGGGCGTGTCGATCCAGTCCGGCGCCCTGGCCATCTCGGACACCAAGGCCCTTGGCGGCCTCACCAGCGTGATCCAGCTCGGCGAGAACACCCGCTTCATCGCCACGAACGACCTGACCGTCTCCAATCCGTTGGAGATCGCCGCCGGCCTCGCCACCATCGACTTCTCGGGCGCCAACCTCACGCTCAGCGGCCCGATGACCGGCGGTGGCGGTCTCATCAAGACCGGAGCCGGCGCTCTGACCCTGGACGGCCCCAGCACCCTGACGTCCATCAACATCGCCGGTGGCTCGGTGATCGCCACCTCGCAGGCCGCCCTGGGCGCCAGCAACGGCGCCATTGTGCTGGGCGGCGGCACGACGCTGACTCTCCAAAATGACCTGGCGATCACCCAGTCGCTCGCCATCCGCGGCCCGAACGCCATCATCGACACCGGCGCCGGCAACGTCGCCCTGACCGGCGTCCTGAGCGGCGACAACTGCCTGATCAAGGCCGGGTCGGGCTCGTTGAACCTGCTGGCGCCCGGCGCCAACGCCATCGGCGCCTGCGTCCAGGAAGGTACGTTGAAGTTCAACAACGTCTTCACCGGCAACGTCACCGTGGACGCCCTGGGCGCGGCCGGCGGCTCAGGCCTGATCAAGGGCAATGTGAACGTCGCCGGCGTCCTGTCCCCCGGCAACTCGCCCGGCCGCCTCGTGGTCGACGGCAGCGTCGCCCTCCAGCGCGACGGCACCTTGTTGATCGACATCGATGGCCCGACCGCCGGCATCGGCGCGGGTCACTTCGACACCCTGGTCCTGACGGGGACGGGGAGCGTCTTCACCGCCGCCGGCGCGATTTCGCCGATCACCCGCGGCATCACCGGCGACGCCACGAACACCTATACGCCCCGCATCGGCGACGCCTTCCAGGTGGTCACGGCCGAGGGCGGCGTCACCGGCCGTTTCGACCGTGTGACGCAGCCGACGCAGGGCCTGTCGGCGAACAGCCGCTTCGAGGTCGTCTATCGCCCCAACGCGGTCATCTTGGCGGTGACGCCCGACCGTTACGCCGCTATTCCCACGGGCGCCGAGAACGCGGAGGCCGCTGGCGGCGCCGTCGACGTCCTGCGCGACGCCGGCTCGACCGGCTTCTCCGACACCCTGATCGGCCTCAACGAGGTTCAGATCGCCGGTGTCCTGCACCTGGCGGCCGGTGAGGTCCACGCCGACACGGTCGAGGCGGTCCTGCGCGGCGCCCGCGCCGCCCGCCGTCTCGCCATCGCCCGCACGGCCTCCGCCACCGCCGATCGCGAGGTCTGGGCGTCGTTCGTGGGCGGCACACGCGAGGTGGGCGCCGACGATATCGCCGGGCGCTATCGCGACGATCGGCTGGGCGTCGTGATCGGCGCTGACCGTCGGATCAGCGACACCGTCCGCCTCGGCGGCGCAGTCAGCTACGGCGAGTCCGAGGTCAAGGCCGGCCAGTTCGGCGCGGGACGCGCCTTCAGCTATCAGGCCATGGCCTATGCCGGCTGGACCTCCGGGCCGCTCTACGCAAGCGGTGTCGTCCAGGCCGGCAAGGACGTCTACAAGACCACTCGCCAACTCGGCGGCGCCACCCTCTACGCCAAGCCGGAAGGCGCCTCCTACGCCGTGGACGTCGAGGCGGGCCGCACCTTCGTCCTCGCGCCCGCGACCGTCACCGTCATCGCTGGCCTCTCCAAGGACCGGATCGACCGCGACAGCGTCACGGAAGCCGGCAGCGCTGCTGTCGGCCTCAGCTTCGACGATGTGAAGCGCGACGCCTTCCAGGCCCGCCTCGGCGTCCGCGCCGAGCGGCAGGTCGTCCTGCGCGACGCCACCTTGAAGCCGTACGTCTCGGCCTTTGCCTTGCAGGAACTGGACGGTGCGCGCACCCGCATCGACACCGCGCTGCAGGGTTCCGGCTTCGACGTAGCGTCCAGCTCGCCCGGCCGCACGTCGCTGGAACTGTCGGCCGGCTTTGAGGCCCGGGTCGGCGCCCGCGGCGTGGTCCGGATGGGCTACCGCTATGAAGGCGCTCGCGAAGCCCAGGCCCACGCCTTCAGCCTGACCGGCGCCGTGGCGTTCTGAGCCATCGCGATGGAGGAGGGGAGACGCCCGCCCGTCAGCGGGTCGTCTCCTTCTCCCGCGGCGCAGAGATCTTCCGCGTCCGGGCCTGGGCCTTGGGTTTCGGCAGCAGCCGGAACCGCGTCTGGCACCACCCCCAGTCGATGCCCACGTCGAGAAGATGGTCGGCCCGCCCGCAGGGGCAGCCGAACTCCATCACGCCCAGGACCCGATAGGTCTCCCCGGCCTGCAGCGGCACGGGTCGCCCCGTCACATGATTGGGGGCGGCGTTCACGCAAAGCACCAGATCGCCAGGGCCGACTGCGTCGCTCATCGCTCTCACCAGATTGCCTTTGATGAACGTAAACTTGGAGCGGCGAGGCGGCCACCCCCCAAACCCCAAGGGTGCGGTAGGACGCCTTCGCACCACGATACTGAAGTCATCGCTTGACAAAAAGGCCGCTGCGATACTGAAGTATGGACTTCAATAAGGAGGCGGCGATGAGCCCTGTGATCCACGACACCTTCGTGATCGAACGCACCTACCCAAAGGCCGTGGCGACGGTGTTTGCGGCATTCTCGGATCCGAGCAAGAAGCAGCGCTGGTTCGGCTACGCCGCCGAGGTGTTCGAGCTCGACTTTCGAGTCGGCGGGCGTGAGGTCAGCCGAGGGCGCCTGGGCGAGGACACCCCACTACCTGGCGTCTCGATCGTCGCCGAGGGCGAGCACCTGGACATCGCGCCCGACGAGCGGATCGTGATCGCCGCGACGATGACGGTCGGCGGCAGCCGCATCTCCGCCGGGCTGTACACCTTCGAATTCCAGGTCGCGGGAGAGGGGACGAAACTGACCTTCACCCACCAGGCCGCATTCTTCGAGAACGCTGACGGGCCGCAGATCAGGAGGAGCGGATGGGAGCAACTGCTGGACCGGCTCGCGCAGAGCTTGGCGAACTGATGCAGAGCCCAGAGTTCGACCGCCTGTTCAAGGCGCTGGGCGATCCCACCCGGCGCGCCATCCTCGGGCGGCTGAGCCTTGGCCCGAGTTCCGTATCGGCGCTCGCGGCCCCCCTCGACATCACCGTCACGGCGGTGGGACAGCACCTGCAGGTGCTGGAGGAAAGCCGGCTTGTGCGCACGGCGAAGGCCGGGCGCGTGCGCACGTGCCGTATAGACCAGGCGGGGTTCTCGGCCCTGGAGCGGTGGGTGGGCTGGCACAGGCGCGCGTGGGAGACGCACCTCGATCGGTTGGGCGACGTGCTGGACGAGGACTAGGGTTCGGGCGGGGCGGGCGTCTTGGCTCCTTCGGCCACCAGCCAGTCGCGGAGCTTCGCCAGCGCCCGGCTCTCCGCCCCTGGCGCGGTGAGGATGGCGAAGGCGCTGCCCGAGCGGTGGAAGCCCAGCGGGGCCACCAGCCGGCCACTGCGCACCTCGTCCACGCACAGCGGCCACGACACGACGGCAGCGCCCAGGCCCGCCAGCGCCGCGTCCATGGCGAAGTGGACGTGCGGGAATGCCCGCTCGCCAGCCGGGGGCAGCTCGATCCCCGCGTGCTCCGCAAAGAGGGGCCAGGCTTCGGGATGGGTCGCCGCCGCCAGTCGGGGCGCGGCCAGAGGGTCCTCGCCCCACCGCGCTACTGCTGCGGGCGACATGACGACCCCCAGGGCGTTGCGGATGAAGGCGGTGCAGTTGGGCTCTGATACCCGCTTCAGGGGCACGATCCGCACCACCGCCTGCGCGCCCCGGTGCGAGGTGGCGTGGGCCGCCAGCTCGGACAGCACCAGGCGGATCTCGGGATGCGCCGCCTGGAACCCGGCGAGCCGCGGGATCAGCCATTTGACGGAGAGGCTGGCGTTGACGGCGATGTGCAGGTCCTCGCCGCCGATCCGCACCCGGCGCACGACCCCCGCGATCTGGTCGAAGGCTTCGGTCAGGGCGGGCAGCAGCTCGCGTCCGGCGGCGGTCAGCTCCAGCCGGTTCTTGGGGCCCGTGAACAGCCGTACGCCCAGCGCGGCCTCCAGCGCCTTGACCTGCCGGCTGACCGCCGAGTGGGTCACGTGGAGTTCCTCGGCCGCCAGGGTAACCCGTCCGGTCCGCGCCATCGCCTCGAACGCCCGCAAGGCGTTCAACGAAGGCAGCGGCCCGGATGTGAGATTTTGGAACATGGAAAATCGAATAAGTCGATTTCCTCGCATCCGCAATCCAGGCACTAGCTCGCCATGGAAGCCCGCAACCCCCTCCAGCGACCCCAGGCGCTCGTCGTCGGCGGGTTCGGCCTGGGGCAGATCGCGGCTTTCGCCTCCAGCTTCTACCTGATGGGCGTGCTCGGCGACGCCGTCGGCCGGGACCTGGGACTCTCGCCGACCTTCGTCTTCAGCATGGTGTCGCTGTCGCTCGCCGTGCCGGCGTTCATCGCCCCGCGCGTGGCCCGGCGCATCGACGAGCGGGGCGGCAAGCAGGTCCTGCTCGCCTCCCACGTGGTCCTGGCGCTGGGGCTGGTGATCGTGGGCGTCGCCAAGGACGGCGTGGGCCTGGCGGCCGGCATGGCGGTGATCGGGTTCGGGCAGGCGCTAGGTCTGTCGCCGACGCCCTTCGCCATTCTGGTCTCGCTGTACGGGGAGGGCGCCCGCCGCCCGATCACCGCGGTGGCGCTGATCGGCGGCCTCGGTTCGGTGGTGGGCTGGCCCCTCACCGCCTGGATGGCCGAACAGCTCGGCTGGCGGGGCGCCCACTTCGCCTGGGCGGCCGTGCAGATCCTCGTGTGCCTGCCGCTGACGGCCTGGGTCTGTCCCCCGACGCCGGGTCACGGCCCGCGCGCGGCGGCGCTGCATGCGGACGTGCGGTGGGACCGGCCGATGATCCAGCTGGCCGTGCTGTTTGCCTGCGCCTGGTTCATCTCCACCTGCATGAGCGCCCACCTGCCGCGGCTGCTGGGCGCTTTCGGCCTGACGCCGCAGGCCGCCGCCGCAGCCGCGGGGCTCATGGGGATCTCCGCGGTCACGGTCCGGTTCCTGGAGTTCACCGTCCTGCGTCGCCTGCCTCCGCTGGCCACCACGCGCCTGGCCACGCTCATGCACCCGAGCGGCGCGGCGGCCCTCCTGACCCTCGGCGCGCCGGCTGGCGCGGCCATGGCGCTGGGGCAGGGGGCCGGCAACGGGATGCTCACCGTGGCCAAGGGCGTCCTGCCGCTGAGCCTCTGGGGCCCTGAAGGCTACGCCTGGCGCTCGGCGCTGATCGGCCGGCCGGCCCTGTTCGCCCAGATCCTCGGCCCGGCGCTGTTCGCCCTGGCGCTGGAGCGCTCCGCGACCCTCGCCGTCATGGCCACGACCGCCCTCTGCCTGGTCATGTTCGCCATGACCTTCGGCCTCGATCGTCGTCCCCGCATCGCCCAGGAGCCCGCAATCGCATGAACGCGCCCTTCACGCCCCTTGCTCCGCTAGCCGTCCAACCCCTATACGCGGACCGCAAAACGGAGAGTCTCATGCAGATCCGCGAAGGTCTGACCTTCGACGATGTTTTGCTCGAACCCGGCCCGTCCGACGTCATGCCGACGCAGGTGGATGTCTCGACCCGGTTCACGCGCGAAATCAGTCTGAATATCC
The DNA here is from genome assembly GCF_001824475.1 of Phenylobacterium sp. RIFCSPHIGHO2_01_FULL_69_31. Taxonomy (GTDB): domain Bacteria; phylum Pseudomonadota; class Alphaproteobacteria; order Caulobacterales; family Caulobacteraceae; genus Phenylobacterium. The sequence continues at coordinate 71,903 of NZ_MHXN01000042.1, read as the reverse complement.
CCCTCGTGTCCGCCGCGATGGACACGGTCACCGAAAGCCGCCTGGCCATCGCCATGGCCCAGTCGGGCGGCATCGGCGTCCTGCACCGCAACCTGACCGTCGAGGAACAGGCGGACCAGGTGCGCGAAGTGAAGCGCTACGAGAGCGGGATGGTCATCAACCCGCTGACGATCGGGCCCGAGACCACGCTGGGCGAGGTCCGGCAGATCAAGGCGCGGCGGCACATCTCCGGCTTTCCGGTCGTGGACCATAACGGCCGACTGTGCGGCATCCTCACCAACCGCGACATGCGGTTCGAGGGGCGCGACGACATTCCCGCCAAGGCGCTGATGACCCACGAGGGCCTGGTCACGGTCCGTGAGGGCGTCAGCCAGGCCGAGGCGCGCGACCTGCTGCGCCGGCACAAGATCGAGCGCCTGATCGTGGTCGACGACGACTATCGCGCCGTCGGCCTGATCACCGTCAAGGACATGGAGAAGTCCCAGGCCCACCCCTTCGCGGCCAAGGACGCCCAGGGGCGGCTGCTGGTGGCCGCCGCCTCGACGGTGGGCGATGCGGGTTACGAGCGTTCCATGGCCCTGGTGGACGCCGGGGTGGACGTGGTGGTGATCGACACCGCGCACGGCCACAACGCCGAGGTCGCCAACGCCGTGCAGCGGGTGAAGCGCGAGACCAACCGCGTCCAGATCGTGGCCGGCAACATCGCCACCTATGACGCCGCACGCGCGCTGATCGACGCCGGGGCGGACGCGGTGAAGGTCGGGATCGGTCCCGGCTCCATCTGCACCACCCGCATCGTGGCGGGCGTGGGCGTGCCCCAACTCACCGCCATCGCCGACGCCGTGCGGGCGGCGGCGGATTCGGACGTGCCGGTCGTGGCCGACGGCGGGATCAAGTATTCGGGCGACCTGGCCAAGGCGCTCGCCATGGGCGCCTCGGTGGCCATGATGGGCTCGGTGTTCGCCGGCGTCGACGAGGCGCCGGGCGAGGTCTTCCTCTACCAGGGCCGCAGCTACAAGTCGTATCGGGGCATGGGCTCGGTGGGCGCCATGGGTCAGGGCTCGGCCGACCGCTACTTCCAGAAGGACGTGAAGGACGCCCTGAAGCTGGTGCCCGAGGGGATCGAAGGCCAGGTGCCGTACAAGGGCCCTATCGCGCCGATCCTGCACCAGATGGTGGGCGGCCTGCGCGCCGCCATGGGCTACGTCGGCGCCCCGACCCTGCCGCTGTTCCGCGAGCGGGCCCGGTTCATCCGCATCACCAGCGCGGGCCTGCGCGAAAGCCACGTCCACGACGTGATGATCACGCGCGAGGCCCCGAACTATCCGAGCGCCGGCTAGACCCGGGCTCGAACGGGGAGGCGAAAGCATGGGCAGTGAACTGGCGGTGGAGCTGAAGCTCCTCGGCGCAGCGGTCGCCGTGGGGCTGGTCCAGCTCCTCTGGGCGGCGGCGGCGGCGCGGGCGCACCAGGGCGACTTGAAGTGGGCCGCGGGTCCGCGCGACACGCCCATGCCGCTGGGCGGCGTGGCCGCGCGCCTGGAGCGGGCCTTCTGGAACTTCGCCGAGACCTTCTCCTTCTTCGCGGCCGCCGTCCTGGCCTGCGCCGTGGCGGGGAAGCTGGGCGGGCCGCTGACGGTCTGGGGCGCGGGCCTCTACGTCGGCGGCCGCGCGCTCTATGCGCCGCTCTATGCGTCCGGGATCCCCACGGTCCGGACGCTGGTGTGGCTCGTTTCCATGGTCGGGCTCGTGATGGTGCTCGTGGCCCTATTCAGGTGACTTGATGCGAGACGGCGGACGCCTGACGGCGGCCATTGAGGTCCTCACCGAGATCGAGACGCGGCACAGGCCCGTCCGCCTCGCCATGAAGTCCTGGGGCGAGGGCGCGCGGTATGCGGGCTCGAAGGATCGCGCCTTCATCTCCGGCCTCGTGCTGGACGTCCTGCGCCGCCGCCGCTCGCTGGCCTGGAGGATGGGGGACGACAGCCTGCGGGCCGCCGTGCTGGGCACGCTGCACCTGCATTGGGGCTGGCCGCTGGACCGGCTGGCCGACGCGGCGGGCGATGAGGTGCATGGCCATGGGCCGCTCACCGACGCCGAACGCCAGGCCCTGGCGACGCCGCGGGACCTCGCGGATGCGCCGCCGGCGGTGCGCGGCGACTACCCCGACTGGCTGGACGCCGCCTTCGCGCGAGCCTTCGGCGAGGATCGGGCGGCGGAGGGCGCAGCGCTGGCCGAACGCGCGCCGGTGGACTTGCGGGTCAACACGATCAAGACCGACCCGGCGCGGGCGCTGAAGGCGCTCACCCCCTTCGACGCCCAGCCTCCAGGGTTGGCGGCCAACGCCTTGCGCATCCCCGCGCCCGCCGCGGCGGACCGGAGCGGGGCCGTCGAGGCCATCCCCCAGTTCTCGAAGGGCTGGTTCGAGGTGCAGGACCTGGGCTCCCAGGTGGCGGCCTCGGCCGCGGGCGAGGTGAAGGGCAAGCAGGTGCTGGACCTCTGCGCCGGCGGCGGCGGCAAGACGCTGGCGCTCGCGGCGGCCATGAACAACACCGGCCAGATCTATGCCTACGACAGCGACGCGCGGCGCCTGACCGACACCATCCGCCGGGGCGACCGGGCTGGCGTCCGCAACCTGCAGGTCCGTACGCCGCTCAACCCCGAGCCGCTGAAGGACCTGGCGGGCAAGATGGACGTGGTGTTCATCGATGCGCCGTGCAGCGGCACGGGCTCGTGGCGGCGGCATCCCGACACCAAGTGGCGGCTGACCCCGGAAACCCTGGCCAAGCGCCAGGCGGACCAGGACCTGGTGCTGAACGACGGAGCGGGCTTCGTGAAGCCGGGCGGCCGAATGATCTACGTCACCTGCTCGGTGCTGCCGGAGGAGGACGAGGATCGCGTCGCCGCCTTCCTCGAGCGCCACCCCGAGTTCGCCCGGCGGCCCGCCACGGCCGACCCCGAGCTGGCCCGTTTCCTCACCGCCGCCGGCGACCTGCGCCTGACCCCCCGATCCTCCGGCACCGACGGCTTCTATGTCGCTGTGCTGGAGAAAGCCCGCTAACGGAGCCCCATGACCACGCCCGCTCACGAAAAGGTCCTGATCGTCGATTTCGGCAGCCAGGTGACCCAGCTCATCGCGCGCCGGCTCCGCGAGAGCGGCGTCTATTGCGAGATTCATCCGTTCGACAAGGTCGAGCCGATGCTGGACGCCTTCGCCCCCAAGGCGGTGATCCTCTCCGGCGGCCCGGCCAGCGCCCACGAGGACGACAGCCCCGCGGCGCCGCAGCGCATCTTCGAACTCGGCGTGCCGGTGCTGGGCATCTGCTACGGCGAGATGACCATGTGCGCCCAGCTGGGCGGGGCGGTGGAGAGCGGCCACGACCGCGAGTTCGGCCGCGCCGAGATCCAGGTGCGGCAGGAAAGCCCGCTGCTGGAGGGCCTGGGCGACCTCGGGCACACCGAGACGGTGTGGATGAGCCATGGCGACAAGATCACCGCGATCCCGCAGGGGTTCGAGGTGGTCGCCACCTCCGACGGCAGTCCCTATGCCGTCATCGCCGATGAGGGCCGGCGCTTCTACGGCATCCAGTTCCACCCCGAGGTGGCCCACACACCCCGAGGCGCCCTGATCCTGCGCAACTTCACCCACCGGATCGCCGGACTGAAGGGGGACTGGACCATGGCCTCCTACCGCCAGGAGCAGGTGGCCAAGATCCGCGAGCAGGTGGGGGACGCCAAGGTGATCTGCGGCCTCTCGGGCGGCGTGGACAGCTCGGTGGCCGCCGTCCTGATCCACGAAGCGATCGGCGAGCAGCTGACCTGCGTGTTCGTCGACACCGGCCTGCTGCGGAAGGACGAGGCGACGCAGGTCGTGACCATGTTCCGGGATCACTACAACATTCCGCTGGTTCACGTGGATGCGGCTGATCTTTTCCTGGGCGAGCTCGCCGGGGTGACCGACCCGGAGACCAAGCGAAAGACCATCGGTCGGCTGTTCATCGAGGTGTTCGACAAGGAGAGCGCCAAGATCGAAGGCGCGACCTTCCTGGCCCAGGGCACCCTCTATCCGGACGTGATCGAGAGCGTCTCCGCGCGCGGCGGGCCGTCGGCGGTGATCAAGAGCCACCACAACGTGGGCGGCTTGCCGGACTACATGAAGCTGAAGCTGGTCGAGCCGCTGCGCGAGCTGTTCAAGGACGAGGTGCGCGCCCTTGGCGTCGAGCTGGGCCTGCCGCCGGCCTTCGTGGGCCGTCATCCGTTCCCAGGGCCGGGCCTGGCCATCCGCATCCCGGGCGAGATTACCCGGGAGAAGGTGGCGGTGCTGCAGCAGGCCGACGCGATCTACCTGGACGAGATCCGCAAGGCCGGGCTGTACGACTCCATCTGGCAGGCCTTCGCCGTGCTCCTGCCGGTGAAGACGGTGGGGGTGATGGGCGACGCGCGCACCTACGAGGACGTCCTGGCCCTGCGCGCCGTCACCTCGACGGACGGGATGACCGCCGACTTCTTCGAGTTCCCCTGGGAGGTGCTGGGCCGCTGCGCCACCCGGATCATCAACGAGGTGCGGGGCGTGAACCGCGTCGTCTATGACGTGACGTCCAAGCCCCCCGGGACGATCGAGTGGGAATGATCCGATAGCCTTCAGAGGCTATCGCAGAAGCCCGGCAAGCCCACGTAAGTCATTGAACAAAAACGTGATTGCTGCCGTCATCTATCGGTACCTATCGGGGAGCAGCAGCTCGTTCTGGCGGTAGTCATGACGGCGTCCCTCCCGCTTGCTCGCGATGAGTCTCGGCGATACCGTCATCTGGAAAGCACCGCGTGACGGTATTTTTGAGAGCGGAAGCCTCGGAAATATAAAGGAAAGCTGGTGTTTGGAGTCGCTCCGAAGGGGGTGACGGTATTCTCTGGAGTCTACCGTGCTTACCGACACCGCGCTCAAGAACCTGAAGCCCAAGGAGAAGGCGTATAAGGTCGCTGACCGCGACGGCATGTACGTCCACGTGACGACCTCGGGGTCGATCACCTTCCGCTACGATTACCGTTTGCATGGGCGCCGCGAGACGCTGACGATCGGCAAGTACGGGCCATCAGGTCTGTCCCTGGCGCGAGCGCGTGAGAAGTGTCTCGATGCCCGTCGGGCGGTGGCCGAGGGGCTTTCGCCCGCCCAGGAGAAGCAACGCGAGAAGCGGCGGGTCCTAGAGGCAAAGAGCTTCGGTGAGTTCGGGGAGCGCTGGTTCAAAGAGGCGCCTATGGCCGACAGCACCAGGGCGATGAGGCGCTCGATCTTCGAACGCGACCTGCTTCCGGCCTTTCGCAATCGCCTGTTGTCGGAGATCACGCCGGACGACCTGCGAGCCCTGTGCGCCAAGATCAAGGGTCGCGGCGCTCCCGCTACCGCAATCCATGTCCGGGACATCCTCAAACAGATCTACGGCTTCGCGATCCTCCATGGTGAAAAGGTCCGGAATCCCGCGGACGAGGTCGGACCCGCGTCGATCGCAACCTTCGTGGCGAAGGATCGCGCCCTATCGCCTACCGAGATCCGGATCATGCTGAAGCAGCTGGAGCATGTGCCGACGCTGCCGACTATCCGGCTCGGTCTGAAGCTGATCCTGCTCACGATGGTCCGGAAGAGCGAGCTGCAGGACGCAACCTGGGATGAGGTCGACTTTGAGAACGCGGTCTGGTCCATCCCGAAGGAGCGGATGAAGCGCTCGAAGGCCCACAATGTTTACCTGTCGGAGCAGTCCCTCGACATCTTGATCGCGCTGAAGACCTGCGCAGGAAACTCTCGGTTCCTGCTGCCGTCGCGCTACGATGCCGACGCACCAATGTCCCGCGCTACCTTCAACCGCATCACGACGGCGGTCGCGGAACGCGCGAAGAAGGAGGGGCTGCCACTCGAACCGTTCACGGTTCACGACCTGCGGCGGACCGGCTCAACCTTGCTGAACGAGCTCGGCTTCAACCGAGACTGGATCGAGAAGGCTCTGGCCCATGAGGACAGCCGCTCGTCTCGGGGCGTCTACAACAAGGCCGAGTACGAGCCGCAGCGACGGCACATGCTCCAGGAATGGGCCGACATGGTCGACGCGTGGGTTGATGGCCGGAAGCGTGCGCCGACGCTCTATCCGCCGAGCATGGAGCTGGGCCCGTTAGACGCTACTGTCTGACCGGTCGCGCACGGCGCTGGCGGACGTCCGGAGAGGGCGACCTGGCAATGAGGGAGGCGTCTGACGCGCGGCGACGCTCATCGATCCAAGCTTCCACCTCCGCCAGATCCCAGACGACGCACCGCGGTGTCAGGTTGAATCGGCGCGGAAATTCGCCACGTTGCTCAAGCTCGTAGATGGTCGTGTCGGCCAACGGAACAATGCGGCGAAGTTCCGCCCGGCGGACTGTGCGCCGGTAGCGCGGCCCCGAGCCGCCTAGCGCACCGGAGACGTCAGTAGGCATCTGCAATTCTCCTGACCTGCTTGCATGGAATCGCACTTGCTGCGTGCAGGGAAGGGGCCTCTCAAGCGCGTAGTACAAACGACGCCGTTCGCGCGGGAATGGGCGAGTTCTGACCCTTAGCTGACGCTCGCAAGGTCCGCTTCTCGGGTGGGCGCAGGGACTGCCGAGTAACAACTTCTGACTTAGCTGCTATCGGGAGCATCTGGCTTGTCGGAAGTAAGGGTAGGGCGCCGAATCCTGAGCCCGGCTCGTGTGGCAAATCCTTGTCTCGAACACTGACCATTGCTTGCGACAGTTTCGAGACTCGCGCCGCGTGACAGCTTTGCTTTAGATGGTGCTGGAGCGGGGCGGAGTGGACATGACCGACAGGAGTCATCTGGACGAGTTCGGGGCTAGCCGACAGGACGAATTGTCGAAGCAGCTGATAGCTACCTTCATCGCCGGCCACCGCAATCCGACGGTCAAAACAGCCGACTTGGTCACGCGCCTCAAGGACGTAATGGAGAAAGCCCTGCAGGAGCCGGCCGATGCGGCTGAAAGCTCTCACCGTCCGTAATTTCCGGGGCTTCGGCAGCGCGGCCGACCCCATCGACCTCGATAAGGATCTCGTCCTGTTCTACGGGCCGAACGGCCATGGCAAGACGAGTTTCGCCGAGGCTATCGAGTGGCTGTTCTACGGCACCACGAAGCGCCGCCAGCGGGGGGAGGATTTCAGCAAGGCTGAGTACGCCAACACCTTCGCCAACGTTCATGGCGGGACGCCGACCGAAGTCTCTCTGAAGGTCCATCTCAATGGCAAAGACGTCGAGCTGAGCCGGCGGCTGGGGCCGAAGGAGTCGTCGGAGACGTTCATCGACGGCGTCTCCGGTGCCTTCTCCAGTCTTGGCATAAACGCGCTCGAGGCCTTCTACCCCGTGGTCGCGCAGCATGGATTGCAGACGTTCGTCCATTCCAAACCTAAGGACCGACGCGACGCCATCTGTGCGGCGTTCGGTCTGGAGGAGCTGACCAACCTCAAATCTGCTTTGGAAAGCGCCCGTGGCTCGTTTCAGCGGACGCCGCCCGCCGCCGTGACGGAGGCGCGTGCGAAGCTCTCGGCCTTGGTTCAGGGCCTCGCCCTAACCCCGGCGACCACCGACGTGGCCCGACGGTGGGGTGAGGCGCCGGTGTCTGTTGACCTGGTGCGAGACGAAGCCGCGCTACTTGCCGGCGCAGCCGAGTTGACCGGTCAGCCTTGCGCCAACCGAGCAGAAGCGATCCAGGCGCTGCGCGCCGCGCGGGCGACTGTCGGCCGCGCCGTTTTCGACACTGCGCCTGTGGCGCTCGCGGAGAACCACGCGGATCTGAAGCGCGACGCCGTCGATCGACTGAGTGCGCTGCAATCCGCGTCCGCGACAGTCGATGATGCGGTGGCCGCGGTTTCCGCCGCGACCGCCGCCAGCTACAGCGCCGCGCTGCTCAGGTTCTGGTCGGAGGGCTTGGCGATCGCCGGCGATCGGGCCGACTGCCCCATGTGCGAAGAGCCGACGCTCGGCGACGCCCATAAGGCCGCGCTGCGTGAGCGGATCGCAGCCTCTGAGGAGCTGGTTACCGCGACCGACATCCTGACGAAAGTCTCGCAGTCCTGGCAGGAAGCTTTTAACCCCGCGGTCAGCGCTGTCACGGCCCTAGGCCTGCGCGGGCTGGACGAGATCGGCCGGAGTGGCCTCGTCACGATCCTCGGTGCGCATGAGCATCTCGATGACTACCTGGCGGCTCATGACACCTTCGCGCTGCGGCAGCGCGAGTTGGGCGACGCCCTGCGACGCAACAAAGAACTTGGGACGGCCACACGTGAGCGCGCCGGAACGGCGGCAGGCCTGCCCGGTTTGGTGGAGGATCGAAAGGCCGCGAGAGCGGCGCTAGAGAGCGCCGCGCGCGCATTCGCTCAAGCACTCGACGCCTACGAGGTGGGTTGGGGGCTGGTGGCCGGATCGGTTGAGGCCGTGATCGCCGGCAACAATGTGGTCGCCCGGATCGACGCGGTCGGAAAGGCGCTTGCCCTCGGGGACGCGGTGGAGACCTTGGCGCGATACGCCGCTATTCTTGAAGAGACTCAGGTGCTGATCCGTGCGGTCGAAGCAAGTGCTCAGCGCAAGCAAGAAGACCTGCTGAAATCGCGGGGAACAGAGGTCGCGCACCTCTACAAGCTGCTGAACCAAGGCGCGCTCGTCGGGTTCGACACGATGGAGCCGGCCAACGACGCCTTGAAGCTGCACGCCACCAGCTTCGGCGTACGGATGCCGGCCGCGGCCAACCTCAGTGAATGTCAGTTGAATTGCCTCGGCTTGGCCGTCTGGCTGATGCGCGCCACCACCAAGACCTCACCGTTTGGTTTCATCCTTCTGGACGATCCGGTTCAGGCAATGGATGACGACCATGCCGAAGCCTTCATCGCCCAAGTCGTCCCCCATCTCATCGACGACCACGGCAAACAGGTGGTGGTGTTGTCCCACGTGCGCAGTGTCACGGACAAGTTGCGCGCCCTGAACCTCCACCGGTCGACACAACTCTTCCACTACGAGAACTACCTTCAGACCGGCCCTGTGATCGTGCTGCAGGCGCGGCTCCAGCAGCAGTTGGCGGAGATCAAGGGCGCGGCCGCCGGCAATGAGGCCAATCGCCAATACGCCGTCGATCGCCTGCGCGTGCTCGTTGAGGAGTTTGTGCGCGAGCTTCACCTCGGGAAAACCGGCCAACAGCCGCCTGCCAACTACGACACTGCGAATTCAGGCCAGTTGCTCGAACTCTTCAGGGTGATCCCCGGCACCGCACCGGAAGACCACGCCGGCATGAAGGACACGGTGCGGTTCTGCGATCCGGCCCACCATAGCCAGGTGGGTTACGCGCCTCCGCAGAAGAGCGCCATTCAGCCTCATATCGACAGGGTCGCAGGCTTGATGAAGAAGTACGGGCTCATGAAGTAGCGTTGCGGAGCCTGTGCTGTGGCGGCAATCACCCTGACGAACGGCAAGGCCTGGGCGTCGCAAAAGGCGGCCAAGGCCCATTTCAAAGAGATTCTCCACACCTATGCCAATGGTGCCCCTGTCGATGATCCGGGTCATCATGACGACCTTGCAGCCCTGGTCGTGCGGCTCGATGCTGTGCTGCCGGCCGAAGAGCGTAAGGGGACGGCAGGCATCGTCCGGTTCGAGCGGCGATTGAACACAGGGGCCGGCTTCGCGACGCCGGGGTTCTGGCTGGTGCGGCCTAACGGTGAGGCGACCGATTTCAGTTACCTCACGGCGATCGAAGGGCGGGCGAAATCCCAGGATCTGGAATTCGCCGACGCCTGTCGCCGAGCGGTCGCCGGTGAGCTCGCCGCCTTCATGCGCGCCGAATTCGCGCGCTCTTCGAACGGTGTCGTTGCATGCGCTCTAACGGGCGCGCGCATTGCGCAGGCCGAGGCCCATGTCGATCATGACGATCCGAGCTTCGCTTCGATCATCCTCAGTTTTCGTCAGGCTCAGGGCTGGGTCGGCTCAGTGCCGGCCGGCGTGCTGACGAGCGGCGCAGATGCTCAAACCACTACGACCTTTGTTCGCCCCGCCGATGAGGCTGCGTTCCGCGCGTTCCACCAAGCTCATGCGAAATTGCGCGTCGTCAGCGTGGCGGCGAACCTCGCCCGGGCGGCCAGCCAGCGCCGACCAGCGCCCATCGCCTAGAGGCGATCCGCCCATCGGCCGATTTCGGCCAGCATTGTGTGTTCTTAATCTCGCAGCGGTCCGGTCGTGAAAAGACGGTTCACATAACCGCTTGCTGAGAGTTCGGCGTCGCTGCCATCCGCAAGCTGAAGCAGGCTTAGCCGGAGCGACGGATGCTTGATGCAGGCCTTCGGCTTGCAATGAGAGTCCGCTCCTGGCGCATGTCGGCCCTGCGCGAGTAGATCGACTTCGCGTGCGATCAGATGCCGAGTTTGTGGAAGAAGATCTTGTTCCGCATCTCAGCGTCTTTGCGGATTTTGTCCCAGCTCAGCACCTCGATGTAGAGGTTCATGTTGCTGTACCACCGGTACCATCCGAGCCCATCCGGCATGGGCGTGAAATCCTTGACGTCGCGCACCCAGTCCCGAACCTTCGTTGTGAGGTCGCACACAACGTAACCGTAGAAGGGCGTAGTCTCGGTCACGATGATCGCGCCCCTCTGGCGTCTGGAACTCGCCCGAGCGGAAACGCCTGACGTAGCGGACGACTTGCTCCACGGGATCGTCATCCGACGAGGCGTTGGCGAAGTCGTGCCGCAGCGGCCGCTTGAACTCGAAGATGATGATCGGGTTGCTGGCTTCGTTTTCTCCGCGGAACGCCACCTTGTGGTTGAAGATGGTCACGTCGCCCCGATCAGATTGGGGCCCGTTCATCGGCAGATCAGATGTCAGGTAGTCCGCGAAGTTCAGGCGCTCGTCCAGGATCCAGAGATTGTGGTCTTCGTAGTCGAGCTCGTCGCTGTCCTTGCGGCGAGGCACGATGATGTCGTGAACCTCACCTTCTGACTTGTACTTGCCGTCCTTGTCGCGCTCGAGCGACTTCCGGAAGAGGTCGAGGACGCACTTCCTCATGGAGACATAGTGCGCGAGGTCGTTCTTGCTGGTCTGCGAGATCTGCGCGAGGACCTTGGTGACCTGCTCGCTTAGGGCCGACATATCTTCCTTAGCCAAGATGGTCGCGACCTCGCTCCGCGTCTTGATCTCTACAGCATGCTTATGGCGCTGAAGGTGGATCTCGATCTCGGTGTCCGAGGGGTTCATTGGCAGGCTCGAGAAGTCTGCCTCCGCGGCTACGCTGGCGTGCCGGGGGGCTTCGTTCGCGACGTAAGCGTCGATCCGCTTCTGCTTCCGTTCCCTCCGAGTGCTGATGTCTTTGCCCATCGCCTCCCGCGTGATGTCTGCGGCAGCGCTTTCGATCTGAGCCTGCGAGACGCCCAAGAGCAGGTCGGTGTCACGGCCGAAGTGGAACGCCCCGCGTTCGAGCGACACGTTCTCGTCGAGATAGGAGCCATAGACGTAGGCTTTGACGATGTAGTTCCGGTCGCGACCCCCATCAGCGGGCAGGGTGGCGTCGTGAAACTCGTCGGCGAACTCCGGAACATAGGTCTGGATGGTGACATCCGTCACTTCGCGCCGATGGGCGACCAGGCTGATTTTGCTCTTCTGGCTGCGCGGCGAGTAGAACTTGAACACCCGCACCAGGAATTCGCGGGGGCCGTCCGTGGCCGGCAACGTGAAGAGCGGCGCAGGGACCGTCATCTCTGAGATATGGCCTTCACCGCCGCTCAGATAGTCGTTGAGCACCACAGCGTTTGCGCCGTCCGCGTCCTGCACGATGATGCGGGGGCAGGGCACCGCAGTGTCGACGAGGTAGGGCAGGAGTTTCTCGACCAGGGAGCGCGCAATGATCTCGACGCTCCGATCCTGCAGCTTTATCGCGCGAATTCCGGAGATGGTGACGCTTGTTCCGCTGTGTTCGGCATCGGAGGGCCTGACGGTCTCCCCAACGATGATGTCGTTCTCCAGCCCCATGTCGAAGGTGCGATGGCGCATGGTCTCGCCCTCGCGGTAGTCGCTCTCGACATGCAGGCGGTCGAAGTATTTGAGGCACGTGAACCGCCCAAACCCTTTGCCGCCCTGCTTAAGCTTGTTTGCGGTATAGAGTTCGTCGAACGCATCGCGGTTCGTCTTATTGAACCCGACACCGTTGTCGCGGACTTCGAAGCCGTCGACAGCTGGAACCTGGTCGAACAGCCCATGCTCTTGCGCGCGCAGCACGGTCACCTCGATACGACCCGTCTCCGCCTGGCCTTCGGGCATCGCTTGGATAGCGTTGACGATCAACTCAATGACCGGCGTGTAAACGGTAGTGCCAGACCGGATGTTGTCGATCACACGCCGGATATTGATGTTGCTCATCGATACGGACGTTTCCTCGTTTCGCATGCATCCGCGCCTCAGTGGGCGCGGCTCAGCAGCATCGGTCGAGCGCCCGTCAGACGCATAGCGGGCAAGCCCGTCAAAGTCGGACGTGGCCGAACCGTTAGGTCAGACTCACCGCTCCAACCTGGACCATACCGCTTCCATTGGGCAACCGCTTGGCCTCTAGGAAGGTACGGTAGTTGCAGCGCTCAGGAGGCGCAGCGAGCCGGGTCGCTGATCAGGCGATCCGCCCACCTCGCCGTCTTCCTTCGTGAAGCTTTGTGGCTTCCGCTTCATAAGATCGCGCATTCGCAGCCTGCTGTGCGACCGGTCTGCTAGTTCGGCTGCCCTGAGCTGCAGTCGACACAGGCGCCGTGCACCTCCATGACCATCCGCGAGGGCCTGAAGCCGCGGGCTGACGCTGCCGGGAATGCAGCCCCATCCATTCCCACGCCAAGCTCCTCGACGCGCCCGCAGCAGTCACAGATCAGGAACTCTGTCGAACGTCCGTGGGGGTTGGACCCGCAAGCGAGAAAGGCGTTCATGCTCTCGATCCGGTGAACTAGTCCCTGCGCTGTGAGGAACTCCAACGCTCGGTAAATGGTGGGTGGCTTCGCCACAGGTTCCCCGTCGTGCGCATACGACGAGATCAGGTCGTACGCCTTCACCGGGGAGCCTGCCTGCAAGAGCAACTCGTAGGTCCGACGTCGCGACGGGGTCCATCGCTCCCCAGCGACCGCGCAGCGGCGCTCGGCCGCTTCCATGGCAGCCGCAACATCCCTTCGAGCCGCCGTGGAACCGTGGACGTGGGGGCAAGCCGGCATGTCAGGCTGTCTCCAGCCGCTTCGGGGCGGTGTGGTCATGGGTGCAGAGGCTGTGATCAGCGAGGGTTTCGATGACCCGGCACTCGCCCGCCACGCCGTGACAGCCGGCGTCGACCATGCGCTTCAACTCGGACCGCAGCGCCTGCAACTGGGAGATCTTGGCCTCGACCGACGTCAGCTGTTCCGCGGCCAGGGCGTTCGCCTGGTCGCATGCCCGATCCGGATGGTCGGCCAGGTCGAGCAGGGTGCGGATGGCATCCACCGAGAAGCCAAGCTGCCGGGCATGCTTGATGAACGCCAGCCGGCGAACCGCTGCATCGTCGTAGACGCGACGGTCGCTTTCGGTGCGGTCGGGCTCCGGAAGGAGACCGATCTGCTCGTAGAAGCGGATTGTCGGCACCTTCACGTCAGTGGCCTTGGCGAGCTTGCCTATTGTGAGCGCGCTCATGCGTCCTCCTCTGGTCCCTGAAATAGGCGCTTGATCCTCTAGCCACTAGAGGGTGCAGGGTGCCGACATGTCCAGTTGCTCGACCTCTGAGAAACCGGCCGCTGCCGGGTGCGGCTGCGGTAGCCCGGTCGCTTTCGATGGCGCATCGCCGGCGTACAAGCGTGCGCTGCGGGCCGTGATCGCACTCAATGTGCTGGGCTTCGCCGTGGTAGCGGTGGGGAGCTGGCTTGCGGCCTCCGCAGCGCTGGCCGCCAACACCCTGGATTTCGCAGCCGACGCCGCGACCTACGCCCTCAGTCTCTGGGTGATTGGGAAGAGCGTCCAGGTTCGCTCGGGGGCGGCGTTCTTCAAGAGCGCCAGCCTTGCCACGATGGCCGTGGGTATCGTCGGACTTGCGATCTGGCGCGCGGCGACTGGCGCGGCGCCCGAGGGCGGTACGATCTCCGGCCTGGGGCTCTTCGGCGCCGCGATCAATCTTGCGGCTGCGCTGCTGCTGGTGCGCTTCCGGGAGGGCGACGCCAACGTGCGCTCCGTGTGGCTCTGCACCCGCAATGACCTGATCCAGTGCCTCGCCGTCGCGGCAACCGGCGTCGCGGTCATGATTACAGGCTCCCGATGGCCGGACCTGATCGTCGGCGTGCTGCTGGCCGCGGTCTTCCTGCGCTCGGCCTGGCAGATCACGGTGCAGGCGCGCCAGGAACTGAAGGTGGCCGGCAAGGCGGATCTTATAACGCATTCCCGTCCGTCATCGGCCTCGGTATAGGTCCGGCGCGATGGCACGAACCTCACCCTGGTGGCGCAAGGTCGGCATGGCGCTCGCCGCGCTGGTGCTGACCGTGCTCACGCTCGGGCCAGGGCTCGACGGCCTTCTCTGTCGCGATGAGGGCAGCCTCAGCGCCGTGGCGGCTGAGATGCCCATCGCCGATGCCGCCGCCGACCACCTTGATCCGCGGCCCCTCGACGAGCGCCCGGGCATCTGCGTCCACGGACACTGCCATCACAGCGCGCCCTATGTGCCGGCGACCCCGCCCGCGAGCGAGCTTTCGGCGCCGCTGCTGGCGGTCGCCCACCCGTTCGTGCGTGACCGGGTGCCGACCTCCGATCCCAAGTTCGGGCTGATCCGACCTCCCAGAGCCTGACGGTTCGCGCGTTCGCGCGCCCCATCCGTCACGTTCAAGAGGGACACCATGAAACTCGACTTCCGCAGCTCGCCTTTGGCGGGACTGCTCTTGCTGGCCAGCCTCGGCGCAGCCGGCGCCGCCATGGCCGAGCCTGCACCGCCGTTCGCCGCACTGCTGGCGCAGGCGCAGGCATCCGCCCCCAGGCTCGCCGAAGCGCGCGCCAACATCGCCCGCGCCGAAGGGCTCGCCCGTCAGGCGGGCGTCCTGCCCAACCCCACTCTCGAACTCGAGGTCGAGAACTTCTCCGGCTCGGGACCCTTCCGCGGAACCAGCCTGTCGGAAACGACGGCGCGGGTCGGCCAGACCCTGGAGCTCGGCGGCAAGCGCTCCGCTCGGGTCGCGGCCGGTCGCGCCGAGGTCGAGGCCGCGCGGGCCCAGGCCCGGCGTGCGGCAGCGGAGTACGCGTTCGACCTCGCTACGGCCTATGCGGAAGCCGAGGCCTCGGAACGACGCCTTCAGCTGGCTCGCGAGAGCCTGACGCTCGCGGAGGAGGACGCCCGCATCGCTTCGGCGCTTGTCGACGCGGGTCGCGAGGCCGAGCTTCGCCGTCTCCAGGCGCAGGCGGCCGTCCAATCGGCCCAGGCGGCTGTTCAGGCAGCCCAGGCGACGCGCGAGACAGCCTTGGGCGCGCTTACGGCCCTGGCCGGCGCGCCGGCTCCCATCACCTCCATTCCAGCGAGCCTGCTGGAGTCCAGCGCCCCCATCTACCCCGGCGCGACCCCAGCGGCCGCGGCGACCACCTCCTACTTGGCGGCCCAGGCGGAGCGTGAGGCGGCCGCCCGCCGCCTGCGCGTCGAGCGTCGGCGGGCCGTGCCGGATGTGACCGTCTCGATCGGGGTTCGCCGCTTCGAGGAGGACGACGCCTCGGCGCTGGTCGCAGGCGTGTCCGTCCCCCTGCCGTTGTTCGATCAGAACCGCGGCAATATCGCCGCAGCGCGCGCCGAGGCCGCCGCCGCCGAGGCGCGGCTCGACGCGGCTCGCCTGGAAGCCGAGTCGGCGGTGCGCACGAGCGCGGCGCGCACCGCGGCGGCGGAGAGCCGTCTCAGCGCCGCGCGCCAGGGCGAGAGCACCGCACTGGAAGCCTACCGTCTCGCCCGCATCGGATACGAAGCCGGTCGCCTGCCACTGACCGAACTTGTCGCCGCACGCCGCGCGCTCGCCGAAGCGCGCGAACAGACCATCGCAGCCGCCGTCGAGCGGATCAGCGCCCAAGCCGCCGTCGCGCGGCTGAGCGGCGTCGCTACCCCTGGAGAACAATGATGAAGACCGACGATAAGCGTCTCTACGGCGCCGTCGCGGCGGCCGTCGTGCTGGCCGGTGTCGGCGGCTTCGCGCTGTCCACCGTGATCAACCGTCCTGAAGCTCCCGTCGAAGAAGAGCACGCGGAGGAGGGGGAGCACGCCGAAGGTGGCGGCTCCGAGGTCAAGCTCACCCCGCAACAGGCGAGCGCCGCTGGCATCGCGGTGGTCACCGTCTCGCGCGGCGGAGCCGGCGACCTGCGCCTCACCGGGCGCGTGGAAGCTTCCCCCAGCGCCCGCGCAGCCGTTGCCGCTCCTGTGTCTGGAGCTGTGCTCCGCGTGCTGGTCGCGCCCGGCTCCAACGTTGGCGCCGGCGCCGGTCTCGCCGTGATCCGGAGCGCCGAAGGCGCCGCGGTCCGGGCCGAGTCCGTGGCAGCCGGCGCAGAGGCCGAAGCCGCTCGGGCGGCGCTCGCGCGGGAAGAGCGTCTGTTCAAGGCGGGCGTCACCGCTCGACAGGACTTCGATGCGGCGCGAGCCGCGTCGGCCCGGGCCAGCGCCGAGGCGGTCTCCGCCAGAGCCAAGGTGGCTGCGGCTGGAGGACCCGGCGTCTCGGGCGAGACCTTCGTCCGCAGCCCCATTGCGGGGATCGTGACGGGTCTGCAGGTCGCGCCCGGCGGCTTCGTCAGCCAGGGTGGGGCGGTCGCCGAGGTGGCCAACCCCGCCCAGGTTGAAGTGGTATTCAACGCCCCGGCGGAAGCCGCCGCCAAGCTGCGCGTGGGCGCGCCGCTCAAGGTCATCGGCTCCGACGGGGCGGAAGCCGACGCGGTCATTGTCGGTGTCGCCCCGCTGGCGCAGGGCGCCACCGGAGCCGCCGTGGTCCGCGCGCGCCCGAGCGGCGGGCGCCTGACGCCCGGCGCGGCCGTGAGCGCCGCCATCTCGACGGAGACCGGCGGCTATCCGACGGTGCCGTCGGAAGCCGTGCAGACCGTGCAGGGCCGCTCCGTCGTGTTCGTGGCTGAGGACGGCGGGTTCCGGGCCCAGTCCGTAACGCCCGGTCGCTCTGGAGCCGGCTTCACCCAGATCGTGCAAGGGCTGAAGGGCGGCGAACGCATCGCCGGCCGCGGCGCCTTCGTCCTCAAGGCCGAGCTCTCCAAGGGCGAAGCCGAGCACGAGGACTGATCGCCATGCTGAGCAAACTCGTGGCGCTCTCCGTGCGCCATCGCATCCTCGTCGTGCTCGTCACCGTGCTGGTGGCCGCTTTCGGCGTCTCCGAACTCTTCCGGCTGCCGATCGACGCGGTGCCGGACATCACCAACAAGCAGGTGCAGGTCACCACCATCGCGCCCGCGCTGTCGCCGGAGGAAATCGAACAGCGCGTCACCTTCCCAGTGGAGACCGCACTCGGCGGCATCCCCGGTCTGCTGGAGACGCGGTCCATCTCGCGGAACGGCTTCAGCCAGATCACCGCCGTCTTCCAGGACAGCACCGACATCTACTTCGCCCGGCAGCAGGTGAACGAACGCATCGAGGCCGTGCGCGAGGATCTCCCGTCCGACGCCCGGCCGGAGATGGCGCCGATCACCACCGGGCTGGGCGAGGTCCTCATGTGGACGGTCGAGTTTCGGCCGACGAAGGGCGCCCGCGCCGGTGTCCCGGGTCCGCAGCCAGACGGGTCGTACCTCACGCCCGAGGGCGAGCGGCTGGTCACGGAGCGGCAGAAGGCGACGTACCTGCGGACTGTGCAGGACTGGATCGTTACGCCCCAGCTGCGCACCACGCCGGGTGTCGCCGGCATCGACACCATCGGCGGCTATGTGAAGGAATACGCCGTCCGTCCCGACCCCGCACGCCTGTCGGCCTACGGCGTCGGCCTCAATGAGCTGGTGGAGGCGGTGGAACACGCCAACACCGTGGCGGGCGCGGGCTATGTCTCCCGCGGCGGCGAAGCCTTTGTGGTGCGCGCCGACGCGCGCGTCACCTCCCTTGCGGACCTCGCCTCAGCGCCGGTGACAAACCGCAACGGCCTGGTCGTGCGGGTGTCCGACGTGGCGCAGGTCGAGCTTGGGCAAGCCGTACGGCTGGGCGCGGCGCAGGAGAATGGCGCCGAGGTCGTTATCGGCACCGCCCTCATGCTCGCCGGCGAGAACAGTCGAACGGTGGCCCAGGCGGTCAGCGAGCGTCTCGAGGCGATCGCGCCCTCGCTGCCGCCGGGCGTGGCGGTCAAGGAGGTGCTGAACCGCACCGACCTCGTGGACCGCACCATCCGCACCGTCCAGACGAACTTGGCCGAGGGCGCGCTTCTGGTTGTGGCTGTGCTCTTCTTCCTGCTCGGGAATGTGCGGGCCGCCATCATCACCGCCCTAGTGATCCCGTTGGCCTTCCTGTTCGGCGTGATCGGGATGAACCGCTTCGGCGTAAGCGGAAACCTGATGAGCCTCGGCGCCCTGGACTTCGGCCTGCTGGTCGACGGCGCTGTGGTGGTGGTCGAGAACACGCTCACCCGCATGGGTCTGCGGCGCGAGACCGAAGGCCGCGACCTCACCTTGCCCGAAAGGCTGGAGGAAGCGGCGGCTGCGGCCAAGCAGATGGTCAGACCCGCGGCCTTTGGCCAGGCGATCATCCTGCTGGTGTTCGCCCCGCTGCTGGCCCTGGAGGGGGTCGAGGGCAAGATGTTCCAGCCGATGGCCGCGACAGTCATGCTGGCGCTCGCCGGCGCCTTCGTGCTGACCTTCACCTTCGTGCCGGCGATGACGGCCTTGCTGGTGAAGGCGCCGGCCACGGCCCACGAAACCAAGGTTGAGAAGCACGCCCGCCGCTGGTTCGAGCCGGCGACGCGCTGGGCCGTGGCCCGGCCGATGTCGGTGGCCGCCGGGGCTGGCGTCGCCGTGGTCATCGGCCTCCTGACCTTCTTCGCCCTCGGGCGGGAGTTCATCCCCACGCTCGATGAGAAGGACGTGTTGGTGCAGGCGTTGCGCGTGCCTAGCGCCTCGCTGGAGCAATCCATCGAAATGCAGGCCCGGCTCGAAAAGACGCTCATGCGCGTCCCTGAGGTCGCGCTGGTCTTCTCCAAGACCGGCACGGCGGAGGTC
Organism: Phenylobacterium sp. RIFCSPHIGHO2_01_FULL_69_31; assembly: GCF_001824475.1. Taxonomy (GTDB): domain Bacteria; phylum Pseudomonadota; class Alphaproteobacteria; order Caulobacterales; family Caulobacteraceae; genus Phenylobacterium. The sequence continues at coordinate 52,723 of NZ_MHXN01000042.1, read as the reverse complement.
TCTACCGACCCGATGCCGCCCAGCATCAGCGACACCTTCGTGGTTCTGAAGGACGAGAAGGACTGGCCTGACCGCAGCCTCTCCAAGGCCGAGGTCGTGGAGAAAATCGAGAAGGCGGCCGCCACTCAGATCGGCAACGCCTACGAGATCACCCAGCCGATCCAGATGCGGTTCAACGAACTCGTCTCAGGTGTCCGGTCCGACGTCGCGGTGAAGGTTTACGGCGACGATTTCGCCGAGATGGAGCGCACCGCCAACCAGATCGCCGACGCGCTGCGCAAGACCCGCGGCGCGGCCGACGTTCGGGTGGAGCAGGTCTCCGGCCTGCCAATGATCACCGCCGAGGTCGACCGGGCCGCCGCCGCCCTCTACGGGCTGCACGCGGCGGACGCGGCGGACGCCGTGCAGATCGCGCTCGCCGGCCGCGAGGCAGGCCGCGTCTTCGAAGGCGACCGGCGGTTCGACGTGGTCGTGCGCCTGCCTGACAGCGCCCGCAACGATCTTGCGGCTGTCGCCCAGACCCCGCTCGCCGTGAACGAAGGCGCGAGCTTCGTGCCGCTCGGCTCCGTCGTGCGGTTCCGGGAAGGCGAGGGGCCCAACCAGATCAGCCGGGAGAACGGCAAGCGGCGCATTGTCGTGCAGGCGAACGTGCGCGGCCGTGACCTCGGCGGCTTCGTGGGTGACGCCCAGACCGCCGTCGCCGGTGTCCAGCTGCCGGCCGGAGTCTGGCTGGATTGGGGCGGTCAGTTCGAGAACCTGCAGCGGGCCGAGGCTCGGCTGGGCCTGCTCGTCCCTGTGGTCTTCGTCCTGATCGCGGTGCTGCTGTACTTCGCCCTCGGATCGGCCGCCCAGGCCGCCCTGGTGTTCGCCTGCGTGCCCTTGGCGCTGGTCGGCGGCGCCCTGGCGCTCCTGTTGCGCGGCATGCCCTTCTCCGTCTCGGCCGCGGTGGGCTTCATCGCCGTTTCCGGCGTGGCCACGCTGAACGGCCTTGTGCTCATGCAGGCCATTCGAGAGCGGCTCGGCGCTGGACTGTCGCCAGACGAGGCGGCCGTGGAAGGCGCGATGCAGCGGCTGCGGGCGGTGCTCACCACGGCGCTCGTTGCGATCCTCGGCTTCATGCCCATGGCCATCGCCCACGGCGCCGGCGCCGAGGTGCAGAAGCCGCTGGCGACTGTGGTGATCGGCGGGTTGCTGACGGCGACCCTCCTGACGCTCGTGGTTCTGCCGGCCTTCGCCGGGCGGGCGCTGGCGCGTCGCCGTAAACTCGTGGAGGCGCCCGCATGACCGAGTTCTCCGCTCAGGACCACGCGCAGCGACGCACGCTGCTGGTGGTGCTCATCCTCAACGCGCTCCTGTTCGTGGGCCTGGGCGTCGGCGGTCTCCTCGCCGACTCCAGTGCGCTTCTCGCCAACGCCGCGGACAACGCCTCGGACTCGGTCGTCTACCTGCTGAGTTTCCTGGCTGTCGGCCGGGGTTTCCTCTGGAAGCAGCGGGCCGCGCGGCTCTCCGGCATTCTGCTGCTGGTGTTCGCCGGGGCCGTGATCCTCGACGTCGGGCGACGCTGGCTGTTCGGGGCCGAGCCCTTCGGCGTGACGATGATGGCGATGGCGCTGGTCGCCGCGGCGATCAACCTCCTCTGTCTGGTGCTGATCCGCCGCGCGCAAAGCGACGACGTGAACATGCGCGCCGCCGAGACCTTCAGCTTCAACGACTTCGCGTCGAACGGCGGCATTCTCGTCGCCGGGGGGCTGGTGATGTGGCTGGACCAGGCTTGGCCGGACCTCGTCGTCGGCGTGGTCGTGGCGATCATTGCGGTGAAGGGCGGACTGGAAATCCTCGAGGACGCCAAAGCGGACGAGACCTAGGCGCTAAGGTGAAGCTAACCGCTTGATCCTCTAGTCTCTGGAGGACTTAGCCAGTGAGGCGAGGAGATCTCGCCATGCACATCGCCTTGTTCCTGTTCTACGTCCTGTTCTTCGCCGCCGCGTTCGTCTGGCCCACCTGGCGGCTCTGGCGCAGGGACGGCGTGAACGCGCTCGTCCTTCCGCGCGACGACAGTCCGCACGGCCTGGTCGGAAACTGGTTCCGCGTGGTGCTCCTGGCGCTGTTTGCCGGCTTGGCCGCGGTCGCCCTCGGCCTCCCAGCCGAAGTCCTGGGCCCCCTGGCATGGCTGCAGGCTGACGCCGTGCGAGGCCTTGGCTGGGCCATCCTGCTGCTCTCGCTCGCGTGGATCGTGTTGGCGCAGCGGCAGATGGGCCGCTCCTGGCGCATCGGGATCGACACGCGGGGCCAGCCGCCGCTCGTGAGGACGGGTGTCTTCGCCATCTCGCGCAATCCCATCTTTCTGGGCATGCGGGTCAATCTGCTGGGCCTCTTGCTAGCCTTTCCCAATGCGATGACGCTGTCAGCCTGTCTGCTCGGGGAGGTGCTGATGCAAGTCCAGGTGCGCTTGGAGGAGCAACACCTTGAGCGGGAGCTCGGGGAAGCGTACGGCGCCTATCGCTCGAGTGTTCGGCGCTGGATCTGACGCAGTCTCAGCGCCGGACGGCTAGCTTCGGAAGGGCTCGGTCAGCTGCCGCAGATACGCCTGCGGATAGTCCGGCGCGCCGGCGACGCCGATCTCGCCGTCGCGCGGCGTTGGGCGGCCGGTAACAAAGGTGCCGAGCAGGCGGTCGGTTAGGGTCGTGAAGAGCCCGAAGTTGACGTCGCCGTCCGACTTCGAGGCCAGATGATGATGCCGATGTCCCGGCGCGACCGCCCAAAACTGGACGAGCGACCCGATCCGCATGTCGATGTTCGCGTGCTGGAGCATCACCTGGATCGCCGCCGAAAAGCCGAGCAGGGCGGCTACGTCCATCTGCAGCCCGATCAGCAGCAGCGGAGCTGTGCCGGCCACTGTCTCGACGGCCTGATGAAGCGGGTGTTTCATGAGGCCATTGAAGCCGTACATGCGGGTGACGCTGTGATGCACGGCGTGAAGTCGCCACAGCGGCGCCCCCTTGTGGCTCGCGAAATGCGCCAGCGTAATGCCCACGTCGGCGACAAGGATCGCCATGGCGAGCTGCGCCCATAGAGGCCAGGCTTCGGGCCATATGCCGGCGCCGGGGGAGAGACCCGCCAACAGCGGAACCGCGGCCACCGACAAGGCGGCGCTGCCTTCGTTGACGACTGCATGCAGGCCATCCCGGCCAAAGTCTCCTCGGTCCCGGTTCCAGATCGGCTCGTAAGTACGAGGCGTTCAGCCAGGAAGACGGTCGCAATGGCGCCTAGGAGCAGCGGAAGCAGCAGCCACTTCGATTGACCGTGCGCGACGAGCAGGACAGCCGCGCCGATGAAGCCGAGGAAGAAGGCGGGCGCGAAGCCGTAGCGGACGAGCGTGCGAGCGAGCGACATGGGACACCTCCAGGCTCGCCAGGGTGGCCTGGAGCGGATGCCCGGGTCTTGAAGCGATCGACGGTCAGCCAAGGGCGGCGCGGGCCATCCCAGGCGTGACCCCGAACATCCGGCGCATAGTCCGCGCGCAATGCGCCTGGTCGGCGAAGCCGCCCGCCAGGGCGGCTTCGGCCAGGCTGGCGCCGGCGGCGATCTCCCGCCCGGCCCGCTCCAGCTTCCGCCAGACGAGCCAGGTGGAAAGCGGCAAGCCCAGCTGCTCGCGCGCCAGTTCGCGCAGCCGCGACTCGGAGACCCCGCAGCCACGGGTGGCCTCCGCGATGGAGAGGGCTGGATCACGGGCGAGACGGTGCAGCACCTCGTCTACGCGCGGATCGAGCGTGCGCTCCGCACCGGGGAACGTCGCCTCCAGCGCTTCCAGCCAGGCTTCGGGCGCCCCCGCGGCATCGAGGGGCTGGAGCACCGCAGCCGGCGCCAGTTCGACGGCTTCGGGCCCCATGAGGTCGAGAAGGCTGAAGGCCAGCGGCGCCTGGGGCTCAAGGTAGATCAGCCCGACGGGGGCATGGCTGGCGATGGCGTGCGCGGCGCCGGGCCGGATCAGGAACCCCGGTCCCTCGCAGACCTCGTCCCCCTCCAGCCTGAGCCGGATCGACGCGTCGAGCCCGAAAGCCAGTTGCAAAGCCGCGTGGGCGTGCAGCGTGTTGTCGGCGGAGGGTCCGCGGTAGGCGGCCCATGCCGGACCGAACACGAATCCGCCGTCCCAGCTCATGCGCCGGCCTTCGCCCCCGCATAGACGGAGATGGAGCCGGTCGGCGTCGGCGTGACGCTCAGCTCGGCCACATCGTGGAACCCTGCCGCAGCCATTAGCTTCGGAATCTCCCCGTCCTTGTTCGCGCGCGTGTTCTCGTACCCGTCCAGCGCCCGCACCTGGCGGAACAGCATGCTCATCAGCGGCGTGCGCTGAAGTCCATAGTCGGCGATTAGCAGACGCCCGCCCGGCTTGAGCAGCCGGTAGGCGTTGGCCAGCAGGCCCTCCTTGGCCGCCTGCGAGCACTGGTGCAGCACGAGCGAGGAGATGACCTTGTCTGCGACACCACCGCCCAGGACCGGGGTCTCGCCGGCCCCCTGCAAAAGTTCCACCTCCTGTCCCGCCGCCGCGATCTTCGCCCGCGCGATGGCGAGCACCTCGGGGTCTGGATCGACCCCGATGACGCGGCAGGCCGGGGCGGCTTGCTTGATGAGCAGGGCCATCGAGCCGGTGCCCGCGCCAAGATCGACGATCGTCTCGCCCGCGGCCGGCGCCAATGCCGCCAGGAGCCGGGCGCGCCAGCGACGCTCGCGCGTCATGATGGCGATCACCTGATCGTATTGGGATGTCAGCTCGGGCCGGCCGAGCGCCGGGGTGAACTCGCGGGGCTCTGTCATCCGCCGATCATCCGGCGCTCGCCCGACGTGTCTTGAATGGATCGCCGACGGCAGACGATCTAGATTGCGGCGAACGCGAATGGCCCACGTTCGCCATCTCGCTCGTGCCCGAAGGAGCCACCATGAACACGCTGCTGAAATCCGCGCTCGCTGCTGTCCTGCTCAGCGCGGTCTCCGCGGGTGCGGCCCTCGCCGCTGAGGACTGCTGCTGCAAGGACAAGCAGGGCAAGATGACCTGCTGCGAAAAGAAGGGGGAGGCCGCGCCGACCGCGCCGGCGCCGGCCCCGCAGCACCAGCACTGAGCCTCCAGACGGGGCCGTGCGACCTCTGTCGCGCGGCCCGCGTTAGGCATAGATGTGCAACGACTATCGCTACACCCAGCCGCCTGACACCCTTCGTGAAGAGTTCAGCCAACTGAAGATCCCGCTACGCTTCGCGGGCGACGCGACCCCGAACTACCCGCCTTACGACGACATCCGGCCCAACCAGACCGCGCCGATCATCCGCGGCGGCCCGGAGGAGGTAGAGCTCTCCGTCACGCCGTGGGCTTGGAAGTCGTCCAGCGGCAAGCCGGTGTTCAACTTCCGCTCCGAGGGCCGCAGCTTCGCCAAGAGCGACCGCTGCTTGATTCCATCGGACGGCTTCTACGAGTTCACCAAGCCGGACGACCCCAAGCAGCGGCTGAAGGACAAGCACCTGTTCACCCTGGCCGGAGAGCCCTGGTTCTGGATCGCGGGGCTGGTGAAGGAGGGCGCCTTCGCCATGCTGACCACTTCGCCGGGGCCCGACATTGCGCCGTACCACGACCGGCAGATCGTGGTCCTGCCGCGAGCTGAAGGTCTCGAGTGGCTCGACCTCAGGAAGCCGGAAGCGGAGATTCTTCGCCCGTTGCCGGAGGGCAGCCTCACCCACGAGCAGGTGCGGTAAGCGCCTGGTGAGCACGGCGGAATGACTGGCGACAGCGGGCTGCCGGACCTCAGCTACGGCCGCCGAGATCGAGATGGGGGGGCGCGGCCAGGACGCGCGGCCACTGGATCTTGAGCCTTGAGAATGCGTTCGCGCGTCGCCATGCATCGCCTCGCCGCCCTTGGGACGACGAGGCGACGATCTGAGAGGCAAACCCTGGCAGCTTACGCCGGGAAGATCCAATCCGAGCCGGCGGTGCTGATCCCCGGTACGAAGCCGGGCTCGTCGATGAACATGAAGTCGCTCTGCCGGAGATCGGCCCTGAACACGCCCAGCAGCAGGACGCCGCCTTCCGGATCGGCGTCGCGGTCTGTGTTCCAGGACACGAACGCCCCTTCCGCGCGATCCACGACGGACACCTGATCCGGCCGGATATCGCGCAGCGCGAGGTGGTCGAACGCGCCCTGCGCCTCACCGCGGACTTCCATATCGGTGATCACGTCGAAGCCGCTGTGCGGATCGACGATGAAGGCGTCGGCCCCCGTGCCGCCGGTGATGGTGTCGTTGCCCATGCCGCCTTCGATCATGTCGTGGCCGGCGCCAGCGTCGGTCGAGTCCGCGCCCTCCATGCCCATGATGTCGTCGACCATGGCGCCGCCGGTCAGGGTGTCGGCGCCCATGCCGCCATCGAGGCGATCCATGCCGTCGCCGCCTTCCAGTTGGTCGTCGCCCGCATCACCTTGCAGTACATCGTCACCGCCAGCGCCCAGCAGAGTGTCGGCGCCGTCCCGACCGAAGATGTTGTCGACGCTTTCCCCGCCGGTCAGCTGATCGGCTTCCCGCTCGCCGACGAGCACCTGGTAGGTTTCGTCGCCCGTAAAGGTGAGCGCGACATCACCATCCCGCATCGCGGCGTCGGCGGCTTGGTCGAAACGCTCGCCTGGCAGGTCGCCGTGCCTGGGGTCCGGGCCTTCAACGCTGGGTGTGGGCCGCTCGGGAGTGGGCGCCGTCGCCGGCCGCGAGGCGGGCGGAAGGTCCGGCTCCTCCGCGAACATGAAGTCGTCCTGCGCGAGATCCGCCTGACGCACGCCCTCCAGCAGCACGGAGCCGCCCTGCCAGCTGACCCGCACACCCGCAGGGGTGTCTTCGAAACTCAGGTCTTCCCACCGAAGGTCTCGCAGCGCGAGGTGGTCGAACATGCCGGGACCCGCGGTGAAGTCGCGGATCACATCGTTGCCGCTGGTGGGGTCGACCGCGAAGGCGTCGGGTCCGAGCCCGCCGACCAGCGTGTCGTCGCCCATCCCGCCCTCGAGATCGCCGTGGCCGGCGCCCTCGTCCAGGTAGTCGTTGCCCATGCCGCCCATCAGGGCGTCAGCGTCCCTGCCGCCAAAGAGCCGGTCTCCGTCCATGCCGCCCGTGAGCCGGTCAGCGCCGTCGCCCCCGCTGAGGGTGTCGGCGCCGGAGTCGCCATAGAGCACGTCGTTTTCGCGGTCCCCGTTCAGCAGGTCGTTGCCGCCAAGTCCCCAGAAGTGATCGCGGTCGCCGCGTCCGACGAGGGCGTCGTTCCCCTCATCCCCGATCGAGACCTGATAGTCGTAGCGCTCGCGACCGGCATCGAAATCGAATGTTAGACCGTCTTGGGCGAGATACTGACTGGCCAGCTCCTGGATGGGAACATCCCTCCAGCCATGGGATAGTTTGTGTGACATTGGCCGTTCCTGCGCAAGATTACAGCGATGGGAATGTTTCTCCCCGCAACAACGGGTGAGCGATCCGTCAACTCTGTATTGAAGCTCGCAGTTCCGAGTTTTGTCAGTTCGCCTGTCTCTGCCGCAGCTAAGCTTATCGCGCTCTTGCCTTCACTCGCTCGAGCGGCGTGGTCGGCTCGGCCCCGGCCGTCAGGTCGGCAAGGATGGGGCAGTCCGGACGATCGTCGCCGGCGCAGCAGTGCGACAGGTGCCGCAGGGTGTCGGCCATGGCCTGCATTTCGGCGATCCGGGCGTCGAGATCGGCGACGTGCCGGTCGGCGATCGCCTTGACCTCGCGGCTCGGCCGCTCGCGATCCCGCCACAGCGACAGCAGTTGCGTGATCTCGTCCATCGAGAAGCCGAGACTACGCGCGCGCTTGATGAAGCGAAGCTCGTTGATCTGGCGGGCGTCGTACTCGCGATAGTTGGAGTCGGTCCGGCTCGCGGGGCGCACCAGGCCGATCTCGTCGTAGTAGCGGATCATCTTGGTGGTGACGCCCGAGGCCTTCGAGGCCTGACCGATGTTCATGGCCGTGCTCCTTGCAAGGCGGCGTCGCGGAAGCCTCGCAGGCGAAGCGCGTTCGTCAGGACGCTGACGCTGGACAGCGCCATGGCGCCAGCGGCCACCATCGGGGACAGCAGCAGGCCGAAGGCGGGGTAAAGGGCGCCGGCGGCGACGGGGATCAGCACCACGTTGTACCCGAACGCCCAGGCGAGGTTCTGGCGGATGTTCCGCAGCACCGCACGGCTGAGCGCGATCGCCGTGGTCACGCCGCGCAGGTCGCTGCGCATCAGCACCACGTCGGCGCTCTCGATGGCGATGTCTGTTCCGGCCCCCATGGCGATCCCGACGTCGGCGCTCGCCAGGGCCGGGGCATCGTTCACCCCGTCGCCGACGAAGGCCACGCGACCATAGCGCTGCTGAAGGTTCTTCACGGCGGCGACCTTGCCATCGGGCAGCACCTCGGCAACCACCTCGTCCAAGCCGAGCGCCGCGCCGACTGCCTGCGCGGTGCGCCGATTGTCTCCGGTGATCATCACCACCTTCAGACCCGCTGCGTGCAGCATCGCCAGGGCCTCGGCCGTGGTGTCCTTGATCGGATCGGCCACGGCGAGGATGGCGGCGAGCTCGCCGTCGACCGCCGCGTAGATCGGCGTCTTAGCCTCACCCGAGAGGCGATCCGCGTCGGCGGCGAAAGCGGCGACCGAGACGCCGAGTTTCGCCATGAAGCGGTCCGCGCCGACCTGGATCCGCCGGCCATCGACGAGCGCTTCAGCGCCGAAGCCGGGAAGGGCCTCGAAGCTGGACGTCTCGGGCAGCTGCAGGCCGCGGGCTTGGGCCGCCTCGACGATCGCCTGGGCGATCGGATGTTCCGAGCGGCTTTCGACCGCCGCCACCAGGCGCAGGAGATCGGACTCCGCGAATCCATCCGTGACGCGGACATCCGTCAGGACCGGCCGACCGAGCGTCAGTGTCCCTGTCTTGTCGAAGGCGACCGCCTGGACGTCGCGCAGGCTCTGCAGGGCCTCGCCACGGCGGAAAAGGACGCCCAGCTCCGCGGCGCGGCCGGTGCCGACCATGATCGAAGTGGGGGTCGCCAGGCCCATGGCGCACGGGCAGGCGATGATCAGCACCGCCACGGCGTTGACCAGCGCGAAGCTCAGCGCCGGGCTGGGGCCAAAGACCAGCCAGGCGGCAAAGGTCAGGACAGCGCCGACGATGACAGCCGGCACGAACCAGCTGGTGACCTTGTCGACGAGAGCCTGGATCGGCAGCTTGGCGCCCTGGGCGGCCTCCACCATCCGCACGATCTGGGCGAGCAGGGTGGCTGCGCCCACCTTGGTGGCGCGGAAGCGGAAAGTCCCGGTCTTGTTGACCGTGCCGCCAACCACAGCGGCGCCCGGACCTTTCTCGACCGGGATCGGCTCGCCCGTGATCATGGATTCATCGACGTAAGAGGCCCCGTCCAGGACCTCGCCGTCCACCGACACCCGTTCGCCCGGCCGGACCACGACGATGTCGCCGACCAGGACCTCGGAGACGGGAACCTCGAGGACGACGCCCGCCCGCTCCACGCGCGCGGTCTTCGCCTGCAGCGTCATCAGACGCTTGATCGCCTCGCTCGTGCGGCCCCTCGCCTGGGCCTCGAACAGGCGTCCGACCAGGATCAGGGTGACGATCACGGCGGCGGCTTCGAAATAGATGTGGTTGGCTCCGGCCGGCAGCAGCCCGGGCATGAAGGTGGCGACGGTCGAATAAGCGAACGCGGCCGTCGCGCCGAGCACCACCAGGGAATTCATGTCCGGCGTGCGCCGAACGAGGTTCGGCACGCCCTTGCGATAGAAGCGCAAGCCCGGACCGAACAGCACGAAGGCGGCCAATGCGAAGCTGATCAAGCGCCAGGGCTGCTCGCCGATCGTGCTCGCCAGAAGATGGTGGGCGCCGGGCACGAAGTGGCGGCCCATCTCGACCAGAAACAGCGGGATCGTCGCCAGGGCGGCGAGGCCCACCGCGCGCTTCAAGCCCCGGATCTCCGCCGCGCGCGTCTCGCGTTCGCGATCGGAGAGGTCCGGGCCGGCTTCGACGATCGGGGCGGCGTGGTAGCCGGCCTTCTCGACGGCGGAAACGAGGGCGGCGATATCAGCGCCCTCGAGCACGGCAACTGTGGCGCGCTCCGTAGCCAGGTTGACCTGCGCTCGCAGCACGCCCGGCGCGGCGCGAAGCGCCCGCTCCACCCGCCCGACGCAGCTAGCGCAGGTCATGCCCTCGATCTTCAGCTCGAGGGTTCGTTCAAGCGGCTCGTAGCCGGCCTTGCGGATCGCTTCGACGACGGCCTCGGTTTGACCGTCGGGCGTGAGTTCCACGTGGGCGCGCTCGGCGGCGAGGTTGACCGAGGCGCGAACGACGCCAGGGACGGCTGAGATCGCCTTCTCCACGCGGCCGACGCAGCTCGCACAGGTCATCCCCAGGACGGGAATCTCCAGCGGCTGAAGGATTTGTGCGGGCATTGGCAGCTCCTCAAGGACGATGCCCAACGCAGATGGACCTTCCCATGATAGGAAGGTCAAGCGCGAGAATTCAGGCCGTCGGCTGCGACCGCGCGCCGTCGGAACTTGTTTCTGATACGCGCCAAGAGGGGCCTGCCCCTCGGCGAACGGCAAATGGTAAAGGGGGCGCGAGCAGATCCTCACGCTCACGACATACCGAGGCGTCGGCGGCGTTACAGTTGCGGATCACCGAGATGCTCGGTTGACCAGCCACAAACACCCGCAGGACGCTCGGCTTACAGTTCTGGCCACCCTTTACGAGCGGCGATCTCCTGGCGCAGAACGGGGCAGGGCTCTTCGAAGCGGCGTGGCAGCGCGGCTTGCGTGGAGTGCGTGGTCGACAGCGAGCGTCACGGGCCGATCTGAGCGTCCTTGTTGCGTGTTCACCGCTTGGTCCAAAGACAGCATCTGGATCCGCCAGCGCTCACCGACATCGTCGCGAACGTGGCCTTAGGCCGCTCAGCGGCATCTACCTGGCCGCGTCCTAACCGCCAGCGTGAGCGCTACAGCTCGCCCTGGCGAGACCGTGGCGCTGACCCCGGCGTGCGACATCGCTGCTATCGCGTATACGCGGGTGGTCGTCGAAAGGTTTATCGCCCTCGGCGGCGCCGCCCAGGGATTGAGACGGCGCCGCTCTCCCTAGCGAGGGTCAGTGGACCGTTGCCAAGAGACTATTTGCCTAGCAGCTGGCGGCACTGCGCATGGCTCATGCCCATGGTGTTCACCGCCCCAGTCTTATCCGACGAATGGCTGTGCGTGGCCCCTTCGCCCATTTCTAGCATCTTTTCACAAGCCGCTCGCTGCTCAGGGGTCGATGGCTCATTCGTTGTCGCGCACGCGGAAAGCGCACCCGCTGCGGCGATCAAGCCCCAGATATACACCCTTTTCATCATTCTTCCGTCTCTCCTACTAGGCGCTTGCACCGATAACATCGGTGCGGGTTGAGATGATAGTGATGGTGGTTTCTGACACGTTTAGAGAGCTGGCGTGATGAGGAAGTGGGCAGACAGTGCTCAAGCATGCCTCAGGATTGCGCAGAACGAATATAGATGAGCGGAGACGTAGTTGCCCTGCGTTCGTCGCCAGGCAGGGACGCCTGGACGGAGGGGTCAAGTCAGCGTTTGTTGCTGATGGCCGTGTCCGCAAGGCTGTCTGGTGAGGTCCGTTTCGGTGAAGTCACCAAACAAAGCTTAGGAGCGCCGAACGCCGCTGCGGTGACGGGGAAGCTCGAGGCGAGGTAGACCAGTAGCCGAGCGGATAGGGCATGAAGGTCGCTCGGCGCCTTTGTCGCTAACAATCTTGGGCAGGCAGAAGCGCCCGTCGCATCGTGCCCCTGGGGGCGAGAGGCTACGATTCAACGCCAGACGTTTCAGGAGGGCTGGAAGCGACGAGCTGAGAGGCGCAGCCAAGCGCAACTTTAAGCGGCCCTTTGTGTGACGTTGACCGCGGGTGTTTGCTGATGCCGAGGCCCGTCTTCGCCGAGGCGTAGACGCTTCAGCAGCAGTGCGTTGACCGCGACCAGCACAGAGCTGCCAGACATGGCGATGGCCGCGACTTCGGGGCTGAGCGTGATGGGGTAGAAGACGCCCGCGGCCGCGGGGAAGGCGACAATATTGTAGCCCACGGCCCACCAGAGGTTCTGGTGCATCTTGCGCAAGGTCGCGCGGGAGAGCTCGACAGCCTTGACGACATCGAGGGTGTCGCTGCGCATCAGGACGACCTTGGCGCTTTCGATCGCCACGTCCGTGCCCGCGCCGATGGCGAAGCCGACGTCAGACTGGGTAAGGGCGGGGGCGTCGTTGACCCCGTCCCCCACCATGCCGACCTTGTTGCCCTGCGCCTGCAGCTCTTTGACTTTGGCGGCCTTGTCGCCGGGCAGCACTTCGGCCAGGACGATATCGATCCCGAGCTCGCGACCAATTCTCTGCGCCGTACCCAGGTTGTCGCCGGTGATCATCGCCACCTTGACGCCCAGGGCCTGCAATCGCTCGATGGTCTCGCGTGCAGTCGGTCGCGGGGCATCGGCGATGGCGATGAGGCCGATCACACGACCGTCGCGGGCGATATGGGCCACGGTGCGGCCGGCGCCTTGCAATTCGGCGGACTTCGCGGCGAGCGGACCCAGATCGATACTGTTTTCCTCCATCAACATGCGGTTGCCCGAGTAGACAGTCCGTCCGTCCACGAGGGCGCGAACACCCTTGCCTTCGAACGAAGCGAACTCCGTCAGCGGGGACAATGTGAGGCCCTGCGCTCTTTCAAGCACCGCGACGGCGATGTGGTGCTCCGAACCCTGTTCGATGGCCGCGGCGATCGCGATGATCGTCGCCTCGTCGAACCCTGGCCCAGGGACCACTTGCTCCACCTTCGGTTGGCCCATGGTGAGCGTGCCGGTCTTGTCGAAGATGATGACATCGAGCTTCACGGCGTCCTCCAGCGCCGCGGCATCCTTGATCAGGATGCCATGGGCCGCGCCCAATCCGGTGCCGACCATGATGGCCATAGGGGTGGCGAGGCCGAGCGCGTCGGGGCAGGCGATGACAAAGACAGTGATGGTGAGCGTCAGCGCGAACAGCAGCGTCTGGCCGATCACCCAGAACCAGATTGCGAAGGTCAACAGGCCAATGACGATCGCCGCCAGCACCAGCCACTGCGAGGCCCTGTCCGCCAAGAGCTGGGCTGGAGCCTTGGAATTTTGCGCCTCCTGGACAAGCTTGACGATCTGGGCGAGCGCGGTGTCGGAACCCACCTTGGTGGCGCGGTAGCGGAAGGCGCCGGTCTTGTTGATCGATCCGCCCACGACAGCATCGCGGACCTTCTTGGAAACCGGCAAAGATTCCCCGGTGAGCATCGACTCATCGATCTCCGACGCGCCCTCTTCGATGACGCCGTCGACCGGAATCTTGCCGCCGGGCCTGACCGCCACGAGGTCGCCGACCTCCACCTCGGAGGTTGAGATTTCTACTTCGACCCCGTCGCGGATGACCTTTGCGGTCGGCGGGGCGAGATCCATCAGCCGCCGGATCGCCTCGGACGCACCAGCCCTCGCGCGCATCTCCAACCAGTGTCCGAGCAGGATGAATACGAGCAGCAGGGCCGAGGCCTCGTAGAAGTTCGCGGCCTCGAAGAAGAAGGTCGTGCCAACGCTGAAGAGGTAGCCCGTCCCAACGCTGAGCAGCACGAGCACGGCCATGTTGAACACGCCGCGCCGCAGAGCTCGCGCCGCAGCGATGAAGAAGGGCCAACCGGGCCACAGAATTGCGCCGCTCGCGAGTACAAACAGAACCAGTTCTAGATCCCAGCCAAACGGCGGCTCTACCCGCAGGAAGTCCATGCCCATCGGGGCGAGAAAGAAGATGGGAATGGTGAAGGCGAGCGCCACCACGAAGCGGTTGCGCATATCGCGAGCCATGGACTTCATATCCATGCTCGGCCCGTGGCCCATGCCCGCCATAGCGTCGTGCTCGCCGTGTCCCGCCTTTGGTGCGGCCCTGCCCGCGGCCGGCGGCGGGGGGCCATGCTCGTCGATCGCCTCGGCTCTTAACGCGTCTTGTCCAGGGGCGCAGACGTGGCGCGGCACGACTTGCCCGGCGCAATGAAAACCGCAGTCCCGCACCGCCTGTTCAAGCTCGGCGGGGCTGACCTGCGCCTCGTCGTAGGTCACGGTGGCGCTGGCTGAGGCGAAGTTGGCCGTGACCTGTCTGACGCCCTTCAGACCCGCGAGCTGCTTCTCGACCACCAGCGGATCCAAAGGCGTCCGGAAGCCAGATACGTCGACGGTCGTTGTGCGCATGGCATACCCCTGCGGTGGCGGCGCTGGACGTGCGGATCAAACTGGAGAACGCTGGGCGTCGCCTGACCGGCGCAGGCGCGGGATGAAAGCGGGCGTGGCGCGCTTGTACGCGGCATAGACTTCGCCGAAGCGGGCCGCGGTCTCGCGCTCTTCGCTGACGGCCAAGCGCCAGTACATCACCACCAGGACCGGGAACATCGCGAGCGTGAGCAGTGTCGGCCATTGCAGCAGGAAGCCGAACATCACCAGGACGAAGCCGACGTATTGCGGATGTCGGACCCGGCTGTACGAGCCGGTCGTCGCCAGCTTGCCTTCACGCTGGGCGCGATACAGCACCGGCCAAGCCGCCGAAATCGCCCAGAAACCCCCGCCAATAAAGGCGAAGCTCAGCAAGTGGAACGGACCAAAATGGGGGTTAGCCTTCCAGCCGAACATCATCTCGAGGAGGTGACCGGCGTCGTGCGACCACCAGTCGACGTTCGGGAAACGGCTCTGCAGCCAACCTGACAGGAAGTAGATGGTCAGCGGAAAGCCGTACATCTCAGTGAACAAGGCCACGAGGAAAGCGCTGAACGCGCCAAACGAGCGCCAATCGCGCGCCGTCCGCGGTTTAAAGAAGGTCAATGCGAAGAAGATGAATAGCGCTGAATTCAGGATCACCAAGGACCAGAGGCCGTATGCGGGCGTATCGGACATTGCGGCCTCTTCTATAACCTGTGCTGGTGGGTCTGGACCCCGGTTTTCGGCGCCTGATCTTCACCGTCGCGACTGCCGTCGTGACCGCCATGTCCCCCATGCATGCCCAGATGAAGAAGCGGGCAAAGGAGCAGCAGCAGGAAAGGCAGCCAACCCAGCACGTGCAGACGGTGCTCGCCTACCAAGAGGAAGATCAGGCCAGCGCCGAAGACGGCGATGACCAGCCCTGTGAGGAGCATTCGCAGCCCCTGGGTGGGGCGCGCGCGCCTATCGGGGGTCCCAGGCCCAAAAGGGCCCCCTGAGAGCGATGCAGGGCGACTTGGCGGTGATTGTCGATGTTCCATCTGAAAAGCTCCTCACCCAGGCGCTCGACCGCGCCCTCGCACAACCGACGCGTAGGACGACGCAGATCGGGACACGTCATTACAGCGCGACGAGAAGGACTCTCCGCCGCAACCGCTTGGAGGGTAGCTGGTCATCGGACTCTCCTAGATTACACGGCCCGCGTAACATCGCTGGGGCCGCCACTAGGCCTTGAGCAGCTTTTCGGCCCTCGTCCTGGCCCAGCAATCGGCAAGAGCGCAGCTCTGGCACTTCTCGGCCATGACCTGACGCAGGGCGTTGCGGGCGCGGTGGAGGCGCACGGCGGCGTTGTTGGCGGTGAGCTCCAGATGGTGGGCGACAGCCTTCAGGGGGCGCTCATCGAGATAGGTCTCGGTGAGGATCTGGCGGTACTCCGACTTGAGCTCGCGAAGGGCGGCCTTCAGGCAATCGCTCGGAGCGACGAGGTCCTCGTCCGTGTCGGCCGCGTCCGGCGCAGGCTGGACGGCCAGAGCATCGAGTGTGCGGCGCCGGACGGCGGCCCTGCGGTAGCGGTCGACCACCAGCCGGCGCAGGGTGACGCCCATCCAGGCCTGAGGGCGCTCGGCGGCGCCCAGTGATTCAGCGTGCTGCAGGAACTTGATAGCGGCGTCCTGCCAAGCGTCCTCGGCGTCTTGCTGCGACGGCAGACGGCTGCGCAGGAAGCGTATCTGGCGGGGCCGTTCGGCGGCCAGCTGCAAGGCCAGATCGTCCCTGCTGCCTTGAGGATCAGCAAGGCCCCGCGAAGATTCCAACGGATGGAATGTCGCTCCACTGTCAGCACTCTCAAATATTGCGGCTGTCGCGTGCAGCATTCGAATGTCCCCCGATCTGTTCGCGTGGAGCTTCAGCGGGAATGAAACCGCCTTCTTTGATTGCGATCAAGTTCAACATTTAAGTGGCAAAGCAAAAATTTATTTGAGGGGTTTTGTCACCTCGTGCGTATTGCCGCTTATCTTGGGCGTCGCGTGTGCTGGCAGGGCGATCACGCTCCGGGGAACGTCTTGCACAGCCCACTTCCGGCCATGATGATCGACTTTACCTGCGGCGTTGGGAGCCGGCGCATTCGGGCCTGACGCTGCTGGCTTTGTTCCTGGCCGTGAACCCGGTGGCTTTTGGCGTGACCCTGAGGGCCCGCGACTTTAGTGGCGAGGCACTCTGAGCGAGTTGCCGTTCCAGCGCGCTTGGGAGCGGACCCTTAGGCCCGCTCCCGGCGCATCACCTGACCGGGGACGATCAGGCCAGGGGCGAGCGAGGG
The DNA here is from genome assembly GCF_001824475.1 of Phenylobacterium sp. RIFCSPHIGHO2_01_FULL_69_31. Classification (GTDB taxonomy): domain Bacteria; phylum Pseudomonadota; class Alphaproteobacteria; order Caulobacterales; family Caulobacteraceae; genus Phenylobacterium. The sequence continues at coordinate 36,099 of NZ_MHXN01000042.1, read as the reverse complement.
GGGCGCTCGCCCTTTCCGCGGCTCAGCGCCGGCCGCGAAAGTAGTTGTAGAGACCGCCGCCGAAAAAGGCCGCGTACCAGCCCGAGGCGAAAGCCGCGACGGCCCCGAACGCGGTGTTCGACGGGTCGCGCCAGTCAAGCGAGGGCATGACGCGGGCGAGCAGATGCTCGGTATCCGCGGGCAGCAGATAGACCAGCGCGGCGCACAACACGAACGTCAGCAGAAAGAAGATCGAGAGGCTCCAACCTAGGGCCATCAACTGCACGCCGGACCTGATGCTCTGCTGATTCATCACTTCCCTGCGGCTCATCGCGTCTCCTCCAATGGCCCGCTCGGGCCGTCCTTGAAACAAGACGCCAGGGTCGGCTGAAGCTTACAGACAAGGGGGTTCTGCGAAGTTTGGAGCCCCCCCTGTAGCGCTAGTCCGGCGCCGAGTTCACTGCAGGGTGCGTGAAAGGGTTGCAGCGCTACAGCAAGGATTTGACCCCGCGCTCAATCTTCTCTTCAGCACCCAGCGTAATCACCCGCTCCAACGGCAGCGTCGCTGTAATGGCGGCGGTGCGAATGCGTCTGGTGGCGGATGAACAGCGGCTCCGGACAACACACAGGTGTCGGCGACGACCCGCGTCGATCTGGTGGATTCCTCTCTGGCCTTGCGAGCCGAGGCGCATCCGCCATGTCGCTAGGCCTGTTCCCGGCTGGCGGCCTGTGGTCGGACCAGACGCCGATCCGCGCCGAACTGTTCAGCATCGAGCGGCTTGAGGCGCACGCCAAGAGCCTCGCCCTGGCTCAGCCCGTCGAACGCTGCCCCAAGGCTGGTCGCAGTCTCACTGGCCGGTTGCTGGCCAACCAGCGCCGGCTCATCGAAGCCTTCAAGGTGCTGCAACGTTCGGGTGGGGGCGACGACGGCGCAACGCCCGCGGCGCAATGGCTACTCGATAACTTCCATGTGGTCGAGGAGCAGATCCGCGAAATCCGTCGGGACTTGCCGCCCGGCTACTACCGGCAGCTTCCGAAGCTGATCTCTGGGCCCTTCGCGGGCTACCCGCGGGTGTTTGGGCTTGTCTGGGCGTTCGTCGCCCACACCGACAGCCGCTTCGACGTGGAGATGCTGCAGCGCTACGTTCATGCGTACCAGAGCGTCCACCCGCTCACCATCGGCGAGCTTTGGGCGGTGGCCATCACCCTGCGCCTCATTCTGGTGGAGAATCTACGGCGCCTCGCCGACCAAATCTTGGACAGTCGCGAGGCCCGCATCACCGCCGACCACCTGGCGGACCGCCTGCTCGGCGCCTACGGACGCGACCCCGAACCCGCTGCCGCCATACTGCAGGGCTGGGAAGGTCGGCAGCGCCCGGACGCCTTCACGATGCAGCTGGTGCATCGGCTGCGCGATCAGGACGCGAGGATCGCACCCGTGTTGGGCTGGCTGGACGAGCAGCTCGCAGAGCACGGCGTTACAGCTGACGCCGTCGTTCGTGGGGAGCACGATCGGCAGGTCGCCGCCGCCGGCACCGTCCGCAACATCGTCACGAGCCTGCGGCGCATCTCGGAAGTGGACTGGCTGGACCTGGTCGAACGGATGAGCCTCATCGATGCGGCGCTTACAGGGGCAGGCGATTTCGGGGAGATGGATTTCGCGACGCGCAATCTTTACCGCACCGCAATCGAGGCCCTTTCGCGAGGCAGCGGTAAGAGCGAGATGGAGGTCACTTGGGCCGCTATCGCACGCGCTGAGGCCTGTGCTGGCGAGGTGGCGAGCTGCCACGTCGGCTGTCACCTGATCGGGTCGGAACGACCCCGCTTCGAAGTGGCGCTGGGATTTAGACCGCGGCCGCGCGAGTTCCTGACCCGGGCTTTCCAGCGCCTCGGAACCGGCGGCTATGCCGCAGCGATCATCTTCGTGGCGACGTTTGCCCTCCTATTGCCGCTCCTGCATGTGCGAGACCTGGGCCTGGGCGGCATCTGGCTGGGCGCTTTGGCGGTGCTCGGAGCGGTGCCGGCCTTGGAGCTCGCCGTCGCCCTCGTCAACGCGGTCGTTACCCATAGCGTTCGAGCAGACGCTCTCCCAGCGCTCGAGCTCGCGGGCGGAGTCCCCGCCGAGCATCGCACTCTCGTGGCGGTGCCGATGATGCTCACCAGCCCGGAGGCGATCCGGGCGCAGGTCGAGGGCTTGGAGATCCACTATCTCGCCAGTGTCGAAGGCGACGTCCACTACGCACTCCTGTCGGACTGGGTAGACGCGGAACGCGAGAGCCAGTCGGTCGATGCCGAACTCCTTGCCCTGGCGGCCGATGGGATCGCGAGCCTGAACCAGAAGTATGGCCCAGCGCCTGGGGGAGACCGTTTCCTGCTGCTGCACCGCCGGCGGGTATGGAACGACAGTGAAGGCCGCTGGATCGGATGGGAGCGCAAACGCGGCAAGCTCCACGAGTTGAACCGCCTGCTGCGCGGGGCGCAGGACACGACGTTCGTCACCGCGCCCGAGGCGCCAATCACCGTCCCGGAGGGTGTGCGGTACGTCATTACACTGGATGCCGACACGCGCCTGCCCCATGACACGGTGCGCCGCCTGATCGGCAAGATGGCCCATCCTCTCAACCGCCCACGCCTCGATGCGGGACAGCAGCGGGTGGTGGAAGGCTACGGAATCCTGCAGCCGCGGGTTTCGCCGGCGCTGCCGGTGGGGCATAGCGGCTCGCTGTTCCACCGGCTGTTTTCGGGAGCGAGCGGGATCGACCCCTATGCCGCCGCGGTAAGCGACGTCTATCAGGACCTGTTCGGCGAAGGCTCCTACGGGGGCAAGGGGATCTACGACGTAGACGCCTTCGAGGCGGCGCTTTGCGGGCGCGTACCGGAATCAACGATGTTGAGCCATGACCTGTTCGAGGGGGTCTATGCGCGTACCGGTCTGGTGTCCGATGTCGAGGTGGTGGACGACGCCCCCACCCGTTACGACGTTGCGGGCCTTCGGCACCATCGCTGGGCTCGCGGCGACTGGCAGTTGTTGCCTTGGATTCTTCGCATACCCGCCGGCAGATGCCTCGCGCCGGGGCCGCTCCCGGTCATCGGGCGGCTGAAGATGCTCGACAACCTGCGACGGACCCTGACCGCGCCAGCGGCCGTAGCGGCGCTGTTCGCGGGGTGGGCCGCCCTCGGCAACCATGCCATCGTCTGGACGCTGTTCGTGCTGGGCTCCGTCGTCGCGCCGGCGCTCATGCCGCTGATCGATGACCTTGCGCCGCGCACTGCAGGGATACGCACGCGAGACCGACTGAGAGGCATGGGCGCGGACCTCCGCGTCGCGACCGCCCGCGCCCTGCTGCTGGTCACGCTTCTGCCCCACCAGGCCTGGCTCATGTCCGACGCCATCGTTCGGACGCTATGGCGCCTGTTTGTCACCCGCCGTCGACTGCTGGAATGGGTGCCCGCAGCCCAGCTCGCGGCAGGCCTGCCGTTGGGCGTCTCAGACTTCTATCGACGGATGTGGGGCGTATTGCCCCTGGCCTGCGCAGGCCTTGCGATCAGTGCGATCGGGTCCGGCGAGGCTTGGCCGCTCGGGGTGAGCATCTCTTTCGCCTGGCTGTTCGCGCCGTTGGTCGCTCAGCGGATCAGCCGAATTCAACCCCTGCCGGAAGCGGGCGAGCTGACCGCGGCCGACACGGCCGCGCTGCGTCTGACGGCGCGCCGGACCTGGCGCTACTTCGAAACCTACGTCACCGCCGCCGACAACCACCTGCCGCCGGACAACGTCCAGGAAGATCCCCCGGCCGTCGCCCACCGCACATCTCCCACCAACATTGGTCTCTACCTGCTCTCGACCGTCTGCGCGCGTGATCTCGGTTGGATCGGCGTCGGCGACGCCCTCGAGCGTATAGAGGCCACGCTGGCCACCTTGCAGCGCATGGACCGCCGCCGCGGCCACTTGCTCAACTGGTATGACACGCGCGATCTCCGCGCGCTGGAGCCGCTTTATGTGTCCACCGTGGACAGCGGCAACTTGGCTGGATGCCTGCTGACGCTCGCGGCGAGCTGCCGCGCGTGGCGGGCCCAGCCGCTCCCGCCGCAGGCGCGATGGGCCGGCGTGTCCGACGCCATCGACCTCGCCAGGGAGGAATTGGCGCCGCTCTGCGCGCCTGCGGTGTCCGCACATCAGACCTGGGAGCGCCTGGAGGGTGCGCTACGGGACCTCTCGGGGACCTTGCGCCGAAGCGAGGAGGGAAAGGACGCCCGAACTTTGGACGATGTCCTGCGCGAATGGGCGGGACTCGCCGAACCGCTGAGGGGTCTGCTGGCGGAACGCGAGGACGCTGCGGAGCTGGCCCATTGGCTATCCGCGGTGGAGGCGGGGCTCCGCAGCCATCTCCGCGACTTGGAATTCTCTGAGCTGGACCGCCGTCTCGCAGCGGCGGAAGCCGCCGCGCGCCAGCTGGCGCTGGAGATGGAGTACGGCTTCCTGCTCGATCAAGACCGCAAGCTCCTGTCGATCGGCTACCGCGTCGCCGATGGGGCGCTGGACGCCAACTGCTACGATTTGTTGGCCTCTGAGGCCCGGCTGGCGAGCTTCCTCGCCATCGCTAAGGGCGACGTGCCGGCGCGTCACTGGTTTAGACTCGGTCACGCTGTGACCCCCACGCCTGAAGGCGCGGCCCTGATTTCCTGGTCGGGGTCCATGTTCGAGTACCTGATGCCGTCGTTGGTGATGCGCTCGCCGGCCGGCAGTCTGCTGGAGCGGTCGCTGCGGGCGGTCGTCCGCCGCCAAATTGCTTACGGGCGGAGCCATGGCCGGCCCTGGGGCGTCTCGGAATCTGGGTTCAATGCGCGGGATCTCGAGTTCACCTACCAATACTCCAACTTCGGGATTCCGGGTCTCGGTCTCAAGCGAGGCCTCGACGAGGAGGCCGTCGTCGCACCCTATGCGACAGCGCTCGCCGCGATGATCGATCCGCGCGAAGCCGTCGCCAACTTCGGCGTCTTGACCGCGGCGGGCGCAAAGGGACGCCACGGCTTCTATGAGGCTTTGGACTACACGCCCGCGCGGGTGCCGGAAGGCGCCCGTGTCGCTATCGTGCGATCGTTCATGGCCCATCACCAGGGGATGACGGTCACCGCCTTGGCGAATACGTTGCTGGGCGGACTGTTACGCGAGCGCTTCCACGCCGATCCGCTGGTTCAGGCCGCCGAGCTCCTCCTGCACGAGCGCATGCCGCGCGACGTCCGGCCGGCGACGGCCGCCGCCGAGCGCGCGGTCCCGCACTTGACCCAGGCGCCGGAACTGGCGCGCGGGCGCCACTACTCCACACCGCACGGCGCGAGGCCCGCCACCCACATTTTGTCGAACGGTCGCTACAGCGTGCTGCTTACCGCTGCGGGAGGCGGTTACAGCCGCTGGCGAAGCCAGTCGCTAACGCGCTGGCGCGAAGACAGCGTGCGCGACGACTGGGGCGCTTTCATCTATCTGCGCGATGTGGCTAGCGGGCGCGTTTGGTCCACTGGCTATCAGCCTACCGCCGCCGAGCCGTCGGAGTATGGCGTGACCTTCTTCGCCGACCGCGCGGAGTACTCGCGCCGCGATGGCGACCTGGTGACTGAACTCGTGGTGCTGGTTTCCGCGGAGGATGACGGGGAGCTCCGACGCGTGACCTTGACCAATGCAGGCGCCATCGAGCGCGAAGTCGAAATCACCTCATATGGTGAGCTGGTCCTTGCGCCCGACGCCGCCGACGCCGCCCACCCGGCGTTCTCCAAGCTGTTCGTGGAGACGGAACACCATCCGGCGCTTGGGGGCGCTTTGCTTGCGACCCGTCGACGCCGGGCGCCGGAGGAGCCTGAGCTCTGGGCCGCCCATCTGGCGATCGTCGAAGGCGAGGCCCTCGGCAAACCGGAATTCGAGACCGATCGCGCGCGCTTCCTGGGCCGGAACCGCGATGTCCGCGCACCGATCGCCGTCTTCGAAGGCCGCCCGCTGAGCGGCCAGGCTGGCGCGGTGCTCGATCCGATCTTCGCGCTTCGGCGACGCGTGCGGATCGCCCCCGGCTCTACAGCCCAGGTCTCCTTCTGGACCTTCGCCGCGGGCTCGCGCGAAGCCATCTTGGAGGTGTTGGATCAGCATCTTCACACCGCAGCCTGCGAACGGGCCGCAGCCTTGGCGTGGACCCGGGCGCAGGTGCAGCTGCGCCATCTCGGCGTCACCCACCGGGACGCCGACAACTTCCAGCGCCTGGCCGGCCACCTGATCTACGCGGCGCCTGCGCTCAGACCCTCGTCGGAGGTGGTAGCGGCAGGCGCGGGGGGGCAGCCGGACCTCTGGGCCCTGGGCATATCAGGCGACCTGCCCCTAATCCTATTGCGGATAGACGACCTCGAACATCTCGCCACCGCCCGCGACCTGCTCCACGCTGCGGAATACTGGAAGCTGCAGCGGCTCCCGGTGGATGTCGTGATCCTGAATGACCACGCGGCCTCCTACATTCAAGACCTGCAAGGCGCGTTAGAGGCCTTGGTGCGCGTGACGCAATCCCGCCGCGCGCCAGACGAGGACCCTGTACCGGGCGCTGTGTACGTGCTGCGCGGAGACCTCGTTTCGCCAGCGCTCCAGGCCCGCCTGTTGTCGGTCTCGCGGGTTGTGTTGTCAGCGCAGCACGGGCGGCTGGAAGACCAGCTTGACCGGCTCCGGGACCGGCAGGAATGGCCGCGGCCGCCGTTGGCGGCGCCGCAGGTTTCCGCTACGCCATTGCGGTCATCGCCTGTCCCAGACCTGGAGGCCTACAACGGGATCGGCGGCTTCGCGCGCGAGGGCCGGGAGTATGTCGTTGTCCTCAGCCCTGGCCAGACCACGCCAGCGCCCTGGATCAACGTCGTCGCCAACCCGAGCTTCGGGTTCCAGATCTCCGCGGAAGGTTCGGGATACACCTGGGCCCTCAATAGCCGCGAGCACCAGCTCACCCCGTGGTCGAACGACCCGGTCGCCGATCGCGGTGGCGAGGCGTTGTACCTGCGCGACATGGAAACCGGCGAGCTCTGGAGCCCGACCGCGTACCCGGTGCGGGATCCAGAGGCGACCTATGTCTGCCGCCACGGCCGCGGCTACAGCCGGTTTGAAGCCACGGTCGGCGACTTCGAGACGGAGCTCCTCGCCTATACGCCGCTGCTAGACCCGGTGAAAATCCTGCGGCTGAAAGTCCGCAATCTGTCCAGCCGGCCGCGCCGGCTGTCGGCCTGCGCCTATGTGGAGTGGGTCCTCGGCAAAAGCCGGGGCGCGATAGCGCCCTTCACGGTCACGCACGTCGATGAAGCGAGCGGGGGCCTGATGGCCCAGAACCGTTGGAATCCCAGCTTTGGGGAGCGGGTGGCGTTTCTGGACGCCTGTGGCCGCCAGACGAGCTGGACGGGCGATCGCCGGGAATTCATCGGCCGCAACGGCAGCCTGCGTCGGCCAGCGGGTCTGGCGGGCGAGGCGCTCTCCGGCCGAACAGGGGCCGCGCTCGACCCCTGTGGGGCCATGGATGCGCCCCTGGCGCTCGCGCCCGGGGAGACGGGCGAGCTGGTCTTCTTCATCGGGGAGGGCGATGACGCCGGCTCCGCCCGCGAGCTGATCGCGCGTTACCGTCAGGCTGATTTGGATGAAGTTCTGGCGGAAGTAGACGCCTATTGGGAGCGTCTCCTAGGGGCCGTACAGGTGCAAACCCCCGACCCCGCCCTGGACCTGATGCTCAATGGCTGGCTGCTCTACCAGACCGTCGCGTCCCGCTTATGGGCGAGGGCCGGGTTCTATCAGGCGAGCGGCGCCTATGGCTTCCGCGATCAGCTGCAGGACGTGATGGCGCTGGTGCATGCGTCACCCGAAACCGCCCGCGAGCACTTGCTCAGGGCGGCGGCGCGCCAGTTCCCCGAAGGCGACGTGCAGCATTGGTGGCTGCCCCACTCTGGCCAGGGGGTCCGCACCCGCTTTTCCGACGACCGGGTGTGGCTCGCCTACGCGGTCGCGCATTATGTCGTCGCGACCGGCGACCGCACGGTGCTCGACGAGCCGATCCCGTTCCTGGAAGGCCACGCCCTTGAGCCGACGGCGGCCGAGGCGTTCTTCCATCCCGGAACCGGCGAGAGCGTCAGCCTCTTCGAACACTGCGCGCGGGCGTTAGACGCCAGCCTGCAGGTGGGGGGCCATGGCGCGCCGTTGATCGGCGGCGGCGACTGGAACGACGGCATGAACCGCGTCGGCCAGCACGGCCGAGGCGAGAGCGTGTGGTTGGGCTGGTTTCTCCATCGCACCTTGACGGATTTCGCGCCGCTCGCGGCGGCTCGCGGGCAGGCGGTGCACGAAGAGCGCTGGGCTGCCCACGCCGAGGGCATAAAGGCTGCGCTCGAGCGGAGCGCGTGGGGCGGCGACTGGTACCTTCGCGGCTGGTACGATGACGGCTCGCCGCTGGGCTCTCCCAACAGCGACGAGTGCCGCATCGACGCCATTGCGCAATCGTGGGCCGTGCTCTCCGGGGCGGCGGAGCCGAAGCGCGCGCGGCAGGCGTTGGCCGCGGTTGAACGTGAGTTGATCGACGCCGACGCCGGCCTAGCTCTGTTGTTCACGCCGCCCTTCGACAAGGGTCCGAAGGACCCCGGTTATATCAAGGGCTACCCGGTCGGCGTGCGAGAGAACGGCGGCCAATACACTCACGCCGCGGTCTGGACGGCGACGGCCTTCGCAGCGGTGGGGGACGGTGACAGGACCGCAAGCCTGCTCGCCATGCTCAACCCGATCAATCATAGCCGCACGCCATCTGAGGCCCAGCGGTACAAGGTTGAGCCCTACGTGGTCGCTGCCGACATCTATTCGCACCCGGCACACCTCGGGCGGGGCGGTTGGACCTGGTACACAGGCGCCGCCGGCTGGATGTACCGCGCGGGACTAGAGTCGCTTCTCGGCCTGCGGCGCCATGGCGACGCCCTGCTGCTCGATCCGTGCATCCCGCGACACTGGCCAGGCTTCAAGCTCGTCTACCGGTTTGGCGCCGCCCGTTACGAGATAGAGGTGGAGAACCCCGACGGCGTCTGCCGGGGCGTCGCCGAAGCCGTGCTGGACGGCGTTCGGCTGCGCGAGCGACCGTTGCGCATACCCCTCAGCTCAGCGGACGGCGTCCGGCGTCTGCGCGTCCGGCTGGGCGCCGTTGACCCGAAGGCTGGTGCGGCTTGACCCGTAGCGTGGATTCCCGGGCAGGACGCCCCGTCGCGAAGGCGGATCTGATCGATGTCTCCAAGCTCATCGACGCCTACACGGCGGTCCGCCCCGACCCGACAGATCCGTCCCAAGGCGTCGCCTTCGGGACCTCCGGCCATCGCGGCTCGGCGCTCGCTGGGACCTTCAATGAGGCGCATGTCGTGGCGATCTGCGCCGCCGTCTGTCGTCACCGCAAAGCCGCGAGCGTCCGTGGACCGCTGTTCCTGGCCGGCGACACCCACGCGCTCTCGAAGCCCGCGCTCAGGACGGCCGTTGAGGTCTTCGTCGCCGCCGGCGTTACGGTGATGCTCGACACCCGGGACGGCTACACGCCGACGCCTGCGGTGTCGCACGCCATCCTGCACTACAATAGGGGGCGCACCTCAGGGCTGGCGGACGGGATCATTCTCACGCCGTCTCACAATCCGCCCCAGGATGGCGGCTTGAAGTACAATCCGCCGCACGGCGGGCCAGCCGAACCCCGGATCACCGAGGCGATCGAGCGGCTCGCCAACGCTGCCCTTCCTACGGCGTTGCGGGACGTTCCGCGCGTTCCTTATGCCCGCGCGGCTCGGTCTTCGCGTGCGGCGCGTTACGACTATCGGACTGCCTTCATCGCCGAGTTGCCTCAGGTGGTGGACCTTGGAGCGATCCGCGCCGCTGGGGTGCGTATTGGGATCGATCCCTTGGGCGGGGCCAGCGCCGAGTACTGGCCTCTGGTCCTGGAGACTTACGGGCTGCAGGGCTCCGTCGTCAGCGAAGTCGTGGATCCGCGGTTCGCCTTCATGACCGCTGACCATGACGGCGAGACTCGTATGGATTGCTCCTCGCCCTATGCGATGGCCCGGCTGGTCGACCTGCGGGCGCGCTTCGACATTGCGTTCGGCAACGACCCGGACGCCGACCGGCACGGTGTGGTGACGCCTTCGGGTGGTCTGATGGAGCCGAACCGTTACTTGGCCGCAGCGGTCGCCTACCTGTTTGAACACCGTCCCACTTGGCCTGGGGGGCTAGCGATCGGCAAGACCATGGTCACAAGCGCCCTCATCGACAGGCTTGCCGCCAGACTCCGGCGGCCGCTGGTTGAGACGCCGGTGGGATTTCGCTGGTTCGTCGATGGACTTTCCGACGGCGCCCTGGGCTTCGCGGGCGAGGAGAGTGCGGGCGCGGTGTTCCGAAGGCTCGACGGGTCGCTTTGGACCACGGAGAAGGACGGTTTCAGCCTCGGGCTTCTGGCCGCTGAAATCCTTGCGCGAACCGGCCAGGACCCCAGCATGGTCTACACGTCGGTGGCCGACGCAATCGGGCCCTCCTACTATGAACGTCTAGATGCCCCAGCCACACCGCAGCAAAAAGCCTGGCTGCGGGGCCTCAGACCGCAGGATCTGCAACTTGCTGAGCTCGGCGGCGAGCCCGTGTTGTCGGTAGAGATCGCCAGCCCCCGCGGCGAGCCGTTCGGCGGCGTGAAGGTTAAGGCCAAGAGCGGGTGGTTCGCCGCCCGCCCGTCAGGGACCGAGCCCCTCAACAAGATTTATGCGGAGAGTTTCGTCGATCCGCATCACCTAGCGGTTATCCAGGGCGACGCCCAGCAGGCCCTGGCTAGCTCGAGCGGTGGGCGCTGAATCCAAGAAACGACCCCCTTAGATTCCTACTGGAGCGGAGAAGATCGTAGCCGCTAGGAAGCCATCTGCTTGGTGAGCGCGCCGCATTGACAGAACATCGTCCCTTATGTCGTGGCCCGTGCCTGCGGCTTAGCCCGCGGCCGCCTGCCGCGCGCGGATCAGACGGATCCGCTCACCCTCATCGCACCGGCAATCGAGGAATCCGTGTTGTGGACAGGTCAGGCAGATCTCCTCGAGCCTCGCCCGCAGCGCCCTACGCCCGCGGTGGAGACGCACGTTGACGTTGTTGAGCGTCAGCCCAAGCGACGCGGCGACCCGGTCGCGGGGCTCGTCGAGTAGATCGACCCGCCAGATCAGTTCGCTGTATTCGGGCTTTAGGGTCGGGAGCAGACGATAGAGACAGAAGCAGACGGCCGCTTCGATTTCAGGGTCCGGCGCGACGGCGAGCGCCTCAAGGTCAGCCGGGTCGCGCGGAGAGTCTTTTCGACGGGCCGCGCGCCGGTAGTGATCGACCAGCGTCGTCGCCAGAACCCGGCTGAGCCAGCCACGAACGGACTGCACGTCCCGGAGGTGCTTGGAGCGATCCAACGCGCGGGCGATGAACTCCTGCAGCACGTCCTCCGCGTCATGTGGGTTCCCCAGCCGGCGACGCAGGAAGGTCAGAAAATCGCGATGACACTCGACGAGCTCGCGCCGGACGGCCGCGTCAGCAGCCGTCACCGCTGACAGGTTCTCATCGGGGTCGGATTCGGCGGCGGGAGAATGATCGGGACGGGAGCTCATGGCAGGTTCCTGATTGCTCCTGTTTTGCCTCGCCTTGACATGGCTCAGGCCTGGCGACGCGAATAGCGACTAGCTGAAGGACGCTAACGCTCCGGACAGTGAGCGACTCCTGCAGCCAGGACGCGCTCTCGAAGACGCTTGATCGCCCTCATTGTTACATCCCGCCAGAGCCGAGATAACGGGCAATCGTGCCGCGCGCTGTAAGGCGCGCCAGGCTCTCGCGTCATAAGAATGCGTCCGCGTCATCACTGGTCGCGAACGCAGCCATTGAGGGAGGCCAGCCATGGCGGAACCTGACACGACGAGCGGCCGGGATCGCGGACCGATTACCTTTGAAGTGGTCAAGGAAGCCTACGGCTGGGCGGTTCGGCGCGATCACCAGATGATGACGCCATGCTGGTGCAAGGCGGTCGCTGTCGATCAGGCCCAAAGGATGGTCGATGTGCTCCGCCAGCATGGCGAGCGCGCGGAGATGCGCGTGAGCGATACCGAGGAATAGATGCTGGAACTCAAGTAAGAGAGGGCTTTCACCGGTCACAATTTGAGTCCGTAGACGGCGCGGTGGCCCTGTGACGGCAGTGGCCGTCTCGATCTCCATCGGGCCGTTGTAGCGGACAGGTTGGCGAACAGTCCGTTGTCCGTCGTTCTGATCGCGCGGTCGCGCCCTCGAGGAGCGGCGACGCCGATAGCCCGTAGGCTTGTAATGTAACGCGCGCCGCCGCGTCTGATCAGCGCCGGGAGCGGCGAGGAGGGGCTATGTTCGGTTCGCGTGAACTCATCAGTCGCCGCGCTGTGCTGGCGGCCGGCGGGGGTCTGGGGCTCTCCGCCGCACTTGCACGTGCGGCGCCGGCCTACGCTCGGACCAGCGTCGTCCAGGCGGCGCTCGCTCCTGTCGCGGGAACGAGGGGCCAGCGCGCTCTAGACCTTGAGATCGGTCACTTCCAGCTGATGGTCGGAGATCGCCCCGGCCGCGCCATGGCCATCAACCAGACGATCCCAGGCCCGCTGCTGCGTTTTCGGGAGGGTGAGGAAGCCGTCCTGCGGGTCACAAACCGACTCGAGGAAATTGCGTCCATCCATTGGCATGGGATCATCCTGCCGCCCGCGATGGATGGCGTCCCCGGTGTGAGTTTCGGTGGCATCGCGCCGGGCGAAACCTTCACCTATCGCTTCCCGCTGCTGCAAAGCGGCACGTACTGGTGCCACAGCCATTCCGGGGGACAGGAATTGCTGGGCGTCTACGCCCCGTTCATCATCGACCCTGCCGCCCCTGAGCCGTTCGCCTACGAGCGCGACTATGTCGTGATGCTGTCGGACTGGAGCTTCGAGCCGCCGGAGCAAATCATCAAGAACCTCAAGAAGCAGGCGGGGTACTACAACTACCAAAAGCGGACGGTCGCGGACCTGTTTCGGGATGCCGCGCGCGATGGTTGGCCAGCGACCCTTAGGGAGAGATTGAGTTGGACCAAGATGCGCATGGACCCGACAGACTTCGCCGATGTCACCGGCTACACCTACACCTATCTCGTCAATGGCCTGACAGCGAACGCGAACTGGACTGGCCTATTCACCCGCGGCGAGCGCGTGCGGCTTCGGTTCATCGCTGCCGGCGCCATGACTTATTTCGACATCCGCATCCCGGGCCTGAAGATGACTGTGGTCCAGGCGGACGGGCAGAATGTCCAGCCCGTCGACGTGGACGAGTTCCGGATAGGGCCGGGCGAGACTTTCGATGTCATCGTCACGCCTGATGACCAGGCCTACACCCTGTTCGCAGAGGCGATGGACCGCAGTGGCTTTGCGCGCGGCACGCTCGCGCCGCGCGCCGGAATGACAGCGCCCATCCCACCCCGTCGCAAGAGGCCGCTGCGCACCATGGCCGACATGGGCATGGACATGTCGGGAATGGAGATGTCCGGCGACATGGCGGGCATGCCCGGCATGTCCAATGCGACGGCGTCCCCCAAGGCTCCCGTCATGGGCATAGCTGGGCACGCGGCGGGCGACATAGCCGCCGTGGAACGTAATCGTGCGGCGGTCGAGTCTCAGGTCACGAGCGCCCACGCCCATGGCGCGGTGGCGGCGAACGGGGCCTCCAGCGCCATGGCGCACATGGGAACGCCGCTCGCCGCCAAGCCAGGCGTGGCGCCCACGTTCATCCATGGGCCCGACACGCATGGCGTCGGGAACTCATCCGTAGCGATGGTGGCGCGCAGCCGCCTCCACGAACCGGGCTCCGGCTTCGACGATCCCGCGGCGCGGGTGCTGGTCTACGCCGACCTGCGAAGCGTGACGCCGCAGGAGGACCAGCGCACGCCCACACGCGAGATCGAGCTGCACATCACAGGCAACATGGAACGCTACATGTGGTCCTTTGATGGAAAGAAGTACTCGGAGGCCCGCGCGCCCATCCCCTTTGCCTACGGCGAGCGCCTGCGCCTGGTGCTGGTCAACGACACCATGATGGAGCACCCCATCCACCTGCACGGCATGTGGATGGAGCTCGAGAACGGTGCGGGCGCCCATCAACCTCGCAAGCACACCGTCAGCGTCAAGCCAGCCGAGCGGCTAACCGTCGCCATCACCGCCGACGCGCCCGGCCAATGGGCCATGCATTGCCACCTCCTGCTGCATATGGAGATGGGGATGTTCCGCGTCATCGAAGTCTCTTCGCCCCCTCAGTAGGAGATCCCGATGCGCTCGGCCGCTCTTGCCATCGCCTTCCTGGCAGCCCCTGCCGTTGTTCACGCGCAGGAGGCGCCCTCTTTGCCCGGCGCCGGCATGCCCTCCGGAATGGCTATGTCGCCTGCCGCCAATCGTGCGGCGCCCGCCGCTTCGGATCGAGGTCCCGAGACGCTGCCCAATCTCGCTGAGCGCGAAGGATGGCCACAGCCCACGGCCGACAGCGCCAACTACGGATACTTCCTCGCCGACCTCGTAGAGTACCGAGAGAGCGACGACCCGGGCGTTATCCGCTGGGACGTCTTCGGCTGGTATGGAGGCGACGTGAAGCGCCTGTGGGTCAAGAGCGAGGGCGCGCAGAGCACGTCCAAACGGGCTGACAGCGAGCAAGAGGCCCAGTTGCTCTACGGTCAGCTCATCGCCCCGTTCTTCGATTTCCAAGCCGGCGTGCGATACGCGCGACGCTCGGGGCCAGGTCCAGACCGGTCCCGCGTCTACGGCGTCATCGGCGTGCAAGGATTGGCGCCCTACCGTTACGAACTGGAGCCGGCGTTGTTCGTCAGCCAGGATGGCAAGGTCTCGGCCCGAGTGACCGCCTCCTATGACGTATTGCTGAGCCAGCGCCTGATCCTTCAGCCCCGCATTGAGGCAAACGCCGCGCTCCAGGCAGATCGGAGCTTCGGCGTCGGCGAGGGCCTCAACGACACAGAGATCGGCGCCCGCCTTCGCTACGAGCTGCGCCGTGAGCTGGCTCCGTATGCCGGCGTCTCCTGGCGACAGACCTACGGCCGCACAAAGAGAATGGCGCGCGCCGAGGGCGAGCCCGCGAGCAACCTGTCCGTCGTCGTGGGGGTCCGGGCGTGGTTTTGAGCCACTCAGCCGCCCGGTCCCCTCGCGGCCGTTCGTCGGGCGCCAGGAAGCGGGTCTTAGCCCTTCCTGCGTTCAGCGGCGTCGATTTCGCGCTGGATGAAAAAGTTCAACGCCGTTCGCAACGTTGCGACTGCCGCGAGTTGGCCGATCTCGGTCCATGTCGGCGCGACCGCGGTTCGCATCACATCCGCCGCCAACAGGAACTCAAGGCCCAAGGCCAAAGAGCGGGCGAGCCGGAGACGGGGCCCCTCGCCAGGGCAATCTGCCTCCGCGTTCCGCTTCCAAGTGCGTTCCAAGGTTCGCCAAAGCGCACCGAGAACCGCTACGGCGATGACAGCTACGGCAATAGCATCCGTGAACAGCGCCATCGTCACCGTAGCGTGCTGCAGCCAGCCAGCCAATGGCTCGACAAACGCCATGCTCATCAGCTCGTCCCCCACTGTTCAAACCCCGAAGGAGAAACAAATGACTACTATATCTAAACTTTGCCGCTCCGCTGCTCTTTTGACCGCGTCGGTCGCCGCTCTCGCGATCACCGGCTGCAACCAGAAGACGGACGAGGCCCCCGCAGCCGCTGTGGACGCGGCAGCTGTGGCCACCGACACCACAACGCCCGCTACGGCGGCGGCGCATGGCGAGACCGAGGCTGAAACGCGCGCCCAGGGCCACAAGGAAGGCATGCAAATGGAGCGAGACGCGCACGCCCAAGGCATGGGTATGCAGAAAGACGCCCAGGGCTCAGGCATGTCGTCTGGCGCCAGCTCGCCGCCGATGAAGGATGACAGCATGCCGATGCCCCCGGCCAAGGCCGACCCGCCGATGAAAGATCATATGTAAGCGCTGCGGTTCGCAGAGGATAACGGGTCGCGCCGACCCAAGGCGGCGCGACCCGTTCACCGTCCGACGCATTCCTCGGGGTCCAGTGCGGGCGTTCAGATGCGCCGACCTGGCGCGCCTGAAGCACCGACTTGAAGGCGATGTAGCCGGGTGGCGAATGAGCATGAGCACGCTCGGGTAGTGATCCACGTCAACTCGGCATCCTCAGCAATTATTAGACGCCGCGCCGGCTCCATGCGCCCGAGCCCGGAGTGAGAGGGCATGCTGGAGCTGAAGCCACAGCCGTGAATGGCGGAGTGTGCCGGCCGACTGGGATAGGTAGGTCCGTGTGGCGGCTCGGAAACAACGGGCAACCGCCCCAGTTGCGGGGGTTACCGTTCCGGTCCGGTGTGGCTTTCAACGAAGCGCCGCTCTGCGGCTGCGCAACCGCTATCAGCGCAACAGGAACCCGCCGACGGAGGCAGCGCCCACCTACATCTCCATGGCCATGTGCCGGCATGCCGCGCCGCACTCCCGGCACGTCGCCGCGCATCGGGTGAGCACCGCGTCGTTCTTGAAGGCGTCGCAAGCCTGAGCGCACGCTTCACAGAGGTCGGCGCAGGCGCGACAGAGAAGGGTGTGCGTCGGCGCACCCCGGAGCATCGAATTGGCCGTGGTCTGGCAGAGCTCCGCGCAGTCCTGCAGCAGCGCCACGAGCTGCGCCGGCGCGCGCAGTTGCGGCTGTCCCATCACATGGCGAGCGCTCGTCAGACAGCTCCGATGCGAGGCGATGCAGAGCGCGACACAATCATCCATCGACATCCCATCACGATTGGGAGGAGGGGCTTGCGCGGCGGCGGGCATGGCGGCTGCGGCCCCGGCGAGGGTAAGGCCGGCCAAGAGTTCTCTGCGGTCGCGCAATTGCATCTCCGTTCTGCTATGTTTGAGGGCTTGATGCCGGGCTGTCCGTCGGACGGGTCTCTCTGGTGTCGATGATAACCTTGAGGGGCGGGGTTTCGACCGCTCGGCGGTAGGTGTCGGAGACGTCCACGCCCCCGATCGCAACAGTCGCGCCGGGAGCCACTTTGCCGTTGGGCACCGCGGTGGCCCGTGCGACCGGAGAGCGAGTTCCGCCGTCCCGCGTAGCGTTCGCTAGGGAGCTTTCAGTTCGACCAGATCGAACTTCCTGGCTTGGCCGTTGACTACGGTCGCCTCGGCAAAGTGCTCGTCTATAACTCGGTCGATGCGGACCGCACCGACATCATCGCGGCGCGGGACAGGCGGAGCACCTTTCGACACCCCCGGCGTTCCGATGAATCGGACGACCGTAAGGACCTGTCCCGGTTTGGCCCCTTCGGCGCGCCCGACGCAAAGGATCACCGCCTGACCCTTCATCTCCACGACCTGACCGCGCATTATGTACCGGTGCCAGACCTCTGCTGTGGCGGAAGAGCCCAGCACAGGCAGGAGCGCAAGAAGGGCCGAAAGGCCGAGGGCCCGTCCGATTGTCCTGTTCACATCGAATCTCCTTGTCCTCTCCACGAGCCCAGACCTGCAGCCGGCCGAGGCCTGGAGGGCTCCCTAAACCCGGCGCGACCGCACTCGGTCCGCACGACGCACGCGGTTGATGTCCTTTTTGACGCAACTCGTCGCGTCAGGATTACATTGTCGCGACTGGAGGGGCGAATCGGCCCTTCTGGTCGTGCCGCAACGGCGGAGCCGGCCCGGACGCCTCACCCGCCCCGCCGCGCTTTAGATGAGTCTAGCGGCTACTCCAGGCTCAAGACTACGCGCCCATCGATCGCACCGCGTTCCATGCGTTCGAAGACTTCGTTGATGTTCTCGAGCCGGTCCCAGGAGAAGTGCGCGGCGACCTTGCCTTCGCCCCCGAACTCGAGCGCCTCTTCCAGATCCTGCCGCGTTCCGACAATCGAGCCCCGGACGGTGATCCGCTTGAGCACCGTGTCGAAGATCGGCATGGCGAACTTGCCGGGCGGCAGGCCGATCATGGCCATGGTCCCATGCGGCCGCAGCGCCCCGAAGGCCTGCTCGAAGGCCGCCGGCGAAACGGCCGTGACAAGCACCCCGTGAACCCCGCCGATCTGCTTCTGGATCTCGGCCACGGGGTCGGTGTCCCGGCCGTGCAGCGTGAGGTCTGCGCCCAGCTGCTTGGCCAACGCCAGCTTTTCGGGATGGATGTCGATCGCCGCGACGTGCATGCCCATGGCCTTCGCGTACTGAACCGCCAAGTGTCCCAGCCCGCCGATCCCCGAGATCGCGACCCACTGCCCGGGCCTCACCTCGGTTTCCTTCAGGCCCTTGTAAACGGTCACGCCGGCGCAAAGCAGCGGCGCTGCGGCGCCCCAATCCAGGCCATCGGGCAAGCGGCCCACATAATTGGGATCCGCCACCGCGTATTCGGCGAAGCTGCCGTTCACGGAATAGCCGGTGTTCTTCTGAGAGCCGCAGAGGGTCTCCCAGCCGGTGCGGCAGTGGGGGCAGTAGCCGCACGCGGTATGCAGCCAGGGCACGCCGACGCGGTCGCCCTCCCGCACCCTCTGCACGTTCGCGCCGACCCCGACCACCACACCCACGCCCTCGTGGCCGGGGATGAACGGTGGGTTCGGCTTCACCGGCCAGTCGCCCTTGGCGGCGTGCAGGTCGGTGTGACAGACGCCGGTGGCAGCCAGGCGCACGAGAACCTGATCGGGTCCCGGCGTCGGAATGGGGACCTCCTCGATCGCTAGAGGCCTGCCGAACTCCCGCACGACTGCGGCTTTCATCATCGTCGCCATGGGTCTGCTTTCCTCTCCTGGCCGTGCATCCCTCGTAGTGATCTGGCCGAAAGTTGCCTTTGATCCCTGTCAAGGCGACGCGCCTCCCGTGCAGAAAGAGTATCCAGTGGGTCCGCTACGGGCTCATCTCTGAACTGGCGACATTCCGCCAGGGCAGGGCGGTTGCGAGCACGTCAGCTCGCGTGCGAATACATGGAGAGCCCCTTGTTCCAGAGCGCCATTCAGTCCGTGCGGACCCTGGGCAAGGTCCCCGGCCGCTACGGCAACTTCATCGGGGGGCACTGGTCGCCGCCTCTGAGGGGGCAGTATTTCGCCGACCACAGCCCGATCAACGGCGCGCGGATCGCGGAGTTCGCGCAGTCGACGGTTGAGGACGTTGAGGCGGCGCTGGACGCGGCGCACGCGGCCAAGGCGGGCTGGGCGCGGCTGTCGCCCAGCGAGCGGTCGCGGATGCTCAACAAGATCGCTGACCGGCTGGAGGAGAACCTCGAACTCTTCGCGCTCGCCGAGACGATCGATAACGGCAAGCCGATCCGCGAGACGCGCGGCGCCGACGTGCCCCTTGCGGTCGATCACTTCCGCTACTTCGCAGGCTGTATCCGCAGCGAAGAAGGCTCGATCTCGACAATCGACGAACAAACGATCGCCTACCACTTCAAGGAACCCCTTGGCGTGGTCGGCCAGATCATCCCCTGGAACTTCCCGCTACTCATGGCCGCCTGGAAGCTCGCCCCGGCGCTGGCAGCGGGCAACTGCACTGTGATCAAGCCCGCTTCCCAGACGCCGCTCACGCTGATGCTGTTCGCCGAGCTGACCGCCGACATCCTGCCGCCCGGCGTGCTGAATGTGGTGACCGGGCCGGGCGGCACCGTCGGCCGGGCGATCGCCGCCAACCCGCGGATCGCCAAGGTCGCCTTCACCGGCGAGACCACGACGGGACGGCAGATCATGCAGGCGGCTGCCGAACACCTGATCCCGCAAACCCTGGAGCTTGGCGGCAAGTCTCCGAACATCTTCATGCCCGACGTCATGGCCGCCGACGACAGCTTCCTCGACAAGGCCGTGGAGGGCCTAGCCCTCTTCGCCTTCAACAAGGGTGAGGTCTGCACCTGCCCGTCGCGCGCCCTGGTGCACGAATCTATCTTCGACGCCTTCATGGAACGCGCGATCAGCCGCGTCGCCAGCATCAAGGTCGGCGACCCCCTGGTGCCGACCACCCAGATGGGCGCCCAGGCCTCGGAAGCTCAGCTCACCAAGATTCTGGACTACATCGAGATCGGCAAGCAGGAGGGCGCGCAGTGCCTCACCGGAGGTGAGCGTGCGCTGCCGGGCGGCGAGCTCGACGCGGGTTACTTTGTGCAGCCGACCGTGTTCGTGGGCGAGAACCACATGCGGATCTTCCAGGAGGAAATCTTCGGCCCGGTTCTGGCGGTGGCCCGCTTCAGCTCGCCGGAAGAGGCGGTGCGGCTCGCCAACGACACCCCTTACGGCCTGGGCGCCGGCGTCTGGTCCCGCGACGGCGGGACCGCATACCGGATGGGACGGGCGATCGAAGCCGGTCGGGTGTGGACAAACTGCTACCATGTCTACCCGGCGCATGCCGCCTTTGGCGGTTACAAGGCCTCAGGCTTCGGGCGGGAGAACCACAAGATGATGCTGGCCCACTACCAGCAGACCAAGAACCTGCTCGTCAGCTACGACGATCAACCCCGCGGGCTGTTCTAGGGAGCAGAAAACACTGCAAGAGCGCCTCCCGCCGCCGGTGCGCGTAATGATAGGGCGTCGCGAGCGTCCTTACCAGCAAGCCTGATCTGGAGCCAAACCATGAAGTCTCTCATCATTACGATCACCGCCGCTTCGGCCCTGTTCGCAGCCAGCTACGCCCTGGCGGACGGGCCGCCCGCGAAGACCCCGCCTCCCACCGCCACAGCGGCGCAGCATGAAATGTGCGGCAGGATGAAGGGCGGCCAGATGCCTGCCGGCAAAGGTCAGATGGGCGCCATGAAGGGGGCGGACGGCAAGCCTATGGCCAAGGCGGACATGGACAAGATGCACAAGATGTGCGGCGAGATGATGGGCCACGGCGGAATGGCCCAGCCGAAGTCCGGATCCCATCCGCCGGCGCCGAAGAGCGACGCACCGAAAGCTCACGAACACTAGTTCCCTCAGGCGGCGTAGGGTCCGCTGGCGCCGGCCAGCCGAGGCATTGGCGACTAAGCGATGATTAGCGTCATGAGCACGCGGCTCCAACGCTTGTCGCGGGCTCGGCCTTGGCTGTTCCCTGTGACCGCCCTCTACGACAGAAGGCAGGAGGTGCGCGTGGCTGCGGCTGACCCCGACCACCATTGTCTGTGCCGACCTTCGGTAGCCCACATTGCGGCGCCAAGCTGTCGAAACATGCCTCACCCGGCCCCCTCACCGGTCATGCTCAGAAAGGCTGGCCGGTTCCTCGCGTCTGGCGCGCAGTCGGGCAGGGCTGGAGAAGGTGGCCGATGATCGACCAGGCGCCTGGGTCCGCCGCTTCGCCAAGGGCGGGAACGCCCGAGAGGCTCGCGATCGACACGATCCGCACGCTGGCGATGGATGCTGTGCAGAAGGCGAATTCGGGCCATCCGGGCACGCCGATGGCGCTGGCCCCGGTGGCCTACACCCTGTGGCGAGACTTCCTGCGCTACGATCCGGACACGCCCGATTGGCCGAACCGCGATCGCTTCGTTCTGTCGGTCGGTCATGCCTCGATGCTCCTCTATGCGGTCTTGCACCTGGCCGGGGTCAAGGAGGTCAACGCCGACGGGAAGCGAACTGGAAAGCCCGCCGTCAGCTTGGAGGATATCAAGCAGTTCCGGCAGTTCGGCTCGAAGACGCCCGGCCATCCCGAGTACCGGATCACCACGGGCGTCGAGACGACCACTGGTCCCCTGGGCCAAGGCTGCGGAAACTCCGTCGGCATGGCGATTGCGGAGCGTGCGCTGGCCTCGCGTTTCAACCGCGACGGCTTCGTCCTGTTCGACCACGACGTCTATGTGCTGTGTGGCGACGGCGACATGATGGAGGGCGTCTCTAGCGAGGCGGCGTCGCTCGCCGGACACCTGGCGCTCTCGAACCTGTGCTGGATCTACGACAGCAATCGTATCTCGATCGAAGGATCGACCGACCTCGCCTTCACCGAGGATGTCGGCAAACGCTTCGAGGGCTATGGCTGGAACGTCGTCCATGTGGGGGACGCCAACGACACCGCCGCACTCGCAAGCGCGTTTGACGCCTTCAGGGCGACCGACGATAGGCCCACACTGATCGTGGTGCAGTCCGTGATTGGATGGGGGAGCCCAAAGGCCGGCAGCGAGAAAGCGCACGGCGAGCCGCTTGGCGAGGACAACGTCCGCGCGACCAAGACGGTCTATGGATGGCCTGCGGACAGCGAGTTCCTCGTGCCGGAGGGCGTGGCGGAGGCGTTCCAGGCGGCCATTGCGGTCCGCGGCAGGCCGGCGCGGGAGGCCTGGGAGGCGACCCTCGTCCGGTACCGCAATACCTTTCCGAGGGAAGCCGCACAGATCGACCTGCTCCGTGAAGGCAAGCTGCCCGGTGGCTGGCAGGCCGCACTTCCGAGCTTTCCGACAGACGCCATAGGCCTTGCCTCGCGCGACAGTGGCGGCAAGGTGCTTAACGCCATCGCGCCCCACGTCCCGCTGCTCATGGGCGGTTCTGCGGACCTATCGCCCTCGACGAAGACAAAAATGACCTTCGAGGGGGCGGGCTCGTTCGAGCGCGGTGATCCTACGGGCCGCAACCTGCATTTCGGCGTGCGTGAGCATGCGATGGGCTCGATCGCCAACGGCATGGCGCTGTCCTATCTGCGCCCTTGCTGCTCCACCTTCTTGGTTTTCGCCGACTATATGCGCGCACCGATCCGGCTGGCGGCGATCATGGAATTGCCGGTCACCTTCGTGTTCACACACGACAGCATCGGTGTCGGCGAAGACGGTCCAACCCACCAACCGGTTGAACATCTCGCAACACTGCGCGCCATTCCGGGGCTGAACACGATCCGCCCCGGCGACGCCAACGAGGTGGCGGTCGCCTGGAACGTCGCGCTGGAGCAGAGCAACGTGCCGACTGCGCTGGTATTGTCCCGCCAAGCGATCCCCACGCTGGACCGTGCCAGGTATGCGTCGGCCGACGGATTGCAGCGGGGCGGTTACATCCTTGCAGATTGCGAGGGCGGCGATCCCGAGGTCATCCTGATAGGCACTGGTAGCGAACTGCCGCTGGTCGTGGCGGCCCACGAGAAGCTAAGCGCAGAAGGCGTGCGGTCGCGCGTGGTATCCCTGCCAAGTTGGTATCTGTTCGAGCTGCAGGACGATGCCTATCGCAAGCACGTTTTTCCCAACGAGGTACGCGCACGGCTTGCCGTTGAGCAGGCTGGCTCGATCGGCTGGGATCGCTATGTCGGAAGCGACGGCTGCACGATCACGATGAAGACATTCGGAGCCTCGGCCCCGTTGGCCATGCTTCAGGAGCATTACGGCTTCACCATCGAAAATGTCTGCGCCGTCGCGCGTGGCATCATCGGGAAGCACTCATGACCAGTCGTCTGAAGACACTTGGCGAGGCCGGACAAGCGGTCTGGCTCGACTTCATCGATCGCCGGTTCCTGTCCGACGGCGGCCTGCGCAAGCTGGTCGAGGAAGACGGCCTCACCGGCGTCACCTCCAATCCTTCCATCTTCGAGAAGGCGATGGGTCACGGCGATGCCTATGATGCGGGCTTCCAGGCGGCCGCCGGCAGGGCCGACGCGAGCGCGCAGGACCTCTACGAGAGCCAGGCCATCGGCGACGTCAAGGCCGCGGCAGCGGACCTGCGGCGTGTCTACGACAGGCTCTGCGGCAAGGACGGCTATGTCAGCCTTGAGGTTTCGCCGCGCCTCGCCAACGACGCCGCGGCGACCGTCGAGGAGGCGCGGCGGCTGTGGGCGGCCGTCGACGAGCCCAACCTGATGGTCAAGGTCCCGGGGACAAAGGCCGGCGTAACCGCCCTGCGGGTGCTGGTCGAGGCAGGGGTCAACGTCAACATCACCTTGCTGTTTTCGCTCGGCGCCTACCAGGCGGTCGCGGACACCTACATGGCCGGGCTCGAGGCGCGCGCGGCGCGGGGCGAGCCGATCGACCGGATCGCCAGCGTGGCCAGCTTCTTCGTCAGCCGGATCGACGCGCAGATCGACCAGGCCATCGATGCACGGCTTGCGGCAAACGATCCGCAGAGCGCCGACCTCGCGGCGATCCGCGGCAAGGTGGCCATCGCCAACGCCAAGCTCGCCTATGCCTGGTTCCGGACGTTGCTCGCAAGCGAGCGCTGGCAGGCGCTGGCCGCGAAGGGCGCGAGGCCCCAGCGGCTGCTGTGGGCGTCCACGGGCGTCAGGGACCCGGCCTATCCGGACACCCTCTATGTTGACGCTCTCGTCGGGCCGAACACTGTGACCACCCTGCCGCCCAAGACCCTGGATGCGTTCCGCGATCACGGCGCGGTCGGCCCCACGCTCACCGAGGACATCGAGGGCGCGCGACGCGTGCTCTCGGAGGCGGCCCGCCTAGGCCTCGACCTGGACGCCGTCACCCGTGGCCTCGTTGAAGAGGGCATAACGCTGTTCGCGGAGGCCACGGATGCCCTGCTCGGCGCAGTCGACGCCAAGCGCGCGACGCTTCTCGGCGATCGCCAGAGGGCGACGGACGCGCCCCCAGCGAACAGCCCGCAGACGGCCCCTGCCACACCTACCCAATGAGGAAAACAGCGCCATGCGTCTAGCGGTCATCGGTCTGGGGCGGATGGGCGCCAATATCGCGCGCCGGCTGATGCGCGGGGGACACAGCGTCGTCGGCTTCGATCGCAACCCACCGCTCATCGAGGCGATCGCCGCAGAGGGCGCGATCGCGGCGTCGTCGCTGAAGGACGTCGCCGCCAAGCTGGTGTCCCCGCGCATTTTCTGGGTGATGCTGCCCGCGGGCCTGCCCACTGAGGACACCATCCAAGCACTCACCGAACTGGCCGAGCCGGGCGACATCATCATCGACGGCGGCAACAGCTTCTACAAGGACGACATTCGACGCGCGCGCGCGCTGGGTGAGAAGAACCTTTGCTATGTGGACGTCGGCACCTCCGGCGGAGTCTGGGGTCTGGAGCGCGGCTACTGCATGATGATTGGCGGCGACAAGGCGACCGTCGCTCTGCTCGACCCGATCTTCTCAGCCTTGGCGCCAGGGCTCGGCGCCATTCCGCGCACGCCGGACCGCATGGAGCAGGAGGGTGAGGATCCGCGCGCCGAGCAGGGCTACATTCACGCCGGTCCCGCCGGCGCCGGCCACTTCGTCAAGATGGTCCACAACGGGATCGAATACGGGTTGATGCAGGCCTACGCTGAAGGATTTGACATCCTCAAGGGCAGGAACTCGGCCAAGCTGCCGGCCGAGGAACGGTTCGATCTGAATCTGACCGATATCGCCGAAGTCTGGCGGCGCGGCAGCGTCATCTCCTCCTGGCTGCTCGACCTCACCGCTGCGGCCTTGGCCAAGGACCAGATGCTGAGTCAGTTCTCAGGCCGGGTCTCCGACTCAGGCGAAGGGCGGTGGACGATCGACGCGGCGATGGAGGAGGCGGTTCCGGTCAACGTCCTCTCCGCGGCGTTGTTCGCGCGCTATCGCAGCCGCGTGGAGCACACATTCGCCGATCAGGTCTTGTCAGCGATGCGCTTCGGGTTCGGCGGGCACGTGGAGATGCCGCAATGAGCGAGGCCCGGCTGTGCCGACGGCGGCGCTCATCTTCGGAACGCCGACGATCGGCGGCGCCTGCACCAGCGATGCGCGGCCTTGACCTTGCCATCGTGGGAAGCCCCATCTGGTCAGGCGAGGCCGGCAAACTAGGAGATTTCAGTGCTTCGCTATCACGTCAACGACCTTAGCTGCGGACACTGTGTCCAAGCTGTAACCGCCGCCATCAACGCGCTGGATCCAGCCGCAGAGGTCGCCATTGACCTGCCGAGCAAGCGGGTCGATGTGCGGTCTGACCGCGAGCCGTCTGCGGTGGCGGGGGCGATCAGCAAGGCCGGCTATACACCGGCCTTGTACCCACAGGACGCGGCGGCCCCGACAAGCAGCGGCTCCTGCTGCTGCGGCCCGCGCCGCTAAGTCTCAAGGAAATGACAGAGATGCTGACTCGTCGATACCTGCTGGCCGCCAGCGCGGCGCTTGTGTCCGGAGCACCCGCCCTCGCGGCGAGCCCGCCGCCTGTGACGGTCTACAAGACCGCCAGCTGCGGCTGTTGCAAGGGCTGGATCACCCACATGCGCCGGTCGGGCTACCTTATGAAGGAAGTGGTCGTGGAGGACGTCAGTCCGATCGGACGCAAGCATGGCGTGCCATTCGAGCTGTCGTCATGCCATCTCGCGACGGTCGGTGGCTATGTCGTGGTCGGCCACATACCGCCGGCCGACATCGCACGCTTGCTGCGCGAGAGGCCGAAAGCCCTAGGCATCGCCGTTCCGGGCATGCCTTTCGGGTCTCCCGGCATGGAGTCCCAAAGGGGTGAGGTCGAGGCCTACCAGACGCTGCTGCTCATGCCGGGAGGCAAGACGCGGGTCTTCGCGCGCCATGGCTGATCTAATTGTGAGCGGCGGCGCCGCCGCCGCTAGTGATGCGAACGCTAGCCCGGAGCAGGGCTGAAGGGATCGCGCCAGATCTGCAAGGCCTCGTCGGTCGCGCGTATCGATGCGGCCCCAGAGGGCTCGCGGCCGGCGAGCGCCCGGATGGCGTCGATCGTCTCAGGCACAACAATAGCCTGGTTGTCGACCATGTAGGTATAGAACACCTCATCGCCCTCCACGCGCAGCATGTCGGACCAAAGCGCAACCTCGTAGAGATCGCCCCGGGAGCGGCCGAGGTCCGCCATCAGCTCCTTGACCGCATTGATCGCGGCTAGGCCATAGCTGTCGGGCATGAGGAAAATGCGGGGTGACGCGCGGAAGGCGTCCAGCACCTCCTCCTTCGGGGCGCTTCGGGAAAGCTGAACCGACCAGTAGTGGAGGTGGGCGATCGTCTCGGGGACCTTGACGGCCATGGTCAGCACATCGAGGTCCGGGTCGACCGTCTGAGCATCAGGACCTTGGTGGCTCGGGATCTCCGGTTCCGGGACGAGGGTGTTGATGATACCGCCAAGGTGACTCTCCCACGGGTCGGTGGCGCGCCGCATGAGCGTGCCGCGAGCGCGCCGGAGCAACCCAGCCCGCTTCAGGGCGGTCAAGGTCCGCACCGTCGCCGTCGTATTGCAGGAGACGACGCGGGTCGCGTCGAGGCCGACTGCGCTTTGATAGTTGGACTCCGCGACGAAGGAGTGACCGGTGACGCCGTGCTTTTCGCCGCCCTGCACGATGAACTTCCGGCCGAGTTGGCGATAGACCGGCACATTCTCCGCAGCGACCCGCTTGGGCGTGCAGTCTACGACGACATCCACGGTTCCAAGCAGATCCTGCAGACGCCCTTCCACGGGAATCCGATTTGCCGCGAGGTGCTCATGTGCTTCGGACGTGGCGGCGAACAGTGGGATATCCCTGCGGTGCAGGGCCCGCGTCCGCCAGTCTGCTGCGACGTCGGAGACGCCCACCAGGCGCATATCAGCCTGAGCACGCACAGCATCGGCAACACGTTTGCCGATCACCCCGTAGCCGTTGACGCCGACGCGAATCTCCCCTGCCATCTGGCACCTCCTCTTTCGCTGGTCCCCCAGCAGCGCCTGATGGGCGCTATGGCGGAGCCTTCTGTTGCTGTGGCGCTGTAAGGGACGCTCCATCGCAGCGTCTCTTACGTCTTGCCTTCAAAGCGGCCGAGCCTTTCGGCTAGAAGCGTTGCTATGGATAAGGGATCTGACCTGCATATGCACGGCACCCAGTCGGCGCCTCTCGTCACAGCCCTAAGAGCCGCCACCGTCGCGGCTGTGGCTCTAACCGCCGCAACACCATCCACCTTCGCCTGGGCGCAGGCCCCCGCCGAGGACCACGCCGCTCATCATCCGCCGCCAGCTGGCGCGAACCCCGATGCGGCCTCAGGGATGAGCGGAATGAAGGCCCCCAACCCCACAATGGGCGCCGGTCCCCCAGCGGCGCCTGCGGCGGCCAGCGGTATGGGCGGCATGATGGGAGATATGATGGCGCCCTCTGGCATGGGCGGGGGCGCAGGCGAAGGCGCAGCGGGTTGCTGCGGCCCCATGGGGCCCAAGCCGTTCTACGCGTCTATGATGGACTTTCCGAAGCTCACCGACGAAGCCCGCGCGCGGATCCGGCCTGAGGCGCTGACGCGACTGGGATCAGGTTCGCAGGCGGTCACGGATGGGCAGGCGGCCCTGCATCGCGCCCAGGCCGCCAATGACGCCGCTGCCGCGCTCACCGCGCTGCGCGACGTCAGAGACGGTCTTTCGTTGGCGCAAAGCGGGGCCGGCGCGCTTCGGGCGCTCGAGGCGGGCCAGTCGCCTGAACAGACCGCTCTGGCCTGGTTCCGACACGAGATGACGCTGCCCCCGGCGGACCGCTCAGAGATGGCTGGCGGCTTTCGCGGTCTCTCCTGGCTGCACGTTCTGCTCATGATCCTTCTGGGCGCCGCTCTTACGGGGGCGCTCTGGCTGCAATGGATCCGCGCGCGCCGTGTGGGGGCGCTGGCCGAGCGGCTGACACCCGGCGCTCCAGCTGAGCCATCGACCGCTGAACCCGCAGCTTTGCCGGGTTCAGCCCCTGCTGTCATGTCCAAGGCGGCAGAAGCCGGAGCGCCCGCGCGGCGTCCCTGGATCGGCGTCCTGCGGATCAAGGCGATTTTCGACGAAACGCCCGGCGTGAAGACGTTCCGGCTGATGGAGCCAAACCTCGGCCTGTTCCCGTTCACTTTCCTTCCGGGACAGTACGCGACGGTCACCTCCGAGATCGATGGCAAGAAGGTCCGCCGATCCTACACCATCTCCTCTTCGCCCACGCAACGGGACTACATCGAGCTGACCGTGAAACGTGAGCAATACGGCTTGGAGTCTCGCCACCTCCACGACCGCGTCGACGCCGGCGATCTCATCGAGGTGGCCGCCCCCGCCGGGAGCTTCTTCTTCACCGGTCAGGAGGCGGAAGGCATCGTTCTGATCGCTGGCGGGGTTGGCATTACGCCTATGATGAGCGTGCTGCGCTATCTCACGGACCGCGCCTATCCCCACGACATCTACCTTCTCTACGGGGTGCGCACGCCCGCCGACATCATCTTCCGCGAGGAACTGGCGCATCTCGCGCGCCGGCACCCGAACGTCCACGTCACGACTGTCGTCTCTCAGCCCGAAGGGACCGAATGGGCTGGTTCCGTGGGGTTTATGACGCCCGAGTTTATCACCGCGGCCGTTCCGGAGATCGTCCGCCGCCGGGTCCATCTCTGTGGCCCGCCCGCGATGATGGAAGCGGTCAAGGGCGTCCTTCGCGGAATGGGCGTGCCGGACGATCAGGTGAAGACGGAGAACTTCGCGCCCCCGAAGGGTGGTCCAGTCCTGGAAACCCAGCCCCCCGCAGCCGCGGTCACGGCCGTCGTCGATGTCGCAGTCGCCTCTCCCTCGGCCCCGCCGTCGGCGCAGGCGACGGTGACCTTTTCCAAGTCCAACAAGTCCGGGCGCTTAGCGCCGGACCAATCGGTGCTGGAGGCCGCCGAGGCCATCGGCGTCGCCATCGACTACGAGTGCCGGGTCGGGATCTGCGGCCGCTGCAAGGTGCCACTGCGGCAGGGATCTGTGAGCATGGAGGTCCAGGATTCTCTGACGGAGGGGGAAAAGCGCGACGGGGTCATTCTCGCCTGCCAGGCGAAGTCCGTCGGCGACCTCGTCGTGGACGCGTGACATGACGCGAAGTGAGAAGGTCATTGTGGAAGGCCTGCTGAGCGCACTTGCGCTCACCGCGCCCGCCTTCCTGTTGCATTCAGCGCCCCGGTTTCCCGGGAGCTTGGCCGGCGGGGCCCTGGGCATAGCCGCAGCTGTGCTCTTTGTCGCCCTACTGGCGTACGCCCTCGTGAAGCGGCAGGGGCGGGTGAAGGCGCTGCTCAGCGCGCGGCAGGTCTCCCTTGGCGCGATTCTGACTTTCCACGTCTATGCCGGGGCGATCGGCGCGGTGCTGGGCGTCCTGCACTCAGGCCATAAGCTAGAGAGTCCCCTGGGGGTGGGGCTCATGGTCTCAATGCTTCTGGTCGTCGCCACCGGCTTTGTCGGACGCTACTTCCTCGTCGAGCTTGGCCAGGATTTGCGGGATCAACAACGCCAGCTCTCCGTGCTGAGGGATCGCTATGACAGCCTCGCGCTGTCCGCCGTCGGCCTGAAGGATGAGGTTGTGGTCGATCCCTCCGGCCTCAAGGTCAATCACCTGCTAGGCGCCATTTCCGACCTGGAGTTCGCCATCGGCGCCCGCGAGACTTTGAAGCGCGCGCTGAACCGGTGGGTGGTCACCCACATCCTCGCCGCCATCGTCATGTACACGCTGCTCGCGCTGCACATCTGGTCCGGCGTCTACTATGGACTGAGGTGGCTCCCATGAAGCTGCCGGGCCAGATCTACGCGGCGCTGAGCGTATTCGGCGTGGTCTTCGTCGTTGGGGTCGTGTGGACGCTTTGGCAAGGTGGCAGCCACGCCTTGCCTGGATGGACGGGCGCGGTGCGGCCGGGGGCCCTTTCCGAGGCCCACGCCTTTCTGGGTGACAAGTGTGAAAGCTGCCATGCGCCGGTCGCGGGTGTGACGGCGGAGAAGTGCGTCACCTGCCATGCGCCGGCGCAGGAGTTGCTGATGAAACCCGCGACCGCGTTTCACCAGAACATCGGGGACTGCAAAGGCTGTCACGTCGAGCACCAGGGTCGCGCCGTCCGGCCCACCAAAATGGATCACGCTGTGCTCGAGGCGGTCGCACAGCGGCGCGATGGCGGCTCGGGGAGCCTGCAGTGCGCCA
Source organism: Phenylobacterium sp. RIFCSPHIGHO2_01_FULL_69_31 (assembly GCF_001824475.1). Taxonomy (GTDB): domain Bacteria; phylum Pseudomonadota; class Alphaproteobacteria; order Caulobacterales; family Caulobacteraceae; genus Phenylobacterium. The sequence goes on along the minus strand of NZ_MHXN01000042.1, from coordinate 5,334 downwards.
CCTGCCATGCGGTTCAAGATCCTCACGGCGGCTTCTTCGGCAAGCAGTGCGCCAGCTGTCACCAGACCGAGAGCTGGGAGATCAAGACCTTCCTCCATCCGAGTCCCAAGTCCACTGACTGCGCGCAGTGCCACAAGGCGCCGCCCAGCCACTACATGATGCACTTCGAAATGATGGACCGTCCCATCTCAGGCCAGAAGGGGGCTCGGGTCGAACAGTGTTACCTCTGTCACCAGACCGACTCGTTCAACAACATCAAGGGCGTTGGCATGGTAAAGGTACATTGACCCGGACGTATCACGACGTTGCGACCGCCCTAGATTCCCGGCGCTGCTCATGAACCGCAGCCATCTCTGCGCCTCCGCCCGAGGGACTTGTCGAGCCCGCCTGGGTCGCCGGCCATTCCATCGCCGCAATCAAGATCGCGATCAATGCGGGCCACGCGCCCGCCGAGCGGGTAGCGAAGATGCCGGTTCTCGTCAGGCTGATGTCGACTGGCTTAGAGGAGAAGGGCATGACCCACGACGCTCGAGGTGTTGAAAACCGCGACGCCGTGCTCAACCGTGAGTGCTTCTGCATCACGCTGGATCGTGCCAGCCTCGTTGCGGCGATCCAGGCCGAAGCGCTGGACGCCGACCTCGCAGCGGCTCTGCTGGACGGCCGGCCGCACCTTTTCGCCGAAATGCCGGTGTTCCTCGCGCGCGCGGATCTGGACGCCATGCTTGCGGTCGTCGATGCGATCGAGGCGGCGGCCAGCGACCCCACTTATCAGACGGCGGTGATGGCCTGGGCGCCCGAAATCGCGCGGCATGACTTCGGGCCCCGCGGCGTCTTCACGGGGTACGACTTCCATCTCGGCGCGAGCGGGCCGAAGCTGATCGAAGTCAACACCAACGCCGGCGGCGCCTTTCTGAACGCCTTCCTCGCCCGCGCCCAGGGTGCGTGCTGCCGCGAGGCGCGAGACGCGATCGAAGCGACGCCGGCCGCGAATTTCGAAGCGGCCGTGTGGCGGATGTTCGAGCAAGAGTGGCGGTCTCAGGGTCGCGCCAGTCAGCCGCGCACCCTCGCCATCATCGACGATCGCCCGACCGAGCAGTACCTCTTCCCTGAGTTCCTGCTCGCCCAGCGCGCGTTCAAGCGGCGCGGCCTGAAGGTCAGGATCGTCGATCCTGCAGAGTTGTCTTTCGCCCAGGGCCAGCTTCGGCACGGCGAGGAAGTGATCGATCTGGTTTACAACCGGCTGGTCGACTTCGCGCTGGATGGCGAGAGCCACGGGGCGCTGCGTGACGCCTATCTGGCGGGCGCTGTCGTTCTCACGCCTAATCCGCGCAACCACGCCCTCCTCGCGGACAAGCGGAACCTGACGGTGCTGTCCGACCCCGCCGCGCCGGCCGGTTGGGGACTGTCGCCCGCCCAGCGGCGCAGTCTCTCGGCGGTGCCTCGAACGATCCTGGTGACCCCGGAGTCCGCGGAGGCCCTGTGGTCGGCGCGCAAACGGTACTTCTTCAAGCCGGCGGGCGGCCACGGCGGCAAGGCGGTCTATCGCGGCGATAAGATGACCCGCGGGGTCTGGGAGGAGGTGCAGCGCGGGGGCTATATCGCCCAGGAACTGGCCGTCCCGACCGAGCGGCGCATTAGAATCGACGGCGAGGTCCTGGCGCTCAAGCTTGACGTACGTCTCTACACCTACGTCGGCTTGCCGCTCCTCGCGGCGGCGCGAGTCTATCGGGGTCAGACAACGAACTTCCGCACGCCGGGCGGCGGCTTTGCGCCCGTCTTCGTGACGTGACGGGCGGAAGCGGCGCAGCTTTGATCTGCGGCAAGGGCGCGGCCGGCCGCGCGCGTAGTATTTGGCAGGGATCGGAGGGCGCATGGCCAAATTGACGCTGACGTCGCTAGGCGGCGCAGGAACGGTGACGGGCTCGAAGCACCTGCTTGAGCTTGGGGGGCGAAGCCTGCTCGTGGACTGCGGGCTGTTCCAGGGTCTGAAGGCCCTGCGCCTCAAGAACTGGGAGCCGCTGTCCCGCGAGGCGGCCTCCATCGACGCCGTGGTGTTGACCCATGCGCACCTCGATCACTCCGGCTACCTGCCACGGCTGGTGCGAGAAGGCTTCCGAGGCCCAATCTACTGCTCGGCGGCAACGGCCGATCTGGCGGAACTCCTGCTGCTGGACAGCGCCAAGATCCAGGAAAGCGACGCCGAGTTCGCCAATCGGCACGGCTTTTCCAAGCACAAGCCCGCGCTCCCGCTGTACGGCAAGCATGACGCCGAACGCGCCATTGGCCAGCTCCGGCCCGTCGCCTTCGGCAAAGCGGTGGACCTTGGACATGGCGCCACGGCCACGTTCCGCTACGCGGGCCACATCCTGGGCGCCGCAACCGTCGAGATTCGGTGGGGCGGGAAGACTGTCGTCTTCTCGGGGGACCTCGGCCGCTACGACGATCCGATCACGCCCGATCCCGAGCCCGTGCCGCACGCCGACTACCTGATCGTGGAGTCCACCTATGGAGACCGTCGCCACGATCCGGTGGCGCCAGCGCAAGCGCTGCTGCAGGTGATCGAGCGCACGACCGCGCGGGGCGGCACTGTCGTGATTCCGGCGTTCGCCGTCGGGCGCGCCCAGGAGCTGCTCTACCTGCTGTCGAAACTCAAGCAGGATGGGGCGCTGCCTTTGACGCCCATCTATCTCGACAGTCCCATGGCGACTGATGCGACCGACCTTCTGTGTCGCCATGGGGCCGATCACAAGCTGGCCGAGGATGTCTGCCGGGCATCTTGCGAGGTCGCGACCTATACGCGCGACGTCGACGAGTCGAAGGCTCTAAGCCACAACAGCATGCCCAAGGTGATCATATCGGCCAGCGGAATGGCGACCGGCGGGCGCGTGCTGCACCATCTGAAGGCGTACGGCCCCGACGCCCGCAACACCGTGCTCTTCTCAGGCTATCAAGCGGCCGGAACCCGCGGACAGGCCCTGCTCGGGGGCGCCCGTGAAGTGAAGATCCACGGGCAGTGGATCCCCATTCGAGCCGAGGTGGCGAACCTCCCGATGCTCTCGGCCCACGCGGACGTGGACGAGATCATGCGGTGGCTGGCCGGCTTCGAGCGCCCGCCGGCCCGGACGTTCATCGTCCACGGGGAGGATGACGGCCCAGTCGGACTGAAGGCGCGCATCGAGGCGGACCTGGGGTGGGATTGCACGATCTCCGCTCAGGACGAAGCCTACGGCCTGTCGTGACTGTGGAGGCGCAACCCCGTTCTCCCACACCGACCCTGAAGGCTCGGCGGCTGGGACTGTTCAGCCAGGACGACGCCGTCGTTCTCATGCGTTCGGACTGCCACGTCTGCCGCTCCGAGGGTCTCGGCCCGCGCTCGCAGGTGTTGCTAGTGGCGAATGGGCGCGAGGTGCTCGCGCTTCTGTACCAGGTGTCCGACGGCCTTCTTGGCCATGGGGAAGCGGGCCTGTCGGAAGCCGCCTGGGCGCGGCTGGGCATTGCCGAGGGGGCGGAGCTCACCGTCCGCCATCCGCCGCCTCTTGGCTCCCTCTCGGCGGTCCGGCGTCGGATCTACGGGCAGCGGCTCGATCTGGCGGCGCTCCAGTCGATCGTCAGGGATGTCGCCGCCGCACGCTACACGGACGTTCACCTTTCCGCTTTCCTCACCGCCTGCTCGGCGCTCCCTCTGGACCTCGAGGAGACGGTCGGCCTCACGCGCGCGATGATCGAGGTCGGCGAGCGGCTGACCTGGCCATCGCCGATTGTCATCGACAAGCACTCGGTCGGCGGGCTTCCCGGCAATCGCACCACCCCGATCGTCGTGGCCATCGTCGCGTCGCACGGTCTGCTGATGCCGAAGACATCGTCGCGCGCGATCACCAGTCCCGCCGGAACGGCTGACACCATGGAGACGCTCGCCCCCGTCGACCTGGACGTCGCCGCCATGCGGCGCGTGGTGGAGCGGGAGGGCGCCTGCCTGGTATGGGGCGGCTCGGTCCGCCTCAGCCCCGCCGACGACATCCTCATCCGGGTGGAGCGGGTGCTGGACATCGACACGCGAGGCCAACTGATCGCCTCGGTGCTGTCGAAGAAGATCGCCGCCGGGTCGACCCACATCGTGATCGATATACCGGTCGGGGCGACGGCCAAGGTCAGGACCGACGAGGCGGCCGCTGAGCTTGCCGCGGAGCTGACCGAGGTCGGGCGCGTCTTCGGCGTGGAACTGCGGTGTGTCATGACCGACGGCGTGCAGCCGGTCGGGCGCGGGATCGGTCCCGCGCTGGAAGCGCACGACGTTCTGGCCGTGCTGAAGAACGACGCGCAGGCTCCGCAGGACCTGCGGCGGCGCGCCTGCATGCTGGCCGGCGCCGCGCTCGAACTGGCCGGCCGAACCGCCGCCGGGACAGGCTTTGCGCTTGCCGAGACCACGCTCGCGGACGGACGGGCGTGGGCGAAGTTTCAGGCCATTTGCGAGGCTCAAGGCGGGCTGCGGCAGCCGCCGAAGGCCGCCCTGACGCACCCGGTTTTGGCATCCCGCGCAGGGCGGCTGACAAGCATCAACAACCGGACCCTAGCCAGGCTGGCCAAGCTCGCGGGCGCCCCGGACGCCAAGTCGGCAGGGGTCATGCTGCACGCGCGACTGGGCGACGACGTCGCCCAGGGACAACCGCTCATGACCGTGCACGCCGAAGCGGAAGGCGAATTGGCCTACGCGCTCGAATTCGCCGCGGCGAACCCCGACATCGTGCAACTGGAGGCCTGACATGCGTCTCATGCTGGCTCTGCCGGGCCATGAAGCCTTCGCCGCCAAGCTCGCTGAGGCCGCCGGCGCCGAGCTCGGGCGGCTCGAGACGCGCCAGTTCCCCGATGGCGAGCACTACGTTCGCATCTTGGACGACCCGGCCGGCCGCCAGGTCGACATCGTCTGCAGCCTGGTGCGCATCGACAGCGTCATCCTGACGCTCCTGTTCGTCGCTGCAGCCGCGCGTGAGCAGGGCGCCAAACGGGTGACGCTGGTCGCGCCGTACCTCGGCTATATGCGCCAGGACAAGGCGTTCAAGGCGGGGGAGGCGGTGACGTCACGCGCGTTCGCGCGCCTGCTCTCGGGCGCGTTCGACCGGCTGATCACCGTCGATCCTCATCTACATCGCTTCAAGACCCTCAGCGACCTCTACACCATCCCCTGTGTGACCCTCCATGCCGCGGATCTGCTCGGCGCCTGGATCGGTTCCGAAGTCCCAAATGCGCTGGTGATCGGACCGGACAGCGAGAGTGAGCAATGGGCTTCGGACGTGGCCGCGGCCGCTGACGCCCCGGTGGTCGTGTTGCGCAAAGAGC
>NZ_MHXN01000041.1 GCF_001824475.1 Phenylobacterium sp. RIFCSPHIGHO2_01_FULL_69_31 | reverse complement strand
TCGCCGTCCGAAAGGGCGGAGATGCGGGCCTTGGCGCGCCGCAGGTTGAAGAACAGCTTCTTCTGCACCGCGCTGGTGCCGAGCTTCACGAGCGACCAGGATCGCAGGATGTATTCCTGGATCGCGGCCCGGATCCACCAGATGGCGTAGGTGGCCAGCCGGAAGCCCTTGTCGGGATCGAACTTCTTCACCGCATGCATGAGGCCGAGATTGCCCTCGGAAATCACTTCCCCCATGGGCAGGCCGTAGCCGCGGTAGCTCAGGGCGATCTTGGCCGAGAGTCGCAGATGGCTGGTGACGAGGCGGTGCGCCGCCTCCGGATCCTCGTGTTCACGCCACCGCTTGGCCAGCATGTACTCTTCGTCTTTGCCGAGCAGCGGGTACTTCCGGATCTCGGTTAGGTATCGGCGCAGCCCGCCTTCGGCAGAAGGCAAGGTCAACGCAACGGACACGGTCTTTCACTCCATCAGTAAGCCATGGACTGTGCACTTTATTGCTCGCACGTGGCATCGCGCTTAACTGCCTACGCGCAGATTGGTTGCGCGGTTTAGGAAGATTTTCCGCTGCGGCGCCGCTAGGTATTGTTCAAGGGATTTCAAGGCGTTGAGGGTCCGCTCGCGCCGCTTTTTTGGGCCGGAGTTGCGGCGGCGTCGCGCGCTTTCGGAGGTCGCTGATGCGGGCGATGTCTCCGTCCTGCCGCTCCAGGGCGCGCGACAGCCATGACTCCATCTTTCGGCCTACGGGATGAGGTCGGATGCCGCGCGACAGGCTGTCCGCCCGTGGAACTGCCACCTCGTTAGCCGCTTTCGATCAGCGCATGTGCGCAGCCGAGCTGCGCCGTCGGCGACAATCAGGAGGTCCAGACATGACGATCCTCAACCGAGAGTCTCTGGAACGCGTGCTTGGTCCGCTCGACGAGGCGGCGGCGGCCGAGATCGCAGGACTCGGCGCCAGCGAAGAGGAGCTGCTGGAGGCCAGGTCCTGGCTGGCGAACGAGGAGGCGATGCGCGCCGCGGGCAAGCCGCTGCCGACCGGACGGGTCGCGCAGATCCTGGAATGGCTCGAGCCCTCCGAGGACGACCTCGGCGGCTAGGTTTCCCCTCGCGCCCGGCGCGCCTGTTCTCGCGGCCGCAGTCCACGCTTCTTCATGTCGTAGCGCTCCGGGCCGGTTCCCTGCTCAAGCTTGTTCCCTGTCAGGATCGGCGCCGCGCGGGCAGCAGGCCGAGGCAGGCGCGCAGGCTGACCGCATCGGCGCAGTAGGCGAGGGGGCTCTGGCCGCCGAGAGCCGGATGGGCGCTCTTCAAGAAGACCTCAGCCCGGGCCTCATCGAACACCCTGGCGGCGGCGCGCCGCAAGTCGTCCCTGGCGCTCGCCTGAGCGTCTTCGCGCGCCTGCTGTTCGCGCCTCTCGGTCTCGATGCGCTGGAGGGCCCGAAGAACCTTCTCGAGCCCTTCGCCGCTGGTCCTGGCCGCGTCGGCCGGACTGACCCCGCTGTTTCGCCCGGGTCGGCGAAGCCATTCAGCCGCCGCCTCGACTCCAAGGAGACCCTCTGCGCGCGCCACGGCGACGGCCAGCCGGTTCTGTGCGGCGGCCTCCTTCTCCTGACGTTTCCGTTCGGCGGCGGCTTCGTCCTTGGCCCGTTCGCGTTCCTTGGCTCGGGTCAACTCGCCCGCAAGCGGGAGGCCCACCAGGCTTTCGGTCCAGCTCCAGCCCGCCTGCATCGATTCCAAGCGATCGAGGCGCGCCTCGAAGGTCCACCAGGCCTGATCGTCCGCCTCGATCAGCTCTTCGACGCTTGTTCCGAGATCGGGCAGAGGCGCGTGCATCCATAGGGCCAGATCGAACCCTGTTCTTTCCAGTTCCGGGACCTTCTCGACGATGGCCGAGACCCGGTCCATCGCGCGGCTGCGCCGGGCGGCGATCACTTCTCGACGTCGCTTCAGCTTCGCGAGGTCCTGCGCTTCGCGGTGCGACACTTGATAGCCATAGCCGTCGTCAATCAGGGCACCGGCCTCAGCAAGCCAGGCCAGGTAGCGGCCGACCGTCACGGAGGGCGGTATGAAGCTGGGGTCTACTTCCCGCAGCGCCTCGACCAGCCCGCGGCCGAGGCGCTTGCCGAAAGCGGGCGCAACGCAGTCCTTGATGCGCTCCAGGACATCGTAGGCGTCGAAGCTCTGCCGGGACCACACAGGGCCGGAGCCGAAACCCATGATGCACCGAGCGAAGACAGCCGCCTGCCAGCTCGTGGGGTCCACGGTGAAGCCGTCCTGAGAAGGCGGGCTCCACAACAGGAACGCCCCACGGCCGAGACTTCTCACCTTTCCGCCCTCATCGCCGCGATGTCCCCCAGGCGATCGGCGGGCTTTCCGGGCGTCGGCGATCATCCGCGCGGCCTGCCGGCGCAGGGCGGCCGCAGCGTCGGCCTTTTCCCTGGCGACCCTCGCCCTCAGCTTCTGTGCCGTCGCGTCGACGAATGGATTGTACAGCCATGCACGAGGCGCCGTGCGAAGCAGCGCTGCTGCGACGCGTTTGGGATCCTGGCAGGTGCGGAGCCCGCTCAGGTCAACCTCCATCGCCGACACGCCGCCCGCCCTGATCTTGTCGACCTTGGCGTCGTCGCAGCGATGGGTGACGTAGACCTCGACGAGCAGTTCGCGCGCGCCCGCGCGGACGATCACGTCCGGCACGATGTCTCCGAACCGCTTCTCGAGCCGCACTTCGTCGAACTTGAACATGCTGGCTGGACGAGCGACTTCATGACGCCCCTCCTCTTCGGCTTCGATCGCCGGCAGGAGGATTTGCCGGGTCCGTTCCAGAACCTCCTTCGCCCAGATGTGAGCGTTGGTCTCCACCGCCTTTCCGCAGCCGGCGCCAGAGCCGTAGTGGGCGAAGTGATGGGCAGTCCGTTTGCCCTTGCGCGCCACCAGGCGCCGTTCGCACGCCGGACAGACGCAGGCGCATGCGAGACCCGAGCGAACAGCCGAGACATGGACGAGGGCGCCGTCCGCTTCGCGGCCGTAGATGAGCTCAAGGCCCGACGCGCCGAATGGCGTGTGGTCCGCCTCGCCGAAGACGCTTCGCCTCGCCATGGCTCAGTCGCCGGAGGTGCCGGGGACGGCGTGTAGTCTGAAGAGCTTGTCGAAGAAGTCGCGGATGCGGTGTTCGGCGCCGCTTCCCACCAGTTCGTTCGCGCCGAACCGATAGACCTCGTAGCCGGCGAGCCTCAGCTCGCGATCCGCGGAGACCATCTCGGCGTAGGCCGCCAGGGACGGCTGGCCATCTCGGGAGAAATGGTGGGAGCCGTCGACCTCGAGGACCACGCGTTGGCGCCGCGGCAGCAAAAGGAGAAAGTCCATGCGCTGCCGGGGAAGCGGCAGCCGGCGGCTGAGGGTCTTCACCACAGCGGGATCGTAGTGGAGGTAGACTTGCGGGATGAGCGCCGGAAGCGCGGCGCCGAGCGTCGGTCGGAAGTGCTTGAAGTATGTGGCGAAGAGCTTGCGCTCGGCGTCGGAGGCCAACGACTGCTGTAGGCGGGCGCCCAGGCGGGCCGCGGGGTCTTCCGTTCCGCCCTCAGGATGGCGCGCCCACCAGTCCACCAACTGCGACCAGAGCAGGCCGTCGGCGCCGATCGGGCGGTCGTAGACCAGACAGCTGTCCGCGCCGGATAGGATGACGATGTCGTTGTTGATCGCGTCCGCGAAGCCGATCTCGGGTTTGGGGCCGCGGGAGGCGAAGATCAGATTCTTGGGCCGGCCCCGCACGCCCCGGGCGACCGGCTGAAGGCGGAATATCGGATAGCCGGACTCCTCCCCACAGGGCGCCAGTTCATAGCCGTCCCGCGCCAGGACCTGGTTGACCGCAGCGACCTTCGTGGCTTGCGCCTCACCGCGGCGCGCGAGGGGATGGACCGCCGCTTCGATCAGGGCCGCGAACCGGGCGCGGGAGCACTGGAGGGCGCCGATCTTCAAGAACAGGTCCTCGACGCTCCAATCGCCGGGATTGCGCACCATGTGGCGCTCGATCTGATCGCGAAGGCTTTTGCCCGATGGGCCGAATAGGCTTTCGATTGGCGACTGCAGCTCGAAGAGCCGCTCCACCATCTCCAGCAGCGGCCGTTCGCCTGCGAGATCGTCTTCGAACACGCGCGCGACGTCGCGCCTGGTGATCTCGGTGATCGGGGGATCATCGGACTCCAGCTCGAGGAGCGCCGCCTCGTCCAGGCCGAGATCCCCCAGCGCCTCGGCCATCTGCTTGCCGATCCTGGCCAGCTCTCTGGCGGAGAGCCCGTCGAGAGCAAGCTTTATGCGGTCCGCCTTCGACAGGCCCTCTCCTTCGGGGACGAAGAAGCCGGCCATACGCTGGGGGCGTTCGCTCAGCTCCCGGTGCGTCATTCCGTGGAGCCGGTTGAAGATCAGCCTGTACAGGGTCTCGGTCACGGGCGTCGATCGTGAGTTCAACAACGGATCGGCGATCACTTCGAAGCGCGATCTCGAGCGGGAGTATTGGCGGAGTCCGCCTCCGCAGCCAGGGGCGATGGAGCGCGGAACGCGGTTCGAGGACTCTGCGTTCGGGCGGCATGCTGGACCATGGCGGCTTCGTTGGTTCAGACCTGGAGAGGGCGCGTCGCTTCTACTCGGCGATCGCCGGACCGCTCGGCCTGCAAATCCTCGACGGCGGCCCTGAGGCCTTCATCCTGTGCCACGGCGCAGAGGCGATGATCCCCTTCTTCTGGATCGGAACGACCCGGCCGACTTTCTGGGGGGAGAGCGCCAAGGCAGGGCAAAGTCCAATCCACGTCGCCTTCGCGGCGCCGAGCCGCAACGCTGTGGACGCCTTCCACCAGGCTGCACTCGCCGCTGGCGGCCGCGACAACGGCGAGCCCGGGCCTCGGCCCGGGCCGGGCGACTACTACGCCGCGTTCGTATTGGATCCTGATGGCAACAATATCGAAGCCTGCCACCGCGGACCGGCTCCAGCAGAATGAATGCTCCGTGGGATAAGCACGAGGCGATCCCCGGCGGCTCTTCTTCAACGGTTCGACAGAGCCGCTTGTCACTGAGGCCGGGGACCGGATAACTGGCGGCTGGGGGAGCGGCCAAGCCAACCAACCTGATCGGGCGAGGGCGCATGTTCAGTGAGTTTCCGGACGACTCCGGCAGTTTACGTCCCACCCGACAGGCAATCGGCCCCCGACCGTCATATCTCGCCCCGCGCTCTTCGGCGCCCTCGATGCTGACTAGAGCCGCGCGCTGAAAGACGCCGTCGTAATGAACCAGACCAGCGCAGCCGATTTCGGCGCAACCTTCTGGCGGACGGGCGCGAGAACAGCCGAGGCCGCCACAAACCTGACGGCCGGCGACCTCGATGGGCAGACATTCCGCCTGCTCGCCGACAACCTGCCGACCCTGTGCTGGGTCGCCAACGGCGACGGCTACATCGTCTGGTACAATCGGCGCTGGCACGAATACTGTGGGACGACCCCCGCCGAAATGGAGGGTTGGGGCTGGCAGTCGGTCCACGATCCCGCCGTGCTCCCCGAAGTGCTTGAGGCTTGGCAGCGCTCCATCGCCAGCGGCGAGCCGTTCGAAATGGTGTTTCCGCTGCGCGGCGCCGACGGGGTGTTCCGGCCGTTCCTCACGCGCGTCTGCCCCTTGCAGGACGACGCCGGCCGCGTGATCCGCTGGTTTGGCGTGAACACCGAAATTTCTCGCCAGATGCAGGCTGAAGCCGCATTCCGCGAGAGCGAGGCGCGCTTCCGCAACATGGCCGACCACGCGCCGGTCATGATGTGGGTGACGGACGCTGACGGCGCGTGCGTCTACCTGAACCGCAGCTGGTACGAGTTCACCGGTCAAACGGAAGCCGAAGCCTTGGGTCTTGGCTGGCTGAAGGCCGTCCACCCGGATGACGAGGCGGAGTCCGGCCGCATCTTTCTCGAAGCGAACGCCCGCCGGGAGCCCTTCCGGTTGGAGTATCGCCTGCGACGGGCCGACGGGTCCTACCGCCTGGCGATCGACGCGGCGGCGCCGAGGTTCGACTCCGACGGCGCGTTCCTAGGCTACATCGGCTCGGTGATCGACATCGAGGACCGTCGGGAACACGAGCAGGCGCTGCGGGAAACCGAGGAGCGGCTGCGCCTCGCTACCGAGGCCGCCGAGGTCGGGTTCTGGGACGTCGATGTCGTCAACGACGTGCTGATCTGGCCCCCGATCGTGAAGGCGATGTTCGGGATCTCGCCCGACGCGCCCGTCTCCATGCAGGACTTCTACGAAGGCCTGCATCCCGACGACCGGGAATCCACGGCCGCGGCCTTCGCCGCCGCCTGTGATCCCCTGGAGCGGGCGCTGTACGACGTAGAGTACAGAACGGTCGGCCGAGAGGACGGCCAGGTCCGTTGGGTGGCCGCCAAGGGCCGCGGAATCTTCGACGCGCAGGGCCGCTGCGTCCGGGTGATCGGCGCCGCCATCGACATCACGGCGCGGAAAAAGGCCGACGCGGAGCTGCGCGAGCTCAACGAGAACCTGGAACGCCGCGTCGCCGAGGAGGTGGCTGAGCGCGAGCAGGTCTCCGAGGCGCTGCGCCAGGCGCAGAAGATGGAGACGGTGGGCCAGCTCACCGGCGGCATCGGCCATGACTTCAACAACATGCTGGCCGTGGTCATGGGCTCGCTGGACCTATTGAAGCGCCGCCTCCCGCCAACGGACGCGCGCGCCGTCCGCTACCTGGACGCCGCCGTGGAGGGCGCCCAGCGGGCCGCGACATTGACCCAGCGGCTGCTGGCGTTCTCCCGCCAGCAGCCGCTTCGCCCGGAGCCGCTCGACACCAACAAGCTGGTCGGCGGCATGTCCGAGTTCCTGCATCATTCGCTGGGCGGCTCGGTGCGCCTGGAGACGGTGCTGGCGGCGGGCGTCTGGCGGATCGAGGCCGACCGCAACCAGCTCGAAAGCGCCATCCTGAACCTTGCGGTCAATGCACGCGACGCCATGCCGGAGCGCGGCCGGCTCACCATTGAGACCCAGAACTGTCACCTCGACGAGCGGTACGTCGCCCAGCACATCGGCGTGCCCCCCGGCCAGTACGTCATGATCGCGGTCACCGACACGGGTGTCGGGATGAGCGCGGAGACCGCGGCGAAGGCCTTCGATCCGTTCTTCACCACCAAGTCCGTGGGGAAGGGCACCGGCCTGGGCCTCAGCCAGGTGTACGGCTTCGTCAAGCAGTCCGGCGGCCACGTGAAGATCTATTCCGAAGTGGGGCAGGGGACGACGGTCAAGATCTACCTGCCCCGCTCGATGGCGAGCGGGACGGAAGTCGAGAGCGGACCGCCGGACACGGCGGCGCTGCAGGGCGACGAACGCGAGCTGATCCTGGTCGTGGAGGACGAGCCAGCCGTCCGCCAGTTCAGCGTCGACGCCCTGATCGAGCTCGGCTACCGGGTCCTTTCGGCCGACGGCGCCGAACAAGCTCTGCGGCTGATCGATTCGAACCCCGAGATCACCCTGCTGTTCACCGACGTGGTGATGCCCGAGGTCAACGGCCGCAAGCTCGCCGACGAAGCGCTGCGCCGGCGCCCTGAGCTGAAGGTGCTGTTCACGACCGGCTACACGCGCAACGCGGTCGTGCACAATGGCGTGCTCGATCCCGGCGTCGAGCTGATCGGCAAACCCTTCACGGTGGACCAGCTCGCGGCGAAGGTGCGCGCGATCCTGGACGCCTAGGCCCGGCTGCCCTCTCCCGACCCTCTGTCGCTGAGGTGCGCCAGCGAAGCTCGATCGCCCGCGCCGCGAGCCAGCAGGCGAGCGCCCATGCAGCGCCCAGGCTCCAGCCGGCCAGCACGTCGCTTGGCCAATGCACCCCAAGATAAACCCGCGTCAGCCCGATCAGCAGGGCGGCGGTGATCGCCGCGGCCACGACATAGACCTTCACCCGCGTTCGCTGCGCGAAGTGGGCGGAGAGGACGCCGATGGTCAGGAACACCACGGCCGAGAGCATCGCGTGGCCCGAGGGGAAGCTGGGGTTCATCACCTCGACGGCGCGGAGCGCGGCCTCGGGCCGTTCGCGATCGAACAGCGCCTTCAGCCCATTGCTCAGGGCGGTCCCGCCCGCGGCCGCGACCACGAGCAGGAAGGCTTCGCGGCGGCGGCTCAGCATCGTGAACAGACCGGCGACGAAGGCGACCACCAGCACGAGGACCGAGGTGGAGCCCAGCGCCGTTATGTCCGCGGCCGTCATCTCGAGCCACTTTGGGCCGAGTGGGTCATTGCCGTCCCCGGTCCGCAAGGCGACGACGATCTGGCGATCGACCGTCTCAGTCTCGCCCTCGACCACCTCATCGACGATCTCCAGGAACACCAGAGCGCAAAGCGCCACGACGAGAAGGGCGACGACGGCGCCGATCTCCCGCACCATGAGCTCCATGGAGCGCACGAGCCCCTGGCGCACCGCCGAACCTTCGGCTGTCCAGCGCTCGGGCGCGAGGCGCTCCCAGTCTTTTCGGTTTGGTCTGCTCAGTCCCATTCCAGGCGCGGATGTGCTCCAACCTGGTTCTAGATAGGTCGCCATGAGGGGCTGCAAGGGCAGCGGACGTCTTCCGGAACGTGAAGCGCGACCTAAATCCAGTCGATCCAAACGAAGCGCGGCTGCTGTCGCGCTCGCGACGAAGCCAACACACAAGAGATCCAATGCGCCGGTTGCTCATGGTTCTTTCGATGGTGCCCAGCATGTTGGTCGCCGCTGGCGCGACCTCAGTCGCCGACGCTCGCGAAACGCCGCGTGCGGCCACCGCCAGCTCACCTCCCGCCACGGTCGCCGACCTGGTGAGGAAAGTGGATATCCCTTACACCCAGTTCACCCTGGCCAACGGATTGCGCGTCCTCGTGCACGAGGACCGCAAGGCGCCCGTGGTGGCGGTGTCGGTCTGGTACAATGTCGGTTCGAAGGACGAGCCGCCTGGACGAACGGGCTTCGCCCACCTGTTCGAACACCTGATGTTCAACGGCTCGGAGAACGCGCCGGGCGACTACTTCGAGCCCCTTCGTGAGGTCGGAGCCACCGACTTCAACGGGACGACCTGGTTCGACCGCACCAACTATTTCCAGACCGTCCCGCGCCCCGCCCTGGAGCGCGTGCTCTTCCTGGAAAGCGACCGAATGGGCCTCCTTCTGGGGGCGGTCAGCCAGGAGACGCTGACCAACCAGGTCGGCGTGGTGCAGAACGAGAAGCGCCAGGGCGACAACCAACCGTTCGGCCTGGTGGAGTATGCGCAGCTCGCCGCCCTATTTCCCGCAGGCCACCCTTATCGTCATGCCACCATCGGCTCGATGGCCGATCTCGACGCCGCCTCGCTGGACGACGTGAGGTCCTGGTTCCGCGCAAAATACGGCCCGAACAACGCCGTCCTTGTGCTCGCGGGCGACATATCCGCCGCCGAGGCCCGACCGCTTGTGGAGAAGTACTTCGGGCACATTCCCCGCGGGCCAGAGAACCGTCCGGCGATGGCCCCCGTGCCGACGCTCCCCGCGCCCGCCATCGAGGTGATGAAGGACCGAGTGGCCAACACCCGGCTGTACCGCAACTGGGCCGTTCCGGGCCTGCTGGACTCCGAGAGCGCCGCCTTGACAGTCGCCGCCGGCGTCCTTGGCGGCCTGTCGAGCTCTCGCCTCGACAACGAGCTGGTCCGCAAGGACCAGACGGCCGTGCGGGTGTCAGCCGAGAACCAGGCCTTCCACCGGGTCGGAATCTTCGAGGTGCAGGTCGACGTGAAACCGGGCGCCGACGCCGACGCGGTGGCGCGCCGCCTGGACGCCATCATCGCCGACCTGATCGCCAAGGGGCCGACAGCGGATGAGGTCCAGCGGGTCGTCATGACCGAAGTCGCCGGCCGCATCCGCGGCCTCGAACAGGTCGGCGGCTTCGGCGGGAAGGCCACCGCGCTGGCGGAGGGCGCGCTCTACGCCGACGACCCGGAATTCTACCGCAAGCGGCTCCTCGCGCTCGGCCGCGTGACGCCGGCCGACGTCCAGCAGGTGCTGCGCAAGTGGCTCACGCGCCCGGTCTACGCGCTGACCGTCGTCCCCGGCGAACGGGGACCTTACGAAGAGGCGGCCGCGGCGCGGGCGTCTGCGAGCGAGACCGCAACGTCTGGGCAGGCGACCGTCGCGAAGCCCGGAGAGCCCGCCGCCGCCGGGGCGGCCGCGCTTGCGAGAACCGAACGGAAGCCGCCGTCGGTCGGCCAAATCGCTGACCTCGACTTCCCGGAAGTGGAGCGGGCGCGCCTCTCCAACGGCATCGAGGTGGTGTACGCCCGGCGCCAGACGGTGCCGGTGATCCGCCTCGCCGCGGAGTTCAACGCCGGCGTCGCGGCGGACCCGCCGAACGCCGCCGGCGTCCAGTCTCTGATGCTACGCCTGCTGCCCGAGGGCACGACCAGCCGCAGCTCCGTGCAGATCGCCGAGGAACAGGAGCGGCTCGGCGCCCAGATTCAGCCTGCAGCCTCGCGCGACCGCTCGGCCCTGCTCATGACGGCCATGACGCCGAACCTCGGGCCGTCGCTGGACCTGCTGGCGGACATCATCCGCAACCCGGCGTTTGCGCCGGCGGAGGTGGAGCGCTTGCGGGCCCAGCAGCTCGCCCTCATCGCCGAGGAGCTCACCCAGCCGGCCGGCTTGGCGCAGCGAGCGCTTCCGCCGCTGATCTACGGTCCAGAGCACCCCTATGGACATCCGCCCTCCGGGACCGGACGTGAAGCGTCGATCAAGGCGGTGCGCCGTGAGGACCTGGTCCGAGTGCATCAGGCGTGGATCCGGCCGGACACGGCCACGATCTTCGCGGTTGGCGACATCCCGCTCTCGAGCCTGGTCGCCGAGCTGGAGCGCCGCTTCGGGGACTGGCGTCCGCCGGCTGCGCCCAAAGGTGAGAAGCACTTCGCTGTCGAACCTCCCGCGGCTCACGCGCGGATTGTCCTGGTGGACCGGCCGCAGTCGCCGCAGTCCTACATCTACGCCGGCCAAGTGCTTCCCGTCCGCGGCAGCGACGATACGCTCGACCTCAGGGCCGCCAACGAGGTGCTCGGTGGCAATTTCCTGTCGCGCATCAACATGGACCTGAGGGAGACCAAGGGCTGGTCGTACGGCGCCCGGAGCAGCGTCGATCTGCTCGAGGACCGCTCAAGCCTGCTGCTGATCGCGCCCGTCCAGGCCGACAAGACCGGCCCAGCGGTGCAGGCCCTGGTCACCCACGTCCGCGATATGGTGGGCGGCAGGGGGATCACGCCGGTCGAGCTCCAGCAGGTGATCAACGCCAACACGCGTCAGCTCGCCGGTCAGTTCGAGACCTCCGCGGCGGTCCTCGGCGCCCTGCGGAGCAACGCCCTCTACCGCCGCCCCGACGACTACTGGGAGAAGGTCGCGGACCGCTATCGCGGCATGACCGCTCAGAAGCTCGACGCCGCGGCCCGCGCGGCGATCGACCCGGCGCGGATTGTCTGGGTGGTCGTCGGCGATGCTTCCAAGGTCAGAGGACAGCTCGAGGGCCTTGGACTGCCCGTTGAGACCGTACGGCCGGATTAGGCCCAGGTACTCAGCCCAGGCTTCACGGCGGTGACCGCTTGGCCGCTGCCGAGGACTGGGGTTAGTCGACCTTCGCGGCGCGACGGGGCGAGATCGCGAAGGTCGGCTGGTCCGTGTTCGGCCGCTTGAACTCACGCCAGCCGGAGCTCAGGACGCGCGCTGACGATCGGAGGAACAGCGCGGCGATCGCCGCGGCGACCAGGATGTCGGGCCAGGCGGCGTGGGTCACGGAAACAGCAAAGGCCGCCGAGAGCACGCCGACGTTTGCGATGACGTCGTTCCTGGAGCACTCGAAGGTGCTCGACATGTTCACGTCCTCCCGACGATAGCGCCACAGCAGGCCAAGGCAGGCCAGGTTCGCCGCAAGGGCGAGACCCCCGAACAGCAGCATTAGGCCGGACGCCGGGGGCGCGCCGGTAACGATCTTGACGCCGATCTCCACCAGCACGCCTATCCCGAACAAAAGGATGAACCCGCCCTTGGCGAGCGCCGCCCCGGCCTTCCAGCGCGGACCTCGTGCGAGGGCGTAGAGGCTTAGGCCGTACACGAAGGCGTCGCCGAGCATGTCCACCGCGTCGGCCATCAGCGCGGCCGATCCTGCGACCACGCCGGCGCCGAACTCCACGAAGAACATCACCGTATTGATGGCGATCATCACGCGGCGCTGGCCAGCCTCGCGGGCCAGCTGCTCCAGCTCGCATCCCTTCGCGGAACAGCAGTCGTCCATGGTGCGGAGGTAAGGTTGGCGGCCTGCGTTCAGCAACCGTGCGCGTGCCAATACGCGCGCGTTGGCGGTCGTCTTGCCGTGAGGCCGCTCCGCCCTAGCTATGTGTGGACGAACCGCAGTGGTGGAGGCCATCGATGTTGGAGCAGGGAGACGGCGCGGCGCACGCGCATGGCCGATTTCTCTTCCTCACGCAGCTCATGCGCCCTCCTGTCGGCTTCAACCGACCGGAGGACGTGGTGAAGGATCCCGCCCTTAGCCTGGAGGAGAAGCGCGAACTTCTGGCCGCCTGGGCCTCGGACGCCTTCGCCCCTCCCGATCATCCTGGGCTGCGCTGGCTTCCCGGCGCGGAGGATCCTGTGCCGCTCATGGAGATCAACGACGCCCTTCGCCGCCTCGATGAGCCTCGTTCGACGGCGCCTGATCAATAATCGAAGGAGGCCGGCGCCCCGGACGCGTAGAGGGGGGGGCGGCTCGGTATCCCACCGACGGCAACCGCGGCAGCGCTTTGGCCCTCGGCGGCGGAGGGTGAGGAGCGGCTGTGACAGGTTGCCCCGCCCCCTTGAAGTGTTCTCACTGCGTTCCCATCGTTTGACCTGCTGTTCGTGGGACCGGGGACGAGGGATGAGGCAGCTTGAAATCGAGAATCAGCTCCGCGACGTGGTCAGCCGCATTGTCGTCCAGGTAGAGTTGGCGACCGCCCAGGGGCGGACCGACATCAACCTCGCGCTTGAGGATGCGTTCATCCCCATCCTGAAATCGGTCTACAACCTACCGCACCTCGTCAACCTGAACCGGAAGCAAAAGAACTTCCCTGGCATCGACCTTGGAGACGACCACGACCGCGTCGCCTTCCAGGTCACCTCGTCGACTACCCTCGAAAAGGTGAAGTTCACCGTCCGACAGTTCATGGACCGGGCCTACTACAACACCTTCGACGAGCTCTTCATCCTCATGCTCGCCAGGAAGCAGGCCTCGTACAGCCAGGCTTCGGTGAACGAGCTGCTGAGCGGGCGGTTCGCGTTCAACTGTAAGAAGCACATTATCGACCTCACCGACCTGCTCGGGCAGGTGTCTGGGCTGAGGCTCGCCGCGCAGGAACGGGTGCTGGCCGAGTTCAAGCACATCCTGGGCGAAGTTGACGCCTACATCAGCTTCAGCACCGAGAGCGTGGCGGCACCGACGGCGATCACGTCCAACCTTCAAGAGATCCGGCTCCCGCCGGCCGTCCATGTGGCCGAGCTTTCCATCGACGATGAGGCCGTGATCGCGCGGGCTAAGGTGGAGCTCGGTTACAAGGGCAAGGCGCGGGGCCGGAGGTCGATCGCAAAGATGGCCCTGCTGTTGAACGGCGTGGAGACGGACGCGTGGGTCTGCCACGACAATAAGCTCTTCTCGTTCCACGATATCGAGCAGTGCGGCCTGAACAGCGTCGTCGACCCCGGGTCGGTCGAGCGACTCCAGGTCTCAGACCTCGCCGACTCGCCCGAGCCGGACAATGTGAACATCCTCAAGCAACTGCTCGCCGCCGAGACCCGCGAGATGCTCAAGCCGCGCCATGTGCGGCTGCAGACCCAAGAGGGGGTGTTCTACTTTGTGCCCACGGCGGAGGGGCAGCTGGAGCGCAAGGAGACCTGGGTCGGGAAGAAGACGTCGACCCGCCGCGTTTATGAGCTCAAGTACCAGAGGAAGGACCCGTCAAAGGTCTCCCATCACCAGCATCTGTCGTTCGAGCTCTCGTTCACGAAACTGGGGGAGACCTGGTACGCGCAGATCGTGCCGAGCTGGTTCTATTCCTACGACGCCTACCGCAGATCGAACTGGCACGACGATCTCCTGTCCCAGCAGAAGCGCCTGGAGCATAATGAGACCGTCCGCAACATGGTGCGGTTCGTCGCCTACTTCTTGTCCAACACCCGCGGCGACCCGGACAGCGGATTGGCTTTCCTTTCCCTCGTCGAGTTCGACGTCCACGACGCGGACGAAACGGGGGCCGGCGAGGGCGATGCCGGCGCCGCAGACCTTGCGGAAGGCGCAGCGGCATGAAGCTCACCACCCTCACCGAGCCTCTGCTGGAGTTCGGCACCGGCACGCACATCTGCCCGCGGACCGGGATTGAGCATATGGGCGTCTACGACCAGCGCGACGAGTTGCGACGCACGGAGCTGCGCATTGGGGTGGTTGGCCGCGGGGAGGGGATCGACCTTCTTGATGAGTGGCTCGAGCGGTGCCGCGGAGGGATCGAGCGCAAGAAAGAATCGCAGCTGCTGAACCTCTTCCGCGGCTTCGGCGGCATCAATCAGAGCTACGGATTCCTGACCCGGCTCATCAATTCGCCGCAGTACACCCGAACTCTCAAGAAGTCGGAGATCTCGGCGGTCATGAAGCTCACGTCCCGCCCGGACCGGGTGGAGCGGGCCGTCGAGCTCTATTACGAGCAGATCCGCTTCCTGGCCGAGAACAGGTCCGTGGACGTCATCGTCTGCGTGGTGCCGAACGAGATGTTCGACTCCATGACGGCGATGGCCAGCGGCGACGAAGAGAACGAAAGCGAGCTTGAGCACAATTTCAGGCGTATCCTGAAGGCCCGGTGCATGCACCTTGGCACGCCCCTACAGTTGGTGCGCGAGAAGACTATCGTGTTCACCAAGCACGTCGCCGACCAGCAGGACGCCGCGACTAAGGCCTGGAACTTCTGCACCGCGCTCTACTACAAGGGCAACCGGACGATTCCCTGGCGGCTTGTCGAGGACAAGGCGAAGCTTAGGTCGTGCTACATCGGCATAGGGTTCTACAAGAGCCGGGACGGGGAGACGGTGTCGTCAAGCTTGGCGCAGGTCTTCGACGAGTTCGGGCACGGGATCATTCTGCGCGGGACGCCGGTGTCGATCGACAAGAGGAACCGGCACCCGTATCTGAGCGAGGATCAGGCCTACGAGTTGCTGCGCGATGCGCTCGACGAGTACGACCGAGCTCTGGAGCACATGCCGGCTCGGATCGTGATCCACAAGTCGAGTCACTTCCGGGACAGCGAGCGAAAAGGGTTCCTACGCGCCCTCGATGAAAAGGGCATCCGCGCCAAGGATTTCGTCGCGATCACAGACACCGACATTCGGCTGTTCGGCGACAAGGACTATCCGCCGAAGCGCGGCACGCTGCTGACGATCTCCGAGGCCGAGGGCGTGCTCTATACCCGCGGCACGGTTGATTTCTACAAGACCTACCCCGGCATGTATGTGCCCAGCCCGCTCAAGATAACGGTCTACGAGCAGGACTCGTCGCTGGAGAGCCTTTGCGATGAAATCTTGGGGCTGACGAAGATGAACTGGAACAACACCCAGATGGACGGTCGGCTGCCGATCACCCTGGAGTGCGCCCGGAAGATCGGGGACATCATGAAGTACGTCGCCGCGGGCGAAAAGCCTCAGGTCAGCTACAGCTTCTACATGTAACGGCTGCAGGGGGTGCGGCTACGCGGCCGTGCGGTGTGAGCTTTCAGTTCAAGTTTTCTCCTCGAAATTGAGCAAGCGCGCGCTCATACGGGCGCGAGATCATATTATCGCCTAATATATCTTATCGGAAATTGTCGAGCAATATCAGCAACATATGTCAGTGTTCGCATTCGATGCGAGTCGCACCTTCAGATGACGGTTTCGTTCGAATTCGTTGCGACTGACCCCTGTGCTCTGCCGGCGGCGACGGTGCGGCTGATCGTGGCTTCGCTCACCTTGTAGAGCCTGGCCATCTCGGCGGCGGACTTGCGGCCTGACAGCACGTTCTCGACGACGTCGGTCCGCTGTCTAGGCGTGAGTTTCGCGCGGCGGCCGCCGATGCGTCCGGCCGCGCGAGCCTCGGCCAGGCCAGCGCTGGTGCGCTCGCGGATCATGGCGCGTTCGAACTCGGCGAAGCTGCCGACCATCTGCATCATCATCCGGCCGGCGGGCGTCGTGGTGTCGATGCTTTCGGTCAACGACCGGAAGCCGGCGCCGGCGGCCTCCAGCTTTTCCAGGATGTGCAACAGGTCCTTCAGCGAGCGCGATAGCCGATCGAGCTTCCACACCACGACAATGTCGTTGGGCCGCAGATGGTCCAACATCCGATGCAGTTGAGGCCGATCCCAGCGCCCGCCGCTCGCCGCCTCCTCGAACAATCGATCGCAGCCCGCCTCCTTCAACGCCCGTTTCTGCGCGGCCGTGGATTGGTCATCGCCCTTCGAAACCCGGGCGTAACCGATCAGCATTTTCAGCCCTTTCACAAACGCTCGTTTTTGCAAGACCCGCGAGGATCAATGCGGGCCGCGGCGCTCCGCCTTTCACAAACCTCTTTCATAATCGCCCCGAAAGGCAAGGGGTTTGTGCAAGCCGCCCCCGGCCTCGTCCGCCAGCGCCGCGGCCGCCGGGAGAGCGATCGCATCCGGCAGGTGTTGCAGGGCCGCCTCGAGGCGTCGCCGTCCCTCACTGCCGACATGGTCTAGGAGCGTCCGATAAGGGCCCTGGTGATCCGGCGCCGTTCGCCAGGACAGAACCTCGGTGACCTCCCCTTCGAGCCGCGCCGGCCGGCTCAGCAACGTGGCCAGCGCCGACAGGACATTGCGGCGAGACCGCGCGCTCCGGCCATGCAAGGCGTCCAGCCCCTGGATCGGATCGGAGGCGTGCAGGCTGAGGATGAACGGTCCGCCGATGCGCTCGGGCTCGAACAGCCACGCGAAGGGTGTCTGACCGGACTCTTTGTAGAGCACCAGGTCGATCAGGATCTCGCTCGCCTGCAACAGGTGCCGACCCGACCGGACCCGCCAACCGGCCCCGATAGCCAGGCCAGCCAAGGCGCGCGGGCTCTGTTGCAAACATTCGGGACCGCCGAGCGGCACCGCGCCTTTGTTGGGATCAGGCCGCTTTGTTGAAATGCTGATTGAGCATGGCCATG
>NZ_MHXN01000040.1 GCF_001824475.1 Phenylobacterium sp. RIFCSPHIGHO2_01_FULL_69_31 | reverse complement strand
TCCGCCGGCTGGGCCTCGAGCAGCTGCTCCAGCATCCAGACCGGCACCGAGATGCGGCCCCGGGCGGGCGCCTCGAGGGACACCGGGTCCCGCACGCTGAAGAGCGCCCGCGTGCGCTCCAGGAGATCCTCCTCGACCGGCCAGACGACGCCGACCGCCTGGCCCTGCCCATAGGGCTGGGGAAGGCCCAGCGGTTCAGGCGCCCAGCCGAGCTCCACGAGCTGGCCCAGGAACTTGGTGTCGCAGTAGGTGAGATAGGTCTCGACGAAGCGGCTGCGCGCGAACTCCAGGGCGGCCAAAATCAGCGCCCGGCGGGCGCGGACGAGAGCTTTCGGACGCGCTATGGTGCCGGGGCACCAGCGGGTCCACTCCCACACGCCCGGACCGCGGGGCGCCGCGCCGCGGGTGATCGACTGCGGCCAGCATTCGGTCAGCATGCAGCGCCGCCAGGTTGGCAGCAGGCGCAGGCTGCCCTGGACGTCGCCGCCTTCCATCGCCAGCAGGTAGACGGCCGAGGCGTCATCGAACTGGTCGCGCTCCAGGCCGTCCTTGCGCGCGAGCTCGGTCCATCCCAGCCCGCCGACGAACACCTCGTGCCGCTGCCGGTGCATCTGATCGAGCTCGCGGCTATAGCGATCGCGGTTGGCGGCGGTGACGATGTGGACCTTCATCGGCGGACCTCTGCTTGGGTTCAGCCGATGGTTGTTCGAGGGCCGTCACGGGGACGACCCCGCAAGTCTACGGGGTTGTCCGTTCCAGCAACCCGAGCAATAGGGCCTGCGCCACAGCCTGCATCCGGGTGTGCACGCCAAGCTTCTTGCACGCCGTGGCCAGATGTTCGTCGACCGTACGGGCGGAAAGGCTCAGGATTTGGCCGATCACATAGGAGCTCTTGCCCTCGCGCGCCCAGCGCAAGCACTCGATCTGGCGAGCGCTAAGCTTAGCCTTATTGGGTTCGGCGTCCTTCTTCGACTGACTGAGCTTGCGCGCCAGGGAGCCGTAGTAGATCGACAGGAGGTGCAGCGCCGCGCGGGTGTCCGGAGCGTCCGAGGCCATGCGCTCGCCCATCATCAGCACCGCCGAGACCGAGCCGTCGACATGGTGCAGCGGGGTCATCAGCCCTTCGTTGAGACCGAACGAGCGCGCCTCCTCCATGACCCGCGCCTCCTCGGGCTTCAGAGCGCCGCGGCGCGCCGGCAGGTCGCTCCAGAACAGCGGCTCGGTCGAGCGCAGCATTTCGCGCACGATGGGATCGCGCGCGGCATGGCCCTCAGCCTGGTAGTGCGCGTACCAGCTGGGATGGGTGCGTCCGAAGGTGACCTCGACCTGACGGTCCCTGAGGGGGTCGGCGATCTGGACGCCGACGAATACGTCGACGCCCAGGGGGCCCAAGGTCCGTTCGAACACGGCCTCCAGCTCGGGTATGCTGTCGATCTGCTGTGCGTCGTTGATTGTGTCGAAGGCTTTGCGAGCGATATCTTGCTCAAACGGCAGCACGGACGAGCTCCTTCGCCGACGCACGCGGCGCGAAGAAAGCCTCCAACCCCATCGGCTGTGCCGATGAACAAGATGTACCTTGGGTTGCGACGGGGCCGCAATACGCCAGGATGGTAAATGTTGAGAATGATTCCCAAGTTGGGCGGTCGGCGCCGTTCCGGTCCAGCGGGCGGGCTGCTGTTCCTGGTCAGCTTCGCGCTTCTCGCCGTCTGGATCGGGCCGCAGCTCACCCGTGACATCTCCGCGGCGGCCCCCTCCCCTCCCCCGCTGGCCGGCGCAGGGCGGCCGATCGACGGCGACACCTTCGCCCTCGGCGCCGCGCGGATCAGACTTTGGGGGATCGACGCCCCGGAAGCCGACACCCGGCTTGGCCGCGACGCTACACGGCTGATGGCAACGGTGCTCGCGCAGGGTCCAGTGAGCTGCGAAGACACCGGCGGGCGTTCGCATGACCGGATCGTCGCCCGTTGTGACGACGCCTCCGGCCGCGACTTGGCCGAACGCATGGTCGCCGCGGGCCTGGCGGTGGACTGGCCCAAGTTCTCGCGCGGCCGATATGCGGCTGCCGAAGCCCAGGCCCGGCGGGCCGGCCTCGGCGTTCATGCGCCTTCGCCGGACGAGGCGTTCCCTGCCGGCTAGGGCGAAGCGGCCGGCCAGTGCTGCTCGAGCACCTGGCGAAGCGCCGCTTCCGCCTCCTCGCGGGTCGCTCCGGCCGTGGGGAGCAGCGTCAGGCTGACCTCCTTGCGCTTGCGGGCGTCGATCCGCAGCACAGGCGCGCCGGACGGCGTGCGCACCAGGTTGTCGGCGGCCGATCCTGACTTCTTGGGGGATCCTGACTTCTTGGGGGCGTCGGCGGCCTGGGCGAGCCGGCGGATCACGTCCTGCGGCGAGAGCCCCTCCGCTGCCCCCGACGCCAAGCCGCGCGACGCCTCCAGAACGCGGTCGCGGCGGTCGTCCGGCTTCAGCAGCGGCTTCAGCAAGGTGATGTGCTTGATCTTCAGGGCGTGCGGGTCGGGAAAGGCCGAGATGAGCTCAGCGGGCAAGCGCGCCAGATCGAGGTATCGACTGAGCCAGGCCTCGGACACATTGAGGCGCTGGGCCATCGCCTTCTGGCGGCCGTCGTAGTGGCGATCGAGCGCCCGCAGGTAGTCACGCGCCCGCTCGATGTCACTGAGGTCGTCCCGGGCCCGGTTCTCGAGGTCGGAGACCCGGAAGGCCTCCTCGTCGGTCATCTCGCGGATCTCCACGAGGAACCGGAAGTCCGGGTAGTTGTGGGCCCGCAGCCAGCTCACCGACCAGTGCCTGCGAGCCCCGCAGATCACCTCGTAGTCGTAGGCCGGATCGTCCTTCACGCGCCGGACGATCGCGGGGATCTCCTGGCGGTTTTGCGCCTTGAGGCTCTCGATCAGGTCCGCGCAGCGGGTCTCGTCGAGCTTCGCATAGTCGCGGTTATGCTCGGCCCAGATCCGGCAGCGGGCGGGATCGACCTGTTCCAGGGTGCGGGCCACGACCGCGCCGGAGGCGAGCTCGGCCAACCGATTGGCGCGGCCGGTGAGCACGCCGATGCCGACCCGGCCCTGCGGCTCAGGCGCCGGCGCGTCGATATCGTCCAAGGCCCCGGCGAGGCCGGCGGCGAACCCTCGGTTCTTGCTCATGGCAGTCCCCTCCCCGGCGCAATTGCACCGGTGCAATTTCCTATTTGCCGCGCCGGCCTGGCCATGTGGCCTTCCCGCTCAGCCCTCATGCCAGCCCCTCCTTGCGGAGGCGCGCGGCGTGGCTCGGCCAGGTCGAGCGGATATCCACCAGGATCTCTTCATTGACCCCGTTGAGGTAGGTGAGGCACCGATCGCGGACGGCCTTGCTGGTCATGGGGTTGTTGAGCTCGTAGACCGTCATCAGGCGGGCTGTGACGTTATCGATCTCCGCAGAGTCCTTCAGTGGCGTGCGGATCATCACGTGACCGAACACCTGCCGCATCAGGGCGATCAGCTCCTTCTGCATCGACTTGGTCTCGTCGGCCTTGGAGGCTACCACGCGAATGAAGCTCAGCGACGGCGCGAGATCGCGGGTCGCCAGCTCCTGCATGGTCTCATCCAGCATCGCCAGGAAGGCGGCGGTCGAGGAGAAGTCCATGACCGTGGGCGGCACCGGTACGACCAAGGCGTTCGCGGCGCGTAGGACCGAGAGCGAGATGGCGCCGAGCGCCGGCGGCGGATCCAGTATGACCACGTCAAACCGGTCGGCCACCGAGGCAATACCCTGGGCCAGGCGGTCGAGCAGCCGCCCGCCGCCCCGCGCCATGCGCGCCGCGAGCTCGTACTCCGACTGGAAGAGCCGCAGGTTCGCTGGGATGATCTCGAGGCCGTCGAAGTGGGTCTTCTTCAGGGCGTAGTCGAGCGACTGCATCTCCTCGTAGCGAAGGAACGGATAGAGGGTCTCCTCCTCGCTGAGGTCGAGGTCCGGGACATAGCCGAACAGGGTGGTGGCTGAGGCCTGGCTGTCGCAGTCGATCAGGGCGACCCTATAGCCTTGGATGGCCAGGTACTGCGCCAGGTGGACCGAAATCGTCGACTTGCCGACGCCGCCCTTGAAGTTCTGGACGGCGACGATCGCGCAGGGATCTTCGGGCTTTCGCCAGGGGCGGGTGTTGAACGCGCCCCGCATATCGTTGACCTGCGCCAGGGTGTAGCCGACACGCCGATTGGTCTCCGTCCGGGGCGGCTCCGGCAGGCGGCCGTCCTTCTCGGCTTCGCGGATGGCCGCCGGGGTTCGGCCCACGAGCGCGGCCGCCTCCCCGATCGTGAAAGTCGGCTCTCGCCGGGCGCCGGCGCGGGCGGCGCGGGCGGCGTCCCGGAGGTTCGAGACGACGGCCGAGGCGCGGCGCGCCATCTGGCCGACCGGTCCGGCCATCGGGGTCACAGCGGCTTCCGCCAGATTGGTCGACATGGGATGGCCTCCTCGCCACTTTCGATTTTCTGCGCATCGGACGCTAGAAAGCGAAAGCTGCCGGCAAGATGGTGTATTTTCGCTTGGTAAACCGGTCGTTAACGCTGACCGGGAAGAAAAACCCGATTCTCGACCTCTGACGAGGCGCCAACCTGACCTGATGGGGGCCGAGAGGACGCTGCGCTAGCGAAAAATCCGTGTCGATCCTCCCCCGTCGCCCTGGGTAGCGCGATTCCTCCGCGAGACGCCTCTTCCCATCCTGACCGCGCGGGGGCGCAGGTTGCGGGCTGCCCTGGACGCCCTCCCGCGGTGAGCACTGGCCTTCCGGGGCTCGAGCGCTTGCACACGCCGTGACGAGCCGGACCGGGACATGCGAGCCTGCCGGCGGGTGCACGGCCTCTGACGAGTCGAAATTGCACCGGTGCAAGACGCCGTCGTCCGCCAAGCGCCTGCGCGCTCATCTGCTTCCGTACGGGGTCGCGGCACATCGCATCCATCCTGACCGACTGGGGGGTCAGATCGCGAATCCCGGGGGCGATTGCACCGGTGCAATTGCGCCCGGGAGCCCCTCGTGTCTGCGCTTTGGCGTTGGCCGAGTCGTGCTGTGAAGCTTCGGCTTCATGCAGGACACTCGCCGGCCGCTGATCCGCCGACCCTGCACCCCATCAGCGGCGCCTACAGCGCCTCATCCAACGAAATTGCACCCGTGCAATTCTGTCCCTAGGGCCGGCCGCGGCGCGCTGCGAAGGCCTGGCAGAAACCGGTCCAGGACTTCATCAACTTGGCGCCGGAAAGCTTGGCGAGCCGCTCGCCCATCTGCTCTCGGTAGGAGCCGGCGATCAGGTCGATATCCCAGCCGCCGCCATGAGCCTGCGCGATCTGGGCGAACTCCTTGGACCAGCGGATGGAACCTTCCGGGAAGACGCTCGACGGGGAGGCTGCGGTGGCCGCGGGGGCGGCGAGCTTGCGCGGCGGGGAGGGGAGGGGCGGCGCCACATCCAACACGACCTCGACCGCGTCTTCCCGCCGGGCGCGGCGGCCGGCCGAATGCCGCTCGTTCTCCACGACCGTCGCCAGCTGCTCGGGCGCGTCCTTGGGATGGAAGACGAACTCGATCTCGACCACGGCGCGCCCTCGACGGATCTCCCGCCACTCGACGGTGAAGTGGGCGAGCTGATCGATCTCGGCCTTGGCGCGCTCCAATACCTTGCGGCGCAGCTGGGCGAAATCCTTGTAGAGCTCCGGCGCGATCCCGAACGCCGCGCGCAGCGCGGTCATGTCGCCGCGCCAGGTGGATTGCCGGCGATGGATGCGCAGGGCGCCCATCTCGTAGAGGCGCAGCGCATAGGTCGAACGGAAGCCCAGCACCGCCTGCCGGTTCAGGACCGCATAGGTCTCCGACTCCTTGATCAGCCGGCGCGCGTCGGGGGTGAACTCCCATTCGATCCAGCCGCGTTCGGCGCCGTCTTCCTCCACCTCCTCGCGTGAGGACTGGATCAGCGGGAAGCGCTTCGTCGCCTTTCGACCGCGCCAAGACAGGTCATCGATGGCGAAGAGCGTCCGGTGAAGCTCCTCCAGCATGTCGGCGATGCGCTCGTTGCCCTTGTGGCCGCGGCGGATGTCCGACTTGCGCATCTTGTGCGCGACCGGCCGCCAGGCGTCGCCGCC
>NZ_MHXN01000039.1 GCF_001824475.1 Phenylobacterium sp. RIFCSPHIGHO2_01_FULL_69_31 | reverse complement strand
CCCTCCCCCGCTGTGCGGGGGAGGAGCTATCGGCTCACATCTCTTTACGGAGGGGGGCGAGGTCGGGGAAGTTGGCCTCGCGCTTTTCGGCCTTGGCCTTGAAGGCTTCGGCCATGTGGGGGCCCGAGAACATGCTGGTCTGCCAGACGGCGATGTAGTCCAGGCCGTCCTTGATGGTGTGGTCGCGGGCGTAGTTGATCATCACCTTCGAGCCGGTCACCGCCAGCGGCGCCTTGGACGCGATCTCCCGCGCGGTGGCCAGGGCGTGGTCGACCACTTGCTCGTGGGTGTCGAACACCTCGTTCACCAGCCCGATCTCGCGCGCCCGCTGCGCCGGCAAGCGGCGGCCGGTGTAGGCCAGTTCGCGCACCCAGCCTTCGGGGATCAGCTTGCAGAGGCGGGGGAAGGTGCCGACGTCGGCGGTCATGCCGATGTTGATCTCCTGGATCACGAAGAAGGCGTCGGCCGTGCAGTAACGGATGTCGCAGGCGCTGGTCATGTCCACCGCCCCGCCGACGCAGCCGCCCTGGATCGCGGCGATCACCGGCATGCGGGCCTCGTCCAGGCAGGAGAAGGCGTCCTGCAGCATCTTCACGTGGTAGCGCATGGCCTCGGCGTTGATCGCGCTGTCCGGCGCCGCGGCCGAGGCGGTGGACCCGCCGCCGCCGAACACGGCCAGGTCCATCCCGGCGCAGAAGTGCTTGCCGGTCGACGAGATCACGATGCAGCGGGCGCGGGCGTTCTCGTCGATGTCGCGCACAATTTGCGGCAGCTCGTTCCAGAAGGCGCGGACCATGGTGTTCATGGCCTCGGGGCGCTTCAGGCGGATGTGGGCGACGTGGTTCTCGATGGTGACGTCGAAACAGGTCCAGTCGGTGGTGGTGATGTCGATGGCGGCCGGCGCGTTCATGGCGTCCTCCCTTGGCTGCCCGATCATCGCGCGACGACGCTGGGGAAGGCCAGGGCCTCGTTTACAGCGTAGAGGGGGCGAGGTTCTCGACCTGGAAGTCGGCCGCCTCGAGCATCCGCTCCACCACGATGGAGCGGTGGCAGCCGCGGTGGTCGGCCTCGTAGCAGAGGAGGGCCGCCTTGCGTTCCTTGGCGATCTCGACGGCCTGGGCGAGCTGGAGCTGGGCCGCGGGCTCGGCCAGGTGAGCCTCGAAGATCTGGCGCATCTCGGCGGTCCGGCCCTTGCGCGCGGCCATCCGCCCCTCCTTGGGCGTGCCCAGGGCGCGCAAGTGGACATATTCGATGCCCGCGTCCTGCAGGCTGGACGACAGTAGGCCCTTGGAAAAGCCGGCGCGGCGCGAGGCGGCCACGGCGCGTACGTCGATCAGCACCTCGACGCCCGCGGCCTTCAGCGCGTCGATCACCTTCGCCTGAGGGGCGGATTCGTAGCCGATGGTGGCGAGCGGAAAGGCCATGTCACTCGGGTTCCGGGCGGGTGTGCGCCTCGATCAACGCCTGGGCCGCCCCCTTGGCTGCGGCGGCGGGGCCATCCGGCCCGAAGAGCTGGCTGGACACATAGACGCCCTCGATCAGCAGCAGCAGCGCGTCGGCCAGCTTCTTGGGCTTCCGGGCGTCCATGGCCTTGGTCATTTGGCGCAGGCGCTCGCGCAGGCCCTGCTTGTGCTCCACCGAGACCAGCCGGCCCGGATGGTCGGCGGCGGGATATTCGACCGCCGCGTTGGTGAGCGCGCAGCCGCGGTAGCCGGGCCGGGTCGCCCGCTCGCCCAGTTCGTCGAAGAAGGCCAGGATCTGCGCCTTCGGATCGCCGGGATGCTTGCCGGCGGCGGCCTCGAAATAGGTCCAGAAGCCTTCACCCTGGCCCTCGAGATAGGCGGCGATGAGATGATCCTTTGAGGGAAACGCCCGGTAGAGTGTCGGCTTGGTGGCCCCCGCGCGCGAGACGATCTCGTCCACGCCGATGGCCCTGGTGCCTTCGCGGTAGAAGAGTTCGCCCGCGGTGGTCAGGATGCGCTCGGCGGCCTTGGGCTCGCGCGGCGCGTCCTTGGCGGGCTTCGGCTTCGCAGCCTTGGGTGTGGAGGGCTGGGTCATGACGAGCCTTGACAACGTTACAGACCGGTACGTATTGGAAGTGGTCTCGAATTTTCCGTACCGGTCAGTTACATGAACATAGCACGCCGCCGGCCCTTCGGCCAGAACTACGCCTGGGTCGTGGCTGCGGTCACGTTCTTGAGCCTGCTGGCGGCGGCCGGCCTGCGCTCTGCGCCCGGCGTGCTGCTGACGCCGCTGCACGACGCCTTCGGCTGGGAGCGGGCCGAGCTCTCGGCCGCCGCGGCCATCGGCATCTTCCTCTACGGCCTGATCGGCCCGTTCGCCGCCGCCCTCATGCAGACTTTGGGCGTCAAGCGCACCCTTCTGGGCGGCCTCATCCTGATGAGCGGCTCCACCGCCCTCAGCCTCTTCATGAGCGAGCCCTGGCACTATCTGCTGACCTGGGGCGTGCTGTCGGGCTTCGGCAGCGGCGCGGTGGCCCTGGCCATGGGCGCCACGGTGGTGAACCGCTGGTTCGTCGCCCGGCGCGGCCTGGTGATGGGCCTGCTCAGCGCCTCGACGGCCACCGGCTCGCTGATCTTCCTGCCCGGCATGGCGGCCCTGGCCGAGAGCGGCGGTTGGCGGCCCGTGGTGATCGCCGTGTCGCTGGCGGCGGCGGCGCTGGTCCCGCTGGTGCTGTTCCTCATGCCGGAACGCCCGTCCGACATCGGCCAGCCGGCCTATGGCGCCACTGAGATCGAGCCGGCCCCGCCGCGCGGGCGGCCGGGGGATGCGGTGATGCTGGCGCTGTCGGTGCTGTTGAAGGCGGGCCGCAATCCGGCCTTCTGGCTGCTGTTCGCCACCTTCTTCGTCTGCGGCTTCACCACCAACGGCCTCGTCGGCACGCACCTGATCTCGTTCTGCGGCGACCGTGGCCTGGCCCTGGTGCAGGCCGGCGCGCTGCTGGCCGCCATGGGCGCGTTCGACATCGTGGGCACCACCGCCTCGGGATGGCTCACCGATCGCTACGATCCGCGCAAGCTGCTGTTCGTCTACTACGGCCTGCGCGGCCTTTCGCTTATGGCGCTTCCGTTCCTCCAGTTCGACGTGGTCAGCCTGTCGATCTTCGCCGTGTTCTACGGCCTGGACTGGCTGGCCACCGTGCCGCCCACGGTGCGGCTGGCGACCGAGAGCTTCGGCGAGCGCGAGGGGCCCATCGTCTTCGGCTGGATCGCCTTCGGCCACCAGGTGGGCGCCGCGACGGCGGCATTCGGCGCCGGCGCGTTGCGCGACGTCCAGGGCAGCTACGCCGCCGCCTTCGTCATCGCGGGGTTCCTGGCCGTCTTCGCCGCCTGCGCGGCGCTGCTCATCCGCCGCCAGGGCGAGGCGCCCCCAGCGGCGCCCGTTCCGGCGTGAGCGGGTTTCCTCTCGCGGCGTCAGCGCGATAGGAAGCATGCATGAATGCGATGGTCGGGTATGAGCCGCGGGCGCGGCGGGTGGCGCTGCCGGCGCGGGGCGGCGAGATGGCGGTGCTGGACTTCGGTCCGCCGGAGCGCCCGGCAGACGTGGTCTTTTCCCACGCCAACGGCTTCAACGGCCGCACCTATCGCACCATCCTGGCCCCGCTGGCTGCGCGCCTGCGCATCCTGGCGATCGACCTGCGCGGCCACGGGGCGAGCACGCTTCCCGCCGTGGTCGAGGGCCGGGCGGGCTGGGACGAGTTCCGGGACGACCTGCTGGCCCTGCTGGCTGCGGAGACCCGGGGGCCGGTGGTGCTGGCCGGCCATTCCATGGGTGGGACGTCCAGTCTGCTGGCCGCCGCGGCCGCGCCGGAGCGGGTGAAGGGCCTGGCCCTGTTCGACCCGGTGGTCTTCACGCCGTCCCAGCGGCCTTCCGCCATGGGCGACAATCCGCTGGCCGAGGGCGCCCTGCGCCGGCGGGCGCTGTTCCCGAGCAAGGCGGCGGCGGTGGAGGCCTATACCGGCCGCGGCGCCTTCCGCAGCTGGCGGCCGGAGCAGCTCGCCGACTATGTGGAAGCGGGCTTCCGGGAGAGCGGCGACGGCCAGGTCACCCTGACCTGCACGCCCGCCTGGGAGGCGTCGAATTTCCGCACCCACAACTACGATCCCTGGGCCGCCTTCCGGGCGACGCAGTGCCCGGTGCGGATCCTGCGGGCCGAGCACGGCTCGACCGCGCGGCTGGAGGAGGGCCAGGCCGAGCTCGAGGCCACCGGCCGCTTCCGCATCGAGGTGATCGCGGGCGCGAGCCACTTCCTGCCCATGGAACGGCCCGAGCTGGTCCGCGACCTGCTGCTCGAGATGACCGCCTAAAGTCCCAGCCCCTGCACCGCGTCGGCTTCCACCCGGGCGAACTCCGCGTCCGAGAGGGTGATCAGCTTGCGGGTCTCCAGATCGAAGGAGACGGCGATGGCCTCGGCGCTGCCCCAGGGGCGGCCGGTGTCGGGGTCGAGCAGCCAGTGGACCAGCCGGCGGAACCGCGGGTCGCCCCCCGCGGAGCCGGACCTCAGCTCCAGCCGATCGCCGGCCCGGGGCCAGGCGTGGTGGATCAGCCGGTATTCCAGGGCCGCGCCCCCAACCTTCCGGTCCGGATCAACCGCGCCCGGGCGGTGCCCGGCGAAGAAGTGCGGGATGCCGTCCGACAGCCGGTGCATGAAGGTCTCGGTGCGCATGCGCCCGAAGGCGTCGCAGTCGCGGGCGTCGATGACGCCGAGGCCAGTTCGCGGCAGGCCCAGTTGGTCGGCGCGGGCGAGGCTGGCCTGCGTCTCGACCGGCGCCAGGCCGATGGAGCGCGGCGCGGCACTGGCGGGGACGTCCGTCTGCAGCGTCTCGGCCCGGGCGCGGATGCGGTCCGGCCAGGGGAAGGCCCGGCCGTCGCGCGCGGTGGCGTGCGCGACCACGGTCTGGAAGCTGGCGGCCAGCTCCCCCGATTGGTGGTGCATCAGCAGCATGATGCGGGCGTCGGTCTCGCCCATCTCTAGCACACCGCCGGTGATGTGCAGCGGCGCGCCGGGCCGGGCTTCGCGCAGGAAGCGGATGTGCTGTTCGCGGACCACCAGCGTTGCCTCGGCGTTGGCCGCGAAGGCGCCCGGCATGCCCAGTTCGGCGGCGACGCCGGCCAGCGCCTCCATGGACTTGGCCACGTAGAAGCCGACGTTCAGGTGGCCCATCTGGTCGCATTCCCAGCTGGCCACGCCGCCACGCCACACTTCCACTGCCGTCACGCCGAACTCCCCCCGCTGTGCGGCCGGGAGCTTAGCGGGTTCGGCGGGTTCGGCTAGCGTTTGCCCTCCACCGGATCGCCGCCGGGGCCCAGGCGTCCCTCGGTCGCCGATGGCGGCGGGCCGCCGTCTCCGGCGCCCTGGCGTGGCTGTGGGTTGCCGCCGGCGTCGAAGCTCCGGCGCTCGCCGGCCGGCGCCTCGACGCCGTCGTCGCGACTGGTGGGCGGGTAGCGTTCGGCCCCGGCGTTCGGCTCGGCGGCGTTCAGCGGCTGGGCGGCATTGGCCTTGCGGCCTTCGGACTGAATCTTGTCATCGTTTGCGGGTTTCTCTGCGCCCATGGCGAAGCTCCATCACATGTCGTCAAAAGAAAGAGCGCGCCCCGGGCCGGTATCGTTCCGGCCCTCGCGTAACGGGCCGACCCGCGTCACAGTCCCCAGCGGAGGAGCCCATGGCCGATAAGCCCGCCAAGGTGATGATCTGCCGGCATTCCGGCGTGACGCGGATCACCCACTGGCTGAACGTGCTGGCCGTCAGCCTGCTGCTGATGAGCGGCCTGCAGATCTTCAACGCGCACCCGGCGCTCTACTGGGGCGCTGCGTCCACCTTCGCCGAGCCCTGGGTCTCAATGAAGAAGGTGGAGGTGGGCGGCGAGCCGCGCGGGATCACCACGGTCGGCGACCTGCGGTTCGACACCACGGGCCTGTTCGGCTGGTCCGGCGCGGAGGGCGCCCGCGAGCAGCGCGGCTTCCCGGCCTGGGCGACGATCCCCAGCTACCGCTCGCTGGCCGACGGGCGGCGGTGGCACTTCTTCTTCGCCTGGCTCTTCGTGATCAACGGACTGGTCTACTGGCTGTGGGGCCTGGCTCGCGGCCACATCGCCAAAGACCTGCTGCCGAGCCGAGCACAGCTTCGGCCCGGCCACATCCTGCATGAGATCGTCACGCACGCCCGCCTGCGGTTCCCCAAGGGCGAGCCCGCACGCAGCTACAACGTCATCCAGAAGCTGACCTACCTCCTGGTGATCGTCGTCCTGCTGCCGCTGATGGTGGCGACCGGGCTTTCCATGTCGCCGGGGTTCAACGCGACCCTGCCGGGGCTCATCGACCTGTTCGGAGGCCGCCAGTCGGCGCGGACGATCCACTTCCTGGCGGCCACGGGGATCGTGCTCTTCGTTGCGGTCCACCTGGTGCTGGTGGTGGTTTCGGGCTTCTGGAACAACATGCGCTCGATGATCACCGGGCGGTATGCCATCGAGGCGACGGGCGCCGACGGAGACCGCGCATGAGCCTGGATCGCCGCCGCTGGCTTTCGGGCGTGGGCGCAAGCCTCGCCGGCCTTTGGCTTGCCGGCTGCGACCGGCTGGTCGCCAACTCCACCTTCAACGGCATGCTGAAGGTGGCCGAAAAATGGACCGAGCGGGCCCAGCGCCTGATCACGGATCGGAACGCCCTGGCCCGCGAGTTCGCCCCGGCGGACATCTCCGCCGACTTCAAGGCCAATGGCACCCTGCGGCCGCAGGACCCCGAATATGTGGCCCTGCTGGCCGAGAACTTCGCCAGCTATCGGCTGCAGGTGGGCGGCCTCGTGGACCAGCCGTTGTCTCTGACGCTCGCCGACGTGCGGGCCGCGCCTTCGCGGACCCAGATCACCCGGCACGATTGCGTGGAAGGCTGGTCCTCCATCGGCAAGTGGAAGGGGGCGCGGCTGTCGGCCCTGCTGGACCGGGCGAAGCTGAAGCCGGAGGCGCGCTACATCGTCTTCCATTGCGCCGACACCCTGGACCCGTCGGCCACGGACGGGGCGGGCAAGTACTACGAGAGCATCGACCTGATCGACGCCTACCATCCGCAGACGATCCTCGCCTACCAGATGAACGATGCGACCCTGCCGGTCCGGCACGGCTACCCGCTGCGCCTGCGGGTCGAGCGCCAGCTGGGTTACAAGCACGCCAAGTACGTCATGCGGATCGAGGCCGTCGCCTCGCTGGACGGCATCGGCCGCGGCCAGGGCGGCTTCTGGCCCGACCGCGGCTACGAGTGGTACGCGGGGATCTGACGCCTCGCCCTACTTCTTGATCTTCTCCCAGCGGTAGGGCTCGTCCTCGCCCTTGCGGAAGTCGCCCCGCATGTCGGGCTCGCCGTCAGCATCGGTATCGTAGAGGGCGACATCGTACTGCCCGTCGTGTCCGTGGTCGTAGAAGCCGGTGTCGTACTTGCCGTCGCCGTCCTCGTCGAACAGCCACACGATCGGGCTGCGCTTGCTGTCCGGGATCATCAGCAGGAAGTCGGCCTCACCGTCGCAGTTGTCGTCGACCAGGAACTCCTTGCCCTTGGGGTCATCGGTGCGCCCCTCCTCCAGAACCTGACGCTCGCAGGTCTCGGCGGCGGCCTTTGCGGCCGGGCGCGAGACGCGGTCCTGGGTGCGGGCCAGGAACGACTTCACGTCCTCGGCCGAGACCGCGAAGTTCAGGCCCTCGCCCTCGCCGACGAAGCTGTTGATCCCCAGGACGTTGAGGTCGTCGTCCAGCAACGGGCCGCCCGAGTTGCCGGGATTGATCGGGGTCTGGGTCTGGATGACCGTGGCCTCGTGCGGGATCTTGTCCTCGGTGGACCAGGCGTAGGCGCGGCGGATCTGGCTGACGATGCCACGGGTATAGGTCCAGGCCTCGCCGGTGGGATGGCCGATGGCGTGCACGTCGGCGCCCACCTGGACGGTGGTGGAATTGCCGATGGCCAGCGGCTTCACCCCGGCGGGAACCTCCTCCACCTGGATCAGGGCCAGGTCCGCCACCTCGTCGCGCCGCAGCACCTTGGCGCGGCGGACATCGGACTTGCCCAGGGCGGCGCCCTCCACGGCGGGCTTGAAGACCACGCCCACCTCGTCGGCATCTTCCACCACGTGCAGGTTGGTGACGATCTTGCCGTCGGCGCCGATCAGGACGCCGGAGCCGAAGCCGTCCTTGGCGAGAACCATGACCACGGCGGGGGAGGCCTGCGCATAGACACGGGTCTCGGTCGCGCCGCGGGTGGCCGCCTGGCCGTCGGCCTTCAGGCGGTCCAGCGCCTTGCCGTAGGCGAGCCCTCCCGTCGCCGGGCTGTCCGGCGCGCCGGCGGGCAGCTTGCCCTTCGCCGCGCCCCCGGCCCCGGTCCGAACAGCGGCGCCGAGCCGTCCTTCCTGCGCCTGGGCCGATCCGTATGATGCGATCGAGAGGGACGCGAGAATCGCGCCCAGGTGGAGCCATTTCATGACGCTAGTCCCCCGGCACTGTTTCGTGCGGCGGAGCCTAGCCGGATGGCTTCTCGCCACAAGCGTGTTCTGTGGCCTCGCTCAGCCTTCGATGGCGAGCGAGGCCGTGGCGCCACGCTCGGCCGACGGGGCAGCCTATCTCCGCCACCAGCTCCTCGCCGCGAAGAGCTTGCAGGCGCGCGGCGAGGCGGCGGCGCTGGATGGGGTGCTTGACCGAACCCTCTCGCTGGTCGCCTCCGTCGATCGGCCCGAGGCCGCGCCCATGCTCCTCGCGACCACCGTGGCCGGGACGCTGGCGATCCTGGTGGAGACGGACCGAACCGAACGCGCCTGGGGCCTCTACCGCGCGGGGGGCCCGGCGCTCGCCCGCCTGCTGCCCGGGGCCAGCCCTGAGACCATCGCCTACCGCCTGACCGAAGCCAGCCTGCTCGAGCGGTTGGGCGACCTGAAGGGCGCGGCCGGGGTGTTGGAGACGGCCACGACAGCGCTGCGGACGCTCGAAGCCGAGCCGCCGGTTCGCCGCCGGCTGCTGGCCCGCGCGCTGAGCCAACGGGCGGCGGTCTGCGCCGGACTGGGTGACCTGGACTGCGCCCGCGCGGCCCTGGCGGAGCATCCCGACGCGGCGCTCCATGGCGCCGGCGCCCGCGCGCCGGGGACGCCTGACGAGGTCACATATCTTGTCGTGCGGAGCCTGGTCGCGACCCTGGGCGGACAGGCGGACCCGGTGGCGGCGCAGGCGCTGTCCCGGCCGCTGGGGTTCAAGCCGGCGCCCGGAAGCGTCGCCACGTTCGCCGCCTATCGCCAGGCCAGCGTCGCGCTGGCGCTGGAGCCTGGTCCTAGGCGGCGGGTCGAGATGGTCGCCCTGGGCGAGCGCCTGCGGCAGGCGGCCTGGCGCAAGCCGGACGCCCTGGACCAGCTTCTGGTCTCGATCACACTGGCCGAGATCGGAAGCGATGGCCGTCTTGACGCCGAAGTCGCCTTCGACCTGATGCAGATCGCGGGCCGCAGCGGCCACACCTTCGACGCCGACGCCCTGGCCCAGCTCAGCCAGGCGCGGGACGAGATGGGGCGGCGGACGGCGCACCAGGCGTTGCGACTGCGCGCGCGCCGCGACCGGCTGGAGCGGGAGCAGATCCAGAAGGTGCTGGAGGCCGCTGCGGAGGCCACGCCGGGGCGGGGTCTGCTGAGTCACGATGCGGCGACCCGGCTGCTGATCCGCGACTTCGACGTCCGCATCGCCCGGGCCGACGCCGAGGCGGCCAAGGCGGGGGTGCGGCGCGAGCCCGGGCTGGCGCCGCTGGCGCGGCTGCAGGCGGCGCTGTCGCCGGGCGAGGCCGTGTTGGCCATGGCGCCCACGGTCGGCGGCTTCGCCTACATGTGCGTGCGCAAGGATGCGGCGACCTACAGCGTCGCGGCCGGCGATCCCATGCGCGTGCGGCTGGACACCCGCCTGGTGCAGGCGGCCCTGACCGCCACCCATGCGCCGTCCGAGCGGCTCGACATCCAGTTCCCGGCGGAGGCGTCGGTGCGGCTGTACGATGCGATGATCCGCCCGTTCGAGAGCTGCCTGAAGCCCGGCGACCGGATCGTGTGGCTCTCCGGCGTGGCGGGCTCGGCCCTACCGTTGTCGGCGCTGCTCTCCGCCCTGCCGCCGAAGGTCGCGGGCGGCTACGACCTGGCCGCCGCCGACTGGCTGGTCCGCCGCCACGCCATCAGCTACGCCGGTTCGGCCGAGGCGATCCTGGCGGCGCGGACGGCGCGCGGCGTGTCTGCCGATTTCGACTTCCTGGGCCTGGGCGACCCGGTGCTTCGCCCGAAGGCCGGCGAGGATCCGGCCAGGCTGCTGCTGCGGGGGACGCGCCTCGATGCGCTGGCGCCCCTGCCTGAGACCAAGGACGAGCTGGAAGCCTCGGCCAAGGGCTTCCGGGCGGCTCGGGTCCTCGTCCAGGACGCCGCGACGGAGCGCGGCCTGCGCGGCGAGATGGTGGGCGCCTACCGCCACCTGTCGTTCGCCACCCACGGCCTCATAAGGGAGGACCTGCAAGGCCTGTCCGAGCCGGCCCTGGTGCTGACGCCCGTGGACGCGTCGGATCCCGCCGACGATGGGCTGCTGACCGCGTCGGAAATCGCCGACATGAACCTGCGCGCCGCGTTCGTGGCGCTATCGGCCTGCAACACCGCGAACTTCGACCTGAGCCAGTTCGCCCAGGACCTGCCGGCCCTGGCCTCCGCCTTTGCCGTGGCGGGCGTGCCGGCGACCCTGGCGACGCTTTGGCCGGTGAACTCGGAAGCGGGAAAGCGCGTGGTGACGGACCTGTTCGGCGACCTGCGGGCGGAGGGCGTCGGGCCCGCCGACGCCCTGGCCCACGCGCAGCGGCGGTTCCTGGCCGCCCCACCCGAGCGGGCCTACCTACATCCGCGCTTCTGGGCGCCCTTCGTGGTTCTCGGCGACGGCGGTCCGGCGGTTCGGGCTGCGCCGCCGGCCAAGTCGCTCCGGGCGGTGGAGGTGCTGACCCGCGCGGGCGGGGAGGTCCTGGATATCGAGCGCACCTCGGCGGGCGTGGCCACGCAGTTCATCTCCGACGCCGATGTGCGGGGCCGGCATGGTGCGGCGGTGCGTCTCGCCACGGCCGAGGGGGCGGAGATCTGGCGCCAGGACGACCGGGCCGGTGGGGCGTCCCGCTTCGGCGTGGAGTTGGACGGACGACGCCTCGTCGGCGGCTATCGCCTCGGCCCCGCCGGCCGGTACGTGCCGGTGGTGCAGGCCTATGAGAACGGCGCGGTAGCCGGGTCCTGGCAGGGGGTGGGCCTGGCGAAGGTCGACGCCTTCATCCTGGGCGGCTCGGCGGTGGGCGGCGATGCCGCGGTGATCGCGGTCGGGGAGCTGAATCTGCGGGACGCGCCCGAGGCCGGCGGCGGGCGCCTGCATGTGTTTGAACTGACGAAGGCGCTCGCGGCCCAGCCCCTGTTCACGGTCGAGGCGCCGCCGGGTTTCAAGCTCTCGGACGCGACCGTCACGCCGATGGGCGGCGACCTGCTGGTGACCTACACGACGAACCAGGCGCCGCCGCTGGACCGGCCGCCCACGCCGCCGGACGATTACGACACCCCCTACTGCCTCACCGAACGGGTGACCTGGCTGGAGCTTCGCGATGGCCGGACGGGCGCGCGCAAGGCGGCGCGGGAGATCCGGGGCCTGGGCGTGGTCACGGCGCTGGGCCAGGCGGACGGGACGGTTCTGCTGGGGGGCTCCAGTTGGGACGCCTGCGGGCAGGAGGGCCGGGCGACGGTGCTGTCGGCCACGCCCCGCCTGGAGACCCGGGCGCTCTACCGCGACGACAGCCTGGGCGCTTCGGACGTGCGGGCGCTGGCCGCCCTGCCGGGAGGCCGGACGTTCGTGGCCGCCAGCAAGGAGAACGTGGTGACCCTGCGCCGTCCCGACGTGGCGGCGGCGGCCCGGGCGAACCCCTACGCCGTCCTGCCCTTCACCAGCACCTTCTCCGGCCTCGTGGTGACGCTGGACCGAAGGGGGGCGCCGTCCGCCCCGACGCTGCTGGATTCCGGCTCGAACATCTACGTCACCGCGGCCGACGCGAGCCGGCCGGGCGACATCCTGCTGGGCGGCGCGCTGGCGGGACAGGCGGCGGTCTTCCACCTGTCCGAAGGCGGGCGCTGAGGATCAGTAGGGGTTCTGGGCCACGATCTCGGCCTCGGCGGCGCACTTGGCGGCGTCGAGCGCTGGGGCGGTCTTGCGGGCGGCGGCCACCTCCTTGCGGACGGCCTCCAGATCTTTGCGGAACTCGGGCTTGCCGTGCAGGGCCGCGACCATCATCGAGCCGTTGGCCCAGCCCATGTAGACCGAGTTGAGGTTGTGCACGCCGCAGACGAGGCGGCTCTCGCCGTACGCGCGGGCCCGCGACATGATCGGGGTGGCCCGGTCCGGGGCGATCTCGGCCAGCAGCAGGCCGACCGCCCAGCCCCAGGTGTTGTGGCCGGAGGGGTA
Source organism: Phenylobacterium sp. RIFCSPHIGHO2_01_FULL_69_31 (assembly GCF_001824475.1). Classification (GTDB taxonomy): domain Bacteria; phylum Pseudomonadota; class Alphaproteobacteria; order Caulobacterales; family Caulobacteraceae; genus Phenylobacterium. The sequence continues at coordinate 165,222 of NZ_MHXN01000039.1, read as the reverse complement.
GTCGGGGCTTCTCGCCAGGGCGTCCGACTTGGCGATGCAGATGTTCCCGTCGTCGATCAGGTAGGGCCGCTGGCGCTTGTAGATGTCCTTGGGCCGGTTCGTGGTCGCGCTGGCGTCGCGGCCGACCCGGGCGAAGAGAGCATAGGTCTTGGGCGCGTTCTGCGGGGTGAGTTCGGCCCCCAGGGCGCAGCTCATGGTCTTCAGGATGCCGACGGAATTGTCGTCGGCCTTGGCCATCTCCCAGCGCGGCGTGCCCTCCAGCTTGCGGGTCTGGAGATAGATGGTGCGGTCGGCCTCGTAGCGGGTCGTGCCGGCCACGGGCGCTGGCGGCAGGACCTTGTAGGTGTCGAGGTCTTCGGGGGTCAGGTAGGGCGTGATCGAGACGGGGGGCGGCGCTTTCGGCGGCGTCTTCGGCGCCTCACCGGCGCCCAGCAGCCCCACGGCGCAGACCGACGTCACCAGTAGCCTCAACCGCATCGCGCCCTCCCAAGCTGGTCCAACCGGTGTCGCAGAGCGGGGCGGCGGATTCAACCGCCATAGGAAAACGGCCGGGGATCGCTCCCCGGCCGCCGCATCCTACTTCGCGAACAGGTCCGCCCAGCGGCGCTTCTTGCGGTTCTTGTGGGCGCCGCGATGCCAGGCGTCCGAGGCGATCAGCGGGACCACGGTGGTGGCCTCCGCGAACACCATCTGCTCCCAGGTCACGTCCACCTTGCCCCAGGAGCAGGCCTCCTTGAGGGTTGAGGACGAGCAGGCGCCGTCGCGCACGTCGGCCACGGTGATCTGGACGGCGTATTTGTGCATGTCCACCTCGTGGCCGAGGATCTCGGCGCAGACCACGGTGTCCTGCGCGAAGTTCTTCGGCACGCCGCCGCCGACCATGAAGAGGCCGGTCGCGCCGGCCTTCAGCTTGATCTCGGTCAGCTCGCGGAAATCGGCCACGGCGTCGATGGTGAGGTAGGGCTTGCCCGCCTTCATCCGCTCGACCTGGTGCTTCACCAGGCCGAAGCCGGCTGAAGAGTCCACGAACGCCGGGCAGAAGATCGGCACGCCTTCGCGATAGGCGACCTCGACCAGGCTGTCGGGCTTCTTGGCGTTGCCCGCGGCCAGCCACTTGCCCATCTCGTGGATGAACTCGCGGCTGGAGTAGGGGCGCGGCTCCAGCAGTTCGCACAGCTCGTAGATCGTGCCGTCGCAGTTCTGGAGCTCTTCCTCGTCGATGTAGGTGTCGTAGATGCGGTCGATGTACATCTCGCGCAGCTCACGGTCATCGACGGTGGAGTCGGCCTGGTAGTGCTTGAAGCCGAGGGCTTCGAAGAAATCCATGTCGACGATGGAGGCGCCCGTCGCGACGATCGCGTCGATCATCCCGTACTTCACCATGTCGCGGTAGATGTGCATGCAGCCACCGGCCGAGGTGGACCCGGCCAGGGTCAGCCAGGTCGAGCACTCGGCGTCCTCCAGCGACATCGACCAGATGTCGGCGGCGCGCGCGGTGTCGCGGCTGGTGAAGCTCATCTTGCGCATGGCGTCGATGACGGGGCGGGCGTCGTACTGGTCGATCGCCACGTGTTCGACGGTGTTGGCCAGCAGCTCGGCCTTGCGGTTGGTGTTCGCCGGAGCGTTCATCTTCTGAAGTTCCCTTCTGAGGGTGATCGCCCGTCGGAAAACAGAAAGGCGCGACCGGGACGGAGCGACCGGCCGCGCCTATAACACTTCGAAAGCGTCAGTTGTTACCGCTTGCGGCGGCTCTTTCCGGCGCGGCCCTTCGGACGCGACAGGCGGACGACCTTGCTGCGCTCGTCCTCCTGCTGCTCGCGCGGCAGGCGGATGTTGCGGCCGGCGAGGCCGAACATCGAGGCCATGGGGGCATCCGACACCTCGACGGTCTCGGCGTCGCCGAAGCCGTTGAAGCGGGTGTTCATGGCCACGCCATAGGCGCCCAGCATCCCGATCTCGACGTAGTCGCCCTCGCGGATGTCTTCCGGCAGCCAGAACGGGCCCGGCATGTGGTCGAGGCTGTCGCAGGTGGGACCATAGAAGCGGAAGGGCTTCAGCGGCCCGTCCACCTCGTGCGCCTCGTCGCCTTCGCCGCGGTACAGCTTCACCGGAAAGGGCCACTTCACGTGCGCCGCATCGAACAGCGAGCCGTAGCTGCCGTCGTTGAGGTACAGCGCGTCGCCCTTCTTGAGCTCCACCTTGGTCAGGATCGAGGAGGCCTCGGCCACCAGCGCCCGGCCGGGTTCGCACCACAGCTCGGTCGTCTCATGGACGCTCATCTCGGCGAAGCCGCGATGGATGCTGTCGGCGTAGTCGGCCATGTCGGGCGGAACCATGCCCGGATAGACCGACGGGAAGCCGCCGCCTACGTCCACGATGTCGACCATGACGCCGGCGCGCACGATGGCGCGGTTCGCCTGGGCCATGGCCGCCTGGTAGGCGGTCGGCCGCATGCACTGGCTGCCCACGTGGAAGGAGACGCCCATCTTGCCCTGGGTGGCGCGCCGGGCGGCGAGCAGCAGCGAGGGAGCCTCGTGCGCGTCGACGCCGAACTTGCCGGAGAGCGAGTAGGACGCGCCTTCCGCCGTGACCGCCAGGCGGACGATCAGCGTCAGGTCGTTGGCGCCGTCGGTCGCCTCGAGGATCTTCTGCAGCTCCTCGTGCGTGTCGAAGGAGAACGTCTTCACGCCATAGCGGTGGTACGCCTCGGCGATGGCCTTGCGGCTCTTCACCGGGTGCATGAACGCCATGCGCGCGCCCGGAGCGAACCGGTGAACCAGTTCGATCTCGGGGACCGACGCCACATCGAACGAATTCACGCCGGCCTTCACCAGGGCCTCGATGACCCACGGCGAAGGGTTCGCCTTCACAGCGTAGAAAACGTCGCCTTGAAACTTATCCTGGAACCAGCGCGCCGCTACGGCCACCACGCCCGGCCGCGCAAAGGCGACAGGACGCTCCGGGGACCGCTCACGGACCAGGTCCAGGGGCGTATGGTACGTCTGCACCTCACGCAACCCCCAACGGATTGTTGAACCCAGACCGGCGTTAGCAGCGCTTTTGAGGACATCGGGTCCGCCGGAAGGCGCGCATTTAGGGACTTTGGACCCGCGTGTAAAGTCTTCGTGTGTGCGACGGCTTCGCGCGGTAGACCCGATGGGGCCGGCCGTGCCATGAAGCCGGGCTACTACGGGAAAGCTCCGAAAACCCTCATGCCTGACGCCGCCGTTCTGTCGATACGGAACGTCTCCAAGACCTTCGGCCAGCGCCGCGCCCTCGATGGGGTGTCGCTGGAAGCTACGAAGGGCGAGATGATCGCCCTCATCGGGCCCTCCGGGTCGGGGAAATCCACCCTCCTGCGCTCCATCAGCGCCCTCCAGACCATCGACGCCGGTCCCGGCGAGATCGTGGCCTTCGGCGGCCCGGTCCAGAAGGACGGCCGGATCGATTCGAACGTGCGCAAGACGCGCACCCGGATCGGGATGATCTTCCAGCAGTTCAACCTGGTGGGCCGGCTCAGCCTGTTCACCAACGTGGCGCTGGGCTCGCTGGGCCGGATCAACTTCTGGCAGGCCGCGCTGGGCCTCTGGCCGGCCGAGACCAAGCAGTCGGCCATGTCGGCCCTGCATCGGTTCGGCGTGTCCGACTACGCCACCCAGCGGGCCAACACCCTGTCGGGCGGCCAGCAGCAGCGGGGCGCCATCGCGCGCGCCCTGGTGCAGAAGGCCAAGATCATCCTGGCCGACGAGCCGGTCGCCTCGCTGGACCCTGTGTCCGCGCGCCGGGTGATGGAAATCCTGCGCGAGCTCAACAAGAACGACGGCCTGACGGTCCTCGTCACCCTGCACCAGGTGGACTACGCGCTGCGCTATTGCGATCGCGTGGTGGCGCTGAAGGCCGGCAAGGTCGTCTACGACGGCCCCTCCGGCGGCCTGAAGCGCGAACAACTCATCGACATTTACGGCCCCGAATTCGAGGACGTCTTCTGGGAAGGAGCGCCCACATGATCCGCCGCACCCTCATCCTCACCCTGAGCGCCGCCGCCCTGGCCCTCGCCGCGTGCGGCGAGCCCGCGGAAAAGAAGACCGAGGACGGAAAGCTCACGGAGCTGACCTTCTCGATCCTTTCGGCCGAGAACCAGACGTCCATGGAGCCGCTCTGGGCGCCCCTGCTGGCCGACATGTCCGAACAGATCGGCATGAAGGTGAAGCCCTATTTCGCCACCAACTACACCTCGCTGGTGGAGGCCATGCGCTTCAACCAGGTGCAGATGGGCTGGTTCTCGGCGTCTCCGGCGCTGCAGGCGGTGCGGCGCGCCGACGCCGAGGTGCTGGGCCGCGTGGTCGATGCCGGCGGCGACGCCACCTACAAGTCCGTGCTGATCGTGCGTAAGGGCAGCGGCATCACCCTCGACAAGGTGCTGAAGTGCGACAAGTCCCTGTCGTTCGGCCTGGGCGACACCCAGTCGACCTCGGGCACCCTGGCGCCGATGACCTACCTCTTCACGCCCAAGGGCATCGAGCCGAACAAGTGCTTCAAGTCGGTGCGCTCGGCCAGCCACCAGGCCAACGCCTTCTCGGTGGCCAACGGGGTCGTGGACGTGGCGACCAACAACAGCGTCGGCATGATCTTCTTCGCCCGGCAGAGCCCTGAGCTGGCCGCCAAGGTGGAGACGATCTGGTCCTCGCCGCCGCTGCCCGAGAGCTCGATCGTGGTGCGCAAGGACCTGGATCCGGCCCTGAAGGAAAAGATCCGCCAGTTCTTCCTCACCTACGGCACCGGCACCGACGAGAAGGCCGCTAAGCAGCGCGAGGTGCTGAAGGGCCTGGCCTACGGCGGCTTCCGGCCGGCCGACAATTCCTACCTCGACCCCGTGCGCGAGATGGAGGCCAGCGAGGCGCTTGCCACCGCCAAGCGGTCGGGCGACCAGGCCCGGATCGCCAAGGCCCAGGCCGAGTTCGAAAAGGTCAGCGCCGAAGCGGCCCGCACGCGCGCGCTCGAACCCGTCCCGGCGCCGGCGCCCGCCCAATGAGCGTCTCGTCCGCGGTTCCGCCCGCCCCGAAACGCAGCCTCGCGCAGCGGGCGCCCGACCTGGTCCTGTGGGGTGGCCTGATCGTCCTGCTGGCCATCGCCTTCCGGCCGGCCGAGCTCAGCAAGTTCCCGCTGCTGTTCACGAACTCGGGCAACATGCAGGAGCTGGGTCGGGGCTTCATCAAGCCCGACTTCACCCAGTGGCGGCTCTACGTCTCGATGATGTGGCTCACGGTCCAGATGGCGCTGTGGGGCACCACCATCGCCATCCTGGCGGCTGCGCCCCTTGGCCTGCTGGCCTCGCGCAACATCACGCCGGCCTTCATCCAGATTCCCGTCCGGCGGTTCCTCGACATCGTCCGCTCGGTCCCGGACCTGGTGATCGGCATGATCTTTCTGGTCGCCGTGGGTCCCGGGCCGTTCGCAGGCGTGATGGCCCTGGCTATCGGCACGTCGGGCGTGCTGGCCAAGCTGTTTTCCGAGGCGGTGGAGTCCATCGACCGTGGGCCGGTCGAGGGCGTCCGCGCCACCGGCGGCCACAAGCTGCACGAGATCGTCTGGGGCGTGATCCCCCAGGTGGCGCCCCTGTGGACCAGCTATGCGCTGTACCGGTTCGAATCCAACAGCCGCAGCGCCACGGTGCTGGGCCTGATCGGCGCCGGCGGCATCGGCCAGGTGCTCTTCGACAGCCTGAACGCCTTCGCCTATTCGAACACCGCGGCCATCGTCGTGGTGATCATCGTGGCGGTCAGCCTGATCGACATGCTGAGCCAGGCGATCCGCAGCCGCCTGCTCTAGGCGCCGAACTTCGCCAGCAGGGTCCGCAGCTCCGGCTCGTCGACCAGGCTGGCGGCTTCGGCCGGGGACGACCACAGCCGCTCCCGCTCGACCATCTCGGGCCAGATGTCGCTCACCTTCCGCACTTCGAGTGGGTAAACCATCACCCGCACGTGCTGCAGACGGCCTGAGCGCAGGCGCTTGTCGTAGTGATAGACTCCCAGCGACTTGTGGTTCGCCTTGCCGGTGACGCCGGCCTCTTCGTAGGCCTCTTGCGCGGCGGCGTCTTCCGGAGCCATGTCCTTCATCGGCCAGCCCTTCGGGATCACCCAGCGCCGACTTTCCCGCGACGTGATGAGCAGCATTTCCACGGCGCCGTCGTCGCGCTTGCGCCAGGGCAAGGCGGCGTACTGGGTGCGCGGCTCCCGGTCGGGCTCCGGTCGCAACCTGTCGCGCTTCTTGCCCATCGGCGTCGTGAAACTCCCCTCGAATCGGCGGCCTGCCGCCTTAGAGCCGGGCGGTTTACGCGGGGTTTCGGCGTGCGCCAATCACATTGTCATAAAAGTGTCACGAGTTGCGGAGGTCAGGCCGCTTCCGGCCGGCGGCGGCGCACGCGCGCCAGCCGGCGCAGGCGCCGCCAGAACCGGGTCTTCTCGGGTTCGGGATAGGGTTGCAGGTTCTTCACGAAGTCCTCGGCGCAGGCCCGCCAGGAGAACTTCTCGGCGAAGGCGCGGACCTTCTTGCGGTCCAGGTCCAGGCACTGCAGGCAGGCCTCGCGCAGGCCCTCCGTGGCGGTGAGCGCCAGCACCCCCGCCCCCGAGCCGGGGATCAGGTCGATGGGGCCCGGCGCGGGATAGGCCGCCACGGGCGTGCCGGTGGCCATGGCCTCCAGGATCACCAGGCCGAAGGTGTCGGTGAGCGAGGGGAAGACGAAGACGTCGGCGCAGGCATAGTGGTCGGCCAGCTCCTTGCCAGACCGGGAGCCCTTGAACACCACGTTCGGGTATTTCTCCTGCAGCTCCTCGAGCTGGGGCCCCGGGCCCACGACGACCTTGGAACCGGGCAGGTCCAGGGCCAGGAACGCCTCGATGTTCTTCTCCACGGCCACCCGGCCCACATAGAGGAACACCGGCTTGGGCAGGTCGGCGAAGATGTCGGGATCGCCCTCGCCGCGGGGGCGGAAGTGCTCGGTGTCCACGCCGCGCGACCAGGCCGAGATGTTGCGGAATCCGTGGTTCGACAGCTCCTCGCGCATGGTGGGCGTGGCCACCATCAGCCGGCCCGACGGCTTGTGGAACCACTTCATGTAGGCGTAGCCGGCCGCCAGCGGCAAAGGCAGGCGCGCCGAGACGTATTCCGGGAACCGCGTGTGATAGCTGGTGGTGAAGGGCAGCTTCCACTCCACGCAGATGCGCCGTGCGGCAAGGCCGATCGGCCCTTCGGTGGCGATGTGGATCGCCTCGGGCTCAAACGCCTTGAACAGCTCCTGCACCGGCTCGTAGACGCCTATCGCCACCTTGATCTCGGCATAGGTGGGCAGGGGAAAAGTCTTGAACTGGCCGGGGTGGATCACCTCGACCACGTGGCCCATGGCCTGCAGCTCCTGCACCACGCGGGTCAGGGTCCGGACCACGCCGTTCACCTGGGGCTCCCAGGCGTCGGTGGCGACGAGGATCCGCATCGGCCGCAGGGCGTCGCGGGGAGCGGTTATGGCTTCGCGGATGCGCCGGTCGGTGCTCTGGGGCCTCGGCCGGTCGGGCTGCTGGCGAAACGCCTCGCTCTGCAGCCAGGCCCAGAAGGCGCCCAGTAGCGCTTCCTTGGTGGGGAAGTGGCGATAGACCGTGCGCTCGCCGACGCCAGCGTCGCGGGCGATTTCGGCGAAGTTCAGATCCTCGAGCGACCGGCTTTCGAGCTGATCGCCTACGGCGCGCAGGATCTGTTCGCGGGTCTCCTCACGCTGGCGGTCCCGAAGGTTCGGCAGGGGGGGTTTCATGACAGCCGCACTGTCATGGGTTCGAGCGGGAAGTCAACGCATGCCGCCGTTACCCCACAATGCAGCAATGTCGACGACCCGGCGCCCAATCGGCGAACATTGCGCGTCCAATGCGCGCTATGGCCACGTATGATCTGGCACGCGCGGCCCCCATATGGCTAGAGGTCTGGCGAGTGCAGGCCCTGGGGGGGCCGCTGCGAGTTGGGTCCGATGGACGCCTCTACCTATCCAGCGAAGGCGACGCCGAAGTCGCTGCGCACGCGCGCCCGCATCCTGGATGCCGCGATGCGGCTGTTCGCCGAGATCGGCTATCACGCGGCGACCAATGCGGTGATCGCCGATGCGGCGATGCTGACCCGCGGCGCCATGCTCTATCACTTCGCGACCCGCGAGGAGCTGATCGAGGCGGCGGTGGCCCACATCGAGCTGCACCGCGCCCGCCTGTTCGAACAGGCGGCCTCGACCCCGCCGGCGCCGGGCGTCGACGCCTCCGAGCACGCCATCGACGTCTACTGGGCCCTGCTGCGCGAAACGCCGTTCGTGGCCTTCGCCGAGCTGGAAGCCGCGGCGCGCACCGACCCGATGCTGAGCGAACGCCTGGCCTCGGCCCGCAGCGCCTTCGACCACGCCCAGCTGGGCGGCGACCGCATCGGGGCGATGATGCAGGCCGGGGCCGATCCACGCTTCCAGACCAGCCGGGACCTGGGCCGCTTCCTGCTGGAGGGCATGGCCAAGGGCTCGATGACCTACGACCAGGCCGCGCGGCAGGAACGTCTGCTGACCGTGATCAAACGCGCCGTCCGCATGCTGAACCGCAAGGGCGACCAGCAGGACCTCTGGACGGACTAAAGCGCTCCTCCCCTGCGAAGCGGGGGAGGTGTCAGCGAAGCTGACGGAAAGGGCGCAAGGACGCCAGCGCGGAGCTTGGGGCCGAGCGCCCCCTCCGTCTCGCCGCGGGACGCGTCGATCCACCTCCCCCGTCGTCTTCGCGACAGGGGAGGAGCGATACTCACCCCGCCAGGACGTCCTTCGGATCCGCGACGTTGCGGAGCGGTTCGCCGCGGACGAAGCGGCCGAGGTTGTCGAGGAAGAGGGCGTCGTTGCGTAGGGCGTTGCCCGAACTCATGCCCGACGAGTGGGGGGTCAGCGTCACGCGCGGATGGTCCCAGAAGCGGCTCTCGACAGGCAACGGCTCGGTCTCGAAGACGTCGAGGACAGCATGCTCGGGGACGCCCCGGTCCAGGGCCGCCAGCAGCGCAGGCTCGTCGACCAGCCCGCCGCGGCCCACGTTCACGAAGATCGCGCCGGACTTCATGGCGCCGAAGAACGCCGCGTCGGCTATGTGGCGCGTCTCGGCGGTCAGCGGGCAGGCGAGGACCACGACGTCGGCGGCCGGCAGGAGGCCTGGGAGGTCGCCCTGGGCCGCGATGCGGTCGGCCGAGGGGTCGGCGGCGGGGTTGCGGCGCACGCCGGTGATGTGTGCGCCGAAGGCCCGGGCGCGGTCGGCCACGCCCTTCCCGATGGCGCCGAAGCCCACGATCGTCCAGTTCGATCCGGCGACCTCGCGGAACGGTTCGCGCTTCCATTCATGGGCGGCCTGGGCGGCGCGCCGCTGGGCCCCGCCCTGGAGGGCGTCGAGTACGCCCCACATCACGTAGTCCGCCATGCCCACCGCCTGGCCGTGGCTGGTGGTCAGCGTCGCGCCCTTCTGGACGATCTGGCCAAAGACCGGATTGTCGAACCCCGCCGCCCCGCTCTGCACCCATTTCAGGCCCGGCGACTTCAGCATGGCGACCATGAAGGCCCGGGCCACGGGGCTGAAGAAGACGTCGGCATTGGTCCAGGCCGCGTCCGCGTCGACGCTCTCGGCGTCCAGCACGGCGCCGTTCGACGTCACCTCGCCCGAGGTCGTCACGAGCAGCGGCTCGACGGCAGGGCCGAGCTCGGCGATCTGCGCCTCGATGCGGCGGAAGGAAGGTTCGTAGATCAGCAGGCGCATCGGTCTCTCCCAGGCCCCGGTCTTAGCCGGGGAGAGACCGTGTGCGCTACCGGTTAGCGGCCGCCCCCGGCCTTGGGCGGGGCGGCGGGCGCCGGCGCGGCCGGAGCCTGCTGGGCCTGCTCGCGACGGCGGCCGCCCATCATCTTCAGCGCGGCCATCAGCTCGCCGTTCTCGATGCCGCCCGACTTGTTCTGGTCGATCTGGGCGAAGTAGGGCGTCAGACGGTCGCCGAGCTGGCCCTTGAGCTCCGCCTTCTGGATCGTGCCGTCGATGTTCTCGTCCAGCATGCCCAAGAGGCGGGTCTGGTCCATCAGCTCGTCATAGTTGGTGAGCTTGGAGGAGGTCTCGTCCAGCCAGCGGTAGCGGACCGCGGTGTAGAACATCTCCTCCCACGACTGGTCGCCCCAGACGATGGTCTTGGTCGCGTCGGGGTTGGCCGGGTTCTGCTTGGAGTTGTCGTACCAGTAGTTGGCGATCAGCTTCGAGCCCGCCGGCACCTTCAGCGGCTCGGCGAACGTGTACTCCCGCTGCCAGTTGAAGTCGTACCGCGGCATGGCCAGCAGCCGCTTCTTCGAACCGTCCGGATACTGGATCCAGAGGTCGGAGGCGTAGCCCCGGTAGTGGGCGTGCGGGAAGGCCGAGTACAGCAGCGCATCCTTCGGGAAGTCGATGTAGGCCGTCTCCTTGTGGCGGCTGGCGCCCGGCGGGATGACGATGGTGTTGTCCACCACCACCGAGTTGCGCATCACGAGGTCGGGCTTCTCGCCGTCCTTGTAGAAATAGAGCCCGATCTTGGAGGCGTCGGTCACCTCCTTGCCGAACGGCGTGTAGTGCGCCTGGAAGCCGATGGCGCCGCCGGGCGGCAGGTAGCTGCCGACGTTGGTCGGCCACAGGGTGCTCTCGGCGCCCACCGCATAGCCGCCCATGGAGGCGCCCCAGCGGCTTTCGTTGCCCTTGCCGTCGGCCGGCACCTCCTTGAGGTAGCCCGACAGGAAGTGGTGCACCGCCTGGCGCTGGTTGACGACATAGGTCGAGGCCTTGACCCACTTGCCCTCGGTCAGCGGGTTCACGACGATCGGGCGCTGGTAGTCGACCACGCCCGAGGCGGGGATCTTGTAGGTCGGCAGCTCCAGGACCAGGTCCGGCTTGCCGAGCGGCCATTCCGCCACCACCCGCTTCTTGGCGGCGACCGCCAACGGGTCGGTCGTGCCGTCGCGGGGCGCGCCCTGCTCGACCCAGTGGACCACCGTCTTGATCTCAGCGGGCGTCAGGCTCTTGTCGTCGGCGAACTTGCTGACGTGCGGGTCCACGTTCCACGGCGGCATGCGGTCGGTGCGCAGCACCTCGCGGATCATGGGCGAGAAGCCCTTGACCATCTCGTAGCTCGACATGGCGAATGGGCCGATGCCGCCCTCGGTGTGGCAGGCGGCGCACTTCTTCTCGAGGATCGGGGCGACCTCCTTGACGTAGGAGATCGTCGCCACCTTGCGGTTCGGGAAGTCGATCAGGCAGCCCACGCTCTGCTTGCTGGCGGCCATGGCCTGGCGGCCGGCGAGGGTGGCGTCGATGGCGTCGGCGGCCCAGGTGTGCTGAGCCACCGCCTTCTGGGTTCCGTAGTCGAGCCGGTCGTCGAGCGGGCCGCGGTAGGTGATCTTCCAGGTCTTGGGGTCGATGACGAAAACCTCGGCGGTCCGGGTCACGCCCAGCTGCTCGCCGACCAGCTGGTTGGCGTCCTTCAGGATCGGGATGTCGAAGCCGTACTCGGCCTTCTCCTTGGCGATCGCCTCCATGCTGTCCTGGATGGCGGAGTTCACCATCAGGAACTGCACGCCCTGGCTCTCGTACTTGGCCTTCAGGGCCTTCAGCGCCGGCGCCAGGTTGCGCACGATCGGGCAGCCGTTGGCGTGGCTGATGAGCACGATCGCCTTGGCGTCGGTGCGATAGAGCTCGTGACCCATGTACTCGGTGTCGGCGAGCATGAAGTTGTCGACGGTGGTGGGGGTGGCCGAGCTGGCGACCGCGGCGGACGTGGGCGACCCTGCCGACAGGGCGTTCGGCGCCTGGCCGTCGGCCGCGCAGCCGAACACCAGGCCGCTGGCGGCGACCGTCGTCGCCAACGCGGAAATACGCGTCTTGGTCGTCATAATGCTCCTCCCCATGGATCCGGCGGAGGTCGTGTCGCCCCGTCCGCGCCCAGGCCCTTAAAATTGTCTGTTACGCCAAATCATACCCAAGCATCGACGCGTTGCATCATTATTTCTGATCAATGTTCAGATGGGTTCCGGCGAGGTGTTTGGAGCCTTCCCCCTACCGTCCGCCGGCGGTGATCCAGGCGTCGACGCGGGCCTCCAGCAGGTCCATCGGCAGGGGCCCGGCGAGCAGGACGGCGTCGTGGAAGCGGCGGATGTCGAAGCGCTCGCCCAGCCTGGCCTTGGCGCGGGCGCGAAGCTCCAGGAACTTGAGCTCGCCGATCTTGTAGCCCAGGGCCTGGCCGGGCCAGGAGATGTAGCGGTCGACCTCGACGGTGATGTTGAGCGGGGCGAGCGCCGTGTTCTCCAGGAAGCACGCCTCGGCCTGCTCACGGGTCCAGCCCTTCCAGTGGATGCCGGTGTCGGCCACCAGGCGGCAGGCGCGCCACATCTCGTAGCTGAGCTGGCCGAACCGCTCGTAGGCGTCGCGATAGATGCCCATTTCGCCGGCCACCTTCTCGGAATAGAGGCCCCAGCCTTCGACGAAAGCGGTTACGCCGCCCTCGCGCCGGAACATCGGCACGTCCTTCAGCTCCTGGGCCAGGGCGATCTGCAGGTGGTGGCCGGGGACGGCCTCGTGGGCGGTGAGCGCCGGCAGCTCGTAGAGCGGCCGCTGGTCGAGGGCGAAGGTGTTGACCATGTAGCCTCCGGCCACGCCCTGCTCGGGGCTGCCCTGGAAGTAGCGGCCGGTGGTGTAGGCGGCCTCGATCTCGGGCGGCACGGGGCGGACGCCGTAGGTCAGGCGCGGCAGGGTCCCATACCAACCGGGCAGCTGGTCATCGATCCGCTTGGCGATCTCGGAAGCCTTCTCCAGCAGGTCTTGGCGCGAGGTGGCGTAGAACTTCGGGTCCTTGCGCAGCATGGCGATGAAGGCAGGCAGGTCGCCGGCGAAACCGGCCTCCTTCATGGTCACCAGCATCTGGGCGCGGATGCGCGCAACCTCGCGCTCGCCCAGGGCGTAGACCTCGTCGGGCGACAGACCGGTGGTCGTGAAGTCCTTCACCGCGAATCGATAGAAGGCTTCGCCGCCGGGCGCGGTGCGCACGCCAAGGCCCTTGCGGGCGGCCGGGGCGTACTCGCGCTCCATGAAGGCGGCGAAGTCGCGCTGCGCCGGGCGGATGCGCTCGCGGACCACGGCCGTGGCCCGGGCGCGCAGGGCGACCTGCTGCTCGGCCGGGATGCCGTCGGGCAACTTGCGGAAGGGGCGCAGCAGCGGGTCGGTATCGAGCGGCGCGACGGCCGCCGCCTTGGCGCGGGCCAGGATGATGTCGACGGTGGGCTTCGGCTGGGTGAAGCCGGTACGGATGCCGCGGCGGGCGTTCTCGATGTTGTCGCGGTAGTAGCCGGGCAGGGCTTCCAGCCGGGCGATCCAGGCTTCCGCGTCGGCAGCGGATCGCATCGGCGTGGTGGCGGCCACATAGTTCAGCGTGTCCTCGAAACCGCCGTCGGACGAGACGGGCATGCGCGCCGTGTCGTGCTCGATCTGGCCGACCCGGCTGCCCAGTTCCCAGGCCATGTAGCCGCGGCTGGCGGCGGCGTTGTCCGAGAGGCCGGCCTCGGGCACGGTGGCGAGGCGAGCCTGGAAGGCCTTCAGCGCCTTCAGGCGCCGGGCATCGGCCGCGGGCGTCACGTCCGGCAGCTTCGAGAGGGCGGCCCGGTCGCCCTGGCGGCCGGCGGTGATGGGGTCTTCCGAGAGCAGCCAGGCGTCGTAGTCGGCCGCCAGTTTGGTCATCGCCGCATCGTCGGCCAGCGCCGGGCCGGCGAGCAGCAGCAACATCAAGGCCAGGATCACTCGACGCATGAGACACGCTCTCCCCAAAGAGCGGCCAAGCTGGCGCACGTCGGCCCCGGCGCCAAGGGTTTCGGGGCAAGGCTTGGCAGTTCGGTGCGGCTCAGGGCAAATGTCGGCCCACAAGAGGGGGCGCCCATGAGTTTCATCACCCGCCGGAAGCCGATCGAACAGGCGCATGCCGAGCGTCACCTGAAGCCCACCCTGGGGTGGCCGCACCTGATGGCCCTGGGCATCGGCGCGATCATCGGCACCGGCATCTACACCCTCACCGGCGTGGCGGCGGGCCTGGCCGGCCCGGCAGTCATCCTCTCGTTTGCGGTGGCGGGCGCCGTCTGCGCCTGCGCGGCGCTGTGCTACGCCGAGATGGCCAGCCTGACCCCCCAGGCCGGCAGCGCCTACACCTATTCCTACGTCACCCTGGGCGAGGGCCTCGCGTGGGTCATCGGCTGGAGCCTGATCCTCGAATACACCCTGGTCTGCAGCGCCGTGTCGGTGGGCTGGTCGGGCTATGCGTCCGGCCTGATCCGCCAGGCGGGCTGGGGCGTACCCGAAGCCATCCTCGCCGGAGGCGTCGTGGACCTGCCGGCCATCTTCATCGCCCTCGCGGTCACCGGCATGCTGCTGGTCGGCACGCGCGAGAGCGCCACGGTCAACTTCATCCTGGTCTGCGTGAAGCTGGTGGCCCTGGCGGCCTTCGTGGCCTTCACCCTGCCGGCCTTCGACGCCGCCAACTTCCAGCCCTTCGCGCCCTTCGGCTTCGGGGCCCACGACATCGACGGCACCAAGTTCGGGGTGATGGGCGCGGCGGCGATCATCTTCTTCGCCTTCTACGGCTTCGATGCGATCTCGACGGCGGCCGAGGAGGCCAAGAACCCCAAGCGCGACCTGACCATCGGCATCGTGGGTTCGATGGCGGTCTGCACGCTGATCTACATGGTGGTGGCGGCCGTGGCCTTGGGCGCGGTGCCGTTCGGCCTGTTCTCCAAGAGTCCCGAGCCCCTGGCCTTCGTGCTGAAGGAACTGGGCAAGCCGGGCGCGGCGGCGATCATCGCCGGGGCAGCGGTGGTGGCGATGCCGACGGTGATCATGGTCTTCATGTTCGGCCAGAGCCGGGTGTTTTTCGCCATGGCCCGCGACGGCCTGCTGCCCCGCCGGCTGGCGGCGGTCGGTCCCCGCGGCGTGCCCACGGCGGTGACGATCCTGACGGGCGTGATCGCGGCCATCATTTCGGGGTTCATGCCCCTGGACGAGATCGCCTCGCTGGCCAACGCCGGCACCTTGGCCGCCTTCATCGCCACGGCCTTCGCGGTGATGGTGCTGCGCCGCCGTTCGCCCGAACTGGAGCGGCCGTTCCGCACCCCGCTGGTCTGGGTGATCGGCCCGGCGGCCGTGCTGGGGTGCCTGTACCTGTTCACCAGCCTCACGGTGAAGACCATCGCGTTCTTCTTCATCTGGAACGCCATCGGGGTCGTGGCCTACCTGCTCTACGGCCGGGCAAAGAGCCGGCTCGCCGAGGCGTGAGCGCCGCCCCACCGCAGGGCCTCCTCAGAATGGGCGCCCTGCGGCCGCGGGCCGCTTGAACCCGCCGAAAGATTGCGGCACGGACCGTGCATGTATCTGACGCGGAACCTCGCCCTGCTCGCGCTGACGCTGGCGGTCCTGGCGATCATTACGTTGGCGGCGCCCAGTCCTGGCGGGGCGCGCGCGAAGGGCCCGTCCGGGTCGGCGGCCCTCGCCGCCGCACCCGCCGCGCCGTGAGAGTGGTCAGGGGTTCGGCCTGATCTCCGCGACCACCTCGGCCAGAGCCTCCTGCCACGGGCGGGGCTTCACGCCGTAGACGCGTTCGAGCTTGCCCAGATCCATGGTGGCGCGCAGGGGCCGCTGGGCCGGGGTCTTGTAGTCGGCGGTCTTCTGAGCCCCCACCTCAGGCGCCTGCTCACCCAGCGCCTGGGCGAAGATCTCGACCGCGAAGTCGCGCCAGGTGACCTCGCCGTCGTTGGCGAAGTGGACCGTCCCGAACATCGGATCTTCGGCCTTGGCCTGGGAGAGCCGCGCAGCCTGGGACAGGATGAACCCGGCCAGGTCGGCGGCCGAGGTCGGCCGGCCCGACTGGTCGTCGACGACCTTGAGCGGCGTGCCGGCGGCCGCGACCCGCAGCATGGTCTTCACGAAGTTCTTGCCGTGCGGCGAGATCACCCACGAGGTGCGGATGTTGAGCGACCGGCGGCAGGCCGCGGCCACCGCCGTCTCGCCCTCCAGCTTGGTGGCGCCATAGGTGTTCAGCGGATTGGTGGGCGCATCCTCGGCGTAGGGCGCGCCGCCGGCGCCGTCGAACACATAGTCGGTTGAGACATTGATCACGGCCGCGCCGACCGCATCGGCCGCCGCGGCGATAGCGCCCGGAGACCCCGCGTTCACGGCCCGCGCCAGGTCCGGCTCGCTCTCGGCCTGGTCCACGGCGGTGTAGGCCGCAGCGATGATCACCAGGTCCGGACGCGCCTCCATCACCTTGCGGGCGCAGGCCGCAGGGTCGGCAAAATCGGCGTCCGCCCGGCCGAGCGCCGCCAGCGCCACGTCGTGGGCGGGCGCCTGGCGCAGGAGCTCGGTGGCGAGCTGGCCGGTGGTTCCGAATTGCAGGATCTGGACGGTCATGCGCCTTCCATAGCGCGAAACCCATGACCCTCAAGCGGCGCCATGCGGACGGCCGCGCTTGAACCCGACCCGGCGCGCCCCGTAGAAGCGGTATGGAGCGCGTGCGTTTTCAGGGGGCGGCTGTGGCTGGGGGTGCGACAGCGGCGCGGGGACCAGGTGGTCCGCCGGGCCGGAAAGTACCGGACCTCACCACCGGGCCCATCGGCCGGACGCTGATCCTGTTCGCCCTGCCGGTGCTGGCGACCAACATCCTCCAGTCGCTGAACGGCTCGGCCAACGCCATCTGGGTCAGCCACGTGCTGGGCGAGGCGGCCCTGACCGCCACCTCCAACGCCAACCAGATCATGTTCCTGATGCTGGGCGCCGTCTTCGGCCTGTCGATGGCCTCGAACATCATGATCGGCCACGCCATGGGCGCCCGCGACATGACGGCGGCCAAGAAGGTGATCGGCACCTCGACGGCCTTCTTCATCGTGGTGTCGCTGAGCGTGGGCCTGCTGGGCGCGCTGCTGACGCCGCATATCCTGACCTGGATGGGCACGCCCGAGGAGGCGAAGCGCGACGCCGTCGCCTACCTGCGGGTCATCTTCTCGGCCATGCCGTTCATGTACTTCTTCTCGTACGTGATGATGGCCCAGCGCGGCACGGGCGACAGCCGCACGCCATTCTATTTCTCGCTGCTGGCGGTGGGCATGGACGTGGTGCTGAACCCGCTGCTGATCACCGGCTACGGCCCGTTCCCGAAGCTCGGTATCGCCGGGTCGGCCTACGCGACCCTGGTCTCCCAGACGATCACGCTCGTGGCGATGATCGTCCACCTCTACCGCAAGGGCTCGATCCTGGTGCTGCGGCCGGGCGAGTTCCACCTGTTGCTGCCGGACCTCTCCATCATCCGCGGACTGGTGCTCAAGGGCCTGCCCATGGGCTTCCAGATGATGGTGACCAGCCTGGCGGCCGTCACCATGATGAGCCTCGTCAACCGGCACGGGGTGCACACCTCCGCAGCCTATGGGGCGGCGAGCCAGCTCTGGACCTATGTGCAGATGCCCGCCATGGCCCTGGGCGCGGCGGTCTCGTCCATGGCCGCCCAGAACGTCGGCGCGGGCAAGATGGACCGCGTGGAGCAGGTGGCGCGCTCGGGCGTGCTCTACGCCCTGGTGTTCACGGGCCTTCCCGTGGTGGCGATCTACTTCGCGGACCCCTGGGTGTTGCAGGCCTTCCTGCCGGGAACCAGCCCCTCGCTCCCCATCGCGGTGCACATCAATTCCATCGTGCTCTGGGGCTTCATCCCCTTCGGCCTGGCCTTCATCTTCTCCGGCGTCGTCCGCGCCACCGGAGCGGTCTGGCCGCCCCTGCTGGCGATGATCATCGCGCTGTGGGGCGTGCGGGTGCCACTGGCCAACATCCTCGAGCCGTACCTGGGCGCCAACGCCATCTGGATCAGTTTCCCGATCGGCAGCTTCACGACCCTGTTGCTGGCCTGGGCCTACTACGTCTGGGGCGGCTGGCGGACATCGCGCATGCTGCCCACGACCCCGCCGGTCACCGACGAGCCCGACACCGGCTTCGGCCAGCCGATGATCGAGGAGGCGGAAGTCCTGGCCGAAGCCGCGGAACGGGCGGAGCCTAGCCGTTCGTCTCCATCAGCGCCGAATAGACCAGGGTCCTGAGTTCGCGCCGGATGGGATAGGTGGACGACGGCAGGAGCTGGGTCATGAAGACCGCGGTGACGTCCTCCATCGGGTCGACCCAGAACGCCGTGGACGCCGCGCCGCCCCAGTAGAACTCGCCCAGGCTGCACGGGATCAGGGTCTGCGGCGGGTCGAACACCACCGCAAAGCCCAGGCCGAAGCCGACGCCGGCGTTGGTGCTCTCCGAGAACAGCGAGCGGGACATCTCGGTCAGGTCCGAGCCGCCGGGCAGGTGGTTGGACGCCATCAGATCGACGGTCTTGGGCGCCAGGATGCGGGCGCCGTCTAGCTCGCCGCGGTTCAGCAGCATGCCCGCGAACCGCATGTAATCCGCCGCCGTGCTCACCAGGCCGCCGCCGCCGGACAGCAGGGCGGGCGGGGCGAGATAGGGGCTCGTCTGTGGATCGTCCTGCAGCTTCATCTTGCCGCCGAGGACGGCGTCGTAGCAGGCGGCGAACCGGCCGCGCTGGTCGTCGCGGACGTGGAAGCCGGTGTCGACCATTTTCAGCGGCTCGAAGATTCGCTCCTGGAACACCTGGTCCAGCGGCTTGCCGGCGATCTTCTGCACCAGATAGCCGCAGACGTCGGTGGCGACGGAGTAGTTCCACGCCTCCCCGGGCGAGAACTCGAGCGGCAGGCGCGCGAGCATGTCGATCATCGCCTCGAGGTCGTGCTCGCCGTGCATCGCCTCCAGCTTGAGCTTCCTGTAGGCGGCGTCGACGTTGGTGCGGTTCTGAAAGCCGTAGGTCAGGCCGGAGGTATGCCGCAGCAGGTCGACTACCTGCATAGGCCGCCCGGGCGGGGTGGTGGCGAACACCGGGTTCACTCCTGCTGAGAAGACGCCCAGGTCCTTCCACTCCGGAATGTGCCGCGAGACCGGATCGTCGAGGGCGATCAGGCCCTCCTCGACCAGGCTCATCAAGGCGACCGATGTCACCGGCTTGGTCATGGAATAGATGCGGTAGACGGTGTCTTCGCCCAGCTTCACTCCGCGCTCGGGGTCCTGCATCCCGAGCACCGTCTGGTGGACGACCTCGCCGCCGCGCGCCAGCAGGAACTGGGCGTGGGGCATGCGGCCGGGGCCGACGTACTTCTCATCAAGGAAGCGGTCGATCCGCTCCAGGCGCGTCTTCGAGAACCCCAGTCGTTCGGCCTTGCTCATCGTCGCTTCCCTGCGTCTTTCGGCCATTTGCCCCTGCGCCCCGTCCGGCTGCAAGCCATAGCCGGGAAGCGCGGTCCGCAAGGTGGCGCTTGGGTGGGCGGCGGTCTATCCCGGCGCGCAGTACAGGAGGTGGCTGTGGGACGGGACGAGCTTCTGGATCGACCGATCTGGCACGCATTCACGACGCGGCAGGCGGCGCTCGCCGAGCAGGCCGAAGGGGCCCTGCGCCTGCGCGGCGAGTATGGGATCTTTGCCTCAGCCGCGGATACGGCGCCGGACAGCCTCGCCGCGCTTGCGGCCCTGGTCCCGGCCGAGGGCGAACTGGCGGTGATTCAAGCCGAGGACCATCCGCCCATCCCGGGCGTAGTCATGACGCCCCAGCCGGGGATCTGCCAGATGGTGGCGGGCGAGCTCCGCCCCCTGCCGCCGCCAGACTTCGAGGTGGTCGACCTGGACGACGGCGATGCGCCCGAGATGCTGGAGCTGGCCACGCTCACGCGGCCTGGGCCATTTTTCTCGCGCACGCACCAACTGGGCGACTTCGTCGGCGTCAAGGCCGGTGGGCGCCTGATCGCCATGGCCGGCGAGCGCATGCGATTGCCGGGCCTGACCGAGGTGAGCGCCGTCTGCACGCATCCGGACCACCGCGGCAAAGGCTATGCGGCGGCGCTGATGGGGATCGTGGCGGGCCGCATCGCGACGCGCGGGGAGACCCCCTTCCTGCACGTGTACGGGCACAACACCGGCGCGATCGCGCTCTACGAGCACCTGGGCTATCGGACGCGCCGGCAGATGCGCATGTGGCTTCTCTCCCGCGCCTGACGGCTTGCCTTCCCCGTGGGTCGGGGGCGCAGGGTGGCGGCCAAAGCAGGAGACCGCCCATGGCCAACGTCAGCCTCGAACGGGACGGCCGCATCGCCGTCGTCACCATCGAGCGCCCCGAGCGCCGCAACGCGGTGGACGGCGCCACGGCGCGCGAGCTCTACGACGCCTTCAAGGCCTTCGACGCCGACGACGGCCTGGACGTAGCGGTGCTCACCGGCCGCGGCGGCTTCTTCTGCGCCGGGGCCGACCTCAAGGCGATCAGCGAAGGCGCCGGCAATCCCGTCAAGGAGACCGGGGATTTCGGACCCATGGGCTGCACGCGCCTGGCCTTGGGCAAGCCGGTGATCGCGGCGGTGGAGGGACCGGCCGTCGCGGGCGGGCTGGAGGTGGCCTGCTGGGCGGACCTGCGCGTGGCCGCCGAGGGCGCGACCTTCGGCGTCTTCTGTCGCCGGTTCGGCGTGCCCTTGATCGACCTGGGCACCGTGCGGCTGCCGCGGCTGATCGGCCATTCGCGGGCCATGGACCTGATCCTCACCGGCCGGGCCGTGGACGCGCACGAGGCGCTGGCCATGGGCCTGGCCAATCGTGTGGCCCCGCAGGGGCAGGCGCTGAGCGCGGCCGTCGACCTCGCCAGGCAGATCAGCGCCTTCCCGCAGCTTTGCATGCGCAACGACCGCCTCTCGGCGCTCAAGCAGTGGTCGCTCGACTGGGACGAGGCCCAGGCCTTCGAGGTGAAGGTCGGCATGGAGACCCTGCGCACGGGCTCCGCGGTCGAGGGCGCAACCCGGTTCGCCGCTGGTCAGGGACGGGGCGGCGCGTTCTGACGCGTCACAGCGTCTGGAACAGCACCAGGGCGTCGACATATCCCTCCGTGGGATGGGCGAAGGCGCCGGGCAGGCGACCGACGACCGTGAAGCCCATGGACTGCCACAGCTTCACCGCTCGGACGTTGGTGCTGACCACGAAGTTGAACTGCATGGCGCGGAAGCCCCGGGACCTGGCATGGTCCAGCGAGTGTGCGCACATGGCCCGGGCCACCCCGCGGCCGGCCGCCTCGGCGGCGGTCATGTATCCGCAGTTGCAGACGTGGGCCCCGCCGCCGGCCTGGTTGGCCCGGATGTAGTAGGTCCCCAGGATCTGACCGTCGGCTTCCGCCACGAACGTCTCACGGCCCGCGCCAAGCCAGTAGGCCAGCGCCGCCGCCTCCGGAAGGTCGCGGTCCAGCGCGTAGGTCTCGCCGGCCCGTATCGTCGGCCCGATGATGCGCCAGATGGCCTCGGCGTCGGATGGCGCCGCGGGGCGGATGTGCAGATCTGGGATCGTCATGGCCGGCGACGCTACGGAGCCGCGACACCTAAGGCTATAGGTGTCGGACGCTTACGTATTCGGACGCGGGATGCCAGAGCCGCAGGTCGATCACATCCAGGTTTTCCAGTTGGCCCCGGTCGGCCTCGCCGTCGGTCGGGCGCGCCGGATCGCCGACTGCAACATCGCCTTCTGCGAGATGTTTCGCGGTCCGCGCAAGGCCCTGGTCGGTGAGGGGTTTGCGGGCCTCTATCCCGACGAGCGCCACTATCATGGCGCGGGCCAGCGCGCCGAACGGACCCTTCTCGCGGGCAAGGTCTTCGCCAGCGACCGGGTGATGCGCCGCCTCGACGGGGAGCTCTTCTGGGTCCACGTCCGCGGCCGGGCCCTACGTCCGGGCGCTGCGCATGACGACACGCTCTGGGTGTTCACCGAACTGTCCGGTGTGCTGGCCGCCCGCAATGCGCCCGCCACTGCCCTGACTGCGCGTGAGCGCGACGTGGCGGCGCTGTTCGTCGACGGCAGGACCGCCAAGGAGGCCGCCCTGGCTCTCGGGATCAGCCCGCGCACGGTGGACATCTACCGCTCGCGCCTGCTGCGAAAGTTCGGCGTCTCCAACACGGGCGATCTCGTCCGCCGCCTGCTCCTGGGCTGAGCCAACTGGTCTTGCGCTCGCCTTCGAGAGGAGTAGCATACCAATAATACGAAAAATTGCCGTGACGGAAGGCGCCCTATGGCCTGGGATTTCGAGACCGATCCTGAGTTTCAGAAGAAGCTGGACTGGATCGAGGACTTCATGCGCGAGGAGGTCGAGCCGCTCTCGCACCTCGGCATGGCGGTCTATTCCAGCCTGGGCCGCGAGAAGTTCATCAAGCCGCTGCAGCAGAAGGTGAAGGACCAGGGCCTCTGGGCCTGCCACCTGGGCCCCGAGCTGGGGGGCCAGGGCTTCGGGCAGCTCAAGCTGGCGCTGATGAACGAGAAGCTGGGCCGCAGCAGCCTGGCGCCCAGCGTGTTCGGCTGCCAGGCGCCCGACAGCGGCAACGCCGAGATCATCGCCCACTACGGCACCGACAAGCAGAAGGAACAGTACCTCTGGCCCCTGCTGAACGGCGAGATCCGCTCGGCCTTCTCCATGAGCGAGCCCACCGGCGGCTCGGACCCGCTGACCTTCACCACCCGCGCCGTGCTGGAGGGGGATGAGTGGGTGATCAATGGCGAGAAGTGGTTCTCGACCAACGCCAAGTACGCCAAGGTCCTGGTGCTCTATGCGATCACCGATCCCGACGCGAAGGACCCCTACCGGCGCACCTCGATCTTCCTGGTGCCCACCGACACGCCCGGGGTGGAGATCGTGCGCAACGTGGCCGTGGGCGCCGGCGGCGAGGTGGGCGGCGGCAACGAAGCCTACGTCCGCTACACGAACGTGCGCCTGCCCTACGACGCCCTGCTGGGCGACCGGGGCGCGGCCTTCGTCATCGCCCAGGTGCGCCTAGGCGGCGGCCGGGTCCACCACGCGATGCGTACGGTGGGCGCCTGCCGCCACGCCCTGGACCTGATGTGCCAGCGAGCGGTCTCCCGCACCACCCGCGAGGGCCGGCTCTCGGACCTGCAGATGGTTCAGGACCAGATCGCCGAAAGCTGGATCGCGGTGGAGAGCTTCCGCCTCCTGGTGCTGCGCACCGCCTGGCTGATCGACAAGCACAAGGACTACCAGAAGGTCCGCAAGGACATCGCCGCCATCAAGGTGGCGATGCCCAAGGTCTATCACGACGTCGCCGCCAAGGCCGCGCACCTGCACGGCGCCCTGGGTGTCTCCAACGAGATGCCGTTCATGCGGATGGTCACCTCCGCCCTGGTCATGGGCATCGCCGATGGCCCGACCGAGGTCCACAAGGTCACCTTGGCCAAGCAGATCCTCAAGGACTACCAGCCGGACAACGACCTCTTCCCCAGCTACCACATCCCCAAGCTGCAGGAGGAAGCGAGGAAGCGGTTCGGCAAGGAGCTGGCCGAGATCCGCGACCACTACGCCGCGCGGCGGGAGAAGGTCTGACCGCCCAACCTCTCGATTGTTTCGCCGCCGAAGTCCGCCAGAGACATGGGCGCCCGTTGCGGTGCTTAGACGGGACGGGTTCAATGAGACAACGTCGCCAGGGCCTGTAGGCTGACGCAAGGTCCGGCGGGTAGGGAAGCGCCTGATGACCGACTCTTCAAAAACCTGGCCCGTAATGTCCGTCGCAGAGGCGCATGCGAAGCTGACCGCGCCCGGCGCTCCGTTCGAAATCGAGGAGAAGGTGATCCGGGGCGTGCCGACGCGCACCTGGAAGAACGCCCCGCCCACCCTGCGCGACGTGTTCGTGAACGGCCGCCGGTTCGCCGAGCGGGAGTTCCTGGTCTACGAGGACGACCGCGCCACCTTCGACAGCTTCGCCCGCGCCACCCTGACCCTGGCGCATCGCCTGCAGGCTGATGGCGTGAAGAAGGGCGACCGGGTCGCGGTCATCATGCGCAACCTGCCGGAATGGGCGGTCTGCTTCTGGGCCGGCCAGCTGGTGGGCGCGATCGTCACGCCGCTGAACGCCTGGTGGACCGGGGCGGAGCTGGAGTACGGCCTGGCCGATTCCGGAACCAAGATCGCCTTCGTGGACGACGAGCGGCTCGACCGGATCGTCGAGTTCCTGGACAAGCTGCCGGACCTTGAGAAGGTCTATGTCACCCGCCACGCCGCCGCGAGCCTGCCGCCTAAGACCGAGAGGCTGGAGGACGTCATCGGCGTCGTGAACGCCTGGGGCGAGCTGGCCGAGCTGCCGATGCCCGACGTGCCGCTGGGGCCGGAGGACGACGCCACCATCCTCTACACCTCCGGCACCACGGGCCGCCCGAAAGGAGCGCTCGGCACGCACCGGAACATGACGTCCAACATCGGCGCCGGCGGCATTTCGGCGGCGCGCAACTTCCTGCGGGCCGGCGAGCCGTTGCCCGAGCTGGACGCGACCAAGCTGCCGCAGCGGGTGACCCTTTTGGTGGTGCCCATGTTCCATGCCACCGGCCTGTCGGCGACCGTCGGCCCGACGCTGAACTCGGGCGGCAAGATCGTGCTGATGCGCCGCTGGGACGCCGAGCCCGCCATGAAGCTGATCGAGCGGGAGAAGGTCAGCTCCACCGGCGGCGTGCCGACCATCGCCTGGCAGCTGATCGAGCATCCGGCGCGGGCGAAGTACGACCTGTCGTCGCTGATGGCCGTCACCTATGGCGGCGCGCCGTCCGCGCCCGAACTGGTGCGCAAGATCGCCGAGGTGTTCCCGGGCTCCCAGCCCGGCAACGGCTGGGGCATGACCGAGACCACCGCCACCTTCACCAGCCACATGGGCATGGACTACCTCAACCGCCCCGACAGCGCCGGCCCCGCCGCGCCGGTGGGCGAGATGCAGGTTCGCGATCCCGCCGACGGCAAGACGGTTCTGCCGCCGGGCTCGGTGGGCGAGCTGTGGGTCAAGGGCCCCCAGGTGGTGAAGCTCTACTGGAACAAGCCCGACGCCACGGCCGAGACCTTCCAGGACGGCTGGCTGCGCACCGGCGACCTGGCGCGGGTCGACGACGAGGGCTTCCTGTTCATCATCGACCGGGCCAAGGACATGCTGATCCGCGGCGGCGAGAACATCTACTGCGTCGAGGTCGAGAACGTCCTCTACGACCACCCGGACGTGATGGACGCCGCCCTGGTGGGCATCCCGCACAAGACCCTGGGCGAGGAACCGGCCGCGGTGGTGCATCTCAAGCCCGGCGGCGCGGCCACGGAGACCGAGTTGCGCCAGTTCGTCCGCGAGCGGCTGGCGGCGTTCAAGGTGCCGGTGAAGATCGCCTTCTGGCCCGAGACCCTGCCCCGCAATGCCAATGGCAAGATCCTGAAGACGGAGCTGAAGAAGGTCTTCGCCGAGGAAAGCGCGGCGGCCTGATGGGCCTCCTCTCCCCCGCGCAGCGAGAGGGAGAGGGTAGGGAGAGGGCTGGCGTCGACATTTCGCCCGGCATAGAGGTCTAGCGATGATCAATCTTGCCGACGCGGGACCCTGGCTGGACCGGGAGCTTGAGCTGGGCGGCCTGCGCCGACCCTCTCGCTCCCCTCTCCCTCTCCGCTTCGCGGGGGGAGAGGAGCGCGTATGAGCAAACGCCCCCTCATCGTCGGTATCGGCGGCACCATCCGCGAGGGGTCGTCCAGCGAGCGGGCGTTGTTGTGCGCCTTGAAGGCCGCCGAGGCGCGTGGGGCGGAGACGCGCCTGCTGGGCGGCGCGTTCCTGGGGACCCTGCCGATCTTCGACCCACGCCCGTCCGACACCACGGCCGCCCAGTTGGAGCTGGCCGAGGCCGTTCGCGCCGCCGACGGGGTGATCGTCGCCAGCCCCGGCTATCACGGCTCGATCTCGGGGGTGATCAAGAACGCCCTCGACACCCTGGAACTCACGCGCAACGACCCGCAGCCCTACCTGTCGCAAAAGCCGGTGGGGACCATCATCACCGCCGACGGCTGGCAGGCCGCGGGCACCACCTTGATGGCGCTGCGGGCGATCATACATGCCCTCCGGGGCTGGCCGACGCCGTTCGGCGCGGCCCTCAACGCGGGCGCCGCCCTCTTCGACGAGGCCGGCGACTGCATGGATCAGAAGGACGCCTGGCAGCTCGCGACCGTCGCCGAACAGGTCGTGCAGTTCGCCCAGATGAAGGCTGCAATCCGATGAAACGCCCTTACCTCGTTCCGCCGTCCGGAGAGTCCGACAACGTGTCTGGCGCCATCAGCCCGATCGAGGACATCATCGAGGACGCCCGCAACGGGCGGCCGTACATCCTGGTCGACGCCGAGGACCGCGAGAACGAGGGTGACGTGATCATCCCGGCCCAGTTCGCCACGCCGGACCAGATCAACTTCATGGCCAAGCACGCCCGCGGCCTGATCTGCCTGTCGATCACCGCCGAGCGGGCGCGCCAGTTGCGCCTGCCGCCCATGGCCACGGACAACCAGTCCGGCCACGGCACCGCCTTCACCGTCTCCATCGAGGCGCGCGAAGGTGTGACCACGGGCATCTCGGCGCACGACCGGGCCCACACCATCGCCGTGGCGGTCGATCCGACCAAGGGCGTGGACGACGTGGTCTCGCCCGGCCACGTCTTCCCTCTGGTGGCCAAGGACGGCGGCGTCCTGGTCCGCGCCGGCCACACCGAGGCGGCGGTCGACATCAGCCGCATGGCCGGCCTGAACCCCGCCGGGGTCATCTGCGAGATCATGAAGGACGACGGGTCGATGGCCCGGCTGCCCGACCTGGTGGCCTTCGCCCAGCTGCACGGCCTGAAGATCGGCACCATCGCCGACCTGATCGCCTACCGTCGTCGCACCGAACGCCAGGTGGAGCGCGTGCTGGAGGCGCCGTTCGACAGCGCCTACGGCGGCCGCTTCCGCATGATCATCTACCGCAACTCCATCGATCAGACCGAGCACGTGGTGCTGACCCGGGGCCGGATCGAGCCGGACAAGCCCACCCTGGTGCGTATGCACCGCGTGGACCTCGCCACCGACATGCTGGGCGCCGTCGAGGCGCGCCGCGACTACGTGCCCAAGGCGCTGAACGCCCTGTCGGCGTACGAGGGCGCCGCGGTGGCGGTGTTCATCCGCGACTCCAATCCGCACTGGCTCAGCGAGCGTTACGGCCAGCCGCAGGCCGACCATGCGGGGAATATCATCCGCGACTACGGCATCGGGGCGCAGATCCTGCTGGACCTCGGCGTCCGCGACATGACCCTGCTGACCTCGTCCCAGACCGTCCTGCCGGCCTCGGCGGGCTATGGCCTCAGGATCGTCGGCCGCCAGCCCCTGGACTAGCGGCGCCTAGCCGATCTGCGGAAACTGCGGCACGCTGGTCCGAAGCCGCCGGGCGCCGCGCCGCGTACACTCTATGCGCGCAAACGCCGCGCGAGGTCCGCATTGTGCGGATTTACCTATTCCCTTAAGCAAATGAAGGGGATGGGTCTGGATAGAGTGCGAGTATGCCCACGGACGCTTCCCTCCTTTCCGCCGACGACCCGTCGCTGCAAAGCCGGCCGTTCGCCGCCGCGGATGGCGCAACCTGCAGCTGTCCGCTGTGCACGGGGCTGGCGGTCGTGGCCGAGTCTGACGTCGCGGACGGCCTGTCCTACCTGAACGCCGACGCGCGTGCAGGCGCCGTGGTGAACGGCAAGGAGAGCTACACTATCGACCGGGCGGGCCTGCAGCTCACCGGGTTCGATCCGGTGACCATGGCGCCGGCACCCGGCTGGGGCGGGGTCGCCGGCCGCGCCTTCACCGTGACGTACGCTTTCCGCTCAAGCGAGCCTGTCACCATGCCCAGCGACACCGCGGGCTTCCAGCGCTTCAACGCCCAGCAGATCTACCAGGCCGAGCAGGCCATGCAGGCGTGGGCCGACGTGGCCAACATCCGGTTCGTACGGGTGGGGATCGGGAGCGCGGGCGAGGCGGCCTATTCCAACGACGCCGCGATCCTGTTCGGCAACTACAGCTCGGGCGAGAGCGGCTCGGCGGCGTTCGCCAACTATCCGGGCAGCACCAGCGCCAGCAGCGCCGCCGGCGACGTCTGGATCAACATCAACGCGGGCACCAACAGCCTACCCAGCATGGGCAACTACGGCGCCCAGGTCCTGATCCACGAGATCGGCCACGCCATCGGCCTGGCCCATCCGGGCGACTACAACGCCGGCGATGACGGTGGGCCGATCACCTACGCCAGTTCGGCCGAGTACTATGAGGACACCCGTCAGTACACGGTGATGAGCTACTTCTCGGAGGCCAACACCGGCGCCAGCTACGGCGGCCGCTACGCCGCCGCGCCGCAGCTCGACGACATCCGCGGCGCCCAGATCGAGTACGGCGCCAACATGAGCACCCGGACGGGTGACACCGTCTATGGCTTCAACGCCAACGCCGGCCGCGACTGGTTCGTGGCGACCAACAGCTCCAGCCGGGTGATCTTCGCGGTCTGGGACGCGGGCGGCCGCGACACCTTCGACTTCTCGGGCTACTCGCAGAACCAGCTCATCGAGCTGCGCGAGGGCTTCTTCTCGAACGTCGGCGGCCTCGTCGGAAATGTGGCGGTGGCCCAGGGCGCGCAGATCGAGAACGCCATCGGCGGGTTCGGCAACGACACCATCACCGGCAACGCTCTGGCCAACAGCCTGGTCGGCGGCGCCGGGTTCGACAGCATTTTCGCGGGCGCCGGCGCCGACACCATCGATGGCGGGGCGGGGACCAGCTACCTGCGGGGCGAGGACGGAAACGACTCCATCGTCGGCGGCTCGGTGTTCGACGACATCCACGGCAACGTCGGCAACGACACCGGCCGCGGCGGCGCGGGTGACGACTACGTCGTGGGGGGCAAGGACAGCGACCTGCTGTTCGGGGACGACGGCGCCGACCTCGTCTACGGCAACCTCGGCGCGGACACGGGCGACGGCGGGTCGGGCAACGACATCGTGCGCGGCGGCCAGGAGAACGACTCCATCTCCGGCGGCGAGGGCGACGACTTCATGTCGGGCGACAAGGGCTCGGACACGGTGTCGGGTGGCGCGGGCGCCGACATCTTCCACATCTCGTCCGACGCGGGCATCGACCGGATCCTGGACTTCAGCCTGGCGGAAGGCGACCGCGTGCACCTGGATCCCGGCGCCACCTATACCGTGGCCCAGGTGGGGGCCGACACGGTCGTGACCCTGGCCTCGTCCAGCGACCAGATCATCCTGGTTGGCGTGCAGGCGAGCACGTTGACGCCGGGCTGGATCTTCGGGGCCTGATCTAGAATCTCGTTTTCAGGCCGGCGTAACCGGCCTATATGAAATCCCTCACCGCCCGGCCGAAAGGCCGGGCGCCTTCGTTTCTGGAATTCGCCCTCAAAGGCAAAAGCGATGACGCAAATTCTCATGCCCAAGGCGACCGCCGTGTGGCTGGTCGACAATACTTCGCTGACCTTCGATCAGATCGCCGACTTCTGCGAGCTCCACCCGCTGGAAGTGAAGGGCATCGCCGACGGCGAAGTGGCGCGCGACATCCGCGGCGCCGACCCGATCGCCAACGGCCAGCTCAGCCGCGATGAGCTTGATGCGGCCGAGAAGAACGAAAAGTACCGGATGAAGCCGCAGAAGAGCCGTCACGCCGAGCTCTTGAAGCCGGTGAAGAAGGCTCCGCGCTACACGCCGGTCTCGCGTCGTCAGGACCGCCCGGACGCCATCGCCTGGTTCATCCGCAACCACCCGGAAGTGCCGGACAGTCAGGTCGCCCGCCTGCTGGGCACGACCAAGGCGACCATCGACCAGGTGCGCAACCGCCAGCACTGGAACTCGGCCAACATCAAGCCGGTCGACCCGGTGACCCTGGGTCTCGCCAGCCAGCTCGAGCTGGACGCGGTGGTCAAGAAAGCGGCCGACAAGAAGGCCAAGGACGACGCCCGCCGCGGCATCGTCGAGCCGGAAGGCGCGACCCTGCGGCCGGCGTCCGACGTCGACCTGGTCGACGACGAGCCCGAGGTCGAGCGCGAGACGGATCTCGCGAATGTGTTCGCCAGCCGACCGGAGCTGGACGAGGACGACGAGGACTGATGGTCCCCTCCCTCCCCTGATGGGGAGGGAAAGCTCGCCCTAGGCGAGCAGGTGAGGAGGTCCGTTCCAGGGCGGAGACGTGGGGACCGGTCCACATCTCCTCACCCTGCCTGTCCCTCCCCATCAAGGGAGGGAAGAGCGCGTCAGTGGAGCTGGCCGCGGAGGGTTTCGATCTCTTCCTTCAGCCTGAGCTTCTGTCGCTTGAGTTCCTTGAGTCTGACATCGTCGGCGTAGGGCCTGCGCATCTCGTCCTGGATCGCTTGTTCCAGGGACTGGTGGCGGGATCCGAGTTCACGGATCCGGGCATCTAGCGCCATGGCGAAGAGCCTCCTCTCAGTTGGACGGCCCTAGAGTGAACACCCGCTTCCCGCGGCTGTCAGATCACATATGTTTGCAGTCGCGCGGACGAACCGCGAACGTGCGACCGTTGTTGAGGGACCCCCGCAGATGAAAGGCGACAAGCCGCGGCTGATCGTGGGGATCTCGGGCGCCTCGGGCGTCGCCTACGGCCTGCGGGCGCTGGACGCCTGCCGCGACCTGGGGATCGAAACGCACCTCGTGATGAGCCGCTCGTCGGCGCTGACCCTGGCCCAGGAGACCGAGCTGTCCCCGGCCGACGTGCAGGCCCGCGCCGACGTGGTCCACAAGGCCGGAGACGTCGGGGCCGCCATCGCCTCGGGCTCGTTCCAGACCCTCGGGATGATCGTGGCGCCATGCTCCGTGCGGACCATGAGCGAGGTGGCGACCGGCGTGACCTCGTCCCTGCTGACGCGGGCCGCAGACGTGACGCTGAAGGAGCGCCGGCCGCTCGTGCTGATGGTGCGCGAGACGCCGCTGCACCTGGGCCACCTGCGCACCATGGTGCGGCTGGCGGAGATGGGTGCGGTGATCGCCCCGCCGCTCCCGGCCTTCTACGCCAAACCCAGGAGCCTGGAGGAGATGGTCGACCAATCGGTGGGCCGTGCGCTGGACCTGTTCGGCCTGGACTGGAAGCCGGTGAAGCGCTGGGGCGAGGACATCGCCCCGATCCGCGGCAAGGACGATTGAGCATGGCGATCTGGGCGTGGGCGCTGGAGGCCTATGCGCGGCCAGGCGTGCCCGAGGCGTGCCTGCGGCTGCAGGACGAGTATGGGCAGAACACCTCCCTCCTGCTGTGGGCCGTTCGCGCCGAGGCCAGGGATCCGGACCTGCTTGCGCGGGCGGCGGCCTGCGCCCGCGCCTGGGACCGCACCGCGCTGGTTCCGCTGCGCGAGGTGCGCCGTGGGCTGAAGGCGCCGTTGCCGCCCGTCGGCGACGAGGCGCGCCTGGCGTTCCGCGAGGAGGTCAAGGTCCTGGAGCTGGCGGCCGAGCGCCTGCTGATGGAGACCCTGGACGGTCTGTCGCACGGCGGCGGTGGCGCTCATGCGCTCGAAGCTCTGGAAGCGGCGTCGAAGGCGTGGGACAAGCCCGCGCCCGCAGGCGCCCTGGCTGAACTGGCCGCCGCCCTGGGGTAGAGTGTCGGGGCCGATGATCGATTATTCCAACTTCACCGACGAGGCCCTGGAGGCCCGGCTCGCCGAGGTGCGCCAGGACCACGCCGACCTGGACGCCGCGATCCAGGCCCTGAGCAACACGACCGTGCCCGACCTGATCGTCATCGGTCGCCTGAAGCGCAAGAAGCTGGCGCTGAAGGACGAGATCGCCAGGATCGAGGACTTCCTCAACCCCGACATCATCGCCTGACCTTTAGCCGGCCTTGCGCTGGCGCTTGGCGTCGAACATGGCTGCGTCCGCCTGGGCGATCAGGGATTCCGGGTCGATCTCCGGCCCGATCTCGCGGACGCCGTAGCTGACCCGCAGGCGCGCGTCGGCGGCGCCGGGCAGGTGCAGGTCCTGTTCGATGGCGTGGGCGAGGGCGCCGGCGCGCGCCTCCGCGGCGGCCTGGTCCGCGGGCATCAGCACCACGGCGAACTCATCGCCCCCCATCCGGCCCACCACGTCGCTCTCGCGCACATTGGCGACCAGGCGTTCGGCCACGGCATGCAGGGCGGCGTCGCCGGCCGAATGCCCGAGGCGGTCGTTCAGCGCCTTGAAGCCGTCGAGATCGAAGTAGACCAGGCTCAGCGGGAAGCCGTGGCGCTGGGCGAACGTCCGGGCGCGGCCCAGCTCGCGCAGGAAGGCGCGGCGGTTCAGGAGCGGGGTCAGGGGGTCGCGATCGGCCAGGCCCTCGGCTTCCTCGAGGCGCGCCTTCAGCCGGTCGACCTCGGCCTTCAGGTCGTCGAGTTCGCCCAGCAGGCTCTGGATCGCGGCCTGGACCGCCGGGGTCATCTCGGCGCGGGTGACGCCCATGAACGTGGCGCGGTCGATCGGCTGGCTCGCGGCAAGCCCGGCCGCCGCCGCCGGCGTGGCGACGCGGCGGCGGTTGGCCGCTATGGGTTCGCTGCGTGCGCCGCCGACCTTCATCGTCATCCCCGAATGGTTAACGCCATTCGACGTCACCGCGGTTAAGGGATTCTAACCGTGGCGAGTTGTGCGGGCAAAGGCGGCGCCTATACTCCGCCGCCTTTCGGGGACGCCTTGGGATTCCACACATCATGAGCGCGCCTGTCGCCATCATCATGGGCAGCCGGTCGGACTGGCCCGTGCTGCGCCACGCCGCCGAGATGCTGGAGGGGCTGGGCGTCGCCTACGAGGCCCGGGTGGTCTCGGCCCACCGCACGCCGCAGCGGATGTACGACTTCGCCCGCGGGGCCAAGGCCGCGGGCTTCAAGGTGATCATCGCCGGCGCCGGCGGCGCGGCGCATCTGCCGGGGATGACCGCCTCCCTGACCGACCTGCCTGTGCTGGGCGTTCCCGTGGAGTCCAAGGCGCTGAAGGGCATGGACAGCCTGCTGTCGATCGTCCAGATGCCCGGCGGCATCCCGGTAGGGACGCTGGCCATCGGCGAGGCGGGCGCCAAGAACGCCGGCTTGCTGGCGGCCAGGATCCTGGCCCTGTCGGACGCCGACCTGGCGAACCGCGTCAGCGCCTTCGCCGAACAACAGACCGCGAGCGTTTCCGAGGCGGTCGAGTAGAGCAGAGACAGATGGCCACGCTTCCGCTTCCCCCCGGCTCCACCCTCGGCATCCTGGGGGGCGGGCAGCTCGGCCGCATGCTGGCGCTGGCCGCCGCGCGCCTGGGCTTCGACGTGGCCGTGCTGGAGCGCGACGCCGACAGCCCGGCCGGCCGGGTGGCGGCCCACACGATCGTCGGCGCCTACGACGACCCGGCGGCGCTGGAGCAGCTGGCCGCGGTGGCCCAGGTGGTGACCTTCGAGTTCGAGAACGTGCCCGCCGACTCGGTGCTCAAGCTCCAGTCCTTGGGTGTCGAGGTGGCGCCCGGGCCCGAGGCCCTCGCCGTGGCGCAGGACCGGATCGCCGAGAAGCAGTTCCTCAACGCCAGCGGCGCGCCGACCGTCGCGTTCTCGTCCGCCGACACGGCGGAGGAGGCCGTGGCCGCCACCGCCGCCATGGGCGCGCCCGTGCTGATGAAGACCCGCCGCGAAGGCTATGACGGCAAGGGCCAGCGCTGGGTGGAGCACGCCGCCGACGCCGCGGCCGCCTTCGCCGAACTGGGCGGGGTTCCGGTCATCCTGGAGGCTCCGGCCGACTTCGTCCGCGAGCTGTCGATCATCGCCGCGCGGGGCCGCGACGGCGCGACGGCGGTCTATCCCCTGGCCGAGAACCATCACGAGGGCGGCATCCTGCGCCGCAGCCTGGCGCCTGCCCAGGTGAGCGAGGATCTCGCCTTCCAGGCCGAGAAGATCGCCGCGCGCATCCTCAAGGGCCTGAACTACGTCGGCGTGGTGGGGATCGAGCTGTTCGAGCTGAAGGACGGCACGCTGCTGGTCAACGAGATCGCGCCGCGCGTCCACAACACCGGCCATTGGACCCAGGACGGCTGCGCGGCGGACCAGTTCGAGCAGCACATCCGCGCGGTGGCCGGCTGGCCCCTGGCGCCCACCGTCCCGCACGCCCGCGTCGAGATGCTGAACCTGCTGGGCGACGAGGCCGAGGCCTGGAGCAAGCTGGCCCACGAGCCGGACACCCGCATACACCTCTACGGCAAGCGCGATCCCAAGCCCGGCCGCAAGATGGGGCACGTGAACAAGCTCAAGGCGCTGTGAACCTTCCCTCCCCATAAGGGGAGGCAAGAGATGTCAGGTTGACCTTACATTCCTCGCATGTCAGGTTAACCTGACATTCAAGGAGCGCGCTTTCATGGCCATGGACATCGCCCACCGCCGCTACGTGACCCGGACCATCGCCTTCATGGTCCCCTACGTGGCCATCAACATCGCTGCGATCGGCGGCGCGTTCGACGATCGCAGCGCGCCGGGATCGTGGCTGTTGGGGTTGGCCGTGGCGGCCCCGGTGGTGGGCCAACTCTGGGCGACCCTGGCCCTGATGAACGACGCGGACGAGTTCGTCCGGGCCTTGACGGCCAAGCGGTTCATCCTGGCGTCGGGGGCGGCGATGGCGATCTTCACCGCCTGGGGGTTCGTGGAAGAGTACGCCCGCGCCCCGCACGTGCCGGGCTATGTGATCTACATGCTCTTCTGGCTCTGCTACGGCCTGGTCTCGCCGTTCGTGCGGACCACCCGGTGAGGAACCGGCTGAAGGACCTGCGCGCGGGCCGCGGCTGGACCCAGGCCGACCTCGGCGAGCGCCTAGGGGTCTCGCGCCAGGCGATCATCGCCATCGAGAGCGACAAGCACGATCCGTCGCTGGACCTGGCCTATCGGATCGCCGCGCTGTTCGGCGAGCCGGTGGAGACGATCTTCGAGAACCCTCACGCCTGAGGCGGTGCGCTTCCGTACCGGGCCCGGGCCAGGGTCTCAGCGGCCCCGCTGAGCCAGCGGCTCGGGCGGATGGTGGTCGTCGCTTTCCACTTTTCGAGGCTCATGACGTTCTCGATGCGCCGGTCGGCGAACTCGAGCGCCTCCTTGCGGCCCGCTGTCATGCGGATCGCCATCGCGCCGGTCAGGATCCCCGCCAGGATCGCGCGCTTTGAATAGTGATTCTCGTCCGTGGCCTCGTCTCCGGCCCAGCGCCAGAGCACGTCGGCGCTTTCCCAGGCGAGGCGGGAGCCCAGGGCCAGGTTCTGCGGCAGGGCCAGGAAGCCCATCCAGCGGCGCAGGGCCGGCTCGTCCTGGGCCGAGGCGTCGAGGCGCGCCTCCACCGCCCGGCGGATCCGCTCGCGGATCTTCAGGTTCGAGGGGTGGACCTCGGCCAGGGTCGCCAGGGCGCGGGCGTCGTGCCGGCGCGAGAGCAGGGCGGCGAGGTCGGCGGGCCCGTGCGGTATCAGGAGTTCGGTCTCGCCGGGCGACATGCCCTGGGCCTTCCCGGCCAGCACGGCGGTGCG
The DNA here is from genome assembly GCF_001824475.1 of Phenylobacterium sp. RIFCSPHIGHO2_01_FULL_69_31. GTDB lineage: Bacteria > Pseudomonadota > Alphaproteobacteria > Caulobacterales > Caulobacteraceae > Phenylobacterium. The sequence continues at coordinate 129,733 of NZ_MHXN01000039.1, read as the reverse complement.
CCGGGTCCACCCGTGGACCGGCGCCAGTTTCAGCGTTTCGTCGAGGAGCGCCTGTTCGGCGGCTTCGGCCCAGTCCTGCGCGGCGATGATCATGGTTGCTTTGTACGGCGAACGCGTGGACATCGCATCCGCCTTCTGCTAATTGCCCGCGCTCAAACCCGAAGGGTCACACCTTCGGGCGATCCATTTTTGCACGCTCGCCGCCTTTTGCCGGTCGAGGCGGGCGGCTAGCGTTACGCAGGAGAGGTTCCTCTGGTTCAGATTTTCGTCCGCGACAACAACGTCGATCAGGCCCTGAAGGCGCTGAAGAAGAAGATGCAGCGCGAAGGCTCGTTCCGCGAAATGAAGCGGCACGTCCACTACGAGAAGCCGTCGGAAAAGCGCGCCCGCCAGAAGGCGGAAGCCGTGCGCCGCGCCCGCAAGCTGGCCCGCAAGCGCGCCCAGCGCGAAGGCCTGATCGCCGCGCCGAAGAAGCCGACGCGCTGATTTGATCCAGGTCTAAAACCTGGCACGAATGATGCTTATTTGAAGGGCTGCGCCACCGGCGCGGCCCTTTTTGCGTATACGGCTAAGGCGCGATGTACGGTCGCGGGCGGCCGGCGTTTAATGGTCTATCACCGGTCGGCGTCCTATCTTGTGGGCCTGACCGCCGCTTTCGAGGGATCTGTCCTCATATGAACATGCGAAATCTCGTCATCTGGGGCGTCATCGTCGTCGTCCTGATTGGCCTCTACAGCATGATGACGGGTGGCGGCCGCGGGGCCGCCGGGGCCCACGAGGTCACCTACTCGCAGCTTCTCTCGAAGGTGAACGCCGGCGAGGTGAAGAAGGCCGAGATCCAGGGCCCGATGGTCCAGGTGACCGACCAGTCGAACCGCACCTTCCGGGCCGTGACGCCCAACAACCAGGACGACCTGGTGAAGCGGCTGGAGTCGCAGGGCGCCGACATCACGGTGAAGGCCGCCGGTGGGATCACGCTGGTGGGCCTGCTGCTGAATTCGCTGCCGATCCTGCTGCTGATCGGCGTCTGGATCTTCTTCATGCGCCAGATGCAGGGTGGGGCCCGTGGGGCCATGGGCTTCGGCAAGTCCAAGGCGCGCCTGCTCACCGAGAACAAGAACCGCGTCACCTTCGAGGACGTGGCCGGCGTGGACGAGGCCAAGGAAGAGCTGACGGAAATCGTCGACTTCCTGAAGGACCCGCAGAAATTCCAGCGCCTGGGCGGCAAGATCCCCAAGGGCGCGCTGCTGATCGGCCCGCCCGGCACCGGTAAGACCCTGATCGCCCGCGCCGTCGCGGGTGAGGCGGGCGTGCCGTTCTTCACCATCTCGGGCTCGGACTTCGTGGAGATGTTCGTGGGCGTCGGCGCCAGCCGCGTGCGCGACATGTTCGAACAGGCCAAGAAGAACGCCCCCTGCATCATCTTCATCGACGAAATCGACGCCGTGGGCCGCCATCGTGGCGCGGGCCTGGGCGGCGGTAACGACGAGCGCGAGCAGACGCTGAACCAGCTGCTGGTCGAGATGGACGGCTTCGAGGCGAACGAAGGGATCATCCTGATCGCCGCCACCAACCGTCCCGACGTGCTGGACCCGGCCCTGCTGCGTCCCGGCCGCTTCGACCGCCAGGTCGTGGTGCCGAACCCCGACATCAACGGCCGCGAGCGCATCCTGCGCGTCCACATGAAGAACGTGCCCCTGGCGGCCGACGTGGACGTGAAGGTCATCGCCCGCGGCACCCCCGGCTTCTCGGGCGCCGACCTGGCCAACCTGGTCAACGAGGCCGCCCTGATGGCCGCCCGCAAGAACCGCCGCATGGTCACCATGCGCGACTTCGAGGACGCCAAGGACAAGGTGATGATGGGCGCCGAGCGGCGGTCCATGGTCATGACCGAGGACGAAAAGAAGCTCACCGCCTATCACGAGGGCGGTCACGCCCTGGTGGCCCTGTCGGTGCCCGCCACCGACCCGGTGCACAAGGCCACGATCATTCCGCGGGGCCGCGCCCTGGGCATGGTCATGCAGCTGCCGGAACGGGACAAGTTCTCGATGTCCTACGAGCAGATGACCTCGCGCCTGGCCATCCTGTTCGGCGGCCGCGTCGCCGAGGAGATCATCTTCGGCAAGGACAAGATCACTTCCGGCGCCTCGTCCGACATCAGCCAGGCCACCAAGCTGGCCCGGGCGATGGTGACCAAGTGGGGCTTCTCGGAGCGCCTGGGCTCGGTCGAGTACGGCGAGAACCAGGAAGAGGTGTTCCTGGGCCACTCGGTCGCGCGCAACCAGAACGTCTCAGAAGAGACCGCCAAGATCATCGACGAAGAGGTCCGGCGGCTGGTGGAGAGCGGCGAGAGCGAAGCGCGCCGTATCCTGACCGAGAAGCTGGACGACCTTCACACCCTGGCCAAGGCCCTCCTCGAGTACGAGACCCTGACCGGCGACGAGATCGTCAATGCGCTGAAGGGCGTCCCGCCCCACCGCGACGAGAGCGAGGCCAAGCGCCCCACCGGTCCGTCCGTGGCGGTGCCCATCTCGCCCAAGCCCAGCGCCGAACCGGCTTAAGGGTCCAGGCCAGAGGTAAAGACAAGGGCGGTCGCGCAGGCGGCCGCCCTTTTCGTTTGTGGCGCGCCGCAGCGCTTTCTTCCGTCGCGGCGCTGGCGCTATGACGGCCGGGCGCATGAACGTTTCACCACCGACCCTCGCCCGCCCAAAGGTCATGGGCATCGTCAACGCGACGCCGGACAGCTTCTCCGACGGCGGTCGCTTCCTCGCGCCTGAGGCGGCGCTGGCGCAGGCGCGACGGCTCATCGCCGACGGCGCCGACATTCTGGATATCGGGGCGGAATCCACGCGGCCCGGGGCCGACCCCGTCCCCGCTGAGGTCGAGATCGAGCGCCTCGTCCCCCTGATCAAGGCGCTCCGAGCCGAGAGCGACGTGCCGATCTCGGTCGACACCATGAAGCCGCAGGTGGCGCGAGCGGCGATGGCGGCCGGGGCCGGCATCTGGAACGACGTGGCGGCGCTTCGCTACGCGCCCGAAAGCCTGGCCGCCGCCGCCGAGCTGGGCTGCGAGGTGGTGCTCATGCACATGCAGGGCGAGCCGCGCACCATGCAGGCCGAGCCGCGCTACGACGACGTTGTCGCCGAGGTCGCGGCCTTCCTGGCCCAGCGGGCCGAGGCGGCCATGGCGGCGGGGGTGGCGCGCGAGAAGATCTGGCTGGATCCCGGCATCGGCTTCGGCAAGCACCCGCTGCGCCACAACCTGCCGCTGCTCGCGGGGCTGGATCGGATCGTCGCCCTAGGCTTCCCGGTGCTGCTGGGCGCCAGCCGCAAGGCGTTCATCGGCGCCCTCGACCCCGGCGCGGCGGTGGATAAGCGCCTGGGCGGCTCGATCGCGGCGGCCCTGGCTGGCGCGTCGGCGGGCGTGGCGGCGGTGCGCGTGCACGACGTGCGTGAGACGGTTCAGGCCCTGACCGTGCAGGCGGCGATCGCTGGTGGACGCTAGCGTGCGGCCTTGACCCTGGGATGATCCCGCCAGGCCGGCAGGGTCGCCATGTGGGCGAGAGTGTCGCGTTCGGCGGCCGCGCGGTCGCCGCCCACTTCGCGCAACCGCCATTCCACCATGCGGCTGAACCGGGTGTCGAAGTCCTGCAGCGCCCCGTTGTCGTCGACGCAGTACTGACAGTAGCGCCCGTCCTCGATCGGCATGCCGCAGCTCTCGCAGGGGTGGGTCATGGGCCGGATTCTCCGCTTTTCACATCACTTGCCCGCATGAGCCCCCGTCCGCCATGAGCCGGATCAAGGCGGCGCAGGCGCTGCCGGTTGGGGATAGTTCGCAAATCCGGATGCACTTTGCCGCCCGGGCGTCCTAACTGCGAGACATGCAGAACCTTGGCCGCGTCCTGATCATCGCCGGCTCCGACAGCGGGGGCGGGGCGGGCATCCAGGCCGACATCAAGACGGTCACGGCGCTGGGCGGCTATGCGGCCACCGCGATTACGGCGGTCACGGTCCAGAACACCCTCGGCGTCACCGGCGTCCATCCAATCCCGCTCGACGTGGTGGAGGCGCAGGCGCGGGCGGTCCTGTCCGACATCGGCGCCGACGCCATCAAGACCGGCATGCTGGGTGACGCCGCCACGGTCGAACTGGTGGCCCGGCTCCTGGACGAGGCGGCGGTCCCGGCGGCGATCGATCCGGTGATGGTGGCCAAGGGGGGCGCCTCGCTGCTGGCGGCCGATGCGGTGGCCGCGGTCCGCGAGCTGTTGATCCCGCGCGCCACGCTGCTGACGCCCAACGCGCCCGAGGCGGAGGCGCTGACCGGGCTGGCAGTCGCGACCACCGACGACCTCCGCCGCGCCGGCGACGCGCTGCTCAAGGCGGGCGCGAAGGCGGTGCTGATGAAGGGCGGTCACGTGCCGGGCGAGCGCGTGGTGGACGTTCTAATGACGGCGCAGGGCGACACCGCCTTCGAAGGCGAGAGGATCGAGAGCCGGCACACCCACGGCACCGGCTGCACCCTGGCCTCGGCCTGCGCCGTCGGCCTCGCCCAGGGATTGCCCCTAGTCGCGGCGGTGGCGCGGGCCTGGGACTATGTCCACGAGGCGATGCTGCGCGCGCCCGGCCTGGGCGCCGGCCACGGACCGCTGGACCACGCCTGGCCGCTGCGGGGGCGTGCATGAGCCTGGAGCGCCGCCTCGAGGACGTTCTGCGCCAGTCCGCGCCGCTGATGCGGGTGCTGACGACCCTGCGCGAGCTGGACCTGCCGGACTGGCTGCTGTTCTCGGGCGCGGTGTACCAGCGGGTCCTGAATCACCTGGGCGGCCGCGACCTGGACTACGGGATCAAGGACTACGACGTCGGCTATTTCGATGGGTCGGACATTTCCTACGAGGCCGAGGACGTGGTGATCCGGCGCGTGGCGGCGGCGTTCGAACCGCCGCTCCGCGAGATGGTGGAAGTGCGCAACCAGGCGCGGGTCCACGTCTGGTTCGAGGGCAAGTTCGGCGAGCCCTATGCCCCGCTCTCCAGCTCGGCTGAGGCGCCTGAGCGGTTCGTCAGTCCGATGTTCGCCGTGGGAGTGAAGCTGGAGCCCGACGACCGCCTCAGCATGGTGGCGCCCTTCGGCCTGGAGGATCTGTTCGCCCGGCGGCTGCGGCCCAATCCCAACGGGCCTTCCGCCAACTTCCCGCGCATCGCCGCCTCCGCCAAGGCCCGCTGGCCGGAGATCGAGGTGGTCGCCGATCAGCGCCGATAGACCTCGGGGTCGCGGATCTCCATCCAGTTTTCCACGCTCGTCAGGTCGGTGAAGCCGAACTGCCGGTACAGGCCGTGGGCGTCGCGCGTGGCCAGGTGCAGGCGGCGGAAGCCCTGCAGATCCGGGTGCGCCCGGAGGTAGGCCATGATCTGCTTGCCGAGGCCTGCGCCGCGGTGGCCTGCGTCCACAAAGACGTCGCAGACCCAGCCGAAGGTGGCCCGGTCGGTGACCACCCGCGCCATGGCCGCCATGGTCCCGTCCGGCGCATAGGCGCCCACGACCAAGCTGTTGGCGCAGGACCTGGCGAAGGTCTCCAGCGGGATGCCCTCGGCCCAGTAGCTCTCGGTCGAGATCCAGCGATGCGCCCGGGCCAGGTCGAACCGCGCGGGATCGTCGCTCACCTCGTAGGTCATCGAACCCCTCCTGCCGGTCCGCCGCGCCGGAACTGGCCCTTGCCGCCCCGGTCGTCCCGACGCAAGTCCTGGGGCCGTTTTCGAGGAGGCCAGTCTTGCGCCAGTGGACCGTCGACGCCTTTGCCGACCGCCCGTTCCGGGGGAACCCCGCCTGCGTGGTCGAGCCCTTCGCCGCCTGGCCGGACGCAGCCTGGATGCAGGCCCTCGCGGCCGAGAACAACCAGGCGGAGACCGCCTTTCTTCTGCGGACCGACGATCCGGCCCGGTTCGGCCTGCGCTGGTTCACGCCGCTGCTGGAGGTGCCGCTGTGCGGCCACGCGACCCTGGCGGCGGGCCATGCGCTCTTCGCCGAGCTCGGCGTCGCTGCGGACCGGCTCACCTTCGACACCAATTCCGGCGCCCTGACGGTCGCGCGGGCCGGCGAGGGGTATGAGATGGACTTCCCCGCCCAGCCGCCGGTGCAGACCGCGGTCCCGGCGGGTCTCGCCGAAGCGCTGGGTGCCGAGCCCAGCGAGGTGTGGGCCTCGTCCTATCTGGTCGCCCTGTTCGACGACGAAGGGACAGTGCGGAATCTGACGCCGGACATCCCGGCGCTGAACCGCATCTCCGGCGAGGCGACCGGCGGCCGCGGCAACGTCGGCGTGGCGGCGCTGGCGAAGGCCGGGCCCCACGATGTGGTCGACCGGTTCTTCGCTCCCGGCTCTGGGATTCCCGAGGATCCCTGCACGGGATCGCTTCACTGTATCCTGGCGCCGCTCTTCGCGCAGAAACTGGGCCGTGCGACCGTGCGCTTCCACCAGGCCTATCCCGGCCGGGGCGGTGACCTGGAGTGCGAGCACCGCGGCGATCGCGTCCTGCTGCGCGGCCGGGCGGTGACGATGATGGAAAGCACGCTGCGCGCAGAGCCCTGAAGGCGCAGGGTCCAGAACGCGCAGACGCCCCCGAAGCCGAGGCTCCGGGGGCGTCCAGTCTCCGCCGAGAGGGCGGGTGTCAGGCGCCGCGGTTAGCGGCGATGGCCGTAGCCGTACCCGTACTCCCGATCGTGCGTCTGGCGCCCGATGCGGGTGTCGAGGCGGTCGAAGCGGCGGTCGAGGTCGGCGCGCTCCCAGCTGTTCAGGCCGTTGACGCGGTAGCGGGCCTCGATGCGGGCGATATTCCGCGCCTGGTCGCGCAGGTCAGCCGCTTCGCCGCGGGTAAGGGCGCCCGTCCGGACGCCCCAGGCGATCCGGCGGTTCAGCTCGTCCTGACGCTGGTTCAGGTTGTAGGCGCCGCGGTCGTGCCGCGCGTGCTCGTAACGATCGTAGGGCTGGGCCGTGGCGATGGCCGGGGCGGCGACGGCCGTCACGGCAGTGACGGCGGCCAGAGCGGCGATCAGGGTCTTCATGTCTGGTCTCCTTAGTCCGTGTCGACCGGGGGTCGGCCTTCAGTGACGACAAGAGACCACGCCGCGCCTGACGCGCGTCTGAGCCTCGCCGTTGGGCGAGGTTCACCTAGATTGCAGGACGTTCAGCTGGCGGTCAGGCCGCCGCGCCGGCCCGGGACGCGCCCGCACCGCCGGTCGCGGCGGCGTTAAGCACCGCGGAGATGGCGTCGTAGAGCTTGGCGATCTCGATCGGCTTGGCGACGTGGGCGTCCATGCCGACCGCGAGGTACTCCTCGACCTGGTGCGTCAGGGCGTTGGCGGTCAGGGCCACGATGGGCGTGCGGCGGCGGCCGGTGGTCTTCTCAGCCTCGCGGATGGCGGAGGCGGCGGTGATGCCGTCCATCACCGGCATCTGGATGTCCATCAGGATCAGGTCGTAGCTGCCCGTGCGCCAGGCCTCCACGGCTTCGCGGCCGTCCGGGACGATGTGCACCTCGATGCCAAGCGAGCCCAGAACCGCCGCCAGCACCTGCTGGTTGGTCGGATTGTCCTCGGCGGCCAGCAGGCGCAGGTCGCCGTCGTCGGAGGACTGTGCGGACTCGTTCCCGTCGGCCGACGCCGGGCGCCCGCGGCTCAGCGGCAGTTCGACCGTGAAGGTCGATCCCTGGCCCTCGAGGCTCTCCACATTGATCGAGCCGCCCATCATCTGGGTCAGCTCGCGGCAGATCGCTAGACCCAGGCCCGTGCCGCCGAAACGCCGGGTGGCCGAATTGTCCGCCTGGGTGAACTTCTCGAACAGGCTGGGCAGCTTCTCGGGCGAGATGCCGACGCCCGTGTCGCGCACCACGATCCGCAGGCCGCCGGCGGCGTTGACGTCCACCGTCGCGCCGACCGAGCCCTGCGGCGTGAACTTCACCGCGTTGGACAGCAGATTGCCGATGATCTGGCGCAGGCGGTCCGCGTCGCCGCGCCACCAGCCCTTGGCCTCTTCGGCGATCGTGACCGAGAAGCCCAGGCCTTTCGCGCGCGCCATGATCTCGAAGTTCTCGCGCGCGCCGTCGATGGCGACCTCGGCGTCGAAGTCCTCCTCGAACAGGTTCAGCTTGCCGGCCTCGATCTTGGACAGGTCGAGCACGTCGTTCAGCACGGCCAGCAGCAGGCCGCCCGAGCGGCGGATCACGTCGAGCCGGTCGCGCTGCACCTGGTCGAGCTGGCCCAGGGCCATGACTTCGGCCATCGCCAGGACACCGTTGAGCGGCGTGCGGATCTCGTGGCTCATGTTGGCCAGGAACTGGGTCTTCAGCACATTGGCGGCGTTGGCGGCGTCGCGCGCCAGCTCCAGCTCGCGCATCGCGCGCTTCAGGTCGTCCTCGCGCTCGCCCAGCTTGCCCAGCAGGTGGTTGAAGCTCTCGGTGAGGCTCTGGAACAGCTCGTCCGAGGCGTCGACCTTGACGGGGGTGAAGCTGCCGCCGGCGGCGACCTCATGCATGGCCTGCGACAGGCTCTGCACCGGCTGGATCACCCGGTGCGCCAGGCTGCGGGCCAGGAACAGCGCTACGCCGACGCCGCCGAACAGCAGGACGAAGGTCAGGGCGATGAACTGCGGCAGCATCGGCCGGAGCGACGGCTGTTCGACCGTCAGGGTGAACTGGCCGACCGTCCGACCGTCCAGAACGATGGGACGGGTGAGGGCCTCCGTGGCGCCCGTGGCGGGCTCGGGGCTCTTGAAGCTGGCAAGCTCGCGGCCGGTGCTGTCCACGACGTGGGCGGAGACGACGTCCTTGCTGGCCTGCACCGCGGCGATGGCGCGGTTGAGGTCGATGCGGCTGGCGGGCGCCATCGAGGGGCCCGCCATCTGGGCGGCGATCTCGGTCAGGCCTTCGTGGAACTTGTGGGATTGCGTGCGGGCGATGGCCCACTGCTGCAGCATGAAGGTCAGGCAGGCGGCGACCAGGACCACCACCGTGGTGATCAGCCCGACGCCGGCCACGCGCGCATGGAACGTCGCCGTCGGGGCCGCGCTCTTCGGCGCGCCGTTTCCAGACGTGTCCCCCGGCAGGTTCATGCCCGCAGGGATAGACCGATAGTCCTAACGCTTCGCTTCCGTCGCGGCGGGCAGTTTGCCGCCTTTTCACTCAAAACTGTGCCTTTGGCGCCACGCTACAACTGGCCGCATCAGAAAACATGGTTAACGAGTCCTGAATCCATTGCGTGCGCAGTAACCTTTGCTTTACCTTAACGAGTGTCGGGTAACTTAAGGGGTGTATCCACATGGAAAAAGCGTTCGTGGCCCAACGCGTGGCCAACAAGCTCTTCTCGACGGAGGCCGCGGTCGACGGCGCTCTGATCGAAGCTACTGAACTGATGGGCGAAATGCTCAAGGCTCGCCAGGACGTGAAGACCTCGCTGGTCTTCGCCGACGACGTGCAAGTCAAGATGATGGAAGCCATGAAGGCGCTCAGCGAAGCTCGCTCCGCCATGGTCGCCGTCCACAACGAACTGAACGAAGCGAAGCTTCGCCTGGGCATCCGCACGAAGATGAGCGGCATGGACAAGCCGGCCGAAGGCGCGGTTCGTCACCAGACGACCATGCGCGAGGTCGGTTAACCGACCTTTCCGTCGGTTACCTGACGGATCATTGCAATAGATTAACTGGTTAGGCGCCTCTAATTCGCATTAGGGGCGCTTAATCATGCCAGACATCTCCGTCCGATTGCTGATCAACGCCTTCTCCGTCCTGGGCGCGCTCTTCGCGCTCTGGAAGGGCGGTAAGGCTGAGCGCGCGGCGGGGGTCATCGTTCTGGTGAACGCCCTGATCGGCGAGGCCAGCCACTGGCTCGCCCCCGCTAGCGACGACATCATCCGCCTCGTCAACGACGGCCTCACCGCCCTCGGCCTGCTTGTGGTGACGGTCCGTTACGTCGCGCCGTGGATGGGCGGGGTGATGCTGTTCTTCGCCGCCCAGTTCGCCATGCATTCGTACTACATGGTGACCGAGCGGCCGACCGGCGATTATCTCAACGCCTTGATCAACAACATCAATTTCAGCGGCATCAGCTGGTGCTTGGTCATCGGCACGATCGTGGCCTGGCGGCGTCGCGCAAAGGCGAGCGCGTCGCAGGCCGCCGCCTAAACCCAGCGTCCCGCGCCCCCGGGGGTCCGCGCGTCCGCGGGCAGCTCCTGCGCCTGGACCATATTGACGCAGGCGGGCTCAGCTGCGCCTCGGCGGCAGCCTGCCTTCACAGGTCGTTAGAAAAGTTTCTCTTGCGCTGCAGCACAAACGAGCGCCTTTGGCCGGCGGGCCACGCCCTCCCAACGGGGCGCTGCTCATCTGCAAGGATGGGAGACATCGCTATGAATACCACGCCGAAGCCGGCCATGCGTCCGGCTCGCCCCGAGTTCTCTTCCGGCCCGTGCGCCAAGCGCCCCGGATGGAATCCCGAAAATCTCAGCAACGCCGTCCTCGGCCGTTCGCACCGGTCGAAGATCGGCAAGGCGCGCCTGAAGGAAGCCATCGACCGCACCCGCGAGGTGCTGGGCGTGCCCGACGACTACCTCGTCGGCATCGTGCCCGGCTCCGACACCGGCGCCGTCGAGATGGCCCTGTGGTCGATGCTGGGTCCGCGCCTGGTGCAGCTGCTGGCCTTCGAAAGCTTCGGCAAGGACTGGGTGACCGACGTCACCAAGCAGCTGAAGATCGAGGCCGAGGTGCTGGACGCGCCCTACGGCCAGCTTCCCGACCTCTCGAAGGTCCGCAAGGACGCCGACTTGGTCTTCACCTGGAACGGCACCACCTCGGGCGTCCGGGTGCCGAACGCCGACTTCATCGCCGCGGACCGCGAAGGCATCACGATCTGCGACGCGACCTCGGCCGCCTTCGCCCAGGACCTGGACTGGCCCAAGCTCGATGTCGTCACCTTCTCCTGGCAGAAGGCCCTGGGCGGCGAGGCCGCGCACGGGGTCCTGATCCTGTCGCCGCGCGCCGTGGCCCGTCTCGAGAGCTACAGCCCGCCGTGGCCCATGCCGAAGCTGTTCCGCATGACCAAGGGCGGCAAGGTGACGCTCGACCTGTTCGAAGGCGCCACCATCAACACGCCCTCGATGCTGGCCGTCGAGGACGCGGTTGATGCGCTGAAGTGGGCCGCCGCCATCGGCGGGTTCACGGAGATGAAGCGCCGGGCCGACGCCAACCTGGCGGTGCTGGACGCCTGGGTCGCCAAGACCGACTGGGTCGCCTTCCTGGCCGAGACGGCGGACATCCGCTCCAACACCTCCGTGTGCCTGAAGGTGGTCGACCCGCGGGTCACCGGCCTGTCGGCCGACGCCCAGGCCGACTTCGCCAAGAAGCTGGCCGCGGTGCTGGAAAAGGAGGGCGTGGCCCTCGACGTCGGCGGCTATCGCGACGCCCCTCCCGGTCTGCGGATCTGGTGCGGCGCCACGGTCGAGACCTCCGACCTCGACGCGCTGACGCCCTGGCTCGACTGGGCCTTCGCCTCCGTCGTCGCCGACCTGCAAGCCGCCTAAGCGCGGCTCCACGCCCCCATCGACACATCACCCCTCCCGGCGCGGCCGGGAGGGCGTCTCCCGAGGAGATTCACCATGCCCCGCGTGCTCATCGCCGATAAGCTCAGCCCCGCCGCCATCGACATCTTCAAACAGCGCGGCGTCGACGTCGACGTGAAGACCGGCCTGCCCAAGGACGAATTGCTGAAGATCGTCCACGAGTACGACGGCATCGCCATCCGCTCGGCCACCAAGGTCGACAAGGACGTGATCGCCGCCGCCAAGAACCTGAAGGTCGTCGCCCGCGCCGGCATCGGCGTCGACAACGTCGACATCCCCGCCGCCACCGCCGCCGGCGTGGTGGTCATGAACACCCCGTTCGGCAACTCGATCACCACCGCCGAGCACGCCATTGCGATGATGTTCGCCCTGGCCCGCCAGCTGCCCGCCGCCGACCAGTCGACCCAGGCCGGCAAGTGGGAGAAGAACCGGTTCATGGGCGTGGAGCTCTACGCCAAGACCCTGGGCCTCATCGGGGCCGGCAATATCGGCGGCATCGTCGCCGACCGGGCGCTGGGCCTGAAAATGAAGGTGGTCGCCTACGACCCCTTCCTCTCGCCCGAACGCGCCGTCGAGATCGGCGTGGAGAAGGTCGAGCTGGAGGAGCTGCTGGCCCGGGCCGACATCATCACCCTGCACACCCCGCTCACCGACAAGACGCGCAACATCCTGTCGGCCGAGAACCTCGCCAAGACGAAGAAGGGCGTCCTGATCGTCAACTGCGCCCGCGGCGGCCTGGTGGACGAGGCGGCGCTGCGCAAGCTGCTGGACGAGGGGCATGTCGGCGGCGCGGCCTTCGACGTGTTCGTGGAGGAGCCGGCCAAGGAGAACCCGCTGTTCGGCGCCGAGAACTTCATCGCCACCCCGCACCTGGGCGCCTCGACCAATGAGGCCCAGGAGAACGTTGCGCTGCAGGTGGCCGAGCAGATGAGCGACTATCTGCTCACCGGCGCGGTCACCAACGCCCTGAACAGCCCCTCGGTCACCGCCGAGGAGGCCCCGCGCCTGAAGCCCTTCGTGGCCCTGGCCGAGAAGCTGGGCGCCCTGGCCGGCCAGATGGTCGACTTCGGCATCAAGTCGGTGGACATCGCCTTCGAGGGCGAGGTGTCCAAGCTCAACACCCGCCCGCTGAGCGCCGCGGCCCTGGCCGGCGTGCTGCGGCCGATGCTGGCCGAGATCAACATGGTCTCGGCCCCGGCGGTGGCGAAGGAGCGCGGCATCACCGTCTCGGAGAGCAAGCAGGACGACTCGCCGATCTACGAGAGCCTGGTGCGCATCACCGTCACGACCGAAAAGGGCAAGCGCTCGTTCGCCGGGACGGTCCAGGCCGGCGCGCCCCGGGTGGTCGAGGTGAAGGGCATGGACCTGGACGCCCCGTTCGCGCCGCGGATGCTGTACATCAACAACCTGGACAAGCCGGGCTTCATCGGCGCGCTGGGCGGCCTGCTGGGCGAGGCGGGCGTCAACATCGCCACCTTCAACCTGGGCCGCATCGACGCGGGCGACGACGCCATCGCCCTGGTGGGCGTGGACCAGGAGCCCACCGAGGCGCTGCTGGCCAAGATCCAAGGCCTGCCGCACGTGAAGGAAGCTCGCGCGCTCCGCTTCTGACCAACTGGCCCTTGCGCCTGCGATCCGAGGTCACAACCTGAGCCTCGGGTCGCAGGAGGGGTTCGTGAAGGTCATCGGCAGCTACGTCAGTCCATATGTGCGCAAGGTGCTCGCATGCCTTGCGCTGAAGGGGCTGACCTATGAAATCGACCCGATCACGCCCTTCTTCGGCGACGACGATTTCAGCCGGATGAGCCCCCTGCGCCGGATACCTGTCCTGCTGGATGGGGATCTGCAGCTCTGCGACTCCTCGGTGATCTGCGCGTACCTGGACGAAGCCTATCCCGGCCATCCTCTGTTGCCGGCGGACCCGCGCGCCCGCGCCCGCGCTCGCTGGCTGGAAGAGTTCGCCGACACCCGCATGGGAGATGTCTTCATCTGGGGGCTTTTCTACCCGCTGTTCGCCCACCCTGCCGTGTGGAACGAGCCCGGCGATCAGGCGCGCGTGGACAAGACGCTGGCCGAAGACGCTCCGGCGGTGCTGAACTACCTCGAGGGCGAGGTCCCGGTGGAAGGTTTCCTGTTCGGAACGATCGGGCTGGCCGACATCGCGCTCGGCGCCTTCTTCCGCAATGCCGGCTTCGTCGGGTTCGCCATCGATGATCGCTGGCCGCTCACAGCGGCCTATGTGGCGCGGGTCCTGGCCCACCCGGCGCTGGCGGATCTGCGCCGGTTCGAGGACGCGCAGATCGCGGCCACCCCGGCCGGCCGCCGCGCCGCGCTCGCGGCGGTCGGCGCCCCGCTTTCCGCCGAGACGGTCGCGACGCCCACGCCCCGTAAGGGGATCATGTCGCTCTAGGCCTTTAGCCGCCCGACAGGGCCCCGAAGATCAGAAGTTCGCCGCCGGACGGGACGGGCGCCGCAGTCGTGCGCGCCTCGTCCTGCCCGACGAAGATCCGCATGTGCCGGCGGATGCGGTCCTGCTCGTCGATAACGCGGAACTTGAGGCCAGGGTAGCGGCGGTCGAGGTCGTCCAGCGCCTGGCCGACCGTCGCGCCTTCGGCCTCCACCCGCGTCGCGCCGTTGGTGTAGGCGATCAGCTGCGAGGGGATCGAGACGCGGATCATCCGGCCGGGACCGCCGATATCGAGTAGATCTCGGGCAGGTGGGCGGCGATCTGGCGCCAGCTTTCGCCCTCGTCGCCGCTCATCCAGATCTCCCCGCCGGTGGTGCCGATGTAGAGCCCCATCGGATCGGCGGCGTCGGCGCAGAAGGCCTGGCGCTTCACCGTGAACCAGCCCTGTTCGGTCGGGAAGCCGCGATCCTGCCGCTCCCACGAGGCGCCCCCATCGCGCGTACGATAGGCGGCGGGCCGTCCACCCGGACTGGTGCGCGGCCAGACCTCGGTGCCGTCCATCGGCCAGATCCAGGCCGTGTCGCGATCGCGGGCGTGCGGCACGATCGTGAAGCCGATGTCGCCGATCTCCTTGGGCATGGCCTCGCCAATCCGCTCCCAGCGCTCGCCCGGACGGTCCAGGCGATAGACGCCGCAGTGGTTCTGTTGCCAGAGCCGGTCGGGGTCGGTGGGCGCCAGGGCCACAAAGTGGCTGTCCTGGCCGAACTCGGGATAGGGGTCCGGCAGGAAGTCGCAGCGGACGTTCCGGTTCAGCGGCCGCCAGGTCGCGCCCTGGTCCGTGGTCTCCAGCACGCCGGCCGAACAGGTGGCCAGATACATGTGACGGGCGTCGCGCGGGTCGACGATCACCTGGTTCAGGATCGCCCCGTCCGGGGTGCCGCCTTGAGGGGGGAACCAGTCCATGACCTGCGGATGGCTGTTCAGCCCCTCGACGCTCTCCCAGGTGTCGCCGCCGTCAGCGCTGCGGAACAGTCCGGGTGGCGAGACGCCGGCCCACCAGACGCCGGGTTCTTCCGTGTGGCCGGGCTCCAGCCAGAACGAATGGTCCACTGAGCGGCCGTGAGGATCGCCCTTCGGGAAGGCGGGCGGGCGGCTGGCCTCGCTCCAGGTCGCGCCGCCGTCGGTGGAGCGAAGGATGGTCGGCCCCAGGTGGCCGGTGGAGGCCGCCATCAGCAGGGTGCGGCCGTCGCGCGGGTCTCGGACGAAGTGGTTGACGATCTGCCCCAGGAACATCGGTCCCTCGACCTGCCAGGCTTCCCGGGCCGCGTCGCTGCGATAGATCCAGGCGCCTTTGCGGGTGCCCACGAGCAGTTGGATGGCTTCGGTCATCTGATCACCTCCCAACCCGAGGACGTGCGAGGCCAGGCTATTCCGACAACACGATCTGCGAAATCCGCGACCTCAGTGAAAATCGCGGCTGCGGATCAGGCGTCCGGTGACCTTCGAGTGGGCGGCGATCTGGCCCTGGTCCTCGCGCAGCTCCGACAGGCGGCCGGACAGGTCGGTGAACCTTTCGGCCACCACGTGGATGACCTCGCCCTCCTTCTGCACCTGGCCGTGGACGATCAGGAAGGCCGAGGTCATCACCAGCCGCCGGTTCGCTTCGAAGGCGTCGCGCCAGACAACGATGTTGGCGATGCCGGTTTCGTCCTCCAGGGTCATGAACACCACGCCCTTGGCGGTGCCGGGCCGCTGGCGCACCAGCACCAGGCCGCCCACCGCCAGCCGCCGCCGGTCGCGGACGGTTTTCAGCGCCGAGCAGGGCACGACCTTCTGGCGGGCGAGCTCTTCGCGGAAGAAGCGGACGGGGTGGTCCTTCAGGGACAGGCTGGTGGTGCGGTAGTCCTCGGCCACGTGCTGGGGCTGGCTCATGAACGGCAGCTCCACCTGGGCCTCCTTCAGGCTCTGGCGCAGGAGCAGCGGCGCATGGGTCTCGGCCCCCCATTCGCCCGCCAGCCCCTTCACCGCCCACAGCGCCTCCCGCCGGGGGAAGCCCAGGCTGCGGAAGGCGTCGGCCTCGGCCAGCAGCTCCAGGGCGCGGCGCGAGAGGCGGGCCCGGCGGGCGAAGGCCTCGATGCTGTCGGCGCCGGCTTCGCGCGCCGCGACCAGGGCCTTGGCATCGTCCTCCTTGAAGCCCTTGATCTGCCGCAGGCCCAGGCGCACCGGCCGGAGCCGCTCGCGCGGGTCGTCCTTGGCCTCGATCGTGCAGTCCCAGTGACTGAACATCACGTCCGGGGGCCGCACCTCCACCCCGTGCTCGCGGGCGTCCCGCACCAGCTGGGCCGGCTGGTAGAAGCCCATCGGCTGGCTGTTCAGCAGCGAGGCCAGGAAGGCGTCGGGGTGATGCCGCTTCACCCAGGCTGAGGCGTAGACCAGGATCGCAAAGCTGATGGCGTGGCTCTCGGGAAAGCCATAGGAACCGAAGCCCTCGATCTGCTTGAAGCACCGCTCGGCGAACTCGCGGTCGTAGCCGCGGCGCGCCATCCCCTCGACAAACTTCAGCCCGTAGTTCCCCACCGTGCCCACATTACGGAAGGTGGCCATCGAACGGCGCAGACCGTCGGCGTCGTCGTCCGAGAACTCGGCTCCGACGATCGCCACCCGCATGGCCTGTTCCTGGAAGAGAGGCACGCCCAGGGTCTTGCCCAGGATCGCCTCCATCTCGTCCTGGGGATAATCGGGTCCTGGCCGCGGGTAGCTCACCGCCTCGCGGCCGTCCCGGCGCTTGAGATAGGGGTGGACCATGTCGCCCTGGATCGGCCCGGGGCGGACGATCGCCACCTCGATGACCAGGTCGTAGAACTTCCGCGGCTTCAGCCGCGGCAGCATCGACATCTGCGCGCGGCTTTCCACCTGGAACACGCCCACGGAATCGGCGTGGCACAGCATCTCGTAGACCTCGGGATCGCCTTGGGGGATGTGGGCGATGTCGGTGATCCGGCTTGCGTCCGGCCTCGGCGGCAGAAGGTCGAAGCTCTTCTTCAGGGCCGTCAGCATGCCCAGCGCCAGCACGTCGACCTTCATCAGCTTCAGGGCGTCGATGTCGTCCTTGTCCCACTCGATGAAGGTGCGGTCCTCCATGGCGGCGTTGCCGATGGGCACGGTCTCGTCCAGCCGCCGCTTGGTCAGGACGTAGCCGCCCACGTGCTGGGACAGGTGGCGCGGAAAGCCGAGGAGTTGCTGGGCCAGGGTGGTCGCCCGGCGGATTTCCGGCGCGGCGGGATCCAGTCCGGTCTGCCGGATGTGCTCGTCCGGGACGTCGTCGCCGTAGCTGCCCCAGACGGTGTTGGCCAGGGCCGCGGTGATGTCCTCGGTGAGGCCCAGGGCCTTGCCGACCTGGCGGATCGCCATGCGCGGGCGATAATGGATCACCGTGGCGACGATGGCGGCGCGGTGGCGGCCATAGCGGCGGTAGACGTACTGCATCACCTCCTCGCGCCGCGCGTGCTCGAAGTCGACGTCGATATCCGGCGGCTCGTCGCGGTTCTCGGAGATGAAGCGCGAGAACAGCAGATCCTGGTCCGGCTGGGTGGGGTCTACCGCCGTCACGCCCAGGCAGTAGCAGACGCAGGAATTGGCCGCCGAACCGCGCCCCTGGCACAGGATGTCCTGGCTGCGGGCCCACTGGACGATGTCGTGCACGGTGAGGAAGTAGTTGGGGTAGTCCAGCTTCTCGATCAGATCGAGCTCGTGGGCGACCAGCTTCCTGACCTTGTCCGGCACGCCTTTTGGATAGCGCCACTCGGCCCCGGCCCACGACAGGTCGCGCAGGTGCTGGATGGCGGTCTTGCCCGCCGGCACGGGTTCATCCGGGTATTCATACTGGAGCTGGCCCAGGTCGAAGCCGATGCGCTCGGCGATCTCGGCGCTGCGCTCCACCGCGCCCGGGAATCTGGCGAAGAGGCGCGCCATCTCGCTGGCGGGCTTCAGGTGGCGCTCGGCGTTGGCGGCCAGGCGCAGCCCCGCCTCGTGGATGGTGCAGGTCTCGCGGATGCAGGTCAGCACGTCCTGCAGGGGGCGCCGCTCCGGCCCGTGGTAGAGCACGTCGTTGGTGGCTGCCATCGGGATGGCCGACGCCTGGGCCAGGGCGTCCAGGCGCGCCAAGCGTTGCAGGTCGCGCGCGCCATAGCGCCGGGCGGCCGCCAGCCACACGTCCGGCAGCTCCCCGCGGATCCGCCGCAGGTCGCCCTCGAAGGCCTGGTCCAGGCGCTCGGGCGGGACCACCAGGACAAGCTGGCCCTCGGCGTGGAGCAACAGGTCTTCCCAGTGCAGTTCGCAGCCGCCCTTCTCGGCCCGGCGCTGGCCGGCGGTGAGCAGGGCGGTGAGGCGGCCGTACGCCTCCCGGTCCGAGGGATAGACCAGCAGGCTCGGCGTGCCGTCGGCGAAGTCGAGGCGGCAGCCGGTGAGGGCCCGGACCCTCGAGCCGCCCTTCTGCAGATCGCGCATCTGCCGCCAGGCGCGGACCACCCCCGCCAGGCTGTTGCGGTCGCAGATTCCCACGGCCTCCAGGCCCAGGGCGTCGGCCCCGGTGACCAGCTCCCACGGATGCGACGCGCCCCGAAGGAACGAGAAGTTGCTGGTGGCCTGGAGCTCGGCGTAGCGGGTCATGTGAGGTCGGTGATGGGGTTCCAGGCCACCTCCCAGAGGTTGCCCTCGGGATCGGCGAAGTAGCCGGAGTAGCCGCCCCAGAAGACGTCGACGGGCTGTTTGACGGCGGTGGCGCCTGCGGCCAGCGCCTCGGCGAAGACCTGGTCGACCGCCGCCTTGGAGGGGGCGTTGTGCGCCAGCACCACGCCGGCGAAGCCGGAGCCTTCGACCGGGACGGTGGCGTCCTCCGCCAGGGCCTGCCGCGGGAAGAGGCCCAGCCAGGTTCCCTCCATCCGGAACATCACCATGTCGTCGCCGGGGCTGTAGTTGTGCAGGGGCAGTCCTAGGCCATCCCGGTAAAAGGCGATCATCCGGTCGAGGTCGCGGGCGCCGAGGGTGATCAGGCTGATCTTGGGTTTCATCGAAAGCTCCTATCCGAACAGGCCGTGCAGCCACCATTTGGGGGCGTCCCCGCCGCCGTAGAGACCGGCGCGGAACAGCCAGAAACGGCCGCCCTCGGCGTCCTCCACGCGGTAGTAGTCGCGGACGTGGGTGATCGAGGCGTCGGCGATGTCGCCCTTCCACCATTCCTCGCCGATGCGCTCGGGCCCCTCGGCGCGCTGGACCCGGTGCAGGCGGCCGCGCCAGCGGAACTGGATCGGCGGGTCGTCGGGCAACAGCGCCACCACCTGCTCCAGGGGCTCGGGGCGGCGGAACAGGCGGACCGGGCGCGGCGCCTCGCGGTTCCAGGGCTGGGCCTGCGGCGGCGGCGCCCCCAGGGCCGGGGTTCGGGTCGCGGACAGCTCGGGGACGTGGCTTTCGAACGGCGCGGCGCGCCACACGGCGCAAGGGCCCAGGCGGTTGGCGAGCCGGTCCACCAGCGGAGCCAGGCCGTCCTCCACCGCCGCCTCCAGGCCCGCCTCGATCCGCACCTGCCGCCCGCCCACGGGTTCGACGGCATAGGCGGCGATGGTCACGCTCTCGACGCCGAAGCCGGGGTCGACCGTCTCCAGCTTGGGCTGCAGGAGGCGGGCGATGCGGCGGGCATCGCGGCCGGGCAGGGAGAGGCCGACGGCGATCGCCGGCGCCTTGCCGTCCACCCGGTGGAAGGCGACCTCGAAGCGCCGGCCGCCCTGGCTCTCCGCCTCCAGCCGGGCGCAGAGCTTGGCGGTGACGTCCTCAGTCACCCGGGCCATGTCCTCGGGCGCGCTGATCGGCTCGAAGAAGGCCAGCCGATCGACCCAGGGCGTGGCCGGGCGGCGGAAAGCCAGCGCCTCGGCCGTGCGGCCCAAGGCCTGGTCCAGCCGGTCCAGGGTCGCCGCCCCGAAGCGGCGGCCCAGCGGCGCGCGGGGGATCTCCATGAGCTGGCCCAGCCGGCGCAGGCCCAGCCGCTCGATCTGGGCGGCCGCCTCGGGATCGAGGCGCAGGGCGGCTGGCGGTAGGTGCGCCAGAAGCTCGCCCTGGCCGTTCGGCGGCGCGATGGTTCCGTCGCGGCCGTGATGCGCCAGGGCCCAGGCCGCGCCGGGCGTGTCGGCGATGGCCAGGCGGAAGGGCAGGCCGTTGGCGGCCAGGCGCGCCCGGAAATCGGCCAGCAGTTCGCCTTCCCCGCCCCACAGGTGGGCCACGCCGGAGATGTCCAGGAACAACCCGTCCGGCCGGTCGGCGGCCACCGCGGGCGAGAAGCGCACGCACCAGTCCACAAGCGCGGTCAGGGCCTGGGCGTCCGCCTCCGGCTCGGCCTCGGCGGTGATGAGGCCGGGGACCAGGGCCATGGCGTCGGTGGCCTTCTGACCGACGTGCAACCCAAGCTTGGCGGCCTCGTCGCTGACGGCGGCGAGCCGGCGGACCTGACGGACGGTCTCGATGAGGGCGAGGGGGGCGTCAGGCCGGCAGCTCGGAGCCTGGGGCCTTGCGCCCCCTCCGTCTCGCCGCGTGCCGCGCCGAGCCACCTCCCCCGTCGTCTTCACGACAGGGGAGGAGCTTTCGGGGGCGCTAGGCCGCTCGGCGTTCGCGGGGTTGCGCCGGCGCCAGTTCGCGATCGCCCAGGTCGGCGACCAGGCGCAGAGGATGCGCGACATCGCCTGCCTCCCAGGAATAGGCCGCGGAGGCCTCGAGGATCCATTCGCCGGTTCGTCCGCCCCGGCAGCGTTCGAGCGCCACGCGCAACCGCGGCGCACCCAGGCCGAATTCTCCGGCCGGGGGTTCGGAGGGGGCGGACGCCACGCGCCATCGGGTTCCGGCCACCGAGCCGGCCGCCTCGGTCCTGGCCTTTCCTCCGAACGGCCGGCGCTTGATCACGAAGCCCGTGGCGCCCCGCTTCTCGCAGGCCAGCTGCAGCCGCCGGCCCGCAGTCAGGTCCACCGCCTCCACCTCTGCGAAGACGGCGGAAACGCCCACGGTGGCCAGGGCGTCCTCCATCACCGCCAGGGCCTCGGCCTCGTCGCGGACGCAGACCTGGATCAGCCGCTCGGGCGGGAAGCCCAAGCCGGCCAGGCCCGGCGCCCAGAGGTCGTCACGGCGCAGCACCCACACCGCCTCGCCCGTCCGGGCCAGAGGTGTGGCGGCCAGGGCCGCGAAGGCGGCCGGCGCGGCTGAGGTCTCGGCCTCCAGCCCCGCGCCGACAATCTCGTGCCAGCGCCCCAGCGCCAGTCCGCCGCCCGGCAGGCAGCCGTCCAGCCTGGCGTCGCCGAAGGGCAGCACACCGGCCTTGGCGCGTCCGCCGCTCTCGATGGCGGCGATCTTCGCGGCCAGGGCGGCGATCCGCGTGGCGCGAAAATCGGACATCGCTTTGGGACTCCTTTTGTTCCATCTTTGTTCTGGAACTGCAGAACGAAGGAGTCAAGCCGGGGTTGCCGCCGAATTCAGGCCGGGCGGCGGTTGCCCCGTGCTCCAAAACCCGGGCAAAGTCCCCCGCGGAAGCGGGAGGCATGAGGATGCGTTGGGCGGCAATCTTGGCGGCGGCATGGTTTGCGGCCGGCGCGGCCCAGGCGCAGACGCTCGTGAAGGCCAAGGTCGACGGCGGCGTCCTCGTCGGCGAGGCGACCGACAAGGCCCACGTCTTCCGCAACATCCCCTTCGCCGCCCCGCCCGTCGGCAAGCTGCGCTGGGCGCCGCCGCAGCCTGCCGCCAAATGGACGGGCGAGCGTGACGCCACGAAGAACGGCCCTTCCTGCCCCCAGCCGATGAACGCCAACGGCTCTCCGAACACCGGCGGCGCCAACGGGCCGGTGAGCGAGGACTGCCTGCAGCTCAACGTCTTCGCGCCGAAGGGCGCCAAGGCCGCGCCGGTCATGGTCTGGATCCACGGCGGCAGCCACCGGACGGGCGCAGGCTGGGTCTATGACGGCTCGAACTTCGCCCGTGACGGGATCGTGCTGGTCTCGATCAACTACCGCCTGGGCGCGCTGGGCTACTTCGCCCATCCGGCGCTGACCAAGGACGACGGCGCCGCCCCGACGGGCAACTTCGGCCTGATGGACCAGATCGCGGCCCTCCAGTGGGTGAAGCGCAACGCCCCAGCCTTCGGCGGCGACCCCAACAACGTCACCGTCTTCGGCGAGTCGGCCGGCGGCATGAGCACCCTGGCGCTGCTGGCTACACCCAAGGCCCGGGGGCTGTACCGGAAGGCGATCGTACAGTCCGGGGGCGGCTGGTTCCCGCCCGTCGCCCTGGCCGCCAAGGAACAGGCAGGCGCGGCCGCCCTCGACGCCACCACGGCGGAGGCGCTGCGCGCGGTCCCCGTCGAGACGCTGGTCGCCATCGGCGGGACCTACGGCCCCTTCGTCGACGGCAAATTGATGACTGAGACGCCATCCCAGGCCCTGGCGCGCAGGACCTTCGACGACGTGCCCCTCATCATCGGGTCCAACTCCGGCGAAGATTCCCTGATGGGTCCGGGTCCGCCCACGGCCGCCCAGTTGGCGATGATCCCCGCCGCCGCCCGCGTGGTCTACAAGGACGAAGCGGCCCAGGGCGACGAGACGCTGGCCCGCGCCGTCTTCACCGACCGGTTCATGGGCGGGCCCGCCCGGTGGGTCGCCGAGCAGGCCTCCGGCGGCAAGCCGGCCTGGCTCTATCACTTCTCCTATGTCGGCTCGCGGTTCCGGCCGGCGGTGAAGACCGCCGCGCACGCCGCGGAGATCCAGTACGTCTTCGAATACTGGGGCCGCCGCACGCCGATGAGCCTGGTGAGCGAGGACGACAAGGCCATGGCCAGCCTCATGCACGCCTGCTGGGTGAGCTTCGCCAAGTCCTCCGCGCCCACGTGCGGCGCCGAGGCCTGGCCGGCCTACGATCCCAAGGCTGACCGGCTGATGGAGTTCGGCGCCCCGAGCGGCGTCCGCAGCCACTTCCGCAAGCCCCAGCTCGACCTCCAGCAGGCGGCGGCCCTGCCCACTCTGGCCCTGCCGAAATAGCTGCGAACTGACTCGGCCGTAGGCGCGTTGACTCCGGCGATCCGGAGATTCCCATGGCCACTCGTCCGACCTGGCAGGGCTACCTGCGCCTCAGCCTCGTGAGCTGCCCCGTCGCGCTCTACACCGCCACCCAGCGGACCAGCGACGTCAGCTTCAACATGCTGCACAAGCAGACCAACAACCGGATCCGCATGATCCCCACCGACCCCGAAACGGGGCCGGTCGACCGCTCCGACATCGTCAAGGGCTACGAGGTCGAGAAGGGCCACTACGTCGTGGTCACGGACGAGGAGATCAAGAACGTCCGGCTGGAGACCACCCGCACCCTCGACATCGAGCGGTTCGTGGACGAGGACGACATCGACCGCCTCTACTGGAACGATCCCTATTTCCTGACCCCCGACGGGGACATGGCCGTCGAGGCGTTCACCGTTATCCGGCAGGCCATGGAAAAGGCGGGCAAGGTCGCCCTGGGCCGGCTGGTCATGCACCAGCGCGAGCGGCTCATGGCGCTGGAGCCGCGCGGCAAGGGCATACTCGCCTATTCCCTCAGGTCGAACCGCGAGGTGAGGGACGCCAGCGATGTCTTCGACCGCATCCCGGCCCACAAGGCGCCGGCCGCCATGGTAGAGATCGCCGCGAAGATCATCGACCAGCAGTCCGGTCCCTTCGATCCCTCGAAGTTCAACGATCGCTACGAGGACGCGCTCCGGGCCCTGATCAAGGAAAAGCAGAAGGGCCACGGCATAAAGAAGGTCGAGGAGCCCAAGGAGGCCGAGGTCATCGACCTGATGGAAGCCCTCAAGCGCAGCCTGGGCGGTGGCGAACGGCGCAAGACGCCCGCCCGCAAGGCCGCGACGCCTGCAAAGAAGCCCGCCGCCCGCAAGGCGCCCGCCAAGAAGCGGGCCTAAAACGCCCGCTACTTCGGCTGGCCGGCTTCCACCACGTCGCGCCAATCCTTCAGGAACCGCTCGCGCACGCTGACGGCGCCCTGCCCGAACTCGACCTGCGCCTCGTTCGCGCCGAACCGCGGCCAGGGGACGCCGCCGGCTGTCCCAGGCTCGCCGGTCCGGGCGAAGTTCACCCAGTAGCCGTGGATCGCATCGGACAGGGCCTTATCGTCCGCTGTGAACTTGGCCGGCGCGGTGGGCGCGCCGAAGACGTAGCGGATCTCGTCGGTGTGGCCCGCGCCATAGGGTTTGCGCGCCCCGGCGTCGGCGGGCACGTGGCTGAAGTAGTAGAGGAAGGCGGGGTGGCCCGCCTTCGTGTGCAGTCGGGCGGCATGGCGGTCCGGCTCGGTGATCATCTGGACGGTCACCACGTCGTTGACGATGCGGGCCTTGTCGCCCGAGTTCGCCGGATCGAAGGTCTTGAGGATCGCGGCCTTCTGGAGCTCCGGGATGGCGTCGAGCTGAGCCGGCTGGGGCCGGACCAGGCTGGCCTCGTTCGAATTGCCGCCCAGCATCAGCGGGATCTTTGCCTGCCGGCCCGCCGCGAAGCCCTGGGCGATGCCCGTGGTGATGTACCGGCCGTCCAGGATCGGACCCGCCCGGCCGATGAACCCGCCCGTATAGGGCATGGCGCTGAGCGGCAGCTTGCGCAGGGCCGCCGCCGCCGCAGCGTCTTCGCCCTGGACACCCGCCGCCTGGGCGGCCTTCAGCCCCGCCGCCTCGGCGGTCTTCAGCGGCGTGGGCTGGTGCCGCGCGAAGCTGGACTGGCCGATCGCCTTGGCGAACAGCCCTTTCGCGTCCGGCGCCAGCATCAGGTATAGCACCGAGATGCCCCCGGCGCTCTCGCCGTAGATGGTGACGTTCTTCGGGTCGCCGCCGAACCGGGCGATGTTGGCCTGGACCCACTTCAGGGCCGCGACCTGGTCCATCAGGCCGTAGTTGCCGGTGGGACCTTCGGCCGTCAGGGCCGGATGTGCGAACCAGCCGGCGCGGCCCAGCCGGTAGTTCAGGCTGACGTGGACGATCCCGTCCTTGGCGAAGTTCGTTCCCTCGGTATCGCCACCGAAGGCGCCCATGCTGGTCCCGATGACGAAGGCGCCGCCATGGATCCAGACCATGACCGGCAGCTTCTGGCCGGGTTTGGCGTTCGCCGGTCGCACCACATTGAGGGTCAGGCAGTCCTCGACGTCCTGGCAGCGCGGGCCGGCGCGGCTGGCGTCGCGCTCGCCGGCCCAGGCGGGGGCGGCCGCCGGCGGTTTCCAGCGCAGATCGCCGACCGGCGGCGCGGCGTAGGGAATGCCCAGGGTGTAGGCGACCCCGTCCTTCACCGTCCCCTTCAGCGCGCCTTGCTTGATCCGGACCACCTGGTTCACGTCCGAGGCGAAGGCGTCGGCGGGCGCCTGGGCCTGGGCCGCGAGGGGCGCAGCGGCGAGGCCGAGCGCCAGGGCGCTGGCGGTGAGCAGACGGACGATCATGGCTTCCCCCGATTTTTCGAATTTCCGGTCTGATTAGCGCCGGGCTGTTGCGCGAATGTGTCGGGCCTAGGCCTGGCCGCGACCGATCTCCAGCACCAGGCTGCGGATCCAGATCGAGGCCGGGTCGGCGTTCAGCCGCGCCGGATGGAGCAGATCCTGCTCGTCGTGGCCGGTGTCGAGTGGCGGCTCCACCCGGCGAAGGCCCATGTCACGGCCCGCGGCGGCAATCAGGCGCGAAGGGACGAACGCCACAAGATCTGTCCGGGCGGCCGCCTCCAGCGCCTGGAGATAGGTGGGGGTCGTCAGCACCACGTCGCGCTTGAGCCCGAGGCCGGTAAGCCAGGCGTCGATCGGGTCGATCGTTTCGCCGCGGGAGACCACCGCGACGTGGCGCGCCGCCAGGAACCCCTCGATCGTGGATAGACGCCGGGCCCCGGCGCGGCCGTTGCGGACCGCCAGGACGTCGGAATCTACATAGAGCCGCTGGCGGTGGAAGCCGGGAAAGTCGTGGGCCTGGTAACCCACGATGAAGTCCAGCGCCCGGGCGAAGTCGGGCGTCATCATCCCGGGCGCGCGGAAGGGCGCCAGCTTGAGGCGCACATGGGGCGCCTCGGCCTCCAGCCGATGCACCAGGCCCGGCAGCAGGATGCTGGTGCAGACATCGGGGATCATCGCGGTGAACTGGCGCCGGCTCGTGGCCGGGTCGAACCCCTCTTCGGCGAACAGGCTCTGGACCTGCGCCAGCGCCGCCGCCAGTGGCTCGCGCAGGGCCTCGGCCCTCGGCGTCAGTTCCATCCGCGCCCCAGCGCGGACCAGCAGAGGATCGCCCATCACCTCCCGCAGGCGCCGCAAGGCATGACTGGTCGCCGGTTGCGACAGGCCGATCCGATCGGCGGCGCGGCTCACGCTGACCTCCCGCAGGAGCGCGTCCAGTGCGACCAGCAGGTTCAGGTCGAGAGCCGATAAATTCACAGTAGGAATATATCGCCTTCCAACTATCGATTGGAAGCATGTAGCGCGGCCGAACCATTGTGGCGGCGGATAGTCAAGGAGACCGCCATGAGCGCCGCCGAGAACAAGAGACTGATGCAGACCGCCTTCGAGGCCCTGGGCCGGGGGGACAGCCGCCCCTATCTCGACCTGCTGGACGACGACTTCACCTTCACAATCACCGGCCAGACGCCGTGGTCGCGGACCATTGCCGGAAAGGCGGCGGTTAGGCGCGAGCTGTTCGGCCCGCTCTTCGCCCAGTTCGCGGACCAGTATACGGCCCAGCTGGTCAATCTGATCGCCGAGGGGGACACGGTGGTCGTCGAACACCGGGGCTGCGTCACCACCAAGGGCGGCAAGCTCTACAACAACGAGTACTGCTTGGTGTGCCGGCTGGAGAACGGCAAGCTGAAGTCGGTGAAGGAATACGCCGACTCCCTGCTCGTCGATCGCGTCTTGGACCCGCCGCCCTGGGCTCAGGCGGAGGGCTCGGCGTGAGCCGCTTGCGGCTCGGTCGCCGGCGCCGCTAGCTTCGGGCGCATGGCCGCCTATGTCGTCAACGAGATCGTCGTCACCGAACCTGTGCGGTTCCAGACCTATGCCGACCAGGTGCCGGCGATCCTGGCGAAATACGGCGGCCAGTATGTGATCCGCGGCGGCGCCCCCAAGCGGGTGGATGGGGCGCCGCCCCCGGACAAGCTTGTGGTGCTCCGGTTCGAGAATCGGGAGGCGGCGCGCGCCTGGCGCAATTCGCCCGAGTACCTGGCCATCCTGCCGATCCGCGAGGCCACCTCCACCAGCCGCGTCTACATCGTCGACGGCTACGACGGCTGAGGGCGGCGGGAACCTTGGCCGCCCGGCCGGGTTCGCTCTCCCGGGATGCTGCGGAGAGACGAACCTTGCGACGCTTCCTGACCCTCGCGGCCGTGGGCCTGATCGCCGCCGGCTGCGCCACCTCGCCCCGCCAGACCGTGAAGTCGCTCAACAAGCGCGACCCCGAGTACGCCACCCGCGACTGCCGCCAGGCGCGCCGGGCGGTCGCCGCCTTCGACGACAACAAGGAGGGGCGGACCGTGATCGCCATCGCCGGCAACCTTGTGGTCCCCTTCGCCGGCAGCGCCGCGGCCTTGGCCATGAGCAAGATGAAGGACGACGAGCGGGAAGCTCTCAACGCGCGCGTCCGCAGGGCCTGCGTCTCGGATCCCCTGGGGAAGAAGCGTTCGCGCGTCGCCAGCCGGTAGCGGCTCAGCCTTTCTTCAGCTTCCGGATCGCGTCGACGAGCGGCCGCTCGGCGTCGCAATAGTCGGACCAGGCCTTGGTCTTCTTCAAGGCGGCGGGGGCCGTGCGGATGGTCCAGGCCTTGGGGTCCAGCCCCGACTTCACCTGGGTCCAGTTCAGGGGAAAGCTCACCGGAGCCAGCGGCCGCGCCCGGGGTGAGAGCGGCGCCACCGCCGTCGACATGCGGTCGTTGCGCAGATAGTCGAGGAAGATCCGGCCCACGCGCTTGGCCTTGGCCATATTGACCACATAGCGGTCGGGGGCGTCGGCGGCGATCGCGAGGCAGACGTCCTGGGCGAACGCCTTGGCCGTCTTCCAGTCGGTCTTGCCCTTCCCGTCCTTCAGCGGCGTGACCACGTGCAGGCCCTTGCCGCCCGTGGTCTTGCAGAAGGACTCGAGGCCGAGGGCGTCCAGCCGCGCCTTCACCTCCCGGGCCGCCTCGATCACCCGCTCGAAGGGGATGCCCTCGTCGGGATCGAGGTCGAAGACCAGCCGGCCGGGGACTTCGGGCTGGTTGGGCTGGCAGTTCCAGGGATGGAACTCGACCGCGGAGATTTGAGCCAAGGCGGCCAGCGCCTCGATCCGGTCCACCTGCAGATAGGGCTGGTGATCGCCGAAGACCTTCACCTCGGTCAGCAGCGCCGATGCGCCCTTGCCCAGGTGGCGTTGGAAGAACCGCTCGCCGCCGATTCCGTCGGGCGTGCGGATGATGGAGCAGGGACGGCCCTTGATGTGCTGCATCATCCAGGGGCCGACCGCCTCCAGGTACTGGGCCAGCTCCAGTTTGGTGATGGGCTGGCCTTGGCCGTCGTCTGGCCACAGGGCCTTGTCCGGGCTGGACAGGGTGACGCCCATCACGACGGGCGGCCCCGCCTTGCTCCCCCGGGCCGCGGCGGCGCCCTTGGCGGCGGGCTTCAGCCTGGCAAGTTCGGCCTTGTCCACGGGCTCCGGCGTCTCCGCCTCCACCTCGCGCGCCGGCTTGTCTTCCCGCAAGCCCTTGAACGCGCCCTGGCGCACCATGCCCGACCCGGTGAAGCCTGCGAACTCGATTTCCGCCACCAGCTCCGGACGGGCCCAGTGGACGTTGGCCTCCTTGCGCGGCGCGCCGGGCCCGGAGAACGGGCTCTTGTCCGCCTCAACCTTCTCGAGCCGGGGCAGCACGCGGCCCACCTTGTCACGGCCGAAGCCCGTGCCCACCCGGCCGACGTAGACGAGCTTGTCGCCGCGATTTACGCCCACCAGCAGCGAGCGAAGCTGGCCCCGCTCGCCCGTCCAGCCGCCGATCACCACCTCATGGCCTGCCCGGCATTTGGACTTCAGCCACACCTCGCCGCGGTCCGAGCGGTAGGGCGCGTCGAGGCGCTTGGAGACGATGCCTTCCAGCGACATCCGGCAGGCGGACTGCAGGACGGCGTCGCCTGCTGTCTCGAAGTGGTCGACGTAGCGGATCCGCCGCTCCAACGCCTTGCCGGCGGCCTTGATCACGGCTCCCAGCTGCGCCTTGCGCTCGTTCAGTGGAAGCTCGCGGAGGTCTTCGCCGGCGAGGAACAGGGCGTCGAAGGCGAAGAAGACCAGGTCGTCCGTCTTTCCGTCGGACAGCGCAGCCTGCAGGGCGGGAAAGTCGGGTGAGCCCTGGGCGTCAAGGGCGCAGGCCTCGCCATCGTAGAGGCCGTCGGGCAGGGCGGCGGCGTCCCGGGCGATGGCGCGGAACTTCTCGGTCCAGTCGAGGCCCTTGCGGGTCTTCAGCGTCGCCTTGCCCTTCTCCACACGCAACTGCAGGCGATAGCCATCGAACTTGATCTCGTGCCCCCAGCCGGAACCCGGCGGCGGGCGGTCCACGGACTTTGCCAGTTGCGGCGGCACGAAGCCCGGCAGCGCGGCGGCCCTCAGCTTCGGCGCCGGCGCCGCCTTGAGCGGGGCGGAGGGCTTGTCCTGGGCCTCGGCGCGGTTGGATTGCCAGACGTCGTTGGCCGTCGTCCGCCCCTTGCCCGTCATGAACCGGCTGGGCGCCTTGCCCTTGCCGGCGGCGATGTCCTCCATGGCGCGCCCCGAGGCGATGGAGGTGGTTTCCTCATCGACCAGAGCGCCGCCGTCCGCCTCCACCGACCAGCCGTCGTGGTGCTTGATCAGCAGCCAGTTGTCGCGCTTCTCGCCGGCGCGCCGCTTCATGCGCACCAGGACCCAGGAGCCCTTCAGCCGCTCGCCGTCCAGCGTGAACTTCAGGTCACCGCTCTTGAGCATCGCCTTGGGATCGCCCTCGGGCTCCCAATAACCGCGGTCCCACAACATGACCGTGCCGCCGCCGTACTGGCCCTTGGGGATGGTCCCCTCGAAATCCCCGTAGTCGAGCGGATGGTCCTCGGTCTGCACCGCCAGGCGCCGGTCGGCCGGATCCAGCGACGGGCCCCGGGTGACCGCCCAGGAGAGAAACACCCCGTCCAGCTCCAGGCGGAAGTCGTAGTGCAGGCGGGTCGCGGCGTGCTTTTGGATGACGAAGCGGAGGCGCTTCGACGCCTTCGTCTTCTCGGCGCTGTCGGGTTCGGCGGTCTGCGAGAAGTCCCGCATCGCGCGATAGCGGGCGAGCTTGTCCGGCATTCAGATCACCAGCGCGGGCCGCGCCTTGGCCGGGTTGCCGATCAGCGCCTCGACGAAGGCGTCCCGCCAGGCGGCGACGTCCTCCCGCTCCACGGACTCGAACAGGCTCGTCCACCGCCGGATCCGCTCTGGCCGCTCCATGGCCAGCGCGCGCTTCAGGGCGTCGGCGACTTCCTCCGGGCTGTTGGGGTTGACCAGAAGCGCATCGGGCATCTGTCGCGCAGCGCCGGCAAACCGCGACAGGATCAGGACCCCAGGGTCTTCCGGGTTCTGTGCTGCCACATACTCCTTGGCCACCAAGTTCATCCCATCGCGCAGCGGCGTGACCAGACCCACCCGGGCGGCGCCGTAGATGCCGGCTAGCTCATCGCGACGGTAGTTGCGGTTCACCCACCGCAGCGGCGCCCAGTCCACATCGGCGAATTCGCCGTTGATGCGGCCCGACAGCCCGTCGAGGCGGCCCCGGATCTCCTGATAGGCCTCGACCGCCTCGCGGCTCACCGGGGCGATCTGCAGCATCAGCACCTCGCGGCGCAGGTCCGGATTGCGCTGCAGGAACTGCTCGAAGCCCAGGAAGCGTTCTTCCAGCCCCTTCGAATAGTCCAGCCGGTCGACGCCCACGATCAGGTGGCGGAAGACGGTGCAGGCGGTCATCAGGTCGCGCATCCGGCGGGCGCGCGCGCTCTTCTTCATCCGGGCGAAGTCTTCGGCGTCGATGCCGATCGGGAACGCGCCGACCTCCAGGACGCGGCCGAACCCCTTCACGCAACCTGGGCGCAGGATCGAGCCGTCGGCCTCGGAGAGCACATATTCCTCGAACGCCTGCTGGTACTCGGCCGTCTGGAAGCCCACGAGATCGTAGTCGAACATCGCTTCCACCAGCTGGCGGTGGCGCGGCAGGTTGATCATCACCTGGTGGGCCGGCCAGGGGATGTGCAGGAAGAAGCCGATCCGGTTCTTGATCCCCAGGGCCCGCAGCTCCTTGGCCAGGGGGATCAGGTGGTAGTCGTGGACCCAGATGATGTCGTCGGGCTCGATCAGCGGCGCGAGGGTCCTGGCGAACCGTTCGTTGACGCGGGTGTAGCCCTTGTCGAAGGCCCGATCGAAGGCTGCTAGGTCGTTTCGATAGTGGAACAGCGGCCAGAGGGTCTTGTTGGCGTAGCCGTTATAGTACTCGTCGAGGTCAACCTCTTCGAGGTCCACGGTCGCGGCCGTCACGCCGCCGACCGTCTCGATATTCAGCCCGCCGGTGAAGGTGTCGGTGGTCTTTCCCGACCAGCCGAACCAGATGCCGGAATACTCCTTCAGCGCGGCGGCGAGCGCCATAGCCAAGCCGCCCACGCTCTCTTCGCCATCGCCGGACGGGAGGTTCACCCGGTTGGACACCACGATTAGCCGGCTCATACCCGGCCGCTCCGTCCGGGGGCTTCAGAGGACCGCGTAAGCGCTGCGAAGCCGTGGCCTGCCAGGGTCATCGCGCCGCCTCCAGCCAGGCAAGCACGTCCTCGACGTTGCGCAGGCCGAACCGTGCGTGCGTGCGCCGCGGAGGACCGACCAGAACGCCGAAGCCACCCAGGCGTGCGACCTCCGCGAAGCCATGCTCGTCCGTTGCATCGTCGCCAGCGAAGACGGGATGGGCGCCGCGGAAGATGGGCGTGTCCATGAAGTCGCGGATCGAATCGCCCTTGGACGGCCCAGGGGTGCGAAGTTCCTCGACCATGTCGCCCTCCTGTAGGGTGAGGCCGGTGTCGGCCGCAATGCGACGTGCGAGCTCGCGAGCGGCGAGGGAATGGTGGCGGGCGAGGCGGAAATGCAGGGCCACGCTGGCCCCCTTGTCCTCCACGAGCAGGCCTGCGTCGCGGGCGGCGAACCTCCGCAGGGCGGCGATCGCCTGATCCATGGCGGGATGGGGCGCCGGCGTGTGGAGCCGGCCGTCGCAGTCGCGCCGCACCAGGCCATGGACTCCCGAGGCACAGACGATGCGCCCCTCCAGGATCCGGTCGATATCTTCGAGGGTGCGACCGCTCACCACGGCCAGCCGCCCCCCCAAACCCTCCTGCAGGCGTTCCAGAAGGCGCGTGCGGCGCGGATCGGGGCGCACGTCCTCCGGCCGCGCAGCGATAGGCGCCAGCGTGCCGTCAAGGTCGAGGAACAGCGCCGCCTCCTCCAGTCGGAGAGGCGTCGGCGCAGGCAAGTTCACGGTAAGGGTATCAATCGACATATCGCTCCACCCACAGATGCAAACGCCGCTGACGCCGTTTCGATCCTGCAGCGCACAAATGTGAACGGGCGGGGCCGCGGGCCCTTGACCCGGACCGTGACGCGCGGTGGTCTCCGGCGCTCGACAAGGAGGCCCCATGCCCGCAACGCCGCAGGCTGACGCGATCGTGCTGTTCGGAGCAACCGGCGACCTCGCGCGAAGGATGCTGCTGGCGTCGCTCTATTTCCTCGACGCCGACGGCTTCCTTCCGAACGGCTTCCGGATCGTGGCCACCGCCCGCGCCGAACTCAGCCGCGAGGCGTTCCTGGAGCAGACCCACGCCAACCTGTCGGAGCGCCCGGAAGGCCTGGACGAGACGGTCTGGAAGCGGTTCTCGGAGCGGCTGGACTACGTCGGCGCCGACGCCACCACGGCCGAGGGCGCGGCCAAGCTGAAGCCGGCGCTGGAAGGCGCCAAGCGGCCGTTCTTCTACCTGGCCATCTCGCCCAGCCTTTACGAGAAGGTCTGCGTCGCCCTGGCCGCCGCAGGGATCGCCACCGACGATACGCGCATCGTCCTGGAAAAGCCGATCGGCCGCGATCTCGAGACTTCGCGTCACATCAACACCTCGCTGGGGGTGGTGTTCGACGAGAACCAGATCTTCCGCATCGACCACTACCTGGGCAAGGAGACGGTCCAGAACCTGCTGGCCCTGCGCTTCGCCAACACCCTGTTCGAGCCGCTCTGGAACAACCTGACCATCGACCACGTGCAGATCACCGTGGCCGAGACCGAGGGCGTCGGGACGCGCTGGCCCTACTATGACGAGTACGGCGCCCTGAGGGACATGCTGCAGAACCACATGCTGCAGCTTCTCTGCCTGGTGGCCATGGAGCCCCCGGCCGACATGGAGCCAGACTCCGTCCGGAACGAGAAGGTGAAGGTCCTGCGATCCTTGCGCCGGTTCACCCGTCAGGACGTCCAGGAAAAATCGGTGCGCGGCCAGTACACGCCCGGCGTCGTCGGCGGGAAGTCCGCCGACGGCTATGAGGCCGAGCGGGGCCAGAAGACGGGCACCGAAACCTTCGTGGCCCTGCGCGCCGACATCGACAACTGGCGCTGGGCGGGGGTGCCGTTCTTCCTGCGCACCGGCAAGCGGATGCCCGAGAAGCGAACCCAGATCGCCATCCAGTTCAAGCCGGTGCCGCACTCCATCTTCGGCAGCGCCTCCACCCAGGACCTGGCGCCGAACCGCCTGGTGATCGATCTGCAACCCGACGAGGACATCAAGCTCAGCCTGATGAACAAGGCGCCGGGCCTCAGCAAGGGTGGCATGCGGCTGCAGTCCCTGCCCCTGTCGCTGTCGCTGCTGCGCACCTACGAGGGCGCAGGCGGGCGGCGGCGGATCGCCTACGAGCGCTTGCTGCTGGACGTAATCCAGGGCGACGCCACCCTGTTCGTCCGCCGCGACGAGGTGGAGGAAGCCTGGCGCTGGGTCGACGGCGTCGCCGACGCCTGGGCCGAAGCCGGCCAGTCGCCAAAGCCTTACGCCGCCGGCAGCTGGGGCCCCTCCGGCGCCTTCGCCCTCATCGAACGCTTCGGCCGCGACTGGTCGGACTGAGCCCGTTAGCGGATCGACTGCCAGCTCTTCGACAGCAGGTTGGCGCAGTTGATCAGGCCGACCAGGGAGTAGGTCTGCGGGTAGTTGCCCCAAAGCTCCCGCCCGTCGAGGGTGATGTCCTCGGACAGGAGGCCGGCGGCCGTGCGGCGGCCGAGCATCTCCTCGAACAGCGTCCGGGCCTCGTCGGTGCGGCCTGACAGGTGCAGCGCCTCGATCAGCCAGAAGGTGCAGAAGTTGAACGCGGTCTCCGGCAGTCCGAAGTCGTCGGGGATGGCATAGCGCAGCATGTAAGGTCCCCGCCGCAGCCCGTGTTCGACCGCCGCCATCGTCGCCTGCATGCGCGGGTCGTCCGCGGGCAGGAACCGCACGTCCACCATCTGGAGCAGACTGGCGTCCAGCCCATCGCCTTCGAAGGTGGCGGCGAAGCGCCCCTCGGCCTCGTTCCAGGCGCGCCGCTCGATGGTTTCGCGGACCTGCGCGGCGCGGCCGTTCCAGTAGTCGGCGCGGTCCGCCAGGCCCAGCTTCGCCGCCGCGTTGCCCAGCCGGTCGCAGGCCGCCCAGCACATCACCGACGAATAGGTGTGCACCGCCTCGCGGCCGCGGAATTCCCAGAGGCTGGCGTCGGGCTTGTCGTGCAGTTCGAAGGCGCGCTCGCCGATGGGCTCCAGAGCGCGGAAGTCGTCGACGTTGGCCGGCCGCAGCAGCCGTTCGTCGAAGAAGGCCTGGACGGTGGAGAGCACGATCTGACCGTAGACGTCGTGCTGCAGATGCTCGTGCGCCTGGTTCCCCACCCGCACCGGGCCGATCCCACGATAGCCGGGCAGGTGCGGGGCGATCCATTCGGTGAGCACCGGCTCCAGGCCGACGCCATAAACCGGCTGCACATGGCCGGCCTTGCCGTTCGGGGTTCCCGCATAGGCCATGCCCGGTAGCTCAGGCTGCGCCGCCGGCGCCCCGCTGGGGTTCATGTCGCCGCGGCTCGCCTGGTCCACCAGGTTGCGCAGGTAGACCAGGTAGTTCTCCAGCATGTCGGCGGCGCCCAGCCGGTTCAGCGCCTGGACGACGTAGTAGGCGTCGCGCAGCCAGCAGTATCGGTAGTCCCAATTGCGCCCCGCTCCCGGCGCGGCGTTGTGCTCCGGTAGCGAGGTGGTGAGGGCGGCGACGATGGCGCCGGTCTCCTCGTAGGCGCACAGCTTCAGGGTGATGGCTGCGCGGATCACCGCCTCCTGCCACTCCAGCGGCACCGTGAGTGTCCGCACCCAGCCGCGCCAGTAGTCGGTCGTCTCGCGCAGCATCCGCGCGGCGGTGGTCGAGACCTCGGCGTCCAGCCCCTCGTCGGGGCCGAGGAAGAGGCCGATCGGCTCCTCCAGGCGGAAGGCCCGTTCGGCGATGATGTGGCTGACCGGGGCGTCGGTGGTGAGCCTGAGCGTCACCTCCGCGCCCACGTAGCGGATGTGGTTGGACCCGGCCGTCGTGTAGCACGGCCGCTCCCCATAGTTCATCATCGGCCGAAGGCGGATCCGGACGCGGGGCGTCCCGCGCAGGGGGCGGACGATGCGCACGAAGGCCAGCGGCCGGTACTGGCGGCCGAGGTGCCGGTAGCGGGGT
The DNA here is from genome assembly GCF_001824475.1 of Phenylobacterium sp. RIFCSPHIGHO2_01_FULL_69_31. GTDB lineage: Bacteria > Pseudomonadota > Alphaproteobacteria > Caulobacterales > Caulobacteraceae > Phenylobacterium. Next base: position 93,952 of record NZ_MHXN01000039.1, on the reverse strand, counting down.
GAAAAGTCGATGATCTCCACCGCCGCGCCGTCGGCGTTGCGAATCTCGGTGCGCAGGATGGCCGTGTTGCGCAGGTAGCCCTGCACCGTCTCGACAGCGCCCTCCACCTCGATCGACCACAGGCCGCAGGCGTCGGGGGCGCCCGGGTCCTTCCCCCCCAGCAGGGCCGAAAAGAACGGGTCGCCGTCCACCCGCGGCGCGCAGGCCCAGACATAGCGTCCGGCCCTGTCGATCAGGGCGCTGGCCGTGCAGTTGCCGATCGGGAACAGGTCCAGGTTCTGGCTCAAGACCCATTCCTCCTGACGATACGCACGGTCCGCAAGCAGGCCCCTCCGTCTGCTGGTCGACACTGAAACGCAGCTGGGGCCGCTTTTGCTCCCGCCTCAGCTATACCGCACGCGCAGCCGCGGTCCGCGGCTGTTCGAGTGCACGGCGATGCGCCCATCCTGGCGCTCGAACGTCAGGTCGATGCCGCCGTCCGCCACCTGCAGGTCGGTGACGGCCAGGCGATCGATGCCGACGGGCAGGTGCGGATCGCGGATTTCCACCTCGGCGCCTTCTCCGCTGATCGACAGGCCCAGGCACGCCTGCAACAGCATGAAGACCGACCCCGCCGCCCACGCCTGGGGAAGGCAGGCCACCGGATAGGCCACGGGAGGCTCGCCCGCCGCGCGCGGAAAGCCGCAGAACAGCTCCGGCAGGCGCATGTCCAGCTGGGTGGCCGCTTCGAACATCGCGCCGGTCAGCTTCACCACGCCCGCCCGCTCGCCGTAGTAGGAGAGGCCCAGGGCGGCCAGGGCCGTGTCGTGCGGCCAGACCGAGCCGTTGTGATAGGACATCGGGTTGAAGCGCTGCTGCTCGATGGCTAGGGTTCTCAAGCCCCAGCCGGAGAAGAGGTCGCTGGAGAACAGCTGCCGCGCGACCTTCTCCGCCCGATCCGCGCGCGGCAGTCCCGTGAACAGCAGGTGTCCGGGGTTGGACGACACCACCCGGCAGAGCTCGTTGTGGCCGTCCAGGGCGATGCCGTAGAAGCCGTGCTCCGGCATCCAGAAGCGGTCTTCGACCACCTTGCGCAGCGCCGCGGCCCGCCCGCCCCAGCGCTCGGCGGCGTCGGAATCGCCGCGCCGGGCCGTCAGGGCCGCCATGGTCCGGTAGGCGGCGTAGGCATAGCCCTGCACCTCGACGAGGGCGACCGGCCCCTGCGGGAAACGCCCGTCGGCGTGGAAGATGGAATCGCCGGAATCCTTCCAGCCCTGGTTGGTCAGGCCGCCATCCATCGCCCGGGCATAGGAGATCAGCCCCAGGGGATGCTTGTCCGCCATCATGGTGATCCAGCCGGCCGCGCGCTCCAGCGCGGGCCACCAGCGATCGAGCTGGGCGTAGTCCCCCGTACGTTCCGCGTAAGCGCCGGCAAGGGCCACGAACAGGGGCGTGGTGTCGACACCGCCGTAGTAGCGGCCGAACGGCACCTCGCCGAGGGCCGACATCTCGCCGCGCCGGGTCTCGTGCATGATCTTGCCGGGCTCGGAATCGCGGAACGCCGAGGTCTCCGTCGCCTGCCACTCGGCCAGATACGACAGGACGCCCTTGGCCAGGCGTGGCTCGAACCACAGGATCTGCCAGGCGGTGACGATGCCGTCGCGCCCGAAGCAGGTGGAGAACCAGGGGATGCCCGCGTAGGGGTAGGGCCCCGTCTTCATCGGCGTCGCCAGGAGGGCCAGGTCGGCTCGCGACTTGTCGATCCAGGCGTTGAACAGCCGGCCATTGGTGGAGATCCGCGCGCCCTGGCGTCGGCGCTCGCGCATGGCGAAGCGCGCCCGGGCGGCCGCGGCGCGGAAGCGGTTGCGCGACGGCGGGTCGGCCTCGCCGGCTCCCACCTCCACATAGATGTCCCGGCATTCGTCGGTCTCGAGCGAGATGTCGAAGTGCGCCTCGCCCGCCGTGAGGGAATCTGGAGTGTCGGACAGCGACACCACGCTGGCGCGCGCCACCCGGTCCAGGCCCTCGTAGCGGAAGCGTACGCAGCGCTCGCCGATCTCGGGCGGGAACAGCCGCCCCCGCGCCCGCCGCCGCGCCCCGCGCACCTCGAACATGTCGCGGAAGTCCGCGGCGAAGCGCAGGACCAGCGGCAGGCTCATTGGGTTGGGACTGTAGTTAGTCAGCCGGATCCGTTCGTAAAGCCGCTCGTGCCACAGGAACCGCTTACGCTCGATGTGCACCACCCCCGGGGGACCGGCGGGGCCTGCGGGGGCAGGGATCGCGCGGTTCAGGCCGTGCGAGGTGAAATAGACGTTGTCCTGGCTCACGGCCCCCGACAGCAGGGTGGGCGAGCGGTCGCCAAGCGTGACCTCCCATCGCGACAGGATGCGGGTGTCGTGGTGGAACAGGCCATCGGCCGCCCCGGCGATGTCGCCGTGGCTGTCTGCGACGATGAAGGTGTCGCGGTCCTTGAGCGCATAGAGGCGCTGCGGAACGCGCGGTTCCTCGATCTCGCCCCATTCGACCGGCGCTTCAGGGGCCGGCGCCATGTCGTTCATCGTCTGCTCCTGCCGCTATCCGGCGTTCAGGCCGCCTCCGTGAGAGGCGCGCTCTGGGGGAGGCGCTGGTAGATCTCCAGATAGCGGCGAGCCATGGCCACCGCCGAGAACCGTTCCTCAAAGCGCGCCCGAATTGCGCGCCGGTCAAGTTCCGGAAGCCGGAAGACCGCGTCGCGGGCCTCGGCCTCGGATCGGACGATGAAGCCCGTCACACCATCCTCCACGACTTCGGGGACGGACCCGTTTTCCCACGCGATGACCGGCGTTCCGCACGCCATGGCTTCGATCATCACCAGGCCGAAGGGTTCCGGCCAGTCGATCGGGAACAGCAGGGCGTCGGCTCCGCCGAGAAATGCCGACTTCTCCGTGTCGCCGATCTCGCCGACGAAACGGACCAGCGGATTGTGCAGCAGGGGCTCGATCGTCGCGTCGAAATAGCTCCGGTCGGCGTTGTCGACCTTGGCCGCGATCCGCAAGGAGCGTCCGGCGGCGGTGGCGATCGCGATGGCCCGGTCGGGGCGCTTCTCGGGCGAGATGCGGCCCAGGAAGGCGAGATAGCCCTGGCCGCGCGGGCTGAAGCGGTAGAGCTCGGTCGACATGCCGTGATGCACGGTCGCGGCCCAGTTCCCGAAGGGCAGGGGCCGCCGCTGGTCGTCGCTGATCGACACCAGGGGAAACTGCGGCCAGCGGCGATAGACTTCGGGCAGGTCCTTCAGGTCTAGACGGCCGTGCAGGGTGGTGATGGTCCGCTCGGCCATGTCCTCGAACATCGGAAACTGGATCATGTCGGTGTGGAAGTGGATCACGTCGAACTCGGCGGCCCGGCGCCGCACCTCGTAGAGTTGGGTCAGGTGGGCCGCGAGGTCGGACTTGAGGGGCGCAGGGTCCAGCCGGATGGCCTGGTCCCGCACCGGCGCCAGCGTCGCGAGGGTCTGGGCGTCGGCGCTGCTGAAAAGCGTGACGTCGTGGCCGAGGCCCACCAGGGCGTCGGTCAGGTGCGCGACGACGCGTTCGGTCCCGCCGTACAACTTGGGCGGCACGGCTTCGTAGAGGGGAGCGACCTGGGCGATGCGCACGGCACGTTTTCCTTCGCGCCACCCGCATCCGCAGACGGCGCCTGACATCCGGTGGTAGGACGCAGGTCGACCCGGTCAGGTTCCATTGCGCGGACGAAATGCTGCGATCGATGGGCGCCGCGGACGCGCGCGGCGCGTTATGGAAGCAGGCATGATCGAGACCTATTCCAACGGAGCCGTTCTGGCGGACGCCGCCGCCCACGCCGTGCATGCCCAGTTGGCCGCGGCCCTGCGCACCCATGGCCGTGCGGGCCTGGTGGCGACGGGCGGCCGCTCTCCTGGCCCGGTCTACGATCGCCTCGCCGCGGCCTCGCTGGACTGGACGCGCGTGATTGTGACCCTGTCGGACGAGCGCTGCGTGGCGCCCGACGACCCCGCTTCGAACGCCCGCCTCGTGCGCGAGCGTCTGTTGAGGGGGGCAGCGGCCAAGGCGCACCTGCTGCCGCTGTGGCCGGAGCCCGAGCCGGCCGCCCTGGCTGCGCTGCAGCCCTTCGACGCCCTCATGCTGGGCATGGGCGAGGACGGGCACATCGCGTCTCTGATCCCGGGCGACCCGGGGTTGGAAGATGGCCTGACCACACCGGAACTGCTGCGCCGCGTGCCGGAGGGGCTGGGCAAGCCCCCAGTCGCCCGGGTCACGCTCACCCTGTCGGCCCTGGCGAACGCACGCGCCATCTTCCTCTTGATCGCGGGTGAGGCTAAGCGCGGGGTGATCGGGCGCGCTCTGGCGGGTGAAGACCTGCCCGTCGGACGCCTGATCTCGCAAGCCAAGGCGCCCATCCGCATCTTCTGGACCCCGGACCGAGGTTGAAACCCATGCATCCTGTCACCGCCGAGGTCACCCGACGGATCGTGGAGCGCAGCCGCGCCAGCCGCGCCGACTATCTGGAGCGGATGGAGGCCGCCCGCCACGCCGGTCCCGGCCGCGGCAAGCTGTCCTGCGCCAACTGGGCCCATGCCTTCGCCGCCTCGCCCGACGGCGACAAGCTGCGCATGCGCGATCCCGCCGCGCCGAACGTGGCCATCGTCTCGGCCTACAACGACATGCTCTCGGCCCACCAGCCGTACGAGCGGTTCCCCGCCATCATCCGCAAGGCCGCCCACGAGGTGAAGGCGACCGCCCAGTTCGCCGGCGGCGTCCCCGCCATGTGCGACGGCGTCACCCAGGGCCGGCCGGGCATGGAGCTGTCGCTGTTCAGCCGCGACGTGATCGCCATGTCGACGGCCGTGGCCCTGACGCACGACGCCTTCGACGCGACGCTGATGCTGGGCATCTGCGACAAGATCGTGCCGGGCCTGTTCATCGGCGCCGCCGCCTTCGGACACCTGCCCACCATCTTCGTGCCCGGCGGGCCGATGACCTCGGGGATCTCCAACTCCGAGAAGGCCCGGGTCCGCGGCCTCTACGCCGAGGGCAAGGCGACCCGCGAGGAGCTGCTCGACAGCGAGATGAAGAGTTACCACGGCCCGGGCACCTGCACGTTCTACGGCACAGCGAATTCCAACCAGATGATGATGGAGATGACCGGCCTGCACCTGCCCGGCGCGGCGTTCATCAGCCCGAACACGCCCCTGCGCGACGCCCTGACCGCGGCGGCCCCGAAGCGGGCGGTGGAAATCCGCGACGGCGGCAACGACTACACGCCCTTCTCCGCCGTGATCGACGCCAAGAGCCTGGTGAATGCGATCGCCGGCCTGCTCGCCACCGGCGGCTCGACCAACCACACCCTGCACATCCTGGCCATGGGCCGCGCCGCCGGCATCCAGATCGCCTGGGAGGACTTCCACGACCTGTCGCGGGTCACGCCGCTACTGGCCCGGGTCTATCCCAACGGGTCCGAGGACGTGAACGCCTTCCACGCGGCCGGTGGTATGGCCTTCGTCACCCGCACCCTGCTGGACCACGGCCTGGTCCACGACGACGTTCGTACGGTCGCCGGCGCGGGGCTGCGCCGCTACCAGCAGGAGCCGTTCCTGGACGACGGCAAGCTGGTCTGGCGCGAAGGTCCGGCGGCCAGCCTGAACCGCGACATCCTGCGCCCTGCCGACGACCCGTTCGAGGCCGAAGGCGGCCTGCGCGTCCTCACCGGCGGCCTCGGCCGGGGCGTGATCAAGACCTCCGCCGTGAAACCGCAGCACCGCATCGTCGAGGCGCCCGCCCTGGTCTTCGAAGATCAGGACGATCTCCTGGCCGCCCACAAGCGCGGCGAGCTGAACCGGGACTTCGTCGCCGTGGTCCGCTTCCAGGGGCCCCAGGCGAATGGCATGCCCGAGTTGCACTCCCTCACCCCGCCGCTCGGCGTACAGCTCGATCGTGGGTTCCAGGTCGCGCTGGTCACCGACGGCCGCATGTCGGGCGCCAGCGGCAAGGTCCCGGCGGCCATCCACGTCACGCCCGAGGCGGCGGTGGGCGGCCCCCTGGCCTATGTCCGCGATGGCGACGTCATCCGCCTCGACGCCGAGGCCGGGACGCTGGAAATCAAGGTCGACCCGGCCGAGCTGATGCGCCGCGAGCGGGCGGTCTGTCCCCCCGCCGGCCACGGCTACGGACGCGAGCTGTTCGGCTGGATGCGCCGTGCGGCGGGTCCGGCGGACACCGGCGCCTGCGCGCTCTTCGAGGCCGCCTGATGAAGGGTCATTGGGTCGGGCTGGTGGGCGACGTCGGCGGCACCAACGCCCGCTTCGCCCTGGTGGACGGGCAGGGCCACATCCGCAATCCCCGCAGCTTTCCGTGCAAGGACTATCCCAGCCTCGACGCCATCGTCGGCGAGTACATCGAGACCACCGTGGGCCGAAAGCTGCCGCCGCGGGCGGTGATCGCGGTGGCGGGCCCGGTGCTGGACGGCGAGATCGAGTTCACCAATCTCGACTGGCGGGTCTCGGAGGGCGACCTCCTGGCGCACTTCGGGTTCGAAGCGGTCGAACTGATCAACGACTTCGCGGCCCAGGCCCTGGCCTGCCCGCTTCTGGAGGGCCAGGACCTGCGTCCGCTGGGACCGGCGCTGCCGAAGGGCCCTCACGACTGCCCGATCGTCGCCCTGGGCGCGGGCACCGGCTTCGGCGTCGCGGCCCTGGTGCGCAGCCAGCGCGGCGACGTGGCGATCGCCACCGAGGGCGGGCACGCGGGCTTCGCGCCGTCGGACGAGGTCGAGGTCGAGGTGCTGAAGCGCCTGATGGCCAAGTACGAGCGCGTCTCCATCGAGCGGCTGCTGTCGGGCCAGGGTCTCTACGATCTCTACGTGGCCCTCGCCGACCTGCGCGGTCAGGCCGCGGTGCTGCCGGACGAGATGGCGGTGACCAGGGAAGGCCTGGTGGGGGACCCGCTGGCCGGGGAGGCGCTGGACCGCTTCGGCGGCATCCTCGGCGAGGTAGCCGGCGACCTGGCCCTGACCTTCGGCGCCCGGGGCGGTGTGTTCATCTCGGGCGGCATCGCCCCGCGCATCGCCGAGCGGCTGGCGTCGGGGGCGTTCCGCACCCGGTTCGAGGACAAGGGTCGCCTGTCTGATTATGTGGCCGCGATCCCGACCTACCTCGTGCTCCACCCCTATCCCGCCATCGTCGGCGCGGCGCGCGAACTCGAGCAGATGGAGCGGCTGTGAGCGCGACGCCGGAACAGCTCCGCTGGATCGTGGCCGCCCGGGCCAAGCCCGGCGATCCCGGCGCCGCCGTTGTCAGCGTGCTGGGTCGCAACGCCCTGATCCCGGAGCTGGCCTTCGACATCGCTGTCGACTGGCATCCCGGCGCGGAGGCGCCTGACGTCGAGGGCCGGGCGCTCGTGATCCTGTCGCTGCTGTTCAAGGAACTGGCCGCGGAGTGCGAGCGGGCGGCGGGCGAGCGATTCGCCCAGGGCTGAGGCTTCGGTCAGCAGGCGGGGGGCGCGCCCAGGCGCCGGATCGCCACGGTCTCCTCCTGGGAGCCGCCCGGCGCGCGGGTCACCCGCCGCTCCTCCAAGGTGAGGACCCGGCCGTCGCCGATCGCCAGCTCGGCCTTGCTGACCGTGGCGCGCACGACGCCCGCCGCCTCGCGGTTGGTCTGGCGCTCCAGGCCGACGACGCAGCCCGGCCGGGCGACGCGGACGTCCAGCGTGGCCTTCGACGCGGTCGGGTCGGCCAGGGCGGTCAGGCCGAGCGGCAGGGCGCCTTGCGGCTCCATCATGGCGAGGATGATCACGTCGCCCAGCACCATCTCCTGCGCCGCCGCGAGGGGTGGGTTCGCCATGCGCTCGTGGATCAGCGCCCGCACCGGGTCGGCGGCGGGCAGGGCGGCGTCCACCCGGGCCAGCAGCCGGGTCCTGTATTCGGGCCAGTTCTCCACCGCGACGATGCGGCCATGCTGGATACGGAAGTCGAGGCTGCCGCCCACCGCCGCGTCCATCGCCGCGCTCATCGAGGCGCCGCCGCTGTCCTCCAGCCGTCCCTCGCGCAGGGTGTAGCGCAGGCGCTGGCCGTCGGACGCCTCGCCGAGCACCTCCAGGTCGAAGGTCAGGGTGTTGCTCTGGGTCTGCCCGCCCTGGTCGTCCTTCTGCACGAACCGCGTCTCGCTGCGGTAGCGATAGACGTCGCCCGCCGCCTCGGGCCGCGTGCGCAGCTGCACCGTGGGGCGACCGCCCGGATCGACCAGCGCCTGGGCCCCCGCGGGCGGAGCCGCCGCGAGGCCGAGCGCCAGGGCGGCCAGGGCGGCGCGCATCGTCACCGCCCCACGAAGTTCCCGGGACGCCGCTCGGCGACCGACCGGACGCCCTCGGCGAAGTCCTCGGTCGCCCGGAGCAGCGCCTGCTCCTCGTGCTCGACGCCGGTCTGCGCCTTCACCGCGGCGGCCAGGCCAGCCCGGAGGGTCTTGCGGGTCGCCAGCACCGCCAGCGGCGCGTTCTCGGCGATTTCGCGGGCGAGCCGCAGAGCCGCGTCGCGCAGCTCGGCCATCGGGACCACCTCGTCGACCAGACCCCAGGCGAGGCCCTCCTCCGCCTTGATCCGCCGCCCGGTGAGGAACATCAGCGCCGCGCGCTGCTGGCCGACCAGCCGGGGCAGGGTGTGCGTCAGGCCGAAGCCGGGGTGGAACGACAGCTTCACGAAGTTGGCGGCGAACCGCGCCTCGGGGGCCGCGATCCGGAAATCGGCCACCAGCGCCAGGCCCAGGCCCGCGCCCACGGCCGAGCCCTGGACCGCCGCCACGATCGGCTTCTGGACCGAGAACAGCCGCACGGCTTGGTCGTAGAGGGCGTTCACCCCCTCCATGCTGCTGGCGACCTTGTCGGTGGGCGAGGCGAAGTCGGCGCCGCCCGAGAAGGTCCTGCCCTCGCTCTGCAGCACGATGGCGCGGACGTCGTTCGACGCATCGGCCGCCTCCATGGCGTCGGCCAGGTCGGCCATGAACTCCACCGAGACGAAATTGTGCGGCGGCCGGTCCAGCGTGACCACCGCCACATGCCCGTCCAGCGCGACCTTCACGTGGTCGCCGAAAGTCGTCTTCATCGTCTCGTCCCCAACAGGTTCCTGGCCACCACCCACTTATGCACCTCGGTAGGGCCGTCATAGATTCGCATGGTGCGCAGCTTCGCCTGCATGAGCTGAAGCGGTAGTTCCTTGGTCATACCCATGGCGCCGAAGGCCTGCATGGCCCGGTCGACCGTCTCATAGGCCATTTCGGTGGCGTACCACTTGATCATGCTGATCTCGGAGCGGACGTCACGCCCGCTGTCCAGCTTCCAGGCGCAGTCGTAGGTCATCAGCCGCGCCGCATGGATCTTGGTCGCCGCCTCGGCCACCCAGAACTGGATCGCCTGGCGCTCCGAGAGCGGCATGCCGAAGGTCTTCCGCTGGGGGGCGTACTCGATGACCATGTCCAGCGCCCGCTGGGCCATGCCGATGGACCAGGCCGCCATCTGGATCCGCCGGGTGCCCAGGCGCACCTGCATGGGTGCGAACCCGGCCCCCTCCTGACCCAGCAGTTTCCAGCCCTCGACCCGGCAGTCCTCCAGGGCGATCTCGTAGGTGTACTGCCCCCCCACCATCGGGATGCGCCGCAGGACGTTGAAGCCGGGCGTGCCCTTGTCGACCAGGAAGGCGCTCATCCCGCCGCGGGCGCCCTTCGCCTTGTCGGTGACGGCCATCAGGATCGTGAAGTCGGCGTCCTGAGCCCGCGTGATCCAGATCTTCCGGCCGTTAATCACCCAGTCGTCGCCGTCGCGGACCGCCGAGGTGGTCATGGCGGCGGGGTCGGATCCCGCCCCAGGCTCGGAAATACCGATGGCGGACACGGTCTTACCGGCCACGTAGGGGGCCAGGTAGGCCTCGCGCTGCCGGTCGTTCACCGTGGCCATCAGCATCCGCAGGTTCGGGCTGTCCGGCGGCAGGGTGTAGGGCGTAACGCAGCGCCCGATCTCCTCCTCCACGCCGACCATCGCCAGCATCGGCAGGTCGGACCCGCCCACGTCCTCCGGCGCGTCCAGGCCGAACAGGCCCAGCTCATGGGCCTTGGCGTCCAGCCGCTGCTGGTCCTCGGGGGGCAGGTAGAGGCCCTTGCCCTCGGCCTCGCGGGCCATGACGGCGGCCTCCAGGGGCATGAGCTCGTCGCGAACGAACTTCTGCACCAGGTCCTTGAGCATCCGGTGCTCTTCCGAGAGCTCGAAATGCATGGCGCCTCCCCTTCGGTCCTGTTTTCGGGCCATTGAACAGGCCTCGGCGAAGGGATACTAGCTCTATAGACAATCGCCCATATGTGGATCGAATTTCCATATATGTGGATCGAATTGCCTCGTATCTGGACCAAGGGGCTTCTGTGGCCGAAGGAGCGGTGAAGTCTGCGCAGCGGGCGCTGGAGATCCTGGAAGTCTTCGCGCGCCAGCGCCGTCCCCTGGCCTTGAAGGAAATCCTGGAGGAGCTGGGCTACCCCACCTCCAGCGGTTCGGCCCTGATGAAGTCGCTCGTGGCCCTCGGCTACCTGGACTACGACCGCGAGCGGCGGACCTATTTCCCGACCATGCGGATCGCGGTGCTGGGAAGCTGGGTGCCGGCGGCCCTGTTCGGCGAAGGCCCGTTGCTGTCCGCGCTGGAGGACCTCCACCGCAAGGTGGACGAGACGGTGGTGCTGGCGGTGCAGAGCGACCTGCATGCCCAGTATGTCCACGTCATACATTCGGCCGAACCGCTGCAGTTCCGCGCCCCGCCGGGCACGCTGCGCCCGCTGGCGCGCTCGGGGATGGGCCTGGTCCTGCTGTCCGCCAAGAAGGACGCCGAGATCGAGCGGCTGCGCCGGCGGATCAACGTGTCCGGCGACGGCGCCATGCAGTCGCGCGAGGAGCTGATGGCTCGGGTCAACGAGGTCCGCGCCCGGGGCTACGCCTTCTCGAAGAACAGCATCTCGCCGGGCCTCGGCATCATCGGCGCGGCCCTGCCCAAGGGCCCGTTCGGGCGGGTGGCCGCGGTGGGCGTGGCCGGCCGGGTCGCACGGCTGGAAGAGAAACAACAGGCGATCGTGGCCGAGCTCCAGGCCATGATCGACCGGCTGGAACACACGTAGAGGGAACGCATGACCGCCAAGACCATGGGCTCCAAGCCGACCGGGCCGCTGGCCGGCATCCGCATCCTGGACCTGACCAGCGTGGTCAACGGCGCCTACGGCACCCAGATCCTGGCCGACCAGGGCGCGGACGTGATCAAGGTGGAGGACCCCGGCTCGGGCCGCGGCGACGGCGGCGACATCATGCGCTGGGCGGGCCACCTGCCCGAGGGCGCGCCCCGGGGCATGGGGCCGATCTTCCTGACCATCAACCGCAACAAGCGCTCGGTGCTGGTGGACATGAAGTCCGAGGCCGGCAAGCGCGCCATGCGCCGGCTGATCAAGTCGTGCGACGTGCTGGCCTCCTCGGTCCGCTACGAGGGCATGAAGCGGCTGGGCCTCTCCTACGAGGAGGTGGCCGCGATAAAGCCGGACATCGTTTTCGTCCACGCGGCCGGCTACGGCTCGGACGGGCCCTATGCCGGTGAGCCGGCCTATGACGACCTGATCCAGTCCGCCTCGGGCTGCGCCGACATCCTGGGCCGCACGGACGGGCAGCCGACGCCGCGCATCCTGCCGACCCTGGTCGCGGACAAGGTCTCGGGCCTGTTCCTCTCCCAGGCGGTCACGGCCGCCCTGCTGCACCGGGAGCGGACGGGCGAGGGCCAGTTCGTCGAGGTCCCGATGTTCGAGTGCGTGACCAGCTTCCTGCTGGTGGAGCACCTCTACGACCACACCTTCCAGCCGCCGACCGGCCAGTGGGGGTATCAGCGGGTGATCAACCCGAACCGCAAGCCGTACAGGACCAAGGACGGCTACATCGGCCTGCTGCCCTACACCGACAAGCAGTGGGACATGTTCTTCCAGGCGGCCGGCTATGGCGACCTGATCCAGTCCGATCCGCGGTTCGCCGACTACGGGACCCGGGCCAAGCACATCCAGGAACTCTACGGCCTCATCGAGAAGGCGGCGGCCACCAAGACGACCCAGGAGTGGCTGGATATCCTGAAGCCCCTGTCGATCCCGGTGGTGAAGACCAACACCCTGGACGAGTTGCCGGACGACCCGCACCTGAAGGCGGTCGATTTCTTCGAGGGGTACGAGCATCCGGACCTGGGCGCCTATCGCCTGATGAAGCCGCCGGTGAAGTTCTCCAAGACCCCCTCCAACATCCGCCGCCACCCACCCAAGCTGGGCGAGCACACGGATGAGGTGCTGGCCGAGGTGAGCGCGGGCGAGGAGGCCTGAACGGCCGGAGCCCCGCGCGCCGCAGGCGCTCTCGTTGAAACCGCAGAAAACGCAGAATGACGCCGAAGGCGCAGCAGGCACGGCCCGCTTCCGCGTCATTCTGCGTTTTCTGCGGTGAGGTCTTTCGGGCGCTGACGCGCCGGGGCCCGGCGTCGTCAGCCCGAGTTCTGCGGTGGGGGCTCCGGCGGGGCGTCGGCCGGTGGCGAGGCCGTGTCGTCCGGCGGATCGTCGTGGTTGTCCTCGTCGGGGACAGGGGGCGGCGCGGGCGGGTCGGGCAGGTCGCGCCAATTGAGTGCGGCGTCTTCCGAAAGGCCCATTTCCTGGCAGAGGCGGGCGATGTGATCGTCCAGCGGCTCGGCGCAGAAGTCGTCACGCACGCAATCGGAGGCGATGCCCTCGTCCAGCATCTCCTCCAGCCAGGCGGCGGACTCGTCGTCCTCGACCTCGTGCCAGATGACGCGGGTGACGGCGTCGCGCACCGCCGAGATACGCCGGGAGAGTTCGGCGCCGCCCGGCTTGCGCGGCGGCGCGGCCGCCAGCGCCCGCTCGGCCTCGCGCGCGTCCTGCGCCTGCTGGCGGACCAGCCGCGCCTCCAGCGCCACGCACTGGCGCACCGAGCGCGAGACGGTGTGGAACGCCTTCACCGCCTCCATCCGCTCGGCCGGCGTCTCGGCGCCTTGCGCGTCCTCGAACGTCTGCTCAGCCAGCGCCAGCCCCAGCTCGGTCAACCGAGCCAGGACGCGCGCATGCCGTTCGGCCATGTCGGGCGGGGCGGGCATGAACGAAAAAGGAACATGAGGTGGCGCGGAAAGCAAGGTTTGGTGGGCGGGGGTGCGTCCTCTTCTGACGTGACCCCGAAACACGCCTGCGGCGCAATTCGGACCGAGCCTTTGCCCACTTGGCAAGGACTCGAGCCCTCCTCAGGCGGCTCATTCACCGACCGCAGGCGCGCCCGCCTCCGCGGATCTCGCAAGGGGCAAGCGTCGCCGCGGGATATAGAGCACGAGCGCGATGAGGATCGCCGCGGCGGCGACGCCCGCTGCCGTCGGCCATCCGAGTGACGACACGATGGGTCCGCCGGCTGCGGCGCCGAGGCTCCCCCCCACGAAGTAGATGACCATGTAGGTGCTGTTCAATTGCGCGGGCCGCAGGGGGTCGATGTTCAGCACGCGGCTTTGATTGGCAACCTGCGCACCGAAGAGTCCGGCGTCGAACAGCGCCAGAGCGATGAGCAACAGGGGCGCGAGACCCAGCGCTGGCGTCATTGCCAAGGTGCAGGCAAGCGCCAGCGCAAGACCGCCCAATACGATCGGGCGGGCGCCGAAGCGGTCCGCCAAACGGCCAGCCAACGGCGTCACGGCCATCCCGGCGGCCCCCGCGAGCGAGTAGAGCCCGACCATCGTCGGGGACAACCCATGAGGGGGTAGGGAGAGCGCCAGAGAGACGCCAACCCAGACGAGACTGAAGGCGAAAAACCAGAGCGCCCCGGCCGCTGACGTGACCAAGAGGTCCGGATGGGTGCGCAACAGCCGAGGCGCAGACAGAAGCCCGGACAGCCACGACCCCGACTGGCGTTCGATGTGCCGGGGAAGTACCGCCCGGCCGACCACGGCGCAGAGCACGCAGGCCACCGCGACCAGGAGAAGCATGGCGCGCCACCCCACAAGGTCGGTAAGGCCGCCGCCGATCATTCGGCCAAAGAGGATTCCCGCGGATATGCCTGCCGTGACACAGCCCAGGGCGCGGCCCTGGCGGTCGGGTGGCGAGTGCTTCGCCGCAAGCGTGCTCATTTGCGCCCCGGTGCTGGCGCAGACTCCGGACAGGAAGAGGCCCGTTCCGAAGACGATCACGGTATTCGCGACCGACGTCAGGAGCAGCGCCCCGGCGAGGGCCACAAGCTGTGCGGGCACCAAGACGTAGGCCCGGACGCGATCAACAAGCGGGACCAGCAGGGCCAACCCCAACATGTAGCCAAGGATTGGCAGGCCCGCAGCGGCGCTGGTGGTGGAGAGCGACGCACTCAAGTCTGCCGCAATGACGCGAATCTCCGGCTGAACCGTGTAGCTGGTCGAGGTCGCCACGGCGGCGGCTGAGGCCAGGAACAGGATGTTGCCGGCGTTCAGGTGTGTCGGCCGCGGGGCGGCGCTGTCTTTTCGGAAGTCGGGCATGGCTCCGAACTACCGCTGCGCCGGCCGCGCATCTCGCGCATTCCGGACCCCGCCAGAGCAGTCCAAGGAAGCTTGAGGTGCAGACGGAGGTCTTGGGACTGAGATGGCTGGTAGCCCCTGCCGGACCACCTTTGCCCCGACGCCTGACGGTTGACCTGATGGGCGCGTTCCGCAAAGCGGGCCCTGGGACGATCAGGATTGAAGGCATGCGCGTCACAGTCAGCGGCACCTCCGGATCGGGGAAGACGACCTTTGCCGCGACGCTGGCGACGGCCATCGGCGCGCGACATATCGACCTGGATGCGATCAACTGGCAGGCGGGGTGGTACGACCTGCACCGCAACGAGCCGGAGGAGTTCCAGCGGCGGGTGAGCGCAGCGGCGGCCGGTGAGGCCTGGGTGAGTTGCGGCAACTATTCCAAGGTGCGGCCGATCATCCTGGCGCGGGCGACGCACGCGGTTTGGCTGGACTATCCGAAGTGGGTGGTGATGGCGCGGGTGTTCCGGCGTTCGTTCGATCGGGCGTGGACGGGGCGGGAGCTGTGGCCGGGGACGGGCAACACCGAGACCTTCGTGCGCTGGCTCGACAAGGAGCATCCCATCCGCTGGGCGTGGGACACCTATGAGGGGCGCCGGAAACGCATCGACGCGGAGATGGCCGACCCGGCGCTGGCGCATCTGGCGAAGTACAGGCTGAGGCATCCGCGGGAGGCCGGGCCGCTGATCGCGAGGTTGGCGGCGGAGGGCGCGTAGTTCCTCCCCCATCGGGGGAGGTGTCGCCGAAGGCGACGGAGGGGGTCATCCCGAGCGTTTGAGCGGACCCCCTCAGTCGGCATTCGCCGACAGCTCCCCCAGAGGGGGAGCAACTGTTCGGGCAGGCTTTACGCCGGCACGAACACCGGAACCGGCGGGCCGCCCTCGGTGGGCTGGAGCTTCACCTTCACGGCCATGCCGATCTTCAGGTCCTCGGGCGCCACGTCGACGACGTTGGTTAGGACATTGGGGCCCTCGGCGAGGGTGACGTAGGCCAGGGCGTAGGGGCCGCTCGGCGACTTGCGCATGATCGAGAAGCTGTAGACCACGCCTTCGCCCGGGCTCTCCTCCCAGACCGTCTGGTCCGAGTGGCAGAAGGGGCAGATCGTGCGCGGATACCAGTGGGCTTCCTTGCAGGCCGTGCAGCGCTTGATCAGGAACTTCCCCTGTTCGGCCGCGTCGAAGAACGGCTTGCTCTCGAGGGTGACGGCGGGGGCCGGGACCGGCCGGGTCATCAGTTCGGACATCGGTTAGGCCTCCCGTTCCATGATCACCGTCGCCGATCCGTGGCGCACGCCCAGCGAGCCGCCCGTGCCGTGGGCGATGGCCAGGTCGCAGTTCGGCACCTGGACCTTGGGGTGCGCCTCGCCGCGGAGCTGGCGCACGGCCTCGATCACCTTGGTGATGCCGCCGCGGTTGGTGGGGTGGTTGTTGCAGAGGCCGCCGCCGTCGGTGTTGAACGGAAGCTTGCCGACGCCCGAGATGAGATTGCCGTCGGCGACGAACTTGCCGCCCTCGCCCTTCTTGCAGAAACCCAGGTCTTCCAGCTGCATCAGCACGGTGATGGTGAAGCTGTCGTAGATGGAGGCGTACTTGATGTCGGCCGGCGTGACGCCCGCCTCCTCGAAGGCGCGGGGGCCCGACCAGACGGCGCCGGAATAGGTGAGGTCCAGCTTGCCGCCCTGCTGCACCTTGGGGGCCTCGCCGGCGCCCAGGACGCGCACCTTGGGGCGGTTCAGGCTCTTGGCGATCTCGGGCGAGGTGACGATCAGGGCGCCGCCGCCGTCGGTGACCACGCAGCAGTCCAGGAGGTGCAGCGGGTCGGAGATCATGCGGCTGGACACCACCTCCTCGACCGTGACCACGTTCTTGAGGAAGGCGTGCTCGTTCCACTGGGCGTGGTGGCTGGCGGCCACCTTGATCCAGGCGAGCTGCTCGGAGGTGGTGCCGTACTCGTACATGTGGCGCATGGCGCACATGCCGTAGGTGTTGTGGGTCGAGCCGCCGTAGATGCTCTCGAAGCCGGCCTCTGGCGCGCCGTCGCTGAGACCCGGCCCGCGGGGGCCGCCGGCCATGCTGGCGCCCGGACGGTTGCCGCCGTTGCGGGGCCGGCCGGCGAGGGTGATCAGGGCCACCTGGCACTTGCCGGCGGCGATCGCCTGGGCGGCATGGGCCACGTGCAGGATGTAGGACGAGCCGCCGGTCTCGGTGGTGTCCATGTGGCGGACGTTCTTCAGGCCCATGTAGTCGATCATGGACATGGCGCCGAACCCGGGCGCATCGCCCGCGCAGAAATAGCCGTCCACGTCGTCGAACCCGAGGCCCGCGTCCTCCAGGGCGCCGCGCGCGCTCTCGGCGTGGAGCTGGGCCGTGGTCTTGTCGGGCGCGTCGCGCGTCGGGTGCTCGTAGGCCCCCATCAGGTAGGCCTTGCCTTTGATGCTCATGCAATCTCCCGAAAGACGCCGAGGAAACGGGCGCTGAAGAACGGGTACGGGCTTAGCCGTCCCGCGGCGCCGCAGCAATCATACGTAGGGTCAGCCCCGGACCGGCGTTCCGGCATCCAGCCGGCGACGGATGAAGTCGGCGGCGAGCTCGATGGACTGGCGGGCCTTGGGCGTGCCCATGCGCTCCCAGACGTGCGTCTCGTCGGCCCACAGGCGCACGGTCAGGTCGCCGCCCACGGCGCGGATCGCCTCGGCCAGCCGCACGGCGTCGTCGTAGAGGATGTCGCCCCGGCTGGCGTGGATCAGGGTCGGCGGGAAGCCGTCGAATGCGCCGAACAGGGGCGAGGCGACGGGATCGGTCGCCGACATGCCGTCGAGGTAGAACCGCGCCACGAGGGCCAGGCTCTCCATGGTGTAGGGCGTGGTGCCGAGCAAGGAGGCGGCGGTCACCGACCAGCTCTGTAGCGACAGGTCGGCCCAGGGGGACAAAAGGACGACGCCGGAGGGCAGAGGCAGGCCCAGCGCCCGGGCCCGCTGCAGGGCGGCGAGGAGGATCGCCGCGCCCGCGGACTCGGCCAGGGCCACCACGGGCTCCTCGGGCCAGGTCTCCTGGAACCACCGCCAGGCCGCCACGATGTCGTCCACCGCCGCGGGGCAGGGATGCTCGGGGGCGAGGCGGTAGCTGGGGGCGAAGACGCGCGCCTGGGCCGCCGCCGCGAACCGCGCCACCAGGTGGGTGATGCGGGGCGAGCGCTCGGCGATGAACGAGCCGCCGTGGACGTAGAAGACGAACCCCCGGGGCTCCGCTGCGCGCGGCGCGAACCACTCGGAAGGGGACGGCGGGGCCGAGAGACCCGCGCCGGGACCGGCCTGGCGCACCGCCTCGGCGTCGACCCGGGCCAGGACCGGGGCGTCGAAACGCATGTGGATGCGGCGCTGCCCGGCGACGTAGCGGGCCAGCGCCTCGGGCCCGGCGGCTTCGGCGCGGAGGGCGGACCGCATGGTCGAGGTGACGATCCGCTGCATCGTGCGGTTGGCCAACCGCCGCACGAGCGCGGCCCACGGCGGCGCCGGCAGGTCCATCTGGACGACCTCGGGGAGGCTCGCCCTGGCCCCGACCACGCTTCCCGCTAAACTCATCCGACGCACCGACTCGCACTCGACTGGGCGAAGCATGAGCGACGAAAAGCCCTTAGACCACCGCCTGTTGCAGCAAGCCGAGGCTTACAGCCGGCTCTATCCCAGCATATTGCCGCGGCTGAAGGCGGCGATGCAGGCCGGAAACCCTGCGGTGCAGGCTCTCGTCCTGTCGATGCAGACGGCGTTGTCCCAGGCTGATGACCAGCGCGAGCGGCAGCTTCGGGACGGCTGGGGCCTCAGCGCCAAGGAGGCGCGCGTGACGCTGCGGCTCATCGAGGGCTCCACGGTCGCCGATTGCGCCGCCGACATGGGGATCGCCGAAAGCACCGTGCGCACGCACGTGAAATCGGTCTTCGCCAAGACGGGCCGCACGCGCCAGTCGCAGTTGGGCTCCCTGCTTCAGCTCCGGCCGGGTGTGCCGCCGTCCGAAGCGTAAACACCGGTTAACTATAGGAAAAAAATAGCCGATCGCCTCCCCCAGGTTGGGGAGGTTGTGGGCCGGAGCGCCACCTAGCCTTACGCGAACCCATTTGCTTCGCGAGATGACACCCCATGGCTCTCCTCATCGCCGGCGCCGCCGGCATCAGCGTCGACACCCTCAAGATCGATGACCTCCTGGAAGGCGTGCCCACCGTTACCGGAGGGACGGCCTTCACGCTCCAGGACGGCGACTGGCTGGAGGAGTTCCAGGGCCAGTTCACCTACGCGGGCGGCGAGCTTTCGGGCGGCACGGTCACGGGCTGGAAGGAGAGCTTCAAGGGCCAGGTGGTGTTCGAAGTCTCCGGCTTCTCCGTGCCGGTGAGCACCTTCGTGGGCTGGGTCGAGACCAACGACAACGAGGCGGCGCGCAGCACGATCCTGGGCGGGGCGGACACCATCACCGGCTCGGCCGCGGCGGACGTCATGCGCGGCTATGCGGGCGACGACATCATCCGCGGCGGCGAGGGGACGAACTACCTGCGCGGCGACGAGGGCAACGACAGCATCGTCGGCGGGACGGGCTTCGACGACATCAACGGCAACATGGGCAACGACACCTGCGTCAGCGGCGGGGGCGACGACTGGGTGGTCGGCGGCCGCGACAACGACAGCCTGGCCGGCGGCGCGGGCCAGAACCTGGTCTACGGCAATCTCGGCGCCGACACCTGCGAAGGCGGCGACGGAAACGATGTCGTCCGCGGCGGTCAGGACAACGACCTGATCAACGGCGGCGGCGGTGCGGACTACGTCTCCGGCGACAAGGGCTCGGACACGGTCACGGGCGGCGCCGGGGCCGACATCTTCCATACGTTCGGGGATGCGGGCGTCGACCGCGTGACCGACTTCAGCCTCGCCGAGGGCGATCGGGTGCAGGTGGATCCGGGCACGCAGTACACCGTCAGCCAAGTGGGCGCGGACACCGTCATCAGCATGACCGGCGGCGGCCAGATGACCCTGGTGGGCGTGCAGATGAGCAGCCTCACGGCGGGCTGGATCTTCGGCGCCTGACGACCGGCGCGGCGCGGTTCAGTCTTCGGACTTGGCTGTCGCCGCGTCAGCTTCCCACTTGAAGCCTGACCTTGAGAGGAGAGGCTTCATGCTGGAAGGCAACCAGGCCGCGCTGTTCGCCGAGCGCCAGAAGGGCACCCTGCCCGGCGAACTGGGCATCGAATGGGACGAGGTGGCCAACGGCCGGGCCCGCGGCCGCTTCGTCGTCCAGCGCAAGCACATGGCGCCCAACGGCTTCATGCACGCCGCCTCGGTGGTCGCGCTGGTGGACAGCGCCTGCGGCTACGGCTGCGTCGCGTCGCTGCCGGAGGGCGCCAGTGGCTTCACCACCATCGAGATCAAGACCAACTACCTGGGCACCGCCAAGGAGGGCGAGACCGTCGCCTGCGAGGCGCGCCTGCTGCACGGCGGCCGCATGACCCAGGTGTGGGACGCCGAGGCCGTGAACCAGACCACGGGCAAGACCATCGCCGTGTTCCGCTGCACCCAGATGGTGCTCTACCCACGGTGAGGACGCGGCGTCAGATCGCAGTTGCGTGACTGCGGCGGGATGAGTAGAACGCGCGCTCGCTCAACGGGAGCCTTTTCGAAGGCCCCCGTCGCTGGCTCTGGAGAGGTGGCAGAGTGGTTGAATGTACCGCACTCGAAATGCGGCGTGCCTTCACGGGCATCGTGGGTTCGAATCCCACCCTCTCCGCCAGCAGCCTTCCCCCGCCATTGCCACGCCGGCTTTGATCGCCATCTGGTGAGCTTCGCGTCCGGAGCTCGCTCGCCCAATGCCCGACCTTTCCGCCTTCCCGATCACCCGGCGCTGGCCGGCGCGGCATCCCGAGCGGTTGCAGCTCTATTCGCTGACGACGCCCAACGGGGTGAAGGTGTCGATCATGCTGGAGGAGATCGGGCTGCCCTATGAGGCGCACCTGGTCGATTTCGGGACGGACGATCAGAAGACGCCCGAGTTCCTGTCCCTGAACCCCAACGGCAAGATCCCCGCGATCCTGGATCCCGACGGTCCGGGCGGGAAACCCCTGGCGCTGTTCGAGTCGGGCGCGATCCTGCAGTACCTGGCCGAGAAGACCGGCAAGCTGATCCCCGCCGACCCGGCCGCGCGGTACGAGACGCTGCAGTGGGTCTACTGGCAGATGGGCGGTCCGGGGCCGATGTTCGGCCAGGTCGGCTTCTTCCATAAGTTCGCGGGGCGGGAGTACGAGGACAAGCGGCCGCTGCAGCGCTACGTGGCCGAGAGCCGGCGGCTGCTGGAGGTGCTGGACGGCCGCCTGGAGGGCCGCGACTGGATCATGGGCGCGGACTACACCATCGCCGACGTCGCGCTGCTGGGCTGGGTGCGCAACCTGATCGGCTTCTATGAGGCGAGGCCGCTGGTGGCGTTCGACACGCTGAGGAACGTGCCGGCCTGGCTGGAGCGCGGTCTGGCGCGGCCGGCCGTGCAGCGCGGGCTCGAGATCCCGGCGCGGGGCTAGGTCGCCGGGACCGGGTCGCGGCGGCGGCGCTTCGGCTTGCGGCGGAACCAGAAGGTCCAGACGGTCAGGCTGCCCAGCAGCGTCAGGGTCAGGCCCGAGAGCGTGACCACGAGGCGGTAGGGCAGGCCGCCCACCTTGCCCGCGTGCAGCGGGTAGAGGGCGTTGTAGGCCTGGACCTGGGGCGCCAGGGCCAGCGCATCGCGGGCCAGCACCAGCTCGCCCGTGTCCGCGGCGAAGTAGAGGGTGGTGCGGCCGTTGGGCAGCCATTCCTGTTGCTGGCGCAGGCGCAGGCTGATGAGGCCCGTCTCGCCGCGCGGCAGCGACAGGATGCGCACCTCGGCGGTGGGATACAGCCGGCGCGCGGTCTCGATCATCCCCGTCCAATCGGGGTCGTCGGCGAGCTTGGCCTTGCGCGGCGGCGGGGCCTTGAGCGCCTCGGTCACCGCGGCGGCGGCGCCGGGCCCAAGGATGGCGTCGGCCACCGGGCGGAAGACCATGATGGTCCCGGTCATCAGCGACAGGGCCAGCAGCGGCGCCATGATGATCCCGATGTCGCGGTGGTGGCGCAGGATCTGGAAGCGCTCGAACTTGCGCGGCCACAGGCGCAGTTCGAAGGCCCGCCGCATCCGCCACCACAGGATCGCCCCGGTGATCACGAAGCCCAGGCCGCAGAGCCCGGCGACGCCGGCCACGATCTCGCCCGTGTCGCCGTTGAAGAGATGGTGGTGGAGGTCGAACAGCCAGATCTCGGGCCGTTCCCACTTGCTGTCCCAGCGGGCCACGACATCGCCCGCCTGGGTGGCGTAGGCGCCGGAGCCGGCCTCGGGATAGCTGAGCTGGTTGAGGCCGAAGTCGCGGGTGGCGAAGACGAGACTGCGCGGCCGGTCCGGCGCCGCCATGATCCGCTCGGCCGCGGCCGCCAGCGAGGCGGTGTCCTGCGCCTGGGCCTCGCTCACCTGGGGCAGCATCACCAGCAGAGGCTTGTGCGCCAGCAGCGCCCCCGACAGCCCCAGCACCGCCAGCAGCAGCCCGATCAGGCCGCCCGTCCACCGGTGCAGGAGGTCGATCAGCCCCATCAGAAGCGGTAGTCCCAGCCGAGGGTGAACGTCCGCCCGCGGCCCGAGAAGAACCGGGCGTTGTTGGTCGGCTGCTGCGTGTCGGTGTTGTAGTCGATGTAGTACTCGTCCAGCAGGTTCTGCACCGAGAGCGACAGGCCGCCCCACTGCTCGAACTGGTAGCGGACCGAGCCGTCGACCAGGGTGTAGCCCTCGAAGCTGTTGCGCGGGTCGGCGCCGTCGAAGCTGCGCGACAGGTACTTGCCGAGCTGCAGCCGGGTGGACCAGGGGCCACGGTTGAAGTTCATGGCCGCCACGATCCGGTCGGGCGAGATGTTGGCGCCGTCCAGGTCGATGTCGACGCGCCCGTCGCCGTTGGAGTCGGCGCGGCCCTTGAGATCGGCATAGCCCGCCTGGAAGGTCAGGCCGTCCACGGGCGTGCGGACGGTGGCGTTGAGCTCCAGCCCCTCGATCTCGACCCGCTGGCGCTGCACCTCGAACACGGTTCCGACCAGGACCAGCAACTGGCCCTTGGTGCTGGTGGACCAGAAGTAGGTGGCGCTGGCGTCGAACCAGCCGCGCTTCAGCTCCAGCCCGACCTCGCGGTTGTTGGAGACCACCGGGCTGATGTCGAGGTAGTCGTCGATGTCCACGCCGTTCACGTTGATCGCGCGCGTGATGCGCCCGACGTCGGGGACGGTGTAGCCCTGGGCGTAGCTCACATAGCCGCGGATACCGGGCACGGGCTCGACGATGACGCCACCGTTGAACAGGGTGTCGTGGAACTCGGGCGAGCCGCCGGAGACGAACCGCGAGCCGTAGGAGGCCAGGGTGGTGAAGTCGTCCACCTTGATCTGGACATTCTCGTTGCGCAGGCCGCCGGCGATGCGCAGCTTCTTGTCGAACAGCGCCAGGTTGGCCTGAACGAACGGCGCGACGCTGCGGTAGTCGGTGGGGGGCACCCAGACGCGGCCGGTGCGGACCAGGGCCTGTTCGGTGCGGTCCTTCAAGAGGTCGAGGCCGACGGTGGCGGTCAGGTTCTCGAAGCCCGGAACGGCGCGTTCGTAGCTGAACTTGGCGCCCAGCTTGCGCGAGCGGTTCTCGGACTGGTCCAGCAGCGTGCCGACCGGCGCGATGCTCGGGTCCTGGAAGGTCGCGGAGCTGTCGCCGCCGAACAGGTCCCGGGTGCGGTTCCAGAACGCCTGGGTGACCAGGTTGCCGCCCCAGAGCGCGGTGTCGGTGTACGAGATCGCCGCACTCTCCGTGCGGCCGCGGGCCGGTGTGCCGCGCTGCTCGCCCCGGATGGCCATGGACGGCACGCCGGTGGTCCGGTTGCCGGGGGAGTTCACATAGTCGCCGTCGCCCTCGAGCTGGAACCGCGACAGGATCAGGTCGACCCGGGCGGTCTCGCTGACGGCGTAGCCGAAGCGGCCGAACAGCGACCAGCTCTGGCTGTCCTGGGTCTCGCCCTGGGCGACGTCGAACCCGACCCGCCGCCCATGGCCGTCGTAGTAGGCGCCGCGGGTCTCGTAGGCGGCGCCCAGGGTGGCGTCGAAGGCGCCAGCCTTCCAGGCGCCCAGGCCGGCGGCCTTGTAGCCCGCGCCGTCGCCGTGGAAGCCGTTGTCGGCGGTGGTCTGCAGGAGGGTGCGGCCACTGAAGCCGTCGACCGTCGGGGCGCCAACGGTGACTTGGTTGACGATGCCGCCAGTGCCGCCGATCCCTTGCAGGGCGTTGGAGCCGAAGATCACCTCGACCCGGTCGACGAAGAAAGGGTCAATGGTGAAGCCGTCGCGGGAGCCGTCGCGCAGCGGCGTCGACTGGGGGATGCCGTTGATGGCGTACAGCGGCGAGCGGCCGCGGAGGGTCTCGCCCGCGCCCGAGAGCTTCTGGCGGGTGGGCGAGAACGACGGGGTGAGGGCGGCCACCGCGTCCACCACCGAGCCGCCGATGGCCACCTGCTGGTCCAGGGCGTTGCGGTCGATCACGTCCACGGTCAGCGGCAGGGCGTTGGCCGGCAGGATGGTGCGGGCCGCGGTGACGACCACTTCGCTGACCTCCCGGCCGGGGGCCGCATCCTCGGCGGTCGCTGGCGAGGCGGCCATGGCCGCGCCAAGGAGGATGGAGATCGAAGTCGCAGTCCGCATGAGGCCCCTCACCGATGAAGGAGGCCCTATAGATCAGCTATCCATGCGAGTCATTCGCATTCTCACGCTTGTTCCGGTTTCGCCACCCGGCCCATGGCGACGATGATCACCGCGGCCGCCACGGCGACCGGCGCCATGGACAGAAACACCTCGCCCGGCGTGGCTCCGGCGTTGCGCAGTTCCCCGGCGATGAGCGGCCCGCCGATCGACCCCAGCCGGCCGACGGCGATGGCGGCTCCGGCTCCGGCCGCCCGCAGGTGGGCGGGGTAGAGCATGGGCGCGACGGCATAGAGCGAGAACTGCGCGCCCATGACGAGGAAGCCGGCGGCGCCGGAGATCGCCAGGATCGCCAGGGGCGCGTCCGACGCCGCCAGTCCCGCCATGGCGGCGGCCAGGGCGAGGTAGACGATCGCCAGCGGCCACCGCCATCCGACCTTGTCGCAGATCGCGCCGACGCCGATGGAGCCCAGGGCCCCGGCGACGTTGAAGGCCATGGCCGCGGCGAAGCCCTCGGACGGCGGATGGCCCTTGTCCACCACCAGGGTCGGCAGCCAGTTGAGCGCCAGGTAGAGCACCACCAAGGTCATCATGAACGCCGCCCAAAGCAGGACGGTGGGCGCGGCGCGCTTCTCGGCGAAGAGGGCCCGGCCGAGGTTGCGGTCCGCCGCCGGATCGTGCGGCGGCCGGGTCTCGGGCAGCAGCAGGACGATGACGGGCAGCAGGAGGAGAGGCACGATCCCGCCGGCGATGAAGATCGTCCGCCACTCCAGGCCGTCGCCGGCCAGGCGCGCGATCAGCGCCGAGGTCGCGCCGCCCGCGGGCATGCCGCAGAACATCGCCGAGACCGTGGCGGCGCGCCGCTCGGGCCGGCTGATCTCCACCGCGACGGCGATCAGGTTCGGCATGGCGCCGCCGAAGCCCAGGCCGGTGGCGAGACGCGCCCAGAGCAGCGCCTCGTAGCTGTGGGCGGCCGCGGTCAGCAGCGAGAACAGTCCGAAGGCCGCCACCGAGCCCAGCAGCACCGGCTTGCGCCCGTAGCGGTCCGCCAGCCAGCCGCCGCCGAAGGCGCCGATGACGAGGCCGATCATGGCCGCGCTTCCCGCCCATCCCTGTTGCGCAGGGTTGAGACCCAGTTCCGGGATCATGCGCGGGGCCGCCACGCCGAACGCCTGGATGTCATAGCCCTCGACAGCGGCGATCAGGAAACAGACGAAGACCACCAGCCCCGCGCCGGCGCCGCCCAGCGTCTTTCCCTGCACGAGGTCCCCCATCGAATCCGCCCTAGACGCCGGCACCATGCCACACGCGCGCCTGAAACCCAGCGCCACCTTGGAGGGTTAGGGGAGCCTGCGTGTCGAACCCACAAGGAGAGAACCCATGCGCAATCGGCTGATCGCCGCGATCGTGTTCGCCACTGCGGGGACCGCGCTCGTCGCACCCGCGCCCGCCGAGGCCAAGCGGGTGCTCGTCTGCAAGGACGTGAAGAAGAAGGCCAACAAGGGCACGGTCATCGGGGCCGTCACCGGCGGCGTGCTGGGCAACGTGGTCGCCGGCAATGGCGCGAAGACGGAAGGCACCCTGATCGGGGCCGGGGTCGGCGCCGTCGCGGGCCACCAGATCGCCAAGAGCAACGCCAAGAAGAAGCGCTGCCACTACGAATACCGGTAGGCCCGCCGGGCCGGCCTACTGCAGCCGGAACTCGGCGCCGATGGCCTTCAATTCGGCCGGCTTGATCAGCTTGCAGTGCCCGACGGTCACCTTGAACAGGGGGCCGTCGAGCTTTTGCGTCCAGAAGTCCAGGAACTTCCGAAGCGTCGGAAACTCCGGGAAGATGTCGTAGTCCTGCCAGACGTAGCTCTGCAGCAGGCTGGGGTGATCCGGCATCCGGTAGAGGATCTCCGCCGTGGTCAGGCTGTAGCCTTCCATCTGCTTGCGGAACTCAGGCGACGGTTTCATTCGTGACCTCACGCTCTTGCGGCGCGCGGCCCTGCGACGTCTCGGCCGCGCTGTGTGACAGGAGAACTGATTCTGGATGAAAGTTCTATGAATCCAGAATGTTAGCACTCCCGCGAGCGGGCTGCTGCCAAACGCGGCGGCGTCAGTCGAAGAGGTGCGGGTGTCGGACGCGCAGGGCCAGGATCAGCGCCAGGGATTTCAGGTCCTCGATCCGGCGCTGTTCGACCCAGCTCCACAGCAACGACAGCGGGACCTCCTGTACGTCGAGCTGATCGGGTTCGCCCTCGATGGCCGGGCCGCGGTCGGCGGCGGAGTAGGCGGCCAGGAACAGGTCCACCCGCTCGCTCGACACGCCGGGACTGGCGAAGGGGGAGCCGACCGCGTCCAGGCGGCGCAGCAGGATGCCGCACGCCTCCATGGCCTGGCGGATGGCGGTGTCCTCGGGATCTTCGTTCTCGACCTGGCCCGCCGGGGCCTCGAGCAATTCGGGCGGCCCGCCGGCCCAGATCACCGGCGCCCGGGGCCGGTTGATCAGCAGCGCCATCCTGCGGTCGGGGTCGTAGGGCAGCACGCAGGCGGCGCGGCCGTGATGCTCGATCTCGCGGGCGAAGGGTTCGCCGTCCGGTCCCGCCAGAGTCGCCAGCAGCAGCGTGACATGGCCCTGGTAGAGGGTCTCGACCCTGCGCAGTTCGACGGTCGCCATTTCGCCATCCTCCCGACCGGCTTCCGCCGGGAACCCGCGCGATGGTCCCCGGGTTGCGTATCCGGGGAGTCGCCATGCCCGACATTCATTCGCACGTCGAGCCGCCGCGGGCCTATCCGCGCGGCCCTTCCGGCCAGATCGCCGCCGCTGCCGAGCCGCTGCCCGCCTTCGACGATCCTGCCTTCGGCCGGATGTTCGACCGGTTCGGCGATGCGCGCGTCGTGCTGCTGGGCGAGGCCACCCACGGCACCTCGGAATTCTATCGGGCGCGCGCGGCCATCACGCGCTGGCTGGTGGAGAAGCGCGGTTTCAATATCGTGGCCCTGGAGGCGGACTGGCCGGACGCGCGCGTGCTGGACGCCCGGGTCCGCGGTCGCGCGCCGGCCGCCGGTGAGGCCTTCGCCCGCTTCCCGACGTGGATGTGGAAGAACCGCGAGTTCGACGCCTTCCTGGGCTGGCTCGCCCAACACAATCGCACCTGCTCCCGTGGGGACCAGGCGGGGATCTATGGCCTCGATCTCTACAACCTCGCCGGTTCGATGCGGGCGGTGGTCGACTACCTGGATCGGACCGACCCCGAGGCGGCGACCGTCGCGCGCGAGCGCTACGGCTGCCTCAATCCCTGGGTCCAGGAGCCCCAGACCTATGGGCGGATGGCGGTCTCCGGCCGCTATGCCAGCTGCGAGGGCGCGGTGACCTCCATGCTGGCCGACATGCTGGCCCGCCAGCTTCGGGAGCGGCCGCATGGAGACGGGGAGGACGGTCTCCTGGACGCGGTCCAGAGCGCCCGGCTCGTCCGCGACGCCGAAGCCTACTACCGCGCCATGTACTACGGCGGCGCCGAGGCCTGGAACCTGCGCGACCGGCACATGTTCGAGACGCTCAAGGCGCTGATGGACGCCAGGGGCGGGCATGCCCGCGCCGTGGTCTGGGCGCACAACGCCCACGCCGGCGACGCGCGGGCCACCGAGATGGGCATGGTCCGCGACGAGATAAATCTGGGCCAGCTCTGCCGCGAACAGTGGGCCGACGAGGCGCGCCTGATCGGCTTCGGCACCCATGCGGGAAAGGTCGCCTGCGCCTCGGACTGGGACGCGCCGATGGAGGTGAAGACCATCCGCCCCTCGCTGGCGGAGAGCCAGGAGCGACAGTCGCACAACGCCGGCCTCGACCGGTCCCTGCTCGACCTGCGACCGGGTCCCAACGGCGTCCGCCGCGTGCTGTCCGACCCCCGCCTGGAGCGGTTCATCGGCGTGATCTACCGGCCGGAGACCGAGCGGTGGAGCCACTACGCCGAATGCCGCCTGGCCGAGCAGTTCGATGCCTGGGTCTGGTTCGACGAGACCTCCCCGGTGACGCCGCTCGCCCGCGCTGCGGCGGCTCCGGGCGAGGACGACACTTGGCCGTTCGGCCTTTAGCCGATCGAGACGCGCAGCATCCAGGCGTGCTTCTCGTGGGCTTCAACGCGGGCGTCGATGAGCGAGGCGGTGACGTCGTCGGCGCCTTCGCGGGCGGCCTTGGCGGTCGCCACCAGGGTCGCGTGGTCGGCCACCAGCTCCTTCAGCATGGCCTCGGCGTCGCGCTTGGGATCGCCGTCCTTGATGTCGGACAGGTCGGCGAAGGCGGCGTAGCCCTGGGGCGCATATTCGCCCAACGCCCGGATGCGCTCGGCGATCAGGTCGATCGACGCCCACATCTCGGTGTACTGGGTCATGAACAGGTTGTGCAGCGAGCCGAAGTTCGGGCCGCGGACGTTCCAGTGATAGCCGTGCGTCTTCAGGTAGACGGCGTAGGTGTCGGCCAGCAGCTTGGCGAGGCCGGCGGCGACCTTCTTCTGGGATTTGTCGGCCATGGGTTGTCCCTCTCGATCAATGATGGGCGTGGACGCGGACCGGGATCGGCTCGCGCGCGGCCCAGGCGCGCTCGTGCAGGGCGAACGCGATGGTCTGGAATACCGGTTCGATCAACCCGACGGCCAGCGCGGCGCGCCAGTTCTGGGTCAGAGCATAGGCCACGGCGATCGCGACGGTCATGTGAACCAGCGACCAGCTGAAGGTTTTGGCGGCGAGGCGCATTGGAGCCTCCTTGTTGCGAACTGTTCTCAATATAACTGATCTCGATGGATATACAATTGTCCAAAGAGATTATTTGTTCACCGGTCCGACGCCCGGCCCATCCGAAGGTGTGAACGGCGCGGCCTGCTCCGAGGGAGGTGCGGGGACGCGCCAAAGGTAGATGCGGTCTCCGCCGCCCACCTCGACGACCTTCTCCGGCGCCCAGTCTCCCATGTCGAAGGCATGGCTCACGATGCGGGTTCCGGGGCGCAGCTCGGCCAGCAGCCGCGGGCGCAGGCGCAGGTTCAGCTCCGGCAGCAGGTAGAGGGTGACGACGCTGGCCTCGCGGATGTCGGCGCGGAACAGGTCCTGTCGCCGGAAGCTCACCAGCCGGGCGACGCCCGCGGCCCGCGCATTCGCCCGGGCCTGCCCATGCCACTCGGGATCGATCTCGATCCCGACCGCCCGGATCCCGAACCGCCTGGCCGCCGCGATGGGGATGCGCCCGTCGCCGGATCCCAGGTCGTAGAGGATGTCGCCCGGGCCGACCTCGCCGAGGGCCAGCATGGCGTCCACGGTCGCGTGCGGCGTGGGCACGTACATGACGTCCGCACGCCCTTGCGCGACTAACGGCGTGGGGATCGCCGCCAGGATCAGAAGGGCCAGGATGACGGCTCTCACGGCCGATGATCCTGCCTCCGTCGTCCAGGATCGGGTCTTCACGGATGCGTGAACGGCCCTGCGGCGCCGCTGAACCAATTCGGACCCGCGGAGTTTCGCCTCCCCATCGGGGGGACCAACGAGCAGGTGACCAAGCTCGAGGAGTCCGACGATGAACAAGACCAAACTGCTTATGGCCGCCGCCGCCGCCCTGACGCTGGGCGCGACGACGGCGTCCGCGCAAGGCTGGATGCCGATGATCGAGCGCCAGGCCGTTCTCGACGACCGGATCGACGCCGGCCTCGCCACGGGCGAGATCACCGGAGCCGAAGCCCGGCTGATGCGTGACGACATGGCCTCGCTGGTGGCCCTGGAGGTCCGCTACCGCTACGGCGGCCTCAGCGCCCGGGAGAAGCTGGACCTCGACCGCCGTTTCGGCCTGATCGACGACCAGATGCGCCTCGCGGTCCGTACCGGCGGCGCGGAGAGCTATGTGGCCATGGAAGACCGCAAGCTCGACCTCGACGCCCGGATCGAACAGGGCGTGCGCAGCGGCCAACTGACCATGGCCGAGGCGGAAGCGCTGCGCGAGGACTTCAACGACATCGCCCGGGTGGAGGCCAGCTACCGCGTCGACGGCCTGTCGGCCGAGGAACGTGCGGACCTCAATCGCCGCTTCGACGACCTGAGCGCCGAGATCCGCATGGCCCGGACGGACGGCGACCGCGTCTACGGCTGGAACCGTTACTGAGGCGCCACAGCCGCTGAACCAATCGGGAGGTCTGCCGTTTTGACCCCCCATGACGAGGGACGACAACCCACGTTACGAGGAGAGATCGTTATGAAGACCATCATTCTGGGCCTCGCCGCCGCCACCGCCCTGACCGCCGGCGCCGCGAGCGCCCAACCCTACGGCTACGGCCGCGACTGGATGCCGATCGAGCGGCGCATGGAGCGGATCGACTTCCGCATCGACCAGGGCATCCGCTCCGGCCAGCTGACCCCGCGCGAGGCCTACCGCCTGCGCGACCGGTTCAACCGCCTGGTGCGCCTGGAGGCGCGCTATAGCCGCAACGGCCTGTCGAACTGGGAGCGCGCCGACCTCAACCGCCGCTTCGACGCCCTGTCGGTCAACGTGCGCGAGGCGCGCCGCGATGAGGATCGCCGCTACGGCTACAACGACTATCCCCGCTACTAGTGGCGGAATGCGGACCTGAACGGCCGGCGGCGGGAAGGGCGACCTTCCCGCCGCCTTCGTTTGCGTCCATCTCGACGCCGTGACGTCCCTCTTCGACCTTCCGCCCGCCGCGCCGCCAGGCTTCCGCTATCGGGCCGGCCTGATCTCGCCGGTCGAGGAGGCCGACCTTGCGGCCCGGCTGGAGACCCTGCCGTTCGAGCCGTTTCAGTTCCGCGGCTACGAAGGCCGCCGGCGGGTGATCTCGTTCGGGCTGAAGTACGACTTCAATGGGCCGGGCCTGGTGGACGCCCAGCCCCTGCCGGACTGGCTATTGCCCCTTCGCGACCGCGCTGCGGCCTTCGCCGGCGTGGCGCCCGGCGACTTCGCCCACGTGCTGATCAACGAGTATCGCGAGGGCGCGCCCATCGGCTGGCATCGGGACCGGCCGGTGTTCGAGAAGATCGTGGGGGTCTCTCTGCTGGCGCCCACCATCATGCGGTTCCGACGGCGCACAGGCGAACGGTTCGAGCGGATCAATGTCCCGCTCGAACCGCGCTCGATCTATCTGTTGGATGGGCCGGCGCGCACGGACTGGGAACATTCGCTCCCCGAGGCCGGGGCGCACCGCTACTCCATCACGTTCCGCAATCTGCGGGCTTAGCGAATCTTGCCTTCGGCGGTGTCCTTGCGGGCCTCTTCCAGCGCCTCGCCTTCCGGGCCGTCCAGGGCCTGTTCGGCTTCGCGGGCCTTCTGCTCCACGGGGCCCTTCTCGGCGAACTCGTGCTGCATGTCCTGGTACTTCTTGCCCGAGATGTAGTCGCCTTCGCCCTGGATCTTGTTGTCAGCCATGACCGTCTCCTTGCGTTGGAGGGGGAACCCGCGAGGAACCGGTCAAGCTCCATAGAACCCGTCGATGCTCAGCATAGAGCATATCATGTTGATCGATGGGGGCGCGGGTCCATAGTCGCTGCCGCATGGCGGTAGAGCCGGGGGGTTCGCCGCCGCCTAGGGAGAACAGCATGTCGCTTGCGAGCAGCAAGACTATCGAGAACCTGAAAGCCGCCTTCGCCGGCGAGAGCCAGGCGAACCGCCGCTACCTCTACTTCGCCCAGAAGGCCGACGTGGAAGGCTACAACGACGTGGCCGCGGTGTTCCGCTCCACGGCCGAGGGCGAGACCGGCCACGCGCACGGGCACCTCGAATTCATGGAATCGGTCGGAGATCCGGCCACCGGCCTGCCGATCGGCGGCACCTCCGACAACCTCAAGGCCGCCATCGCCGGCGAGACGCACGAGTACACCGACATGTACCCGGGCATGGCGCGCACGGCCCGCGAGGAAGGCTACGACGAGATCGCCGACTGGTTCGAGACCCTGGCCAAGGCCGAGAAGTCCCACGCCGGCCGCTTCCAGCGCGCCCTCGACACCCTCGACTAGGCGAGCACATGGCGCTTCTCCTCCCCCAATGGGGGAGGAGGGCTTTCGTTCGGCCGACCGCAGGACTGACATGAGCGAAGATCGCACCGCGCCCCCCGCCGCCGGGGCTCCGCCGCGCGAGGGCAGCCTCGATGCGCCGTTCCGGCGTCCCATCCTGTGGCAGGACGAGGACTATTACGACCTGGCGAAGGTGGAGGCCGAGCTGCAGCGGCAGTTCGACATCTGTCACACGTGCCGGCGCTGCTTCAATCTTTGCGACAGCTTCCCGCGCATGTTCGACGCCATCGACGAGGGCCCGACGGGCGAGATCGACGGCATCGGCCCGAAGGACCATGCGCACATCGCCGAGGCCTGCACCCTCTGCGACATGTGCTTCCTGACCAAGTGCCCCTATGTCCCGCCGCATCCCTTCGACATCGACATCCCGCACCTGATCCTGCGCTACCGGGCCGCCAAGCGGCGGGCGGGCGAGAAGGAGTTCGTGCGCGAACAGCTCGGCATGACCGACCGCAACGGTAAGCTCGCCAAGCCCGTGGCCGGCCTCGCCAACTGGGCCACCGCGCGGACGAACACGCCGCTGCGCAAGCTGCTCGAGGCCATCGCCCAGATCGACGCCGAGGCCGAGCTTCCCAAATACCACTCGAAGACGGCGACCGACCGGCTGAAGACGCCGCTGGCGCCCAATCCCCAGGGCCCGGCCTTCGGCCAGCGCAAGGTCGCGCTCTATGCGACCTGCTTCGTCGACTACAACAGGCCGGACACGGCGGTGGCCGCCGCCAAGGTGCTGGCGCTGCAGGGCGTCGAGGTGAAGCTGGTCTATCCCGAATGCTGCGGCATGCCGCAGCTCGAGGCCGGCGACATCAAGGACGTGGCCGGCAAGGCGCGCCGCGTGGCCGCCGCCTTCGCGCCCTACATCGAACAGGGCTACGACGTGGTGGCCCTGACCGCCTCCTGCGGCCTGATGATGAAGTTCGAATGGCCCCTGATGCTGCCCGAGGATCACGCCATCGGCCGTCTCGCGGCCAAGACCAAGGACGTGGCCGAATACGTCGTCGAGCTGTCCCGGACCTACGGGCTGGTCGAGGGGCTGAAACCGGTCGAGGGCGGCGTCACCTTCCACCACGCCTGCCATGCCCGGGCGCAGAACATGGGCGCCAAGTCCATGGAGATGCTGAAGCTGATCCCCGACACCAAGGTCGACCTGGTCGAGCGCTGCTCGGGCCACGGCGGCACCTTCGGGGTGATGAAGGAAACCCGGCCGCCCGCGGTGAAGGTGGGCCGCCCCGCCGCCCGCCAGGTGGCGGCCAAGGGCAACGAGACCCTCTGCTCGGACTGCCCCCTGGCCTGCAAGCACCTGGCCCAGCTGATCGGGGACGACACGGCGCAGACCGCCCCGCCGCGTCCGGCCGAGGCCCATCCGATCGAAGTCTTCGCCCGCGCCTACGGAGTGTTCTGATGCCGCTCGCCGAACGCCGCATCGATCCGTCCGACCTTCTGCCGGACGCCGAGTTCGCCAAGGTCCGCAAGGCCCGGCGCGCCGAACTGCTGCCGCTGAAGCGGTTGCGGCGGATCGAGCTGGGGCCCTACTGCACCTTCTACTTCGAGAGCTACGAGACCATGCTCTTCCAGGTGCAGGAGATGCTGCTGATCGAGAAGGGCGGCGCCGACCAGATCCCGGACGAGCTGGCCGCCTACAACCCGCTGATCCCCAACGGCTCGGAACTGGTCGCCACCATCATGTTCGAGATCGACGACCCGATCCGGCGCGAGGCCGTCCTGGCTCGCCTGGGCGGTGTCGAGGACTGCTTCTTCATCCAGGTCGATGGCGAGCGTGTGCTGGGGGTGCCCGAGGGCGACGTCGAACGCACCCGCGAGGACGGCAAGGCCTCGTCGGTCCACTTCCTGCGCTTTCCGCTGAAGCCGGAGCATGTGGCGGTGTTTCGCAAGCCGGGCGCCGAGATCATGATCGGCTGCAGCCATGAGCGCTACAGCCACCTGGCGGGGCTGTCCCCGGCCAGCCGGGCCGAGCTGGCGAAGGATTTCGCCTAGTTGCCCCCCCCGTTTGGGGGAGCTGACGGAAGGGGCTTCCGCTTAGATCGTTGAGGAAGCCCCCTCCACCACTTCGTGGTCCCCCTCCCCCTGAAGGGGAGGAATTTTAGAAGATCTCGAAGAGTCCTGCGGCGCCCATGCCGCCGCCGACGCACATGGTGACGACGCCGTACTTGGCCTTGCGGCGCTTGCCTTCGTACATCAGGTGCGCGGTGCAGCGGGCGCCGGTCATGCCGTAGGGGTGGCCGATAGAGATCGAGCCGCCCGAGACGTTGTACTTGGCCGGGTCGATGCCGAGCTTGTCACGGCAGTAGAGCACCTGCGACGCGAAGGCCTCGTTCAGCTCCCAGATGTCGATGTCGTCGATGGTCAGGCCGTTGCGCTCGAGCAGCTTCGGGATCGCGAACACCGGACCGATGCCCATTTCCTCGGGACCGCAGCCGGCCACGGCCATGCCGCGATAGGCGCCCAGGGCCTCCAGGCCGCGCTTCTCGGCTTCCTTGCGCTCCATCAGCACCACGGCGGCGGCGCCGTCGGAGAGCTGGCTGGCGTTGCCGGCGGTGACGAACTTGCCTTCCTGGACGTAGCGGCCGCCCTTGAAGACGGGCGACAGCTTCTGGAGGTCGGCCAGTGTGGTCTGGGGGCGGTTGCCCTCGTCGGCCGAGATGGTGATCTCCTTGTCGGCCGTCTCGCCCGTTTCCTTGTTGACCAGCACCTTCATGATCGTGGTGACCGGGACGATCTCCTGGGCGAAGCGGCCTTCCGCCTGGGCCTGAGCGGTGCGCTGCTGCGACTGGAGGGCGTATTCGTCCTGGGCCTCGCGGCTGACGCCATAGCGCTCGGCCACGATCTCGGCGGTCTCGATCATCGAGGTCGCCAGCTCCGGCACATGCTCCTTCAGCCACGGATCGGTGGCCATGAAGCGGTTCACCTTGTCGTTCTGCACCAGGCTGATCGACTCGATGCCGGCGCCGATGGCGATCGGGGCGCCGTCGTTGATGATGTACTTGGCCGCCGTGGCCACGCCCATCAGGCCCGAGCTGCACTGGCGGTCGATGGTCATGCCCGAGACGGTGTTGGGCAGGCCGGCGCGCAGTGCGGCTTGGCGGGCGATGTTGTTGCCGGTCGTGCCCTGTTGCAGCGCGCAGCCCATGGCCACGTCGTCCACCTCGCCGGGGTCGATCCCGGCCTGGGCCACCGCGGCGCGGATGGCCTCGGCGCCCAGCGTGGCGCCGTAGGTGTTGTTGAAGGCGCCGCGATAGGCCTTGCCGATGGGAGTCCGCTTGGCGGCGACGATGACAGCTTCACGCATTCCGTAGGGTCTTTCCGTAAGGTCAGAGGATGGGCAGAGAAAAGGCGGGGCGTCCCGGGACGCCCCGCCTCCGGATCAGGCTTACTTGTTGAGGTCGGCGAACTTCTTGCCTTCGGCGGCCAACTTTTCCAGCAGGGCGGCCGGCTTGAAGTCGTCGCCCATGGAGCCCTGGAATTCCTTCATCTTTTCCAGGACCTTGGCGGGACCGCCGATGAGGTCGCCGTAGAACATGGGGCCGCCGCGATAGACGGGCCAGCCGTAGCCGTTGACCCAGACCACGTCGATGTCGCTGGCGCGGATGGCCTTACCCTCTTCGAGGATCTTCACGCCCTCGTTGATCATCGGGAAGATGCAGCGCTCCAGGATCTCCTCGTCCGAGATCTTGCGCGGGTTCTTGCCGGTCTTGGCGATGAAGTCGTTGATCGCCTTCTCGGTGAACGCGCTGGGCTTGGCGTTGCGGTTCTCGTCGTAGTCGTAGTAGCCGGCGCCCGTCTTCTGGCCCCGGCGGTCGGCTTCGCAGAGCACGTCGCGCAGGGTCTCGCCCTTCGAATTCTCCTTCACCCAGCCGATGTCGAGGCCGGCCAGGTCGCTCATGGCGAACGGGCCCATGGGGAAGCCGAAGTCGTACAGCACCCGGTCCACGTCCCAGGGCATGGCGCCTTCCATGATCAGCTTCTGCGCCTCGCGCTGGCGCTGGCTCAGCATGCGGTTGCCGATGAAGCCCGGGCAGACGCCGGCCAGGGCCGCGATCTTGCCGATCTTCTTGGCCAGCTTCATGGACGTGGCGATCACGTCCTTGGCGGTCTTCTCGCCGCGGATCACCTCCAGCAGCTTCATGACGTTGGCCGGCGAGAAGAAGTGCAGGCCGATCACGTCCTGCGGCCGCTTCGTGACCGAAGCGATCTCATCGATGTTCAGGTAGCTGGTGTTCGAGGCCAGGATCGCGCCCGGCTTGCAGATCGCGTCCAGCTTCGTGAACACGTCCTTCTTGATGTCCATGCGCTCGAACACGGCCTCGATGACGAGGTCGCAATCGGCGAAGTCGTTCATGTCCAGCGAGCCGGTCAGCAGGCTCATGCGCTTCTCGGTGACCGCCGGGTCGGCGCCGCGCGAGCGCTCGTAGTTCTTGCGGATCGTCGCGAGGCCGCGGTCCAGGGCGTCCTGCTTCAGCTCGACGATCACCACGGGGATGCCCACGTTGGCGAAGTTCATCGAGATGCCGCCGCCCATGGTGCCGGCGCCCAGGACGCCGACCTTCTTGATCTCGCGCAGCGGGGTGTCGTCCGGCACGTCGGGGATCTTGTTCGCCTGGCGTTCGGCGAAGAAGTAGTAGCGCTGGGCCGCCGACTGGCTGCCGGTCATCAGGCCCATGAACAGCTTGCGCTCGACGGCCAGGCCCTCGTCGAAGCTGGCCGAATTCACCGCCGCCTCGATGCACTGGATGTTGGCCTCCGGCGCGTCGAAGCCGCGGAACTTGCGGGCGTTCTTCTTGCGGAACTCGGCGAAGATCTCGGGCTTGCCCTTGGCCTCTTCGAGCTTGGTGTTGTTCTCGCTGATCTTCACCAGCGGCTTGTTCTCGGCCACGGCCTTGTTGGCGAAGGCCAGGGCCCCCTCCTTCAGCTTGCCTTCCTCGACCAGCTCGTCGACCAGGCCCAGCTTGGCGGCTTCCGGCGCCGGCACGTGGCGGCCCGAGGTCATCATCTCCAGGGCGTTCTCGACGCCCACCACCCGCGGCAGCCGCTGGGTGCCGCCGGCGCCCGGCAGCAGGCCCAGCGCCACTTCGGGGAGCCCGAGGCGCGCCGACGGAACCGCCACGCGATAGTGCGCGCACAGCGCCACTTCCAG
Source organism: Phenylobacterium sp. RIFCSPHIGHO2_01_FULL_69_31 (assembly GCF_001824475.1). Classification (GTDB taxonomy): domain Bacteria; phylum Pseudomonadota; class Alphaproteobacteria; order Caulobacterales; family Caulobacteraceae; genus Phenylobacterium. The sequence goes on along the minus strand of NZ_MHXN01000039.1, from coordinate 56,450 downwards.
GCCGCCGCCCAGGGCCGTGCCGTGGATCGCGGCGATCACCGGCTTGGGCGAGTTTTCCATCATGTTCTGAACGTCGGGCAGGGACGCGGAGGGTTTGCCCGGGGCGCCGAACTCGCTGATGTCGGCCCCCGCGATGAAGGTGCGTCCGTCGCAGATCAGGACGATGGCCTTGGCGTCGCTCGCGATCGCCTGCTTGAAGCCTTCGAAGAGGCCGTCGCGGACGTTGGCCGACAGGGCGTTCACCGGGGGCGAATTCAGCGTGACGACGGCCACGTCGCCTTCGCGGGTGAGGGTGGTCACCGAATTGATCTCGGTCATGTGCTTCCTCGAAATGGCTGGCGGACCGCTCGTTCAAAAATCTGGCGGCCGTGAAATTCAAACGCGTGTTATAGGCCTCGGCCGGCGAGGCCAAGTCAATTCCCGGGACGGGAACTGCGCACGTTGCAGGCCTGCCGCAACGACATGGAAGGGGACGGCTGGATGGCCTCGAATCTGTTTTCGCTGGACGGCAAGGTGGCGCTGGTCACCGGTGGCTCGCGCGGCATCGGCAAGATGATCGCCAAGGGCTTCCTCGAGGCGGGTGCGGCCCGGGTCTATATCTCGTCGCGCAAGGCTCCCGCCTGCCTGGAGACCGCGGAGGAACTGGGCCCGCAGTGCATCGCGCTGCCGCAGGACGTCTCGACGGTGGACGGGGTGAAGGCCCTGACCGCCGCCTACATGGCGAAAGAAGACAAGCTCGACATCCTGCTGAACAACGCGGGCGCGGCCTGGGGTGCGGACTTCGACGAGTTTCCGGAGAGCGGCTGGGACAAGGTCATGGACCTGAATCTCAAATCGCCCTTTTTCCTGACCCAGGCGCTGCACGGCGCCCTGACCAAGGCCGGCAGCCCGGACCGCCCGTCCAAGGTGATCAACATCGCCTCGATCGACGGCATCCGCCTGAACCCGCAGGAGACCTACTCCTACCACGCCTCCAAGGCCGGCCTGATCTTCCTGACCCGCCGCATGGCCGCGCGGCTGATCCGGGACAACATCGTGGTCAGCGCGATCGCGCCCGGCGCGTTCGCCTCGGAAATGAACCGGGTCGCGCGCGACCAGGGGGACGAGGTGGCCAAGCGGATCCCGTCCCGCCGGATCGGCACGGACGAGGACATGCAGGGCGTCGCCATCTACCTGGCGAGCCGCGCCGGCGACTACGTGGTGGGCCAGACCATCGCGGTCGACGGCGGCATCGCCTGGGCTCAGCTCGCCGTCTGAGTGCGTCCAAGCCGGCGCGTTAAGCGTAAGATCGGCGGAGGGGGGACCGGTCGTTTGCGCGGCCGGTGGAGCGAACGGGTCTAACCGCTCCGAGCCCGATCTCCTCCCCTCCACCATCCTGCTTCGCGCGTTCCGCGCTCCGCAGGACTGCGTCCTGGAGCCGTATCTTCGGAACGGTCACGGTTCCGGCGCGATTCCCGCTATGAGGGGATGAACGCCAGAAACCGCCGACCGTGACCGACGACGCCAAACCCCGCCGCCCGCGCGCACCCGTGCTCCGCATCCTTGCGGTGGCGGGCCTGGTGCTGCTCATCGCCGGGGGCCTGATCTGGCTGAACCGCAAGATGCTGGCGCGTGAGGCGTTGACCGGCTGGCTGAAGTCCAAAGGGATCGCGGCGGACGCCCAGGTGGAGGCCTTCGGTCCCGGCGTCTTCACCGCCCGGCTGCGGATCGGCGACCCCAGAGCCCCGGACTTCGCGGCGGAACGGGCCGAGGTGCGCTACCGGGCCCGCATCACGGGCCTGGAGGTGATCTCGGTCACGCTGAAGAAGCCGGTGCTCCGCGCCCAGCTCCGGCAGGACGGCCTGCACGTGGGCGCCCTGGACCCGCTGGTGCAGGAGTTCCTGCGCCGCCCGCCCCGCCCGGACGCGACGCAGCCGCGCATCCGCATCGAGGGCGGGACCCTGATGCTCGCCACCGACTACGGGCCCCTGCGCATGTCGGCGGACGCGGTGGTGGAGGACGGCAAGCTGCAGTCCCTGGCCGCCACCACGGCCCCGACGCGGCTGCGGAGCCCTGACTTCGACGTCAGCCTGGGCGCCGCGACGGTGCGGTCGGTGACGCGCCAGGGCCGCCTGGACGTCGCCGTCGCCGCGCCCGTGAGCGCCGCGAGGTTCGGGACCACCCAGGCCGCAGACGGCCGCCTGACCCTGACGGCCCAGCTTCCCTACCCGGACCTCAAGAAGCAGCGCGGCGACGGCGCCGTGGTGGCCGCGCTGAACCTCACCAGCCGCCGGATCACCGTGGCGGGCCAGATGCTGGACGGTGCGGAGCTCAAGGCTGGGCTGACCGGCCAGGCCGCTGGTTGGATTCCCGACCTGGCGGTCTCGGGCAAGGCCACCGCCAGCGTGACCGCCTCCGCGGGGCGGTTCGGCGAAACGGACGCGAAGTTCATCCGCCTGGCGGCCGTCTCCGACGATCTGCGCTGGACCCGCAAAGGCGGCGACCGCGTCGCGGGGAGCGTGAAGCTCACCGGCGGGCTGGAGGGCCTACGGGCCCGTGATCTGCGGCTGTCCTCGCTCGCCGCAATGGCGCGGGGGCGCATCTCGGCGGCGGCCGCGGGCGTCGAAGCGGCGCTGGATGGCGCCATCGTCGGTGAAGGCGGCTGGAGCGGCCTGGGCGCCACGACGGCGCAGGACACACCCGACATGGTCGCCCTGAAGCGGGCCGCCCGCAGTTTCCGGATCGCCGCCCCCGGCATCTCGGTGCGGGTCAAGGGTGGCGCGGCGAGCTTTGGCCTGCCGAAGCCGGTCAGGGTCGCCGTGGCGGGCGGCGGGGTGGTCGAACTGGCCGGCCGGGGCGATGCGCCCGCGTTCGGTCCGTCGGGCGGCGCCTTCCGTCTGACGGTAAGGGGCGGCGGGCTGCCCGCCGTCGAGGCCGATGTGGCGAAGCTCGCGCTGGTCGAGGGCGGGATGAGCGCCACCGGCCGGGTCCGCGCCCGCGCCTCGGTCGGGTTCGTACAGGGCGCCGACCTGGATGCGGCCGGCCGGCTGCAGGTGGCGGACGGCGGCCTGACGTTCGTCGCCGAGCGTTGCGTGACGGTGCGGGCCGAGCGCCTCGACTTCGGCGCCAACGACATCGAGCGGCTGTCCGGCCGTCTCTGTCCGGCGGGCGGGCCGCTGTTCCGCATGACCGGCGCCGACTGGCGGATCGCCGGGCGGGCCGAGGCGGTCACGGCCACGGCGCCCTTCGTCCAAGGCCGGGTGGTCGGCGGCGCCGGGCGCATCGCCGCCCAGAGCCGGAACGGCAAGGTCACCGCCCAGGCCCGCATCGACACGGCGCGGCAGGAGGACACCGCGCCCGATCGGCGGTTCAACCCCTTCCTGATGACCGGCGAGGCCAGCCTGTCGGAGTTCATCTGGCGCGCCGACCTCGACTTCAGGCTGCCGGGCGGCGCCCCGCTGGGGAACGCGCTGGTCACGCAGGACGGCCGGCTGGGGCTGGGCGTGGTGGTGATCGAGACGCCGATGCTGGAATTCGCCGAGGGCGGGCTGCAGCCGGACCAGATCTCGCCGCTGGCCTCGGCGGTCGGCTCGCCGGCCGTCGGGCAGGCGAAGTTCAAGGGCCGTTTCGACTGGACCCCGGATGGCTCCACCAGCAGCGGCGTCGTCACCATCCCCCGGCTCGATTTCCAGAGTCCTGCCGGCCCGGTGAAGGGCCTGAAGGGCGAGCTCACCTTCACAAGCCTGGCCCCGCTGGTGGCCGCGCCCGGCCAGTCGCTGGACGTCGAACGGGTCGAGGCGCCGATCCTGCTGGAGAACCTGCGGGCCAGCTTCGGCGTGGTGGACAACCTGCTGAAGGTCGATGGCGGCGAGGCGGACGTCGGCGGCGGCAAGGTGCGGGTCGAGACCCTGGAGATCCCGCTGGTTCCCGGCGCGCCGACCCGCGGCGTTCTGCTGCTGGAGGGGGTGCAGCTGCACGACCTGGTCGAGGCGACACCTTTCGGCGACAAGGTCGAGTTCGACGCCAAGGTCAGCGGCAAGATCCCGTTCGAGATGACCGAGGGCCGCGTCCGCATCTCGGGCGGCGAGATCAGGGCGATCCAGCCCGGCCGGATCTCCATCGACCGCACCGCCCTGACCGGCGTTTCGGCGGACACCGCCATCGATGCGCCCGCCGCCGTGGTCGATCCCAACGCCACCTTCACCGACTTCGCCTACCAGGCCATGGAGAACCTGGCCTTCGATAAGCTGGAGGCTTCGATCGCCAGCCAGCCCGACGGGCGCCTGGGCGTGATCTTCCACATCGTGGGCCGCCACGACCCGCCGACCCGGCAAAGGATCAAGCTGACCCTCATGGATCTGATCCAGAAGCGCTTCCTGGGCCGCACCCTGCCGCTGCCCTCCGGCACGGGGGTGAACCTTACGCTCGACACGACCCTCAACCTGGACGATCTGTTGGCGGACTACGCCGAGTACCAGAAGGCGCGCAGTTCAGGTCCGGTTCAGCCGTGACGCTTCACATACGGAGACATGATGACGGAGACCGCCCCATGAGACTGGCCCTGGCCGCGCTTGCGCTGACGAGCCTGACGGCCTGCACCCCGACCGTTCGGGTGGAGGTCGCCCCGATCAACATCTACGCCAAGCTGGACGCCAACGTCCGCCTGCAGCTGGACGAGGACGTCAAAGCCCTCATCCAGAAAAACCCCAACCTCTTCTAAGGGAGAGGAGACATCATGAGCGATCGTTTCAACATCACCGCGGCCGTGCTGGCCGCCCTGGCCATCACCCCGGCCGCCGCCTACGCCATGGACGCCAAGGCGGCCGTCGACGCCGCCAAGGCGCAGGGCGTCGTGGGCGAGCAGGCGGATGGCTTCCTGGGCTTCGTGAAGCCCTCGTCCGACCCGGCGCTGAAGGCCGCCGTCGACGAGATCAACCAGGGCCGCGCCGCCCTCTACCGCCAGGCCGCCGCCAAGAACGGCGTGTCGGTCGAAGCGGCCGGCGCCTCGGCCTACACCACGGTGGTGCAGGCGCGCATCAAGTCGGGCGAGTTCTACAAGCCCGCCGGCGGCGGCTGGGTCCGGAAGTAGCCGATCAGGCCGGGGCGAGAGCCCCGGCCGCCTGGGCCTTCCGCTCGCGGCGGCGGCGGGTGAGGATGTGCTCGGTGTAGCCGTTGGGTTGCTCGCGACCCTTGAACACCAGGTCCAGCGCCGCCTGATAGGCGATGCTGTCGGGATTGCCGCTCATCGGCGTGTAGAGCGGGTCGCCCGCGTTCTGGCCGTCCACCACCTTCGCCATCCGCGCCATGGTCTCGCGCACCTGGGCCTCGGTGCAGACGCCATGGTGCAGCCAGTTGGCGATGTGCTGGCTGGAGATGCGCAGGGTGGCGCGGTCTTCCATCAGGCCCACGTCGTGGATGTCGGGCACCTTCGAACAGCCGACGCCCTGGTCGATCCAGCGGACCACATAGCCGAGGATGCCCTGGGCGTTGTTGTCCAGTTCCTGCTGCACGTCGGCGGGGCTCCAGTTGGATTTCGCCATGGGCGGGGTCAGCAACTCGGTCAGGCCCGTGGTCTCGCCGGCCGCGGCCATCGATCCCTGCAGGGTGGGCACATCCACCTCGTGGTAGTGCAGGGCGTGCAGCACGGCCGCCGTGGGCGAGGGCACCCAGGCGGTGTTCGCGCCGGCCTTCGGATGGCCGACCTTGGCCGCCAGCATGTCCTTCATCATGTCGGGCGCGGCCCACATGCCCTTGCCGATCTGGGCTCTGCCCTGGAAGCCGGTCGCCAGGCCGATCTCCACGTTGCGCTTCTCGTAGGCGGGCAGCCAGGGCTCGGCCTTGATGGCGTCCTTACGGGCGACCGGGCCCAGCTCCATGGCGGTGTGGATCTCATCGCCCGTGCGGTCGAGGAAGCCGGTGTTGATGAACACCACCCGATCCTTGGCCGCGGCGATGCAGGCCTTGAGGTTGGCGCTGGTGCGGCGCTCCTCGTCCATGATGCCGATCTTGACCGTGTTGCGGGGCAGGCCCAGCGCGTCCTCGACCCGGTCGAACAGGCGAACGGCGAGCGCGACCTCGTCGGGCCCGTGCATCTTGGGCTTCACAACATAGACCGAGCCGGCCGGGCTGTTGGCGCGGGCGCCCTTGAGATCGTGCAGGGCCGCGGTGACGGTGATCAGGGCGTCGACGGCCGTTTCGAACACCGGCTCGCCGCCGAAGCGGGCCATGTCGGTGGTCATGTGGTGGCCGACGTTGCGGACCAGCATCAGCGAACGGCCGCGCAGGGTGACCTGGCCGCCGTCCGGGGCCATGTAGACGCGGTCGGGGTCCAGGCGGCGGGTCTCGGTCTTGCCGCCCTTCTGGAAGCTGGCGGAAAGGTCGCCCTTCATCAGGCCCAGCCAGTTGCGATAGACGCCCACCTTGTCCTCGGCATCGACCGCGGCGACCGAGTCCTCGCAGTCCTGGATGGCGGTCAGCGCCGCCTCGACCAGCACGTCCGCGACGCCGGCGGGGTCGTCCTTGCCGATGTTGCTGGACCGGTCGACCTGGATCTCAAGGTGCAGGCCGTTGTGCCGGAGCAGCACCGCGTCCGGCGTCAGGGCGTGGCCGCGGTGGCCGGCGAACTGTGCCGGGTCGGCGAGGAACGATTCCTGGCCGCCCTTCAGCCGCACGACCAGGTTCTCGCCCACGATGGCATAGCCCTCGGCGTCGGCGTGGCTGCCGTTGGACAGCGGGGCCACGCGGTCCAGCAGGGCGCGGGCATAAGCGATGACCTTGGCGCCGCGGGCCGGATCGTAGCCCTTGGTCCCCGTCGGCGGCTCCAGGGCGTCGGTGCCGTAGAGGGCGTCGTACAGGCTGCCCCAGCGGGCGTTGGCGGCGTTCAGTGCATAGCGGCCGTTGGACACCGGCACCACCAGCTGCGGGCCGGCGATGCTCGCGATTTCCGGGTCGACGCCCTGCGTGCCGATCTCGAACGCGGCGGGCTCGGGCAGCAGGTAGCCGATCTGGCGGAGGAAGGCGGTCTCCTCGGCCACGTCCACCGGCTTGCCGCGGCGTTCGCGCCAGTAGGTGTCGATCAGCGCCTGCAACTCGTCGCGCCGGCGGAGAAGCTCGAGGTTGCGCGGCGTGAAGTCGGCGAGGATCGCCTCCAAGGCGCTCCAGAAGGCCTGCGGGTCCACGCCCGTCCCCGGCAGCAGCTCGGCCTCCACGAAGGCGTGCAGGAGGTCGTCGACGGCGAGGGTGTTGCTGATGTCCATCTTCAATCTCGACAGGGCTTCCGGCGCTGCGGGCGCAGCGCCGCACAGGCCATAGCAGAAAAAAAGAGGGCGGCCCGAGACATCCCAGGCCGCCCTTTCGACGCGTGAACCTGAGCGCGGTTTAGGCGAACTGGTTCATCGTGTTGTGCACGCCGCCGGCCTTCAGGGCCGCTTCGCCGGCGAAGTATTCCTTGTGGTCGTCGCCGATGTCCGAGCCGGACATGTTCTGGTGCCGCACGCAGGCGATGCCCTGACGGATCTCCTGGCGCTGCACGCCGGCGACGTAGCCGAGCATGCCCTGCTTGCCGAAGTACTCCTTGGCCAGGTTGTCCGTGGACAGGGCGGCCGTGTGGTAGGTCGGCAGGGTGATCAGGTGGTGGAAGATGCCGGCCCGCTTGGCGCTGTCCGCCTGGAAGGTGCGGATGCGTTCGTCGGCCTCGGCCGCCAGCTCGGTAGTGTCGTAGTCCACGCTCATCAGGCCGGCGCGGTCGTAGGACGAGACGTCCTTACCGGCCGCCTGCCAGGCGTCGTACACCTGCTGGCGGAAGTTCAGGGTCCAGTTGAACGACGGGCTGTTGTTGTAGGCCAGCTTGGCGTTCGGGACGACTTCGCGGATCCGGTCGACCATCGAGGCGATCTGCTCGATGTGCGGCTTTTCCGTCTCGATCCACAGCAGGTCGGCGCCGTTCTGCAGCGAGGTGATGCAGTCCAGGACGCAGCGGTCGGCGCCCGTGCCTTCGCGGAACTGGAACAGGTTGGACGGCAGGCGCTTGGGACGCAGCAGCTTGCCGTTGCGGTTCAGGACCACGTCGCCGTTCTTCATGTCGGCGGGCGCGATCTCTTCGCAATCCAGGAAGCTGTTGTACTGGTCGCCGATGTCGCCCGGGGCGTGGCTGACCGCGATCTGCTTGGTGAGGCCCGCGCCGAGGCTGTCGGTGCGGGTGACGATGATGCCGTTGTCGACGCCCATCTCGAGGAAGGCGTAGCGGCAGGCGCGGACCTTCGCGAGGAAGTCCTCGTGCGGCACGGTGACCTTGCCGTCCTGGTGGCCGCACTGCTTCTCGTCGGAGACCTGGTTCTCGATCTGCAGGGCGCAGGCGCCCGCCTCGATCATCTTCTTGGCCAGCAGGTAGGTCGCTTCCGCGTTGCCGAAGCCGGCGTCGATGTCGGCGATGATCGGAACGACGTGGGTCTCGTAGTTGTCGATCGCGTCGATCAGCTTCTGTTCCTTGGCCTTGTCGCCGGCCGCGCGGGCGGCGTCGAGGTCGCGGAACAGCATGCCCAGCTCACGGGCGTCGGCCTGCTTCAGGAAGGTGTAGATCTCTTCGATCAGCGCCGGCACCGAGGTCTTCTCGTGCATCGACTGGTCCGGCAGCGGGCCGAAGTCCGAGCGCAGGGCGGCGACCATCCAGCCCGACAGGTAGATGTAGCGCTGCTTGGTGGTGCCGAAGTGCTTCTTGATCGAGATCAGCTTCTGCTGGGCGATGAAGCCGTGCCAGCAGCCGAGGCTCTGGGTGTAGTTCGCCGGATCGGCGTCGTAGGCGGCCATGTCGGCGCGCATGATGCCGGCGGTGTACTTGGCGATCTCCAGGCCGGTCTTGAACCGGTTCTGCAGGCGCATGCGGGCCACGGATTCGGCGCTGATGCCGTCCCACGTGCCGCCCTTGCTCTTGATGAGCTGGCTCATCTCGATGATGTGGTCTTGATACGCCATTGCGGGAAACCCCTGGTCAGTCGTGTTCGGTTGAGCGTGGGGTAGCCCGGCGTGCGGCGCGCTGTGGAGTCTGCGCGCGGTCTAGGTGTCAAACTTTACAAGATTTCCATGTAATGTTGTAAGGTGTGACAAACCAAGAGCCTGCCATGCCTGCCGAACGCCGCCTTTATGTGGGTCCGAGCCTTCGCCGCCTCCGCCGCGACCTGGGGCTGACCCAGGCCGACATGGCCGCGGACCTCGACGTCTCCGCGTCGTACATCGCCCTCTTGGAGCGCAATCACCGGCCCCTTAGCGCCGAGGTGCTGCTGCGGCTGGCCCAGACCTACAAGCTCGACATGGCGGCCCTGACCCGCCAGGGCGCCAACGACGACGCGGCGCGGCTGCAGGCGGTGCTGAAGGACCCGATGTTCGCCGACATCGACCTGCCGTCGCTGGAGACCGCCGACGTCACTACGAACTTTCCGGGCATCACCGAGGCCCTGCTGCGGCTCTACACGGCCTATCGCGAGGAGCAGCTGGCCCTGGCGGACCGGGGGGTGGCGGCCGATGCGCCGGGCGTCGGCGCCTCGGAGGCGTCCGATCCCGTCGCCGAGTCCCGCCGGTTCCTGGAGGCGCGCCGCAACAGCTTCCCCACCCTGGACGACGCGGCCGAGCGGCTGGCCCAGGCGGTGGCGGCGCACGACGGCTTCACGCCGTACTTCAAGGCCCGCCACAACCTGCGGGTCCGGCGCCTGCCGCCGGAGGTCATGGTCGGCTCCACCCGGCGGCTGGACCACCATCGGCGCGAAATCCTGCTGAGCGACGAACTGGACAACGCCAGCCAGACCTTCCAGCTCGCCCTCCAGCTCGCCTATCTGGAGCTGGGCGCCGACGTGGATGCGGTGGTCGCCCAGGCCAGCTTCGCCACCGACAGCGGCGAGCGCCTGACCCGCCGCGCTCTGGCCAGCTATGCGGCGGCGGCGATCCTGATGCCCTACACAGCGTTCGCCAGGGCCGTCGAAGCGCGCCGCTACGACGTGGAGGCCCTGGGCCGGCAATTCGGCGCCAGCTTCGAGCAGGTCGCCCACCGGCTCACCACCCTGCAGAAGCCGGGGCAGGAGCGGGTGCCGTTCTTCTTCATCCGCGTGGACGAGGCCGGCAACATCTCCAAGCGCCTGGATGGCGCCGGCTTCCCCTTCGCCCGGCACGGCGGCGGCTGCCCGCTCTGGACCGTCCACCAGGCGTTCCGCACGCCCCGCCAGCTGGTCACCCAATGGCTGGAGCTGCCGGACGGCCAGCGCTTCTTCTCCATCGCCCGCACCGTGACCGCCGGCGGCGGTGGCTATGGCAAGCCCAAGGTGGAGCGGGCCATCGCCCTGGGCTGCGCGGCCGAGCACGCCGGCCGGCTGATCTACACCCAGGGCCAGTCCGCCGATGCGCAGGCCGCCACGCCGATCGGCGTCACCTGCCGCCTCTGCCATCGCACCGAATGCACGGCCCGCTCGGCGCCGCCCATCGGCCGTTCGATCCTGCCGGACGACATCCGCCGGACGAGCGCCCCCTTCGGCTTCTCGGACAGCTGACGTTTGCGGCATGCCGCCGGGTCAACCGGTGCGCGTTACACCCTTGGCGAAGCCGCGCTTTCGGGGTCAAAAGAACGTCCATTCGGGGAATAGGGTGTCCATGGCTCCACGAAACGCCACGGTGAAATCCACAGACCGGTTCGAGCGTAAGCGTGAGGCGATCCTGGACGCCGCCACTCGGATCCTGAACCGCAAGGGCATCAAAGGGCTGACGCTGGGCGACACCGCCGCAGCGGTCGACCTGTCGACCACCAGCGTCACCTACTATTTCAAGCGCAAGGACGACCTGGCGGCTGCCTGCATCACCCGCGGGATCGAGACGCTGCACGACCTGGCGGACCAGGCGGTGAAGGCGGCGACCCCGGCCGAGCGGCTGCACCGGTTCTTCACGCTCTACCTCGACACCCTCGCCGCCACCCTGGCGGGGACAGCGCCGCCGCTGCCGATCATCTCGGAACTGCGCGCCCTGACCTCGCCGCGGCGGGAGGAGGTGGCGAGCGCCTATGGCCGGCTGTTCCGCAAGGCGCGGCAGATCTTCGACCATCCCGACCTCTGCTGGATGTCGCGCGGCCGGCGCACGGCGCGGACACGCATGCTGCTGGAGCAGGTGTTCTGGGGCGGGGCCTGGCTGGCGAAGTTCGACCCCGAGGACTATCCGCGCATCCGCGACCGCATGGTCGACATCTTCCTGCACGGCGTGGCGGCGGACGGCGCCGCCTGGGATCCCAAGCCGATCGCCATGGAGAAGCTGGCGGCGCGCGATGGGCCCGAACTGGCGCGCGAGACCTTCCTGCTGGCGGCCACCCGGCTGATCAACCGGCGCGGCTACCGCGGCGCCTCGGTGGACAAGATCTCGGCCGAGCTCAACGTCACCAAGGGCAGTTTCTATCACCACAACGAGGCCAAGGACGACCTGGTGGTCGCCTGCTTCGAGCGCAGCTTCGAGGTGATGACCCGGGCCCAGCGGCTGGCCATGGATCTGCCCGGGGACCAGTGGGACAAGCTCTCCGCCTGCGCCGCCGCGCTCGCCGAGTTCCAGCTCTCGGACCACGGCCCCCTGCTGCGCACCAACGCCCTGACGGCCCTGCCCGAGCAGATTCGCGGCGTGATGGTCGAGCACTCGAACCGGGTCTCCGACCGCTTCGCCTCGATGATCTCGGACGGGATCGCCGAGGGGTCGCTGCGGCCGGTGGACGCCTTCATCGCCTCCCAGATGCTGAACGCCACGCTGAACGCCTGCGCCGACCTCGGCTACCTGGTGCCCGACGTGCGGCCCAAGACGGCGGCGTCGGTGTTCGTGCGCCCGCTGCTGAAGGGCATCTTCGAGCGCTAGGGCCTGTCTCAGCGCCTCCCCGGCTCGGTGGGAATTTCTCCCGACCCGATGCCCGGCCCTGCCTCGGCCGCGGCCTGTTCGGCGGCCCGGGTCGCCAGGATGCTCAGGTTCTCCTCGTGGCGTGCGCGGCTGATGCCGTAGGTGAGCAGCAGGCCGATGGCGATGCCGTACAGGCCTACGATCGTGGGGATGTACGCGAGGCCCAGGTTCTGGAGCACCTCGGGCGGCACCTGCCCCCGCTCCGCCTTTTCAGGGAACTGGATGAAGGCCAGCACGCCCGTGGCGATGAAGATGCCCATGCCGGAGATCACCTTCCGGAACAGGTTGTTGGCCGAGAGCAGCAGCCCTTCGGACCGTCGGCCCGTCTTGACCTCCGCATCCTCCACCACGTCGGCGACGATGGAGGCAAGCAGGATGCCGGTGGCCGCGGCGAAGGTGGCGTTGATGATCTCCTCGCCGTAGAGCAGCCAGAGCAGGGCGGTGGTCCCGTTCTCCGGGGCCAGGTCCAGCAGGCGCAGCGAGACCGGCGTGATGTGGACGACGATGGCGGTGGCGAAGACCGCGATCACCCCGTTCTTCTTGCCCAGGGTCCGGCCGACGATGGGGGCGAGGAGCACGCCCAGGAACCCACCGATCACGCTCATGGTCGCCAGGGCGGCGAGCTGCGACTGCTGTGAAAACGCAACAGGCGATGCGCCGCGGAAACAGTCGATGAGCCTGAAGGGGACCTAAGCAGTACGACGAACCGCGTCTCTTTGAGACTCCAGGCGGTCTGCGCCAGAAAACGCCCTCGCAACTGGAAAGAAGTAGTCCGGTAGCTCTATCGAAACGATTACTTGGCAACGTGGAGTTGTGTCCCCATCGCCCTCCCAGCCGATTGTACCGCTCGCTGAGCATGCACTGAGTCTCCCGTGGCTGCCGGGGGATGATCGCTATGTGTTGATCAGCCACAGCCGGATACGAGCGAGCACGGCGCGCACCGACGGCTACGAGATCGAGTGCAGCCTAGGCGTTCTGGAAGGCGAAGGCGGCGGGAGCCGCGTTTCTGTGTGGGCTCCCATAGAGCAGCTGTCGATCCTGCGGCCGGGAACGATCTTCCAGAATCGAGTGATCTCCGGGACGGCAAAAGCGTTGGTCGAGCGGCAAGCAACGCGGCTTCAGGCCAATCAGCTATGCCAGCTTTCCGACAACGGGCTGAGCGCGTACGCCGCTATCGGACATCGTCCCCTCGGAAGCGCGGTCACGCCTCGGCCGATACAGGATTATCCGATCGCGACGGTATGTGAACATGCCGGAAGGCGCATCTACATCAGGGCAGGCGAATTGCTTCGCTTCTATTTCGGTCCGGTCAGTTGGTTGGCCGACGGCTTCATGTCGGCGGCCCATAGCCCTCCGGGAACGGGGCTCGTCGATCTCGATGCCTCGGGCATGGTCGAACCGGAGGTGATGCAGATCGCACCTGTCGCCGGTCTCACGGATAGATCGTCCGCCTTGCACCTCGCCATGTTGCTCAACTCACCCGACCTGATGACGATGTGGCAGGCCGCCGCCGCAGATATGCTTGGCTCTTTTGATGCAAGTGGAGAGGGCCCTCTACCGCCAGCCGTGCTCGCGGCCGGACAGCACTCCTACGCCTTGCTCGGCCACACGGTGCCGGTTGATCTTGATCACTACGGCGAGCGACAGGAACGCGCGTTCGTGGCCGCTGCAATCTTGAGCGACTTTCGACCCGCGCCGTTCAAACGCTTAATTGTCAAGCTTCCGCACGGGACAGATGAGTTGGACGTTGACGATCCGGATGCGGGCGAGCCTGAGACTTCCAGCCGCTATCGCACGATCATCTCACGGGATGCCGCGTTGGAGAGTCACCGCCGCCCCGGGCTTTCTGTCGGCGGGCTCTCACCGTTTCCTGAGTCACTGCGGAGGGCCTTCCCCCGACTAGGGCGGATCGAGATCAAGTACGAGATTGCTCGACGATATCGCCGCGGCGGCTCGCGTCAGACAAGCTGGAATGAACGCACGGTCGACAGTCTGTCAGCCCTGAGCCCCGGGAGCGACGCCAGCGTTGGGGGCGTGATCCTTCGACCAGGCCCCTCCTACCGCGCAGCACCGGCGGAGCCCGGTCCGCCACCTTCGGACAGATTACTGGAGCGACAGGCCGGAGAGGTCGGTCAATTTGCACCTTACGACCGTCAGGCGCTCAGCTATCCGCTCTCTGTGTTCGCGAGTGCGATCGGCAAGTTAGGGCGCCACCAAAGTGGAGGACTCGTGGGCCAAGATCCCCTTCGAGGCGCCGCGGGCAAAGTCATGTTGTTGCAGGCTCATCCAAGCTGGGGCAGCGCTTGGCGTGACCGCCAGTTTGCCGTCGGCCACATCCAGGTTTCTGGCAGAAGGGTCTACGCGTTCGAGGTGTCCCGCCGCCGCAAGACTGAACGGATCAGCCTTGGGTTGGTCGCTCGTCACGACGGCGGCCTTATGTCCGTGCGCGAGCTATCGGCGATTGCAGAGCACGCTATCTCCAAGCTGTCGTCGCGCCCCTCGACGCGAGAGGCTACATGGCGGGGGGTCTGGCCCGTCTCTTACAGCGACGTGAGGGCTCGCATCGTACCCCACACCGCGCGCCGCCGGCTCGCAGCCCTGCTGGCGGAAGATTTGGAGGCGCTGGCGAGAACACTCTTCGATCCGCCGGTTGCGCTGCCCGAGACCATACAGGCGATAGGCTGATGCTCAGCGACGTCGTCGCTGACGCCTATAAGAAGATGCGTGAGATGTGAGCGGCACCAGATCGACGACGTTAAGCTGCTCGAGCGGTTCGCTGAGTGACGCGCGGGTCTCCACAGGGACGCTTCTCCACCGTTACCGTTGCTTAGCGCCCGCGTCCGATGCGCTTTGGGCTGTACTCTTGACCGCTTCTTCGGCGACTTTCCGTTGCGCGTCGCCGGCCGCGCCATCTGGAGCAGCGTAACATCGCTGCAGAGCGTCGACGCCCTAGCCCCCCCACCGCGCCAGCGACGCCACGTCGCCAGGATGCTAAAGGGCCCATATGGCCGAGCACCCGGACGATTTCAGTGAGACGCCTTGGTGGCGCCTCGCCATGTACCCGCTAGGCGGCGCGATAGCAGTTCTAGCCATCATCGGAGCCTGGGTCGCGCTCACCTAGTTGAAAACCCGCCAGGCTGCGACGCCAACCGGAACCTCATGCACGGCACGCTCTCGCAAATTCGCTCGGCCCGTCTCGCTTGACGAAACGACGAGGTGGACGCGCTCACATCCTGCTGAGCCCCTGATGTCCGAGGCCGGGACGCAGCGCGTGGCTTCAAATGGGTTGGGAGCCCGGGCCCTCCGGCGGTTTCAGCGAGAGCTTCAGCTCCGCGCCTCTTTCCCGATGCTTCTACCCCACAGGCTCGCGCAGGAGGAACTCAGCCGGCCCGGAGATTTCGGGAGGTGCGTTCGCCCAAGGCTCGCGCAGCGCATGAAGACGTTCCGGTGTCATGGTCTCGACCATCCCGACCAGTGTCTCGAGCGCGATGGACGCCAGGTCAGCCATTCGTCCAGCATGGGGCTTCCCGTGCCCCGCGAAGATCGTGGACCCCTCCACGAAGCTCGAGATGAAGACTGCGACAGTCTCGGCGTCAGCCTCATCCAGCGTCGGGTTCAAGCGTCGGATGCGCGCGATGACCGGAAGATGCAGGCGGCGGTAAAAGTTGTGCAGCAGCGACGAAATCTCTTCGTCGTGGTTAGCGAGCGACCAGAGCTCGGGAAACAGATGCGTCGTCTGGAAGCTCTGCACGTCGCGCAGGACGTTGAACAGGCCGGCCTTCAAAGCGGTGCGGTCGTCCAGCTTGAACTCCTAAGCCCCTTGCCTCGCCCGATCCGCATAGGCTTCCAGAACCGCTTCCAACAGTTCTTTGAGCAGAGCGGCCTTGTTCGGGAAATGGTAGGTCAGGTTGCCGATCGCGACGCCGCAGTCGCCAGCCACCCGGCGAATGCTCAAAGCCGAATAGCCATCGGTCATGAGTATCTTGAGCGTAGACCTCAGGATCTGCTCGACCGTATCCGCGGTCCTCGGGTAGGCACCGGCTCGAATCTTGATCTTCAAGGATGCGGGTTCGTTCATCGCTCCTCCGGCGCTATGCGGCTGCGAGGCCTCGTCCGCCCCCCCCCCAGCGTACCCGCTGAGCTGCGATAAGTAGGCTCCTCGGGCGGCGGAGCACAGAATCTCTCGCGAGCCTCGAAACATTGCCGTCGATCCTTCGTGAGGGCGCTGGTCCAGAACAAGCCGTCCGGACCTTGGTCTTGTATCACGAACGGCGCCGTGTTTAGGTCGATCGTACTAAATTGGCTTGGGGGTACGATCTTATGGGTAAGCTAAGGCCCGCGGCCCTGGCCCTGACCTTGCTGCTGGGGGCCTGCGCCTCGAGCGCGTCGCTGTCGGCGGAATCGAGACCGAATCTTCTGACCTTGTCCCCCGAGCAGCAGAGGATCCTCTACGGGTCGATGGAGACCGCCTATCCGGTCGAGACGATCCGGAAGGGAACCTATGTGCGTCCGCTGCCGCTCGCAGTTCGACAGATTTCCCCCCGTTGGACCTTCGATGGCCGCGAGCAGGGCGTCGAGGATTACATGGCCGAAAACCGGCTGTCCGGCGTCCTCGTGTTGAAGGACGGCAAAATCCTGCTGGAGCGCTATGGGCTCGGACGTAAGCCGGAAGACCGCTGGACATCCTTCTCGGTTGCAAAGTCGGTCACCTCGACCCTCGTGGGGGCGGCGATCCAGGACGGTAAGATCAAGAGCCTCGACGATGTGGTCACGAACTACATCCCGGCGCTCAAGGGATCGGCATACGAAGGGGTCACGATCCGGCAACTCCTGACGATGAGTTCCGGCGTCCGGTGGAACGAAGATTACACCGATCCCAACTCGGATGTGGCGAGGGCCGGAACGGCCTTTCGTGAGCCCGGTCAGAACCCGATCGTGAGCTACATGAGCCGCCTGCCGCGCGCGAACACTCCCGGCGCTAAGTTCACCTACAACACCGGTGAAACCGACCTTGTTGGCGTGTTGGTGTCTACAGCAGTGGGCAAGTCGCTTGCCGAATATGCTTCAGAGAAGATCTGGGGCCCCTTCGGGATGGAACGGGACGGAATCTGGCTGACAGACACCAGCGGTCATGAGCGTGGCGGCTGCTGCATGTCGATGACCCTGCGAGATTACGCAAGGTTCGGCCTCTTTGTGCTCGAGGACGGGGTCGCAAGGGGACAGCGGATCCTGCCGGAAGGCTGGGTCAAACAGGCGACGACGCCGCAGATCAAGAATGGGGCGCCCCCGCCCGGCTATGGCTACTTCTGGTGGATGCGCGACGACGGCGGATACGAAGCCGTGGGCATCTTCGGCCAGTCGATCACGACCTTCCCCGAAGATGGTCTGATCATTGTGACGAACGCGGCCTGGCCGACGGCTGGCGGTGCGAATCTCTACCGAGCGAGGGACGCGTTCGTGCGGGCGGCGCACGCCGCCGCGAAAGGTATGTAGCGCGCCATGAGCCCAATCCGTCCCGCCAAGGCCCCGATCCGCCGCCGCGGCGGGTCGTCTGTGGCAGGGCTTGCTATTCTTTCCAGATGAAGGGCCCTGCGATGCGTGACGCCGACAAACGCCCTGGCGCGCTGACGCTGGTCGGCGCACGTCGCGAGACACCGCTCGATGATCGCCGGGCCGTGCCTCCCTTTGCAGCGCTGCGGGCGTTCGAAGCGGTGGGACGACTGCGCGGGATACGCGGGGCTGCCCAGGCGCTGAGCATAGACCATACAGTGGTGAGCCGGCATGTCAGGAGTCTCGAATCTTGGCTGGGGGTCCCGCTGCTCGACCGACTTCGAGGCGGCAGCCAACTCACCGACGACGGACGCGTTTATCACGCCCGAATCTCGAGAGCGATCAATGAGATCGCGGAATCGACGGCCGAGCTCATCCGCCGGGGCAACGACAACCTGCTCAGCATTTCCTGCGTGCCGGGGTTCGCATCCGAGTGGCTGGCGGGTCGGCTGATCACCTTTCAGGATCAGCATCCCGATATAGAACTTGAGCTGCAGCCCACAGACCAGCAGCCCAACTTCACCGCGCGCGGCACCGACGTGGACATCCGGTTCGTCCCCGATCCCGCGCCCGCGCCGGACCCGTTCCTAAAGACCTTCGAGATCGCGCGCCCTCCGGTCCTGGCCCTCGCCAGCCCGTCCCTGGCCGACACTCTGGAATCGATCGCCGCCCCTGAGGACTTCCTGAAGGCGCCTTTGCTCCACGAGGAGAGCGCCGATCAGTGGATCGCGTGGCTCGGGCGCCAGGGAGTCGACGTCCCGTCCGGGCTTCCCGGCCCAAGGCTATGGCATGCGCACATCGCCCTTGAAGCGGCGCGCAGCGGTCGAGGGGTGGTGTTGGCCAACCCGTTCCTGCTGAGGGACGACCTTCAGGCTGGACGGCTCGTGGTGGTGGGCCCCCAGAGCAGCCGCGAGACGATCCTCGGAGCTTACGTCCTCACGTGTCGCGCGGACCGCGGCAACGCCCCCCTCGTCGCGAGCTTCAGGCGCTGGCTGCAATGCGCGATCGAATGCCATAGTCAGGCGCAGTCGCCAGGTGTCCGCGCGGCGTCATAGTGGAAGCCACGGCACAGGTTTGGCGGTGGCGACCATGAGGCGGACGGGCGGCGAAGCCCCCGTGCGGTGCTCATTTCACACCGGCGGGAGCACCCTTGGATGCATTACCAGCCGGTAGGGTGACGCGAGCCGCGCCGCAGCGCCTGGCGCGTCGCGACCAGCGGAACGGCCTTACAGAGGCCGGCGCAGAACGGAGGGGACATGACGAAGACATCAATCTGGCAGTGGACGGCGGTGGAAACCGCGCGCGCGGTCCGGGAGGGTCAAGTCAGTGCGGTCGAGGTCGTGCAGGCGCACTTGGCCCGGATGTCTATCGCCAACCCGCCCCTGAACGCTGTGGTCGTGCCGCTTGCGGCCGACGCTCTTAGTGCGGCCAAGGCTGCGGACGCGCACCAGGCGAGCGGAGCCGAACTGGGGCCGCTGCACGGCGTGCCGATCACCATCAAGATCAATGTGGACGTGGCCGGCCAGGCGAATTCGAACGGCGTCGTCGCCTTCAAAGACAATATTGCGCAGGAGGACGCGCCGGTCGTCGCGAACCTCAGACGCGCGGGCGCCATTCTACTTGGACTGACCAATACACCCGAGTTCTCGCTTCGCGCCTTCACCGACAATCCGCTGCACGGCATGACCTTCAACCCCTGGGACGCCGGCATCACCTGCGGGGGCTCCTCGGGCGGCGCGGCCGCGGCCGTCGCAGCGGGCATCGGGGCGATCGCCCATGGCAACGATATCGGCGGGTCGCTTCGCTGGCCGGCTCATTGCAACGGCGTCGTGACGATCAAGCCGACCCAGGGACGGATCGCTGCCTACAACCCGACCGCCATGGAAGAGCGGGCCCTCGTGTCCCAGCTGATGTCGGCCCAGGGGCCCCTGACGCGTACGGTTGAGGATGCGCGCGTCGCGCTCGAAGTGATGTCGGCGCAGGACCGTCGAGATCCGTGGTACGCGCCTGCGCCACTGGACGGGGATTCCGTCCCTCGGCGCGCGGCCATCGCCAGGATCCCGGACGACATGGATTGCGACCCCGCAGTGGTTGCGCTCTATCGCCAGGCCGGCGAGCACCTGGCGGCGGCTGGCTACGAACTCGAAGAGGTCGAGGTTCCTGAGCTTTCGGCCGTGTGGGGGCTCTGGCGGGACCTCCTGTTCGCGGAGTTCGCCGTGATGCAGGCGCCGCTGATGCGGAAAGTCGGGAGCGACGCTTTCAAGCGCCTGATCGAAGCCTCGCTTGCGTCATCGACGGTGACGGACCTCGAGGGTTACATGCGCGGGATCGCCCGTCGCACAGGCTTTATCCGAACCTGGATGGAATTCCTCGAACGGCACCCGGTGCTGTTGACGCCGGTCTCCGTGCAGCGGACCCCTGGGCCAAACGCGGATGTCGACGGCAGCGCCCGAAACCTGTTCTGGAAAGGCTTGCGCTTCGTCGGCCCCGTGAACCTACTCGGCCTGCCGGCTGCGGTCGTTCCCGTCGGATTGGTGGATGGCGCCCCGATCGGCGTTCAGCTCATCGCCACGCGGTTCCGGGAAGACCTCTGCCTCCAGGCGGCGGCTGCGATCGAAAGCCGGGCCGGCCCTGTTGTGCCGAGACTGTGGGCGAGGGAGGAGCGGTCGGCGGACGGCGTTCAATGCCGGACACATGGCGGAGAGCATACCGGTCGAGAATGAGATGCGCGACCCGACACGCACGCGAGCGTTAACGGCCAGAGCTCATCGAGGCCTCTTCGGCTAGGTGCAGGCGGCGCACCATCCCCGTCCAAAATCGCAACTTCCTCATCTCCGGAGCGAGGGCAAAGCTTCGGGTCCTGGAACGGTGACGGGCGCGCAACGGCGTGCGCTCACAATCGCGGGAGGGGCGCATGAGGCTGACCGGACGTGGAGGTCTGCTGATCTCGATCGCGGCGTTGCTGGCGGCGAGCGCGGGCGGCGCACAGAGTGCAGAGCCCGCCGACATTCTTCTCTACAACGGGAAGGTCCTCACCGTAGATCGGGAGTTCTCGATCCGCAAAGCCGTCGCCGTGCGGGATGGCCGCATCGTGGAGCTGGGAGGAGACGAACTCGCGGCGAAATACGACGCGAAGTCGAAGATCGATCTCGGCGGGCGCACGCTGATGCCCGGCTTCATCGATACGCACCTGCACATCTATAGTCTCGCGCGGCGGCAAGTGGTCATCGAGCCTGCGCGCTCGATCAAGGAGGTCCAGGAGATTGTCCGGGCTAAGGCCGCTGAGCTTGGGCCAGGCGAATGGATCACCGGCTATGGCTGGGACGAGGCGCTGTTCGCGGAACGCCGCAACCTCAATCGTGCAGATCTCGATGCCGCGGCGCCGAATAATCCGGTCGCCCTGACCCGGGCGGGCGGACATTCGGCCGTTGGAAACAGCCTTGCGCTGAAGATGGCGGGCATCGACCGCAAGACGCCTGATCCACCCACCGGGCTCATCGAGCATGACGCTGGCGGCGAACCGAACGGCGTCGTGCGCGAGCGGATCGACCTCTTCCTTCGGCACGTGCCGCCCGCCCCTTGGGAAGAGCTCAAGCCCGGCTACGTCGCGGCGATGAGACGGCTTCTCGAGCTGGGCATCACGAGCTTCCATTCGGCTTCGACGACCATTGACGACGAGCCCGTCGGGGCCGGCGGCTCCGGCAAGACGACGAGCGGCCTGACGCCGCGCCGGCTGGCGCTGCTGCACTCTGAAACAGGCCACGCCATCCCTCGCGTGACCACCTACATCGACTTCCCCGGCCCGGAACGCCTCAAGGCGTACGGGAAGAAGAGCGGCGAAGGCGACGAATGGGTGCGTCTCGGCGGCATCGGCGAGAACCCGGTCGACGGCGGCTTCACCGGGCCCACCGCTTGGACACTGGCCGACTACAAGAACCTCCCAGGATTCCGGGGCAAGGGCCGTTACACCGACGCCGAGCTGCAGACCCTAGTGGACGCCTCTGCGGCCAACGGGTGGCAGCTTGCCCTGCATGCCATCGGCGACGCTGCCATCGTGCAGACCGTCGACGCCTATGCGCGCGCTCTCGACCGCTATCCCCAGATCAAGGATAGCGACCACAGATGGTTCCTCGACCATTTCACCGTCATGCCGCCCGAGGCCACGATGGTGAAAATGGCGAAGTACCGGATCCTGATCTCGCAACAGCCGAACTTCGCCTACAACCTGGACGGACGGTACCGGGAGACGCTCGACGCCACCCGCTATCGTCACAACAACGCCGTGGCGACGCCTTGGAAGAAGTTTGGGCTGCACGTCGCCTTCGGTTCGGACAACCTGCCGATCGGGCCGATGGTGGGCCTCTATTCGGCGGTCACCCGCAAGAACCCGTCCGGCGAGGTCGTGGGGCCGGAGGAGCGGGTTTCCATCGAGGAAGCCATTCGCGGATACACTGAGAAGGCCGCTTACCTGTCCTGGGAGGAGCGGTCGAAGGGCACCCTCGAGGCGGGGAAGCTTGCAGACATGATCGTGCTGAGCGCGGATCCGCTCACCGTCGATCCCGAGGCCATCTTAGGCATCAAGGTGGACATGACCATCCTCGGCGGAAAGCTCGTCTACGAGCGCGGCCGTCCATGAGGGGACTTCGAGGCGGGCCTATCGGGATTCCGATGCAGATCAGATTTGGGGAAATTTCGTGGTGACGGAACCTGTCGGCCAGGTGCCTGCGCCGCAACTCGCGCGCACGTTGAAGCCCCGACACGTGACGATGATCTCGATCGGAGGGATCATCGGGGCTGGTCTGTTCGTCGGCAGCAGCGCGGCCATCGCCGCGGTCGGGCCCGCTGCGGTGGTCAGCTACGCACTCGCGGGCCTGCTCGTCCTTGTTGTGATGCGGATGCTGGGTGAGATGGCCGTCGCCCATCCGCACGTCGGGTCCTTTACGGAGTTCCCACGTCTGGCGCTGGGAAACTGGGCGGGCTTCATCGCAGGCTGGCTCTACTGGTACTTCTGGGTGGTGGTCGTGGCCATCGAGGCCATCGCCGGGGCCAACATTGTCGCCAGTTGGATTCCGCTGCCCGCATGGCAGATCGGATTGGCGCTCATGGTGGTGCTGACAGGCGCCAACCTCCTGTCCACGCGCTCCTATGGGGAGTTCGAGTTCTGGTTCTCCTCGATCAAGGTGGCGGCGATCATCGCCTTCATCGTTGTGGCCGCGGCCTATGCCTTCGGCCTGCCCCCAGGGACTGACGCCACCTGGGGCAATCTGGTCGACCATGGCGGCTTCGCGCCGCGCGGCTGGTGGGCGGTCGCCGCCGGCACGACGAGCGTGATCTTCGCGCTGGTGGGTGCCGAGATCGTCACCGTCGCAGCGGCCGAGGCGGAGGATTCGGCCGAGCTTGTCGCCAAGCTTACCACCACGCTCGTGGCGCGCATCGTCGTGTTCTATGTGGGCGCAGTGGGCCTGATCGTGGCGGTAATGCCCTGGGTCCAGGTCCAGCCCGGTCAGTCGCCCTTCACCGCCGCGCTGACGGTCATCGGCATTCCCGGCGCCGCCATCCTCATGCAAATGGTTGTCCTCGTCGCGGTGCTGTCGTGCCTGAATTCCGGCATATACGTGGCCTCCCGGGTGCTCTTCACCCTCGCGGGCCGCAACGACGCGCCGCAGTGGCTCGTCGGGCTCAGCAGCTGGGGCGTACCCGCGCGCGCCATCATCTTCTGCACCCTGTTCGGCTTCGTCGGCGTGGGCGTTTCAGCCGTCTCGCCGGGGGGGGTCTTCGCGTTCCTCGTGAACGCCTCGGGTGCCATCATTCTGTTCGTCTATCTGCTGATCGCTGGCTCACAGATGGTCCTGCGGCGGCGCGCTCAGGCGGAAGGGCGACCTCTGACCCTGAAGCTTTGGTTCTTCCCATGGACAGCCTATGCCGCCGTCGTCGCGATGATGGGCGTCCTGGCCGCGATGGCCTTCACGCCAGACCTCGCCAGTCAGCTGCACGCCAGCCTGCTCAGCCTTGCAGTGGTGCTCGCGGCCTACGGGTTGGTCGATCGACTCCGTCGGAAGGGTATCCGGGCGCAGACTGGCGCCGACTTGCGAGAGACATGACGCGCAGATCGTCGAGGGGCGCCGCCGCGCTGCGCGGCATCTCCTGACAAGGAGCCCAAGCCGCCCGCTCACCTCCCTGGCGTGGGCAGCATCCTGCCGCGGGCCCAGCCGGGCCCGCGGCTTTTTTCTCGAGCCTCAGTGAGGGCATACCCTGACCGCGGCTGGCGAACCGGCCGCGACCAGAAGCAATTCTCAGGCTAGCCGGAGCGGCCCCCAGGATCGGGCGCCAAGCCTAGGCACATGAGCTTGTAGTCGAGATAATCGTCCAGCCCTTGCCGCGCCCCTTCGCGGCCGAGGCCGGACTCACGGACGCCGCCGAACGGAGCAACCTCTGTCGAGATGAGCCCGGTATTGACGCCGACCATCCCGTAGCGAAGGGCCTCGGTGACGCGGAAGGCGCGGTCGAGGTCCCGCGTGTAGAGATAGCTGGCGAGCCCGGCGGTGCCCTCATTGGCGAGGCCGATGGCCTCGGCCTCGGTCTCGAACCGGACCAGACCCGCCACGGGCCCGAACGTCTCTTCACGGCACAGGAGAGCATCCGGTGCCACGTC
This sequence comes from Phenylobacterium sp. RIFCSPHIGHO2_01_FULL_69_31, assembly GCF_001824475.1. Classification (GTDB taxonomy): domain Bacteria; phylum Pseudomonadota; class Alphaproteobacteria; order Caulobacterales; family Caulobacteraceae; genus Phenylobacterium. Next base: position 32,365 of record NZ_MHXN01000039.1, on the reverse strand, counting down.
GACCAGGACTGTCGGCGCGTAGAAGCAGCCTTCGCCGGGGAGCGCATGGCCTCCGGTCAAAGCCGAGGCTCCGCCGGCCCTGGCGTCCTCTACGTGGCGTTCAACCTTCCGCAGGGCGGCTTCGTTGATGAGCGGGCCCTGATCCATCTGCCCCTTCAGCCCGTCGCCGACCGCCAGCTCTGAAACGCGCTCGGCCAGGTGCTCGGCGAACGCTGAATAGACGCCGGACTGCACCAGCAGGCGATTGGCGCAGACGCAGGTTTGTCCAGTGTTGCGAAACTTGGAAGCGATGGCGCCTTCGACGGCCTGGCCGAGGTCGGCATCGTCGAACACGATGAACGGCGCGTTGCCGCCGAGCTCAAGCGACACCCGCTTGACGGTGCTCATGCAACGCGCTCCGAGCATCTTGCCGACCGCTGTGGAGCCGGTGAAAGAGAATTTCCGCACCCGGGGGTCCTGCGTGAGCACGGCACCGATCGGCTCGGCCTCTCCGACAACCACGTTGAAGACGCCTGGCGGGATCAGCGCTGATTCGACCGCCAAGCGCGCCAGAGCCAGTGCGGTATAAGGTGTCAGCTCCGAAGGCTTTAGGACCATAGTGCAGCCAACGGCGAGGGCAGGCCCCACCTTCCGGGTGATCATTGCTGCCGGGAAGTTCCACGGGGTGATCGCGCCAACGACGCCCACGGGCTCCCTCAGGACCAGCAGACGCTTGTCAGGCTGATGTCCCGGGATGATGTCGCCGTAGGCCCGCTTGGCTTCCTCTGCGAACCACTCGAGAAAACTCGCCGCGTAGTGGATCTCGCCGCGAGCCTCGACCAGCGGCTTGCCCTGCTCGGCGGTCAGGATGCGGGCCAGGTCTTCGGCGTTCGCGAGGATCAACTCGCGCCAGCGCAGCAGGGCGGCCTGCCGCGTCCTCGGCGCGATGGCGCGCCAGCCCGGCAGGGCGCGGCTGGCTGCGGCCACCGCCCGCTCGGCATCGTGCGCGCCGCAGTCCCCGACATCTCCGATCTTCCGGCCCGTGGCCGGGTTGATCACAGGGATGACGCGCTCGCAATCGGTCCACGCGCCATCGATGAGGCTCTGGCCCGAGAGGAGCTCCGGACGCGCTAGATCGAGGCCATCAAGCATCGGCGGGACGATCCGCGGAGATGTCGACCATGGCTTGCTCGAGGCGCGTCAGACCCTCTTCCAGGACCTCGTCGGTGATCGTCAGAGGCGGGAGGAAGCGGATGGTCTCGCCCTGCATGCCGGCCGAGAGCACGAGCAGGCCGTGCTGAACGGCTGCCGCGACGATCCGCTTGGCGGCTCCCGGGTCGGGTTCCTTCGCGCCGTGCGCTTTGAGGACGTCGAAACCGATCATCGCCCCGAGGCCTCGGACGTTGGCGATCGCAGGCATATCATTGCGCGCCGACACCTTCTCGGTCCAGGCACGGAGACGCGCGCCGATCGCATCGGCGCGGGTGAGCAGTTGTTCCTCGGCGATGATGTCGAGAACGGCCAGCGCCGCCGCGCAGCCGAGCGGAGAGCCGCCGAAGGTGCCGCCCAGGCCGCCGGGCTCGGCGGCGTCCATAACGGACGAGCGCCCGATGACGCCGGCGAGCGGGAGGCCGCCGGCCAGCGACTTCGCGATCGTGACGAGATCGGGCTCGATGCCTGAATGCTCGATCGCGAACATCTTGCCGGTCCGGGCGAAGCCGGTCTGCACCTCGTCGGCCACGAGCAGAATCCCGTGGTGATCACAGATCTTGCGTAGCGCGGCGAGCAGGCTCGGCGGAGCGACGTGGAAGCCGCCTTCGCCTTGCACGGGCTCCAGCACGATCGCCGCCACCTGAGATGGGGGAACGTCGGCGGCGAACAGGAAGTCCAGTGCCTGAAGCGACTGCTCCTCGGTCACGCCAGCGTAAGGCGCCGGGAAGGGGAGGTGGTAGACCGGCCCGGGGAGCGGGCCGAACTCGCGCTTGTAAGGCGCCACCTTGCCGGTGAGCGCGAGGCCCAGCATGGAGCGGCCGTGGAACCCACCGACGAATGAGATCACCGCTGGACGCTTCGTCGCGGCGCGCGCGATCTTCACTGCGTTCTCCACCGCTTCGGCTCCGGTGGTGAACAGGATCGTCTTCGCCTCGCCGGTGAATGGCGCAAGCGCGTTCAGGCGCTCGGCGAGCTCCACATAGGGTTCGTACCCACAGACCTGGAAGGCCGTGTGGGTATAGCACTCCAGCTGATCACGCACCGCTGAAACGACCCGCGGGTGGCGGTGGCCGACGCCGAGAACGGCGATGCCGCCGACGAAGTCGATGTAGCGTCGCCCGTCTACGTCCCACAGTTCCGCGTTCTCGGCGCGCGCGGCGAAGATGGGAGTGGCCGTGCTGATACCGCGCGGGAGGGCGTGTTCACGTCGGGCGAGGAGCTGGGCGTTTGTCATGGCGCATCATCACGTCGTTTGAGATGCCGGCACCGTAGCTGTCGCGTGGCGGTCGGCTGGAGTGTGAAAGGCGCCCCGCACGGTGGCTTTCCAGCACCGCAGCGGCGGCTAACGGCGCGCAGGTTCGTCAGAGGCGCGCGGGCCCGATCGCCCGCCAACGGCGAGATGTGCGCCTGAGGACTCGTGGTGGCCGCGCAGCACCGAAAGGCGCCTTCTAAGCGCCTGCCGCGGCCCGGGGTGCTGAGGTAACGCAAAGCCTGTGCGATCGCTATCCAGCGGTCCGCGATGCGCGCGGTGCAGCAGGAGTCGAGTCGATGAGGCGTTACCTTGGAGAGGCCGTGGTGGCGGGTGTCGCCCTAGTCATGGCTGGGAGCGCGGCCGCCGCAACCACTGGAAAGGCGGCGGAAGGCGCCAAGCTCTTTCAGCAACGCTGCGTGTCGTGCCACACCGTCAAGGGCAATGCCGGCATAGGCCCTGATTTGCGCGGCGTCGTCGGTCGCAAGGCTGGCGCGGGATCGTTTGCGCGGTATACGCCAGCGCTCAAGAAGACGAACCTAACCTTCGATGTCGCTGAGCTCGACCGTTTCCTCGCTGCGCCGCAACGCGTCGCGCCGGGCTCAGCCATGATGATCTCGACGCCGAGACAAGAGGACCGCGCGCATCTGATCGCCTTTCTGGCGACCCTGAAGAAGTAAGCGTCGCTGACGGTGGCCGCTGGCTCAGCGGCCGTCCGCCTCTTCGCTTCCAAGTGCTCGCATCGGCCGCCCTGCGGCGACCGGCTTAAGCAACTCGAACTTGCACGAGCCAGGATCAGCTTGAGGCCGGAAGCCGGCCGTCCCGAGCGCAGCTTGGTGACCTGCGCACACGCTACCGCGCACTTTACGCACCTACCCCTCCCCGACGGTCCGCCCAGAATTGCGCCCTGAGAGACAAAAGATCTCCAGATCGGAACAGGGGAATTCCATGTCGCACATGCAACGTCGCAGACACCTCGTCGCGCGAGCCAGCCTCCTCGCGCTGGGGGCCTGCGGCGCCGCCGGTGTCGCGCGCGCCCAGGACGTGGCCGCCCCCGGCAGCACCGAGCTTCAGGAGATCGTCGTCACTGCGACGCGTTCTGCTCAGTCGCTGTCGCGCGTGCCGATCAGCGTGGCCGCAATGACTCAGGAGCAGATGGACGACCGCGGCGTGAAGCAGTTCGGGGACGTCGTCCGCTTCACGCCTGGTCTGAGCTTCAATCCCACGGTGACGGGCAGCAGCGACGTGGCCGTCCGCGGCGTGTCGTCCAACGCGGGAGCCTCAACCACCGGGATCTATGTCGACGATGTTCCGATCCAAGTTCGGCAGGTCGGCTTCGGTGCGGGCGCTTCTCTCCCGGTCATCTTCGACCTTGAGCGCGTCGAAGTTCTGCGGGGGCCACAGGGCACCTTGTTCGGCGCAGGCTCCGAAGGCGGCACAGTCCGCTTCATCCAGCCGAACCCGAGCCTTACGGACTTCGCTGCCCATGTGCGCGTCGAGGGGTCGTCCACCCACAGCGCCGCTGAGAGCTACGAAGCTGGCGTCGCTGTCGGGGGGCCTCTGCTTCAGGATCGTCTGGGCTTCAGACTGAGCGCGCTCTACCGCAAGGAGGGCGGCTGGATCGACAGAGTGCCGGCCACCCTGACCGTCGTGGATCCCACCGGCGCCTCATACGGCGAGGGCCTGCGGTTCGAGCCGACTGGCGAGGGGGACAAGAACTTCAATGACGTGACCACCAAAGTCGTGCGACTCGCCGTGGCGGCGGCCCCGGCCGAAAATCTCACCATCACTCCGTCGGTCTTTTACCAGGTGCAGAATGTCGGCGTCGGTGCCGACTCCTATTGGCTGTCGGGTTCAGACCCGAGCGCCGGACGGTTCGTCGTTCCGGACTTCTCGCCCGGCGCGCCTTCGGCGGCCAACGGGCTGACCGCTCTGACGCTCCCGGACACCAGCAAAGGCCGTCGTGAGCTCTTCGTCTCGGCCCTGAATGTGGAATGGGACGCCGGCCCCGTCACGGTCTACTCGACGACATCGTTCGTCGAGCAAGACAAGCGTCAGTACATGGACTTCACCATCCCGTACGCGCTCCAGTACTACGTGCTGGACGTGCCTCTCGCAGGCGAGAAGGGCATCACCGCCTACGACGACGAGCAACAGGCGTACACCCAGGAAATCCGGATCCAGTCGAACGCTGACGAGGACAGCCGGCTGAAGTGGGTTGCCGGCTTCTTCTACTCGAAGACGCGGCAGGTGTCCGAACAGCTCCTCGAGGAGAACGCCTTCTACCACGCCAAGAGCTACTTCGGCATTCCCGACCTGACCGGCGCAGATCCGTTCGGGCCTGGTTATCTCAATTTCCACAACGTCTGGGGCGCGCCGATGATCGGCGAGTCCGGCAGTTACTTCGCCTACGCCCGCACCAATGAGCGTCAGGCCGCCTTGTTCGGACAGATCGACTTCCGACTGACGGAACAGCTATCGGTCACAGCCGGCGCCCGTTATTCAAAGAACAAACTTCGCTATACGCTCGATACGGTCGGCCCGGAGAACAACCTCAACGCCCCGTTTGGTATTCCCTGTCCAACGGGGCCGACCTGCCCGTTCGGTTCGGGCGTTCTGGAGCCGGTATACGCCAACGGCTCCCTCAAGACCTCGGAAACCGCGTTCACACCGAAGGTCAGCGTCAACTACCGTATCGACGACCAGAACCTACTTTATGCCTCGGTGTCGAAAGGCTTCCGACCGGGCGGAGCGCAGCTTCCGCTCCCCGCGGCCTGTGACGCAGACCTGATCGGCTACGGCTACACAGACGCGTCGGGTCGCCCGGACACGCCCGCCACGTACCGCTCCGACTCCGTGTGGAGCTATGAGGTCGGATCGAAGAACAAGTTCTTCGGCGGCAAGTTGGCGGTCGCGGGCAGCGCCTATGCGATCAAGTGGAAGAACATCCAGACCAGCCTGTTGCTTCCCACTTGCCTGCTCTCCTTCACGGACAACCTCGGCTCGGCCACCGTCAAGGGCTTCGACCTTCAGCTGGACGCTTCGCCGGCCCGTGGCCTCGTCCTCAGCGCCTCGGTCGGCTACACAGACGCCACGCTTGATGAAGGGCTCGTCTCGCAGGACGGCGCCGTAGTCCTGGCCAAAGGTTCTGCGATCTCAGGCGCGGGCGCGCCGTGGCGGGTGGTGCTGAGCGGTCAGTACGAGCGCCCTCTAACGGCGACGCTGGACGGCTATGTACGCGCCGACGTGACCTATTCCAGCCGGCCAGGCGTGAGCGGAACGCGTGACCCCGACGTGTTCAACTACGATCCGCTGATCCCGCGTATCGAGGCCAGCACCATCGTCAATGCGCGGCTGGGCGTCACCCGCGGTGGCACAGACCTCTCCGTGTTCGCGACTAACCTGTTCGACACCCACCCGCTCACGGGTGCCGGCAGGACGCTCTACGTGTGGAGCGCCTCGACCATCCGCCCGCGGACCGTCGGGGTGACGCTGACGCACCGCTACTGATTCAGCGCGGCCGATCGGTCCGAAGAGAAAAGGCAACCAGCATGTCCAGAGCGCTCGCCGAGACCCTGTCGGAGCCATCGGCCGCGGCCACGCCGCTCCTCTCTGTGGGGAGCCTACGTTCAAGCCGGCGCGGACCGGGCGCTGCGGGCGCTGCCGTCAAGTGGCTCGTCACCACCCTTGGCGGTGGCGTCCTGCCCGCGGCCATCGCTTTCGCGAGCGGCCCGGTCGTCGCACAGGAGCCGCTGCCCCCGGAGCAGCTTACGGTCGAATCTGCCCTGAAGCCTGGACCCAATGTGCTGATCAACCACGGCAGCTGGAACGGGGCTGGGTCCGTCAACATCTATTCCGCCGACGACTTGAGCTACAAAGCCAACATCACGGTCGGCTTGAACGGCCAGGTGGTGGTCGCCCGCGGAGGCGGCGCGGCCTATGTGGTTTCGACCTATCCAAAGCGGATCATGTCCGGTCCAGCTGAGGTGGTGTTCCGTCGCTACGATCTCGCAACGCTAAAGCCGGGCGCCGAAATCCTCGTCTCGGAAAAGTATGCCCTCACCCAGACTGCGAGGGGCATCGTCGAACTGACCGCCAGCAACCGCTTCGCGCTGGTCCAGAACGCGACGCCCGCGACCTCGGTGACGGTGATCGATCTGAATGCGGGCAAGTCTGTCGCCGAGGCGCCGACCCCCGGGTGCTGGTCTATCATTCCTTCCGCCTCCGGCGATCGGTTCTCGACCCTCTGCGGCGACGGCACCCTGATGACGGTCAAGCTCGGCCCCAACGGGAGACCATCCGGGCAGGCGTACAGCGAGCAGATCTTCGACGCCCAGAAGGACCCGCTGTTCACCCATGTCCAGCGCGATAGCGCCGGCAACCTGATCTTCGTGTCCTACTCGGGTGTCGTCTACCGGGTGTCTGACGCGGGCGATGCGCCGCGACTCATCGAAAGCTTCAAGATGACGTCTGGCGGACCCCGGGACTGGGCGCCGGGCGGTTACGAGATCACCGCCTACAATGCGGCGAACGATGTGCTCTTCGTCTTAATGCACAGCGGAGCGACGGACGGTAGCCACAAGCATGGCTCCGAGGAGATCTGGGCCGTCGATATGAAGTCCAGGCAAGTGCTGTACCGGTCGCCCGCCGCGTCGTTCACCCATCTCGCGGTCACAGCCGACAAGACGCCGACACTGTTCGCTGTGTCGCGTTTCCAAGGTCGGATCGTTCGCTTCGAGGTCGATCCGACCGCGAAGTTTGCCGCCAAGCCGACCCACAGCATCGTCGCCGAAGACGCCGCCTATGTGACGGTCCCGTGAGATGGCGACTGCGACAGATCTCCTGATTTGGACGCTCGCGGTGTTCACCGCGCTTTTGCTGTTCCACGCAGCCGCCCACAAACTTTTGGACACGGCACGCTTCGAAGGCATCCTCTGGGACTACCGGCTCGCGCCGGAATTGGCCATCCCAGCCGTCGCGCTACTCCTTCCGCTCGCCGAATTCGCCGTCGGCTCCGCGCTCCTCATCCCGACATTTCAAGACCAGGCGTTCATGGCTGCGGCGGCACTTCTCGCCCTCTACGCCGTGGCGATGGGCGTCAACCTTGTGCGGGGCCGCTCGGAGATCAGCTGCGGTTGCGGGGGCCCGCCCACACCGATCAGTCTCGCCCTGGTGCTGCGGAACCTGGCGCTCTGCACATGCCTGCTCAGCTCCGCAGCGCTGGCGTCGAGCCAGCCATCCTGGTTGGTGATCCTCGCCGGCGCGGCGGCCGGCTGCCTCGCGTTCGTTTGCGTCGCGGCTGCAGGCCAGGCGCTCGCCAATCGACGGCGGATGGTGGCCCGCGGCGGCGTGGCTCTGGTGAGCGGGGGGCGCATCTAATGGCGCAGAGCACGATACTCGTCCTGTTGGGCGCCCTTTGGCTGTGCTTCCTCGTCCTGGCGGCCGTGGTTTGGGCCATGCTGCGTCAGATCGGCGTGCTCTACGAACGTGTCGCCCCGGTCGGAGCTTTGATGGACAGCGGCGGACCCAAAGTCGGCGAGGCGAGCCCAACAATGCGTCTGCCGAGCCTCAACGGCGGGGGGGTGGTGGTCGGGCCCGGCCGCGGGCGTGCTCAGCTGCTCTTCTTCTTGTCCACCTCATGTCCCGTCTGCAAACAGCTTCTGCCGGTCCTGGATAGCGTCCGAAAGGATGAGGGCCACTGGCTCGATGTCGTCCTCGCCAGCGACGGTGAGGAAGCGACCCACCAGGCATTCATCTCAAGACGCCGTCTGGGGGATTTCGCCTATGTGCTTTCGACGGAACTTGGAATGGCATACCGCGTGCAGCGCCTGCCTTTTGGGGTCGTGCTCGATGGCGATGGCGTGGTTCGCGCGAAGGGGCTGATCAACAATCGCGAACAGCTTGAGAGCCTATTTCACGCGCTAGAGGCGGGCGCCGCCTCCGTTCAGCAGCTCGCGAAACAGCGTGCGCTGGCATTCGTCTGATGATGCAACAACCGAGCCAGGAGCAAGGAACATGAGCAGCACGCCCCGCGGTTGGAAGCACGCGCTGTCGCGCGCACCTCGTGTTCTTGGCGAGGCGCTGGAGGGTCTATTGGTCACCAGCGCTCGCCGGAGCGCGCGCACGCATGGTCGGCGCAGCGCGTTAGCCCAGTTGGGAGGGCTATTGCTCGGCGGCGCCGTTACGACGTTGCCATTCGACCGCGCGTTCGGCGCCCCGGCGCCCGAGGATGACGAGACCTGCACCTATTGGCGGTACTGCGCGCTCGATGGCTTCCTGTGCACAACCGCTGGGGGAAGCAAATCGACCTGCCCAATGGGCTCGGAAGCGTCCCAGGTCTCATGGGTCGGCACGTGTCATAACCCCGCTGACAAGCGCGACTACCTGGTCTCCTACTACGACTGCTGCGGAAACACGCCCTTCACCGGCGCAAAGTTCTGCCTGGGCAGCAAGGGCGAGCGCCCGCCGTACACCATGGGGCTGAACAACGACGTCAACTGGTGCATGGCGAACGCGAACAAGGGCTACCACTGCACGGTCGCGATCGTTGTGGGAACGGCGGGCTGATGCCGCCCGCCAGAGGCGTCACCGGTCTCGGCCTGGGCGCGGTTGTTGCCGCCGCGGCGGCGGCCATTGCGTTTGCATGGGGCGCGCGCGCCGAGCCGCTCCACGGCATGACTTCGCCACAAGCAATGTACCTGCTGCGTTGCTCCGGTTGCCATGTGAGTGATGGGCGGGGTGCCGTTTCGGCCGGCATCCCGCCTTTCGAAACGTCAATCGGACATTTGGCCGGCGACGCCGAAGGTCGCCTTTACATGGTAAGCGTGCCTGGCGTGGCCGGCTCTGGCTTGAGCCCAGAGCAAAAGGCGTCGGTCCTGAACTACATCGTCGAACGCTGGCGGGGCGAAGCGGCGCAGCCCGAGCGCTTCACGTCCGCTGAAGTGGCGCGTTTGGCGCAGGTTCGTCCGGCCGACGTGGTGAGCCTGCGCCGAAGAATCGTTGATCGTTTCGCTTCGCGTGGCGTCAGACTAGCCGATTACCCGTGGCGCTAATCGCCCGCCGCTCGCGCATGCGCGCTTTTCAGCCGGCATGCGAGGGTTTCAGCCGTCCTTGTTCGCTGCTCCGTATGCGGTCGCTGCATCTCCCAGTCCCGGACTAGGCGGAGAGCCCGTGAGCGGGGCGGCCCTGGTACATGCTCGCCGGCAGACCTCCTCCGCCGCCCCGCTGCCTCGATTGAAGCGGCGGCGCTCAATCCGTATGGGGCTTTCTCCCCGCTGACACGCACTACCAGCGCCGTCTTTGCCGCACATCCTGAACCCTCTCCTGCTTGGGCGAAGTTCCCTGCGGATTTGCTCGGGGCATGGATGACGGACAGCGGAGCCCGGCGAAGGTTCAACGACTGCCGCTAAGCTGAGTTCGGTGGCTGAAAGCCTGGTGTTCGCTTCCCACCCGCTCCCGGAACGGGAGTTTATGGTGCCTTCCGACCCAGCACTTGAAGTCCAGCCGCTCGCAATTCGCCTTGTGGCCCAACATGTCGGTAGAGGGTCTGCCGCGATACGCCTATTTCCCTACAGAGCGCGCTGACCCGAGTCTCAGGTTTCCCCATTGCTGCCTGCGCAAGGCGCACCTTGGCCGCAGTCATTTTGGGCTTGCGTCCGCCGGCGCGGCCCCGCGCTCGCGCAGCGGCAAGACCGGCTCGGGTTCGTTCAGAGATCAGCTCGCGCTCGAACTCCGCGAGTGCAGCGAATATTCCGAACACCAGCTTTCCGGCCGGGGTCGTCGTATCGATGGCTGCACCTTGGCCTGTAAGCACGCGCAAGCCGATGCCTTCAGCCTGAAGGTCCTGCACGGTATTGACGAGGTGTCGAAGATTGCGGCCCAGCCGATCCAATTTCCACACCACGAGAGTGTCCCCGCCGCGCAAAGCCTTGATGCACGCCGCCAAGCCTGGCCTGTCGTCGTTTCGACCAGAGGCGTGGTCCTCGTAGATGTTCTTAGCCGTGATGCCTGCTGCCAGCAGGGCATCCCGTTGGAGGTCCAAGGTCTGACGGCCGTCTGATTTCGACACCCGCGCATAGCCAACTAAGACGCCGCGCAGTCCTACCGACCGCGTTGACGCCAGGGCTTTGGGCTTGCTTGGGTGGACGGTTGACCTCGCGGGCTGGGACATACGTGTTCCACAAACGGTCGATTTAGTGACAACAGCTACGGGCATCGTCCGTTGGCCATTTTCCGTCACTATATCCCATCCCATTTTCTATGTACCGCGACGTCCCGATTTGGGTTTTGGAACGATATGCGAGCGCGTGGGTGGCTGGCGCGGGCGTAAAAGGGTTAAGTCGAGGCCTAACCAGATGGGCGCGGCATGCTTCAAGGTTTGATGAACTTCGCCATGACGACGCCGGCGGCGGCGTTCGTTTTCACAGTCGCTTTTCTGCTCTCACGGCGCCTTGAGCGCGCAGCAGCCCGGTGCGGCAGACCCTGAGAATTCATTTTGCTTTGAATAGTTGAAAGTCGGCTTGCAGCCGAGCTTCGATCGCTTTTGCTTCGGCCGGGCTCAGGTCTACGACTTCACCCGGGAGGTGTCCGCACAGGCCGTACTCCACCGCAACGATCTGGCGGTGGAAGAAGCCGAGAGCGCGGAGCGGCCGCCCCGCCTCGTCGCTGACATCCCAATCGAGGGCTGCCCAATCAGCTCCTGGGTCTGGCTGATTGTTCTCGACATAGCCGCGGAAGTGGCTTTCCCACCACCCTCCTTCGTTGTCGTTGTCCTCGCGGGAACGCTTGGGGTCATCGACATGTCGTGTGTCCGCCTCGGCGATGCCGAAGGCTTGGCGCGAGACCCGCTCCGCCAGCGCTTTGGCCTCATCGTATTCGTCACACCACTGCCAGTTCTTGCCTCGGGCGGCCACGGCGCGCGCTAGCAGCGCCTCGATCTCCCGAACGCCAGGGAGATCCAGCAGGCGGATCAGCAGATGTCCTTCTTCTTCGTCCACGAGGGTGGTGCTCACTCCGGTGGCCACCGCGACAGCGAAGACAGGCGAAACTCAGAACGCGAGACCAGATCGGCCAAGTTAGGCTCCTTTGGTTCGAAATGCGCGAGAAAGGCAGGAATAAAGATAGAACGATTCCCGCTGATGGGCATGTTTGCGCTGAGCAGCGGCGCTTTCGGCGATCAACATCCCGGAAAGGGGCGCTCAACCCTGCTGGAAGAAAACTCTGTCTTCAGAGTTGATGTCTTGAGTGGCGGCATACGTGTGATGATGCTGCCTATTGCATCGGATCATGAGCGCATCCATCTGGTTGAGGGTTAGCTCAACGGAATGGAACAAGGCTTTCCGGTTCATCGTTGACACTTCGGCAAGGCACGGCCTATAGGCTGTCCTTGCAAAACAGGTCGTTCGCCCGTCACCCTTAATAAGTGCGGACCGAAAGGGACGCCACGGGCGGACGGCCGTTTTGCCGAATCCCGAAAAATGTTAGCTGTAGTGGGTGTTCAAGCCTCGATTCGCGATTTGCGTCGACGGCGGGTTCATCCAGAAGGTCCTCTGGGCCCGGCATCGTCGCTTTCCGACGGCGAAAGACATCCTGGATGAATGCGACCGGATAGTCGCCCATGAGGCCGTGAAGGACTGCGACCTCCTGCGCATCTATTACTACGACGCGCCAGCCGCCCAAGGTGTGCTGATCAATCCCATCGATGCATCTGAGCTGGACTTGCAAGCGAGCGATCGCACGCAGGCGGCAATGCGGCTGCAAAACGAACTGGCGAGCGCCCCCAACCTGGCGCTCCGCATGGGTGACGTCAGGATCGGGGGGTGGCAAGTCCGCGAGTCAGCGATGGACAAGTTGACCCGGGCTCCAAGGGCGCTGACGGCCAACGACCTCAAACCCAACCTGCGCCAGAAGGGCGTTGATATCCGGATCGGCCTCGACATCGCGCGACTGTCTCTCAACGACACCGTGAGGTCGCTCGTTGTTGTGACGGCCGACACAGACTTCGTGCCGGCGTTCAAGTTCGCTCGGCGTGAGGGGATCAAGGTTTACCTGGACTCCCTGGGAAAACGTGTCCTGCCGGCGTTGATCGAGCACAGCGACCTTCGTCTTTCCGAGATCCCGACGCACGATGAAGTGAAACGCGAACGGCAGCGTAGACGTCGCCAAAGGGTGCGTGAACGTCGCGAGACAAGCGCAACAGAGGCTGAATAGGACTCGAGATTGATCTGCGGTCACGTGCCGCAGGCTTCGCTTCCGTGGTCCAGCTGGTTGTTCTGTGTGCAGTCGTCTTGACTTCAAGCCGCCGCTAGGCCACCTCTGATGGTGGCGCTCGTCGCTTTTTTTCCACTCCGCACTCCCTGGCCAACTACGTGGCGCATGGGGCGCACGGAGTCTCCGGGCTCAAACCCGGAGAAGGAGGAAAAGGCGATATGCGTATTGCTTGTTCTTACCCGAGAGCGGTGAGCGTTTGCTCTTATATCCGCTATCGGTTCGGCCGTTGGGAGACTGTTGTCTCTCACTGCCGTAGTTATCCCGTTCGGTAGCACGGCGGGGACGTGAACTGCGACGAGCGCCACCCGAACTTAGGAATCATTTTCAGCTGTGTCTACAGCGCGTGTGCATTTTCCCGCGCTGCGTTGGTAAGCGCCACTACGCTGCTTCCTGTTCGATCGCGCCAGTGATGAGAGCCGATCTTTCGATCACATTGCCCGGCGGTGAGAAGTCATAGACGCTGCGGATCTGCCTTCCATCCCACACAAATCTGTAGTGCGCGGCCTGCTCGGTCGTCCCTACAACACGATTGTCGAAGACAGCCAGGCAGGTCGCGTCTGGACGCTCTGCGCACTTGAATAGCACCCCGCAGCCGTCGGCGTTGTAAACCTCCAGTCCGATACGGCGTCGATCTCTTTGCGAAGCGTCGCGCGGCAGACCCGTCAGGTCGGCGAACTCGCCGTTGATCCGCGTCACCAGCATTCGCATGTCGAGATTCGTCGGCGGCTCGTCCGTGCGGCTCAGGAAAATTTCGCGACGTCGGATGGCGATCGCCAACGCCGCTTCCACGCTGTCCGCGACCTCCATGACTCCGAAGGCCTTATCGAGGAATGTGCTGCCTTCGGGGTTCTTGTAGGCGAACGGCGCGTGATTCCAGTTCTGTAAGCGCGGGGAGCGGGCATCGACGCGGGGGGAACCCTCGACGAGCCACTCCCGCGCCAACAGGCGGGGATTGGTTCGATTCTCCGAATCAATCGCCGCGCGCGCGAGCTCGGGTGAGCCCAGGCGCTCGTAGATGTCGATTGGCGGAAAGCGGGACGGAATTAAACGCCGCCACTTCTGATCCACTGAGCGCGTGGGATAACGCAATCTACCCTCCGCGTTGCGCGTCTACATACGAACGGACTGCATAGATGTCGGTGAGTTTACCATCGAGCATCTTGTCCAACGCCGTACGTCCATCAAAGAATCGGTTCGGTCGCTTCAGCCATGTATCCGAGTTGACGGGCTCGGGAACGATGATCTGAAGCGACTTGTAGATCGATACGAGATGCGAAATTCGCTCTTCTGTATCTGGTGACATCTCCCCGCCGTCTTTCTTCCACTTGAAAAATGTGGAACGGGAGGGACTGCCCAGCAGAATTATTTGTTGATCTGTGGTGAGGCCCCAGAGTTCAGCGATCCTGAAAAACGCCCGCAGCCTCTCGCTGCTGCTGGGCTGTGACGAGGGCTGCTCGAGTGTGTCTGTGGCATGTGGCAAACGGCTCCTCCTGGTGTCTCAGAAAAAACTTGATCTGAGGTTTAGGTCCGATTATGCACTGTACGAAATCGGACCGATTTGGCTGTTGTAGTCCAATTCGACCTTTCGTCAATGCCGCCCGCCGACGGTCCGTGTCGGTTCGCGCGCCCTGGAGACCCTGATGGGAACGCTGAAAGACACCGAAAACCCCAGCGCCGGCGCGAAGTCGGCGGCCACCCTGCAGATCGAAGTGCAGGTCGAAGACCGTGGCCAGGTCGTGAACTTGGCGGTCACAGAAGACCAGGCGAACCGCGAAGGCGTCCGTGCCGCCCTGGGCCTGGATGACGACTACGAGCTGTTTGAACGCGACGCGGACGAAGCGATGGCCGCGCTCGCCGGCCGCAAGGCGGTTCGCCTGGTGGCGCATCGCAACAAGAAGATCACCGTCCAGGTGCGCTACGAACACTTGACGAAGGAGAAGGTGTTCGGGCCGGCGAAGACGGTCTTCAAGGTGCTGCAGTGGGCGGTCGGCAAACAGGGGTTCAAACTGGAGCCCCAGGCCGCGGCCCGCGCCAACCTGATCCTGCCGGGTGCGGAGAACCCCCTGCCCAAGGACGACGTCATCGGCAAGTACTCCCCGCAAGGGCAAGACACGCTGGTGCTCGATCTGACGCTGCGGGACTTCACCAATGGAGTGTTCTGAGCCCTCGGCGGCCGAGCAAACGCTCGCCGCCCAGCTGGAGTCCGTCCTGTTTCAGGCCGGGGTGGAGGAGGGCCGCTGGGCGGTCCTCCGAAACCAATTTCCCCACATTGAGGTGCGGGTCACCGGGTCTGATGCGGACGGCGCGTTCAAAACCAGCATGGAGTTTCAGCTCCTGTGCGACGATTTTCCCGCACAGGGACCTTACGTGCAGCTGTGGGATCACGCCCGCGGGGTCAGGCCACCGGCACCGACCGAGAGTACGCCAGGTGTCGTGGACGCTCTGAAGGACTGGAATGAGTCCGGGACGGGTTACGGCGGAATCTACCGCGGCTGGCAGCGTGGCGCCGCTAATCACAACAACTGGGCCGTTAGCCGGCCGGATCAGGCTTGGCGGCGCGACCGGCACATAACCTTCATCATGGAGCACCTCTATGCGCTCGTTTCTGAACACGCTGCTTGGTTGGCTGATCGGCAGTCGGCCACGGCTGCTGTGTGATACCGCCGTCTGGCGGGTAGGCGTGGGGGAGCTCGCTCGGCGCACCCTGGGTGGGCGGCGCGAAAGCGGCGCCTACCTGCTCGGGGTCGAGCTTCCCAACGGGGCAAAACGCATCCAGGAGTTCGTCTTTTACGACGACATCGATCCGCTGGCACTGGCCACTGGTGAGGTGACGATCCGCCAAGTCGCGCTGCCGCGCCTGTGGGAGCACTGCCGTTCTCGCGGCTACGGCGTTGTCGCTGACGTGCATGTTCATCCGGCAGGTTACGGCCAAAGTCCCTCGGACCGGGCCAACCCCGTCATGCCGCGTGCGGGTCACATCGCAATGATCCTGCCGAACTTCGCGCGGGGCGCTCCGGCTCCAGGGAACATCGGCATCTACGAGTACCACGGCGACGGCGCCTGGACCGATCACTCCGCGGCTGGGTCGAAGTTCGTGAAACTGGAGAAGACGTCATGACCGACCACATTCGCCGCTCGCGCATCACCAAGGCGCTCACCGACGCCAGCTTGGTGTCCTCGTTCCCCGAGGCGGAGGCTCGGCTTGACGCAGTCAGCATCTGCGTTGTCGTCGCGGGGGACCAGAGCCGTACAGCGGCCGGCCAAGCGGCGACGCTGACCGTGCTGGCGACTGCCTTCAAGTGCTTCGGCCGCGTGAACCTGGTCCTCGGAGAGGACGCCGATCTCCTCGTGCCGCAGCTCATGGGCCGTACGCTGCTTGGGGCCGCAGCCTATCTAGGCGCCACAACGGTCACTGCACCGCCGGACGACACCACGCACGCGATCTACGTCGGGCGCGGCCCGGAGCTTGAGGCCTGGGGCGTGAGTTGCTGGTGGGATGGTTGGCTGTCGGGTCTGCGTCCGGAAGGCGACCATACTACTGGGGACGGTCGACTTGCGCTCGCCGGTGTCTTCGCAGGCGCGCTCGCGGTGCGCGATGTGTTCGCAAACATCCGCGGTAAGCAAGGATACCGCCTTGAGCCGTTGACGATCTCCCTTTGGGCGCCCTGGAGTGTCGACGCCCCCCTACAAGGTCCCGCAGCCTTCGACGTGCCGAATTCCTTCTGGATTCTCGGCCTTGGGCATCTAGGCCAAGCCTTCATCTGGAATCTGGGATTCCTGCCGTTCAAGGGGCCTCGTAGGGTGATCTTGCAGGACAACCAGCGGATCGGGCCGGAGAACGAGCCCACGAGCTTGCTGGTCACGAGCAAGGACATCGGGTGGAAGAAGGCGCGCATCGGAGAGCGCTGGCTGGAAGCGCTGGGATGGGATGTTGATATCGTCGAGCGCAGGAACTTCGGCGACGTGCAGGTGCAGGACAGTGACCCCCAGATGCTGATCGCGGGATTGGACAGTCTGCCTGCCCGCCGCGCCGTCGCCGGCGCCGGCTTCCCCTACATGATCGACGCCGGCATTGGACACGGTCCTGTCGACTTCGAGGGTCTCCAGGTCCGAGTCATCCCCGCCGGCGCGAACCTGGACGGCCTTTGGACCAAGCCCGTCGCGGATGATCGTCGGGCCAAAAATCTCGCCACCGAGCCCTATGAGGCGCTTGCTCAAACATCGGGTGCGTGCGGCGTGGTGCCCCTTGCCGACGCCTCTGTGTCGGTGCCGTTCGTCGGTGCGGCTACTGGCGCTCTGGTGCTGGCACAAGCAATACGACTAGCAAGCCTGAAGCCCGCTGCGGCCGTCCTGCAGATGGACCTGAACGCGCCCCACATGATGATGGACGGAGGGCAAGTTCCCAAGCCGGAAGCCAACTTCGGTAGCGAGCGAATTCTCCTCTGAGCCTTCGGAGGTGCGGCGCACCCGCACGAGCCGCACCTCCGCGTTGGTCACTCGCACTGCCGGCTTAGGCTGCGGTGAGAAACCGGATCACGGGGTCTGCGTATGCGAATGGCGAGCGGCCGTAGCGCCGCTCACCGAACGCCCAGGATTTCCACACACCGGCATCGGCGCAGTGAGCCACGAAAAGCCAGGGCCAGCCACGCATGAGGCGGGCGGAGAGAGCCGAGATGCGGTGACGGTCGGCCGTCACCATGAACTCCAGCTGTTTCTCGGAGGGCGGCGCCGGGTCGCCCCCCCAGTGCCGGGCGATCTCATCTCGAAGGCCCTGGGACCGCTCACCCGCCCCAACAACGGTCATGACCTGTCGTACTACCCCGAAGAACGACAAGGGGTGCAGCGCCTCAAGTTGGGTCCAGGCCCGGGCATCGGCCGACAAGAGTTCAGCGAGGCGGTGCTCGAACTGTAGCGCCTGTGAATCCGCAGGCTCGACCGGGCATTCGCGGCGATCTGCTTGGCAGACGTCACAGAGCGGATCCTGGCCACGATGCGGCGATGCCGGTCGCCGGCAGTCATGGCAGCGATCAGCCAGGACCACACCATGGCGCGGACAGGTGCTGGCCAGCGCAAGGCGCCAGCGGCGGCGATAGTAGGGCTCCTCGTCGGCGCTGAGGCACATGGGACACCACTGCAGACCGGGACGCCGGCGCGTGCGGTGATAGATGCCGACCGGCAGGATCCAGTCGGTGTGTGCTGTTCGCCCCCGAAGATCCTCGAATAGGACGCCCGTGAACGGCCGCAGCGTCGTGACTTCGACGTCCGCCGCCGCAATACCTGTACGTTCCGCCATCACCGTTGCGAGGACGGCCGGCGCCGACGCGTCGATGTCGCGGTTCCAAATCTGCAGGCCAGGCCATACGGCGTGGCAGAAGCTATGAACCTTGGGCGTGTGCGCGAGCGCGATCCGGCGCAGCCACGAAGAGAGCAGTTCGTCCGGCTGAGGACGCGGTCTGATCGGCCAGAGCTGGAATTGGCTCAACCCAACACCTGGCGGCCCGCCTTCAGCGCAGCCTGGGATTCGGCGAGGCGACGGGAGGGACGGATCCACCCAAGGGACTTGAGGGTCTTCAGCGTGATGCGTTCCTCCTTGGTCTTGATGGCGGTGACCGCGGCGCGGCGCGCGATCCGGACGATGTCACCGGTCAGGCCCTCGCTCTCCGCGAGAATCCAACGCATGAGCGGCTCTTCGGACAGATCGGAAGCGTGCTGCAGGGGCAAGGTGGCTTCGATGCTGTTCAGGAAGCCGGCCGTCGCATCAGCGAATTGCCAGTGGTTCAACGCAATCGGGTCGAAACGGCGGGCCATCTGAGGATCGAGCTGGACGGCGCGAAGCGCAGTGTCGATTCCCGAGGCGACGATTGTAATGCCCAGGTCATTGCCGAGCAGCTTGAGCACGCTCAGCATTTCGAGCTGGCGATCCTTGGGGCCTGCAAGGACGTGATGCACCTCGTCCACAATCAGCAGCTTGACGCCGATCCTCCGGAGCAATCGCAAAGCCAGAGGATAGAGCACCTCGGCGCTCGCGCTGGCGCTGTACGGTGCGTTCGTCCGCTCGAAGATGCGGCCCAGGAAGCCCTTGGCCGAGGCCGTGATCGAACAACTGATGTAGAGTACGGGGACATTAGCAGCGGTCAGCTTACCGTCCTCCGGACAGCCGTGAATTGCTGCGAACCGCTTCAGGATCTTGCTCTTACCCATTCCGCTATCGCCCACCACCAGCAGATGGGTGTCCCCCTCCGTTGGGTAGTCCTCCAGGGCCTCGTCGCACAGTGTATGGATGGTGGCGGCGGTAGCGTGGAGGATGAAGGGCTTGCGCCGGATTTGACGAAGCCGAGCGGTGTCGTCCGCCTCCAGGGCCGCTCGAGCCCCCGCCGTCAGCTTGCGGCCGTCAAATGAGGGTTTCATCATCCACCATGAAGAAGATGTCGCGGTTGTAGGGCTTGGCTGGTGGCGCGGGTGCGTGGGGCCTCGAAGTTACGTCGCCGAGAATCTCGCGCGTCACCTCGGCACCCTTTGCCCGCCGCTCCGCATTCAATCGGCGCCGGTGGGCGGCAGTCTTGTTGCGGGCATCTTTTTCGAGGTCGCGCTGGCGCTGAACCGACGCGTCGATCGAGGCGACGTCAGTGGAGTCGCCAGCCGCTCGGCGTTTGCGCCGCTCCTGCTGCCACTCCCAAAGCGCCACGTTTTCGGTCGTGATCTCGTTGGTGCGAAGCTCGTAGTAGAGGCCGTCCTCCGGTCTCCGGAACCAGGCGCGCGTGAGGTCATAGGGGTTGCGACGGATCACAAAGCGGCGCTTGTCCCCGGCGTCGAGGTACGGCTGTAGGACGTCGCCCCAGTACGGCACGTCCCAAAGGACGCCATACCGCTGGACGGTCCGATATTCGATCGGCGCAAAATCGAGGAAGAGCTTCAGCTTGTCTGCGATTTTCTCTGGCTCGCCGCGGCCAGGGCGCCTTTCGGTGCCGTAGATGCCCCTTGCCCACGCATAGTCGGGGCGCTGGCCGTCGTTACCGCTATGTTTCTTGCGATGATATTGCTCGCAAATTGCCTCAATCATCCAGAGCTCGAGCTCGGGCAAGCTCATCTCGGCGGTCTCGTTAGGATTGCGCGTTCGCTCCTTGCCGAACCCACGCGCGTGGGCGGTCGAACCTTTGAGCAGCTTCATCTCACCCATGGCGGTCCCGATGAAGCGTTCGATCATCCCTCCGAAATGCGGCATGCCGGGCGGGCGGGTCTCAGGCTTGGGGATTTGCCACTCCCGACAGCCGAAGATGACGGCTTCGGAGCTGAACTCGTTCGCGTTGTCGACATAGATCGCTTCGGGCTTGCCGTGCATAGGCCAGCTCGCGGATGAGCCCAGGCGCTTCAGCCATTCCTCCTTGGGCGTCATGATCCGCGTGATCAGAAGGGCGACCGTTGCCGCGTTCGGGTATTCCCAGGAAAGCACGAAGGCCAGTACGGCCCGCGTGTGTTCATCGAGGGCGACGGTGATCCAGGGTCGGCCGATGTGGCTGCGGTCGTGGACGCCCGTGCAAACCACATCGACGAGAGTGTGGTCGATCTGAATGCGTTGCAGCGGAAAGTCGGTCTTTGGCGTAGCACCCACCAGGGCGTTGTGGTGCTCCCGGGCAATTTTCTTACCGTACTTGCGCTCCTTGCGTTGGCGGATCGGCACACCAATGAAGCGGCTTCGGAGCGTGTTGTGCGCTGGCTCGGGTAGGTTTCGCGCGCGAGCGCGCCTGCGGATTTCCGCGAAGGCGTGGTTGTCTGGCGCATTGGGCTTGTCCCGATCGAACTCCTCCCGAACCTCGACGATTAGCGCCTCCACCTCCGGGTGAAGGCGAACGGCGCCACGGCCGCCGTTGCTGCCTTGAGGGAGTAGGCATGTGAGAGTCTTGAGTTCGCGGTATTTGCGGCGATAGCGGTTGAACTGCGACTTCGAGGCGCCGAACTCGTCAGCCGCCGCGCGCACAGTAGCGCCGTCGAAGCGGCCCCCAGCTTCCAGATCCTCGATGATCTTGCATCGCCGTTCTGCCTCCCTTGTCCTTTCCTCATCGAGGAAGCGGATGTCGAGCGGAGCGCCTGGCCCGGGATGGGCTATCTTGGATTCGTAGTCGCTTCTGCGCTGCAAGGGCTGACCCTATGAACTGGACAACCGGGTTCGCGCCCAGGCCGGTCAGCCGAGCGCCGTTCTCCGATCACACCGCCAGTTACAGCAATAGAATTAAAGTGTTGTTGGACCCCGGACTCGCTGTCACCGGGGCGATGCTTGCTGGGCCACCACCTGTGCGCTAGGCATTCCCCATATCCGCCCCTGGACGTCGATGGAGGAGCCGGACTGCCAGCGTCTGGATGTCAGCCCGAAGTAAGCGGCCACGTCGCGGGACGCCGGAAGCGTGCCGGACCGTCGATGGCGGCGGCGAAGCTCAGCGCGCAGACCGGGCCCACGCCCGGCAGTTAAAGCTGCCCTTCTGTGGAGTAGATCTCCGCCTCACCAAGTGGACGTGCTGCTCTACGCCCCCCTTTAAACGATGGGGACGGCTGTCGCCTGCTGGTATTGGTCTACGAGCGATCGAAGCGACGCACTATCAGGCGACCGAGCATGATGGAGAACTGCATCCATGGCGTACGCCGCTAAAATCGGCATATGTCTAGCATGTCTGTGGCCATTGTTGCCGAAGAGCATGAGGCCCTCCATGATCGAAATTGCAAATATTGACAAGGTATCCATCGCCTCGTCGCTGAGCTCGGGATTGAGGCGGGCTAGCATCCGGCGCACGCGCGCTTCACCATGAGCATAGTATTGGTCAAGGTGGGCCCTGACTTCCGAGTCGTTGTTCGCCATTGACCAAATTTCTACGTAGATGCGCGCGACGCGGCTCTCTTCGTTGAACTTCATCCAACCGCTCAGATATTTAACGAGCCCATCGTTCGGATAGTCGGCTGCCCATCGTTCGAGCTCGTCCATCGGGGCCGCCAAATCGGCAACGATGGAATCGAGCATCGCCTTGATCAATTGCTGCTTGGCAGGAAAATAGTACGAGACGTTGCCGATCGGCAGGCCACACTCTTGAGCAACCCTGCGCAAGCTGAGAGCGGCGTGATCTTGCTCGGCAAGTACCCGCTCAGCTGCACGGATGATATTGGAGATCGTGGCGCGGCCGCTCGTGTATCGCGTCTTAGTAATTCTACGCTCGACCATGTGGCACCCTCGAATTTCCATATCCACGGTCCATGAGACAGTATTCTGATAGAGTAGAAGCAGAGAATCTGCGGATAGACGAGAAGACTCGTCTCCAGTGACTTTCCGGCGGCAGGGCGGCTGACCGCAGGCGGAGACCGCATCACCACGTCGGCCCGTGAGCGAGCGCAACACGATCTTCGGTGACCCTGTCAAAGGCCGGATTTAAAGCCGGCCGGAAAGTGAGGGGAAGGGCGAAGTGTCGCAGCCGACGATGGGGTTGCGAGAATTTGGACATCCGTCTAACTTTCGCGCGGCAATTAGCTGCAGCGTAAGCGAAGCCGTGTGTGCGGCAGCAGCGCAGCGGCAAAGAGGGGGCAAACTATGAAGAGGCATTCTCGCAACCTGGCGCTTGGCACGGCTGCAGCCGTGGCCATGGCCGCGGCGTCGCAAGCGGCGCACGCGCAGAGTGCAAGCCTCGGAGGCGGTCTGCCGGACGACACGGCGATCGAAGAGGTTGTCGTCACAGCTCAGAAGCGCGCTGAAAGCCTCCAAGACGTGCCGGCCGCGATCTCCGCGCTTACAGGGGAGAGCCTCGACGAGCGAGGGATCACGAAGGCTAACGACCTGCAGTTCCTGGTGCCCAGTATGCAGTCAGGCAAGATGCTGGGCGATACAGCGATCGCGATCCGCGGCGTGGGGCTCAACGTCGGCTCCCCGGGTGTCGCCATCCACGTTGACGGGGTCTACCAGCCGCGTCCGTCGATGGGCGATTTGACCCAGATCGACCTCGCCCGCGTGGAGGTGCTTCGCGGCCCTCAGGGTACGCTTTACGGCCGAAACGCGAACGGCGGCGTGGTCAATTTCATCACACAAGCTCCGACAAGTGAGCGCGAAGGATACCTGCTCGGCAGCTATGCATCCTTTGACGAGAGCCGGCTTCAAGGGTTGATCAATCTACCGCTTTCAGATCGTTTTCAGGCTCGCCTAGTCGTGGATCACTGGAATCGTGGCGAGGGTTTCGTCAAGAATGTCGTCCCTGGGAACCCGGATCTCGAAAGGGGTCGAGCGACGTCGGGGCGTCTGCGTCTTGCCGCGCAAATCACCGACACGTTCAAGGCCGATCTCAGCCTTACTGGGCACACCGCATCGGGCCCGACCGGGTACTATACACTCACCAGCGCTCCCTCCGCCGCATCTGTCGCGGAGAACCCTTTCCTCGCGGGCGTGCTCGTACCGACCGGCCCGCGCGAGACGGCCGCGAACGGGCCGGTCAACACGGACAGGGATTTCGGCCAGGCGACGGCCACGTTGACGTGGGATCTTGGCGCCGCCCAGTTGAAATCGATTACCGCCTATTCGGTGCTAAAGGATCACGTCCTGAACGATGAGGACTCGCTAGATATCGACGCCTTCCCAGCGGAAGGACGGTCGCGGGCGCGAACGTTCTCCCAGGAACTCAACGCGTCTGCGACCATTGGGCATGTCGAAGGCGTGGTCGGCGCCTTCTACATGCGCGACACTAATAGCTCCTTCTATGGCTATGTTTTCCCGTTAGGCATTAACGGCTTGCCGGTCCCGGGGAGCCAGCTGACGTTTGAGGCGCGCCCCTCAACTGCGAAGACCTTGGCCGTTTTTACCGACATCACGGCGCGTGTCTCGGACCGCTTGCGGATACTCGGAGGCATCCGGTTCTCCCGAGACGACATCACCTTAGTCCAGAGGAATAGTTACTCGTGGGGGCCAACCGCGCTGGAGAGCCTATGCTCAGTCACCGCCTCCACGAAGTTCGACTCGACGACTCCGCGACTGGGCGTGCAATACGACGTGTCGGACGATAGCAACCTTTATGCGACCTATTCTAAAGGATTTAAGGCCGGTGGGTTTAGCGGTGGCGGCTGCGACCAGGCGTATAATCCTGAGAAGCTGACATCCTACGAGTTTGGGTGGAAGAACCGACTTGCTGGCGGCTCCGCCATGCTAAACGTCACGGCGTTCTACTACGATTACACAGACCTGCAGCTGTCGCAGACCATCGGGTTGGCGTCCTTCATCGCGAACGCCGCTAAGGCCGAGGTCAAGGGTATCGAGGTCGAGGCCCTCTGGCGGCCTCTCCGTGGGCTGACGCTGAACGGCAACGCCTCATTTCTCGATGCCCGGTTCAATGAATTCGTCAATACTGATTCCGTGAACCTGCCTGCCGGTGTCCAGTCAGTTGATGGCAACTACCTGAACAACGCGCCACGCTTTTCGACGAACCTCGGCGCGTCTTACGAAACGGACCCGGTCCTGTTCGATGGGCCTCTCACCCTTCGCGTCGACGTGAGTTATCGTACCCGAGTCTACTTCCGCGAGTTCAATGCTCGCGAGGACTCGCAGGGCCCGTACACCATAGTGAATGCCTCTGTGACTTGGCGATCGCCCGACGAGAACTATAGCGTCCGAGTCTTCGGTACAAACCTGACCGGGCAGGAATACTACGCCGCGATGAACGCCTCATCCAACTTCGGCGCACGGTATGCAAGCTGGGGCATGCCGCGTCAGGTCGGAATCGAAGTGCGTCGGGACTTCTAAG
Source organism: Phenylobacterium sp. RIFCSPHIGHO2_01_FULL_69_31 (assembly GCF_001824475.1). GTDB lineage: Bacteria > Pseudomonadota > Alphaproteobacteria > Caulobacterales > Caulobacteraceae > Phenylobacterium. The sequence goes on along the minus strand of NZ_MHXN01000039.1, from coordinate 7,897 downwards.
TCATGAACCGGCGACAAATTTTACTTGGTGCTGCTGCGGCGGCCGGCTCAATCCCGGGCTCAGCCGATGCGTCGATAAAGGGATCGGCTATGCCTCTGTGGAAATGGAGTGCGACAGATCTTGCCGAGGCAATACGGGCCCGGAAAATCACGAGCCGCGAGGCGACCGCGAGTGCGTTGCAGCGGGTGGCGTCGGTCAATGGTCGATTGAACGCAATCGTCGAGCATCTGGACGAGGAGGCGCTCGCCGCCGCTGACAATGCGGACCGTGCAGTTCGCAACGGCGAACCGCTTGGCCTGCTGCACGGGGTGCCGGTCACAACCAAGATCAACGTGGACTACAAGGGCCATGCGACGACCGATGGCGCAATCGCGCTCAAGGACAACATCGCACTAGAAGACAGTTCCCCGGTTCGGAACCTCCGGCGCGCGGGTGCCGTAATCATTGGACGGACAAACGTTCCGACGTTCTCGTCGCGCTGGTTCACAGAGAACGACCTGTACGGTCGCACGTTCAATCCATGGAGCCGCGCCATCACGCCCGGCGGTTCCAGCGGAGGCGCCTCGAGCGCAGTTGCGTCGGGGATGGGGGCGCTGGCGCATGGCAACGACATCGCGGGTTCCGTGCGGTATCCTGCGTACGCCTGCGGCGTCACCTCTATCCGGCCCTCCATGGGGCGTGTGCCGGCGCGGACCTCGACAGGCAAATCCCTGGCCCAGTCGCTATTCCTCGTGGAGGGTGTTCTTGGACGGACCGTCGCCGACATCAAGCTCGGGTTCGCGGCGCTCGCGGCGGACGACCCCGGTGACCCTTGGTGGACGCCAGCGCCCCTTGAGTTCCCCGGCGCGGGCAGGCCGACACGCGTAGCCCTATATGCCGGGGGCAAGACCTATCGGCCCGACGCCTCAGTTGGAGCTAGTCTGGATCGTGCCGCCAAGGCTCTGCGAGACGCCGGCTATATGGTCGATGAGGTCGATCTCCCGCATTTCGAAGAGGCGGCGAATCTTTGGTACGAGCTTGCCATAAATGAGGATCGCCAGCCGGCTGGTGCGAGCCGAGACGTGGGTGGGGACAGGCGTCTCAATCGCATGATGGACTCCGTAGACAAGATCACCCCCGTACTGGATCGTCACGGATTCGCCACCGCCATAGCGAGACGGAACGCGATATGCGCCGAATGGGACCTCTTCTTCCAACACTACCCTCTGGTCCTACTGCCAAATTCATGGGTCGCGCCTTTCGAGTGGGAGCATGACCAGGTCGGCCCGGAGGGGATGCGAGAGGTCCTCCGCGAGCAGTCGCCCCAACTGGTAACACCTCTCCTTGGAGTTCCAGGCCTCTCAGTTCCAACCGGCCTGGTGAGTGGAATTCCGAGCGGCGTTCAGCTGCTTGCCCGCCGATTCCGAGAGGACCGCTGCTTTGTGGCAGCAAGCATCATCGAGCGTGCGCATCCTATGCCGACGCCGGTGGATCCTGTGTGAACATGAGGCCGCAGTCTGCATCACCTCCGGCTATGCGGTTAGCGGAGCGACTCCGCGCCCGACGGGCAAGCTCGGCTGCAGCTTGCACATGGCCTCCGATCGAGGCGCGCCCCAGTTCGCGACGCGGCGCGGACCCGCCAGGGCGCTCGCTTCGATACGATGACGACACTGAACGCCGAAAAGCAGCCAGGCGGCGATGCCTGTTTTCTCGACGGCGCCATCTACGACAGCCAAGCCAATTACGGGACATCGGTCGCGGACCCGTCTCGGGATTTCGAAGGGCGGCAGATGTACGCCGTTTCGAAGAATGGGGCAGGGGATGATCTGGTGTCCGAGGTCGCGCCCTCCGACGGACCTGACAGCGAAGGCGCGCTCGGCGTCTGGTATCTGACCAAGCTGGCCGACAAGCTCCGCATCGCAAGAGCGTTGGAATTACTGCTACAAGAATCCCGACGTCGCCATCGACCGGGCGGTGAGCCTCGAAAAGGTCAGCCAATGACGCTGCGGCTCGGCCGGGCTAGCATGAATTCCGCGAGGGCAGATGACGAAGCGCGTGAAGGTTTATCCGTTTAAGAAGTGGAGCCAGACACACGGCAACTACGTCGTTTCCGCACAACTTGCGACGCGCGAGGCGATCGAAGCGACGCAGGGCCTGGTCCTCATCCCGGAGGGCGCGCTGGAAGTCGACGTCTCGCTGCTCGACGGCAACGGCATAACCCGCCGACCATTGGAACAGCCCGATGGCGACTAGGGCCCGATCGGCCGACCGGCACTAGAGTATCCACGAGCACGAGGTCCCATGCGCCGTACGGCCAAGGCCGGAGCGGAACACATCTCACCGCCGCCGAGGACGCCGAAATCGGTCGTGAGGCCATCCGCAAAGGCGACTTCTTCGCTCACGAGAAGGTCGCGCAACTCATCGGCTTGTCTCCCGGCTATGTGCCGAAGTCCAATAGGTAGCTGCGGCCGGGAGTTCCCTAGCCACCGACGGCTACCCCCGCGCCGAACGGCTCGACCGCACGCCAGGTATCTTGGGGCCGCCTGAGATAGTCACCTCCTGCCGGAGGCAAAGGTCACCCACGTCATCGATGAGATTGGCAGTCCGCGATCACACTGAAGCTCCCCGAGGGCCATCATGCGATATATCGCTGCCAAGGTCCTGTGCGAGCTGAACCCTCTCCCGGTGACGGATGCGACAAGCTCTCGAATCCGCGCCGACTCTAGCGACCGCATTTTCGTCCTGATCAGTTCGATCAGATCGGCGTCGTGGGGGCGGTCCAAGTAGGGTGACAGTAGCTGCGCGTTCGTGAGCCAGCCGGAGTTCATTTGGAGGTCGGTGACCACTTTGAAGATCGTCGCCGGCTGCTTCCATGCCCAGACCCTCGCGGCCGCATAAGCCGCTCGCATGTCCCGTCTCGAGCGCCACAGATCTTCCAGCCGTTTCACTTCAACGACAACCCGCGTGAATGGCACGTCGGCCGAGGCTTGCAGATCAACCACGAAGTCGGGGGTGTACCGGCGCTCTGTCATGCGCGCGTGATCGAGATAGCGGATCTGCAATTGCTGCGCCCGCACCTTGCGAATGCGGGGTTCGATTCTGCACGAGACGAGAAAGTCACGCTCGAAGCTCGACTCGAACCCAACCGGCGCACCGTCGAACGGCACACGTAGCGTCCCGCGCGTCGCGCTCAGAGCTCGCGGCGTCGGGGCTGTGGAAAGCCAGTCCTCCCGCACATCCGAAACTAGACGCATTGCCTGTTGCGTTTTGCGATCCAGGCTCGCTGGCTGTTGAGCCGGGCTCATCGGCTGTTGTCCTCCTGGCGTGCAATCGGCCCCCGGAGGGTCATCGCCTTTTGCACTTTCACAACTGCCGTAGCTCCCAGAAATAGAGGCCGAAATAGATCTCCAGCCCGTTCCGCGCCCCAACGGCCACCGCGATGAACATCATCGCCAGGGCCGCGGAAATGAACGCCCGGTTGTTCAGCGTCTGCGCCATCTCCAGCACCATGGCCTTGAGCGTGACTTTGCGGACGGGCGCCTGGGTCAGGTGCGGGATGCGGCTGGCCGTGCCGAGCGTGGAAAGAACGATTGTGCCGAAGATGATCAGCGCGCCGGTGATGGAGTAGGCGACGTAGCCCTCGCGCGCGAGCACGCCGCCACTGCCGTCAGGCTGCTCCTTGAGGAACACCTGATAGGCCAGGACCGTCATGCCGAGGCCTCCAAGCACCATGAAGAAATGGCGCATCGCCAGGAGGTTGGTTCGCGCGTCGTAGCCCTTGACCAGTTCGGGCGCGAGCGCCTGGTGCGGCAGCTCGAAGAAAGTGTCGAAGAAGCGGACGGCGAACAGGCAGACGGCCAGGTAGGCGGCCAGCGCGCCATGTCCCCAGTCCGCGGGCGGGTTCCAGAGCAGGTAGAACGCCAGCGCATAGGGAAGGGCGGCGGCCAGCATGAACGGGTGCCGCCGGCCCCAGCGCGACCGCACGTTGTCCGAGATCTGCCCGATGATCGGGTCGAGCACCGCGTCGAAGACGAGCGCCACAGCCAGAATCGAGCCCACCAGCTGCGGGGGCAGTCCCACGACCTGATTGTAGAAGATGACCAGGAAGGTCGAGAGCGCGCGAAGCTTGAGGTAGGTCGCGGTGCCGCCCACCGCATAAAGCACCTTGGTATGGAATCGCAGCGGCGGGGCCTCGCCCGCCGAAGGCGCAACGGCCATGGAATTCGTCCTCCCATTCGGGCGACGGAGGCCATTCTGGTGCGCCTCTCAACGTCCGCCCCCAAACGGTGGGAGCGGCCGGACGGCAGGTCAACGGTTTAGATTTTTCGGTATGGACACAAAGCGCCCGGCGGCTCAGCTCGGGAGCAGGATGACCTTGCCCACATGCGCGCCGGCCTCCAGGTGGGCGTGGGCGGCGGCAGCCTCTTCCAGCGGGAAGGTGGCGTCGATCTGCGGCTTCACCTTGCCCGCCGCGATCCAGGGCCAGACCACCCGCTCGATCTCGGCGGCCAGCCGGGCCTTTTCGTCCGCGCTGCGCGGCCGCAGCGTCGAGCCCGTGATCACCGCGCGCTTCATCATGATGGCGAAGACCGGAAGGTTGAGCTGCGCGCCGCCGAGCGCCGCGATGAAGACGATCCGGCCGCCGGTCTTCAGCGCGTCCAGGTTCTTCGGGACGTAGTCGCCGGCCACCATGTCCAGCACGACGTCGACGCCGCCCTCACGCTTGGCGACCTCGGCGAAGTCCTCGGCGGTCACATCCACGGCCACGTCCGCCCCGAGGGCGAGGGCGGTCTTCGCCTTGTCGGCGCCGCGCCCGGTGGCGATCACCTTGGCGCCGGCGGCCTTGGCCATCTGGATGGCGGTCACGCCGATGCCGGAGGTGGCTCCGTGGATCATCAGCGTCTCGCCGGCCTTCAGCCCGCCGTGCTCGAAGACGTTGGCGAAGACGGTGAAGACCGTCTCGGGCAGGCCGGCCGCCTCTTCGAACCCGAGGCCCGCCGGGATCGGAAGGGCGTGGCGGGCGTCGACCGCCGCGTACTCGGCATAGCCGCCGCCGCCCAGCAGAGCGCAGACCCGGTCGCCCACCTTCCAACGACCGGCGGCCTTGGCCACCTCGCCCGAGACCTCCAGCCCCAGGGTCTGCGGCGCGCCCGGCGGCGGCGGATAGGCGCCCAGACGCTGGACGATATCGGGCCGGTTGACGCCCGCCGCGCGCACCTTGATCAGGATCTCGCCGGGGCCCGGCTCCGGGATCGGCGCCCGCACGGGCTTCAGCGCGGAGGCCGGCCCCTTGCCGCCCTCGATGGCGATCACGGTCATGGTCTCGGCTTCGAGCGGGCTGGTCATGAAATGTCCTGAAACTTGCGCAAATCGGCCTTGGGCGTTCAGATAGCGGTCCCGTCGGGGGACGCAAAGGAGGGTTCGAGGATGGATGAACCTGTCGACGTCCGGATCGGCCGCGGCCAGCGCCTGCTGGAGGCCGTCCGCGAAGACCTTGATCTCTATGGCGTCTCGGAGCTCGAGGAACGCCTGGAAGTCCTGGAGGCGGAGGCCCGGCGGGTGAGGGCCCAGATCGACAAGAAGCGATCGGGCCGGGCCGCGGCGGACGCCCTTTTCTCACCGCGCGCGAACTGATCCGGCTGGCACGGCGGTTGCACGAAGACGTCGCGCCGCGACGTTTCGTTCAGCGCGTGGAAACCCTAAACGAGTTAGAGTGCGCCCGATGCAGGATACCCAGAGCCCCGACTGGCGCGACGACGTCATCCAGGACTTCGCCCGTTCCGAGCTGTTCGAGCGGACGTTCCAGGAAGGCATGGAGCTGGTGGAAGAGACCGCCAGCTACCTGGACGGCGAAGGCCGCCAGGAGTCCAAGCTGCTCTCGCGCAACGCGGCCCTGGCCTATGCGGCCGAGAGCATGCGGCTCACCACCCGCCTGATGCAGGTGGCCTCGTGGCTGCTGGTCCAGCGCGCGGTCCGCGAGGGCGACATGGCGCCCGCCGCCGCCTGCGAGGACCGCTACCGCCTGAACGCCGAGGACGTGTCCCGCGCCGAGGCCGAGGCGGCCCGCAGCGAACTGCCCCGCGGCCTCACCGGCCTGGCCGACCGCGCCGAGCGCCTCTACGAGCGCGTCCGCCATCTGGACAAGCGCATGTACCTGGAAAGCCGCACGGCCGAGCCGTCCAACCCCGTGCTCTCCCACATGGACCGCCTGAAGACCGCCTTCGGCGGCTGATCGCCGGAATTGCCTCCCCGAAGGGGGAGCTGTCAGCGAAGCTAGGGGCTTCCACTCAGAACGCCCAGCCGCTCCGGGCTCGGCGCGGCGCAGCCTCCACCCCGCGCCGATGTCGGCCAAGGTCCGCTTCTCGGAGCGCTCGGGCCAAGGTCCGCTTCTCGGCTTGGCGCCAAATCCCGACTGCGACCCATCGCGGACATTGCCGCAATTGGTCCGCGCTACGCGATTAGGCGCGTGGTTGCGCTGATCTGATCAGCGTCGAATTGGATTTCGTCAGCGATGAGCACACACAGCGCGCGCCACAACGTCTCCGGGCGACTGTCAGCGCCATCGGAGGCGAACTGCCTGAAGTTGCGAATAGCGACCGTGCGCGCGAGGTCGCCGACGGTTGTCGAGTGATACCCGCCAACGTCGGTTGAGATCATAGCGATGCCTACTGGTATCAAAAGCAGCACGGGCCAAATGGCGTGGGCCTGGAGCACGAAGAATGCGCCAACAACACCGGAGAGCAGTGCAACGACTCCGACACCGCCCCACCAGGACAAAGTGTTCGGCAACGTCCTCACGCCCATTTCCTGAGAGAGCTTCGCGAACAGCAGCTTCGGCGGCAATGGAGTGAGCCCCGCCAGCTTGGTCGCCGGCGTCACACGACCTCGAACTCCGGCGGTGCACCTCAGCGCAGCCCGAATGCGGTAGAACGCCATCGAGGTCGCACACAGCCCGGCGGTGGACGACATGGGGATGCGCGTGAGCAGCGCGTCGTAGATGTCACCCACCGTGAACCACTTGGCCGGATCGTTGCCGAATTGGACATCGAAGGAGCCCTCGATGGCCCGGATCAGGTCCACGTCGTCGCCATCACCGGCAAGGCCGATGGTGTCCGTGTCCGTCCGCGTCTGAGCCTCCAACATGGCCGCAAGCATGACAGAACCAAGCGCCGCCGCGCAATGTCGCCTACCCACCCACCTGCGAAGTTCGGAACGTCTGTTCGCGGGCGAGGCGGCTCAGCCGGACTTGGCGGCGGCGGCGGCGGGTCATCCGGCGGGCCCCCAGCCATAAAAAGCCCACCCCGCCTCACCGCTGCGACCGCTTCTGACGCATTGCTGTGTTTTGATCCTCGCATGTCCACCGGAAGCGACATGCGCGAGCGGCACGAACGGGTGCTGGCGGAGATGGCCGAGGCCGGGATGGTCATGGTGCGCGGGTTGAGCGCGGCCAGGGAAGCCGCCGCGGATCCGGCCGCGCAGGTCCAGGTGGGCTTGGCCTATCACCGTGTCTCGCGCGCCGTGCGCCAGACCATCGCGCTGGAATTCCGGCTGGCCCAGGCGGCAGACCGCGCGGCCCGCGAGCCCGCAGCTCCCCGACCGGCGGTGACGCCCGCCCAGACCCCGGAGGCCCGGCCGTCACCCGAACGCGGAGACTGGTATGAATACGAACGCGCCGAGGCCGACGAGGCGCTGGAAGACCTGGATGTCCTGCTGGAGGCCGACGACGCCGACCCCGAGGCCGTCCACGCAGCCGTCGAAAGCTGCATCGTCCGCATCCGCCACGACCTCGACCTGGCGCCCCCGACCCTGCGCCGCTCCATCTCCTCACCCGTAGGGGGAGGGGGACCACCTGCAAGGTGGTGGAGGGGGTCGGCCGGGCGCGCCGAGCTTGATCGGCGGGCGCGCCGAGCTTGATCGG
>NZ_MHXN01000038.1 GCF_001824475.1 Phenylobacterium sp. RIFCSPHIGHO2_01_FULL_69_31 | reverse complement strand
AGGTCTCGCGCGGAATCGGCGGCGGCCTGCCCTGGCCCGGCTGCCTGCGCAAGCTGGATCGCGAATTGCCCGGCTACGACGCGTAGTTTCCGAACTTCGCCTCAGCCTTGTGCAACCGGGCGCTCCAGCGGGGCGCCCGTTTTGCTACGGAGGCCACGTTTCAGCGTCGCAATGGTCAGCCATCCTGCTGTCACTGGACCGCGTATATGGAGCCAGCCTAAGAGCGCTTCCAACCGACAAGATGAACCGCCCGCGTGCGGCGGCCAGGGACCCGCAGTTTGATCCGACGCCATTTCTTCCTCGTCGCGGCCCTTGTGGTCCTGGCCGTCATGGTCGTCGTCGGCGGCTATAAGGTGCTGACCAAGGGCACGGCGGGCGCGGGCGGCGGTCCGGGCATGGCGCAAGGTGGGGCTCCGCAGGGCAAGGGCGGCGGCGGGCGCGGCGGCGCGTTCGGCGGGCCGACCCTGGTGTCGGTGGCGACGGTGCAGCCGCGGGTCTTCGAAGAGACCATCGAGGTGCTGGGCGTGGCCAAGGGGCGCCAGTCGGTGACCCTGACCGCCGCGGCGACCCAGCTGGTCGAGCGGGTGCGCTTCTCGGACGGCCAGCGGGTGCCTCGGGGCGCGGTGCTGGTCGAGCTGAAGGACACGGAACAGAACGCGGGCGTGGCCCAGGCCGAGGCGCGGCAGGTGGAGGCCCGGCGGGCCTACGACCGCTACCGCTCGCTGGGCGAGCAGGGCTGGGCCTCCAAGGCGCAGGTGGACCAGTACGAGGCGGCGTGGCGCTCGGCCCAGGCCGACGTCGCGGCCGCCAAGGCCCGCCAGGGCGACCGGATGATCCGCGCGCCCTTCGCGGGGGTCGTGGGCCTGTCCGACGTGGCGCCCGGGGCGCTGGTGAACCCGGGGGCGCCGATCGTGACCCTGGACGACGTCTCGGTGATCCGGGTCGATTTCCAGGTGCCCGAGCGCTACCTGGGCCAACTGCGCGAGGGGCAGTCGTTGCTGGCGACCGCGGACGCCTATCCGGGCGAGACGATCACCGGCCGGATCGCCCAGCTGGACACCCGCGTGGATGAGCGCACCCGCGCCATCACCGCCCGGGCCGAGTTCCCGAACGCGTCGGGCAAGCTGAAGCCCGGCATGCTGATCCGCGTGGGCGTCTCGCGCGGCCAGCGGACCAATCCCAGCGCGCCCGAGGCGGCCATCTCGGTCCAGGGCGATGCGGCCTTCGTCTATGTCCTGCAGTCGCGCGGGCAGGGGACGATGGTGGAGCAGCGTCCGATCGTGACGGGCCTGCGCCAGCACGGCTTCGTGGAGATCACCGACGGCGCCAAGCCGGGCGAGCGCATCGTGGCCGACGGCCTCAACAAGATCCAGCCCGGCCAGCCGGTGCGCGTCGCCGGCGCCGCGCCGCCCGCCGCAGGAGCGCGGCCCGCCACCCCGCGGCCCGCCGCATGATGCTGTCCGACATCTCGGTCCGCCGCCCGGTGTTCGCCGCCGTGGCGGCGATCATCCTGTGCGTGGTGGGCCTGGCTTCGTTCAGCGCCCTGACCGTCCGCGAGCTGCCCAGCGTGGACCCGCCGGTGGTGGGCATCTCTACCACCTACCGCGGCGCCTCGGCCGAAGTCATCGAGGAGCGGATCACCGAGCTGATCGAGCGGCAGGTCGCCGGCATCGAGGGCATCGACCGTGTGCAGTCGACCTCGCGCGACGGGGCCTCTCGGATCAACATCTCGTTCACGCTGGACCGCGACCTGGACGCGGCGGCCAACGACGTGCGCGACGCCGTCAGCCGGGTGACCGCCCAGCTGCCGGAGCAGGCGGACCCGCCGCAGATCCAGAAGGCGAACGCCGACTCCTCGCCGATCATGTTCCTGAACTTCACGTCGCAGACGATGAACCGCCTGCAGCTGTCGGACTACGCCCAGCGCTATCTGGTGGAGCGGCTGTCGACGGTGCCGGGCGTGGCGACGGTGGGGGTCGGGGGCGCCCAGTACTATTCCATGCGAATCTGGCTGAATCCCGAGGCCATGGCCTCGCGCGGGATCACCGTCGAGGACGTGGAGAGCGCGCTCTCCAGCCAGAACGCCGAGCTGCCGGCCGGCTCCCTAGAGGCGGCGGCCAAGGATTTCACCATCCGCGTGGCGCGCGGCTATGCGACGCCCGAGCAGTTCGCGCGGATGCCGATCACGCCCACGCGCAGCGCCAGCACGGCCCAGGCCTCCGCCGCCCTGGGCGGCAACGCGGCGGGCGCGGGCGCGGCCCAAGGCGCCATCCGGGACGTCACCCCGGCCACCAGCGCCCAGGCCTACATCACGCGCCTCGGCGACATCGCCCGCGTCGAGGAAGGCCCCGACGAGCGCCGGCGGCTGTTCCGCTCCAATGGCAAGGACATGGTCGGCATCGCCATCACCCGTCAGAGCCAGGCCAACGACCTGGAGATCTCGGACGGCGTGCGCGCGGCGATCGACGAGATCAACCAGACCCTGCCCAAGGGCACGCGGCTGGGGGTCTCGGTGGACTACACCGAGTTCACCCGCCACGCGATCGAGGAGGTCTGGATCACCATGGCCATCTCGCTGGGGTGCGTGGCCCTGGTGAACTTCCTCTTCCTGGGCACCTGGCGGGCGGCGCTGATCCCGTCGGTGGTGGCGCCGATCTGCATCCTTTCGACGTTCATCGTGCTGGCTCCGCTGGGCTTCTCGATCAACCTCCTGACCCTGCTGGCCCTGGTGCTCGCCATCGGCCTGGTGGTCGACGACGCCATCGTGGTGGTCGAGAACATCCAGCGGCGGATCGACGAGGGCGAGCCGCCGATCGTGGCCGCCCAGCGTGGCGCGCGGCAGGTGTTCTTCGCCGTCGTGGCCACCACCATCGTGCTGATCTCGGTGTTCGCGCCGCTGATGTTCCTGCCCGGCTTCATTGGCCGGCTGTTCGTGGAGCTGGCGGTGTCGGTGGCGGCGGCGGTGGGCTTCTCGGCCCTGCTGGCCCTGTCGCTGTCGCCGATGCTGGCGTCGAAGCTGCTGCGCCCCGCGCAGGGCGAGGGTTGGGTCGCGCGCCGGGTGGACTCGGCGATGAGCCGGCTGAAGAGCTCCTACCATGCCTCGCTGGAGAGCATGCTGGGCCGCCGCGCGGTTTCCATCGGGGCCTCGGGCCTGGTGGTGATCCTGGCCGTGGCGGCTTTCGGGATCTTCAGCGTCCTGCCGCGTGAGCTGACCCCCGAAGAGGACCGCCGCCGGGCCCAGGTCTCGTTCTCCGGCCCCGAGGGGGCGGGCTTCGACTACACCCTCGCCGCCAGCCGGCAGATCGAACAGGTCCTGATGAAGTACCTGAACGACGGCACGCTGGAGCGGTACGTCTTCGCGATGCCCCGGTTCGGAAACAACTCGTTCAACTCCGGCGGCGGCAACACCATCCTGTCGGACAAGACCGAGGTGACCGCACCGGAGCTGGCCGCCCGCCTGAACCGGGAGCTGGCCTCGGTGACCGCGGTGCGCGCCATCGTCTCGCCCGAAGGTGGGCTGCAGCGGGGCGGGCCGGGCGGCGGCGGCGGGGGCGGCACCAGCATGCAGCTGATCGCCACCGGCACCGACTATCCGGAGATCGCGCGCTGGATCCAGCCGATCCTGGCGGCGGCCAACGACAACCCCGGCCTGGCGCGGCCCCGGCTGGACTACGAGCCCACCAGCCCCCGGGTCATCGTCAACATCGACCGGGAAAAAGCCGCGGCCCTGGGCGTGCCCGCCCAGACCATCGGCCGGGCGCTGGAGACCCAGTTCGGCTCGCGGCGGGTGACGACCTACATCAAGAACGGCCAGGAGTACGACGTGCTCCTGCAGACCGACCGGGAGAACCGGCAGACCGAGCAGGACCTGGCCAAGCTCTACGTCCGCACGGCCTCGGGCGAGTCGGTGCCGTTGAGCTCGGTGGTGACCACCGAGGTGCGCGGCGACACGCCGGACCGCCCGCGGGTGGACCGCCTGCGCTCGATCAGCCTGTCGGTCCAGCTCAACCCCGGCTACTCGATGGGCGAGGCGATCCAGTTCTTCCGCGACGAGGCGGCCAAGCAGCCGGGCGCGGTGACGGTGAAGTGGGGCGGCGGGGCGCGCGACTACCTGGAGGCGTCGGGCTCGGTGGGCCTGGCCTTCGCCATGGCGCTGCTGCTGGTCTTCCTGGTGCTGGCGGCCCAGTTCGAGAGCTGGATCCACCCGGCGGTGATCATGCTGACCGTGCCCGTGGCGGCGGTGGGCGGGCTGTTCGGCCTGCTGCTGGTGGATTCCTCGATCAACACCTACAGCCAGATCGGACTGATCATCCTGATCGGGATCGCGGCCAAGAACGGCATCCTGATCGTCGAGTTCGCCAACCAGCTCCGGGACGAGGGGCTGTCGATCCGTGAGGCCGTGATCGAGAGCGCGTCCCTGCGCCTGCGGCCGATCATCATGACCTCGATCTCGGCGGCCGCGGGCGCGATCCCGCTGATCGTCTGGGGCGGGGCCGGCGGCGAGGCGCGCAAGACCATCGGGGTGACCATCTTCTTTGGGGCGATCTTCGCCACCCTGGTCACGCTGTTCATCGTGCCGGTGTTCTACAACCTGCTGGCCCGGTTCACGAAGTCGCCCATGGCCACGGCCCGGCGGATCGAAGCCTTCGAGGAGGCCGAGAAGGCCCGCGTCGCCAACGCGGCGGAATAGAGCCGCCTAGCACCGGTCCTTCTCCTGCCCTTGAGGGTGAGGAGAGGCCGCTTCTAGGCCCAGCGGAATGTTGCTGCGCCACACGCCGCGCCCCGGCCGGCGCCAGGGTCCTGTGCAAAAGGGGGGGTGTCAGGTCCCTGGGCCCGGCCGGTGACGGGGGGCGTCACCCTTCGGAACGGGGTGTCGAGTGACAGATGCTCTCTTCATCGACGCCCACACCATGGAGGTGTGGGCGCTGCGCGTCAAGGTTGTCTGTGCGCGAAATCTTGCGCTTGTCGGGCGAGTGGCTACTGCGCCTTGTGGCCGGTCTCGACCATCAGGAAGGCGATCAGGTCCGTGCGGTCCTTGGCGTCCTTCAGGCCCGCGAACGACATCTTGGTGCCGGGCAGGTAGGTCTGCGGCTTGGCCAGCCATTGGTCGAGGTGATTGGCGTCCCAGACCCAGCCGGCGTTCTTCAGCGCGTCGGAGTATTTGAAGTCGGGGTTGCTGGCGGACTTCTTGCCGAACACGCCGTGCAGGTTGGGGCCGGTCATGTTGGCGCCGCCGGGCGCGATGGTGTGGCACGACTGGCAAAGGGCGAAGCGGGACTTGCCGTTGGCCAGGTCGGCGGTGTTGTAGGGCGCGGGATACGAGGCCAGGATCGCCTGCTTCTCGGCGTCGCTGAGCTTGGGCGCCTCGGGCGCGGCGGCGGCCGTGTCGGCCGAGGTCCCGGCCGGGTCCTCCTGGGGCTTGCCGCAGGCCGCGACGAGGGTGGCCAGCGTGGCGGCGGCGAGGATCGGTCCCAGGCGCATGAAAATCTCCGGCTTCAAAAATCGCCGGCAAGCTAGCGCGGCCTTGGCCAGACGCAAGCGGCTCTGGGCAAATGCGTCTTTCTCCTCACCCGTAGGGGGAGGGGGACCATGCGCAGCATGATGGAGGGGGGCATACCGGGAGCGCCGAGGGTGGGGCGTTCCCCCTCCACCGCGTGCCGCGGTCCCCCTCCCCCTACGGGTGAGGAGAGGAGGGCTTAGCGGCGCTTGCGGCGCTCGCGGTTCACGGCCTCGTCCAGGGCCTGGAGGAAGCGGGAGCGGTCGGCGGGGCCGAAGGGGCGGGGGCCGCCGGTGATCTCGCCGGTGGAGCGGATGTGCTCCATGATCGAGCGCTGGGCGAGGGCCGAGCCGATGGAATCGTGGGTGAACGCCCGGCCGTTCGGCGCGATGGCCGCCGCGCCCGCCTTCAGCACGCGGTCGGCGAGGGGAATGTCGTTGGTGACCACGATGTCGCCGGGCTGCGCCTCGCCGGCGATCCAGTCGTCGGCCACGTCGGGACCGGCGTCGACGATCCGGCGCTCGATCAAAGTGGACTGCGGGATCTGGATGAAGCTGTTCGAGACAACCCAGGTCTTCAGGCCGTAGCGGGCGGCGACCTTGTAGGTCTCGTCCTTCACGGGACAGGCGTCCGCGTCGATGAAGATGCGCATGGCCTGCGCTTACATGAGTTTCCGGCCCGGCTCACGCGCCTTTGATCCTCAAGGCGCGGACATCGCGCCACCCTCGGGCTTATATGTTGGGAGATGGGGAGGTTCAGAAGAGGTGACCCCATGGAAGACTACTGGCTGAGAGCGCTGGACGACGCCAGGCAGGCCGAGGAGCGGGCGAAGGCGCTGCGCGCCCGCTTCGGCGACGCCGCCGAAGACCGCTGCCGGGCCGAACTGCAGAGCTTCGCCGACCGCGACCCCCGCCGCCGCCGCGTGGCCGACGTGTTCCGGGCGCTGCGCTGGACGTGATCAGAGGGCCTTGGCGCCGGCCCCGCGAGCCAGCATAACCGGCCCGCCCTGCGCGGGCCGGATTAGCTCAGCTGGTAGAGCAGCGGTTTTGTAAACCGAAGGTCGCGGGTTCGAGTCCTGCATCCGGCACCATTCTCTCTCGCGTCCGTTCGCGCCTCCTCGCCCTCCGAGCGAAGCGAAGAGAGGGGAGAGGGTAGGGAGAGGGGCGGTGCAGGCGGCTCGGCTTGTACGACGGTCCGGCCATGGCTCACCTTCAGCCACTCGAAGGGCGCGGCCTGCACTCGTCTGACTCCTCGACGCATGCGGCGGCGAGCATTCTTGGATGGTCCTGGCTGAACCGGGAGCGGCGGTGGCGAGGCCTGCGCCGCCCCTCTCCCTACCCTCTCCCCTCTTGCTTCGCGGGGGGAAGAGGAGGCGTCCTCATGACTAAGGTGAGCGCCAGCGAATCACTCCGGCCCACCCCTTGCATCGCGCCGTTCGCAAGTCGGGGGCGCGTGCCGAGACGGGACGCAACGCCACCGGCGGCTCGGTGCGCCTGGGGGGTGGCCGGGCCCAACGTCTGTAGGACGTTGGCTGCAGGCGGTCCGGCACAGCGGCGCGTAGGGTCACATTGCCCTGGCCGGACCGTCTGCGGCGTTCATCGGTTCAGGACATCGCGGCGGCAGCGGCGCTGCTGGGCCAGGTAGGCGGCGATGACGCCCGTGGCCACGAGGCCGATCAGCAGGGTCGAGACGGCGTTGATCTTGGGATCCACGCCGAGCCGCACCTGGCTGTAGAGCCGCATGGGCAGGGTGGTGGCTCCGGGCCCCGACGTGAAGCTGGCGATGACCAGGTCGTCGAGCGACAGGGTGAAGGCCAGCATCCAGGCGGCCGCGACGGCCGGGGCGATACCGGGCAGGGTGACCAGCGCGAAGGCCTTCCAGGGCGGGCAACCCAGGTCCTGGGCGGCCTCCTCCAGGCTGCGGTCGAACGCCGCCAGGCGCGCCTGCACCACCACGGTGGCGTAGGCGAGGGTCAGGGTGGCGTGGCTGAGCGTCACGGTCCAGAAGCCCCGGGGCAGGCCCAGGGACACGAACAGCAGCAGCAGCGACAGGCCCAGGATCACCTCGGGCATGACCAGGGTGGCGTAGATGCCGCCGGCCAGGGCGGTTCGCCCGCCGAAGCGGCCGCGCGTGAGGGCCAGGGCCGCCGCGACGCCGACGGCGGTGGCCAGGGTGGCGGAGATCACGCCGACGCGCAGGGTGACCCAGACGGCGTCCAGCATCTGGGCGTCCTGGAACAGCGCCACGTACCAGCGGGTGGAGAAGCCGCCCCAGACGGTCACCAGCCGGCTGGCGTTGAAGGAATAGACCACCAGGATGGCGATGGGCGCGTAGAGGAAGACGAGGCCCAGGACCACCGAGGCGACGTTGAAGGCGGAGGGGCCGCGTTTCATCCGCGCAGCACCTTGGCCTGCTGGCGCTCGAACAAGAGGATCGGAACCACCAGGGTGGCCAGCAGGACGATGGCCACGGCCGAGGCGGCCGGCCAGTCGCGGTTGGCGAAGAACTCGGTCCAGATCACCCGGCCCAGCATCAGGGTCTCGGAGCCGCCCAGGAGGTCCGGGATCACGAACTCGCCGGCCATGGGGATGAAGCAGAGCAGGG
Source organism: Phenylobacterium sp. RIFCSPHIGHO2_01_FULL_69_31 (assembly GCF_001824475.1). Lineage (GTDB taxonomy): Bacteria > Pseudomonadota > Alphaproteobacteria > Caulobacterales > Caulobacteraceae > Phenylobacterium. The sequence continues at coordinate 10,048 of NZ_MHXN01000038.1, read as the reverse complement.
CGCCGGCGGCCGCGCCGGGAATCGAGAGCGGGAAGGTCACCCGCCAGAAGGCCGACAGCGGCGTGGCCCCCAGGTCCTGCGCCGCCTCGATCAGGCTCTCGTCCTGCTTCTCCAGCACGGCGTAGAGCGGGAGGACCATGAACGGCAGGTAGGCGTAGACGAGGCCGAGGAGGACGGCGGTCTCGGTGTTGAGGATGTCCACGGGCGGCAGGCCGAGCGCGCCCAGGGCGGCGTTGAGCAGGCCGGCGGGCTTCAGAATGGCGATCCAGGCGTAGATGCGGATCAGGAAGCTGGTCCAGAACGGCAGGATCACCGCCATGACCAGTGCCTGGCGCATGGCCGGCGGGCAGCGGCTGATCCCATAGGCGATGGGATAGCCGATGAGAAGCAGCAGGCCCGTGCCGGTGGCGGCGATCCTGAGGCTGGAGAGATAGGCGTCGAGATAGAGGCGGTCGCGGGTGAGCCGGGCGTAGGTCTCGCCGTCCAGGGCTGCGAAGAAGGCCTTGAGGCCCGCCAGTCCCTGGCTCCAGTCGATGCGCGGGGCGTAGGGCGGCATGGCCAGGGCCGTGTCGGACAGCGACAGCTTGGCCACCAGCAGGAAGGGGAAGGCGAAGAACAGCGCCAGCCACAGGAAGGGCAGGATGGCGGCCAGGCCCGAGCGGTCGCGCCTCATCGGGTGAGGACCACGGCGCTGGAGGGGGCGAAGGTGAGCCAGACCGCATCGCCACAGCCCAGGGGCCGCTCGACGGTGCGGGTGGTGTTGGCGCGGGCGACGCGGACCAGGCGGCCGGGCGCGATCTCGACCAGATAGGTGGTCCAGTCGCCGAGGTAGCCATAGTCGTGGACCCGGCCGGCCAGGACGTTGGGGCCGGGCGGCGGCGGCTCGGTATGGACGGCGACCTTTTCCGGGCGGACCCCGATCCAGGCGGTCTCGCCCACCGGCCCTGCGCCGTCGGCCTCGAAGGTTCCGTCCGGCCCGGCCAGGCGGACGCGGCCGCCCTCGGAGTGCGCCACTCGGCCTTCGAAGAGGTTCACATCGCCGATGAAGCCGGCGACGTAGCGGTCGGCGGGCGCCTCGTAGACCTCGCCCGGGCGGCCCACCTGGACGATCTCGCCCTCGCGCATGACGGCGATCCGGTCGGCCACCACCATGGCCTCGTCCTGGTCGTGGGTGACGATCATGAACGTCATGCCCAGGCTCTGCTGAAGGGTCATGAGCTCGAACTGGGTCTCGTCGCGCAGCTTCTTGTCGAGGGCGGCCATGGGCTCGTCCAGGAGCAGGATGCGGGGGCGGGGGGCGATGGCCCGGGCCAGGGCCACCCGCTGTTGTTGGCCGCCTGAGAGCTGGTCGGGGCGGCGGCCGCCCAGGCCTTCCAGCTTCATGAGCGCCAGCATTTCCTCGACTCGCGCGGCGATCTCGCGCCGGGGCAGGCCCTGGCGCCTGAGGCCGAAGGCGATGTTCCGGGCGACGCTGAGGTGCGGGAAGAGGGCGTAGGCCTGGAACATCATGTGGACCGGCCGCCGGTGCGGCGGGTCGGCGGCGATGTCGCGGCCCTCCAGCAGGATCCGGCCCGCGTCGGGCGTCTCGAACCCGGCCAGCATCCGCATCAGGGTGGTCTTGCCGCAGCCGGAGGGGCCGAGGAGGGCGAAGAACTCCCGCTCGTAGATGGAGACGTCGACGCCACGCACGGCCGGCGCGCCGGCGAACGCCTTGGAGACGCCCTCGAAGCGCACGAGCGGGCGCGCCGCGGGGTCTTCCCACGGCGCGAAGGTGTCGCGGACGCCGCCGATCTGCGGCCGGGCGGGTGGGGGCCGCTCGCTCAACGCCCGGTCAGCACCCGGGTCCACTGGCGGTTCACCTCGCGCAGCAGGTCCTGGTCCTTGGTGGTGGTGACGAAGAGGCGCTTGGAGACCTCCGGCGTAGGATAGACGTTGGGGTCGTTGCGGATCGCCTCGTCCACCAGCGGCGTCGCGGCCGCGTTGGCGTTGGCGTACTGGGTGTAGTTCGACGCCTTGGCGATGATCTCCGGCCGCAGCATGAAGGCGATGAACTTGTGCGCCGCGGCAGGGTTGGGCGCGTCCTTGGGGATGGTGAAGACGTCGAACCACACCTGGCTGCCCTCCTTGGGCACGGCGTAGGCGACGGTGACGCCGTTCTTCGCCTCCTCGGCGCGGGCCTTGGCCTGCAGGACGTCGCCCGAGTAGCCGATGGCCAGGCAGATGTCCCCGTTGGCCAGGGCGTCGATGTATTCGGAGGAGTGGAACTTCCGCACGAAGGGCCGCACCTGCATCAGCATGGCGGTGGCGGCCTCGTAGTCGGCGGGGGCCTTCGAGTTCGGGTCCTTGCCCAGGTAGTGCAGGGCGACCGCGTACATGTCCTCCGAGGCGTCGAGGAAATAGACGCCGCAGTCCTTCAGCTTGGCCAGGACCAGCGGGTTGAACACCACGTTCCAGCTGTCGATCTTCACCCCCGGCAGGCGCTTGGCCACCGCCTCGGCGTTGTAGCCGATGCCGATAGTGCCCTGCATGTAGGGGACGGCGTAGGCCGCGCCGGGATCGAACGGCGCCAGGTGGGCCATCAGGTCGGGCGACAGCTTGTCGAGGCCGGGAAGCTGGGCCTTGTCCAGCGGGCGGATCGCGCCGGCGGCGATGTAGCGGGGCAGGTTGTGGTTGGAAGGGACGACGAGATCGTACCCCGTGCCGCCCTGCAGCACCTTGGTCTCGAGCACCTCGTTGGAATCGAAGGTGTCGTAGCTGACCTTGATCCCGGTCTCCTTGGTGAACTGGGTCAAGAGGTCGGGGTCGATGTAGTCGGACCAGTTGTAGATCCGCAGCGTCCCGCCAGCCTCGGCGCCCGCCTTCTCGCCCGTCTTCGGACTGCAGGCCGCTACCGCCAGCGCCGCCGCGAGCGCCAAACCCCTCAGAACTGCGTGCATCCCAACCCTCCCCAGAACGGGCGCGACTATAGGGCCCGCGGCGCCGGAGTTAAGCCCTTCCTGGCGACAAGCGAGGCGATCGGGGGCGGCTGCCTCAGCCGAGGTCGACAGCGTCGGCCAGGAAGTCGATGAAGGCCCGCACGCGCGCCGGCAGGTCGCCTCGACCGCCCACGTAGACGGCATGCACGGCCTGCAGGTCTCCGGGGTTGAGGTCTTCCAGGATCGGGACGAGCCGGCCCGCCGCGATATCGGGGCCTATGTGCCAGAGCGCCAGGCGGGCGATCCCCACACCGGCCAGAGCCATCCGCCGCGAGGTCTCGCCGTCGCCCGCCTTGGCGTTGCCGCAGGCCGGCAGAGTGGACGGGCCCAGCGGCCCCCGGAAGGGCCACTCCTCGAACGCCCGCGCGAAGTTGAACCCGATGCGGTTGTGGCGTTCCAACGCCTCCAGTCCGTGCGGCGTCCCGCGCGCCGCGAGGTAGGCGGGCGAGGCAACCACCGCCATCCGGCTTTCGCCAAGCTTTCGGGCCGTGAGCTGGGAACCCTGCAGCGGCCCGGTGCGGATGGCGACGTCGGCGCGCTCGCCCATCAGGTCGATCACCACGTCGCTGAGCGTGACGTCGAGAAGGATCTCGGGGTGTGTCTCGAGGAACCGAGGCAGGAGCGGCAAGAGGTGGCGCCGCCCGAAGGCGACGTTGCAGTTCACCTGCACCCGGCCCTGGGGCCTGGCCCCCGACGCCACCGCCCGCTCAGCTTCGTCCAGGTCGGCCAGCACGCGGACCGCGCGCTCGTGGAAGGCGGCGCCCTCTGCCGTGAGCTGCAGCTTGCGGGTCGAGCGGGCGAAGAGCCGGGCGCCCAGCCGTGACTCCAGCCGCGCCACCAGCTTGCTCACCGCCGAGGGGGTCATCCGCAGGCTGCGGGCCGCAACGGAGAAGCCGCCGTATTCCACCACCCGCACGAAGACTTCCATCTCGCCCGAGCGGTTAGTCTCTGAACGCGGCATAGGATTTCAATTCACAGGTGATGTTCCTGATGGGGCTCTAATTCAAATGCCGGGACCGGGCATCTCTTCGCGACGCTTGGGCATTTCCCTGCGATCAGGAGCTTTCGATGGAGTACCGCAATCTCGGCGCCTCGGGCCTGAAGGTCCCGATCCTCAGCTTCGGGGCGGGCACGTTCGGGGGACAGGGGCCGCTGTTCAGCGCCTGGGGACGCACCGACGCTGCCGAAGCCCGCCGGTTGATCGACCTGTGCCTCGAGGTGGGTGTCACCCTGTTCGACACCGCTGACGTCTATTCGAACGGCGCGTCGGAGGAGGTGCTGGGCGAGGCGATCCGCGGCCGGCGCGGGCACGTGATGATCTCCACCAAGCTCGGCCTTCCCATGGGCGAGGCGCCGGGCGAGGCGGGCACGTCCCGCCGGCGGATCGTCGCGGGTGTCGAGGCGGCGCTGCGGCGCCTTGGGATCGACCACATCGACCTGCTGCAGTTGCACGCCTTCGACGCGGCCACGCCCGTGGAGGAGGTGCTCTCGGCGCTGGACGCCCTGATCCGCGCCGGGAAGGTCGGCTACGTGGGCGCCTCGAACTTCTCGGGCTGGCAACTGATGAAATCGCTGGCGGTCGCCGACCGCCACGGCTGGCCGCGTTACGTCGCTCACCAAGCCTACTATTCGCTGGTGGGACGCGACTACGAGTGGGAGCTGATGCCGCTGGCCCACGACCAGGGGGTCGGCGCGGTGGTGTGGAGCCCGCTCGGCTGGGGCCGCCTGACAGGCAAGATCCGCCGCGGAAGCCCGCCGCCGAAGAACAGCCGCCTGCACGATACCGCCCAGTTCGGCCCGCCGGTGGATGAGGCGCGGCTGTATCGTGTCGTCGACGTGCTGGACGAGATCGCGGCGGAGACGGGCCGGACCGTCCCCCAGATCGCGCTCAACTGGCTGCTGCAGCGGCCGACCGTGTCCACCGTCGTCATCGGCGCACGCAACGAAGCCCAGCTACGGGACAACCTGGGCGCCGTAGGCTGGGCCCTTTCGGCGGAGCAGGTGGCGCGGCTCGATACGGCGAGCTTCGTCGAACCGCCCTACCCGTACTATCCGTACTGGCGCGACGGCGGCTTCAAGCGGCTCAATCCACCGCCCGTGTGAGGTCGCGAATCCCTTGAGAATGGGCGGGTCGACTGGAGCCCGTGCCGATGAGCGCCCCCTGGAACTTCGTCGCCCCCGTGCTGATGCTGGTGGCCTCCAACGTGTTCATGACCTTCGCCTGGTACGGCCACCTGAAGGTGGAGCACCGGCCGCTCTGGATCATCGTGATGGTGAGCTGGGGGATCGCCTTCTTTGAGTACTGGCTGGCGGTGCCGGCCAACCGGATCGGGCGGCAGGTCTACGACCCGGCCGAACTGAAGGCGATGCAGGAGGTGATCACGCTCGCGGTTTTCGCGGTGTTCTCGGTGGCCTACCTGGGCGAGCGGTTCACCCTGAACCACGGCGTGGGATTCGCCTTCATCGCCCTGGGCGCGTTCTTCGTCTTCAAGGGACCGTTGTAAGGACGGCGCCGGGCGGACCCGGCGCCGCAGAAAGGCTATTTGCCGGCCGGCGATGCGCCCGCGGGGACCATGGCGACCACCTCGTTGGTCTTGGAGATGAACTTCACCCCCTTGACCCGCCCGTCCTTGTAGCGGTCCCAGCCGCTCTTGACCTCGACCGGCGTCGGGCCGGCGGCGCCGGGGGCGGCGGGCTTCTGGGCGACGACGTCCACCTCGTAGATCCCGTCCGGCGGCGTGGCCGCATAGACCCGGGGCAGGAAGCCCACCTGGGTCCAGCCGGCGCCGTCGGTGCTGGCCTTGGCCTCCAGGTTCAGGCCCCCGCCGGCGTCCGTGCTGACGCTGGCGGACTGGATCGAGAGGACCTGTTCCTGGCCCGCATAGAGGGGCGCCTGCCGGGCCAGCGATTTCTTCGGCGCCTCGGCCTGGGCTTCCGCCGCCGGGGTCTCCGTGGTCTTCTCGCTGCAGGCCGCCAACAGCAGACAAGCCGCCGCAGCCGCGAACGGGATCGCGTTTCTCAGCATTTCCAACCTCCCAATCCGGGCGGTTCGCTCTTCTGGCGACTCAGGGTCCGCCGTTCCGCCCCGTCGGTGGAGTTTGCGCGTATGCTCCCGCTTGGCGAGCAATTCTTGCAACGCCGGCTTTGGCGAACCACCTGGGCGGCCTATAAGCCCCGGTTCCCTGGCAAGACCACGTCCCTGAAGGCCCATGTCCCGCATCCTCATCACCTCGGCCCTGCCGTACATCAACGGGATCAAGCACCTCGGCACCCTGGCGGGCTCGATGCTGCCGGCCGACGTCTATGCGCGGTTCCAGCGGGCCCGCGGGCGCGAGACGCTCTACATCTGCGCGACGGACGAACACGGCACGCCGACCGAGCTGGCCGCCGCGGAAGCGGGCCTGGACCCGGCGACCTTCTGCGCCCAGGCGCACGATGTGCAGCACGACCTGGGCCGCCGGTTCGGCCTGTCGTGGGACCACTTCGGCCGCTCGTCCTCGCCGCAGAACCACCGCCTGACGCAGAAGTTCGCCCGCGAGCTCTGGGAGGCCGGCTTCATCGAGGAGCGGGTCACCCAGCAGGTCTATTCGCACACCGACAAGCGCTTCCTGCCCGACCGCTATGTCATCGGCACCTGCCCGCACTGCGGCTACGAGGCCGCGCGCGGCGACCAGTGCGAGAATTGCACCCGGGTGCTGGACCCGGCCGACCTGTTGCACCCGCGCTCGGCGGTGTCGGGCTCGACGGACATCGAGATCCGCGGGTCCAAGCACCTGTTCCTGCGTCAGAGCCTGTTCTCCGACAAGCTGCGGTCCTGGATCGAGAGCAAGCGCGGGACCTGGCCCCTGCTGGTGACGTCCATCGCGCTGAAGTGGCTGGATGAGGGGCTCCAGGACCGCGGCATCACCCGCGACTTGGAGTGGGGCGTGCCGGTCAACGCCTGGGAATGGGGCGCGAACCCCGACGGCCAGACGCCCGACATCGAGGGTCTGGCGGGCAAGGTTTTCTACGTCTGGTACGATGCGCCCATCGAGTACATCGGGGCCACCGCCGAATGGGCCGACGCCCGCGCCGCGGAGGCCGGGACCGGCCCGGCGCCGGACGCAACCTGGGAACGCTGGTGGAAGGGGCCCGAGGCGGCCGACGTCACCTATGTCCAGTTCATGGGCAAGGACAACGTGCCGTTCCACACGGTGGGCTTTCCCTGCACGCTCATGGGCGTGAATGCGCGCGAGGCCTCCCCGTGGAAGCTGGTCGACGAGCTGAAGGGCTTCAACTGGCTGGACTACTACGGCGGCAAGTTCTCGACCTCGCAGAAGCGCGGCGTGTTCATGGACCATGCGCTGGAGCTGCTGCCGCCCGACTACTGGCGCTGGTGGATCATGGCCAATGCGCCGGAGACCTCGGATGCGACCTTCGGCTGGGAGCAGTTCCAGGCGCAGGTGAACGCCGACCTGGCCGACGTGCTGGGCAACTTCGTGAACCGCATCTGCAAGTTCACCGAGAGCCGCTTCGACGGGATCGTGCCGGAGGGTGGGGCGCCCGGCGCTCTGGACGAGAACCTGGAGGCGGACGTCCTGGCCAAGCTGCGCGAGTACACCGGCTTCATGGAGGACCGCGAATACCGCAAGTCGGCGACGGCCCTGCGCCAGCTTTGGGTGCTGGGCAACCAGTACCTGACCGAGGCGGCGCCCTGGACGGCCATCAAGACCGAACGCGAGCGCGCGGCCGTGGCGGTGCGCTATGGCCTGAACCTGGCGGCCCTGTTCGCCAAGGTGTCGGAGCCGTTCATCCCCTTCGCCTGCGAGAAGATCTCCGAGGCCCTGGGCGAGCCTTTCCCGGCGACGTGGCCGTCGCTGGACGGGCAGGGGGTGCTGTCGGCGCTGGAGCCAGGCCGGACCATCCGCGCCCCCGAGGTGCTGTTCCGCAAGGTCGAGGACGCCCAGGTCGCCGAATGGCGCGAGCGCTTCGGCGGGCCGGAGGCGGAGGGGGCGTAAGGCCCCCTGCCGGCGCCGGCCGTCAGTGCGCCGGGGCCGGGGCCTTCGGCTTAATGTCGAGGACGTCCGGCATGACCTCGTTGTACTCCGCCGTGTAGCCGAGGTCGGCCACCACATCCTGATGGCCCTGCCACATCATGTGCAGCGCCACGTACAGCACGATCGCCAGGCCTACGAAGCCGATCCAGCGGTACTTGTGCAGCAGGCGGGCGATGCCGTGCGCCGCCACGCCCATCAGGGCGATCGACAGGATGAGGCCGAAAACCAGGATGGTGGGATGCTCGCGGGCCGCGCCGGCGACCGCCAGCACGTTGTCCAGCGACATCGAGACGTCGGCGATCAGAATCTGGATCAGGGCGTCCTTGAAGGTCTTCGGCTTGACCTTGGGCTCGGTGGACGGGTCGTCGTCCATGGCGGCCTCGGCGGCCACCTCCTCGGCGGAGGCCTGGTCGCGCAGCTCGCGCCACATCTTCCAGCAGACCCAGAGCAGCAGCAGGCCACCGGCGAACAGCAGGCCGACGATGCCGAGCAGCTGGGTGGTGATCAGGGCGAAGCCGATGCGGGTGACCACCGCGGCGACCAGGCCCCAGAAGATCGCCTTGCGTCTCTGTTCGGGAGGCAGGCCCCCGGCCGCAAGGCCCACCGCGACGGCGTTGTCGCCGGCGAGCACCAGGTCGATCATCAGGACTTGCAGGAGGGCGGACAGGGCGCCGGGGCTGAAGAGCTCTTCGAACATCCGGCCTCAATGCGTCAGGCGGCGGCCGGCTGCAACAGTCGAGCCGCATGGACGGCCGGCGCGGGTCCGCTCAGCGCCGCGGCCGTGAGGCCTCGTAGAGGGCGACGGCGGCGGCGGCCGAGACGTTCAGGCTCTCGAAGCCGCCGGGCATGGCGATCTTCGCCAGTTCGTCGCAGTGCTCGGCCACCAGTCGGCGCAGGCCCTCGCCCTCGGACCCCAGGACGAGGACGGTCGGCGCGCCATCCAGCACTTCGTCCAGGCCCCGCTCGGCCTCGCCGGCCAGGCCGACCGCGCGCCAACCAGCCTTGGAAAGCTCGTCGATGGCGCGGGAGAGGTTGACCACCCGGGCGACGGGCACCTGTTCGACGGCGCCGGCGGCGGCCTTGGCCAGGGCGCCGGTGAGCTTGGGGGCATTGCGGTCCTGAAGGACCATGCCGGCCGCGCCGAAGGCGGCGGCCGAGCGCAGGATGGCGCCGACGTTCTGCGGGTCGGTCACCTGGTCGAGGATCAGCAGCACCGCACCGGGGCGAGGCTCGAAGTCCGAAAGGTCCGCGTCCTCGAGCGGGGCGGGCCGCAGGGCGATTCCCTGGTGCACCGCGCCCTGCGGGAGATTGAGGCCGATCTGGTGGGCGTCGGCCACCTCCATGACCGCCTGGCGGCCGAACTTCGCCTCGACCTGCCGGGCCTTATCCGGCGTGGCCACCAGGCGCAGCGGCGCGCCGCGCCGGGGATTCGCCAGCGCAGCCTCCACCGCGTGCCAGCCCCAGATCCAGTCGTCGGACAGGTTGGCCGGCCGACGGTCCTGGCGGCCCTGACCCTGGGGTTTGGGGCGGAATTTCCGACCCTTTCGGGCGTCGTTGCGTTCCGTAGGCGAGGCCACTATAAGACGCGCTCCGATTTGGGGCCCCCTCGGTGGGCCGCCGCTTTTGGACATCGAGCTGGGCGCTTTACGCCCCTCGCGTCCCCGGGCGGAAGCCTTTTCTCAGAAGGCCCCAAAGAAGGCTCCGAGCGCGCTGGGGGAATGTCCCGAGTGGCAAAGGGGGGGGACTGTAAATCCCCTGCTGTAATGGCTTCGTAGGTTCGAGTCCTACTTCCCCCACCACGCGCCGGATCGAATTTTGAACTGAGGAGTTGCGGCGGCCCCGCAAGTGGTTTGGCGGGTATAGCACAATGGTAGTGCAGCAGCCTTCCAAGCTGAGGATGCGGGTTCGATTCCCGCTACCCGCTCCAACTCCTTGAACGACAGCAACGCAACGCCGGCAGGACCCTGATGGCCAAAGAGAAGTTCGAACGCAACAAGCCGCACTGCAACATCGGCACGATCGGTCACGTTGACCATG
>NZ_MHXN01000037.1:143234-175320 GCF_001824475.1 Phenylobacterium sp. RIFCSPHIGHO2_01_FULL_69_31 | reverse complement strand
TCGACAGGCCGAACACATGGCCGCACCGACCAGCTCTGCAACAGCTCAAGAACACCCTTGCCGACGGAGAGCCGTCCACACAGGGTCGGCAGCCGATGGTCCCCCAGGGGTGGGACGGGGACGTCGACGGCGTCGACAGGTCGACAACAGACCTCAGGCGGCTAGGGTGTGAGCGTGAAGCCGGGCGGTAAGACAGTTTTGACGGGCAGCTGGCTGTACGCGGGACAGGTTCTCAAGGGCGTCGAGATCATCGCGTTGGATCATGACTACTACTTCGACCTGCCGGCGTTGGACGGTCGAGATCCCTGGGAACGCTTTCCGCTCAATTCTGAGGGTTTGCTCTACTACGTCCGGGCGGACGGCGGGGACCTGCTTGGATGTCCGCCATTCCACGCCATCTCCGAGGCAAAAGCATGGGTTGAGGTCCAGCCGTGGGCTCCCATCACGTGGGACGGTTGAACGTCCGCTACGGGTCGATTGGCGTTGTTGGCTCTTGGCCAGGTTCCGGACGAGTTCGAGTTGCGACCCACTGCAACCTTCCCTTCCCGCATCTCCGCCGAGGGGAGGTGCGATCAGGGATCCGCCCCTTGCGTCCTAATGCGCGTGGCAGTCGGCCAGGCCGTGGTCCGGCTTGGGCACGGGGGCCTCGGCGCCGCCGCAGCCGCCCAGCGGCCGTCGGGAGGTGACGAAGTGGCCGAAATCCGAGGGGGGATTGCGGCTGGTCCACGCCTTGGGCCGCGAAAGCTGAGCCTTCAGGCGCGACAGGAGATCGTCTAGGCTCTCGTCCGAGCCCGTCAGATCCTGGCGGAAACTGCGCTCTTGCATGGAACGGCGTTATACGCCTGTCGGGCGAGTGATTCCACCCCGCACAGGCGAAGCGGCGGCGGGGCTGCTCACGACTTCGAGAACAGGGAAGGAAACAAAGTGAAGCTCTATACCTCGATCGGACCGAACCCCCGCGTCGTGAAGATGTTCCTGGCCGAGAAGGGCCTGGACGTGGAGCGGATCGAGGTGGACCTGCGCGGCGGCGAGAACCGGCGCGAGCCCTATCTGGCGGTCAATCCCGCGGGCCAGACCCCGGCCCTGGTGCTGGAGAGCGGCGCTGCGCTGACCGAGATCACCGCCATCTGCGAATACCTGGAGGAGGTGACCCCGAACCCGCCGCTGATCGGGACCAACGCCGAGGAGCGGGCCCTGACCCGCATGTGGGTGCGCCGCGTGGACCTGAAGGTCTGCGAGCCCATGGCCAACGGGTTCCGCTTCGCCGAGGGGCTGCCGATGTTCGAGAGCCGGATGCGTTGCCTGCCCGAGGCGGCGCCCGGCCTGAAGGCGGTGGCCCAGGATGGGATCGCCTGGCTGGAGGAGAATTTCCAGGGGCCCTGGATCACCGGCGGCCGCTTCACCCTGGCCGATATCCTGCTGTTCAGCTTCCTCGACTTCGGCGGCATGGTCGGCCAGCCGCTGGATCCGAAGTACGCCAAGGTCGGGGACTGGTTCGCCCGGGTTAAGGCTCGCCCGAGCGTCGCGGCGAGCGCCTAGCGCTTAGCGCTTAGCCCACCTTGCGGTCGCGGCCTTCCCAGTAGGGCTTGCGAAGCTCGCGGCGGAGGACCTTGCCGGACGGGTTGCGGGGCAGGGCGTCGATGAAGTCCACGGACTTCGGCGCCTTGTAGGCCGCGATCCGCTGGCGGGCCCAGGCGATCACCGCCGCCGGGTCGGGCCGCTCGCCCGGCGCTGCGACGACGATGGCCTTCACCGCCTCGCCCCAGCGATCGTCGGGCACGCCGATGACCGCGGCGTCGGCGACGCCGGGACAGCCCAGGATCGCGTTCTCCACCTCGGCCGGATAGACGTTCTCGCCACCCGAGACGATCATGTCCTTCACCCGGTCGTGGACGAAGAAGAAGCCGTTCTCGTCCATGAAGCCCGCATCGCCCGTCCGCAGCCAGCCGTCCGGCCGGATGGTCTCGGCGGTAGCCTCGGGCCGGTTCCAGTAGCCCGCCATGACGATCGGCCCGCGGATCTCGATCTCGCCGATCTCGCCGGGCCCCAGGGTCTTGCCGGCCTCGTCGGCGATCCGGGTCTCCAGGGTGGCCCAGGGCCGCCCGCAGGAGCGCAGCAGCTCGCCCGTATGCTCCGACGGCGAAAGCGTCGTGCCCGCGCCGGTGGTCTCGGTCATGCCGTAGAACTGGATGAAGCCGCAGCCGAACGTCCGGGTCGCCCGGGCCAGCACCGCCTCCGAGATCGGCGAGGCGCCGTAGGACACCGTCTTCAGGCTGGAATAGTCGGCCTCGTCCACGCCCGGGGTCTGGAGCAACGCGTTGATCATCACTGGCGCCAGGAAGACGTGCGCCACCTTCTGCTCGCCGAAGGCCTGCAGCACCGCGGCGGGGACGAACTCCGCCTGCAGCACGATGCGGCCGCCGGCGGCCAGGCCCGAGAAGCTGATGTTGGTCCCGGCCACGTGGAACATGGGCATCAGGATCAGCACGGTGTCATCGGCCGCGTAGGAGAAGCCCTCCACCCGATGCCGCAGGGCCAGGAAGGCCGAGTAGTTGGCGTTGGACAACCGCACGCCCTTGGGCAGGCCAGTGGTGCCGGAGGTGTAGAGCTGCAGCACGTCGTCCGTGGCCTGGGGCGTCTCCAGCCGCGGGGCCGGGGCGGCGTCGCGCAGGGCGGCATAAGCCTCGAAGGTCGGGTGCTCGCCGCCGACTGCGATCACCTTCACGGGCCGCCCGGCATGCTCGGCCACGGTGACCGCGCATTCGAAGAACTCGGGCGTCACGAAGAAGACGCTGGCGCTGGAGTCCTTCAGGATGAAGGCGATCTCGGGAACCGCCAGGCGCGAGTTGATCGGCGCGAAGCAGGCCCGCGCCTTGGCGACGCCGAAGAAGATCTCGTACCAGGCCTCGGACGGCCGCCCCAGCCAGGCCACCCGGTCGCCGGGCTTCACGCCCGCCGCCTGCAGCATCCCCGCCACCTGCGACGAGCGCCGGTCCAGCTCGGCGTAGGTCAGGTCGCGGCCCTCGAAGTGGACGGCCACCTTGTCGCCGCGCTCGCGGCCGTGGACGGCGGGGATGTCGGTCAGCAGCTTGATAGGATCGTCGGTCATGCCCGGTCGTTTCGCTCCCGCAGGCTGTTCCGCCTGTCTCGATCGATTGCTAGCCGATCCCGGGTCCGTCAACAAACCTGACGTCAGGTGACCGCCGCGCGGGTCCGGAACTGCGGCGCCTCGAAGGCCCGGCTCTCCAGCACCTCGCGCAGGATTTCCACCGCATCCCAGACGTCGGCGTGGCTGAGGTAGAGCGGCGAGAAGCCGAAGCGGGCGATGTCCGGGTCTCGGAAGTCGCCGACCACGCCACGGGCGATCAGCGCCTGGACCAGGGCATAGCCCTCCGGATGGGCGAAGGAGACATGCAGGCCGCGGTCCTCCATCTCGCGCGGTCCGGCCAGCGCCAGGCCATGGCCGGCGCAGCGGGCTTCCACGAGCTGGATGAACAGCCGGCACAGCGACAGGCCCTTGGCCTCCACCGTCTTGGTGTCGGCCTCGAGCTGCAGGTCCAGCCCCGCCTCCAGGGCCGCCAGGCCCAGGATCGACGGCGTGCCGCACAGCATGGTGCGGATGTCGGCCGCGGGGCGGTAGCGGTCCTCGAAGGCGAAGGGGGCGGCATGGCCCATCCAGCCGGAGAGCGGCGAGCGGATCGCCGCTTGGTGCCGCTCCGCCACGAACAGGAACGCCGGCGCGCCGGGGCCGCCGTTCAGGTACTTGTAGCCGCAGCCCACCGCCAGGTCCGCGCCGGCGCCGTTCAGGTCGCACGCCAGCGCGCCGGCGGTATGGGCGAGGTCCCAGAGCATCAGGGCGCCCTTGGCCTGGACGGCCTTCGTGACGGCGACCATGTCCCAGCGCCGGGCGGTCTTGTAGTGCACATGGGTCAGGACGACGGCGGCGGTGTCGGCGTCCATCGCGGCCAGCACCTCTTGCGGCGGCAGCACCTTCAGCGTCGCCCCCGCCTGCGCACACAGCCCTTCCAGCACATAGACGTCAGTCGGGAAGTTGCCGTGTTCGGTGATGATCGTCCGGCGTCCCGGCCTGAGCGACAGCGCGCCGGCCGCAAGCTTGAAAAGGTTGACCGAGGTGGAGTCGGCCACCGCCACCTCGGATGGGCCCGCGCCGATCAGGCGGGCCACCTTCGCGCCCAGCCGCTGCGGCGCCTCGATCCAGCCGGCGGTGTTCCAGCTCGCGATCAGGCCCTGGCCCCATTCGTCGCGAACCGCCCGCTCGACCCGCGCCGCCGCCGTGCGGGGCAGGGGGCCCAAGGAATTGCCGTCGAGGTAGATGACCCCCGGCGGCAGATCGAAAGCGTCACGGAATCTGGCCAAAGGATCGGCGGCATCCAGGGCGTCGGCGTCTCGGCGGTCCATGCCGCGGGTTCTAGCCGTCGCGTTGCGATGCGGAAAGGACGAGGGGCCGGGGCCATGCTTAGATGCCGGCGGACAATCGGAACGGCGGGCAAGAAGACCCGCGCAGAGGGGGCTTCCATGAACCACTGGCGCAAGCTTGCGCTCGCCTCGGCGGCGGCGCTGATCCTGGCGGGCGGGGCCGATCCCGCAGCGGCCCAGCGCCGGTCCCCTGCGGCCGCCCAGGCCCAGAAGTCCGCGCCATGGCCGGGCCTCCCGCCGGGGGCGTCCGAGGAATACATGACCCTGCGCGATGGCGTCCGGCTGGCGGCCAACGTCTTCAAGCCCGAGGGCAAGGGCCCCTGGCCGGTGGTGCTGTCGCGGACCCCGTACATCAAGGACGGCCGGATCGACCCCGATAAGGATCCCAAGGGGGTCAAGAACCGCGAGAACCTGGTCAAGCAGGCGCGGCGCTATACCGACGCCGGCTATGTCTATGTCCTGCAGGACGTCCGCGGGAAGGGCCGCTCCCAGGGCTTCTACGCCGCCTTCGAGAATGACATCGAGGACGGCTACGACGCGGTGGAGTGGGCGGCGGCCCAGCCCTGGAGCAATGGCAAGGTCGGCATGACCGGGGGCTCGGCCCTGGGCATCACCGCCAATTCGGCCGCCATGGCCGCCCCGCCGCACCTGAAGGCGGCCTATGTGATCGTCGCGCCGGCCGACCGGCTCTCGTACAGCTACCCCGGCGGCGTGCTGAAGGAGAAGGACACCATCGGCTGGCTGAGCCAGCAGGGCGTGCCCCAGTCGACCCTGGACCAGACCCGCGGCCGCTCGCTGGACGACGTGGGCTGGAACCGCGTCGCGATGACGACGAACCGCAAGTACATCCAGGTTCCGATCTACAACGTCGGCGGCTGGTACGACATCTTCAACGGCGGCACGGTCGAGAACTTCGAATACCTGCAGAACCAGGGCGCCAAGGGGGCCCGGGGCAATCAGAAGCTGCTCATGGGCCCGTTCGGCCACGGCCCGCTCTCGGGCGACCTGGCCTATCCCGGCGCCGACCGCCTGGGCCTGGCCGGGGATCAGGAGATCCGCTGGTTCGACTACTGGCTGAAGGGCCAGGACAACGGGATCATGGACGAGCCGCCGGTGCAGTACTTCATGATGGCGGCCGCCCGGAAGGACGCCCTCTCGCCGAAGAACCGCATGATCGCCTCGGCCAACTGGCCCCCGGCCTACCGCGAGGTGCGCTACTATCCCGGCGAGGGCGATGCGCTCAGCAACAAGGCCCCAACCTCCGCCTCGCGCAAGGTCAGCTACCGGTTCGACCCGACCGATCCGGTGAAGACCTACGGCGGCGCGAACCTGACCTTCGAGAAGGGGCCGGAGGACCAGCGGCTGGTGGGCCAGCGGCAGGACTACCTGCGTTTCCAGACCCCGGTGCTGGACAGGGACGTGGCCATCGCCGGCCCTGTGAAGGTGGAGCTCTACGCCGCCACCGACGGGCCGGACACCGACTTCGTCGCCAAGCTGGTGGACGTCTATCCCGACGGCTACGAAGCCCTGGTGCTGGACGCCCCCATCCGGACCAAGTTCCGCAATGGCCGCCTGCCCGAGGACATCCGCATGATGACGCCGGGCGCGCCGGAAAAGCTAGTCATAGACCTGTGGCCCACCGCGATCACCTTCGAGAAGGGCCACCGGATCGCGCTGCACATCACCTCGTCGAACGCGCCGCGGTTCGAGGTCAACCCGAACACGGGCGAGCCGCCGGCCCTCGGGAAGCTGAAGCCGCGCGTTGCGACCAACACGATCTACATGGACGAAGCGCACCCGACGGCGCTGGTGCTGCCGGTGGTCTATCCGGACGACGTCAGATGACCGGATCGCGCGGCGCGCCCGGCGTGCCGGTGTCGGAGGCGCCGGGCTCGTCCTCCTGGCCCTCGCCGTACTCGCGGCCTTCGCGGTCCCAGCCGGAACCGTAGTCCTCGCGGTCCTCGTCCTGGCGCGAGCCATAGCGCTCGCGGTCCCAGGCGTCGCGTTCGCCCTCGCCGTGGCCGCCGGGCGGGTTCCTGGGATCGTGCGTCACCATGAGCCGATCAACGGGCGTGCGCCTGAGCTGTTCCCGCGCTAATATGGCAGGGGGAACAGGGAACTGATCGTGGCAAATCAGGAAGAGGACGCTGCCGCGCTTGCGGCGGCGTTGACGGGGATGTTCCGCGCGCTGGAAACTCGGCCGATGCCCGAGCACATCCTGCGGGTGGTGGACCAGCTGGAGGCTTCCGCCGTCGAGGCGGCGCCTAAGCCGATCCCGCGATCGTCATCGTCTCCAGAGCCATGACGTCGGACGCGTCCTCTGCGTCCATGATCTTCAGCAGCCGCACCCGCGCCCGGTTCACCCGGCTCTTGATCGTGCCCAGCGCGCAGCCGCAGATCTCGGCCGCCTCTTCGTAGGAGAGGCCGGCGGCGCCCACCAGGATCAGGGCCTCCCGGTGCTCGTCGGGCAGCTGCAGCAGCGCCGTCTGGAGCGCCCGCATGGCCACGCTCCAGTCCTGGGTCGGCGGCGAGTGCAGGGTGCTGGCGTATTCGCCCAGCTCGTCCCGCACCTCGCGGCGCCGCCGCAGTACGTTCGTGTAGTAGGTGTTCCGAAGGATGGTGAAGAGCCAGGCGCGCAGGTTCGTGCCCACCTCGAACTTGTCGCGGTTCGACCACGCCTTGATCAGGGTGTCCTGCACCAGGTCGTCCGCGTCGGACCCGTTGTGGCTCAGCGACCAGGCGAACGCCCGCAACGCCGGAATCAGGCCGACGACCTCGTCACGCCAACTCGCGGTGGAGTCCATCCCATCCCCTCAAAGTCACGCTCCGGACCCCGACCGGAACAAGCGCCTGCCACCAGCAGGGCTTGAACGCCGCCTGCGGGGGTTCGTTCCGACTATCGTACGTTGATTTGCGGAACCTGTGACGATGCGATGCGTTGGCGTCAGGCGTCCGTTGCAGTCCCTGCATCGGCGTACCCATTGTGGTGTTCCGGTTTCGTACCCACATTCGCCAGCGGGAGCCGAGGCGAAGCTTCGAGCCGGACGAGGGGAGTTTCATGACCAATACCGACCGTCCCGAAGAGCGCGCCCGCGCTCGTGAACAGGCGTCCCCGTCCGACGCGCTGTCACGATACAGGGCGGTCCGCCGTGCGTCAGAGGCATTGATCCGCTCCCTCACGCCCGAGGACATGGGCGCCCAGTCCATGGCCGACGCCAGCCCAACAAAGTGGCATCTGGCGCACACCACCTGGTTCTTCGAGACGTTCCTGCTGACCCCGCATCTGCCGGGTTACCGGGTCTTCGATCCGAAGTTCGGCTATCTGTTCAATTCCTACTACGAGGCCATCGGTCCGCGGCAGCCGCGGCCGGCGCGCGGACTGATCACGCGCCCCTCGGTGGCCGACGTCCTGGCCTACCGCGCCCACGTCGACGCCGGCATGGCCGCACTGCTCAACCGGGGCCTCGGCGGGCTCGACCACCTGCTGGACCTGGGCCTGGCCCACGAGGAGCAGCATCAGGAGCTGATCCTGATGGACATCCTGCACCTGTTCGCCCAGTCGCCGGTGTCGCCCGCCTTCGCGCCGCCGCGCGCTGCGCCGGTTCGCCCGGGCAGCCCGCTGGGATACGTCAGCTTCGAGGGCGGCCTGGTGGAGATCGGTCACGATGGCCCGGGCTTCGCCTTCGACAACGAGGGCCCGCGCCACCGCGTGTGGCTGGAGCCGTTCCGCCTCGCCGACCGGCTGGTGACCAACGGCGAATGGCTCGCGTTCATGGCGGACGGCGGCTACGCGCGGCCAGAGCTTTGGCTGTCCGAAGGCTGGGCCCTGGTCCGGGCGGAGGACTGGCGGGCGCCGATCTACTGGCGCGAGACGCCGGACGGGTGGCGGATCATGGGGCTGAGCGGCCTTCGTGCGCTGGACCCGGCCCAGCCCGTCAGCCACCTCAGCTACTACGAGGCCGACGCCTACGCCGCCTGGGCGGGCGCGCGCCTGCCGACGGAAGCGGAGTGGGAGCATGCCGCCGCCGGCCGGCCCGTCGAGGGCGAGTTCGTGAATTCCGGCCACCTCGGCCCCCTGGCGGCGCCCGAGGGCCCCGGCCTGCGGCAGATGTTCGGCGACCTCTGGGAATGGACCCGCAGCGCCTACCTCCCGTACCCCGGCTTCAAGGCCGCCAAGGGCGCGGTCGGCGAGTACAACGGCAAGTTCATGTCGGGCCAGTTCGTCCTGCGCGGCGGCGCTTGCGTCACGCCCGCCGGCCATGTGCGCGCCACCTATCGCAACTTCTTCTATCCGCATCAGCGCTGGATGTTCTCGGGCCTGCGTCTCGCCCTGGACGGCGCCGGCGAGGACGGCCAGGCGTCGGACCTCGAGGCGGATGTGGCGGCGGGACTGTCGAAGCCGCACAAGTCGATGCCGCCCAAGCACTTCTACGACGCCGAAGGCTCGGAGCTGTTCGAAGCGATCACCGAGCTGCCGGAGTACTATCCCACGCGCACCGAGGTGGCGCTGCTGGAGGGGGCCGCCGGGGAGATCGCCCGCCACATCCCCGAGGGCGCCGCCCTGGTGGAGTTCGGCTCGGGCGCCAGCACCAAAACCCGCATCGTGCTGGACGCCGCGCCGCAAGTGGCGGTCTATGCGCCCATCGACATCAGCGCTTCGGCGCTGGAGGGAGCCGCCCAGGCCATCCGCGCCGACTATCCCGAACTGACCGTGGCGCCGCTGCGTGACGACTTCACCAACGCCCTGCGCCTGCCGCCCGAGACCGAGGGGCGGCCGGTCGTCGGCTTCTTCCCCGGATCGACCATCGGCAACTTCACGCCGGACGAGGCGCGGGCCTTCCTGGTCAGCGCGCGGCGGCTGCTGGGGGAGGGGGCAGCGTTCCTGGTCGGGATCGACCTGGTGAAGGACGAGCGCACCCTGGTGGCCGCCTACGACGACGCCCAGGGCGTCACGGCGGCCTTCAACAAGAACCTGCTCAAACGCATCAATCGCGAGCTGGGCGGGGACTTCGACCTTGACGCCTTCGCCCATCGCGCGGTGTGGAACGCCGCCGAGAGCCGAATCGAGATGCATCTGGTGAGCCTGAGGGACCAGAGCGTCCAGGCTGCCGGCCGGACGTTCCGCTTCGCCGAGGGCGAAACGATCCACACCGAGAACTCCTACAAGTTCACGATCGAGCGGATGGCGGCCCTGGCCCGCGCGGCGGGCTGGAAGCTGGAGCGGCGCTGGGTCAGCGAGGACCCGGCCTTCGGGATGGTCCTGCTGCGCGCCTAGGGCCGAGGGTTCAGACAGCCGAAAGCGGACGCCGTGAGGCGTCCGCTGATCTCCGGCGTCGGGGGCGACGGGAAATCCTAGCTTTCGCGACCGCGGGTGCGGCCGCCGCCGCGGGAGGCTTCGCCGCCCTTGCGGCCAGCCTGGGCCGCGAGGTCGCGGTCCTTCGCGAAGCTGCGCTTCTCGCTGGGCACGCTGGCTCCGCCCTTGCGGGCGATCTCGCGGCGGCGTTCGGGGTTCATGGCGGCAAAACCGCGCCGCGCGCGGGGCTTGCCTGTGTCGACGGTGGGCATCGAGAGGTCTCCTCGGGTAGGGCTTGCGGTGAGGCTAACCCCCAAGGCGGCGCCATGGTTGCGTTAGGACCTGAGACTTATTCGCGGCGAAGGGCCTCGATGGGGTCCAGGCGCGCCGCGCGCCACGACGGATAGGCCCCGAAAACCAGCCCGACGACCACCGAGAACCCCAGCGCCAGCGGCCCCGCCCAGGCGGGCACGGCGGCCGGCCAGTCGCCCAGCTTGGCGATCGCGAAGGCGCCCAGGACGCCGATGGTCAGCCCGATCAGCCCGCCCACCAGCGACAGCGAGACCGACTCCAGCGCGAACTGGATCAGGACGTGCGAGCGCTTGGCGCCCAGGGCCATGCGCAGGCCGATCTCCCGCGTCCGCTCGGTCACCGCCACCAGCATGATGTTCATGATCCCGACGCCGCCCACCACGAGGGAGACCCCGGCGACCGCAGCAAGGAGCACCGTGAACGTGCCGACCGCCGCCTGGCTGGCCTCGAGGATCGAGGCCATGTTCTGGGTCTGGAAATCGTCCTCCTCGCCCTGTCGGATCTTGTGCTGGTCGCGGAGCAGGTTGGTGACGTCCTCCTGCACCCGGTCCAGGCTCTCCTCGTCGACGGCCTTCACATAGATCGTCTGGACGCTGTCGCCCCGGCTGCGCCGGCCCGCGATCCGCGAGCGCACGGCGGAGAGGGGGGCGAGCACCACGTCGTCCTGGTCCTGGCCGAAGCCCGCCTGGCCCTTGGATTCCAGCACGCCGATCACTTCGAAGGGCACGGTCCGCACCCGCACGCGCCGCCCGACGGGATCGCTGTCGCCCCACAGCTCGCGCGCCACGGTCGGGCCGACCACCACGACCTTGCGGCCCTGGCGCGCCTCGTTCTCGTCGAACATGCGGCCCGAGGCGATCTTCAGGTCGCGGGCGACGAGGTAGGGGGGTGTCACGCCCTGGATCTGGGTGTTCCAGTTGGCGCCGTCCGACGCCAGTTGGGCCTGGCCGCGGACGAGGGGCGCCACGGCCTCCACGTCTTCCACCTGCCTGGCGATGGCTTCGGCGTCGCCGTCGCGCAGCGAGAAGCCGCCGCCGGCCGCCTGCGAGACCGGTCCGCGCTGGAAGTTCGGCGTCACGATGATGAGGTTGGAGCCCAGGCCGGAGATCGCCTGGGTGACCCGCTGCTGCGCCCCCATGCCGATGGAGGTCATCATCACCACGGCCGCCACGCCGATCACCACGCCCAGCGAAGTCAGCACGCTGCGCATCGGGTGGGCGAGGATCGCGCCCAGGGCGAA
The DNA here is from genome assembly GCF_001824475.1 of Phenylobacterium sp. RIFCSPHIGHO2_01_FULL_69_31. Classification (GTDB taxonomy): domain Bacteria; phylum Pseudomonadota; class Alphaproteobacteria; order Caulobacterales; family Caulobacteraceae; genus Phenylobacterium. Next base: position 164,038 of record NZ_MHXN01000037.1, on the reverse strand, counting down.
GCGGACGAGTTCGAAGGACTTCATGCCGTCGGAGGTCATGCCTTGCGCCCCCGCTCGTCCGAGACGATCAGCCCGTCGCGGAACGACACCCGCCGGTGGGCCATGTCGGCCACTTCCGGATCGTGCGTCACCACCGCCAGGGTCAGGCCGCCGGCGTTCAGTTCCTCGAACAGAGCCAGCACCTCCTCGCCGGTGCTGGTGTCCAGGGCGCCGGTGGGCTCGTCGGCCAGCAGCAGGTCGGGGCGGTTGGCCAGGCTGCGGGCGATGGCCACCCGCTGCTGCTGGCCGCCCGAGAGCTGCGTGGGCCGATGCCCCAGGCGCGCGCCCAGGCCCACGCGCTCCAGCAGCTCGGCGGCCCGCGCGCGCCGTTCCTTCGGCGCCATGCCGGCGTAGATCATCGGCAGCTCGACGTTCTGCAGGGCGCTGAGGCGCGGCAGCAGCTGGAAGGACTGGAACACGAACCCGATCCGCTGGCGCCGGAAGTCGGCCAGCTCGTCGTCCGTGAAGCCGCTGACATCCTCGCCTTCGAAGCGGTAGGCGCCGCTGGTGGGACGGTCCAGGCCGCCCAGGATGTTCATCAGCGTCGACTTGCCCGAGCCGGAGGGCCCGATGATCGCCACGTACTCGCCGCGCTCGATCGTCAGGCTGACGCCGCCCAGCGCCTGAACCCCTTCCTCGCCCATGATGTAGACCTTGCGCAGATCCTGGATGTCGATCATCGACCCTGCGCCTACATCCGGACCCGGACGCCGCCGCCCGCGCCGGGCGGGCCGCCCATCGGGGCGCCGACCTGGGCCTTGGGCCGCGGCCCGCCGCCGACGATCACCTGGTCGCCCGGCTTCAGCTCGCGGCTGACGATCTCGGTGTAGGAGCCGTCCGTGGCGCCGACGCGGACGGAGATCGGGACCGGCTTCTTGTCGCGCAGCACATAGACCGTCCCGGCGCGCAGGCCGCCGGTCCGGCCACGGCCCTGGGCCATGGTGGCCCGCAGCGCCGCCAGCTTGGCCTTCTGGTCGGGGCGCAGCAGCGGCTCCAGCTTACTCAGCGCCTCGTTCATCGTCTTGGCCACGGCCTCGCGCATGGCCGCGGGGTTGCCCGCCGCCGAGGCCCGCGCCGCCTGCAGTTTCGTCCGCAGGTCGGCCTGGATCGGCGCCCACGCCTTCTGCTGCTTGGCGTCGAGATCCAGCTGCTCGACGATGCGGCCGCCCATGCCGCCGCCGCCCTGCCGGACGCCGCCGCCGCTCGCGGGACCGGCCATCACGTTCCCGGCGCTCCGATTGGCGCTGCGGCCCTCCGAGGGCGGGCTCCAGCGCAGCGCCTGGGCCGGGACCTTCAGGACGTTGCGCTTGGTGTCGATGATGATGTCGGCGTTCGCGGTCATCCCGGGCAGCAGCTTGCGCTGGGGATTATCCGCCTCGGCGATGACGGTGTAGCTGACCACGTTCTGGTCGGTGGTCGGCTGCTTGCGCACCTGGGTCACGATCCCCTCGAACGTGTCCTCCGGAAACGCGTCGACGGTGAACCGCACCATCTGGCCTTCCTGCAGCTGGCCCACGTCGGCCTCGTCGACCGAGATCTTGACCTCCACCTTCGACAGGTCCTGGGCGATCGTGAACAGCACCGGGGCCTGCAGGCTGGCGGCCACCGTGTTGCCGGGCTCCACCTTGCGGTCCACCACGATGCCGTCGATGGGCGAGACGATGGTCGTGCGGCCCAGGTCCACCCGCTGGCTGCGCAGCGAAGCGCGGCTCTGGGTCACCCGCGCCTGGGCGGCGGCCACATTGGCCCGGGCGGTCTTCAGCGCGGCGGTGGCCTGGTCCAGGGTGCTGGCGGCGTACCAGCCCTGGTCCACCAGGGTCTTCTTGCGGCTGTAGTCGGCCTGGGCGTTCTCCAGCGTCGCCTGGGCCTGGCGCACGGCCGCCTGGCCGGCCTGGATGTCGGCCTGGCCCTGCGCCACGCGCGACTGGTAGGTCTGGGGGTCCAGGATCGCCAGGGTCTGCCCCGCCTTCACCTCGTCGTTGAAGTCGGCCAGCACAGTCGTCACCTGTCCGGAGATCTGCGAGCCCACGTCCACCGTGACCAGCGCCTGCAGGCTGCCGGAGGCGGAGACCGAGCGGGTGATGTCGCCGCGCTCGATGGCGCCGAAGCGGTAGGGGTCCTTCTCGGGCTTGGGACGCATCTGCCAGCCGACGAGCGCCGCAATGATCAGGCCGATGACGGCCACTGTGATCCAGGCTGCGCGGGGTATGCGGAAGGCGCGGCGGCGAGGGGTCTGGTTCAGGCTCATGTCGTCCCAAGTATCGGCGGGTCCGGATGAACCCGTCGTGACTAGGCCAGAGCTCCTTTGCGGGTCGATTTCACTTTCGTTTCGGCCTGTGGCCGGAACGTGGACGCGTTACAGCGGCAGTTCGACCCGGGCGGTGAGGCCTCCGCCGGTCCGGTTGATCAGGCTGACGTCGCCGCCGTGGCCGCGGGCGATCGAGCGCACGACCGCCAGGCCCAGGCCGATCCCGCCGGTCTGCCGGCTGCGCGACGGCTCGCGGCGGTAGAAGGGCTCGAACACCTTCTCGGCGTCCTTCTCGGGAATGCCGGGCCCGTCGTCGTCGATCTCCACCACGGCATGGCCGTCGCGCTGGAAGACCCGCGCCCGCGCCTGGCCGCCGAACTTCACCGCGTTCTCCAGCAGGTTGGCCACCAGGCGGCGCAGGGCCATGGGATCGCCCTCCAGCACCACCTTCTCGCTGGGCTCGGCCTCGGCCTTCGCCCCCGTCTCGGCCATCTCGTCGCACAGGCTCTCCACCAGGGACGACAGCTCCAGGGGCGTCCGCTCGCCGGCCTTGGTGGCGTCGCGCACGAAGGCGAGGGTGGCGGTGATCATCTCCTCCATCTGGTCCAGATCGGAGGCGTACTTCGACCGCTGGTCCTCAGGCAGGCTCTCGATCCGGAAGCGCAGGCGCGTCAGCGGCGTGCGCAGGTCGTGGGCGATGGCGCCCATCATCGCCGTGCGGTCCTCGACGTAGCGGCGCAGGCGTCCCTGCATCTCGTTGAAGGCCCGGGCGGCGGTCGCCACCTCGGCCGGCCCCTTGACCTCCAACGGCGGGGCGCGGGGGTCGCGGCCCAGGCGCTCGGCGGCGTCCGCGAACACCTGGATCGGCTTCGACAGCCGGCGGGCGTAGATCCAGGCCACCGGCGACATGGCCAGGGCCGACAGGGCGAACCACAGGGCCACCCGCTGCTGCCAGTCGCTGAGGCCGAACGGGACCTCCGGATGGACGACCTTCCACCGCCCGTCGGCCTGCCGGACACCCACGTTGAACGGCGAGATCAGGAAATGCTCCTCCTCGCTCATGCCCGCGCGCGCCACCCGGTCGCGGATGATCCGGCCGACCCGCCGGTCGGAGAGGGGGCCGCGCTCGCCGGCGATCACCACCTGGGACGAGGGCACGCCCAGGTTCTCGGCGATCTTGTCGCGGATGGCCGGGATGCTCTTGCCCTCCAGCACCGGCGCGGGCGGGCGGTCCTGTTCCGTCAGGACCAGCGGCTGGCGCTCGGTGAAGACCGGCGCCGAGCCGTGGAAGGTCTGTTCGATCTCGGAGATCCGGTAGAAATCCGGCGCCGGCGGCGGCAGGAAGAAGAGCAGCAGCGAGCTGATCAGCCAGGCGGCCACCAGCGTCAGGCCCGTCAGCGTCAGCAACTGGACCAGCAGCGGGGCCGTCGGACGGCCGAAGGACTTCACGCCCGCTTCACCTTCCCGAAGGGCGTCACGCCCGTTTCACCTTCGCCGTGAACATGTAGCCCTCGTTGCGGATCGTGCGGATCAGGTCGTGTCCGCCGCCGCCGTCGTCGAGCTTACGCCGCAGGCGGCTGATCTGCACGTCGATGGCCCGGTCGAAGGCGTCGCTGTCGGGGCCGCGGGCGAACTCCAGCAACTGGTCGCGGGTCAGCACCCGCTGCGGCCGCTCCACGAAGGCGCGGAGCAGGGAGAACTCGCCCGAGCTCAGGTTCACCACCACCCCGGCCGGCGAGCGCAGCTCGCGCCGCACCAGGTCAAGCCGCCAGCCGGCGAACTCGCAGCCGGCTCCCAGCGCCCCGCTGGTGGTCCGCTGCTCGGCCCGCCGCAGCACGGCTCGCACCCGCGCCAGCAGTTCGCGCGGGTTGCACGGCTTGGCCAGGTAGTCGTCGGCGCCCAGCTCCAGGCCCACGATGCGGTCGGTGTCCTCGCCCATGGCCGACAGCATGATGATCGGCGGCGCGTTCTCGGTGGTGGTCAGGCGGCGGCAGACGGCCAGCCCGTCCTCGCCCGGCATCATGATGTCCAGCACGATCAGGTCGACGGGCCCACGCTCCAGCACGCGCTCCATCTCGGTCGCGTCCCCGGCGGTGTCCACCTTGTACCCATGCTTGCCCAGGAAGTCGGAGACGACGTCGCGGATACCCGGATCGTCGTCCACCATCAGGATTCGGGCGCCGGCCCCGGCCATGTCAGTCGCAAGCTCCATGGGCGCCAGCTTGTCCGCCGGCCGTAACGGGCAAATGTCTCAACTGAAACCGAGGTGTCCCAACCGTGACGGGCCGGGTCATGGATCGGCCAGGACGTCGTCGGCGACGAACGGGTTGGTCTTCCGCTCCTGGCCGAAGGTCGACATCGGGCCGTGGCCGGGCACGAACCGCACGTCGTCGCCCAGCGGCCACAGCTTTCCGGTGATCGCGTCGATCAGGTCCTTGTAGTTCCCCCTCGGGAAATCGGTCCGTCCGATGGAGCCCTGGAACAGCACGTCCCCCACCTGGGCGAAGCGGGCCTGGCGGTGGAAGAAGACCACGTGGCCGGGGGTGTGGCCGGGGCAGTGGATGACTTCGAACTCGGTCTCGCCCAGCGACACTCTGTCGCCGTCCTTGAGCCACCTGTCCGGGGTGAAGCTCTGGGCCTCCGGCATGCCCCACTTGGCGCCGCTGGCGCCGATGTCGTCGATCCAGAACTGGTCGTCGGGGTGCGGGCCCTCGATCGGGACACCGGTCAGCGCCTTCAGGGCCGCCGTGCCGCCCGCGTGGTCCAGGTGGCCGTGGGTGATCCAGATCTTTTCCAGGGTCAGCCCCTGCTTCTCTAGGGCCTCCATCAGCTTCGGGACCTCGCCGCCGGGATCGATGATCGCCGCCTTGTTGGTCTTGGCGCACCACACGATGGTGCAGTTCTGCTGGAGCGGGGTGACCGGCGCGATCATCGCGCGGATGGGCAGGGGCGGGGCAGGGGCGTTCATGTCGGCCCCATGATCGGGGCTTGCGGCCCATAAGAAAAGGCCCGGGAGCGATCCCGGGCCTTTCCGTCGCGGTTTACTCGGCGCCGGGCAGCGGCGGCACCGGGTTTGGCGGTGCGTCGGCGTCCAGCTCGTGGGTCTCGGGCGACCCGTGCGCCACGTGGCTCTTGCGGTAGCCATAGGCGAAGTAGACCACGAGGCCCACGATCGCCCAGCCGACGAACATCAGCTGCGTCTCGTGCGGCAGGCTCACGAAGAGGTAGACGCACCCGATGGCCGCCAGCGGGGCCACGACGATGACCGCCGGCGTCCGGAACGGGCGCTTGCGGTCGGGATCGGTGCGCCGCAGCACCAGGACGGCGATGGCCACCATGGCGAAGGCGAACAGCGTCCCCGAGTTCGAGATGTCCGCCAGGATCCCCACCGGGAAGAAGGCGGCGAACAGGGCCACGAAGATGCCGGTGATGATGGTGATCACGTGCGGCGTCTTGAACTTCGGGTGCACCTTGGACAGCACCGGCGGCAGGAGGCCGTCGCGGCTCATCACGAAGAAGATGCGGGTCTGGCCAAACATCATCATCAGGATGACCGAGGGCAGAGCCAGGCCGGCGGCGAGGCCGATCAGGTTGCCGATCTGCGGCCAGCCGATTTCGCGCAGGGTCCAGGCCAGCGCTTCCTTCGAGCAGACCACCTTGGTGTCGCCCAGGGCCGCACAGGCGGCGCTGAGTTCCGGGCTGCCGGGCCGCATGCCCGCGCCCGACGCGTCGAGGACAGGCTGGGCGCCTACCGTGCCGATCACGCCCGACGCCACCAGGATGTAGAAGATCGTGCAGATCCCCAGCGAACCGATCAGGCCGATGGGCATGTTCCGCTGCGGGTTCTTGGTCTCTTCGGCGGCCGTCGAGACCGCGTCGAAGCCCACGTAGGCGAAGAAGATCGAGGCCGCCGCCGCCGAGACGCCGGCAAAGCCCAGCGGCATGAACGGGTTGAAGTTCTCCATGTTCATGACCGGCACCGCCAGCACGACGAACAGGCTGAGGGCGGCCACCTTGATCGCCACCAGGAAGGCGTTGACCGTGGCGGATTCCCGTGTGCCGATCACCAGCAGGGCCGTGACGACCAGGGCGATGCCCGCGGCCGGCAGATTGACCATCCCGCCGTCGAAGGGACCGCGGACCAGGAGGTCGGGTATGTCGATCGAGAAAGCGTTCTCCAGCAGGCCGACCACATAGCCGGACCAGCCCACCGAAACGGCGCCGGCCGCGACCGCGTATTCGAGAATCAGCGCCCAGCCGACCATCCAGGCCAGCAGCTCGCCCATCACGGCGTAGCTGTAGGTGTAGGCCGAGCCGGAAACCGGCACCATGGCCGCCATTTCGGCATAGCAGAGCGCCGCCACGGCGCAGACGAAGCCTGCGATGATGAAGGCCAGGATCATCCCCGGGCCCGCCTTCTGCGCGGCTTCCGCCGTCAGGACGAAGATCCCGGTGCCGATGATGGCCCCGATGCCCAGCATGGTGAGCTGGAACGGCCCGAGCGAGCGATGGAGTGACTTCTTTTCGGCCGTAGCCAGGATCGCGTCGAGCGGCTTAACGCGCCACATATATTCCTCCGAACGGCGGCCCCCGAGCCGCCCAGGTAAAATTTGGCGCGACCGTGGCTTGCTTGTGCCCTTGCGGTCAAGCGCCAACGCCCGAAGGCGTTTTCATATGCCCTCCTGGCAGGCTAGAGCCGGGCGAATGCTGCCCATCCACGAGGCCTTGCCCGACCTGAAGGCTGCGCTCGCCGCGGCGAACGCGGCCGTGCTGGTCGCGCCGCCCGGGGCGGGCAAGACCACCGTGGTCCCGCTTGAGCTGCTGGAGGAGCCGTGGGCCGGCGGCAAGATCATCGTGCTGGAGCCCCGCCGGCTCGCCGCCCGCGCCGCCGCCGAGCGGATGGCCAAGTCCTTGGGCGAGCCCGTGGGCCAGACGGTCGGCTACAGGGTGCGGATGCAGAGCCGCGTCTCGGCCGCCACGCGGATCGAGGTCGTCACCGAGGGTGTCTTCACCCGCATGGTCCTGGCCGACCCGGAGCTGGCGGGCGTCGCCTGCGTGATCTTCGACGAGTTCCACGAGCGCAGCCTGGACGCCGACCTGGGGCTGGCGCTCGCTCGGGACGCACAACGGGTGTTGCGGGACGACCTGCGCCTGCTGGTCATGTCGGCGACCCTCGACGGCGCGGCGGTCGCCCGGCTGCTGGACGCGGCGCCGGTGGTCGAAAGCCTGGGGCGCATGTTTCCGGTCGAGACCCGCTACCTCGGCCGCGACGACCGGCTGCGGATCGAGGACCAGGCCGTCCGCGCCGTCGAACGCGCCCTGGCGGAGGAGACGGGCAGCCTGCTGGTCTTCCTGCCCGGCCAGGGGGAGATCCTGCGCACGGCCGAGCGCCTGCGCGAGCGGGCCCGCCCGGGCGTCGAGATCGCCCCGCTCTATGGGGCCCTCGACCCGCGCGACCAGGACCGCGCCATCGAGCCGCCGCCGCCGGGCGTCCGCAAGGTGGTCCTGGCCACGTCAATCGCCGAGACCAGCCTGACCATCCAGGGCGTGCGGGTGGTCGTCGACTGCGGCTTGGCCCGCGTGCCGCGCTACGATCCGGCCAGTGGCCTGATGCGCCTGGCCACCGTCCGCGTCTCCCGCGCCGCCGCCGACCAGCGCCGCGGCCGCGCGGGCCGCACCGAGCCCGGCGCCTGCTATCGACTGTGGGACGAGGCCGAAACGCGGGCGCTGCTAGCCTATGCCGACCCGGAGATCCTGGACGCCGACCTGTCGGGCCTGGCCCTCGACCTCGCCCGCTGGGGCGCCAAGGACGCTTCAGGCCTGGCCTTCCTCGACCCGCCGCCCGCCGCCGCCTTCGCCGAGGCCCGCGCCCTGCTGCGTCGGCTGGAGGCGCTGGACGAGGGGGGCGTGCTCACCGCCCACGGCCGCGCCCTGGCCGAGTTCCCCCTGGCGCCGCGCCTGGCCCACATGGTGCTGAAGGCCGCCGAGACCGGCCAGGCGCTGCGGGCCGCCCGCATCGCGGCGCTGATCACCGAACGGGGCCTCGGCGGACGCGACGCCGATCTGCGCCACCGCCTCGATGCGCTGGAGCGCGACCGCAGCCCGAGAGCCCGCGACGCCAAGGCCCTGGCCGACCGCTGGACGGGTCTCAGCGGCAAGCCAGGGAAGGGCGAGCCCCTGTCCGACGGCCTGCTGCTGGCCTTCGCCTATCCCGAGCGGGTGGCCAAGGCGCGCGGCGGGCATGGCGAGTTCCAGCTCGTCACGGGCCGCGGCGCCTTCGTCGAGCCCACGGATGCGCTGGCCCGCGAACCCTGGCTTGCGGTGGCCGAGCTGGGCGGCGGCGATCGCCGCGACCGCATCCTTCTGGCCGCGCCGCTGGCGCCGGCCGAGCTCGTCGCCTTCCGGGCCCAGTTCGAGGTCGAGGAACGCCTGGAGGAAAGCGGCGGCGGCCGGCTGCGCGCCAAGCGTCTCACGCGCCTGGGCCGCCTGACGATCCGCGAGGAGGTCGACGACAACCCCGATCCGGAGCTGATCGCCCGGGCGCTGGCCGACCGCGTCCGCCGCGAGGGCGTGGAAGCGCTGCCGTGGGGCGCGGCGGCCCAGAGCCTGCGCGAGCGCCTGGCCTTCCTCCACGCCCGGGACCCCGCTTGGCCCGACCTGTCGGACTCGGCCCTGCTGGCGTGCCTCGATGACTGGCTGACGCCGGTCCTGGCGGGCGTACGCGGCCTGTCCGCCCTCAAGCCCGATACGCTGGACGGCGCCCTGCGCACCCTCGTGCCCTGGGACCTGCAACGCCGCCTCGACGCCGAGGCGCCGGCCCGCTGGACCGCGCCTACGGGCAACAGCTTCACGATCGACTACGCCGCCGAGGCCGGTCCCCGCGTGGACGTGCGGGTGCAGGAGGTGTTCGGCATCGCCCAGCATCCCACCGTCGCGGGCGTGCCCATCACCATGTCGCTGCTCTCCCCCGGCCACCGCCCCATCCAGACCACCAAGGACCTGCCGGGCTTCTGGAAGGGCTCCTGGAAAGACGTCCGCTCGGATATGCGCGGCCGCTACCCCAAGCACGTCTGGCCCGAAGACCCGGCCACCGCCGCCCCCACCGCCCGCGCCAAGCCGCGGGGGACCTAGACATCGCAATTCCTCCCCCGTCGGGGGAGGTGGCGCGAAGCGCCGGAGGGGGCTTCCACTCAGATCGATTGTTTTGAGCGGCCCCCTCAGTCGGCATTCGCCGACAGCTCCCCCAAAGGGGGAGCAACTTCCGCCCCCTACGCCGCCACCTTCCACGCTCGCGGGTGCTGGCTGCGGAAGCCGACGGCGATGCGGTTCCAGGCGTTGATCGTGGTGATGAGCAGGGTCAGGTTCACCGCCTCGGTCTCGTCGAAGTGCGGGAACAGCCCCTCATAGTCGGCGTCCGGCGCGCCAGTCTGCGCCAGCAGGGTCAGGGCCTCGGTCCAGGCCAGGGCGGCGCGTTCGCGCGGCGTGTAGAGGGTGGATTCCCGCCAGCCGTTCAGCAGGTAGAGCCGCTCCTCGGTCTCGCCGGCGGCGCGCGCGTCCTTCGAATGCATGTGCAGGCAGAAGGCGCAGCCGTTGATCTGCGAGGTCCGCATCTTCACCAGCTCGATCAGGCTGTGCTCCAGGCCACAGCCGGACAGGTAGGCCTCGATGTCGACCATCGGCTTCATGGCCTGGGGGGCGACGATATGGGGGTTCAGGCGCTTGGACATGGGGGGATCTCCTCATTCTCTGCCCCTAGGACGGAGGAGGAGCCCCGGCTGTGACACGGCGTCAGGCGGTGGCGGCGTAGATCATGATCCCGGTGGCCACCGAAAGGTTCAGGCTGTCGGCCCGGCCGCGCATGGGGATCTTCACGTTCACGTCGCAGAGGGCGGCCATGTCCGGCGTCAGCCCCTGCTGCTCGTTGCCCATCAGCACGATGGCCGGCTTCGCATAGGACGCCGCGCTGTGGGTCACGGTGGCGGAAAGCAGGGTGCCCACCACCGAGCCGGTCCAGCCCGTCCGCCACGCCGCGAACGCCTCCTCGGTCGCCCTCGCCAGCGGCACGGCGAAGATCGAGCCCATGGTCGCCCGCACCGCCTCGACGGAATAGGGGTCGCAGCACTCGCCCACTAGCACCACCGCCCCGCAGCCGGCGGAATCGGCCGTGCGGATGATGGTCCCGAGGTTGCCGGGGTCTCGCACGCGGTGCAGCGCCACCACGCACTGCGCCACGCCAGGCGTCACCTCGGCCAGCGCCACGAACGCCTGCGGGAACACGCCCACCACCGCCTGCGGGTTCTCGCGACGCGAGACCTTGGCCAGGATGTCGTGGGTGACCTCGATCACCTCGCCGCGGGCGGCCAGGGTCGCCTGCACGGCCTTCTGCATCATCGGATGGCTGGCGGCGTCGGGCCCGTGCATCAGTATCTTCGGCGCGTGGCCGGTGTCGATCCCCTCGATGACGTTCTTCAGCCCCTCGGCGACGAAGAGGCCGGTCTCGTCGCGTTCCTTGCGCATGTGCAGCGCCCGGACCGCCTTCACCGTCGGGTTCTGCAGCGAGCTGATGGTGCGCGCGCTCATGCGCTCCACCGGGCGAAGAAGCTCATGCCGATGGCCCGATCGCCGCGCTGTTCCTCCAGCGCCAGCTCGCCCCACTCGATCCGCCCGCCGCGCCCGTCCAGCTTCTCAGCCAGCAGGCCCGCCAGCGCCGCGCCGGAGATCCGCTCGGCATAGGCGTTCAACACCAGGAACCTGGCGTTTTCCGAAAGAAGTTGGGCGCATAGGCCGGCAAGTTCAGGCAGGTCCTCGAACAGCCGCCAGACCTGGCCGTCCGGCCCGCGGCCGTACTTCGGCGGGTCCAGGATGATCCCCTCGTAGGTCGAGCCGCGGCGCACCTCGCGGGCCACGTACTTCTTGGCGTCCTCGACGATCCACCGAACCGGGCGGTCGGACAGGCCCGACAGCTCGGCGTTCTCCCGCGCCCAGGCCACCGCCTTCTTGGAGGCGTCCACGTGGGTCACCGCCGCCCCGGCCGCCGCCATCACCAGGCTGGCGACGCCGGTGTAGCCGAACAGGTTCAGCACCCGCGGCGGCGCCTCGCCCCCCTCGGCGACCGCGGCCCGCACCTTTTCGTCCAGCCAGGCCCAGTTCGCCGCCTGCTCGGGAAAGAAGGCCAGGTGCCGGAAGGCGGTGAAGCGGCCGTGGAACTTCACCTCGCCCCAGCCGAGCGGCCAGCGCTCCACCGGCTGCCCCTTGAACCGCCAGCGGCCGGCGTCCTCCTCGTCGCTGGGGTCGAACACCGCATCCGCCGCCTCCCACGCACTGGCGGGCAGGCGGGGCGTCCACAGGCACTGCGGCTCGGGCCGGACCACCGTGTAGGGGCCGTACCGTTCCAGTTTGCGGCCATGCCCCGAATCCAGCAGGGCGTAGTCGGCCCAGCCGGTGGTGCGCATCACCTCGGACGCCGCGGCGATTTGGGGCGGGCTCATAGCCGGCCCCTTACGCGCAGAGGGCGCCGCCCGTCCAGCCCACCGACAAAGACTTGTCACACCTGGCGATTTGGGGTCCGCTACGTGGGGGGACGGTATGGGGAATGTTATGAGTTCAGTCGCGACCGCGACGCGGAAGACCGCGCGCAAGGCCAAGGGCGACGGACATCTCCGGCGTCAGGAGATCCTTGAAGCCGCCGAACGCATCTTCGTGGCCGAGGGCTACGAGGGCGCCACGATCCGCAAGATCGCCGACGAGGTGGGGGTCTCCTCCACCGCGCTCTACATGCATTTCCAGGACAAGGCCTGCATCCTCCACGAGATCGTCGAGGGCACCCTAAGCCAGCTCCTGGAGCGGAACACCGAGATCGCCGGCCGGCCGCTGGACGCGGTGGTGCGCACGCGGATGATGCTGGACGCCTACATGCGCTGGGGCCTGGAGCATCCCAACGCCTACCAGCTCGTCTACTGCGCCGCCTCGGCCGCGCCCACCGACCCGCGGCCCGAACGGACCACCGAGCTCAGCGGCAAGTGCTACGAGGCCTTCAGCGGCGTCGTCCGGGAGGTGGCCGCCAGCGGCCGTCTGCGCATGGGCGCCGCCGACTCGGCGGCCCAGGCGCTCTGGATGGCCTGCCACGGGGTCGTGGCGCTGCTGATCGTGCGGCCGAACTTCGACTTCGCCGACGCCGAAGAGCTGATGCAGATCACCCTGGACGGGATGTTGCACGGACTGGTCATCGACTGACGGCCCGGCCCGCGCCTAAGCTTCCCCAAAATCGGGGGAGGGCGCGATGACGTTCGCGAAATGGGTGTTCACGATCGGCGGCCTTTGGGGCGTCCTGATCATCGGCTCGCTGTTCTTCCTCGAGCCCGTGATCGCCAGCCAGACCGGGCCGCTCAGCCACCCCGACACCTACTACGGCTTCGCGGTGTCCACCTTCGCCATGCAGATCGGCTACCTGGTGATCGGCCGCAATCCGGCCGCGTACCGCCCCTTCATGCTGATCGGGGCGGGCGGCAAGCTGGCCTACGCAGGCGTCTGCTGGGCCCTCTACGCCCAGGGCCGCATCCCGGTGACGGTCCCGGCCCTGGCCAGCCCCGACCTCCTGCTGGCGGCGCTGTTCGTGGCGGCCTGGTTCAAGACCAAGCCGGCGGCCGCCTAGGGGTTGCTCGCCACCGCCGAGCCCTGGGCCGCATAGCTGTAGCCGCCGCGCTTCAGGTCGTTGGAGAGCGTGATCGGCGCGGTTCCGCCGTTCAGCTTGGCCCGGTACACCTGCATGTTCTCCATCACCCGCATCACGTAGTTGCGGGTCTCGGAGAAGGGGATGCACTCGATGAAGTCCAGCGGGTCCTGCCCGCCGGCGCGCGGGTCGCCGCACATGGAGATCCACTGCGGAGGCCGCCCCGGACCGGCGTTGTAGCCCGCCGCCGCCAGGATGTAGGACCCGGAGAACCGGTTCACGAGCTGGCCCAGGAAGCTGGAGCCCAGGCGCATGTTGTAGTCCGGCTCGTACAGCATCGCGGCGGAGTAGCTGACGCCCATCCGCCGGGCGACCGTGGCCGCGGTCGACGGCAGCAGCTGCATCATACCCCGCGCGTCGGCGTGCGAGCGCACGGAGGGGTCGAAGCCGCTTTCCTGGCGGGTGATGCCCAGCACCAGCGCCGGCTCCGGCGCGCCCGCCACCTGCGGCGGGGTGCGATAGGGATAGGCCCGGTCGGCCAGGATCAGCCCCCGCTGAGCCGCGCCCCGCGCCGCCTTCATCGAGGTGTCCTGGTCGCCATAGCCGCGGATCGCGTCGATCAGCAGCGCCGCCTCGACCCGGCTCGGGACGATGTCGTCGATGTGGAGGGCGAAGACCCGGAACAGGTCGCGCTGGTCCTGGTCGGCCAACAGGCGCATGGCCTGGACCTCGTCGCGGGCCTCGAACCGGGCGCGCTCGGCCTCGGTCGCGACCGGGTCCGCCGGCAGCACCAGCTTCAGGCCCAGCTTCTCGGCCGCGAGCTGGCCGTAGAACGTGGTCGAGTGCTCGGCGGCGCGCGAGTAGTGCGTCTCCGCGCCGGCGCGATCTCCGGCGGCCTCCGCGGCGCGGCCCATCCAGTAGAGGGCGCGGCCGCGGGTGATCGGCGAGCTGCCGATCCGCTCGATGGCGGCGAAGTGACGGGCGGCGGCGGCCGGATCGTTCAGTCGGTTCAGGGCGATCCAGCCGGCGTAGAACTCGGCCTCGGTGGCGTCGGCCCCGCTGTTCAGGCCCGTGTTGGCGGCCGCGCGATAGGCGGCGCGCCAGTCGCCGCTGCGGATGGCCCACAGGGTCAGGCGGTAACGTTCGTCCCAGGCGCGCTCGGCGTGCTCGGCGGTGGCCGCTTCGGGCGCCACGGCCGGCAGGGTTGCGATCGCCGCGCTCTCCAGTCCCCGGCGGCGGAGGAACGCGGCGCGCTCGAACGCCACGCCCGGATGGGCCTGGTCGGCAGGTGAGAGCTGGTTGAAATTGCCGTCGACGTTGCCGCGCAGCGAGATGCGCGCCAGGGCGGCAGGCTGGTGCTCGGCCGGCAGCATGGCGACGACGTCGCGCGCCGCCGGGCCCTGCGCGCCGTACAGCAGGATGTCGGCGCGGCGGACGTGGTCGTCCGGCGTCAGCATGTCGCCGAACCGGGTCAGCATGGTGCGCTGGACGTCGGCCTCGAAGCTCCTGTCCCGCCACCAGCCGCGGATCAGGTCGGCCGCTTCGGCCTGTCGGCCCAGGCTGCGATAGGCCGAGGCCAGCGCCATGGCGCCCTGCGCGCTCTGCGGTGGCTGGCCCGCGAACCAGTCGACGATCTGCTGCGGGGTCTTGCCGGCGGTCTCCAGCACCTTCTCGGCCGCGATCTGGCGGCGCGCGCCTCGCGGGAAGCCGGTCAGGTCGCGCCGCGCGGCGTCCAGGTCGTAGAAGCCGAGCTGGTAGGAGCTCACGTCGACCATCGCAAAGGTCACGACCTTGCGGGCGACGGGATCCGAAAGGCTGGCGATCGCGTTCTTCGCGCCGGAAATATCGCCGCGCTTGGCGGCGGTCAGGCCCTGGGCGAACAGCGCCTGGTCGCTGGCGCTCAGCGGCCGCGCCACGGTCTGGCGCGGCGGCGCATAGGGCTGCGGCGCGGCCGGCAGCTCGGGCTTGCCCAGCAGCTCCCCGATCGGGTCGGGCGTCTGGGCGTGCGCGACCGCCGTCGCCGCGAGGGCGGCGCAGCCGATGAGCAGGGCGTTACGAACTCGAATATCCAAAAGGTCTCCCCCCGACTTGGGGAATGCACGGAATCAACATTGCGGCCTAAGCCCGCGGCAACATATTGTCCGCGCAAATCTGAACGTCGCCTCACTAGGCGACATCTTCACGGTCTTTTGCACACCTACATATCCGACATGTCCGAACCTCTCTTCCGCGGCGTCCTGCCGGCGCTCGTGACGCCTTTCCGCAATGGCGCGGTCGATGAGGACGCTTTCGTGTCCCTGGTCGAGCGCCAGATCGCCGGCGGCGTGCACGGCCTCATTCCCGTCGGCACCACCGGCGAAGCCTCCACCCTCAGCCACGAAGAGCACCGTCGCGTGATGGACCTCTGCGTGACCGCGGCGAAGGGCCGCGTGCCGGTGATCCCGGGGGCCGGCTCCAATTCTACGGACGAGGCGATCGAATTGGTGCGCTACGCCAAGACGATCGGCTGCGACGCGGCCCTGGTGGTGACGCCCTACTACAACCGTCCCAGCCAGGAGGGCCTCTACGCCCACTACAAGGCGATCAACGACGCGGTTCAGCTGCCGGTGCTGGTCTACAACGTGCCGGGCCGGACCGGCGTGGACATCTCCAACGCCACCCTGGCGCGCCTGGCCAAGCTGCCGAACATCGTGGGCATCAAGGACGCGACCGGCGACCTGCCGCGCGCCAGCCTCCAGCGCCTGGAGTGCGGCGAGGACTGGGTCATGCTGTCGGGGAACGACGATTCGGCCCTGGGCTACATGGCGCACGGCGGCCACGGCTGCATCTCGGTGACCTGCAATGTCGCGCCGGAGCAGGTCTCGGCATTCTACAACGACGCCCTGGCCGGCCGCTGGCAGGAAGCGCTCTATGCGCAGGACCGCCTGATCCGCCTGCACAAGGCGCTGTTCGCCGACGCCAGCCCGTCGCCCACCAAGTTTGCGCTGTCCCACCTGGGCCTCTGCGACGAGGCGGGCCGCCTGCCGGTGGTGCCCTGTTCGGACGCGGCGCGCGCGGAGGTCCTGGCCGGCATGCGCGAGGCCGGGGTCATCTGACATGGCCGGGAAGCTGATCGCCGAGAACCGGCGCGCGCGATTCGACTACTTCCTCGAGCAGACGTTCGAGGCGGGCATCGCGCTGACCGGGTCCGAGGTGAAGTCCCTGCGCAACGGCAAGGCCAACATCGCCGAGAGCTACGCGGCGGTGGAGGGCGACGAGATCGTGCTCGTGAACGCCGACATCCCGACCTACGCCCAGGCCGGCCCGCACTTCAACCATGAGCCCCGCCGCCACCGGAAGCTGCTGCTCAAGCGCCGCGAGATCGAAAAGCTGATCGGCGCCGTCCAGCGGGAAGGGCGCACGCTCATCCCCACCAAGCTCTACTGGTCCGACAAGGGTCTGGCGAAGCTGGAGCTGTCCTTGGCCAAGGGCAAGAACACCCGCGACAAGCGCGAGAGCGTGGCCGAGCGCGACTGGCAGCGCGACAAGGCCCGCCTGATGCGGGAAAAAGGCTGACCTTGGACCCCGCCGACATCGAGAGCCTGGAGCGCGCCACCGTCGAGGCCGTGGCCCCGCCGCAGGTGCTGGAGATCGGCGGCTGGCTGGTCCCGCTCGACGACGGCACGATCGGCCGGGCCAAGAGCGCCGTCCCGCTTCGCCATGACCTGGACGCCTCGGCCCTGGACGAGATCGAGGCGGCCTACCGCGGCCGGGGCCTGAAGCCCGCCTTCCGCGTCGCGGACGTCCCGGGGCTGGCGGCGGTCGTCACCGAGCTGTCCCGCCGCGGCTATGTGGGCGAGAAGCCCACCCTGGTGATGACGGCCCCCGCCGAGCGCGTGGCCCAGGTGGCCGTGCCCTTCGCCGACCTGCTGGACCATCCCGACGAGGCCTGGGGCGCAGTGTTCCTGGGCGAAGGCTTCGATCCGGTGGACGGCGCGCACCGCGTGCGCCGACTCACCGACGCGCCCGACGCCCTCTATGGCGCCATCCGCGAGGGCGGGCGCACCGTGGCGGTGGGCGTCGTCAGCTTCGGTCACGGCTGGGCCGGCGTGCATGGCATGCGCACGGCCGTGGACCGCCGCGGCTCGGGCTTTGCCAGCCGCCTTCTCGCCCTCTTCGGCGCCGCCGCCGAGGCGCGGCAGGTCAACCGCATCTTCCTGCAGGTCGAAGGCGGCAACCCCGCCCAGAACCTCTACAAGCGCGCCGGCTTCGAGGAAGCCTGGCGCTACCAGTACTGGCGCTAAGTCCCTCCCTTAACGGGGAGGACAGACGACGAAGTCGTCAGGGTGGGGCTTAAAGGATCAGGCTCGACGGCTGATCTCGCGCTCCCCACGCGTCTGCTCGTTTCACTCGCATCCACCCTCCCCAGGAAGGGGGGGGACGGCCGCTACTCCGCCGCCATCGGCAGGATCACCGCCTCGCGGCCGCCGCGGACCAGGCCGCCGGGCAGGGCGCCGGTGTGCCGGCCGTCCTCGAAGGTCACCTGGCCCGACTTCACCGTGTAGCGATAGCCGTCGGCCTTCTGCACCAGTCGCCGCCCGCCCGCCGGCAGGTCGTGGATGGCCTCGGGTCGGTGCAGCTGCAGCGCCTCGAAATCGATGACGTTCAGGTCCGCCAGCAGGCCGGGCTTCAGCTGCCCGCGGTCGTTCAGGCCATAGGCGCGGGCGGTGTCGCTGGTCAGCTTGCGCACCAGGAACTCCAGGGGGAACCGCTCGCCCTTCACCCGGTCGCGCGCCCAGTAGCTGAGGATGAAGGTCGGCATCCCGGCGTCGGCGATCACCCCGCAGTGGGCCCCGCCGTCCGAGAGGCCGAACAGCACGTTCGGGTGCTGCATGTTCTTGCGGAAGAAGTCGAAGTTGTAGGTCTGGTAGCCGCCCAGCGGCTGGTAGAACAGCTCGCGGCCCTCGTCCCGCAGCAGCAGGTCGTACATCATCGACAGCGGCGGGACGCCGGCTGCTTCCGCCAGGCCCGCCACGCTACCCTCGCGGTCGGGCTCGTAGTTCGGCCGCTCGCCCAGCGGGAAGATCCGCCAGAGCAAGCTGCCGCCGAACGCCACCGCCAGGTCCCCGGCCTCGCCCTCGCCGATGGCCGCGCGGATCAGCGGGCTGTCCTCGGAGAGCAAGGCCTCGCGGATCTGCGGCGTCCTCATCAACGCCAGCCGGTCCTCCAGCGAGGCGTCGGCCAGCTTCGCCTTCCAGGTGGGGCTCGCCATGAACACGTGGAAGCTGGAGGTCAGGCCGTGCAGGATGCCCGTGGGCCGCCCGGCAATCTGCGGGCGGATGTCCATCCCGTGCCGGCGGCTCTCCTCGGCGATGTTGTACATCTTGTCGCCTTCGTAGGCGCCGGCCGAGGTCGCGACCAAGGTCACGGGCAGCCGGGTCTGCTCGGCGAAACCCTTCACCCACATCCACTCGTCGTCGTCGCCCAGGTGGTCCGAGACCATCTCGAACACGCCGTGGCGCAGGCCCTTCATGGACAGGCCCAGGGCCAGCATCTCGTCCGAGCCGGCGAAGGTGCCGGGCATGTGGACGCCCTTCAGGTCCTTGTGCAGCAGGGTGCGCGAGGTGGAGAAGCCCAGGGCCCCGGCCTGGACGCCCTCCCGCACGATCTCGGCCATCTGCGCGATCTCGTCGGCGTTGGGCTGGTAGTCGGTGTTGCAGCGGTCGCCCAGAACGTAGGCGCGCACCGAGGCGTGCGGCACGTGGGTCCCGACGTCGATCGCCCGCGGCTTGGCCTCCAGGGCGTCGAGGTACTCGGGGAAGCTCTCCCACTTCCAGTCGATCCCCTCGGCCAGGGCCGAGCCGGGGATGTCCTCCACCCCCTCCATCAGCTCGATCAGGAAGTCGTGCGCATCGGGCCGCACGGGGGCGAAGCCGACCCCGCAGTTGCCCATGATCGCCGTGGTCACCCCGTGCCAGGACGAGGGGGCCATCACCGGGTCCCAGGTGGCCTGGCCGTCGTAGTGGGTGTGGATGTCCACCCAGCCGGGCGTCACGATCAGGCCGCTCGCGTCGATCTCTCGCCGGGCCGGCCCCTCGACCTTGCCGACGGCCACGATCCGGTCGCCGTCCACCGCCACGTCGCCGCGATAAGGCTCGGCCCCCGTGCCATCGACGATGGTCCCGCCGCGGATGATCAGGTCGTGCATCGGATCCTCCCAGATCACATGTTCTTTCAGGGAGGATGGTCCCGGCGCCGTGACGGAAGTGAAGCGGTTTTGACGGCGCGGCGCCTACTTCGCCAGATCCTTCAGGATCGAGTCGTAGTGCGCCAGGTCCCCTTCGATGGCCGCGATAGGCGCCCGCTCGTTCAGGCCGTGGGCGAACTCGTCCGAGTCCTTCATGAACAGGCCCGAGACGCCGTAGCTCGGAACCCCGGCGGCGCGGAAGTACATGCTGTCGGTGGCGCCCGACGCCTGGCTCGGCACGATGGGCAGGCCGGGGAAGCGGGCGTGGACGGCCTTGGTCACCGCCTTGATCACGTCGGCCCGCAGCGGCGAGGCGGGGCTGTCGATGGAGCCGTCGTCCAGGCGCTCGACCTTCACATCGCCGCCCACGACCTGGCCGATGGTCTCCTTGACGCTCGCCGACGAGGTGCCGGGGAAGATGCGGCAGTTCACCGTCGCCACCGCCTTCTGCGGCAGGGCGTTGGGCGCATGGCCGCCGCTCAGCATGGTCGCCACGCAGGTGGTGTGCAGGGCCGGGCTCCAGGCCGGGTCGGCGCGGATAGTCTTGATGGCCGCCGCGTTCGTCGGGTCGGCGGCGAACGCCTTCAGCGCCTCGCCCACCGCCCCCGGCGTGTTCCCGCCGGCCGCCGCCAGCGAGGCGCGGGTGATCTCGTTGTGCTGCGTCGGCCACTGATAGGCCTCCAGCTTGTCCAGCGCCTTGGCCAGCCGGTAGATCGCGTTGGTGGGCGTGGGCCGGCTGGAATGGCCGCCCGGGTCGGTCACGGTCAGGTGGAAGTCGGCATAGGTCTTCTCGGCGCCCTGGATGCCGAAGCTGATCGGCTTGCCGTCCTCGGTGAGCGAGCCGCCGCCGCCGTCCACGTTGAGGACCAGCTCGGCGCCCTTCAGCCGCTCGGCCAGGGCGGCGGTGGTCTTCATGGTGGTCTCTTCGTCGCCCGACAGCGCCAGCACCACGTCCCGGCCCGGCTTCCAGCCCGACTTGCGCAGGTGGGCCAGGGTGGCGACGATCATGGACACGTCGAACTTGTTGTCGGTGGCCCCGCGGCCGAAGACGTAGCCATTCTCCTCCACCGCGGTGAACGGATCCCTCGTCCAGTCTTCAGGCTTCGCTTCCACGACGTCCATGTGGCCGGAGATGACGATCGGCTTCTTCTTCGGGTCCTTGCCCGGATAGCGGGCGATCAGGAACGCCGTGCCCGCCATCGGCTCGATGGTGATCTCGGACGGCGCATAGCCGCCCGCCACCAGCTTGCCCTTCAGGTACTCGGCATAGGGCACGAACTGGTCGCCGCCCTGCACGGTGCGATAGCCGATGCTGGTCTTCAGGATGCTCAGCGCCTCGGCGTGCAGGGCCGGATCCACCTTGGGCGGTGCGGCGAAGGCGGGCGCGGCGAGGGCAGTGGCCAGCAGGGCGGTCGTCAGGGTCTTGAGCACGCGGGCATCCAGTGAAGCTGAAGCAGGGGGCGACGCTACAGGCCGCATTCGCCATCCGCCATAGGGTCCATCCATTGCGGCAGCGGGAACAGTACCAAAGATCGTCATGGCCGGGCTTGTCCCGGCCACCCAGACACGCAGGCCGCGCCGGGCATTTGCCGGCCGTTGTAGTCCAGGACGTCACTCCCACC
>NZ_MHXN01000037.1:128684-143201 GCF_001824475.1 Phenylobacterium sp. RIFCSPHIGHO2_01_FULL_69_31 | reverse complement strand
GCCATGACGAGAAGGAAAGGAGCTAGTCGATCAGGGCGCGGGCCCGCCGGAAGACCGCCTCGAACATCTCGCCCGTCAGCCGGCCGGTGTTCGTGTTGAGGCGCGAGCAGTGGTAGCTGTTCAGCACGATGTAGGGCCCCGCCGGAAATTCCGTCCCGTGCCCCGCGATGCCGGCCGAAGCCTTCAGGCCCAACGCCCGCAGCACATTGCGCCGCGAGACGTCGCCCAGGGTCACGATCACCTTCAGCCGGGGCAGGGCGGCCAGCCGGCTGCTGAGGAACGGCCGGCAGGTCGCCTCCTCCAGCGTCTCCGGCTTGTTCCCCGGCGGCGCGCAGCGCACGGCGTTGGTGATCATGCAGTCGGTCAGCTCCAGCCCGTCGTCGGGCCGCGCCTCATAGGTCCCGCGGGCGAACCCCGTCTTCAGCAGGGTCTCGTACAGCATCCAGCCGGCCCCATCGCCGGTGAACGGCCGCCCCGTGCGGTTGGCCCCCATCCGCCCGGGCGCGAGGCCCACGACGCAGAGCCGGGCCTGCTCGTCGCCGAACGAGGCCACCGCCCCGTTGAACCCACCCGGGACCGAGATCTTGTTCGCCTCCCGATAGGCCACCAGCCGCGGGCACAGCGGGCACTCGCGCGGCGCCTCCGCCGGCGCGGCCTCAGATATCGGCATCGCGTTCCACATGCTGGGCGCGGGTTTCCGACAGGAACTTCGGCAGGCGCGCGGGCCGCCCGATCAGGTCGGCCAGGTCCTGCAGGTCCACGAAATTGTCCGCCTGTCGCCGCAGGTCGTCGCTGACCATCGGCGGCTGGCTCTTCACCGTCGAGACCACGGTCACCCGGCTGCCCTTGCGCTGCACCGCCTCCACCAGCTTGCGGAAGTCTCCGTCGCCCGAGAACAGCACCAGGTGGTCGGCGTGCTCGGCCATCTCCATCATGTCGACGGCGATCTCGACGTCCATGTCGCCGCGGAACCGCTTGCGGCCGCTGGCGTCGGTGTACTCGCGCGCCGACTTCGTCACGAGCTGGTAGCCGTTGTAGTCCAGCCAATCGACCAGGGGCCGGATCGGCGAGTACTCCTCGTTCTCCACCAGGGCGGTGTAGTAGTAGGCGCGGACCAGCACGCTGCGCTTCTTGAACTCCTCCAGCAGCTTCCGGTAGTCGATGTCGAAGCCGAGGTTCTTGGCCGCCGAGTAGAGGTTGGCGCCGTCGATGAACAAGGCCAGCCGGTCCGTGGGGTAGAACGTCATCTCGAATATCCCAAAAAGCCTTGGGGACCTGAATGGAACGGCCGTCGTCGCCCTGGGCAGCAATCTGGCGGGCCGCTACGGCTCGTCCGAGGCTCTGCTGGAGGCGGCTCTGGCCAGGTTCCCGGCGGTCGGCTTGAAAATCCTGAAGCGGTCGTCCTGGTGGCGCTCGGCCGCCTGGCCCGACCCGAATGCGCCTGAGTACCGCAACGGCGTCGTCCTTGTCGAGGCGAGCGCCCCGCCGCAGGCCATGCTGCAGGCGCTGCTCGCCATCGAGGCGGAGCTGGGGCGCAAGCGGGGCGCCCGCAACGCGCCGCGCACCCTCGATCTCGACCTCATCGCCCACGGCCGGACGGTTATGGCCACGCCCGCCCTGACCCTGCCGCATCCTCGCGCCCACGAGCGGCGGTTCGTCATGGGCCCGCTGGCGCAGATCGCCCCGGACTGGGTCCATCCCACCCTGGGCGCGACGGCGGCCGAACTTTCTGCGCGCGCGAATGTCGGGACCGACGCGGCTCCCACGTCATGACTGAGGAGGCGTCCGCCTCCGCCCCTCCAGCCCCACGAGGTTCCGATGCGTTTCATGATCATCCGCAAGTCGGACGCGGACACCGAAGCCGGCGTGATGCCCACCGAGGCGCAGGCGCGGTCGATGATCGACTACCACGCCGAGATGGCCAAGCACCTGAAGGTCCTGGGCGGCGACGGCCTGCACCCCAGTTCCAGGGGCGCCCGGGTGAAGTTCACCGACGGCAAGCCGATGGTCATCGACGGTCCCTTCGCCGAGACCAAGGAGCTGATCGCCGGCTACACGATGGTCGAGGCGGACAGCCTGGAAGCGGTGCTGGAATGGGCCAGGCGCTGGCCGATGGACTGCGGCGAGGCCAACGTCGAGCTGGAAATCCGCCGCGTCTTCGAGCTGGAGGAGTTGGGCGACGCCTTCGCACGGCCGACGCTCCGGGAGCATGCGAACGCCGTCTTCGGCAGGAGCTGACGGGCGGGCGCGGGCCGCTCATCGACGCGTGCGACCTATGCGGCGTTGCACAATGGGGGCCGACCCTCTATTTTGCGCGGTTCTATCTTCCCTCCCTGAGAGACTCCATGGCTCGCGTCACCGTCGAAGACTGCATCGAGAAGGTCCCGAACCGCTTCTCGCTCGTGCTCCTGTCCGCCCATCGCGCCCGCGCCATCTCGGCCGGCTCGCAGATCATGGTGGATCGGGACAACGACAAGAACCCGGTCGTGGCCCTGCGCGAGATCGCCGACGACGTGGTCGACGCCGAGGAGCTCAAGGAAACCCTGATCGGCACGCTGCAGCGCGTCGACGAGCGCTCGGAAGCCGAGGAAGAGGCTGAAACCCTCGCCCTGCTGGCCGATCCGACCCACATGCAGATGAGCGAGCTGGAGCTGGTCCGCGCCCTGCAGAGCGACCGCGACGGCGGCCAGGAGGAGCGGTACTGAGCCCAGAAGGCGCAGAACCCCTCACTAGAGAGGCGGCGACCGCAACCGCCGTCCCGCCTCCCGACACCTCCATGCCCGAAGCGCCGGCGATGGACGCTCCCATGCAGGCGCCGCTGGTCACCGGTACGACCCGGCCCAAGATGCTTCGCCAGTTCGAGCTGATCGAGAAGGTCCGCTCGTACGATCCCTCGGCCGACGAGGCGCTGCTGAACCGCGCCTACGTCTACGCCATGCGCCAGCACGGCTCGCAAAAGCGGGCCTCCGGCGATCCCTACTTCGCCCACCCCATCGAGGTGGCGGGCATCCTCACCGACTACCGGCTCGACACCGAGACCATCGTCACGGCGCTGCTGCACGACGTCATCGAGGACACCGACGCCACCCGCGAGAAGGTCGAGCAGCTCTTCGGCGCCGAGATCGCCGAGCTGGTCGAGGGCGTCACCAAGCTGTCCAAGCTGGAGCTCTCCCAGGAGCACCTCCGCCAGGCCGAGAACCTGCGCAAGTTCATCCTGGCGATCTCCAAGGACGTCCGCGTCCTCCTGGTGAAGCTGGCCGACCGGCTGCACAACATGCGGACCCTGCATTTCATCAAGCAGGCCGCCAAGCGCGAGCGGATCGCCCGCGAGACCCTCGACATCTACGGCCCCCTGGCCCGCTCCATCGGCGTGCACCGCATCTGCGAGGAGCTCGAGGAACTGGCCTTCGCCCACCTGAACCCGGTGGGCCGCAACGCCATCCTGCGCCGCCTGGCGGTGCTGCGCGAACAGCAGGGCGGGGCGGTGTCGGCCGTCAGCCAGGAGATCAGCAACCGCCTGGAGGCCGCCGGCATCCCGGCCCGGGTCTTCGGCCGCGAGAAGCACGCCTATTCGATCTGGCGGAAGCTCCAGCGCAAGTCGATCGGCTTCTCCCAGCTCTCCGACATCTACGCCTTCCGCGTGATCGTCGACACCGAGGAGGACTGCTACCGCGCCCTCGGCGTCATCCACCGCGCCTGGCCCTCGGTGCCCGAGCGGTTCAAGGACTTCATCTCCACCCCCAAGCGCAACAACTACCGGTCCATCCACACCACCGTGGTCGGCTACAAGGGCATGCGGATCGAGATGCAGATCCGCACCGAGGCCATGGACCGGGTGGCGGAGGAGGGGGTCGCCGCCCACTGGCGCTACAAGAACGAGTCCTACGGCTTCGACGCCGAGGCCCAGAAGGCCGCCGGCGGCCGCGACCCGCTGGTCAACCTGCGCCACCTCGTCCAGGTGCTGGAGCACGGCGGCGACGCCGAGGAGCTGGTCGAGCACGCCAAGCTCGAGATGTACCTCGACCAGGTGTTCGTCTTCACGCCCAAGGGCCAGCTGGTCAGTCTGCCGCGCGGGGCCATGCCGCTCGACTTCGCCTATGCCCTGCACACCGACATCGGCGACACCACCGTGGGCGCCAAGGTCAACGGCGAGCTGAAGCCCCTGCGCACGGCGCTCTCCAACGGCGACGTGGTCGAGGTGATCCGCGGCGGCAAGCCCGTGGTCCCGCCGGACTGGCGCTCGCTCACCGTCACCGGCCGCGCCCGCTCGGCCATCCGCCGCCACATTCGCCAGACCGAGCGCGAGGAGTTCGTCCGCCTGGGTCGCGCCACCGTCGACCAGGCCTTCGAATCCGCCGGCAAGAGCCGCAAGGACGTCTCCCTGCGCCCGGCGCTGGACCGCTTCGCCGTCGCCAGCGAGGACGACCTGTTCGACGCCGTCGGCCGCGGCCGCGCCACGCCCTCCCAGGTGCTGGAGGCGGTGTTCCCCGGCCTCAAGGCCGCCGAGCGTGAGGCGGCGACCGCCCGCCGCCACATCCAGGAGGGCAAGACCGCCCGGCTCTACGTCCGGGGCGGCGGCCTGACCCCCGGGGTCACCCTGCACTTCGGCCAGTGCTGCTCGCCGGTCCCGGGCGACCGCATCGTCGGCATCCTGGAGCCCGATGGCCGCGGCCTCACCGTCCACACCATCGATTGCGAGAAGCTGGCCGAGTATGAGGAGCGCGAGGAGCTCTGGCGCGACCTGCAGTGGACGCCCGAGGCCGAACGCAACGCGATCGCCAGGGCCCGCCTCACCGCCACCATCAAGAACGCCCCGGGCGTCCTCGGCCAAGTCTGCACCATCATCGGCGAGGCCGGCGGCAACATCGTGAACCTGCGGATGCACCACCGGCAGTCGGACTTCTTCGACGTCGACATCGACGTCGACGTCAACGACGCCCGTCACCTCACCCACATCTCTGCCGCCCTCCGCGCCAACCCCAGCGTCGAAGAAGTCGAGCGGACAAAGGGCGAGGCTTAGGGTTGCATCTGCATCAGGTTCTTTAGAATGTCCGTGAAGTAGATGTTGCTGATCACCCAGCCGTTTGGGCTGTGGTAGAGGTGAAAGTTGAAGAACACCGGCCCGCGTTCAGTCCGCACCAGATAGTTCCGAATAACGTAGCTGTCGCTGAGCTTATTCTCAGACATCATCTCCCAGTCGATCATTTTTCCGTACAGCTTCAGCATGCTGTCCGTCTGGTTCGCGACGTTCGCTAGTTCCATCTGCTTCTGATCTAGCAGGGTGCCGCGTCCCAGGCTCTGGTAAGCGCCTGTCACGTCGCCGGACCGGATCCGGGCGAAGAACTGGTCGGCGACCGCGCTGGCTCCGCCCGTTCCAGCTGGTTGCCCCAACGCCGGCGACGTGATCGCCAGCGCGCCTGCCAGCACCAAAGCCCTGAACATGAGTCCCTCCCGTGATCCGTCCACGCTAGGCGGCGGCAGGAACAAGCTCAACCATCAGTCGTCGATCAGTACGACGCCGGTGACTTCCTCGCGGTAGCGCCGCTCTTCGTCCCAGTGGCGCAGGATGTCCGTCAGCACATAGGGCGGGACCCAGTCGTAGTCCTCGTGGTGCGCGCCCGCCAGGTAGAGCGGGGTGATGGTCTTGTAGTTCTGCTCGATGATCGCCTCGCAGTACGAGCGGATCGTGGAGCGGTCGGTGGACACCTCGCCGGCCCGCCGGTCCTCCGGGTCGATGCGCGAGCGCCCCACCGGGATCCAGAGGGTGGGGTAGGGCTGGTTGTCGATCACGCCTTTGAGCTTGTCCTTGCCCGACAGGTGCAGGCGCAGCGGCCCCACCTTGCGCGTGTAGGCGCCGGTCAGCAGGAACGCGAGGTCCACCGAGACGATCATCCGGTCCGGGCTGGCCCAGGAGGTCAGGCGGAAGCCGGTGTCGATCGACGGGCCCACGAACTCGCGGGTGATCGTCGGGTTGGCCGGGTTGGCGTACCACTCCTCGCGGATCTCGGCCTGGGCCAGGATCGGGTCCTTGATGTCCGCCTGCGAGGCGCCGCGGCGGAAGAAGACCTCGGCGTTGGGCGACGGGAACAGGCCGATCCAGGCCGTGGACTTCACGTCCAGGTGCTTGGCCGCCTCGTCGCGGCTGCCGCGGTACTCGTTCAGCGTCGCCAGCCACACATGCATCAGGGCGTGCGCGTGGCTCAGGCTGTGCAGCTCGCAGACGTAGAGCAGCTCGTCGCCGTTGCTTTTCCAGAACTCCGGCGCCGGCAGGCCATCGTCCAGCCCGCCCGCGAACTCCCGATACTGCGTCTGAAGAATATAGTCGAAGTTACGGTAAAAACTGACGATTTCCGGCCGCCACATCTGCCGGCTCTGCTTGTACGGCGTGGATCCGACCAGGTCGACGCTGAGGAATAGGCGCAGCCGCGGCTTCAGGCCTTCCGGGAACTCGGCGGGGAACGCCCGGCGCTCCTGCGCATCCGCCACGGACGGCTGCGCGCCCGCGCCATCGCCCGCGGGCGACGCAGCCGTGCTGAAAGCGGCGATGAACCGCTCTGTGGCCGTGGTTCTTGCGTCCATCGGTCGTCTAATGCGCCTTGGTTGGCGGTATGCACCATCACGAGGTATCAGGCTTCATCCTTGCACCGACATGTTGCCGAGAAGCGAACGCCGATGAACACTGAAGCTGTCCTGGACGAATTTCGCGCCGCCGGGGCGCTGCGAGAGGGCCACTTCATCCTGGCGTCAGGCCGCCACAGTCCGATGTTCCTGCAGAAGAACCTGGTCTTTCAGTACCCTGAGCGGACCGAACGGCTCTGCAAGGCGCTCGCCGGCAAGATCGAGGCCCAGTTCGGCAAGCCGGACGTGATCGTCGCCCCGGCGGTCGGCGCCATCATCCCCGGTTACGAGGTCGCCCGGGCGATGGGCGTGCCGTCCATCTACGTCGAGCGCGAGGACGGCAAGTTCAGGCTGCGCCGCGCCTTCAAGATCGCCCCGGGCGCCAAGGTGGTCGTGGTCGAGGATGTGATCACCACCGGCGGCTCGTTCCGCGAGGCGGTGGAGCCCATCGAAGAGGCGGGCGGCGTCGTGGTCTGCTGCGCCTGCATCGTCGACCGCTCCGGCGGCCGGGCCCAGGTGGGCTGGCCCCTGGTGGCCCTGGCGACGGTGGACGTGCCGTCCTACGCCCCCGACGAAATCCCGCCCGAGCTGGCCGCCCTCCCGGCGGAGGAGCCGGGCTCCAAGAGGCTCCGCGGATGAGCAGACTGCGCCTGGGCGTCAACATCGACCACGTGGCCACCGTGCGGAACGCGCGGGGCGAGGGCTATCCCGATCCCGTCCGCGCCGCCGAGATGGCCCTGGCCGCGGGCGCCGACGGCATCACCGCCCACCTGCGGGAGGATCGCCGGCACATCTCGGACGCCGACATCGACGCCCTGGCGGTCACCTGCCGCCGGCGCGGCCGCCCGCTAAACTTCGAGTGCGCCGTGACGCCGGAGATGGAGGCCATCGCGCTCGCCCACCTCCCGCACGCCGCCTGCCTGGTCCCCGAGCGGCGCGAGGAAGTGACCACCGAGGGCGGCCTCGACGTCGTGAAGGGCCACAACACCATCGCCCCCGTGGTGGTGCGGCTCGTCCAGGCGGGGATCCGCGTCTCCTGCTTCATCGACGCCGATCTCGCCCAGGTGGCCGCCGCCCGCTCCGTCGGCGCACAGGTGGTCGAGCTGCACACCGGCGCCTACTGCGAGGCCGTCAGGGGCGGCCGGCGCGAAGAGGCCGACGCCCTGCTGGCGAACCTCAAGGCCGCCGCCGCCGAGGCCCACCGCCTGGGCCTGGAGGTCCACGCCGGCCACGGCATCGACTACGAGACGGTCAAGCCCGTCGCCGCCATCCCCGAGCTGATGGAGCTCAACATCGGCCACTTCCTGATCGGCGAGGCCATCTTCATCGGCCTGGGCCCCGCCATCCAGCGGATGCGCGCCCTGATGGACGAAGCGAGAGCGACGAAAGCGGCATGATCCTCGGCCTGGGCTCCGACCTCTCCGACATCCGCCGCATCCAGGAAAGCCTCGACCGCTTCGGCGACCGCTTCAAACAGCGGGTGTTCACCGAGCTGGAGCGCACCCGCTCCGACCGCAAGGTCGACGCCGCCGCCAGCTACGCCAAGCGCTTCGCCGCCAAGGAGGCGTGCGCCAAGGCGCTGGGCACCGGGATGCGGCGCGGGGTGTTCTGGCGGGATATGGGCGTGATCAACATGCGCTCGGGCCAGCCCACCATGGCCCTGACCGGCGGCGCGGCCGAGCGGCTGAAGGAAATGACGCCGCCCGGCATGAAGGCGGTCATCCACCTGACCCTCACCGACGACCACCCCTACGCCCAGGCCTTCGTGATCATCGAGGCCTTGCCGGAATAGGCGGCCGGCGGGCTCAGGACCCCGACGCGCTCTCCGCCCGCCGCGTCTGGCCGGGGTCGTAGAAGAACGTCTCGCGCCAGATCCTGTCGCCGCGCCATTCCTGCCAGGCGATCTCCTCGAAGCGGTTCACGTGGCCCTTCTTCGAGGTGAAGGTGAAGCGCCAGCGGATGGCCACCCGGTCGCCGTCCACCAGTGGCGGCTCCAGCAGCTCGGTCGTCACCTCGGCCTGCCGGGCCAGCATCTGCGCCTCGCCGGCCATCAGCAGCTCGCGACCCACCCGGGGGGCGTCCTGGTTCTCCTGCATCGAGGCGTCCTCGGCGTTCCAGTCGCGGATCGCTTCCACGTGCTGGCCGCTCAGCACCTGGGCGACGAAGGCCTCGACGGTCTTGCGGCTCGGCATGGCGGCTCCTTCAGGCGGCCGGAGCGCTGCGCCGCGCCATCAGCCGCGGCCACAGGGTGTTGATGGCCAGGCCCCCCAGCACCAGCACGGCGGCGGTCAGCTTCCAGCTCGTCAGCGCCTCGCCCAGCAGGATCGCCGAGGCGCCCATGCCGAACACCGGCACCAGCAGCGACAGGGGGGCGATAGTGGCGGCGGGATGGCGCGCTAGGAGCCACGCCCAGGCGGTGTAGCCGAAGATGGTATTGCCCACCGACTGCCACAGCAGCGCCGCCCAGGCGCCGGCGTCGGCGTGCTGCACGGCGCCCGAGATCGCCGGCCAGCCCTCGAACATCAGCGCCAGGGCGAAGAGGGGCGGCGCCGAGAAGACGCTGGCCCAGACCACATAGCTCAGCATGTTCACCGGCCCGGCCGCCCGCGCCGTCGTGTTCCCCCCGGCCCAGGACAGGGCCGCGATCAGCACCAGCCCCAGGCCCAGGGGCGTGACCTCGCCGTTGGTGTGGATCATCAGCCAGCCCAGGCCGCAGGCGGCCATGGCCAGGGCCACGACCTGGAACGTCCGCACCCGCTCCCCCGCCAGCAGCATGGCGAAGCCGACGGTGAAGAAGGCCTGCACCTGCACCACCAGGCTCGCCAGCCCCGGCGAGATCATGTTGGTCATGGCGATGTACAGCATGCCGAACTGGCCGACGCCGATCAGGACGCCGTAGAGCGCCAGGTTCCACCACGGCACGGCCGGCCGCTTCAGGAAGAAGATCGCCGGCAGCACCGCGAAGGTGAAGCGCAGGGCTGCGAAGGTCAGGGGCGGGAAGTCCTCCAGCCCCCACTTGATGACCACGAAGTTGGTCCCCCAGATCGCGATGACCACCAGGGCCAGGACCAGATGTAGCGGGGGCAGGGCTTCGCGAGTCATGAGCCTTCTAAATATGCCCGCAAGCGCGGCTGTCACCGGTCCATTTCACGCGAACTGGCCCTTGA
This sequence comes from Phenylobacterium sp. RIFCSPHIGHO2_01_FULL_69_31, assembly GCF_001824475.1. Classification (GTDB taxonomy): domain Bacteria; phylum Pseudomonadota; class Alphaproteobacteria; order Caulobacterales; family Caulobacteraceae; genus Phenylobacterium. The sequence goes on along the minus strand of NZ_MHXN01000037.1, from coordinate 133,416 downwards.
TCATCGGATCGGGCGCTGTTGCTCACCGTACGCCCCCACTGTCATCCGGCTTCAGTCGCCCGGCGACCGATCGCCGCCTGTCGCATTGTTCACGGGCGCGGAACTTGCTCATGGGTTACGGAGCGGATAGGCACACACCGCTTCGGGACGCCGGGGCGCCAGGGACGACGAATGAGCGAGAACGTGCAGAGCGTGAAGACGCCTGAAAAATCCGGCGCGTGGCACGAGCTGGTCGAGATCTTCAAGACCATCTTCTGGGCGCTGCTGATCGCGCTGGTCCTGCGCGTGATCTTCTTCCAGCCCTTCACGATCCCGTCGGCGTCGATGGAGCCGAACCTCTACGAGGGCGACTACATCATCGTCTCCAAGTTCAGCTACGGCTACTCGCACCACTCGATCCCGTTCAGCCCGCCGCTGTTCAAGGGGCGGATCATGGACAAGCCGGCCGAGCGCGGCGACGTCGTGGTCTTCAAGCTGCCCAGCGACAACCGCACCGACTACGTCAAGCGCGTCGTCGGCGTGGCCGGCGACCGGATCCAGATGAAGAACGGCCTGCTTTACGTGAACGACAAGCTCGTCCAGCGCGAAGCCCTGTCGCCGATCCGCGAGGACGTGGGCGGCGGCTACATCCGCGACGTGCCCCGCTACGAGGAGCGCCTGGCCTCGGGCGAGAGCTTCGTGACCCAGGACTTCGGCACGGACGGCGAGCTCGACAACACCGACGTCTTCATCGTCCCCGAAGGCCATTACTTCATGATGGGCGACAACCGCGACAACTCCTCGGACAGCCGGGTGAACCCGGCCATCGGCGGCGTGGGCTTCGTTCCGGCCGAGAACCTGGTCGGCAAGGCGCAGATCATCCTCCTGTCCTGGAAGCCGGAGGCGTCGATCTTCAAGCCGTGGACCTGGGTGCTGGACGCCCGCCCCAGCCGGTTCTTCAAAGTCCTCAAATGAATGCCCGCCCCCGATGAACGCTAGGGTTGCGGCGGTCGAGGACCTCGAAAGCCGCATCGGCCACACCTTCACTGACCGCGATCTCCTCGAGCGGGCGCTCACCCACGCCAGCGTCGGCGACGGCGCGCGCGAGGTCCGCCACAACGAGCGGCTGGAATTCTTGGGCGACCGAGTCCTGAACCTCTGCGCCGCCGAGCGGCTGATGGCCCTCGACCCGGACAGCCGGGAAGGGGAGATGTCGCGCCGGCTCGCCGCCCTCGTGAACTACCACGCCTGCGCCCGCGCCGCGGAGCGCGCCGGCCTCCCGGCGGCCCTGCGGCTCTCGGCCAGCGCCACCAAGGTCGGGGCCCGCAAGTCCGACGCCGTCCTGGGCGACGCCTGCGAGGCCCTGATCGCCGCGCTCTACATCGACGGCGGGCTGGAGACGGCCAAGGCCTTCTTCGAGAAGTTCTGGGCCGAGGAGTTCGTCCACCTCGACACCCCGCGCGGCAAGGACCCCAAGACCCAGCTCCAGGAGTGGGCGCAAGGGTTGGGCCTGCCGCTGCCGGCCTACGAGGTCGTCCAGCGCGAGGGACCGGCCCATGCGCCGGTCTTCACGGTCGAGGTGCGCGTGAAGGGTTTCGAGCCCGAGCGCGGGGAGGGCGGTTCGCGCCAGGCGGCCGAAAAGGCCGCTGCCCAGGTTATGCTATTGAAGCGCGAAGGCGTGGAATCCGAGGCCGGCCAATGACCCAGCATGCAGGCTTCGCGGCCATCATCGGCGCCCCCAATGCGGGCAAGTCGACGCTCACCAACCGCCTGGTGGGGGCCAAGGTCTCCATCGTGACCCAGAAGGTCCAGACGACCCGCTTTCCGGTGCGCGGCGTCGCCATCGAAGGCGAGACCCAGATCGTCCTCGTGGACACCCCCGGCATCTTCCAGCCGCGCCGCAAGCTGGACCGCGCCATGGTCCGCGCCGCCTGGGGCGGGGCCGAGGACGCCGACGCCATCGTCCACCTCGTGGACTCGGTGGCCGAACTGGCCGCCCCCACCAAGGAGGGCAAGCCCGCCGACCGCCGCGCCGCGGCCGACGTCGAGGCCATCGTCGAAGGCCTCAAGGCCTCCGGCAAGAAAGCCATCCTGGCGCTCAACAAGATCGATGGCATGAAGCGCGAGACCCTGCTGGGCCTGTCGCAGCGCCTCTTCGAGACCGGGGTCTATTCCGAGGTCTTCATGATCTCCGCCGCCGACGGTTCCGGCGTGGACGACCTCAAGCGCCGCCTGGCCGAGCTGATGCCCGAGGGGCCCTGGCTCTACCCCGAGGAACAGACCGCTGACCTGCCGGCCCGCCTGCTGGCCGCCGAGATCACCCGCGAGAAGCTCTACCTGCGCGTCCACGAGGAGCTGCCCTATTCGGCCGCCGTCGAGACCACCGCCTTCCAGGAGCGCAAGGACGGCGGCGTGCGCATCGAACAGACCATCTACGTCGAGCGCGAGAGCCAGCGGCCGATCATCCTGGGCAAGGGCGGCCAGACCCTGAAGTGGATCGGCCAGAAGGCCCGCGAGGAACTCACCGAACTCTTCGACCGCCCCGTCCACCTCTTCCTGCACGTCACCGTCGACGAGAAATGGGCCGACAAACGCGAATTCTACGGCGACGTCGGCCTGGACTTCGACAGCTAGGTTCCGCTCCGCCCCGGCCAAGAGGGGGGGTGCCGACATCTCGTCTAATCTGCCAGCTTGCCCGGCGGCCGATGGTGGTTGGGGGACGAAGGGATATGTGCGTGCGGCGTTCGGTGCTGGGGATGCTCGCTATCCTGGCTGCATCCTTGTGCGTTCCAGATACAGCATCGGCGGAGATGGAGGGGTACGTCACGAGACCGATGTGGCTGCGTCGCCCCTCGGCCGATGACATGCGACGACTGTATCCATCACAGGAACGGGGCGTGGAAGGCATCGTGAGCGCCGATTGCGTACTGGACGAAGGAGGTCAGTTCACAAGCTGCGAAATCGTCGAGGAGACCCCCGTGGGGAGGGGCTTTGGAGACAGCACGATCCGCCTCGCAAAGCTCTTCAAGATGACGCCGATCGACGCCGACGGCGTACCGGTGGCGGGGCGGAAGTTGCGTCTCCCCGTCCGTTGGCACGCGGGCCTCAGTCGCTAGCCCCGCGACGCCGGGAGCGGCCCCGTTTCCGCGCTTCGCGAAACGCCCGCGAGCCCCTAACTAGGGCCCATGGTCGACCTCGACGCCTATTTCGCCCGCATCGGCTATGCCGGCCCCCGTGACGCCAGCGTGGCCACCCTGCGGGCCCTGCACGCGCTGCATCCCGCCGCCATCCCCTTCGAGGCCATCGACTGCCTGCTGGACCGGGGCGTCGACATCTCGCCCGCTGCGGTGGACGCCAAGCTGATCCACGGCGGCCGCGGCGGCTACTGCTTCGAGCACAACAGCCTCTTCGCCCGCGTCCTCACCGAGCTCGGCTTCGGCGTCGAGGGCCTGGCCGCCCGGGTGCGCTGGAACGCGCCGCCGGATGCGCCGGCCCAGCCGCGGACCCACCACGTGCTCAAGGTCGCCGCCGAGGGGCAGGACTGGTTCGTCGACGTGGGCTTCGGCGGCTGCGTCCTGACCGCGCCGCTGCGGTTCGCGCCCGACGTGATCCAGGTCACCGACCACGACAACTACCGCCTGCTGGCCATCCCCGGCGGGCTGTCGCTGGAGGTCCGACGCGAGGCCGGCTGGGTCCCGGCCTACGACGTCGCGCTCAGCCCCTGCGTGCCGCGCGACTACGAGATGGCCAACTGGTTCACCTCCACCCACCCGACCAGCCACTTCCGCCACAACCTGCTGTGCGCCCTGACCACGCCGCAGGCGCGCTATGGCCTCCTGTTCAACCGCCTCACCACCCGGCCGCTGAACGGCCCGGCGACGAAGGAAATCCTCGACGCCGACGGCATCGAGACGGTGCTGCGCGACACCTTCGGCCTGGCGGTCGAGCCATCCTGGCGGCCGATGATCGAGCGCGCCGCCCAGACCCCGCCCGCCTGATGGAGTTCGAGGACGACGCCTTCGTCCTGGCCGCCCGGGCCCACGGCGAGTCCGGCGCGATCGTCGAGCTCCTGACCGCCCGGCACGGCCGCTACGCCGCCCACGTGGCCGGGGGCGGCTCGCGCCGCATCCGCCCGTTCCTGCAGCCGGGCGCCCAGGTGCTGGTCCGCTACCGCGCCCGCGTCTCCGACCAGCTGGGCTCGGCCAGCCTGGAGCCGGTGGGCGAGGGGCCCGGCGCCCTGTTCGACGATCCCCTGGCGCTCGCGGGCCTGGCCGCCGCCGCCGCCGTGGCCGCCGGCGCCCTGCCGGAGCGCGAGCCGCATCCGGGCGCCTACCTGGCCTTCGAGGCCCTCTGCTCGGCCCTCGCCATCCCGGACATCTGGCCCGCCGTGTTCGTCCGCTTCGAGGCGGGCCTGCTGCAGGACCTGGGCTTCGGCCTCGACCTCTCCAAGTGCGCCGCCACCGGCGCCACCGACGACCTCATCTACGTCAGCCCCCGCACCGGCCGGGCCGTGAGCCGGGGCGCCGGCGAGCCCTACAAGGACCGGCTGCTCACCCTGCCGCCCTTCATGCTGGGCGCCCAGGCGGGCCTCTCCGCCGGCGATGTGGGGGCGGGGCTCGGCCTCACCGGCCACTTCCTGGAGGCCTTCATCTTCGGCCCCCTCAACCGCCCCCTGCCGCCCGCGCGGCTCTGGCTGCTGGACCGGCTTCGCGACGCCGATCGTCTCTGATCCCAGCGAAATTCCTCCCCCGTC
>NZ_MHXN01000037.1:59423-128676 GCF_001824475.1 Phenylobacterium sp. RIFCSPHIGHO2_01_FULL_69_31 | reverse complement strand
CCCCCGAGGGGGGAGGAACTGGTATGCCCTGACCCGAACCTTCTGTACCGACTGCGATTCCCATGACCGTCATCACTGCCCCTCCCGGTCCCGGCGACGGCGACCGCATCATCGACGAGCCGCTCAGCGAGGCCCTGTCGCGCCGCTACCTGGCCTATGCGTTGAGCGTCATCACCGACCGGGCCCTGCCGGACGTGCGCGATGGCCTGAAGCCCGTGCAGCGCCGCGTGCTCTACGCCATGCGCGAGATGCGGCTGAACCCCGATGCGGCGGCCCGCAAGTGCGCCAAGGTGGTCGGCGAGGTGATGGGCGGCTATCACCCGCACGGCGACCAGTCGATCTACGACACCCTGGTCCGCATGGCCCAGTCCTTCGCCCAGCGCTATCCCCAGGTCGACGGCCAGGGCAACTTCGGCAACATCGACGGCGATAACGCCGCGGCCATGCGCTACACCGAGGCCAAGCTGACGGTGGCCGCCACGCTCTTGCTGGACGGGATCGAGGAAGACGCCGTCGACTTCAAGCCCACCTACGACGGCTCCGACGACGAGCCGGTGGTGCTGCCCGCCGGCTTCCCCAACCTGCTCGCCAACGGCTCCACCGGCATCGCCGTGGGCATGGCCACCTCCATCCCGCCGCACAACGCCGGCGAGCTGATCGACGCCTGCCTCCTGCTGCTGGACCAGCCGGACGCCTCCACCGAGGCCCTGATGACCCACGTCCAGGGGCCGGACTTCCCCACCGGCGGCGTCATCGTCGAGCCGCGCCAGGCCCTGCAGACCGTCTACGAGACCGGCCGTGGCGGCGTCCGCGTCCGCGCCCGCTGGGCCAAGGAGGACCTCGGCAAGGGTACGTACCAGATCGTCATCACCGAGATCCCCTACCAGGTGCGGAAGGCCGAGCTGATCGAACAGCTCGCCGGCCTGATCGACGCCAAGAAGGCCCCGCTCCTGGGCGACGTGCGCGACGAGAGCGCCGAGGACGTCCGCGTCGTTCTCGAACCCAAGAGCAGAAACGTAGAACCAGAGGTCCTGATGGAGAGCCTGTTCAAGCTCTCCGACCTCGAGACCCGCTTCAGCGTCAACCTGAACGTCCTGGACGCCCGCGGCACCCCCGGCGTCATGAGCCTGAAGCAGGCCCTGCGCGCCTTCCTCGACCACCGGCGCGAGGTGCTGGTCCGCCGGGCCCGCCACCGCCTGGCCAAGATCGAGGCGCGGCTGCACATCCTCGACGGCCTGATGATCGCCTACCTCAACCTCGACGAGGTGATCCGGATCGTCCGCTACGAGGACAAGCCCAAGGACAAGCTGATCGAGACGTTCGCGCTCTCGGAGATCCAGGCCGACGCCATCCTCAACACCCGCCTGCGCCAGCTGGCCCGGCTGGAGGAGATGGAGATCCGTAGAGAGCACGCCGAACTGGCCGAGGAGCGCGACGGCATCCAGGCCATGCTGGCCTCCGACAAGGCCCAGTGGAAGCTGGTGGGGCAGGGGCTCAAGGACACCAAGGCCCAGCTCGCCGACCTCAACGTGCGCCGCTCCACCTTCGCCGAGGCGCCCCAGATCGACACCGAGGCGGCCCTGGAAGCCATGATCGTGCGCGAGCCGATCACCATCATCCTCTCCGAACGCGGCTGGATCCGCGCCGCCAAGGGCCGGGTCGAGGACCCCTCGGAGCTGAAGTTCAAGGAGGGCGACAAGCTCCAGTTCCTGGTCCCCGCCGAGACCACCGACAAGCTGCTGATCTTCGCCAGCGACGGCCGCTTCTTCACCCTAGGCTGCGACAAGCTCCCCGGCGCCCGCGGCCACGGCGAGCCCCTGCGCCTGATGATCGACCTCGACGACAAGGTCGGCCTCATCGACGTCTTCCCGCACAAGCCGGGCACGAAGCGCATCCTCGCCTCGAAGCAGGGCTATGGCTTCATCCTGCCGGAGGAGGAGGCCATCGCCTTCCGCCGCGCGGGCAAGCAGGTCCTCAACGCCGGCGATCCCAGCAAGAAGGGGGAGGGCGCCGCCGTCTGCCTCCCGCTCGGAAACGCCGACCACCTCGCCGTCATCGGCGACAACGGCAAGCTGCTGGTCTTCCCCACCGCCGAACTGCCCGAGATGCCCCGGGGCAAGGGCGTGAAGCTGCAAAGCTACCGCGAAGGCGGCCTCCGCGACGCCGCCGCCTTCAGCGAACCCGAAGGCATGACCACGGTGGACCCGAGCGGCCGCACGCGCGCCTGGCCCGAATGGCGCGACTGGCTCGGCCGGAGAGCCGGCGCCGGCAAACTCGCCCCCAAGGGCTTCCCCGCCACCAAGCGCTTCCGGCCCAAGCCCTAAGGGAGCCGCGGCGTCCGCTCCTCCCCCGTGCAACGGGGGAGGGGGACCGCGAAGCGGTGGAGGGGGCTTCAGCCCCCAGCACCCTCAAACCAATGCCGCCCCCCGCCGCGCCCGCAGGCTCGCGCCCGCCAGCCCGAAGCCCATGATCATCAGCGCCCAGGTCCCCGGCTCCGGCACGATCCCCACCGCCCGGGTGGAGATCGCCCCCACCGAGTCGATGTCCGCGCCCACCGACCCGCCGCTCTGCGCGCCCTCGTTCGCCACGTCGATCAGCCGCACGAACGAAAAGGCCGCCGACGTCCCGTACCCGAACGCGTCGATGTCGATCCCGCGCGTACTGCCCGTCACCGCGCCTACCGAGATCCAGGTGATCCCGTCGACCGAGACGTCCACCGTGGTGTCCTCCACGTCCGGCCCGATCTCGAAGATCCACAGGTCGTCCGCGTCGCTGTCCGAGCCGGTCAGCACATTGTTGGTGAACTGCAGCACCAGCGCCCCGCCCACGCCCAGCGAGACGAAGTCGCAGGCCGCCGTCGTGGCGCAGGAATTGGCCCCGCTATAGTCCGGCGCCCCCAGCGCGTTGAACGCGCCCTGGAAGCCGGCGCTGGGCGAGGCGCCGTCCAGCCCCGGCTGGTACGAGACCACCGCGTCGGCGAACGAGCTGATCCCGCCCGGAAAATCCACCCCGCCGAAGTCCTCGGCCTGCGCCCCGCCGCCCAGCGCAACCGCGCACGCGCCGCCCAGCAGCGCGCCCATCCAACGCCTCGTCATGACCGTTCCTCCTGAACCGGCCCGCGCACGAGCCGCCCCTCGCCCCCGCACCCCGCGAAGGCTTTGCTATGGGAAACTGGAGAGCAGCGTTCGTTGTTCCGCGTTATCTCGTGATCTTGAGTCCGCGCCGCTCGCCCTGTTCACCGCGGCATGACCATCGACGAGTCCGGCAACACCGCCAGGGGCCGCGTTCGGCCCTACCGCGCGATGTTCTTTCAGACTTCCTCCGGCACCCCCAATCGGGGGATGTCACCGCTGGCCCCGCCTGCAATCTCGACGTCTTGGTAACTACAACTGTCGAGAGTTTAGTGATGCAGACGTTTGGAATCCTGCTGTGCGGATTGGCTGGATCGGTGGCGCTGGGAGCAGCGACGGCCGCGAGCGCTGGCGTGTTGGTCGCCGCGGGCGACGAATGGACGTTGAGCGACTACGCCTATGGCGCGCCCTACCAGACCGGGACGACGGCCTTCGTTCAGGATCTGGCCACGACGTTCGGGGGATCGAACTACCTGCTGCTCACCGGCAACGGGAATGTACCGACCGGGCAACTGACCCAACTTACCTCACAGCTCACGTCGCTGGGCAAGACCGTGGAGACTTCGGCGACTTTCAGCCTCGCCATCGCCAGTGGTTACGATGCTGTGTTCCACTTCGGGCAGGGACTGACGAGCGGCCAGTTCGCCGACCTCGACGCCTACGTCTCGGCCGGAGGCGACGCCTACGTATCGCTCGGCGGAGGTTGGTACGGCGACGCGGCTAGTGAAGCGGCGGCTTGGAATCCCTTCTTCGCCGACTACGGCTTGGTGGCGGGGTCCACATGGTTCACTGGCGCGGGCTTCGTGGACGCAACGGTAACCCAAGGGCCGGCGGGGGCCACGAACCTCATCTGGGGCTATGGCCAGTCCATCGACCGACTCCCCGACGGCAACGGCGTGTCCTATGTGCGTGGCAGCTTCGCCGGCGGTCCACAGGACGTCGGCCTGGTCGGGTCCAGCCAGCCGCTGGGGGTCGCCGGCGTGCCCGAACCCGGGACCTGGGCGCTGATGATCATGGGGTTCGGGACGGTCGGCGCCCTGATGCGTCGTCGCCGCACTACGTGGGTCGCGGTTTGACCGGCGAGCGGTGGGTGGTGGCGGGGCTAAACCGCTTTCGCTGAGTCCCCAAACGTCCGCTTCTGACGCACCGTCATGTTCCACTCCCGCACATGTCCGAGGCCGAGGCCCCTATGTCCCGCGAGGAGCAGATCCTGGAACGGCTCGCCGAGCTGGACCTGGCGCTGGCCGAGCGGGTGCACGCCAAGGCGATGGCGGCGGAGGACGCCGGCGAGATCGACCGCTTGGGGCGCACCTACCAGCGGATCGCCCGCTCGGTGCGCCAGAGCCTGATGGCCAAGGCGAGGGTCGCCCGCGAGCGCGAGGCCGCCGCCCGGCGCGAGAGCCTCGGCCGGCTGGAGGCCGGGCTGGGCCGCCGCGGCTTCTACGACGTCTTCGACGACGACCCGCCGCCCACCGTTCACGGCCCGGACACCCGCGATCGGATCGACGAGGTCTGCCGGGCGGCACGGCCCTATGTGGAGCGCGAGCGGCCGGACTTCGACGAAGCCGACGAGGCCCAAATCCACGGCCTGGCGCGGGAGCTCGCCGAATACGACGACTTCCTGGAGGTGTCGGTGGCCGAGTCGGTCGACCGGATCCTGGAGATCCTCGGCTATCCGGAGGTCGCCGTCGCCGAGGCAGCCCAAGCGGGCCAGTCGGACGCGGGCGGGTCCGCCCCGCCGGTCCCGCCACCCGAACCTCCCGCCCACGATTCCGCCTGACCGGCGCACATCGCAAGCCAATGTTCGCGGAACGGGCAATCTCGAATTGACCTGCGCGCATCCTGTCGTTCAACTGGCGGGAGAGCGGCGGGCCGACGTGGGGTTGAGCTTGGCTGTGGGCGGAGGGACTTTCATGTTCAAGGCGATGGTGACCGGCCTGGCCCTGGCGGCCGGCCTGGCGGGCGCAGCGTGGGCCGAGGGGCCGCTGTCGGTGACGACGCCGTTCGATCTCGGCGTCTCGCCGACCGATCCGTTCAAGGCCGACCTCGCCACCCTGGGCGTCACGTCCGAGCTGGGCGGGCCCACCCTGGTCAGCGTCTATCAGCCGGCGAAGCTCACCTTCCGCCTGCTGGAATCCAACACCGGCCGGGCGGGGCTCCAGATCACCACCCTGGTGGTCGACGGGGTGGACTACGACTTCGGGCTGCAGGACTTCACCGCGCCGGGCCTGCTGCTGGGGAGCCAGACGTTCTCCGGCGACTTCACCAGCCTGGTGGGCTTCCGCGACGCCAGCATGCCCGCCGATGTGGACCCGGTGCCCTGGCCCGACGCCTTCCAGGTCTATATCCGCGGCGCCGACGTGGGGAACCTGAGCGGCATCGGCCCCTTCATCGGCAACTTCGACACCCTCTATTTCAGCATCGCCGGCGTGGCGCTGTTCGAGGTCTCGGCCGCCGTGGTGCCCGAGCCGGCGACCTGGGCCCTGATGATCGGCGGCTTTGGCCTCGCCGGGGCGCGGCTGCGGCGGGGCAGGGCGCTCAGGCCCGCGCCGGCCGCGGCGGGCTGATCACAGGTCGAACGCCGCCCGCCACAGTGCGCCGTCCGGGCCGAGGTCCAGCCGGGCCTGGGCGTTGGGCTGGGCGGCGAGGGCCCGGGTGAGCAGGCGCGCGCCGAAGCCCTGCCGGCCGCCGGGCGCCGGCGTGGGCCCGCCGGCCTCGCGCCATTCCACCTCCAGCCGCCGGCGCCCGGCGGTCTCCTCCACGCGCCACGCCAGGCGCACCGCGCCGGCCTCGCCGGAGAGGGCGCCGTGCTTGACGGCGTTGGTGGCCAGTTCGTGCAGGCACAGGGTCAGCGCCACCGCCGCCTCGGGCGAGACGGGCGCCGGCCCGCCGTCGAGGGTCAGCCGGCCGGGCGCGGTGGGGCGGAACGGCGCCAGCGCCCGCTCGGCCACCGTCTGCAGCGTCACCTCGCGCCAGCCGGCGTCCACCAGCACGTCGTGCGCGTCGGCCAGGGCAGCGAGCCGGGCGGCGAAGTGGCGCCGCGCCGCCTCGGTGTCGGTTGCGCCGCGAAAGGTCTGGTCGGCCAGGGACTGGACCACGGCCAGGGTGTTCTTCACCCGGTGGTGCAGCTCCAGCTTCAGCAGCCGCTCGCTCTCCCGCGCCGCCACCTCCCGCGCCAGCGCCGCTCGGAGCAGCGTCACGATCCAGATCACGAACCCGCTGCACGCCACGAAGAACAGCAGGCTCAGCACGCTGCGGCGCAGCGCCGCCGGGTGTCCGGTGGCGGTCATCATGAAGGCGCCGCCGACGCTCAGCAGCGCCGCGCAGGCCACGCCCGAGGCGATGCCGCCGAAGACGCTCGCCACCAGAACGCCGAGGACGAAGGCGGCGAAGGGCGCGCCCATGCCGATGTAGGGCGAAAGCGCCAGGCGGAACCCCAGCGCCAGCCCGGCCACGGCCAGGCCCAGCGCTATCCGCGCCGCCATGCCACGCGGCTGCCGCGCGATCCGCCGCACCAGGAAATCCGTCACGCGAGCTCTCCCAGAGCCGCGCCCTGGCGCAGCCTCCTTGGCGCCCATTCTAGGCGAGCCGGCGGATTGCGCACCCCCGCGAGAGGTCGCGGGCGACCATCGCCCCAGACGGTGCGACGGACGAACAACTTTGACCGCGGCGAGCGCGGTGTGATGGGATGCGTCGGTTCGCCGTCCGGAGGCGGCTTAGGTGGCCGCGCCGTTGCGGTCGAGGATGCTCTCGGGCACGCCGCCCTTTTCGACCCGCACGCCCAGGAACCGCATCACGCCATTGGCGTAGCTGATGTCGGTGACCGGGGTGGCGGGGTCGCGGGTCAGCAGGCTGACGTCGCGCAGGGTCAGGCGCAGGACCATGTCCTCTGCCGCCACGCCGTCGGCCACCGCCGACTGGATCATGGCGCGGAACCGACCGTCCGGCGAGGAGCCGGGCTTGGTGGAGATGGTGGAGGGGAGGGGCTTGGCCATGGTCACGCGGCGCCGTAGCCGAGTTCGCCCTGGATCCGCACCTGGCACGGCTTGCCGCCGTCCAGCATCTGGCGGGCGTGGCGGTTGGCGGCCGCCTTGGCGACCTCTTTGTCCGGGGAGTGGCCGAAGCTTTCGCCGTCCAGTTCGACGCGCCAAACGCCTTCGAACCGGGAGACGGTCAGGACCGCCCTGTCAGGTACCATTCGCATAGCGCACACTAGCATAATCCCGGCCGGCCGGTAGAAATTTGACAATAATTCTTGCCAGAGGGGAAAAGTGCGCGCATTCCTATCTGGTCAAATCTCGGCTTGGCTCGTCCGGCATCCGCGACGAAATCCAGTATTTCGGCCCCGGTATTCGTCATCGACCCTCAACGAAATTTTGATCTCAAAGCCCGTCCGGGCGCGAGAATTCATGTCCGGAAAGGGACGATCAATGCAAACCGGTACTGTGAAGTGGTTCAACGCCACCAAGGGCTTCGGCTTCATCCAGCCTGACGAAGGCGGCGCGGACGTGTTCGTGCACATCTCGGCCGTCGAGCGCGCGGGCCTCGGCTCGCTGAACGAAGGCCAGAAGGTCAGCTTCGAACTCGAGCGCGACAAGCGTTCCGGCAAGATGTCGGCCGGCCAGCTGCAGGCGGCCTGAGCTTGAATTGCAACGGCCTTCCGGCCCCGGCGGGGAGGCCGTCTGCATGCCTATGATCAAGAAGAAGCTGCCCGTGTTCGAGGGCGACGGCCAGGTCCGCTTCCTGGGCCACGACGTGCCGACCCGCTACGCGATCGAGGGCGATCCCGCCCGGTTGCGCCAGGGCCCGCTCCGCCTCCGCGGCGGCCTCACCCTCACGCCCGACCTCGCCGCCAGCGCCTTCCGCGCCGGCGAGGGGGTGCTGACCCTCGACAGCGGCCTACAGCTGCGCGTGGTCATGATGGGCCACAGCGAGGGCGGCGCCGAGGTGTTCGTCGAACTCCGCGTCTAGCCGGCTTCGTTCAGCTACATGACCGCTGCCTGAACGGCTGGCCCCGGCCCCGTTCAGCCGCCGGCGCCTAGGGTCTCCTCAACGTGAAGGAGACCGTGATGAGGAAGATCATCCTGGGCGTCGCCGCCGCAGCCGCCGCCACTTTGGCCGCCGGCGCGGCCATGGCCCAGCCCTATGGCTACGAGCACCGCGGCTACGACTATCGCGGCGGCTACGACCGCGACTACCGCTACGACGGCCAGCGCCGCTACCGCGACAGCGACCGGGACGGCATCTCCGACCGCGCCGAGTGGAACCGCGACCGCGACCGTGACGGCCGCCTCGACCAGTACGACCGCTACGACAACCGCCGCGACTACCGCGGCCGCCACCACTATCGCGGCGACGGCTACCGCTACGACCGGCCCGACTACCGCTACGACTATCGCCGCTACTAGGCGGACCCTGCGTCCCCGCCCGGCCTGGGCGGGGGCCTTCGGCGCACAAAGTTTGACGCGGCCCCGGGCCCCGTGTTGCGGTGTGACCATGTCCGACACCGTCCAAGCCGCCCCGACCGCCGCCTCGACCGATCCCGCCGCGCTCGGCGTGATGCAGGGCTTCCCGCCGCCGCCCGAGCGCACGGTGCGCCTGGCCGACACCACCAGCTGGCGCTTCCCCAACACCCGCTGGAGCTTCAGCCACCAGCGCGAGCTGGCCCCTTCCGCCGCGATCCGGCGCGGGCCCTCGGCGCCTGCGGCTCTGCCGTACGCCCTGCGCGACGACCTCGACGCCGTGCCGTTCGTGACCCAGGACGGCCAGCCCATGACCTGGGGCCAGTCGGTGGACGTGAACTTCACCGATGGCCTCGTGGTCCTGCACCGGGGCCAGGTGGTCTACGAGACCTACCGGGGCGCGCTGCAGCCGCATGTCCCGCACCTGGCCATGTCGGTGACCAAGTCGTTCGCCGGCCTGCTGGCCGCCATGCAGGTTCACGACGGCGCGCTGGATCCGGCGGCGCCGGTCACCGCCTATGTGCCGGAGCTGGCCGGAACCGCCTTCGCCGACGCCACGGTGCGCCACGTCATGGATATGACCACCGGCGTCCGCTACCGCGAGGATTACGTCGATCCGGACGCCGAGGTGCGCTTCTACGGCGTCGCCGCCGGGTTCTCGCCGGCCCCCAAGGGCTACGCCGGCCCGACCACCATCTTCGACTTCCTGAAGACCCTGAAGAAGGAGGGCGAGCACGGCCAGGCGTTCGCCTACAAGACCTGCAACACCGAGGTGCTGGGCTGGATCGTCCAGCGCGTGGCGGGCCAGGCCTTCGCCGAGCTGCTGTCCGAGCGGATCTGGCAGAAGCTGGGCGCGGAGGAGGACGGCTACGTCATGGTCGACGCCGTCGGCTTCGCGCTGTGCGGCGCGGGACTGAACGTCACCACCCGCGACCTCGCCCGGTTCGGCGAGATGATGCGCCTGGGCGGCGCCTTCAACGGCCAGCGGATCGTGCCCGAGGCGGTGGTGGCCGACATCGCCGGCGGCGCCCGCAAGGCGGACTTCGCCAAGGCTGGCTACGTCACCCTGCCGGGCTGGAGCTACCGGAACCAGTGGTGGGTCAGCCACAACCGCTTCGGCGCCTACAGCGCCCGCGGCATCCATGGCCAGGTCTGCTACGTGGCGCCGGGCGCGGAGATGGTGATCGCGCGCTTCGCCTCGCACCCGACCGCCGCCAACGGGAATGGCCCGCTGGACCGGGTTTCGCTGCCGGCCTACGAGGCCCTCGCCGAGCACCTGACGCGCAGCTAGCGGGCCTGGGCCTCCAGGTCGGCGATGCGCTGGGCATAGCGGTCGGCCAGCTCCAGGCGGTCCTGGATGTTGGCGCTGGCGCTCAGCCACGCGGCCTGACTGCTGTCGATGGCGTAGGGGTCGCGGCTGCCGGCCTTCGCCCGCTCCAGCGCCGCCTTCAGCCGCCGGTCTTCGATGGCCAGGCTGGGATAGCCGCAGACCAGCCGCTGATGGGCGGTGGGCAGGTCGAGGCAGGGATTGCGCGACCGCTTGGCGGCTGGCGCGGCCGACGTCTCGACCACGGCGGGCGGCGGCGCGGCCGGCTCCGCCAGCAGCTGCGTCGGCGCCTCCTCGGGCAGGGCGGCGGTGGTGAGCGCCACGGCGATCCGGGGCGGCGCATCGGCGGCGTTGTTGAGGGCGACCGCCTGCGGGCGCACCTGGACGGGGGTGTCGAGCGTCAGGCCCCAGGCCAGGACCCCGCCGATCACCGCCGCGAGGCTCGCCACCGCGACGGCCATCCCGCTGCGCCGGCGTACGGCGGGAGCAGGCGCCGGCGTCGCGATGGCCGCCTGCAGCGGCCCAACCCCGCCCATGCGTCCCGGCCGGGCCGCCAGCTCAGCCTCGAGCTGGCGCACCAGACTGTCCTGCCCGCGGGCGCGCGCAGCCTCCAGCAGCCGCCGCAGCTCGGGCATGCTCAACGCCGCTAACTGAATCCCCAACATAACGACCGCTCGCCTCCCCAAAGCGCGGCTCAACCCCGCGGGGAGGTTAACACGGCCCGGCTGCGCCGTCAGGCCATCGCGCGAACGGCTTTCAGCGCGAAGTCCACTTCGTCGGGCGTGTTGCGGATCGACGGCGTCAGGCGGACCAGGGGACGGGCGTAGGGCGCCACCGAGCCCAGGATCTTCCACTCCCGCAGCTTGGCCACCGTTTGCGCCGGCGTCATGCCCGCCACCTCGAACGAAACGATGCCCGCCGACAGCTCCCGCGACCGCGGCGTGGCCAGGGTCACGTGGGGCATGGCGGCCAGGCCCGTCTTGAGCTGGTCGGCCAGTTCCGCCGTCCGGTCGGCCACCTGCTTGCGGCCCACCCAGTCGTGGATGACGAAGGCGTCCGACAGGGCCCAGACGTGCTCGAACGCCTTGAAGCCACCAGGCGTCAGGCGCGCGCCGGTGCAGTCGGTCGCGGGCGTGCCGCTGATCCAGTCGGAATAGGCGTCGCTCGCCAGGAAGGTCGGGATGGTGGGCGCCAAGGCGGACCACCCGGCCTTGGTTCCGATCACGACACCCGTGCCGCGCGGCCCGAAGATCCACTTGTGG
The DNA here is from genome assembly GCF_001824475.1 of Phenylobacterium sp. RIFCSPHIGHO2_01_FULL_69_31. GTDB lineage: Bacteria > Pseudomonadota > Alphaproteobacteria > Caulobacterales > Caulobacteraceae > Phenylobacterium. The sequence goes on along the minus strand of NZ_MHXN01000037.1, from coordinate 117,494 downwards.
CAGCCGGCGAAGAACAGGTCGCAGCCCAGCTCCGGCAGCCCGACGTCCTGGTTGCCGAACCCATGGACGCCGTCGACCGCCAGGATGATCCGATCGGCCTCGGCTCGCCCCGCGTTGAGGCGGGCGATCTCGTGGCTGATGGCCGGGATCGGCATCTTGAGGCCGGTGGACGACAGCACCCAGGTCAGGGCGACGACGCGGGTGTTTGGCTTGATCTCGCGGACGACGGCCTGGGCCAGGCCACCAGCGCCGGCCTTGGCCGGGTCGGGGAGCCGGATGCGGCGAACGCTGGCGCCGTTTCGCATCGACGCCAGCCGCAGCGACTCGTGGGTGACGTAATAGTCCCGGTCGGTGGTCAGCACCTCCTGGCCGGGCCGCAGCTTCAGGCCGTTGTAGACAAGCCCGGCGCCCATGGTCGTGGAGTCGGTAAGCGCCACATCCGTGGCCAGCGCGCCGAAGTACCGGCCGACCCGCTCGCGCGCCACGTTCTGCAGGCGGCGGTTGTTCTGCTCCAGGTATTCGATCGGCGTCTCATCCAGGGCGTCGCGGTGGCGGGCGATCGCCTCGCGCACGGCCTTGGGGTGGGCGGCGATGAGCATGGCCGACATGTCGACCCGGTCGGACTTCAGCCCGAACTGGGCGCGCACCCGGGCCCAGTCATTGGCTTCAAAGGCGCGCTGCGGCGCGGGCGCCTGGGCCGTGGCCGGGCCTGCCGCGACGGCGCTGCCGGCCGCGAGGGCCACGCCGCCCGCCTTCAGGAATTCCCGCCGCCCGATCTGCATTGCCCAGCCTCCACGCAAGTAAACGACCTCTGCGGAACGGCGTTCCGCCCGCGGGCCGTAGCTACGAGGCTTGACCGTGGCGGGATGCGCCCTCGGCGATGAATGCGGCGGCTGCTGCGACGAACGCGGCCACGGTCGCGTGCGCTCACCCAGGGCTAGAACACCCCCAGGGCCAGGCCGACGGCGAGGCCGGCGCCCAGATCGACGCAGGTCTTCACATCGGCGGCGCTCAGCGTCTTCTCGGCTGCGATGGCCTCGGGCGTCTGGGCGTGCGTACCTATGATCAGCGGCTCGGCGATAGGTTTCAGCCGCCAGCCGGTGCAGATCCCGCCCATCTGCCGCGCCGCACCGGTTCCGTCGCTGCCGGCGGCGATCATCGCCGCGTAGGGGCGGCCGTTCAGCCGCCCCAGGACGGGATAGTAGTTGCGGTCGAAGAACTCCTTCATCGCCCCCGACATGGCGGCGAGGTTCTCCGGGCAGGCGAAGAGATAACCGTCGGCCGAGAGCAGATCATCCGCCTGGGCCTCGGACGCCTCCAGCCGTCGCACCTCGATCTCGGGCTCGGCGTCGGCTCCGCGCGCGGCGGCCTCGGCCATCGCCCGTGCGGCGCCGGTCCGCGAGTGCCAGACGATGAGGAGTCGCTTCATGGGCCTCAGGCTAGCGGATTGCCGGTCTGAAACGCACGCGCGCTTGCGCCGTCGCCGACGGAACCTAAGCTTGCGCCAACAACTGTTCGGGAGGGGACCCGCCATGCTTCGCATCACCAAACGCCTGGCCGTCGGCTTGGCGGCTGTCTCGCTGGCGCTCGCGCCGGCAAGCGTGGGCCACGCCCAGTCGGCCAAGCGGGCCACCGCGGCGTCGGCGAAGGCGACGGGCCTTTCGATGGCGTCCAGCCCCGAGGCCCTGGGGTTCGATAGCGCGCGCCTCGCCAAGCTCGACGCCTACATGGCCGGCGTAGTGGCGCAGGGCCGGGTTCCAGGCATGACCACGCTGCTTGCTCGCCACGGCAAGATTGTCAGTTACAAGACCTACGGGAAGAAGAGCCTGGCCACCGGCGCGCCGATGACCGAGGACACGATCTTCCGCATCTATTCGATGACCAAGCCGATCACCGGCGTGGCGCTGATGATCCTGTTCGAGGAAGGCCGCTGGCGGCTGGACGACCCGGTCACTCGCTACATCCCGGAGTTCAAGACCCTGCGGGTGGTCAAGGCAGTCAATCCCGACGGCACGATGGTGCTGGAGGACATGAAACGGCCCCCGACGATGCGGGAGATCATGAGCCACACGGCGGGCTTCGGCTACGGTCTGCAGGATGAGCATCCCGTCGACAAGCTGTACCGCGAGAAGCAGGTCCTGGGCGCCAGCGGCCTCAAAGACATGATCGACCGGACCGCGCAGATCCCGCTGGTTTTCCAGCCGGGAACGTCGTGGCGCTACTCGTCGTCCGTCGACATCCAGGGCTACATCGTCGAGCGGCTTACCGGCGAGACGCTAGGCCAGTTCATGGCGGAGCGGATCTTCAAGCCGCTGAAGATGAACGACACGGCCTTCTACGTCCCGGCCGACAAGGCCGGCCGCCTTGCCGCGCTCTACGTCGCCAACCGCGAGACCGGCCGGATCGAAGAAGCCAAGTCCATCTTCGGCAACGACGCGCCGACCTATCTCTCGCCGCCGAACATGGAGTCCGGCGGCGGCGGTCTGGTCGGCACGACCATGGACTACGCCCGCTTCGCCCAGATGATCGCCAACAAGGGCGTCCTCGATGGCGTCCGCATCCTGTCGCCCGCGTCGGTCGAGCTTATGGGGACGAACGTGATCTCCAAGGACGCCCTGGTCGCCTCGAACGGCAACGGCGTGAGCCGCTTCAATGAGGCGGTCGGTTTCGGCTTGGACTTCATGGTGGTCAAGAACGCCCGGGAAGCCGGCACCCTCGAGGGCGACGGCACGATCAGCTGGGGCGGCGCCGCCGGAACCTGGTTCTGGGTCGACCCTGAAAACGACCTGATCTTCGTCGGCATGATCCAGCGGCTGGGCGGCTCGGGCGGGGATGACCTGGGCGCCATGTCCCGGACCTTGGTTTACCAGGCGCTGGTCGACCCGTCCAAATAGTCGACCCGGCGAGGCCGCCCGCCGCGGCCGCGCCGCAAGATCCCTCCAGCCTGGCGATCGCCCCGTGTTCCAGTCTCCTGCGCGAGGGCTAGCGGCCTTCGGAGTGGCCTCCCTGGCGGCGGTGGCGATCGGCGCTGGCGTGGCGGCAGCCAGTGGCGTTCCGCCCAGTGTGTGGGTTCGCAACCCTGCAGCCTGGCTGGCGGGCGCGTTGCTGGGCGCGTTTCTTCTGGCCACGGCCGGTCGGCGCACCGCCTTGGGTTTCCTGATCGCAGCACCGGTGGCGCTCGCCGCGACCTTCTTTGGCCCCGGCCAGCTTGGCGTTCACCGCTGGCTCGACCTCGGGCCTTTGCACATCAACGCCGCTCAGATCCTGCTGCCGCCGGTGATCGTGGCCCTCGGCGCGGTAGGCGCGGGGCGGATCCGGCTCGTCGCCGCTGCGGTCCTGATGGCGCTTCTCATCGCGCAGCCGGACGCCTCCCAGGCGACAGCCCTGGGCGCCGCCTTGGTCGCCTTGATCGGTGCGGGAGGGTGGCCGCGGATCCCGCGCACCGCGGCCATGGCGGCCGCCGGCCTCGCCATGGCGGCGGCTTGGCTACGACCCGATCCGCTGCAGCCCGTGGCGGAGGTCGAGGAGATTTTGCAACTGGCCTGGCGGCTGTCGCCGGCTCTCGCGGTCGGCGCCGGCGCGATGCTGCTGCTGGCCCTGACCTCCCTCGCCCTCCTCAGGGCTCCGGCGGCGCGGGCGCTCTGCGCCTACGCTGTGCTGTCGGCGCTGACCGCGCTGGTCGCGCCATTCCCGGTGCCGCTCGTGGGCATGGCGCTGAGTCCCATTCTCGGCCTCTGGCTGGGCGCCGGCATGCTCGCCGCCCAGGCGCGCGGTCAGTACGAATACCCCGGCGGCATCGGGCGGTTCAGATCCAGATAGCGGTCGCGCAGGTCGAGCTGGCGCGAACGCAGGGGCTGGGCCTCGCCGCGGACCAGGATCAGGTGCGGCTTCGACAACGGCTCGAAGGGGTCGCCCGACCAGACCACCAGGTCGGCGTCCTTGCCGGGCTCCAGCGAACCCACGCGGTTCGCCACGCCGAAGATCTTGGCCGGGTTGATCGTCACCGCGGCCAGGGCGCCGCCCTTGGTCATGCCGTTGGCGACGGCGACGCCGGCGTTGTAGCGCATCTCGTGCGCCCGATGCGCGCCGCTGTTGCCCTCGATGGCGACGGTGACCCCGGCGGCCTCCAGACGGGCGGCGTTCTCCATCGTGGCGCCGAGCGTCTCGAAGCTGGTGGGCCGGTTCAGGATCGGGTTCAGGATCACCGGGACACGAGCCGCGGCCAGTTCGGGTGCGACCCGCCAGGCCTCCGCGGCGCCGGTGAGGATCAGCTTGATGTTCTCGTCCCGGGCCAGCTTCAGCACCGCACGGATGTCGGAGGCCTTGTTGGCCACGGCGACCAGCGGCATCTGCCCATTGACCACGGGGATCAGCGCCTCCAGGTCGGCCCGCGACAGCGACAGGTCGCGATAGCCGGCGCGCTCGTAGGCCGCGCGGTTGCGCATGTAGGCCCGCACGTCGGCCAGCGCCTCCTTCAGCAGCACGTACTGCGCGCCCCGGGCGCCGCCCGCCACCTTGGCGCCGGCGTTCCCGAAGGGCGACACCATCGCCACCTTGGGCTTCAGCAGCATGTCGGAGCCGCGGGCGAGCTGGATCACCGCCGCCTGGCCGGCGAAAAGGTGGTGCGCGTGCTCGGACGACGGCGCGCCGGAGGTGGCCTCCGCGCCGCTGTCGTCGTGCTCGCCGGCGCCGCCCTGGCCGCCTTCGGCCCGCGGCGTGACGACGGCGCTGGTGATGCCGCCCAGGCGAGCCACCGGGATCACCACGGAGTCGGGGTTCAGGGCGTACTGCACGTCGAACGCCGCGCCGAGGTCGGGCGTCTTGACATCGATGTCGTCGCCGACGGCCGAGACCTCCACGGCGCCCAGCATGCTGTTCACCGCCACGAAGCCGGGTGTGAGAACACCGCCCTTGGCGTCCACCACCTGCGCGCCCGCGGGTGTGGCGACGCTGGCCCCGACCGCGACGATCTTTCCATCGCGGACCACGACCGTGCCGCTGGGGATCTCGGCGGCGCCGGGGTTGAGGATCCGCGCGTTGACGATGGCCACCGTGGCGGCCTGGGCTTGCGGGGCGGCCACCAGGGCGGTGGCGGCCAGCAGGACGGCGAGGCGGCGGATCATCGGCGGCCCTCCAGGCCCAGTTCGAAGTCGGACCTGGCCTGGAAGCGCGGGTCGTTGCGGTCGTAGGCCAGCCCACCATCGATCCAGACCCGCTGGGCCCGGGCGTACACCGAGAAGGGGTTGCCATCCCACAGCGTGACGTCCGCCCGCTTGCCGGCTTCCAGGGTGCCGGTCTCGGTCAGGATGCCCAGCGCCTTGGCGGGATTGGCGGTAATCCACCGAATGGCCTGGGCCTCGGTGATCTGCAGACCCGCCGCCCGCCCGGCGGCCAGGGCCTCGGCGGCCTCCTGGTTCAGGCGCTGGATCAGGTCCGGGTCGTCCGACTTGATGATCGCGCAGGCGCCGGCGGCGTCCACCAAGGGCACATTGGCCTCGACCGAATCGAAGACCTCGAGCTTGGCGCCCCACCAGTTGGTCCAGGTGGCGGCGCAGATGTCGTTCTTGGCCAGCAGGTCCGCGATCTTGTAGGCCTCCACGGTGTGGTGGAAGGCGGTGATCCGGTAGCCGAACTCCTTCGAGATATCGATCATCTGGGCCATTTCGTCGGCCCGGTAGCAGTGGTTCTGCACCAGGATCTCGCCCTTCAGCACGCCCGCCAGGGTGTCGAGCTGCAGGTCGCGCTTGGGCGGGTCCGCCTTCTCGCCGCGGCCGGCCTTGGCGCGATAGTCGTCCCACTTGCGCATGTAGTCGGCGGCGTTGATCCAGGCGGCGCGGTAGCCCGCCACATTGCCCATGCGGGTGGACGGCGTGCGCTGCTTGCCGCCATAGACCCGCTTGGGGTTCTCGCCGCAGGCCATCTTCAGCGTGTAGGGCGCGCCGGGGAACTTCATGTCCTGGACCGTGCGGGCCGGGATGTTGCGGAGCGTCACGCCGCGGCCGCCGAACAGGTTGGCCGATCCCGGGAGCACCAGGAGCGTGGTGACGCCGCCGGCGCGGGCCAGGTTGAAGCCCGGATCCTGGGGCCACACCGAATGCTCGGCCCAAACCTGGGCGGTGTTGGGATCGATGGCCTCGTTGCCGTCGGAATGGGCCTGGACCTCGGGCGCGGGATAGACGCCGAGGTGGGAGTGGGTGTCGATCAGGCCGGGGGTGATCCATTTGCCGCGAGCGTCCACCGTCTCGTAGCCGGCAGGAACGGCCAGGCCCGCGCCCACGGCGGCGATCCGGCCGTCGCGGATCAGCACGGTCCCGTTGTCGACTTGCGTGCCGGTCCCCGTAAGCACCGTCGCGCCCACCAGAGCCACGGCTTGGCCGGGCAGCGCGCGATAGGTCGAGGGGAATGGATCCTTCGCGGCCGCGGGGTCCAGCCCCTTGGGCAGGGCCGCGGCAGGCTGCGAGGTCGCGGGCCGCTTGTCGGCGGGTGGCTTGGACGCGGTGGTGGCGCACGCGGCGAGGCTTGCGCTGGCGAGGGCCGCAACGGCGGTCCCGATGACTTTGTTCACTGGAGATCCCCGAACAGAAGCCGGGATGGGAGAGGTCGTCGGCTAGCCTGTCAAGCGCCTGCGCCTTGACTTTCCCGCCCCCCCGTGCGCCCTTCCGCGCCTCGTAAAACACCCGATTTCCCGAGACAAATGCACGCCTACCGCACCCATACCTGCGGCGCGCTTCGCGCCGCCGACACCGGCAAGACCGCCCGGCTTTCGGGCTGGATCCACCGCAAGCGCGACCATGGCGGGCTGATCTTCATCGACCTGCGCGACCACTATGGCCTGACGCAGCTGGTGCTGAGCCCCGGCACGCCCGGCTTCGAGGTGGTCGAACACCTGCGGGCCGAGAGCGTGATCCGCGTGGACGGCGAGGTCGTCGCCCGTTCGGCCGACACCGTGAACCCCAACCTGCCGACCGGCGAGGTCGAGCTGAAGGTCAAGGTGGTGACGGTCCTGTCCAAGGCGGACGAGCTGCCGCTGCCGGTCTTCGGCGAGCCCGACTATCCGGAAGAGATCCGGCTCAAGAACCGCCACCTCGATCTGCGCCGCGAGACCCTGCACAAGAACATCGTGCTGCGGTCCAAGGTGATCCAGTCGATCCGCAACCGGATGATCGGGCAGGGCTTCCTGGAGTTCCAGACGCCGATCCTGACCGCCAGCTCGCCGGAAGGCGCGCGCGACTTCCTGGTGCCGTCGCGGCTGCACCCGTCGCAGTTCTATGCGCTGCCGCAGGCGCCGCAGCAGTTCAAGCAGCTGCTGATGGTCTCGGGCTTCGACCGCTACTTCCAGATCGCGCCCTGCTTCCGCGACGAGGACCTGCGCGCCGACCGTTCCCTCGAGTTCTACCAGCTCGACGTCGAGATGAGCTTCGTCACGCAAGAGGACGTCTTCGCCGCCATCGAGCCGGTGATGCATGGTGTGTTCGAGGAGTTCGCCGACGGCAAGCCGGTGACCCCGTACCCGTTCCCGCGCATCCCGTACCGTGAGAGCATCGCCAAGTACGGCACCGACAAGCCCGACCTGCGCAACCCGATCCAGATGCAGGACGTGTCCGAGCACTTCCGCGGCGGCGGCTTCGGCCTGTTCGCGCGGATCCTCGAAGACAAGAAGAACGCCGTCTGGGCGATCCCCGCGCCGAAGGGCGGGAGCAGGGCGTTCTGCGACCGCATGAACAGCTGGGCGCAGGGCGAGGGCCAGCCGGGCCTGGGCTACATCTTCTGGTCCGAAGACCAGGGCGGCTGGGGCGGCCCGATCGCCAAGAACCTCGGCGCGGAAAAGACCGACGCCGTGATGGGCCAGATCGGCATGGGGCAGGGCGACGCCGCCTTCTTCGTGGCCGGCGATCCCAAGGTGTTCGCCAAGTTCGCGGGGTCCGCGCGGACCAAGGTCGGCACGGACCTGAAACTGGTCGACGAGGACCGGTTCGAATTCGTCTGGATCGTCGACTTCCCGATGTTCGAGATGAACGAGGAGACGAACCGCGTCGACTTCTCGCACAACCCCTTCTCGATGCCGCAGGGCGAGTTGGAGGCCCTGGAGACCAAGGATCCGCTGGATATCCTGGCCTACCAGTACGACATCGTCTGCAACGGCTACGAGCTGTGCTCGGGCGCGATCCGGAACCACCTGCCGGAGATCATGCTCAAGGCTTTCGAGATCGCGGGCTACGGGCCCGAAGTGGTCGAGGAGCAGTTCGGCGGCATGCTGAACGCGTTCCGCCACGGAGCGCCGCCGCACGGCGGTCTGGCGCCCGGCATCGACCGGATCGTCATGCTGCTGGCCGGCCAGGTCGCGATCCGCGAGGTCATCGCCTTCCCGCTGAACCAGCAGGGTCAGGACCTGATGATGAACGCGCCGTCGGAAGTCTCCGACAAGCAGCTGAAAGAGCTGCACATTCGCCTCGCCCCGCCGATCAAGGCGGGGTGACGGCTCAGCCGGCGACCGGGAGGAAGTAGCGCGGCGCGGGCGGTTGCGGCGGCGCCGGCGCGGCCGGCATCGCCGGGACCATCCGCATCGCCGGCTTTGCCGTATCGTGGCGCAGGATCAGGCGCACGCCGTTGCAAGAGCGGATGACGAGGCCGCGGGGCAGCCGCGTCCGCGTATCGCCGCAGGCATCGTCCAGCTGGTCCTGCCTCAGGCCCTCGGCGTTCGACAGGTCCACCCCGTGCAGACTGGTGCGCGTAAGGTCCGCGCCGCGGAAGTCGGCGCCGTCGAATGTCGAGCCCGAAAGACTGGCGTGGCTGAGGTCGGCGCCGCGGAACGAGGCGCCCGTGAAGGTGCCGTGGCTCATCGACGCGGCCGTCAGGTCTGCAGCCTGGAAGACCGCACCGGAGGCCTCGACACGGCTGAAGTTGGCGCCTTGCAGGTCGGCGGACCGCAGGGTCGTGCCGGAAAGCCGCGCGCGGGTGAAATTGGCGCCCTGCGCCTCGATGTCGGACAGCGTGGCCCGCGACAGGTCCGCGCTCTCGAACACCACGCCGCGCAAGGTGGCCGAACTCAGGTTGGCGTTCACCAGGATCGCCCTGCGGAAGTTGGCGCCCGTCGCCTCGCTGTCGGACAGGTCGGCGCGGGTGAGGTTCGCCGTTGCGAAGACGACCCCGTTGGCCTCGGTGGAGCGCATCCGGGCGTTGCTGAGGTTGGCGCCGGAGAAGTTGGCCCCGCTCATGGCCGAGTCGGAGAGGTCGGCCTTGGTGAGATCGGCGCCGGCGAAGACCGAGGCGTGGAACTTCGCGTCCTGCAGATTGGTCCCGACCATGGTCGCGCCGGAGAAGTTCGCGCCGATGATCCGCGCGCCCGACATGTTCCGGCCCGACAGCTCGCACTTCACGCAGGAGCCGCCGAACGAATCCTGTCGCCGGACGACCGGCTCGCCGGCCATCGTCTCGCCGGCGATCGAGCCGATCGCGAAGGCGGCGGCGGTGGCGGCCAGGACGCGGGCGTTACGCAACATCAGGAGGGCGGTTCCTTGCAGTCAGGCTGTCACCTCTGCCTGCTCGCCTCCGGAGGCGCCACTTAAATCGCGGTAACTTCAGTGGTCTTGGGTGCGACCTTCTAGCCCGTCTGGTCTTCGGGCAGGCGGCCGGCGCGGGTTCCGCAGGTCTCGCAGATCAGGGCCTGGCCCTTCTTCACCACCGCGATGTCGCCGCAGGCCGCGCAGACCTCGGCGGCGGTCATGGCGGCGGGGCCTGCGCCACGGTTCGCGGACGGCAGGAAGACCAGGTTGTCGGGCGCCGCCCCGCGGGCGAAGCCGCGGGAGATGAACCGCGACGCCGGCTGGGGCTGAGGCTCCTCGATCCCCATGGCCGCATCCGCCTTGCCGCGGCCGAGGCCGTCGGCGTTGAGCTCGCCGGGATCGGCGCTCGCCAGCTCGTTTCGGCCCAGGTAGCTGATCCCGAGCTCGCGGAAGATGTAGTCCAGGATCGAGGTGGCGGACTTGACCGTATCGTTGCCGGTGACGCTTCCCGCGGGCTCGAAACGGGTGAAAACGAACGCATCCACGAACTCGTCCAGCGGCACGCCGTATTGCAGGCCGATCGAGATCGCGATGGCGAAGTTGTTCATCAGCGAGCGGAAGGCCGCGCCTTCCTTGTGCATGTCGATGAAGATCTCGCCCAACTGGCCGTCGTCGTACTCGCCGGTGTGCAGATAGACTTTGTGACCGCCGACGCTGGCCTTCTGGATGTAGCCCTTGCGGCGGTCCGGGAGCTTCTGCCGGGTCCGCTCGCGCTCGACGATCCGTTCGACGATCCGTTCCTCGGGCGGGGCCGGTGCGGCGGCGCGGGCCGGCAGCTCGGCCACCGGCGGGATCTCGAGCGCCAGGGCGGCCGGCGGCGCGGCGCGGCGCGGGTGGATGGCGACGTCGGAGGCGGCGAGCAGGGCCTCGATCTCGGCGATGCTCGCGTCCCAGGCCAGCCGGACCGTCAGGACCGGCGGGACGTCCAGCGCCGGCGTCAGCGCCGCCAGCATGGCCGCCTCGGCAGCGGCCGGCAGCTCGGCCGCAGCGCGAAGCACCCGGCGCTGGTCCTCGTTCAGGAAGCGAGCGTCCGCCAGGTCGGCTGCGCCCAGCGCATGGGCTTCGGCGGCGGCGACCTCTTCGGCGCTGAAGCCGGCCAGAGCCAGGACGTCGAGGGTGGGGTCGGCCAGTTGCTCTGGGGTCGCGCCGAGGACATCGCGCAGGAACCCTTCCCCGACGACCGTGGGGGCGAAGGCCCGCGCGAGGCTGGAGACGAAGGGCAGTTCGGCCTCTACCGCGGCGATCTCCAGGCTGGTGAAGCCGCGCGCGGCAAGGGCCTGGGCGCTCACGCCGGGCGCCTCGGTAAGGCTGCGGTGGCCGAGCAGGGCGTCCCGCGCCGCGGCGAGGTCGGCGCCCGTGGCGGCGATCCCCAGGATGGCGGCCTCGGAGAGCACTCTCACGGTCTCGCCGTCGGCGGTCTCGGCGACGGTCACCGGTCCGGCCCAGGGCGCTGCATCCAGCCGCGCGCCCAGGCGCAGCGCGAGGTCCGGATTGTTCACCAAGCCCAGGCGAAGATCGAGTTCCAGCCCGTCGATCGCGTCGCGAGCCGCCTGGTACAGGTTGCGGCTGGCCTGCCGAGCCTCCTGGCTGTCGTAGTCGAAGCCGTGCGCCACGAGCCATTCGCCCAGTCCGCCCAGCGCGAGCACCGCCGGACCATCGGACTCCGCGCCCACCGCGATGGCCACCAGCTTCACCGCTTCGGCGAACGCCGCCTCGTCGAAGGCGCCTTCACGCCAGAAAGCCATCAGCTCCACGCCGGCGCAGGCCAGGCCCGACCCGTCGACGATCGCCGCCGCGGCCGCTTCGCTCGGGGCGCCGATCACCCGGCCGGTGGTCCACGCGGCGCGGGCGACGGCCGTCGCGGCCCCCCGGTCCACGACCACGGGGGCCGACGGGACCTGCGGCGGCGCGGCGCAGAGCCACTCGCTCTCGCCGCCGCGGGCGAGGGCGATCGCCTCCAAGACCGCGGTGTCGGGCGCGCCCGCGGCCCGGGCGGCGTCGGCCGCGCGGGCCAGGCTGGTGTTCCGGGCCGGATCGGCGCAGGCCTCCGGGCCGCCCTCGCAACGCAGCACGGCGTCCATGACCGCCTGCAGGCGGGCCCTCAGCAACCCTGCAGCCGCCTGGGCCGCTTCACGCCCGCGGTGCGTCGCGGTGAATTCATCCAGCGTTGGCGCGTCGGACGCCAACGCCTCGCAGGGCGCCGCAGCGGGGGAGAGGGCGATGAAGCCCAACATCATCGCCTCGGTGATCGCCTCGCGGAACCGGGTCCGGCTCTTCAGATCCTTGATAAGCCCGCGGGCATGCGCCTTGCCGGCGAGCGCATAGGCGTACTGCAGAATCGCGGCGGCGAGGTCGGTCCGGCCGCCGGCCCAGTCGATCCAGGCTTCGACCCGCGCGTTCGTGAAATGGGCGGGCGCCTCGACCTCGACCAGGCGGTCGCCCAGCTCCAGGATCCGTCCCTCGATTCCCGCGCGCGACGTCTCGGTCATGATGCGGCCCGACTCCCTGACACGCGAGCCTAGGCGTCGCCGAGCCCAAGGAGCAATAGATGTTGGGTGCGAGGGGTGCTTCATCCCCAACATATTGCTGCGGGGTCTGGATGCGCCGCGCGCTGGACGCTCCGAGGGCACCCGCCTATAGTCCGGCCGAATTTCGAGCCCCGAGAGCCCTGATTTGTCCGTCCTGAAGACGATCTTCACCTGGTGGAACGGCGCCACGACCGGCATCCACTTCACCACCTGGCGCCGTGGCCGCTTCGTCGGCCAGGACGAACTGGGCAACCGGTACTACGAGGCCCGCGACGACCGCGACAGCTACGACAAGGGCCGCAAGCGGCGCTGGGTGATCTACAAGGGCTATGCCGACGCGTCGAAGGTCACGCCCGACTGGCACGGCTGGCTGCGCTACACCTTCGACGAACCGCCGACGACCGAGCCGTTGCTGCGCCGGTCGTGGGAGAAGGACCATCTCCCGAACCTGACCGGCACCATCTACGCCCGCCGGCCCAAGGGCGCGATCTCGCGCGGCGGCGACCGCCAGCGCGCGACCGGCGACTACGAGGCGTGGACCCCGGAATAGCCGTGGGCCCGCGCCGCACCTCCAGCCTGTCCCTTCGCCGCGCCGGACTTGGCGTGGCTCTGGGCGCGGCGCTGACCGGCATGGTCGCGGCCCAGCCCACCGCGCCGCCCGCGCCCGCGCCCGCGCCCGCTGAAGCGCCGCCCGCGCCCGTCGCAGGGCCGGTGGCGGAAGAAGCCCCGCCGGCCGCCGTCTCGACCCCGACGCCGACCGTGGCGCCGCCCGTGACCGCCAGCGAGGTCGCCCCGGCCGCCGCGCCGAAGGAGCAGGTGGCCGAGAAACCGGTGGCCGCTCCGATCCGCCGCGCCCGCTACAACGTCGCCGTGCTGCAGGCGCTGGACAAGGTGACCGCCGAAACGCTGCGCTTCGAGGCCGCGGTCGGCCAGCCGGTGCGCTGGAAGGGCCTGGTGTTCACCGTGCGCGCCTGCGAGCGGTCGGCCCCGGACGAGGCCATCGAGGATTCGATCGTCTACCTCACCGTCGACTCTCAGCCGCGCCCCCAGCCGGGCCGTCCGACACCGCCGCCGCGCCAGGCGTTCAAGGGCTGGATGTTCGCCTCGTCGCCGGGCCTGAACCCGCTCGAGCACGCGACCTACGACGCCTGGGCGATCAGCTGCAGGGCCAACGCGCCGGCGCCGGCCGTGGCGGCAGCGCCCGCCCGTCCGCCCGCGGCCAAGGCGCCGGAGACGGCCGAGCCCAAGTTGCTGGAGCTGCCGGCGGCCAAGCCTGCGACATCGCCGACGAACGCCGCTCCGCCGACGGCGCCGACGCCCGAGCCCAAGGCTGCCCCGCTGCCCAAGGCCGCGCCCGCCGTCGCGCCGGAAACCCCCGCCGTCCCGCCCACGTAGAAGTCGGCCTCGATCTCCAGCGCCTTTGCCAGGCGCCGGTGATAGGCCGAGCGGCTGATCTCCTCGGCGCCGAACTGGCTCAGGTGGTCCGTCATGAACTGGGTGTCCAGCAGGACGAACCCGCCGGCGATCAGCCGCGCCACCAGGTGCACCAGCGCCACCTTCGACGCATCGCGCCGGCGCGAGAACATGCTCTCGCCGAAAAAGGCCCCCTTCAGCGACACGCCATAGAGCCCGCCCACAAGTTCGCCGCCGGCCCAGCACTCGACGCTGTGGGCGCGGCCCATGCGATGAAGCTGCAGGTAGAGGTTCTCGATGGGCCGGTTGATCCAGGTCTCGGTGCGCCCTGGGCCCGAGGCGGCGCACTCCAGCACCACCCGATGGAAGGCGGTGTCGAAGCGAACCTCAAACGGATCGCCCCGGACCGTGCGCGCGAGCCTGCGCGAGACGTGGAACCGGTCGAGCGGGATCACGCCGCGCCGCTCGGGATCGATCAGGAAGACGCGCGCGTCCTCTCGCGCGTCGGCCATCGGGAACACGCCGCGGGCGTAGCAGTCGAGCAGGTCGCGGGCGTCGAAGGCGGACATGCCCGACCTCTACCCGGCCGTTGCGCGGCGGGGAACGGTCAGGCGGTCAATGCGGCGCGTTCCTTCGCATCGGGGTCGTCGACCACGCGGCACGTGGCGTCGAACAGCATGTTGGGCGTCGCACCCGCGCCGACGGGCGGCCATCTGGGGAGGCCCTTGTGGTTGGGATCGCCGGTGCGGGCGAAGGCGATCCACGCGTCCGCCATTCGCGCCGCCAGCGTCCGGGCCTCGGCCGTGCCTCCCGTGGCGTTGAGGCAGCGGTCCACATTGTCGAAGCAATAGGCAAGCTCCGCGCAGTGGAAGGCCCGCACGCGGCCGTCCAGCACCGAGGCCGGGTTGTAGTCGAAGCGGTAGAGCCAGGCCGCGGCCGCGCCCCGCGCCGCCTTTTGCTGCGCCTGGACGACCGCCGGCGCGCGGAATCGACCCGAGACCAGTCTCGACAGGATCTCGACCGGCCTGGCCTGCGGGTGGGCGGCGCGGAAGGCATCCCAGGCGCCGTCGGGGGCGCCGGCGACCTTGGCCATGGCCCGGGCCTGGTCTTCGCCGGCATCCTCCAGGCCCGGATTGCCCTGGCTGGGCGAGTATTCGTTGAGCGTCGAGCCTACCAGCAGCGGCACGTGCGCGGAGAGGGCGGGGGCGCCGTTCGACCAGCCCTGCGCCGGGATCGCGACGCCATCGACGGTGGGCTGCCAATGCAGGTTGACGGTGTTCGGGCCCGGCTTGGGCATGGCCTTTCGCGCCGCCTCGCCCGCCTTCACGAGGTCGGCGGGCGGAACCTCGGCTAGCTTCGCCAGGTCCGAGGGCCCCAGCTCCAGCGCCTTCAGGACGGCCTCGGCCAGGCGCTGGCCGCGCGCCGGCTCGCCGATCTCCAGCAGCGAGCCGCTCTGGACGATGGCCTTGTGGAACAGGCCCCTGGCGGAGGGCATGGCCATGAGGTTGGAGACCTTCGCTCCCGCCGGTCCATCATGGCCGTCTTGCCTCCCCGTCTTTTGTCCACCTCATCGCCGAACGTGGGCAAAAGCAAATGTTCGGGCGAGGCCGTGCAAATCCGGCCCCGACAGGTTGCGGGCATGCCCAGCTCCCGTCCCGTCGTCCTGTTCTGCGGTGGCCTTGCCGGAGACGGCGTCGCGCGCAACACGGTCCACCTGGCCAACGCGCTCGCGCGGCGGGGCGCGGCGGTCAACGTCACCTGCCTCGACGGCGGCGCACTGGCGGCGGAGCTCAGGGGGCCTACGATCACCTGCCTGGGGCGCGCCCGTGGCCCGCGCGGTCTGGCGCTCGCCCGGGCGGTCCCGGCGTTGGCCGGCCATCTGGACGCCCTGCGCCCCTCGGTGGTGGTCTCGATGGGCAACCACGCACACCTGGCGGCCTGGGCGGCACTGCGGGGCCTGCCGGATACGCCGCGCATCTATCGCATCAGCAACGACCCCGCCCACGGCGGCGGCGACCCGGCGCGCAGCGGCCTGCGCAACCTCGGCCTGCGGCTGATCGCGGCCGATGCGACCCGCGTCGTCTGTGTTTCGGCCGCCATCGCCGCCCGCGAACCCTTCCGCCGCGCCCGCCGCGACCGGCGGGTCGATGTCCTGCCGAACGGCGTCGACGCAGAGGCCATCCGGGCGCGCGCGAGCGCGCGTCTACGCCACCCCTGGCTCGACGACGGTCGCCCGTTCCTGGTCGCCGTGGGCCGACTGCACGCCCAGAAGAACTACGAGACCCTGATCGACGCCCTTGCCTTGGTCCGTGAGCGGCGGCCGGATGCCCGGCTGCTGGTGCTCGGCGGGGGCTCGGCAGAGCGGCGGGCGTCGCTGGAAAGCCGCGCCCGCGCGTTGGGGCTTGGCGATGCGGTCCGCTTCGACGGGGAGACGGCAAATCCGTTTCCCATCCTGTCGCGGGCGACGGCTTACGTGCTCCCCTCCCTCTGGGAGGGGGCGTCCAACAGCCTGCTCGAGGCCCTGGCCTGCGGCGTGCCGGTGGTGGCCTCGCGGACGGCGGGCAACGCCGCCGAGGTGCTGGCGGGGGGGCGCTACGGCGTCCTGGCCGACCCGCGAGATCCCGCCGACCTCGCCCGCGGCATCGCGCGCCAGCTTACGCCCGCCGACTGCCTTCCGCCGGGCAATCGCGCCGAAGCCTTCCGCCTGGAGGCGGTGGTCGACCGGCTGTGCGGCATCGTCGCCGGCGCCCGCTCGGCACATGACGAAATTCAAATGCAGGCCGAAGGGGCCGGCCATCTGCGTCCGCTATCTGATGGACTGCGGGGGACGAACACGGAGTACTGAGATGAACATTCGCAACATGCTGCTGACCGCCGGCGCCGTCGCGGTCCTGGCGGTTCCGGCCGCCGCCCAGGTGGTCCGGCCGAAGATCTCCCTGGCCCAGGCGGTCGCCACCGCCGAGAGCGAGCTGGGCGCCCGCGCCTACGACGCCGAGTTCGACATGGATCTGGGCGACATGGTCTACGAGATCGAGCTGGTGAAGAACGGCAAGCCGGTCCAGGTGCGCGTCGACGCCAACAGCGGGCGGCTGGTGCACCAGTCCCGGGCGATCAAGGCGCGCCTGCCGATCGTCGGCGAGAACCTGAAGGCCGCGCAGATCGCTCCGCGGACCCTCAGCCAGACCATCGCCATGGTCGAGGACGCCACCAAGGGCAAGGTCGCCGAGATCGGGCTGGAGCGCCGTGGCGGCCGGCATTACTACGAGGTCGAACTGGTCGGCGCCCAGGACCGCGACGTGCTCGTCGACGTCCGCACGGGCGCCATCACGCCGCTGATCGGCGACTGATCCGCCTCGGAGCAAGGCATGCACGTGCTGGTCGTGGAGGATGACGAACGGGTCGCGGGCCACGTGGTGAAAGGCCTGAAGGGCGAAGGCTGGCTGGTCGACCATGTGGCCGACGGCCGCCAGGCGCTCTTCCAGGTCGCCGCCGAGACCTATGACGTCATCGTTCTCGACCGCATGCTGCCCAACGTAGATGGGCTGAAGATCCTGCAGACCATGCGCGCATCGGGCGACGGCACGCCGGTCCTGATCCTGTCGGCCCTGGGCGACGTGGACAACCGCGTGAAGGGCCTGCGGGCCGGCGGCGACGACTACCTGACCAAGCCTTTCGCCTTCTCCGAGCTGGTGGCGCGGATCGAGGCGCTGGGACGGCGCAAGGGCGTGGTGCAGGAAACCACGGAGCTCAGCCTCGCCGACCTGGAGATGAACCTGATCACCCGCACGGTCACGCGGCGCGGGCAGGCCATCGACCTGACGACCCGGGAGTTCGCCCTGCTGGAGTACCTGCTGCGCAACGCGGGGCGGGTGGTCAGCCGCAGCATGCTGCTGGAAGCGGTCTGGGACTACAATTTCGACCCCCAGACCAACATCATCGACCAGCACGTCAGCCGGCTGCGATCCAAGATCGACAAGGACTTCGACCCGCCGCTCCTGCAGACGGTGCGCGGCATGGGCTACGCCCTGCGCGCATGATCTGGCCCGGCGTTCTCCGCAGCCTCACTCTCCGGCTGACGCTGGTCTACATGGCGTTGTTCAGCGCTTCGGTCGGGATCATGCTGGCCGTCACCTACGTCGGCGGCGTCTGGCGTCCGCTGCGGCAGGTAGAGGCGACGATCACCCGCGACGCCGACGCCCTGGTCGGCGTCTACCGCGCCCAGGGCCGGGACGCGCTGATCCGCGCGCTCGAACGACGCTCGGCGGGCGCACGCGGGCGGCTGGCCTACCATGTGCTCATCGCGCCGAACGGGGCGGTGGTGGCGGCGAACCTCGCGGACTGGCCGGCCGTGAGGGGGGAGGAATGGGTGCGGTACGAGTTCGGCACCTACGCCACCGGGACCGAGGAGGAGCACGAGGCGGTCGTGCGCGACCTCGTACTGCCAGGCGGCTATCGGCTGCTCGTCGGCCTGGACACCGAGGACCTGGACGAACGGGAGGACCTGATCTTCGAGGCCCTGTCCTGGGGCGCGGGGATGAGCCTGGTGCTGGGGCTGATCGGCGGCCTCGTGATGACCTATGCGGTGTCCCAGCGGCTGGACCGCATCAACCGCGCCGCGCGCGCGGTCATCGCGGGCGACCTCTCGGGCCGGGTCGCGCTCCACGGCAGCGGCGACGACTTCGATCAGCTCTCCGCGACCCTGAACGAGATGCTGGCCCGCATCGAGGGGCTGGTCGCGTCCATCAGCCGGGTTTCCGACAACATCGCCCATGAGCTTAGGACCCCGCTCACCCGTCTGCGCGCGGAGCTCGAGGAGCTGGCGGCGGCGGGCGATGATCCGGAGGAGGTGAGGGCGCGCACCGGCGCCGCCCTGGAGGAGGCGGCGCGCCTCCAGTCCATGTTCGACGCCCTGCTGCGGATCGCCCGGCTGCAGAGCGGGCCGCGCGGCGAGAGCGTCCTCGTCGATCTCTCCGCGTTGCTGGAAGACGTGGTCGACCTCCATCGGCCGGCGGCGGAAGATCGCAGCCAGGACTTCGCGGTCGCGATCGCGCCCGGCCTCGCCGTCCAGGGCGATCGGGACCTGGTGTTCCAGATGGTCAGCAACCTTCTCGACAATGCGGTGAAGTTCGCGCCGGTGGGCGGGACGGTGCGGCTGGACGCGCAGCCGGCCGGCAATGGCGTGGAGGTGACCGTGGCCGACAACGGCCCGGGGATCGCGCCGGACGAAAGATCGCGCGTGCTGGAACGGTTCTACCGCAGTCCCGGCGGCGGAGCCGAGGGCTTCGGTCTGGGCCTCAGCCTCGTGGCGGCGGCGGCCGAGCGCCACCAGGCCGAGCTGCGCCTGGAAGACGCCCAGCCCGGCTTGAAGGTGACGATCCGCTTCCGGTCGTAGGCGCTAGAGCGCAATCCGCCGAAGCGGGAAGGCTCTAGCCGGCCTGGCTCGCCATCCACCGTTCCAGCCAGTGGATGTTGTAGTCGCCCTTCAGGATGTCCTCCTGCTGGAGCAGCTCCTGGAACAGCGGGATGTTGGTGTCGATGCCGCCCACCACGATCTCGCCCAGGCAGCGGTTGAGGCGCGCGATGCACTCCTCCCGGTCGCGGCCGTGGACGATGAGCTTGCCGATCAGGCTGTCGTAGTAGGGCGGGATCGAATAGCCCGCGTAGAGGGCGCTATCCATCCGCACGCCGAGGCCGCCCGGGGCGTGGAAGTCGGTGACCAGGCCGGGCGAGGGGGCGAAGGTCTTCGGGTTCTCCGCGTTGATGCGGCACTCGATGGCGTGCCCCTCGAAGATCACCTGTTCTTGCGTGAACGACAGCGGAAGGCCGGCGGCGATGCGAATCTGCTCGCGCACCAGGTCGATGCCGGTGATGGCCTCGGTGACCGGGTGCTCCACCTGCAGGCGGGTGTTCATCTCGATGAAGAAGAACTCGCCGTTCTCGTACAGGAACTCGATGGTGCCGACGCCCAGGTAGCCGATGGCCTTGACGGCATCGACCACCACCTTGCCGATCTTGGCGCGCGCCGCCGCATCGATGACGGGCGAGGGGGCCTCTTCCAGCACCTTCTGGTGACGCCGCTGCAGCGAGCAGTCGCGCTCGCCCAGGTGGACGACGTTTCCATGGCTGTCGGCCACCACCTGCAGTTCGATGTGCCGTGGAGTCTGGAGGTAGCGCTCCATGTAGACGGCGTCGTCGCCGAAGGCCGCCTTCGCCTCGGAGCGGGCGGTCTGCACGGCCTCGATCAGGTCGTCCTCGGTCTTGGCCACCTTCATGCCGCGCCCGCCGCCGCCGGCCGCCGCCTTGATCAGCACCGGGAAGCCGATTTCCTTCGCCGCGGCGATGGCCTCTTCCTCGGTGGTGATGGCGCCGTCCGAGCCCGGCACCACCGGGATGCCGGCTTCCTTCACCGCCTGCTTGGCGGTGATCTTGTCGCCCATCATGCGGATGTGCTCGGCCTTGGGGCCGATGAAGGTGAAGCCGTGGGCGGTCACGATCTCCGCGAACCGGGCGTTCTCGGAGAGGAAGCCATAGCCGGGGTGGACCGCCTGGGCGCCGGTGATCTCGCACGCCGCGATGATCGCGGGGATGTGCAGGTAGCTCTTCGCCGCGGGAGCGGGGCCGATGCAGACGCTCTCGTCCGCCAGCCTCACCCACATGGCGCTGGAGTCCGCTTCCGAGTGCACGGCGACGGTGGAGATGCCCATCTCCTTGCACGCCCGGTGGACGCGCAGCGCGATCTCGCCCCGGTTGGCGATCAGGATCTTGTCGAACATGGCCCTACTCGATGATGGCCAGGGGTTCACCGAACTCCACGGGCTGGGCGTCGTCGACGAGGATCTCCACCACCTTGCCGGCGCGGGGCGCGGGGATCGGGTTCATGGTCTTCATCGCCTCGACGATGAACAGGGTCTGGCCGACCTCGACCGTGTCGCCCACCTTCACGAAGGTCGGCGAGCCCGGGTTGGGCTGCAGGTAGATGGTGCCCACCATGGGGGACTTCACCTCTTCGCCGCTGGCGCGAGCCGGCGCCGCCGCTGCCGGAGCAGGTGCCGCCGCAGCCGGGGCCGGCGCCGCGGTGGGGGCGGCGGGAGCCGGGGCGTAGTGGACAGCCGCGGGGGCCGCCGTCAGGGTCTTGGCCACGCGGATCTTCAGGGCGCCCTGTTCCACCTCGATCTCGGACAGGCCGGTCTCGGTGAGGATGTCCGCCAGCTTGCGCACGAGGCGAGCGTCGAACGGATCGGCAGGCGCCTTCGGGGTGTTAGCCATGTATCGGCCCTTGTCTTGTGTGGTCTCTAACGGGCCAGGCCCGCGGCGGCCTCGACGGCCAGTTCGTAGCTCTTGGCCCCAAAACCCGACACGAGGCCGGTTGCGGCGAGAGAGACGTAGGTTTCCCTACGGAACGCCTCGCGCGCGGCGGGGTTCGAGAGGTGGCACTCGACGATCGGTATGGAAAGCATCTTCAGAGCGTCAAGGATGGCGATGGAGGTGTGCCCATAGGCGGCCGGGTTCAGCACCAGGGCGGACGCCGTCTCGCGCGCCTCCTGGATCCAGTCGACCAGTTCGCCTTCATGGTTGGACTGCCGGCACACGACCTCATAGCCCAGGGACTTCGCACGCGCCTCGCAGAGGCGGTGGACGTCCTCCAGGGTCTGATGTCCGTAAATCTCCGGCTCGCGGGTCCCCAGGAGGTTGAGGTTGGGGCCGCTCAGCACATAGATCGGTTTCGGCATTCGGCTCCGCCGTCGATTCCGGCGTCTTGTACCGGGCGACGGCGAAGGCCACAAGCAAAGCGACAGGAACCTGGCCCGTGCAGCTGACCGTAAACGGAGAGACCCGCGCCTTTTCGGACGTCGCCGACGTGGCGGCGCTGGTCTCGGCGCTCGGCCTCGACACCCGCAAGGTGGCCGTCGAAAGGAACCTGGAGATCGTGCCGCGATCGGCCTATGCGAAGACCGCGCTCGCCGACGGCGACCGGATCGAGATCGTGCATTTCATTGGAGGCGGCTGACATGGACGGGTCCACGCACACCGAGGACACCTGGTCGGTCGCCGGCCGCACCTTCCGCTCGCGCCTGATCGTGGGCACCGGCAAGTACAAGGACTATGCCCAGAACGCCGCCGCCGCCGAGGCCGCGGGCGCCGAGATCGTCACCGTGGCGCTGCGCCGGGTGAATCTCAGCGACCCCAGCCAGCCGATGCTGGTGGACCACGTGAAGCCCGACCGCTTCACCTTCCTGCCGAACACCGCGGGTTGCTTCACCGGCGAGGATGCGGTCCGCACCCTGCGGCTGGCGCGAGAGGCCGGCGGCTGGGACCTGGTGAAGCTGGAGGTGCTGTCGAACACTCCGCACCTGCTGCCCGACATGGAAGAGACCCTGCGGGCGCTGAAGCTGCTGATCGCCGACGGCTTCCAGGTGATGGTCTACTGCTCGGACGACCCGGTCTACGCCAAGAAGCTGGAGGACGCCGGCGCCGCGGCGATCATGCCGGCCGCGGCGCCCATCGGCTCGGGCCGAGGCATCCAGAACATGCTGAACCTGGGCCTGATCATCGAGCAGACCAAGGTGCCCGTGCTGGTCGACGCCGGGGTCGGCACCGCCTCGGACGCGGTCATCTCCATGGAGCTGGGCTGCGTTGCGGTGCTTATGAACACCGCCATCGCCGAGGCCAAGGACCCCATCCGCATGGCCCGCGCCATGAAGCACGCGGTCATCGCAGGCCGCGAGGCGTTCCTGGCCGGCCGGATGGGCAAGCGCATGTACGCCGACCCATCCTCGCCGCTCAGCGGGCTGATCTGATTTTCGGCGGCCCTACCGCGCCATGTTGAGCACCTGGACCTGGGTGAACTCCTTCAGGCCTTCCTCGCCCAGCTCCGAGCCGATGCCGGAGAACTTGGAGCCGCCGAAGGGCAGGTGGGGCTGCAGGTCCGCGTGCTTGTTCACCCAGACCGAGCCTGACTCCATGCTTTCGGCCAGGGCCCAGGCCTTGTCCGAGTCCTTGGCCCAGATCGAGCCGCCCAGGCCGTAGATCGAGGCGTTGGCGCGGGCCACGGCGTCCTTGGGGTCGGAATATTTGATCACCGGCATGACCGGCCCGAACTGCTCCTCGTCCACCAGTTGCGAGCCCTCGGCGATGTCGCGCACGACCGTGGGCTGGATGAAGTAGCCCTTGTCGCCCTTGCGCTCCCCGCCGGCGATGACCTTGCCGTCCTTCTTCGCGCTGTCGATGAAGCCCATCACCTTGTCGAACTGGGCCTTGTTCTGCAGCGGGCCCATCTGGGTGCCTTGCTCGAGGCCGTCGCCGACGACCATGTTCTTCGCCAGGGTGGCGAACTCGTCGCACATGGCGTCGTAGATGCTCTCGTGGACGTAGATCCGCTTGGCCGCGATGCACACCTGGCCGGCGTTCTGCATGGCCGCGCCGAACACCTTGGGCGCAGTCGCCGCCACATCCACGTCGTCCAGCACGATCAGGGCGTCGTTGCCGCCCAGCTCCAGCGAGATGCGCTTCAGCGCGTCGGCGGCGCTGGCCATGACTTTCTTGCCCGTCTCGGTGGAGCCGGTGAAGCTGATCTTGCGCACGTCGGGGTGCTTGGTCAGCTCGCCGCCCAGATCGTTGGCGTCGGCGATGATGTTGACCACGCCGGGGGGCACGATGTCCTTGATGATCTGGCCCAGCTTCAGCGCCGTCAGCGGCGTGGTGGGGGCCGGCTTCACGATCACCGTATTGCCCGCCAGGAGGGCCGCGGGGACCTTGAAGGCCATCAGGATCATCGGGAAGTTCCAGGGCACGATGCAGCCGACCACGCCCAGCGGCTTGCGCCGAATCTCGATGCGCGAGGTGGCGTCGTCCGTCACCACCTTGGCCGGGAGGTCGAGGCTGGCGAAATAGCGGAAGAAGGCGGAGGCGCCGAAGATCTCGCCCGTGGCGTCCTGCAGCGGCTTGCCCTGTTCCTGAGTCAGCAGGCGGGCCAGCTCGCCCAGATTGGCCTGGATGGCGTCGGCGATGGCCACGAGGACCTCGCGGCGCTCGTCCATCGACGTGGCGCTCCAGGCCGGGAACGCCGCCTTGGCCGCTGCGACCGCCTGGTCGAGCTGGGCCTTGGACGCCCGCGCGCAGGTCGCCACGGTCTCCTCGGTCGCGGGGTTGATCACGTCCAGCGTCGCGTCGCCCTCCACCAGGGCGCCGTTGATGAGCAGCTTGTATTCGGACATGCGGTCCTCCCGGAAAATTCGTTGCGGCGCAGGCAACGCCCGTGACGCAGGGGCGGTCAAGTCGTCGCGTGCCCGCACCCGCTCGTCGAGATAAGGGTTGTCCCGTCGCGGGGACACCGGAAGAGCATCGGGTCGATGGAGCATTTGTTGACGCCCTACGGCGCGGTGCTGGAGATCCCCGCCGCGTCGGTGCTGGTGATCGCGCCGCATCCCGACGACGAGGTGCTGGGCTGCGGTGGCGCCATCATCCGGCACGTCCAGTCGAGGACGCCGGTTCGCGTCGTCGTGGTGACCGACGGGGCGCTGGGGGCGGAGGCCGGAGAGGCCGGTCAGCGCAAGGACGAGAGCCGGCGGGCCGCGACCATCCTGGGGTATGGCGAGCCCGAGTTCTGGGACCTGCCGGACCAGGGCCTGGCCTATGGCGAGCCGCTGGTGGAACGCATCGCCGCCGCGATCGGCGGCGCCGACCTCGTCTATGCGCCGTCTCCACTTGAGATGCACCCGGACCACCGGGCGCTGGCCATGGCGACGGCCGAGGCGGTGCGGCGGCGCGGCCGTGGCGTGCGCATCGCCTTCTACGAGGTGGGCGTGCCGCTGCGCCCCAACACCCTGCTGGACATTTCGGGGGTGCAGGCGCGCAAGCAGGCCGCCGCCCGCTGCTTCGGCTCGCAGCTGGTCCGCCAGCCGTACGACGAGCACATGGCGGCCCTCAACCGCTTCCGCACCTATACGCTGCCGCCGACGGTGACCGCCGCCGAGGCCTATGCCGTCGTCGACGCCGCCGAGCTGGCCGCCGACCCTCTTCGCCTCTACCAGCCCGAGCATGCGCGCCAGCGGGACCTTGGCCTGGCCGTCGATCCCCGCGACCTTCCGCCGGTGAGCGTGATCATCCGCAGCATGGGCCGGCCGGAACTGCAGGAGGCGCTGGATTCGGTCGCGCTGCAGACCTATCCGAACCTCGAGGTCGTCCTGGTGGATGCTCTCGGCGGCGGGGGTGTGCCGACGGACCGGTGTGGCCGCCATCCGCTGCGGCAGGTCGGGCAAGGCGCGCGCCTCGGCCGCAGCCGCGCCGCCAACCTGGGGCTCGACGCCAGTTCGGGCGCGTTCGTCATCTTCCTGGACGACGACGACCTGATCTTCCCCGACCATGTGGCGCGGCTGGTGGCGGCGGTGAGACGCCGTCCCGGCGTACGGGCCGCCTATGCGGGCGTTCGCGTCGAGCGCGAGGGCGTGGCGGTGGACAGCTACGATGCGGCGTTCGATCCGGCGATGCTGATGGCCTGGAACCACCTGCCGATCCACGCCGTGCTGTTCCACCGCAGC
Source organism: Phenylobacterium sp. RIFCSPHIGHO2_01_FULL_69_31 (assembly GCF_001824475.1). Lineage (GTDB taxonomy): Bacteria > Pseudomonadota > Alphaproteobacteria > Caulobacterales > Caulobacteraceae > Phenylobacterium. The sequence continues at coordinate 92,453 of NZ_MHXN01000037.1, read as the reverse complement.
CTGCTGGCGGACGGTTGCCGCTTCGACGAAAGCCTGGACGTCTACGAGGACTGGGATTTCTGGCTGCAGGTCTGCCGCCACACGCCCCTGGAACGGGTGGCCGGCGTCAGCGCCGTCTATCGCGCGGGCCTCGGGTGCTCGGGTCTCGGCGACAGCGGGGCGGACCGTCACCTGGCCGTTCGCGAGCGCCTCCGGGCCAAGTGGCTGCCACGGCTGGGCCACGCGGGCTTCGAGGCGCTGGTCTCCGAGTTCCGGACGCGGAGCGCGGCGGCCGAGCGTGAAATCGCCCGGCGGGAGTTCGACATGCGGACCCTCGGAGAGCACACGGCGGCCCTGGAGCAGGCGCTGGCGGCGGTGCGCAACTCCACCTCCTGGCGCCTCACCGCGCCGCTTCGCGTCCTGGCGCGGATGCTGGGCCGCCGAAGCCCGGCATGAGGGTTCACCTCTTCACCAGCGCGGCGGCGAATTACCAGCAGAAGGTTCGCGCCCTGTTCGCATCCGTGCGCCGCGTGCGGCCGGACTGGCGCCTGCACCTGGTCCTCGCCGACTCTCCGGGCGCGGCGGGGCTGGAGGCGACCGGCGCGGACGAGGTCCATCACCTGGCCGACCTCGGCGTGCCCGCCTGGCGGTCCTGGGCGTTCTGCCATTCGCTGGTCGAGCTCGCCACGGCGGTGAAGGGCTTCGCCCTCGCGCGGCTGCTCGCCCGCCCGGACTGCGACGCGGCGATCTATCTGGATCCCGACATCCTGGTCTTTTCCGACCTGGCCGACGTGGTCGATGCGCTGCAGGGCGCCGACATCCTGCTGACGCCGCACCAGGCGCAGCCCGAGGCCACGGCGGCCGGCATCATCGCGCGGGAGGTCTGCACCGCCCAGCACGGCATCTACAACCTGGGCTTCCTGGCCGTGGCCGCCCGCGGACAGGGGCCGGCCTTTGCCGCCTGGTGGCGTGAGCGCCTCTACCGCTTCTGCCGCGAGGACGTCCCCAGCGGCCTCTACACCGACCAGCGCTGGATGGACTTCGTCCCGGCCTATTTCGACCGGGTGCGAGTGCTGCGGGGTGCGCATCTGAACGTGGCGCCCTGGAACCTGGGTCCGAGGCGGCTGGCCGGTTGGGTGGGGGCGCCGACCGTCGACGGCGAGCCGCTCGGGTTCTTTCACTTCAGCGGGGCAGATCAGGGCGCGTTCGATCCGTTCCGGGACGAACCCGTCGTGGCGGACATGGTGGACGCCTATCGTCGCGAGACCGCCGGCATCGGCCCGGCCTGGGGCTTTGGCGCCTTTGCCGACGGCGAGACGATCCTTGCGGAGCAGCGGTTCGTGTTCCGGCTGCGTCGGGACCTGCAGGCGGCGTTTCCCGACCCCTTCGCCAGCGGACCGGCGAGCTTCCAGGCCTGGTGGCGCGACCAGGCCCCGGTGGAGTTTCCGGCCCTGTTCGACCCCGCCGGCCGGGCGACGGAGATCGCACGCCTGCGTTCGGCGCTCACCACCGGCTACCCGGACCTTTAGCTCAAGCGGCTTGCGCGCGGGCCCGCTGCTCGTCGGCAGTGGGCGAGACGCCGACGGCTTCCAGCATCTGCGTGCGTCCCGGCGCGCCGAGTACCGGGTAGAGGTCCGCGTTCCTGGCCTTGCCGCGCGCCCAGACGCGGACGATTTTGGCCAGGTTCTTCGGGCGCTTCAGCCAGGCCTCGGGGTGTTCCAGCATGTGGAAGCCCTTCAGGAAGGCCCGCAGCAGCTCCACGTCCTCGCGGATCGCCACCGCCACGCCGTCCTCCAGGAAGCTCTTCATCAGCCTGGAGCGAAGGTTCGGCCGCGTGGGCGGCAGCAGGGCGGCGCGGGCGCGGCGGATTGCCGAGCGGTCGGCCTTGCGCATCACGTCGTAATAGGGCCGCAGCTCCCGCTCCAGCCCGGCGCGGTAGTGCAGCAGCCGCCGGCCTGGATCGGCGTCAGCGGCCAGAGCGTCCAGCAGCAGGTGCGCGCTCACCGCGGCGAAGGAACAGCCTCGGCCATAGAGCGGGTTGGTGCGGACCACGCAGTCGCCCACGGGGAAGAAGCCCAGCACAGCCGGCTGGCCCCCCGGCGCCATCTCCCGCCAGCGGCTCTCCAGCTGCCCCATGCCGAAGACGCGGCTGGTGGCCTCGGTGCGGTCCGGCTCGATCCAGGGCGCGACCCCGGCCAGCTGGCGGCAGATCGCATCGAAGACCTCGGGGTCGACGATCGCCTTGCGCATCTCCTCCTCGATCTCGGGGGCGCAGAGAGTGATCGAGAAGCAGCCGTTGTCGCCCGGGAAGACGCCGAACTTCAGGAACCCCAGGTCGCCGGTGGTGGAGCCGGCGCCGCGCGGCGGCTCCTCCTGGCCCGGCCGCAGGCGGTAGTGGCGGGTGAAGTAGATGACGCCGCACGGCTCGGAGGTCTCTGGAACGGTCACGCCCGCCGCGGCGAGCCATTCGTAGGCCTGCGACGTCCGCCCCTGGGCGTCGACGACGATGTCGGCGGCGAGCTCGCTGCCGTCCTCCAGCACGACCCCCGTCACGGCGGGCGGCGCGCCCTGAAGGACCTTCAGGCCCTTCACGAAGGTCTGCGGCCGCATGACGACGCCCGGGAGGTTCTCGGCGTAGCGCCGCATCACCAGCTCCAGCGTGGTGCGGCGGCTGGTCAGGATGGCGAGGTCGCGGTCGATGGGGGCGGGGACGTACGCGCGCTTGTGCGCCGCGGTCAGGGAGCCCTCGAAGCCCAGCTCGCGCACGCCGGCGGCCTGTAGCGCATCGAGCAGGGCAGGATGGCGATCGCGGACCAGGGTGCGCAGGCGCGCGAGGAACGCGTGGCTGTGGCGCAGGTGACCCACGCCGCGTCGCTGCCAGTCCTGGAACGCCGTGTCCGGGTCGCCGGCGGGCGGCGGCGGATCGCGATCCAGAACCGTGACCTCCCGGCCCGGACCTGCCAGGGCCATGGCGGTCCAGAGGCCCGCCATCCCTGCGCCCATCACCACCACCCGCTCGACCATGCCGTTCCCCGTCAAAGCTGAGGCGGCCAGTCTAGCAGAGGCGGTTCTTTACGTCGGGGAGCCCGAGGGTCGTTTCATCTCGCCGGTCTTCACCTTGGCGAGCGCGGCGCGGACTGCATTGATGTCCGCTCCCGGGATCACATAGTCGCCGACGATGAACGCCGGGGTGCCCTGCAGGCCCAGCGCGCCGGCCAGCATGCGGACGTCCTGGATCTGCTGGGTGATGGCCGGGTCGGCGGCGGCCTTGCGGACGGCGGCGGGGTCGAGGCCAGCCTCGGCCAGGTGGCGGTCGAGGGCGGCGTCGTCCAGGCCCTTGTCGGCCATCCAGGCGTTGTGGAGCTGGACGCCCTTCGACTTGGCCTGGGCGGTCAAGGCCAGGCGCGCGGCCGTGTCCGAGACCTCGCCGAAGATCGGGAATTCCTTGAAGACGAAGCGGACGTCCGGGTTCTCGCGGATCAGCTTCATCACCTCGGGCGCCACGACCTTGCAGTAGCCGCAGCGGTAGTCGAAGAACTCGACCACCGTGAACTCGCCGTTCGGGTTGACCACGAAGTCGCGCGGGTCGCGCTCGAGCTGCTTTCGGTACTTCTCGACCGTGCTGGCCTGGGCCTTGGCCTGCTCCAGCATCTGCTTCTGGCGCAGCTTCACCACGGCTTCCTCGATCACCTCGGGGTGTTCGAGGAGATAGGCCCGCACCTTGGCGCCGAACGCGGGGTCGGCCTCGGCGGGCTTGTTGCAGGCCTGGAGGGCGAGGGCGGCCGCGAGCACGGCGGCGATAGGCAGAAGCGTCTTCATGGGATCCCGATAGGTGAGGCGGCTCAGCGCGTGGCGCCGACGACCGAGCCCTCGCGGGCCAGGTCGCGCAGGTCTTCGCGGGTGGGTTCGGCCACCAGGACGATGTCGGTGGCCCGCCGCCATTCCGGCGTGCCGCGGGTCAGCATTTCGCGGGCGCGCATGGCGAACACACGGGCCTGGCGCTTGTCGCCGATGTTGAAGTTGTATTCGGCGGTGGCGAGGCGGGCGAGGCCGTCCTCGTTCAGCTTGTCATACGCCTCGGCCAGGATGCGCCAGGCGACGGCGTTGTCCTCTTCCTGGGTCAGGGCCTTCTTCAGCTCGGTGACGCCCTCGGCGACCTTCTTCTTGTCGTCCAGGGCGATCAGGGTCTGGCCCAGGTTGACCCGCAGCAGCGGCGCCTCGGGCTTGAGCTCGACCGACTTGCGCTGCGGCATCTCGGCCTCCTCGGTGCGGCCGAACTCGAACAGGATCTGGCCCTTCAGCTCCCAGAGGTAGGGGTTGTCCGGCTGCTCGGCGAGGAGCTGGTCGATCAGCTTCAGGGCCCGGTCGGGCTCCTTCAACTGGTAATAGGCGATGGCCCGGGCGTAGCGCGACGGATAGTCGGTGGCCTTCTCGTCGTACTTGGTGATCGCCACCTGCGGGTTGAGGAAGCCGTCCAGCTTGGCCTTCATGACCGCGTGCTCGGCCATGGCCTCCGGGCTGTCCTTCCTGGCGAAGTGCGGTTGGGTCTCGACTTTGCGGCGCAGGCTCTCGATCCGGTCGGACGAGATCGGGTGGCTGCGGAAATAGGCGTAGCGCCGGGCCTCGTCGAAGACCTCCTGATAGCGGAAGTTGTCGAAGAACTCAGCCAGGCCGCGGCCGGAGAGGCCCGCCTTGTCCAGCAGCTGGGCGCCGGCCTGGTCGGCGCGGCTCTCCTGCTCGCGGCTGTAGCCCAGGGCGCCGATGGTGCCGAAATAGCTGGCGCTGCCCGCCAGGCCGGCCGCCGCCTCGGGCGCCCCGGCGAGCGCGGCGAGCACCCCCAGCCCCATGGTCAGCAGGAACGGCCGCATGCCGGCGGACTGCATGTCGCCCGAGCGGGCGCTGTGGCCGGCGGCCAGGTGGCCGACTTCGTGGGCGATGACGCCCTGCAGCTCGTTGGGATCGTCCGATTCGAGGATCAGGCCGGTGTTGAAGCCCATGATCCGCGGCCCGGCGAAGGCGTTCAGCTCCTTCGAGCCGACGATCACGATCTCGACATTCTTGGGATCGACGCCCGCCGCCTTCAGGATCGGCTCGGCGTCGCGGGCGAGGATCTCCTCGATCTCGGTGTCGCGGATCAGCGACTGGGCCGAGGCCGGCGCCGCCACCATGGCCAAGGCCGCCAGGGACGCGGCCGTCAGCGCTAGGCGCGAAACCGACCGGAAAGGGGAGATCATGCTCGACACTCTATCGTAGTCCGACACCCCCAGCCGGTCGGATGCTAGCGCGGGTCCCGCCAAACCGGAACCGGTTTGGAAGGACCCGCGGCCAACATGGTTACGCCCTAGCCGCGGCGCCACCAGCCGCGACGCGGCTTGGGCGCGGGACCGGAGATCTCGGCCGGGTCGGGCTCACGCGGCGCGGCCGCGGCGACCGGTTCGGGGGCCGCTTCCGGTTCGGGCTCCGGCTCGGGGACCGTGACGGCCTCCAGCACCGGCTCCGGCGGAGCCACGGCTTCGGCGGCCTCGGCGGCGGGGGCCGCCTTCCGGCTGCGCGAGCGCTTCGGCTTGGCCGGCGGCGGCTCTTCGGCGACGGTCACGACCGCGACGGGCTCGGGTTCCGGCTCCGGCGGGGCGGGCAGGGCTTCGGCCTCGGCCTCGGCGGCGACCGGCGCGGCCTCGACCGCCTCGGATTCGCCCCGACCACGGCCGCGGCCCCGGGCCCGGCGGGCGCGTTTCGGCTTTTCTTCCACCTCGGGCAGTTCGACCCAGATGTCCTCGTCGCTACCCGAGTCGCGGGCGATCGGCGCGGGCGACGGAGCCTCGGTCTGGACCTGGGGCGCTGGCTGGGCGGCTTCCGGCGCGGCCGGCGCGATCTTCAGGTCTTCCGCCGGGTCGTACCAGACGAACGGATCGTCGCCGTAGGGCACCCACGGGCGCACCCACGAGAACGCGTCCTGCGGACGGACATCGTCGCGCATCCGGCGACCGCCACGGCGGCCCCGGCGGCGGCGGCGGCCCTCGCGCTCTTCCTCCGTCTCGGCGCGGGCCGGACGGGGCTCGCGCTCGGCGCGCGGCTCGCCACGCTCGGCGCGGGGCTCCTCGCCCCGGCGGCCACGGCGACGCCGGCGGCCACGGCCTCGGCGGCCTTCGCCGTCCTCCTCGCGCTCGCCATCCTCACGGCGGTTGCGGGCGTGGGCCGCGTCGTCGTCGGTGTCCTCGCGCTCGAGGGCGTCCTCGTCCTCCTCGGGCAGTTCCTCTTCGTCCTCGTCCTCGAACGCCTCGTCGTCGAACTCGTCCTCGTCGACGGGCGCCGGTTCATAGGGCTGGACGGACGCGGGCAGGGCGCTGGCGTGGTCGGGACGGATCTCCATGGAGGTCCGCTCGATCACGTGATCGGCGTGCGCCATGTCGTCCTCGATGACCACGGTCACGAAGAGGCCGAACGCGTGGTTCAGCCGCGCCAGGTGCGCACGCTTTTCGTTCAGGATGTAGAGGCCAACCGCGCGGGGCACGCGCAGGCACGCCTCGCCGCCGCCCTTGAGGGCCTCGATCTCCAGGGCGCGCAAGGCGGCCAGGGCCGAGGATTCCACCGAGCGAACCCGGCCGGTGCCCTGGCAGTGCTCGCAGACGTGCGTCGTGCCTTCCAGCACGCCGGTGCGGCGGCGCTGCCGGCTGATCTCCATGAGGCCGAACGGGCTGATCTTGCCCATCTGGACCCGGGCGCGGTCGTCCTTCAGCGCGTCCTTGAGCTTCTTCTCGACCGCCCGGTTGTTCTTCGACTCATCCATGTCGATGAAGTCGATGACGATCAGGCCGGCCAGGTCCCGCAGGCGCAGCTGGCGGCAGGCTTCCTCGGCCGCCTCCAGGTTGGTCTTCAGCGCCGTGGCCTCGATGTTCCGCTCACGCGTCGAGCGGCCGGAGTTCACGTCGACCGCGACCAGGGCCTCGGTCTGGTTGATCACCAGGTAGCCGCCGCTGCGCAGGGGCACGACCGGCGAATAGATCTGGCTGAGGTGGTCCTCGACCCGGTGCTTCACGAACAGCGGGGTCGGCTCGCGGTAGGCCATGACCTTCTTGGCCTGGCTCGGCATCAGCATCCGCATGAAGTCGCGGGCTTCCTTGTAGCCGGCCTCGCCCTCGACCCAGACCTCGTCGATGTCCTTGTCGTACAGGTCGCGGATGGTGCGCTTCACGAGGTCTTCTTCCTCGTAGATCAGCGCCGGCGCGATCGAGTGCAGCGTCTTCTCGCGGATGTTCTCCCACAGGCGCAGCAGATAGTCGTAGTCGCGCTTGATCTCGGCCTTGGTGCGCTTGGCGCCCGCGGTGCGGACGATCAGGCCCATGCCCTGCGGCACTTCCAGGCTGGAAACGACGCTCTTCAGGCGCTTGCGGTCGGTGGCCGTGGTGATCTTGCGGGAGATGCCGCCGCCGCGGGCGGTGTTCGGCATCAGCACGCCATAGCGGCCCGCCAGCGACAGGTAGGTGGTGAGGGCCGCGCCCTTGTTGCCGCGCTCTTCCTTGACGACCTGGACCAGCATGATCTGCCGGCGGCGGATCACTTCCTGGATCTTGTAGCGGCGCATGAGCCGGCGGCGGCGGCGCGCCAGCTCCTCTTCCATCACGTCGTCGTCGTCGTCCGAGACACCGACGTCGGCGTCCTCGTCCTCGTCGCCGTTCTCGGCGCCGCGGCGGCCGCGGGGCTCCGGACGGTCGTCCTCGTGGTCCTCGGCCTCCTCGCGCAGCAGGGCTTCGCGGTCGGCGAGGGGGATCTGGTAGTAGTCCGGGTGGATTTCGTTGAAGGCCAGAAAGCCATGGCGGTTGCCGCCATACTCGACGAAGGCCGCCTGCAGAGACGGCTCAACGCGCGTCACCTTGGCGAGATAGATGTTCCCTCGAAGCTGCTTTCGGTTCTGGCTCTCGAAATCGAACTCTTCAACGCGGTTCCCGTCGACGACCACCACACGCGTCTCTTCCGCGTGGGCTGCGTCGATCAACATAGTCTTGGACATTAGTTTCTCCGCGGCGCGCGGGGGCTACGTGGCCCGGGCGCTGCCGGCAAATGGGACGAGCGCGCGCGTAGGCCGCGAACGCGCCGGAAACGGCGGTTCGGGAGGCCTTGGGGCCAGATGTGGCTCGAGCTGCGCAGCTCATCGGGTGTGTTCCTAGGCGCGTCCCGAAGGATGCGGATCGGAGGATGCGTCGCCACCGAGTACTCGGTCGAAGCCGACGCCGGCTTGGTTTTGTCGCGTGGCGTTCGGGCCCGAAACGGGCGCTCCGACGTCGCGCGGCGGGACATTGCAACACCAGCCATCAAAAGGAAAGCGCGTGCTCACGCTATCGTTGATGGCGGCAAGACCTCGTTAACCCTTTGTCTACGAGGTCGGGGGCTATATGGGTGATCGGTTCGCGTTGCGCGAATCTCCGTGTTTTCGGGGCTTTAGCATGTTGGGGCGGCTCAAGGGCGCGGTGATGAACGGGCGGGGGCGCATGATCGCCGCCTCCTGCGCCGTGGCCGTCGGCCTCGCAGCCTTTGCCGTCGGGCACGCCGCCACCGAGACGGCGGGGCTGATCAAGGTGCGCATGGGCGGTGATTCCGCCGAGACCCGCCTGGTGATCGAGCTGGACGGCGCCACCAGCGCCAAGATCATTTCGGACGGCTCCGCCGACCGCCGGGTCGTGGTCATGCTGCCCAACGTCATCGCCGGCCAGACCCAGCAGGGGGCCGGGCGTGGCGTGGTCCGCGCCTGGGTGGTGGACCAGGTCCAGGGCGGGGCCCGGCTCCAGCTCGAACTGGCCGGCGACGCCCGGCTGAAGCGGCGCTTCCTGCTGCCCCCCGCCGACGGGGTGGCCAACTATCGCTATGTGATCGACGTGGCGGCGGCCGCGCCCGGCGCCGTGGTCACCTCGACGAAGACGGTCACGCCGCCCGCCCAGATCCGCACCCAGTTCCTGCCGGTGAAGAAGCCGGCCCTGCCGCTCAAGAAGGTGGTGGTGATCGACGCCGGGCACGGCGGCCGCGACGTCGGGGCCCAGGGCGCCAATGGCGTCGAGAAGGACGTGAACCTCGCCGCCGCGCTCACCCTGGCCGAACAGCTGAACCGCACCGGCCGCTACAAGGTGGTGATGACCCGCACCTCCGACGTCTATGTCCCCCTGGAGGACCGCGTCCGGGTGGCCCAGCGCGCGGGCGCCGACCTCTTCATCTCCCTGCATTCCGACTCGGCGCCCGAAACCAACCTGAAGGGCGCCAGCGTCTACACCCTGTCGGACAAGGCCTCTTCCCGCGCGACCAAGTTCGTCAGCCGGGACGACTGGTTCATGAAGGCCAGCCTGTCCGGCGACCAGGGCGTTCGCGACATCCTGTTCGACCTCACCCAGCGGGCCACGCGCAACCGCTCGGCGGTGTTCGCCCAGACGCTGGTGGCCAACATCGAGGGCAAGGCGCCCATGCTGCGCCGCAGCCACCGGGACGCCGGCTTCATGGTGCTGCTGGCCCCCGACGTGCCGGCGGTGCTGCTGGAGATGGGCTTCGTCAACAATCCCGAGGACGAGGCCCGGCTTCGCGACCCGGCCGCCCGGGCCCGCCTCATGCGGGCAGTCACCAACGCCATCGACGCCCACTTCGGCGAACAGGTGAAGCTCGCGTCGCGCTGACGCAGGCGCATCGTCCGGGCGTTGGCGCCCGCCTCAACACAGTTTAGACCACGGCAGGTGGAGCGCCCGCCCGGCCAGTCTCAGTTGAATCCGCCCATCGCGCCCGGCCGACCGCCGTCGCGGTGGTTCGGCATCGTGGGCGTCGTCGCCCTCAGCTTCGTCGCCGCGGCGGCGGTGGCGGTCGGCGTCTATGCCGCCTGGCTGTTCCACGACATGCCCGATGCGGGCGACCTGGTTGACTATCATCCGGCCACCGCGACCCGCGCCTATGCCTGGGACGGCACCCTGATCGGCGAGTTCTCGCGCGAGCGGCGCATCTTCGTGCCCTACGATGCGATCCCCGCCCAGACGGCGCAGGCGTTCCTGGCCGCCGAAGACCACGGCTTCTTCCAGCATGGCGGCGTCGACGTGGGCGGCTTCGGCCGCGCCATGGTCAAGAACGTCATCAACCTGGCCCAGGGCCGGCGGCTGGAGGGCGGCTCGACCATCACCCAGCAGGTGGCCAAGAACATCCTCCTGACCAGCGACCAGACCATCGGCCGCAAGCTGAAGGAGGCGATCCTGGCCTCCCAGCTCGAACAGACGCTCTCGAAGGAGCGGATCCTCGAGCTCTACATGAACGAGATCTGGCTGGGCTATCGCTCGTACGGCGTCGGCGCGGCGGCCTACAACTACTTCGGCAAGTCGCTCAGCGAGCTGACCCTGGCCGAGAGCGCCTATCTGGCGGCCCTGCCGAAGGGGCCCGACAACTACCACCCCATGCGCCGCAAGGCCCAGGCCATCGCCCGTCGCAACTGGGTAATCGACCAGATGGCCGACCTCGGCTGGGTGACCCGGGCCGAGGCCAAGGCGGCCATGGCCGAGGACCTGGTCGTCCAGCCTGCGCCGACGCGTTCGCAGTACCGCGACGCCGACTATTTCGTGGAGGAGGTGCGCCGCATCGCCCTCAACATGAAGGAGCTGGGCGACGAGCGGCTGAACGCCGGCGGCTACTACATGCGCACCACCCTGGATCCGCAGCTCCAGAGCGCGGCCAAGCTGGCGCTGATGAAGGGGCTGGAGAGCTACGACCGCCGTCACGGCTGGCGCGGAGCCTTCGGCCACGTCACCACCCTGCAGGGCTGGGAAGACATCGCCCGCAAGACCGTCAAGCCGCGCGAGCGCCAGGAGTGGAAGCGCGCCGTGGTGACCAGCGTCGCGGGCGGGGCCGTCGAGGTTCGCACCGTCGACGGCAGCACCGGCAACCTGGCCGGCCAGGATGTCTCCTGGGCGCGGGCGGGCAAGGGGATCGGCACCGGCGACCTGGTGTTCGTCGAGCCCAACGAGGACGGCGGCGGCTTCCGCCTCAAGCAGGTGCCGGCGGTGAACGGCGCGCTGGTGGCCATGGAGCCCTATTCCGGGCGCGTGGTGGCGATGGTCGGCGGCTATTCGTTCTCGCTGTCCAGTTTCAACCGCGCCACCCAGGCCCTGCGCCAGCCGGGATCGTCGTTCAAGCCGATCGTATATGCGGCGGCGCTGGAGAGCGGCTACACGCCGGCCAGCACGGTGCTCGACGCGCCCATCACGCTGCGGGGCTATGGCGGCAAGGACTGGAGCCCCGAGAACTACAGCCGCGACTACTACGGCGCGCTCACCCTGCGCAAAGGCCTGGAACTGTCGCGCAACACCATGACCGTGCGCCTGGCGCAGAGCGTCGGCATGACCAAGATCGCGGGCCTGGCCGAGCGGCTGGGCGTGACCAAGAAGATGGACAAGGTCCTGGCCATGGCGCTGGGGTCGGGCGAGACCACGACCTACCGGATGGCCGCGGCCTATTCGACCTTCGTCAACGGCGGCAAGCTGGTGCAGCCACGCCTGATCGAGGTGGTGGAGGACCGCAACGGCAAGGTCATCTGGCGCGCCGACCGCCGCCAGTGCGACCGCTGCACGGCCGGCTTCTCAGGCGACGAGAGCCCGCGCATTCCGCGCACCGGCGACCAGGTCATGGACCCGATCACCGCCTATCAGATCACCTCGATGCTGGAGGGCGTGGTCCTGCGCGGCACGGCGACCCAGGCCTCGTCGATCGGCAAGCCCCTGGGCGGCAAGACGGGCACGACCAACGACTACCGGTCGGCCTGGTTCATGGGCTTCTCGCCGCACCTGGTGGTCGGGGTCTACATCGGCTTCGACGACAACCGCAGTCTCGGCAACAACGAGACCGGCAGCGTGGCCGCCGTGCCGATCTTCGTGGACTTCATGAGCGAGGCCCTGAAGGACAAGCCGGCGGAACCCTTCAAGGCGCCGGCCAACGCCAAGTACGCGATGATCCGCGGCATCCGCGAGGCCTTCCGGCCCGGCACCGAGCCCCAGGCCTCGACCGTGGGCCTGGGCGCGGCGGGCGTGCCGGCGGGGCCGCAGCCCTACAGCCAGGTCTTCGGCGACGGCAACGTCACCGGCGCGCCCAACGCGGCCGCCGCGGTCGCGCCCCAGGCGCCGCCGCCGAAGAAGAAGGATGATCTGTCCGACCTGTTCTGAGTTACCCCGTCCGAGTTTCTTGTGTTGTGCGCCGGCGCGGGCTAGAGCCCGCCGCTCTGGATTTTTGGGAGTCTCTCCATGAGAGCGGATGTCGAGGCCGCCAAGGCCGACATCGAGCAGTCGATCGAACTGCTCAGGAGGCGTCTTTGACTGGGAACCGGCCCTCCGTAAACTCGACGAACTGAACGCCCGGGTCGAGGACCCGACCCTCTGGGACAAGCCTGCCGAGGCGCAGGCGGTCTCGCGTGAGCGCTCGCGGCTGGCCGCGCAGGTGGAGGCCGTCCAGTCTCTGGAGCGCGACCTCGCCGACGCCGTCGGCTACGCCGAGATGGCGGACGAGGAGGGCGACGAGGCCAGCTTCCAGGAAGCCACCGCCCAGCTCCGCGCGATCAAGGAGCGCGCCAGCCGCGCCGAGCTGGAAGCCCTGCTCTCGGGCGAGGCGGACGGCAACGACGCCTTCGTGGAAATCAACTCCGGCGCCGGCGGCACCGAGTCCAACGACTGGGCCGGCATGCTGCTGCGCATGTACACGCGCTGGGCCAACGCCCACGGCATGGAGGTGGACTTCCTCGAAGAGACCTCCGGTGAACAGGCGGGCATCAAGTCCGTGACGCTGCAGGTGAAGGGCCCCAACGCCTATGGCTGGCTGAAGACGGAAGCCGGCGTCCACCGCCTGGTCCGGATCTCGCCCTTCGACGCGGCCGCCAAGCGGCACACCAGCTTCGCCTCGGTCTGGGTCTATCCGGTGGTGGACGACACCATCGAGATCGAGATCAACCCCGCCGACGTGCGAACGGACACCTATCGCGCCTCGGGCGCCGGCGGCCAGCACGTCAACAAGACCGACTCGGCGGTGCGCCTGACCCACATCCCGACCGGCATCGTCGTGGCCTGTCAGAACCAGCGCTCGCAGCACCAGAACCGCGACCAGGCCTGGAAGATGCTGAAGGCCCGCCTCTACGAGGCCGAGCTGGAGAAGCGCGAGGCGGCCCAGGCGGCGATCGAGGACCAGAAGACCGACATCGGCTGGGGCCACCAGATCCGCAGCTACGTTCTGCAGCCGTATCAGATGGTCAAGGACCTGCGCACCGACGTGGAAACCAGCGACACCGACGGCGTCCTCGACGGCGACCTCGACCGCTTCATGGGCGCCGCCCTGGCGCAGCGCGTGGGCGCGACGCGGGAGTAGCTACTCCGCCGCCACCACGCTGAGGGCAGGGGTCTCCTCGGCCGGCCGGACCAGCGCCAGGCTGCGGCCTTCGAAATGGGCGCCGGCTTCGATGGCGAGTTCCGTGTGGCTGATGTCGCCGTCGACGTGGGCGGTGGCCCAGAGGCGGACCTGGCGGGCGCAGATGGTGCCGGTGACCCGGCCGCGCACCTCGATGCTGTCGGCCAGGATCGTGCCGATCACCACGCCGGCCTCGCCGACGGTCATGTGATTGACGCGGATGTCGCCCTCGACGGAGCCGTCCAGATGCAGGTCGCCTTCGGTGGTGAGGTCGCCCTGGAGGCGCACGCCCTCGGCCACCAGGGATGCGACGGTCAGCTTGCGCGCGGGGGAGGGGTCGGAGGGCGCCGCCGCGCCCTTATTCTGTGGCTTGGAGAACATACTGCCCGGCCTTCAGGAAGCGGCCCGGGTTCTGGGCCCGACCGTTGACCCATATCTCATAGTGCAGATGGGTCCCAGTCGAACGGCCCGTCGAGCCCATGGAAGCGATCCGCTGCCCAACCGCTACGCGCTGGCCGCGCTGGACGGCGAAACCGGAGAGGTGGGCGTAGCGCGTCTTCAGGCCGCGACCGTGGTCGATCTCCACCACATTGCCGTAGCCCGAGCGCTGGCCGGTGAAGGAGACGACGCCGGGGCCGGTGGAATAGATCGGCGTCGCGTGGCCGCCGTTGAAGTCCAGCCCGGAGTGATAGGCCGGCCGGCGGGTGAAGGGATCGAACCGGACGCCGAAGCCGCTGGTCTGCTGGCCGGAGGCCGTCGGCCGGGCCAGGGGCAGGTCTTCGGCCGCCTCGCCCAGCGCCTTGGCCTCGGAGAGATCGTGGGCCGCGCGCTGGATGCGCATGGCGAAATCCTCGTCGACATCCAGCACCGCCGCGAGCGCGCTGGGATCCTTGGACTCGATCAGCGGCCCGCCGAGGGAATTGGAGCGATCGACGAAGGTCGTCGGCGACAAGCCCGCCATGCGGAACGCCAGCCGCAGCCGGTCGGCGCGGCTCTTGGCGAAGCCGTCGGCCGCCTCCAGGAGCTGTTCCTGGCCGATGCGCACCATCTCGACCCGGCGAACGGGATTGGTGTCGCCGCTGGCGAGCGCGCGGTTGATCGCGGGCGTCAGGGCCTCGGCGGCGCCCGGCGCGCCTTTCATGTCGGTGAGCAGCAGGGCGAGGGCGGCGTGGCGCTTCTCGATCGAGGCGGCGGCGTCCTGGTTCGAGCCCGAGGCCGCGTTCAGCCGCGCCATGGCGCTGTCCAGGCGGGCCTGGCGGTCGGCGACGTAGCGTTCGGACTGCGCCTTGAGCTTGGCGATCTCGCGGTCGGCGGCCGAGGCGGACAGAAGGTTGACCAGCATCGCGGCGGTGCAGACGCCCATCCAGAGGGCGCCCGTGGCGACCCCGCCGGCGATGACCAACTGCTTCTTGGTGGTGAGAACGAAGGCCTTCATGGCCCCGCCGGAGCGGACGTAGAGATGCCGTTCCGGGAACAGCCCTACGAGCGAGCGGCCGAGCTGCGCCAGACGTTGCATGCGTGCCGGAAGTCCCCAACCTTTCGGTGATGGCGATATGCGACGACTTTTTTTCGACAAGCAAGCGGTTCGAAGGATGTTCCGCCCCGCAGCGACCACGGGCCGCACGGGTTTATCGATTATCGCTGATTGCCGTCACAAACCGCGCGCAGCGTCGAGGACCTGCTGGGCATGGCCGGGGACCTTCACCTTGCGCCAGGCCTTCACCAGCTTGCCGTCCCGGATCAGGAAGGTGGACCGGTCGATGCCCATGTACTTGCGGCCGTAGAGGCTCTTCTCGACCCAGGAGCCGTAGCGCTCGATCACCTCGCCCTCCGGATCCGACGCCAGCGTCACGGCCAGGTCGTACTTGGCGGCGAACTTCCGGTGCTTGGCGACGGTGTCCTTGGAGACGCCGATCACGGTGACGCCCGCCTTGGCGAAGTCCGGGGCCAGGGCCGTGAAGTCCTGCGCCTCCTTGGTGCAGCCCGCCGTGTCGTCCTTCGGATAGAAGTAGAGCACGAGGGTCTTGCCGGCGAAGTCGGCGAGCTTCACCCGGCCGTCCGGGGTTTCGAGATCGAAGTCCGGCGCAGGCGCGCCTTCGGTCACGTCGGTCATTGTCGGTCCTTTCAGAACGTCATCCCCGGCCTTGTGCCGGGGATCCAGATGCGTCGAGCTCTCAGCAAGACCTTGAAGCGTCGGCGCTTCTGGATGGCCGGGACAAGCCCGGCCATGACGAGCAGTTAAACAGGCTTCACGAGTACGATCTTCTTCTTCCCGGCCGCCAGTTTCACGACGCCGTCCACCAGGTCGGCCGAGGTCAGGACGCGGTTGGCGTCCGGTTCGGCCTTGTCGTTGACGCGCAGGCCGCCGCCCTGGGCCAGGCGGCGAGCCTCTCCCTTGGAGCCGGCCAGGCCCGCATCGGCGGCCAGTCCCGCGAGCTGGAGGCCCGCGTCCAGGTCGGCCTTGGGGACCTCGTGGGTGGGCAGATCGCCGGAGACCCGGCCTTCTTCGAAGGCGGCCTTGGCGGCCGCTTCCGCGGTCGCCGCGGCCTCAGCGCCGTGCAGCATCGTCGTCGCCGCGTTCGCCAGCACCTTCTTGGCCTCGTTGATTTCGGCGCCCGGCAGAGCCTCCAACCGGGCGATCTCGTCCAGCGGCAGGTCGGTGAAAAGCTTCATGAAGCGGCCCACGTCGGCGTCTTCGGTGTTCCGCCAGAACTGCCAGTAGTCGTAGGGGCTGCGCATGTCGGCGTTCAGCCACACGGCTCCGCCCACGGTCTTGCCCATCTTCTGGCCGGAGGCCGTGGAGAGCAGGGGCGTCGTCAGGCCGAAAGCGGGCTTGGCGTCGACGCGGCGGATCAGCTCCACCCCGTTGACGATGTTCCCCCACTGGTCCGAGCCGCCCATCTGCAGCACGCAGCCGTTGCGGCGCTCCAGCTCCAGGAAGTCCACCGACTGCATCAGCATGTAGTTGAACTCGAGGAACGTCATCGGCTGCTCGCGTTCCAGCCGCTGCTTGACGCTCTCGAACGCCAGCATCCGGTTGACCGTGAAGTGCACGCCGAACTCGCGCAGGAAGTCGACGTAGCCGTACTTCGAGAGCCAGTCGTCGTTGTCGACCATAATCGCGTCGGTGGGCCCGTCGCCGAAGGTCAGGAACTTGGCGAACACCGTTTTGATCGAGGCGATGTTGGCCTTGATCTGGGCCTCGGTGAGCAGGGGGCGCGACTGGTCCTTGTCGGTCGGATCGCCGATCTTGGTGGTCCCGCCGCCCATGAGGACGATGGGCTTGTGCCCGCTCTGCTGCAGCCGGCGCAGCATCATGATCTGGATCAGCGAGCCCACGTGCAGCGACGCGGCGGTGGCGTCGAAGCCGATGTAGGCGGTGATCACGCCCTTGGCCGCCGCCTCGTCCAGCTCGGCCGGGTGCGTGACCTGATGGATGTAGCCGCGCTCCTGCAGCACCTTCAGGAAGTCGGACTTGAACGCGGTGTCGGTCATCGGCGGCGGAATCCCTGCGGCGGGGCGGTCTTCAGTGAGTGGGCCGCGCTCTAGCACGGGCGCGGCGAGGATTTCGAGGGACATGGCAGGCTCCTTGGGATGAGGGAGGCCGGCGTTCCATCTTGGGGTGTTCTGGATGCGCCGGCCGGGGAGGGCAGGCGCGTGGGATCGGACGCCTGCTACAGGGGCAGGCGGTAATAGCGGCCGGTACGGGCGGCGGGACCGATCATGGCGGCTAGCTACCCGTTCGCGGACATGGCAGTCAACGGTCATGCTCGTGCTGGGATTCATGACCGGGACCTCGCTGGACGCCGTGGACATGGCGGTCCTGGAGACCGACGGCGAGGCCATCCAGGCGTTCGGCCCGGCGGGCGAACGCAAGCTCACCGACGCCACGCGCAACGTGCTGCTGGAGGCGACGCAACAGGCTCTCAAGTGGGAACGGGGGACGCCGCCGCCGACGATCTTCCCCCACGCGGCCGAGATGGTGGCCGAGGAGCACTTCTCCGCCGCCGAGGCCTTCCTCCAGGCCAACGACCTCTCCTGGCCCGACATCGACCTGATCGGCATGCACGGCCAGACGGTCCTGCACGAGCGGCCGAGCGACGGCGCGCCGGGCCGCACGGTGCAGCTCGGCGACGCCGCCATGCTGGCGAAGCTGACCGGGCGGCCCGTAGCCTATGACTTCCGCACCGCCGACGTGGCTGCGGGCGGGCAGGGCGCGCCCCTCGCGCCGATCTACCATCTGGCGCGGGCCAAGGCCTCGGGGCTGCAGCCGCCGCTGGCGGTGCTCAACGTCGGCGGCGTGGCCAATGTCACCTTCTGGACCGGCGGCGAGGAGATCGCGGCCTTCGACACTGGCCCCGGCAACGGGATGATCGACCTCCTGGTCCAGGCGCGTGGCGCGGGCCGCTATGACGCCGGCGGCAAGTACGCCAGCGTCGGCCGGGTGGACGAGGGCGTCGTGCGGGCGCTGCTGGCCCATCCGTACTTCGAGGCGCCGCCGCCGAAGTCCCTGGACCGCTTCGACTTCTCGCTGGAGCCGCTGGAGCCGCTGCAGCTCGAGGACGCCGCCGCCACCCTCGTCGCCTTCACCGCCGAGGCCGTGAAGGCCGGCTTCGAGATGATGGGCGCAGCGCCGACCGAGGTGATCGTCACCGGCGGTGGGCGGCACAATCCAGAGATCATGAAGGCGTTGGCGGACCGGCTTTCCATGCCGGTGAAGACCGCCGAGGACCACGGCTGGCGCGGCGATTCCATCGAGGCCGAAGCCTTTGCCTATCTGGCGGCCCGCACCTTCCGCGGCCTGCCCATCTCGTTTCCGAAGACCACCGGGGTCCCGCAGGCCATGGCCGGTGGGCGTATCGTCAGGCCTTGAGGGGGAAGTCTCATGCGTAAACCTCATTGGATCGCCGGCGCCGCCGTCGCCCTGGCCCTCTCCGCGCCCGCCGCGGCGCAGGGCTTCGATACGGCCGTGTTCGCCAAGGCCAAGGCGGTCCAGCCCAAGGTCGTCGCGTGGCGGCGCGACATCCATGAGCATCCGGAGCTGGGCAACAACGAGGTCCGCACCGCCGCCCTGGTGGCCGCGCACCTGGAGAAGCTCGGCATCGAGGTCCGCACCGGCGTGGCCAAGACAGGTGTCGTGGGCGTGCTGAAGGGCGGCAGGCCCGGCGGCGTGGTGGCGCTGCGGGCCGACATGGACGCCCTGCCGGTGGCCGAGCAGACGGGCGTGCCCTTCGCCTCCAAGGTGAAGGCGACCTACAACGGCGCCGAGGTCGGCGTGATGCACGCCTGCGGCCACGACGCCCACGTGGCGATCCTGATGGGCGCGGCCGAGGTGCTGGCCAGCATGAAGGACCAGATCCCCGGCACGGTCGTGTTCCTCTTCCAGCCGGCCGAAGAAGGCCCGCCAGCGGGCGAGGAGGGCGGCGCGCCGCTGATGATCAAGGAAGGCGCCCTGGCCAACCCGGCGCCCAGCGCGGTGTTCGGCCTGCACGTGATCCCCGGCGAGCCAGGCTCGCTGGTGTGGCGGTCCGGGCCGATGATGGCGGCGTCCGACGGCTACGAGATCAAGCTCAAGGGCAAGCAGACCCACGGCGCCAACCCCTCGGCCGGCATCGACATCGCCTCCATGCAGGCCGAGATCGTCCTGGCCTTCAACCAGATCGCCGCGCGCCAGATCAATGTGACCCGCACGCCGACCATCCTGACCGTGGCCACGGTGCACGGTGGCGTCCGCGGGAACATCATCCCCGACGACATGACCTTAAGCGGCACGCTGCGCACATTCGATCCGGCGCTGCGCAAGGACATCATCGCCCGCATCGAGAAGACGGTGGACTCGATCGCCACCCGCTACGGCGGCAAGGGCGAGGTGGTCTGGAACACGCCGAACCCCGTCACCAGCAACGACCCGGCGCTAACCGCGAAGATGAAGCCCACCCTCGGCCGCGCCGCCCAGGGCAAGATCAAGGACGACATCGACTTCATCACCGGCGCCGAGGACTTCTCGTACTATCAGCAGAAGATCCCGGGCCTGTTCTACGACCTGGGCATCGGCTTCCCGAAGGGCGTGAACCACTCGCCGTTCTTCAACGTGATGGACGAAGGCGCCATGGAGGTCGGCGTCCGCGCCCAGGCCCTCACGGCGCTGGACTATCTGGCCGGCCTGAAGAGGTAGGCGCCTTCCGCGACGTCCCTCTTGCCGGTCAAACATTCGTTCGGCAGGCTGAACGCCGATAACATGGCGGAGGACGACGATGGCGGCGGACGACCTGGGCTTCGACCCGAACGCACTGCGCGAGAAGTACCGGGCCGAGCGGGACAAGCGCCTGCGCGCCGACGCCAGCGAGCAGTACGTCGAGATCGCCGGCAAGTTCGCCCACTACCTTGAGGACCCCTACGTCCAGCCCATCGAGCGGGCGCCCATCGACGAGGCGGTCGAGGTGGTGGTGATCGGCGGCGGCTTCGGCGGCCAGCTCGCCGCCGCGCGGCTGCGCGAGGCCGGCGTCCAGGACATCCGCATCATCGAGAAGGGCGGCGACTTCGGCGGCACCTGGTACTGGAACCGCTATCCCGGCGCCGCCTGCGACATCGAGAGCTACATCTACCTGCCGCTCCTGGAGGAGGTGGGCTACCTGCCCGTCGAGAAGTACTCCCGCGCCCCTGAGATCCTGCGCCACAGCCGCGCCATCGGCGAGAAATTCGACCTCTACAAGGGCGCGCTCTTCCAGACCGAGGTCAAGGAACTGCGCTGGGACGAGGCGGCCGCGCGGTGGACGGTCTCCACGAACCGGGGCGATGCGCTGCGGGCGCGCTTCGTGGTCATGGCCAACGGGCCCCTCCATCGCCCCAAGCTGCCGGGCATTCCGGGTGTCGAGAGCTTCAAGGGCCACAGCTTCCACACCAGCCGGTGGGACTATGAGTACACGGGCGGCGACTCCAACGGCGGCCTGACGGGCCTGAAGGACAAGCGGATCGGGATCATCGGCACCGGCGCCACCGCGGTGCAGTGCGTGCCGCACCTGGGCGAGTGGGCCAAGGAGCTCTACGTCTTCCAGCGCACCCCCTCGTCCATCGACGTGCGCAACAACCGCCCCACCGATCCGGAGTGGGCCGCCAGCCTCCAGCCCGGGTGGCAGCAGGAGCGGATGGACAACTTCAACGTCCTGGTCTCCGGCGGCTTCGCCGACAAGGACCTGGTGAACGACGGCTGGACCGACATCATCGGCAACATCCTGCTCCTGGCCCGCAAGAAGGCCGAGGCCGGCGAGAAGGTCGAGAACCCCGCCGAGCTGATGCAGCTGGCCGACTTCAAGAAGATGGAGCAGGTCCGCGCCCGCGTGGATGCGGTGGTCGAGGACCCCGCCAAGGCCGAGGCCCTGAAGCCCTGGTACAACCAGTTCTGCAAGCGGCCGTGCTTCCACGACGAGTACCTGACGACCTTCAACCGCCCGAACGTCCACCTCATCGACACCAAGGGCCGGGGCGTCGAGCGCATCACCGAGAACGCCATCGTCGTGGACGGCAAGGAATACGAGGTCGACTGCCTGATCTACGCGACCGGCTTCGAGGTCGGCACTGACTACACCCGGCGCTCGGGCTACGAACTGTACGGACGGGGCGGCCA
This sequence comes from Phenylobacterium sp. RIFCSPHIGHO2_01_FULL_69_31, assembly GCF_001824475.1. GTDB lineage: Bacteria > Pseudomonadota > Alphaproteobacteria > Caulobacterales > Caulobacteraceae > Phenylobacterium. Next base: position 71,452 of record NZ_MHXN01000037.1, on the reverse strand, counting down.
GACCCTGACCGACAAGTGGAAGAACGGGGCCGAGACGCTGCACGGCGTGCTCTCCCGCGGCTTCCCCAACTGCTTCATCGTCTCGAACGTGCAGTCGGGCTTCAGCGCCAACTTCCCCCACATGATCAACGAGCAGTCCAAGCACATCGCCTACCTCGTAAAGAGCGCGATGGAGCGGCAGGCCCGGGTCGTGGAGCCGTCGGAGGAGGCCGAGCAGGCCTGGGTCGACACCATCGTGAAGCTGGCGGTGATGCGCGAGCAGTTCCTGAAGGAATGCACGCCCGGCTACTACAACAACGAGGGCAAGCCCGAGGCCATGACGGCCAAGAACGGCTCGTACGGCGCAGGCCCGGTGGCCTTCACCAAGGTGCTGGAGGACTGGCGCGCCGAGGGCTCGCTGAAGGGGCTGGAGCTGACGCCCTAGGTCCTCTGCACAACCTCTGCACATGAACCGGGCCGCCTGCGCATGGCGGCTCGGGCAGGGCGCGACGCAACCGCTCTAGGACGGTCCCCACACAAGGGGACGTCCCACATGCCCGCGCGGCTTCCGAGCTTCTGGATCAAGGTCGCGCTCGCGCTCGGCCTCGTCGTCGCGGCGGATCTCCTGTTCTTCGGCGCCCCTGGCGTCGGGCTGAACCTCGGCCTCTTCAGCCTGGCCTTCGCCGCCGCCCTCGGCCTTTCGAACCCTGCGGTCCGGCGCCATCGCCCGGCGCTCGTCGCCCTTGCCGCCGCAGGCCTGCTGGCCGCCCTCCAGATCGAGCGGGCGAGCGTCCTCGGCTGGCTGCTGTTCGCGCTCGCCCTGGCCGTGGCCGCCCTGGCCCCCCGCGCGCCGACCGGCGACGACGGCTGGCGCTGGGCCCAGCGGCTGGTCGCGGGCGGGCTGAAGGCCTTGATCGGCCCGGCGTGCGATCTGCGCGCCCTGCTCAAGGCTCGGGCCCGGCGGGGCCCGGTCAAGATCGCCGTGGCCATCGTCGGCGCCGTGCTGCCGCTGGTCGGCGGGGCGGTGTTCCTCGGCCTGTTCGCCGCCGCCAACCCGGTGATCGAGGCGCAGCTGGGCGCCATCTACCTGGGAGAGCCTGATCCGCCCCGGCTGATCTTCTGGGCGGTGGTGGGCGTGATGGTGTGGGCCGTGCTCCGCCCCCGCGGCCTCAGTCGCACGTTTCGGACGCCCGGGCTGGATGGCGACCTCGGCATACCGGGCGTGACCACGGCTTCCGTCGCCGCCTCGCTGGCGCTCTTCAACCTCATCTTCGCGGTGCAGAACGCCCTCGACATCGCCTTCCTCTGGGGCGGCGCGGGCCTGCCGCCACACGTCACCTTCGCCGACTACGCCCACCGCGGCGCCTATCCGCTGATCGCGACCGCGATCCTGGCGGGGCTGTCCGTGCTGGCCTTCCTGCGGCCGGGATCGGCCACCGCCGGCTCCCGCGCGGTGCGCGTGCTGGTTACCGTCTGGATCGCCCAGAACCTCTTCCTCGTCGCCTCCACGGCGCTGCGCACGCTCGACTACATCGACGCCTACTCGCTCACCCGCATGCGCCTGGCGGCGCTGCTCTGGATGGCGCTGGTCGCCTTGGGCCTCGTCCTGGTCACCTGGCGGCTGCTGCGGGCGAAGAGCGCCGGCTGGCTGATCAACGCCAACCTGCTGGCCGCCGGCCTGGTCCTTGGCGCGTGCAGCATCGTCGACCTGGGCTCCATCGCCGCGGCCTGGAACGTGCGCCATGCCCGGGAGGTCGGCGGCCGGGGCGTGAACCTCGACCTCTGCTACATGAGATCGCTCGGCGGCGCGGCCGTGGTCCCGCTCACGCGGATCGAGCACGGCGGCTACGATCCGGCCTTCCTGGAGCGGGTGGCTTTCACGCGCCGCGTGCTCATGGCCGAGGTGGCCGAGCGCCAGGCGGACTGGCGGAGCTGGCGGTGGCGCGATGCGCGCCGGATCGCGTGGGCCGAGCTCAACGTCTATGAGACGCCCGCGATGCCCGATCTGCGCGGCCGGGACTGCCACGGCTACCTTCGCCCGGCCGCCGCCTCGCCATTGACGCCCACCCCGAACCCCGGAACATGAGCTCCATGCCCCAGGTCCTCGTCGTCGACGACGATCCGCACATCCGCCAACTCCTGGTCTTCGCCCTGGAGAAGGCCGGCCTGTCCGCCCGCGAAGCCGAGGACGGCGAAGCCGCCCTGGCCTCGGTCGAGCAGCAGCGCCCGGACCTGGTCGTCCTCGACATCAACATGCCCAAGCTGGACGGCCTGGAGGTGTGCCGCCGTCTGCGGGCGCAGGGCGACCTGCCGATCCTCTTCCTGTCGTCCCGCGACGACGAGATCGACCGCATCCTGGGCATCGAACTGGGCGCCGACGACTATGTCGTGAAGCCCTTCAGTCCGCGCGAGGTCACCGCGCGCGTCCAGGCCATCCTGCGCCGGGCGCGCAGCGCGCCGCCGCCGGCGGCCGAAGCCGTCCTCAGCCAGGGCCGCCTGAAGCTCGATCCGGAGAGCTGGATCGCGCGCTGGGGCGAGGCCGAGGCGGCGCTGACCGTGACCGAGTTCGGCATCCTGCGCATCCTGATGAGCGCGCCGACGCGGGTGTTCAGCCGGGACGCGATCATCGACCGCCTGCACGGCCCCGGCTTCGCCATCACCGACCGCACCATCGACAGCCATGTCCGCAACCTGCGGGGCAAGTTCGCAGCCCTGGGCGGCCACGACGTGGTCGAGACCCGCGCCGGCGTCGGCTACCGCCTCGGGCCCTGCCTCGGCCAGCCGGCTTGATCGAGCGCCTGAAGGACCTGATCGCGCGGTGGTGGCCGGCGCTGCGGCTGCGCACGATCCTGTTCGGCGTGCTGGTCTTCGCGGCCGCCATGCCCGCCATCGGGGCGATCTCGCTCAGGGTCTACGAAAACACCCTGGTCCGCCAGACCGAGGCCGAGCTCGTGGCCCAGGGGGCGGCCATCGCGGCCATGGCCAGCGTGGGATGGCCCGGCGCGCCCGCGCCGATACCGCGGCCGGAGAAGCCGCCGGACGGCTATTTCCGGCCCGAGTTCACCACCATCGACCTCAGCCGCGACACGGTTCTCCCCGAGCGACCGCCGCTGCCGTTCGCCGGCCTGGCGCCCGATACGCAGGCCGTGGGCGTGGCCCGGGCGCTGGAGCCGGTGGTCGAGCGGACCACGCGGACGACCCTGGCCTCCGCGGTGATCCTGGACGGGCGCGGCGTCTCGCCCGAGGGTGAGGACTATTCCGCGCTGCCCGAGGTCAAGGTCGCGCTCGGCGGCCGCTCCCGAACCGTCCTGCGCGAGAACGGCGACTACCGGCCGCTCTACCGCTTCGAGTGGCTCAGCAAGGCGTCGGGCATCCGCCTGCACCACGCCCGGCCGATCCTCCTGGGCGACCAGGTCAAGGGCGTGGTGCTGCTGTCGCGGTCGCCGCGGGCGCTGTTCCGCGGCCTGTACGAGGACCGCGGCAAGTTCGCCATCGCCGCCGGCGTGATCCTGGGGCTGCTGGTGGTCGTCTCCGGCCTCATCGCCCGCGGCGTGACCCTGCCGATCGAGAAGCTCAGCGCCGCCTCCCGGCAGGTGGCCGGCGGCGGCGCCGTTCCGCGCACCCCTCGCACGGCCGCCGTCGAGATCCGAGACCTCTACGAGGACTTCCGCGCCATGGCCGAGGCGATCGATCGCCGCTCCGGCTACCTGCGCGACTTCGCCGCCGCCGTCAGTCACGAGTTCAAGACCCCGCTCGCCGGCATCACCGGCGCAGTGGAGCTGCTGCAGGACCATTTCGAGACCATGTCGGCCGCCGAGCGCCGGCGGTTCCTGGACAACATCGCCGGCGACAGCGAGCGGCTGTCCCAGCTGGTCACGCGGCTCCTGGACCTAGCCCGCGCGGACATGGCGATGCCGGAAGCGGGGGCGTCGGCCGACCTGGCCGAGCCCGCCCGGCGCGCCGCGGACGCCGCGGGCTTTCCGGTGGACGTCGACATCCCGCGCGAGGTCCCGCCTGTCGCGGCGCCGCTCACGACGGTGGAAAGTGTGCTGACGATCCTGCTCCAGAACGCGCGGCAGGCCGGCGCCGGCGCGGCAAAGGTCTCCGCCGTCGTGGCGGACGAGGAGGTGGTGCTCACCGTGTCCGACGACGGCCCCGGCGTGCCAGAGGCGGACCGCGAGCGCCTGTTCGAACCCTTCTTCACCAGCCGACGCGCCGAGGGTGGCACGGGGCTGGGCCTGTCCATCGCCCGCTCGCTCCTGGCCGCCAGCCATGGCCGCATCGAACTGGTGGACGGCGGACGGGGCGCCACGTTCCGGGTGACGCTCCCGCGCGCCGACTGACTGCACGAAATCTCCACACGGCGGCCTGCCGTCGCTGCACGGGCGGCGAGCATCCTGCAGTCATGGACGAGCCGACATCCCCCACGTCCAGCGGCCTTACCCCAGCCGCTGCCCAGGCCTCCTCCTGGCGGCCGGCCGACCGATCGCGCGACCGGGTCCTGGTTCCCGGAGACGCAGATCGGCGGTCGGTCGCCTTCGTCGCCGAGGTCGCGGAGGCGCTGGAGCGAACCCAGCGCCGCTGGTTCTAACGCAGGGTGACGTAGAGCTCGCTCTCGATGGCCCACTGGCCAGTGATCTTGCGCCAGACGGCGAGGTAGGTTCCGGACATCTCATGGTCGGCCCAGCGGCCGACCCAGGCGCCGTGCTCGGCCGCCCGTTGGCCCTCGGCATCCGGGCAGACCCGCTCGGTCTCCCGCACATAGGCCTTGAAGGCCGGATCGGCGAACTGGGCGGCGAAGGCTTCGATGACCGCATCGACGCCCAGGACCAGGGCGCCGTCGCCGACGATCAGCTTCACGTCGGCCAGGAAGAACGGCCGCAGCCGCTGCGCCTCATGCGCCGCGATCAGCTTGTTGGTCAGCTTCCGCCGCGCGCGGATGGCGTCTTCCTGCGCGGTGGCCACCGGTTACGCCGGGTTCGCCGCCAGGCGCTTGTCCAGATAGTCGCCGACGCGGCGCTCCACGTCCGGCAGGTTCTCCATCCAGAAGTGGCTGGCGCCCTCGACCACGTCGTAGTCGATCACGATGCCCTTCTGCGTGCGCAGCTTGGAGACGACGCGTTCCACGTCGATCGGCGGCACCACGGTGTCATTCTGGCCGTGCAGGATCAGGCCGGAGGCCGGGCAGGGGGCCAGGAACGAGAAGTCGTAGGCGTTGGTCGGCGGCGAGACCGAGATGAAGCCGTCGGTCTCCGGCCGGCGCATCAGGAGCTGCATGCCGACCCAGGCCCCGAAGGAGTAGCCGGCCACCCAGCACTGCGAAGCCGCGGGGTTGGTGGACTGCAGCCAGTCCAGGGCGGTGGCCGCGTCGGCCAATTCGCCGATGCCGCCGTCGAATTCGCCCTGGGACCGGCCGACGCCGCGGAAGTTGAAGCGCAGGACCGAGAAGCCGCGCTTCATGAACAGGTGGAAGAGCTGGACGGCCACCGGATTGTTCATCTGGCCGCCCGCCTTGGGGTGCGGGTGCAGGATCAGAGCGACCGGCGCGGTCTCGCTCTTGCCCTGGGAGTAGCGCCCCTCGATCCGCCCGGCTGCGCCGGTCAGAACCACCTCTGGCATTCGACCCTCTTCCTTGGCCTAGAATACTTGACTGTTTTAGTCGGTCTTCCTAAGTCGCTGCCATCCGGCGCGACCCCGCTTCGAGCGAGGCCGGGCTAATAACATAGGCGCCGCCGGATGCGCGCGAAAACTGCATTGGGTCAAAACCATGCGTCTCTCCACGAAAGGCCGCTATGCCGTGATGGCGATGGCCGACCTCGCGCGCCGCGAAAGCGACGCCTGCCGCGCCGTGGCGCTGGCCGATATCGCCGCCCGGCAGGAGATTTCGCTGAGCTATCTGGAACAGTTGTTCGCCCGCCTGCGCCGCAAGGGCCTGGTGAAGAGCGCCCGCGGGCCGGGGGGCGGCTACCGCCTCGCCCGCGACGCCTCCGCCACCACCATCGCCGAGATCGTCCATGCGGTGGACGAGCCCCTGCGCGCCACGCGCTGCGAGAAGGCGGGGCAGGGCTGCATGATCCGTGGTGAGCGTTGCCTCACGCACGACCTCTGGGCCGACCTGGGCGACAAGATCGAAGACTACCTGGCCTCCGTGAGCCTTGCGGACGTCATCGGCGGGAGGCTGCGTCGCGCCGCATGAGCCTCTATCTCGACCACAACGCCACCGCGCGCGTCCGCCCCGAGGCGGTCGAGGCGGTGACCCGCGCCCTGGAGGCGGTCGGCAACCCGTCGTCGGTGCATGCCGCCGGACGGGCCGCGCGGGCGGTGATGGAGCAGGCGAGGGCCGACGTCGCCGCCCTGATCGCCGCGCCGGCCTCGACGGTCATCTTCACCAGCGGCGGGACCGAGGCCAACGGCTTGGCCATCCTGAGCGCCGTCGCGACCGGCTCGCGGCGACTGATCGTCTCGGCCATCGAGCATGACAGCGTCCTGGAGACGGCCAAGGCTTCGGACGCCGCGGTCGAATACCTGCCGGTGAACGCGAGCGGCGTGGCCGACCTCGCCTGGCTGCGTGAGCGGCTGGCCGCCTGGGACGAGGGCGACGGGCGCCCCTTCGTGGCGCTGATGCTGGCCAACAACGAGACCGGCGTGATCCAGCCGGTGTCCGAGGCGTCGGAACTGGTCCGCGCGGCGAACGGCTGGCTGCACGTCGACGCGATCCAGGCCGCCGGCAAAATGCCGATCGACAGCCGCGCCCTGGGCGCCGACACCCTGTCGATCTCCGCGCACAAGATGGGCGGGCCGCAGGGCGTGGGCGCCCTGACCTTCGGCCCCCGCGCCACCATGGTGCGCATCCAGCACGGCGGCGGCCAGGAACGCGGCCGGCGCGCGGGGACCGAGAACATCCCTGGAATCAGCGGTTTCGGCGCGGCGGCTAAGGCGGTGTCCGGAGTCGGGGATCCCGCGTGGCGCGACGCGGCGGCCGCGCGGCTGAAGGCGGCGGGCGCCGTGGTGCTGGGCGAAGGCGAACCGCGCCTGGCCAACACCCTCTGCGTCGCCACGCCCGGCTGGGACGCCGACCGCCAGCTTATGGCCCTGGACCTTGCCGGCGTGATGGTCAGCGCCGGTTCGGCCTGTTCGTCGGGCAAGGTGAAGGCCAGCCACGTGCTGGTCGCCATGGGCCAGGCCGACCTGGCCCCTGCGGCGATCCGCGTCAGTGGCGGCTGGGACACCACGGAAGCAGATTGGACCCGGTTCGCCGACGCCTGGCTGGAAGCTCACGCCCGCCACGTCGCCCGCCGCCCCACCAGCCCAGTCGGGGAGGTCGCCTGATGGCCGCCGTCAAACAGACCGTCGAACACGTCGCCTCGCTCGAGAAGTACAAGCATGGCTTCGTCACCGATATCGAGCAGGACTTCGCGCCCAAGGGCCTGAACGCCGACATCGTCCGCTTCATCTCGGCCAAGAAGGACGAGCCGGAGTGGATGCTGGCCTGGCGGCTGGACGCCTTCGAGCGCTGGCTGGCCATGGAAGAGCCCGACTGGGCCAAGGTCAGCTTCCCGCGCATCGACTACCAGGACAGCTACTACTACGCCGCGCCGAAGAAGAAGGAGGGGCCCAAGAGCCTCGACGAGGTCGACCCCGACCTGCTGGAAACCTACAAGAAGCTGGGCATCCCCCTGCGCGAGCAGGAGGTTCTGGCGGGCGTCGAGGGCGCGCCCCGCTATGCCGTCGACGCCGTGTTCGACAGCGTCAGCGTGGTGACCACCTTCAAGAAGGAGCTGGCCCAGGCCGGCGTCATCTTCTGCTCCATGAGCGAGGCGATCCGCGAGCATCCGGAACTGGTGCGCCGGTACCTGGGCTCGGTGGTCCCGGTCAGCGACAACTATTTCGCCTGCCTGAACGCGGCGGTCTTCTCGGACGGCAGCTTCGTCTATGTGCCGCCGGGCGTGCGCTGTCCGATGGAGCTGTCGACCTATTTCCGGATCAACGCCGAGAATTCCGGCCAGTTCGAGCGCACCCTGATCATCGCCGACAAGGGGGCCTACGTCTCGTACCTGGAGGGCTGCACGGCCCCCATGCGCGACGAGAACCAGCTTCACGCCGCCGTGGTCGAGCTGGTCGTCCTGGACGACGCCGAGATCAAATATTCAACCGTCCAGAACTGGTACCCGGGCGATCCGGAGACCGGGAAGGGCGGCATCTACAACTTCGTGACCAAGCGCGCGGACTGCCGCGGCGACCGCTCGAAGGTGTCATGGACGCAGGTCGAGACCGGCTCGTCGATCACCTGGAAGTATCCCTCCTGCGTCCTGCGCGGAAACGAGAGCTCCGGCGAGTTCTATTCCATCGCCATCACCAACGGCCGCCAGCAGGCCGATACCGGCACCAAGATGATCCACCTTGGCGCCAACACCCGCTCGCGGATCATCTCCAAGGGGATCAGCGCGGGGAGGTCGTCCAACACCTACCGCGGCCTGGTCTCGGCCCACCCCAAGGCCAAGGGCGCGCGCAACTTCACCCAGTGCGACAGCCTGCTGATCGGCAAGCACTGCGCCGCTCACACGGTGCCCTACATCGAGGCCCGCAACGGGCAGTCGAAGTTCGAGCACGAGGCGACCACGACCCGCCTGTCGGAGGACCAGCTCTTCTACGCCATGCAGCGCGGCCTCTCGCAGGAAGAGGCGGTGCAACTGCTGGTCAATGGTTTCGTCAAGGACGTGCTGCAAGAGTTGCCCATGGAGTTCGCGGTAGAGGCCCAGAAGCTGGTGGCCATATCGCTAGAGGGGAGTGTGGGATGACGGGGCGGCCGACCTACGAGGGCGAGCAGACGGCGGTCGACGCCGAGGGCAACATGTTGCGCGAGTGGGACGGGGTCGTGCTGATGCGCGCCCTGGCCTCCACCGCGGCGGGCAACTGCGATCCGGCCCCGACCGAGATCCCCGCGGGCACGCGGGCGACGGCGATCACGTTGCTCGACCCTGAGTCGGGCCTGTTCGATCTCGAATGCTACCTGGACGAGAGTGGTGAGACCTACGCCTTCGCCCACGGCAGCGGCGCGGACGTGCGCGTCGTCGAGAAGATCGAGGACAAGAAGGCGGTGGAGCTGTGACCACCCGGACGCGCAAGCCCAGGGTTCTGACGCTGAAAGACGCGTTCGAAACCGAGTTCGCGCGTCGCGAGATGGAGCGCCGCGCCCGGGAGGAGGCCGAGCGGCGGCAGCAGGAGGCAGATCTCGAGGGCGCCCAGGCGCTGCACGCCGCCGTCACCGCCGACGGCGACTTCCTGGCTGGCCGGAACCTCAGCGCGGACGTCCGCCGCTATACGGTCTCGGTCGACCACGCGAACTACCGCATCGCCGCCTATTTCGAGGGCGGCAAGGCCAGCGTCACGCTGTCCGACAAGCGCGGCGGCGCGCCGGGTTCCGGCACGCCCCGCAAACAGGAGACCGTCGAGAGCGTCGAGGACGCGCTGAAGGTCATGGCCCAGTTCCTCGCCGATGAGGCCCGCTAGAATGCTGTCCGTTTCCAACCTGCACGCCGCCGTCGAGGACAAGGAGATCCTCAAAGGGCTCTCCCTGGAGGTGCCCGCCGGCGAGGTGCACGCGATCATGGGGCCGAACGGCGCCGGCAAGTCGACGCTGAGCTACGTCCTGACCGGCCGCAGCGGCTACGAAGTTACGGCCGGCAAAGTCACCCTCGAGGGTGAAGATCTGCTGGCCCTGGAACCCAACGAGCGGGCGGCCAAGGGCGTCTTCCTGTCGTTCCAATATCCCCTGGAAATTCCGGGGGTTCCGGCCCTTACCTTCATCCGCACGGCGCTCAACGCCCAGCGCAAGGCCCGCGGCGAGCCGGAGGTGACGGCCCCCGAGTTCCTGAAGCTGGCCCGCGCCAAGGCCGCCGAGCTGAAGATCGACTTCGACATGCTCAAGCGCGCCCTCAACGTCGGCTTCTCCGGCGGCGAGAAGAAGCGGATGGAGATCTTCCAGATGGCGATGCTGTCGCCCCGCTTCCTGATCCTCGACGAGACGGACAGCGGCCTCGACATCGACGCCCTGCGCATCGTGGCCGACGGCGTCAACGCCCTGCGCTCGCCGGACCGCGCCATGCTGGTGATCACCCACTACCAGCGCCTGCTCGACTACATCAAACCCGACAAGGTCCACGTGCTGGCCGGCGGCCGCATCGTCGCCACCGGCGGGCCGGACCTGGCGCTGGAGCTGGAGCGCGAAGGCTACGACAAGTACGCGAGGGCCGCTTGAGCGTCGTCTCCGCCATACGCACCCGGGACGCCGCCGAGCTTCCCGGCAAGCGCGACGAAGCCTGGCGCTGGACCGACCTACGCGGCCTGATCCGGCAGGTTCCGGCGCCCTCCGATGAGCTGGACGTCTCCGCGCTGCACGCGGGACCGTTCGACGCCCTGGCCGATGAAGTGCTGGTCGTCGCGAATGGCCGCGGCGCGGCGCACATCGGCGTCGAGCCCGGCGAGTCCAAGGTCGTGGCTCTCCGCATCGTTTCCCGCGGCGACGGCGCCCACGCGGCCCGCATCTCCGTGGACGTGGAGGTCGCGGGACGGCTGACGATCCTGGAGAGCTACGAAGGCGACGCCGGCGGCTATCTCAGCCAGACGGGCCTGATGCTGAGCCTGGGCAAGGACGCGGCCGTGGAGCGCATCGTGCTGGCGTCCGACGGCGCAGAGGGCGTGACGGTGAGTCAGGCCGAGGTCGACCTGGCCCCGGGCGCCCGTTTCGCGCAAAGCGTCCTGACCTCCGGCGCGCGCCGCCAGCGGCTGGAAACGGTGGTCCGTCACCCCGGCGGTCACGCGGATCTGCGCCTCGACGGCGTCTATCTGCTGGCCGACAAGCGCCACGCCGACCTGACCACGGCGGTGACCCACCAGGCGGTCGACGGGACCACCCAGCAGCTCACCAAGGGCGTGGTCCGCGACCAGGCCCGGGCGGTGTTCCAGGGCAAGATCGTCGTGGCCGAGGGCGCCGACCGCACCGACGCACGCATGGGTCACCACGCCCTGATCCTGTCGGATCGCGCCGAGGTCGACGCCAAGCCCGAGCTGGAGATCTACGCCGACGACGTCTCCTGCGCGCACGGCAACACGGTGGGCGCCCTGGACGACGACGCCCTGTTCTACGCCCGCCAGCGGGGCATTCCCGAGGACGAGGCCCGCGCCCTGCTGACCGAGGCCTTCATCGGCGAGGTCGTCGACCGGATCGGCCACGAAGCCGCCCGAGAGATCGCCCGCGCCTGGATCGGCGAAAGGCTGAGGGGCTAACCATGGCCTTCGACGCCGAAGCGGTCCGCAACGAATTCCCGATCCTGTCGCGCCAGGTGCACGGCAAGCCGCTGGTCTATCTCGACAGCGCCGCCTCAGCGCAGAAGCCGCGGGCGGTGATCGAGGCGATGACCCATGCGATGGAATACTCCTACGCAAACGTCCATCGCGGCCTCCATACCCTGGCCAACGAGACCACCGACGCCTACGAGGCGGCCCGCCGGAAGGCCGCGGCGTTCATCGGCGCCCACGAGAACGAGATCGTCTTCACCAAGGGCGGCACCGAGGCGGTGAACCTGGTCGCGGCGGGCCTCGGCGCCACGCTGCACCCCGGCGACGAGATCGTGCTCTCGGAGATGGAGCACCACGCCAACATCGTGCCCTGGCACTTCCTGCGCGAGCGCAAGGGCGTGGTGCTGAAGTTCGTGCCGGTCACGGACGACGGCGCCCTGGACCTGGAAGCCTACCAGCGCCTGCTGGGGCCGAAGACCCGGGTTGTGGCGCTGAGCCACATGTCCAACGTCCTGGGCACCATCAACGACGCCAAGTCGCTGGCGCGCATGGCGCATGACGTCGGCGCTCTGGTGCTGTTCGACGGCTGCCAGGCCATCGTCCACAAGCCCGTGGACGTGAAGGACATCGACGCGGACTTCTACGTCTTCTCGGGCCACAAGCTGTACGGCCCCACCGGCATCGGCATCCTCTATGGCAAGGCCGAGCGACTGGCCGCGCTTCCACCCTACCAGGGCGGCGGCGAGATGATC
>NZ_MHXN01000037.1:33849-59415 GCF_001824475.1 Phenylobacterium sp. RIFCSPHIGHO2_01_FULL_69_31 | reverse complement strand
GCCGCACCGCTTCGAGGCCGGCACGCCGCCGATCCTGGAGGCCATCGGCCTGGGCGCGGCCATCGACTGGCTGGCCGCCCAGGACCGCGCCGCCATCGCCGCCCACGAGCACCATCTCTACGCCCACGTCCGGGAGCGCCTGGCGGGCGCCAACTGGCTGCGGGTGATCGGCGAAGCGCCGGAGAAGGGGGCCATCCTCTCCTTCACCGTCGACGGCGCCCACGCCCATGACGTGGCCCAGATCCTCGATCGCTACGGCATCGCGGTCCGGGCCGGAACCCATTGCGCGGAGCCGCTGATGCGGCGCTTCGGCGTCACGTCGAGCGCCCGCGCCTCCTTCGCCCTATATAACACCGTGGAAGAGGCCGACGCCTTCGTGGACGCCTTGACCAAGACCCAGGCCTTTTTTGCGTAGCATGACCCCCATGGACGACGCCGCACCCATCGAGAGCAAGTCGCCGCCCCTCAGCCAGGCGGAGCTCGACGTGCTGACCGATCAGCTGATCGAGAAGCTGAAGACGGTGTTCGACCCGGAGATCCCGGTCGACATCTACGAGCTGGGCCTTGTGTACAAAGTTGATGTCTCTGATGACAAAGACGTGGCCATCGACATGACCCTGACCGCGCCGGGCTGCCCCGTGGCCGGCGAGATGCCGGGCTGGGTCGAGGATGCGGTGCGGGAGATTCCCGAGATCCGCTCCGTGAAGGTGGACCTGGTGTTCGACCCGCCGTGGGACCCCTCGCGCATGAGCGACGAGGCCAAGCTAGCGCTGAACATGTTCTGATGACGCACCTCGACATCACCCCAACCCCCCGTCCGCGTCGTCCGCGTCCCAAGGTGGTCACCCTGTCGGACGCTGCGGCCGCGCGGGTGAAGGAGATCATGGCCAAGGCCGACAAGCCCTACGTCGGCTTGCGGGTCGGGGTGAAGAACGGCGGCTGCGCCGGGCAGGAATACGTCCTGGAATACGCCGAGACGCGCGAGCCCCTGGACGAGGTGATCGAGGACAAGGGCGTCACCATCCTCGTCGAGCCCAAGGCGGTGCTGTTCCTCGTGGGCTCGGAGATCGACTACGAGGTCACCAAGCTCTCGGCGAAGTTCGTGTTCCGCAACCCGAACGAGACCGATGCCTGCGGCTGTGGCGAAAGCGTGACCATCCAGCCCGCGAAACTCGACTGACGCGGAAGAGCGGTTATCCTGTGGCCAATGATCCGGGGACAGACATGACCGACGACGTCGAACTGCGCCGACTGGCGATCCGCCGCGCCGACATGAAGCTGGCCTTCCGCAGCCACCTGATGGCCTACGTGCTGGTTAACGCCAGCCTGGTGGCGATCAACCTGCTGACGTCGCGTGACTATTTCTGGGCGATCTGGCCGATGCTGGGCTGGGGCATCGGCCTCGGCGCGCACGCCGCCAGCGTCTACATGAACGGCGAAGGCATCCGCGACCGCCTGATCGAGCAGGAGCTCGAAAAGCTGCGGCGCGACCGCGGCGGCCGCTAGTCCTCGGCGTAGGCGTAGGGGCCCCCGCGCTCCAGCGCCCGCCGATAGGCCGGCCGCACGTGAATCCGCTTGAGAAAGGCGGCCAGCTTCGGCCGGCCCACGCGCGCCGCGGCGCGGTCGGCGGCGGCCTCCAGCGGGAAGCTCATCATGATGTCGGCGGCGCTGAAGGTTTCGCCGGCAAACCACTCGGCCTTTCCCAGCTCGTCCTCCCAGTAGTCGAAGTGCGCGACGAGTTGGGGATCGATGAAGCTGGTCTGCGCCTTCTTCGCGATGCTCGCCACGATCGGGCGCAACAGAGCCGGCGCGCCGGCCGGCAGGCGGCCGAAGACCAGCTTCATCAGGAGGGGCGGCATCGCCGAGCCCTCGGCATAGTGCAGCCAGTAGCGCAGGCGATGGGCGGCCGGCGTGCCTGCGGCGGGCGCGAGCCGGCCCTGCCCGTAGCGCTCGAGGACGTACTCGACGATCGCTCCGGTCTCGGCCAGGACCTCGCCGTCGTCGGCGATGACGGGCGATTTGCCCAGCGGATGGATCGCCTTCAGCTCCGGCGGCGCCAGCATGGTCTTGGCGTCGCGCTCGTAACGCACCAGCTCGTACGGGACCTCGAGCTCCTCCAGCAGCCAGAGCACCCGCTGAGAGCGGGAATTGTTCAGGTGATGGACGGTGAGCACGAAAGGACCCTCGCAAGCGGCTTGCGAGGGTCCTTACAGTGTCTCCGCCGGTAGCCGCTAGCGGCCGGTGAACTTGGCGGGGCGCTTCTCGACGAAGGCCATGACGCCTTCGCGGGCGTCCGTGGTGCGCTGGGCGGCGCCCTGGGCGTAGGCTTCGGCCTCCAGCTGGGCCTGCCAGCTCGAATCGAGGGCGTCCCAGACCAGGTTGCGGGTCAGCCCCAGCGAAGCCGGGCCATCGGCCAGGGCGTGGGCGTACTGCATCGCCGCGCCCATCAGGTCCGCGTCGGGGACGCACTTGTTGATCAGGCCCCACTCGACGGCGGTCTTGGCCGGGAGCTTCTCGCCCAGCAGCATCAGCTCCATGGCGCGGGCCTTGCCCACCAGGCGCGGCAGCATCCAGGTGGCGCCGCCGTCCGGCACCAGGCCGATGCGGCGGAACGCCAGCAGGAAGTAGGCGCTCTCCGCCGCCACGGCGAGGTCCGCCGCCAAGGCCAGCGAGACGCCGACGCCCGCGGCCACGCCGTTCACCGCCGAGACGAGCGGCTTGGGCGACTTGCGGAGCGCCGAGACGAAGGGGTTGAAGGTGCCGATCAGCGACTGGTTCGGACCCGCCGCGGGCTGGGGGCGGCCGGCGCCGCCGCCCGAGAGGTTGGCCCCCGAGCAGAAGCCGCGGCCTTCGCCCGTGATGACGATCGCGCGGACCTTGTCGCCATAGGCAAAGTCCTCGAAGGCGGCTGTCAGGTCGCCCATCAGGTCCAGGCCCGCCGCGTTCAGCGTGCCGGGGTCGGAAAGCGTGATGATGCCGACGCCGTCGTCGACGGATGTCTTGACCTTCGGGGTGGCCTGCGCGCCGTCCATGGCGTCCTCCCTGGATGAACTCGTGGGTTCAACTCAGCGCAAGATACCCCGGCGTCAGCCAAGGGAAAGCTGGCGGGAAGGCTTTAGGCGGCGCGGTGCGCCGTCGAGCCCATGTCCGCGAGGGAGGTGCGGTTGCGGCCCGCGCGCTTGGAGGCGTAGAGCGCCCCGTCGGCCCGCTCCAGCAGGGCGGCCGGGGTGTCGCCCGGACGGAATTCCGCGATGCCGGTGGAAATGGTGATCGCGCCCAGGTCCTCGTTGGTCGAGCGGCGCTTCAAGATGCGGGACGAGATCTCCTCCCGCGCGCTCTCCAGGGCGGCCAGGGCTACGTCGCTCTTTTCGCCGGGGAAGATCACCGCGAACTCCTCGCCGCCGTACCGGGCGGCGAAGCGGGCGCCCTCGGCCACGCGGCCGATCACGCTCGCCACATAGCGGATCACCTGGTCGCCGGTCTGGTGGCCCCAGGTGTCGTTGAAGACCTTGAAGTGATCGATGTCGACCACGGCCAGGGTCGCCGGCTCGGTGCGCGCTTCGGCCTGGGCGCAGGTGGCGTCCAGGTTCTCGTCGAACGCTTTGCGGTTCGCCAGGTTGGTCAGGGCGTCGGTCATGGCGTCGCGGCGGACCTGTTCCAGGTGCTCGCGCAGGCGGCCCAGTTCGTCGGTGGTGTCGGCCAGCTGGCTTTCGAGGGCCTGGTTCTCTTCGCGGACCTTGCGGGTCGCGACGCTCAGGTTCTCGACCATGGCGCGGACGGCGTCGGAGTCCTGCTCCTCCAGCGACTGGCTGGCGGTGGCCAGTTGCTGGCTGTAGGTCTCGCTCGTCTCCCGGGCGCTCTCGATCGCCCGGTGAACACTGTCCAGTTCCTGGGACAGGCTCTTGCCGGCGTCCAGGATCTCGCCCGACAGCTTGGCGGCCGGAAGGTGCTGGGCCGCGATCTTCTCACCCACCTGGTCGGTGAACGGCGTCCCCGACTGCAGGACGGTGTTGATCTCCGCGGCCACCGTGCTGTCCTTGGCGGCAACATAGTGCAGCCACAGCTCGAAGTTGAGCGCGGTCGGCCAGACCCTGTGGGCCTCCATGGCCTCGATCGCCTTCCGGGCCCAGAGATAGGCCTTAGGGCTGCGGAGAATTGAATCGATGTCCGACGACATGCCCCGCAACTTAAAGGCGGGACCCCAAACGACGCGTTAAAGGCGCAGACTATTCTTCGCTGGGTCGGATGGGCGCCGCGCGCATCAGGAAGGCGGGGGTGTCGTTTCCGAAGCCCACCACCTGGTCGCGGTCGTTGTCGTCGCGGTCGCGGCGGCGTTCGGGCCGACGCTCGCGATCCGGCCGTTCCGAACGTTCCGGCCTGGCTTCGCGCTCCGGACGCTCCGTGCGTTCGGGACGCTCGGCGCGTTCGGGGCGTTCGCTCCGCGCGGAACTCTCGCCCCGCTCGGCGCGCTGGGGACGTTCCTCCCGCGGCGCGCGCTCGCGGCGCGGGCGGGCAGGGGCTTCCTCGGCCTCGGGCGCAGGGGCGCTGGCGACGATCTCGGCTTCCGCAGGCTCCGAACGGCGGGGCCGCTCCTCGCGGGGCGTACGGTCGCGATCCCGCCCGCCGCGCTCGCGACCACGGCCCGGGCCGCGATCGCGTTCGCCACGGCCACGGCCGCCGGTACGCGGCTCGTCCTTGATGCTGCTCCAGTCGATGCCTTCCAGCACGATCTCGTCCGGAACCTTGCCGATCAGCTTCAGGACCTTGTCCAGGTTTCGGCTGTCGGCCGGCGTCACGATCATGAACGCCTGGCCCAGGCGCCCCGCGCGGCCGGTCCGGCCGATGCGGTGGACGTAGTCGTCGGCGTGGTGCGGGACGTCGTAGTTGAACACGTGGCTCACGGCCGGGATGTCGAGGCCGCGGGCCGCCACGTCCGAGGCGCACAGCAGGCGCAGCTCGCCGCTGCGGAAGCTCTCCAGCGTCCGCATGCGGGTCGACTGGTCCAGGTCGCCGTGAATGGGGGCGGCGTCCAGGCCGTGCTTCTTCAGCGACTTGGCGACGATATCGACTTCCGACTTTCGGTTGCAGAAGACGATGCCGTTCTTCACGTCGGCGCGGGCGATCAGCTCGCGCAGGGCCGTGCGCTTGGCCTTGGGGTCGGCGGTGGGGATGCGAACCAGGTTCTGGGTGATCGTCTCTGCGGTCGTGGCGGGGCGCGAGGCCTCTATCCGGACCGGATCGCGCAGGAACTGCTTGGTCAGCCGGGTGATCTCGGGCGGCATGGTCGCCGAGAAGAACAGCGTCTGCTTCTTGGCCGGGGTGAGCTTGAAGATCCGCTCCAGGTCCGGGATGAAGCCCATGTCCAGCATGCGGTCGGCTTCGTCGACCACCATGATCTGGACGCCGGTCATCAAGAGCTTGCCGCGCTCGAAGTGGTCCAGCAGGCGGCCGGGCGTGGCGATCAGCACGTCCACGCCGCGATCCAGCTTCTGCTCCTGATCGCTGAACGAAACGCCGCCGATCAAGAGCGCCCAGCTGAGCTTCTGGCCCTTGGCGTACTTCTCGAACGAGGCGGCGACCTGATCGGCCAGTTCGCGGGTGGGGGCGATCACCAGCGCCCGCGGCATCCGCGCCTTGGAGCGGCCGGCCGCCAGCCGGTCGATCATCGGCAGGGTGAAGGCGGCGGTCTTGCCGGTGCCCGTCTGGGCGATGCCCAGGACATCCAGTCCCTGCAAGGCCACGGGAATGGCCTCGCCCTGGATCGGCGTGGCGGTGGTGTAGCCGGTTTCGGCGACGGCCTTAAGGGTCGCGGGCGACAGGCCCAGGTCGGAAAATTCGGTCATTCGCTAACGATGGTGCGGGGCGCTCCCGCAAAACGGGTACGGCGCGACGCGGAGGCGTGGACGGAGATCGGCACGCGCGCGGAACATACGGCGGACGGCTCCGCTGTCAACGCACGGCGGCGATCGGGGTTCAATGAGACGTCCGCGCGCCGCCCGTTTGGGCGTCAGCCCGGGCCGACGGGTGCCGCGGCGCCCTTGCGGCGGACGACAGGCTCGGGCGCCCCGTAGTCGGGAGTCCAGCGCTCGGCTTCGGCCTCGCCCGACGCCTTGAACGACCGCGGCTCGCCCTGGCGCAGGGCGTCCACGAAGGTTCGGGCGGCCAGGCCGACGGCATAGGCGAGGTTCGCGCTGGTGTCGGCCGCCTGCCGGCCCGCATCGTGCGCCGTGTCGGAGACGGTCTCGCCGGCGTCCTTGGCCAGCTTGCGGACCTTCGGGTTCTCCTTGGCCTTCATGCCCGCGGCGACGGCGCCGGCGCCGAGGATGGCTTGGGCAATCACCGCCTGGCCGGTCTTCGAGGCCAACAGTTCGCCGAACCGGCCCTTGCGCACCGACCGGGGCACCTTCACCCCGGCGATCCTCTTGGGGATGAGGCCCTTGGCCTTCTTCTGCTTCTTCGCCATCTCGCGCTCCTGTCTCGCTTGGCGAAACGTTGGAGTCCGCGGGGCCGTTCCTAGATGTCGAGGTCCGCGGCGGCGAACTCGGCGTTCTCCTGGATGAACTGGAACCTCGCCTCGGGCTTGCGGCCCATCAGTCGTTCGACCAGGTCCTCCACCACCTCCTCCGCGCGAGGCAGGGTCACCCGGGCGAGCGTGCGGCTCTTCGGGTCCATGGTGGTTTCCTTGAGCTGGGCCGGCATCATCTCGCCCAGGCCCTTGAACCGGCTGATCTCGGGCTTCTTGCCCTTGAACTCGGTGGCCAGCAGCTCGTCGCGGTGCTCGTTGTCCCGGGCATAGACTGCCTTGCCGCCGTGGCTCAGCCGGTAGAGCGGGGGCAGGGCCAGGTAGAGCCGGCCGTTTCGGATCAGGTCCGGCATCGTCCGGTAGAAGAAGGTGATCAGCAGGCTCGCGATGTGGGCGCCGTCCACGTCGGCGTCGGTCATGATCACGATGCGGTCATAGCGAAGGTCTTCTTCCTTGAACTTCGACCCCGTCTGCGCGCCCAGCGCCAGCAGCAGGTCCGAGAGCTCCTTGTTGCCGCCGAACTTGTCGATCGAGGCCGAGGCCACGTTCAGGATCTTGCCGCGCAGGGGCAGGATCGCCTGGGTCTTGCGGTCGCGCGCCTGCTTGGCCGAGCCGCCGGCCGAGTCGCCCTCGACCAGGAACAGCTCGGTGCCCTCGGTGGAGGATCCGGCGCAGTCCGCCAGCTTGCCCGGCAAGCGCAGCTTGCGGGTGGCGGAGGCGCGGGCGACCTCCTTGTCCTTGCGCCGCTTCAGACGCTCCTCGGCGCGCTCGACGACGAACTGCAGCAGGGTGCTGGCGGCCTTGGGCTGGGCGGTGAGCCAGTGGTCGAACGGATCGGCCAGGGCCTTCTCGACCAGCCGCTGGGCCTCGGTGGAGGACAGTTTTTCCTTCGTCTGGCCCTGGAACTCAGGGTCGCGGATGAACACGCTGACCAGGGCGCCGGCCTGGGAGATCACGTCGTCGGCGGTGATCAGGCCGCCCCGCTTCTCACCGGTCAGTTCGGCGTACTGCTTGAGGCCGCGGGTGAGCACCGCGCGCAGCCCGGCCTCGTGCGTGCCGCCTTCCGGCGTCGGCACCGTGTTGCAGTACGACTGCATGAAGCTGTCGGCCTCGCCGAAGCCGGCAGGGGTCCAGGCCACGGCCCACTCCACCTTGCCGGCCTCGCCCGGACGCTCGTAGCGGCCGGCGAAGGGCTCGGGCGTCACGGTCTCCAGCCCCTTGATCCGCTCGGCCAGGAAGTCGGCCAGGCCGTTGGGGAAGCGGAACACCGCCTCTGCCGGGGTCTGGTCGTGGATCCGGCTGGGATCGCATTTCCAGCGGATCTCGACGCCGCCGAACAGATAGGCCTTGGACCGGGCCATCCGGTAGAGCCGCGCCGGCTTGAACGCCACGCCCTCGCCAAAGATCACCGGATCGGGCGTGAAGCTGATCTGTGTGCCCTTCTTTCGGGTCGGGCCCAGCTTCTCGATCGGACCGACCGCCTTGCCGCGGGTGAAGGCCTGGCGCCACTCGAAGCCGTCCTTCCAGGCGGTGACCTCGACGCGTTCGCTGAGCGCGTTCACCACCGAGACGCCGACGCCGTGCAGGCCGCCCGAGGTCTCGTACGCCTTGCCCGAGAATTTCCCGCCCGAGTGCAGGACGGTCATGATCACTTCCAGGGCCGACTTGCCCGGGTACTTCGGGTGCGGGTCCACCGGGATGCCGCGGCCGTCGTCGGTCACGCTCAGCGCGCCCTCGGCGTCGAGGCTGACGGTGATGACCTTGGCGTGGCCGGCCACCGCCTCGTCCATGGCGTTGTCGAGGACTTCGGCGAACAGGTGGTGCAGCGCCCGCTCGTCCGTGCCGCCGATGTACATGCCGGGCCGCTTGCGGACCGGCTCCAGGCCTTCCAGCACCTCGATGTCGGCGGCCGAGTAGCCGGAGGGTTTGCCGGCCACGGGGGTGTCCGGGCGCGGCTCGTGGCTCTCGGCCAGCGGCGCCGCCGGCGCCGGGTTCAGCGCGTCGTCGAACAGGTCGGGCAGGGGCTTGGCGCTGGGCTGGGACATGGGTGCTGGAAAGGTGGTGCGATTCTGAGGGGCTCGGTATGAACAGGGTGGGCTCTCAAGGCAATGCGGCGAGTCGCGATGGGGCGGGCGGCATGACCAGCTGGAACGATCCGGAGATCGCCGGCGTGCGCGCGCTGCTGGCGGCGCGCCAGCCCGGTCCGGATGCGCCCCCGCCAACCGTGGCCGAACGCCGCGCGGCCATGGACGCCGCGGGCGAGATGGGGGCGCTGCCGACCGGCTGCTTTCACGAACCCGTCACCCTGGGCGGCGTGAGGTGCGAGCGGGTGGTTCCCCAGGGCGCGGTGGCGGGCCGCGCGATCCTCTACCTGCACGGCGGCGCCTACACGGCGGGCAGCCCGCGGAGCCACCGACCGATGGTGGCCCGGATTGCTGAAGCGGCGCGCTCCGTGGCCATCGCCGCCGACTACCGGCTGGGGCACGAGCATCGATTTCCGGCCGCCGTGGAGGACGCTGTCGCGGCCTACCGGGGCCTGCTCGAAGGCGGCGCCGACCCCCGGCGGCTGATCGTCGCGGGTGACTCCGCGGGCGGCGGCCTGGCCCTGGCGCTGGCCTTGGCGCTGAAGGGCGAGGGCCTGCCGCAGCCGGCGGGCGTCTTCGTGATCAGCCCCTGGGCCGACCTGACTCAGTCCGGCGCCAGCTACCGCACCAAGGCCGAGACGGATCCGATGATCAGCAAGGCGGGCCTGGACCAGAACGCGCTGATGTACCTCGGCGGCCTCGACGCCCGCGACCCGCTGGCCTCGCCGGTGTTCGGAGCCTTCGAGGGCGTCGCCCCGGTCCTGATCCAGACCGGCTCGGAAGAGACCCTCCTCAGCGACAGCATCACCATGGCCGACGTCCTGGCCCATGCGCGCGTCGAGGTACGGCTGGAGGTCTGGCCCGAGATGATCCACGTCTTCCACGCCTGGGGCGGCGGCCTGCAGGCCGCCCGGCGGGCGATCCGACTGGCAGGCGCCTGGATGGAGGACCGGTTCGCGCCGTAGGGACGCCTCCGACTGTTTTTCCTTGTCGAACGCGGGTCGGCGCGCGAGGCTGTTCCTGCAGACCGCCAGCATAGGCGGCGCATGACGGGAGAAGACATGTCGCAAGTCAGCAAGGGGCGCACGCCGGTCCGCATTCCGGCCGAGGTCGCCAACATCGTCGGCACGTCCATCGCGATACTGGCCGTCGTGGCCACGGGCTCGGCGATCGTGGCCGCCGTGCCGGACCTGTCGGTCTGGCAGTTCGCGGGGGCCTACCTCGCCCCCGGCGCCCTGGCCTTCGCCGCCTACTGGTGGATCGCCCAAAAACTCTGAGATCAGAGCTCTGAGCCGCTACTTCAGCGGCTCGTAGATATTCGTCAGCAGGTCGGGCTTGCCTTCGATCCGTTCCAGCCGCGGATAGCGCAGGCCGCCGTTGTAGCTGACCGGCTGCACCTTGAAGTGGTCGCCGTCCTTCACAATGAAGGTGATGGCGTCCTTGCCGCCCTTGGCCGCCGCGATCGCCTCCTTCAGGCGCTCGGCGTCATAGGCGATCCCGTTCACCGCCAGGATCTTGTCGCCCACCGTCATTCCCGCCTTGAAGGCCGGGCTGTCCCAAAGCACGCCGGTGATCGTCGCCTCGCGGTTCAGCACCAGGCCGAGGGAATAGGTCAGGTCGACGGCCTTCCGGTTCGCCTCGGTGTCGCGCCAGTAGTCGGTGGGCTTGTCCGTATATACCAGCCGGTAGCCGCCGCGGGCCAGGCCATCCAGCGGGTAGGCCGGGGCCACCTTGCGGGCCCGGGTGTCCAGGAAGGTCGCCCAGTCATGCGGCGTGACCGCGTTCAGCGCCTTGACCACGTCCTCGAACGTGTAGGTGAGGGGCTGCTTCCACTGGCCGTCATTGACGCCGAAGAAGGCGCGGCCGAAGTCGTCCAGCGACTTCTTCCCGCCGGTCTTCTCGCGGATCAGGGTGTCGGCGTCGAGCCAGATCAGCTGGCCCTCCGAATAGTAGTCCTCGCTGCGCTGCCAGCTGGTCCACGGGATCGCCCGGCGGCTG
The DNA here is from genome assembly GCF_001824475.1 of Phenylobacterium sp. RIFCSPHIGHO2_01_FULL_69_31. Classification (GTDB taxonomy): domain Bacteria; phylum Pseudomonadota; class Alphaproteobacteria; order Caulobacterales; family Caulobacteraceae; genus Phenylobacterium. Next base: position 48,810 of record NZ_MHXN01000037.1, on the reverse strand, counting down.
GCGATGATCGGGTCGTTGGTGGTGTCCTCGACCGATCGCCACGCACGGCCGGGACGACCTTCGGTGTAGAGCGCCGCCGTCATCGCCAGAGCGTCCAGGGTCTGCTGCTTGGTCACCAGGCCCGAGCGCGCGCCGAGCACGAAGCCCCAGTACTGATCCTGGCCCTCGTAGACCCACAGCAGGCTGTCCCGCATGGGCGTATTGTAGTTCGGCGTCCACAGGTCGGCCGGGCGACGGTACTTGCCGTCCCACGAGTGGTTGTACTCGTGCGGCAGCAGGTTGCGGGCCGGGGCGTTCTTCGACCACTCCGTGAAATACTCGGGCACGGTGCCGTTCTCGGACGAGCGGTGGTGCTCCAGGCCGATGCGGCCCATGCGGTCCGTCAGGGCCAGCAGGAACTCGTAGCGGTCGAAGTGCCGCGCGCCGTACAGCTTGTCGGCCTGACGCACCAGTTCGCGGTGCTGCTCGATCTGGTCCGGCGTGGCCGCGAGCAGTTCGGGCCTGTCCGCCACGATGTTCAGCCGCACCGGCGACTTGCCGCTGGTGTCGAGGTCGTACTTTTTGAAGTAGCGGCCCGCGAACATCGGCGAGTCCATCAGGGTGTCGAAGTCGACCGTCTTGAAGCGGGTCCAGCCGGCCTCGGTCTTGTCGGTCTCCAGCGCCGTGCCGTAGCCCCAGCCCTCGGGCAGCTTGATCGCCGCCTCGATATTGATCCGCCGGGTGAAATAGCCCGCCGGGTAGAACGCCAGGTTCAGCCACTGGGCGTTCAGCATCTCCGGCGTCATGACCACCCGACCCTGGTCGCCGGCGGTGGGCGACAGGTACTGGAACTCGATGTCCAGCGAGCGGGCGTCGGCCGGCGGCGTCAGGTGGAAGGCGAACACCTGCACGGGATCGCGCGTCCAGGGCACGACCTTGCCGTTCGCCTTCACGACCAGGTCGGCTATGTTGAAGAGGGCGTTGCGGGGCGAGTGGCCGCCGGGGACCCACTGCGGATAGAGGAGCGTCACGGGCGCGCCGCCGCCGACGATCGGAATGGTCTGCCGGATGCGGAAGATCCGGCGTTCCACGTCAGTGGCGTCCACCTCAAGCTTGAGCGTGCCGGCGGGGTAGGCGACGTCCCGGGGCGTAGCGATCGGCGCCGGCATCGGCAGCGGCTGCGGCCCCTCCGACGGCTCTGCGGCCAGCGGCGTGGCGAAGGCGAGGGCCGCGGCGGCGGCGAAGAGCGCTGATTTCAAAGGAGGCCCCGGAGAGATTGAACGGACCGTTTTAGAGGGGGGCTGCGGTCCATCGCAATCACCTCCCGAGACGGCCTCGTTCGTCGAGCGTTGCTATTCCAAGAAAGCTGTAGTTTCACTATTGGCAACCTGTGCGAGAACGGAGGTCGCCATGTTCCTGCGTCGTGGAGTGACATCAGTCGCGTTCGTCGCCCTGCTTGCCCTGGGCGCCTGCCAGAAGCCGGCCGAACCCGCCGCCACCGAGCCGGCGCCTGCCGCCGCAGCTCCCGCCGCCGCCACGCCCGCTGCGGCCGTCGCCGAGCTCGGCACGGTTGAAACGGGCGGAACCTGCGGGACGATCGCCGGCCTGAAGTGCAAATCGTCCAAGGACTTCTGCAAGACCAAGGTCGGTCAGTGCGGCGTCGCGGACGCAGAGGGCGTGTGCACGACGAAGCCCGAGATCTGCCCCAAGGACTATCGACCCGTGTGTTCCTGCCCGGACGCTAAGGGGCCGGGTCAGACCTTCGGCAACGCCTGCGAGGCCGACATGGCCGGCAAGAACGTCGATTATGTGGGCGAATGCAAGAAGCCGACCTGAGCGGATGCGAAAAGGGCCGCGGATCGCTCCGCGGCCCCGTCCTGCAATCAGCTCTCGCTGACTAGCACTTGAAATACATGTCGAATTCCACCGGGTGCGGGTGGAGTTGGAGGCGCATGACCTCTTCCATCTTCAGCTCGATGTAGCTGTCGATGAAATCGTCGCTCATGACGCCGCCGGCCTTCAGGAAGGCGCGGTCCTTGTCCAGGCTCTCCAGGGCCTCGCGCAGCGAGCCGCAGACCTCGGGGATCTTCTTCTGCTCGCGGGGCGGCAGATCGTAGAGGTTCTTGTCGGCCGGGCCGCCCGGATCGATCTGGTTCACGATGCCATCGATGCCGGCCATGAGCAGGGCGGTGAAGGTTAGGTAGGGATTGCCCATCGGGTCGGGGAAGCGGGCTTCGATCCGCTTGCCCTTCGGGCTGTCCACGTGCGGGATGCGGATCGAGGCCGAGCGGTTGCGGGCCGAGTAGGCCAGCTTCACCGGGGCTTCGTAGCCGGGCACCAGGCGCTTGTACGAGTTCGTCGTGGAGTTCGAGAACGCGTTGATCGCCTTGGCGTGCTTGATGATCCCGCCGATGTACCAGAGGCACATCTGCGACAGGCCCGCGTACTTGTCGCCGGCGAACAGCGGCTTGCCGTTGCCCCAGATCGACTGGTGCACGTGCATGCCCGAGCCGTTGTCGGCGAACATCGGCTTGGCCATGAAGGTGGCCGTCTTGCCGTAGGCGTGGGCCACGTTGTGGATCACGTACTTATAAAGCTGCAGCCGGTCGGCCATGACGATCATGGTGTCGAACTTCAGGCCGAGCTCGTGCTGGGCCGGCGCCACCTCGTGGTGGTGCTTTTCCGGCTTCATGCCCAGCTCGCCCATCACCGCCAGCATCTCGCCGCGCAGGTCCTGGCCGCTGTCGATCGGGTTGACCGGAAAGTAGCCGCCCTTCGGACCGGGCCGGTGGCCCATGTTGCCTTCCGGGTAGGCCTTGCCCGAGCTGACCGGCAGCTCGGTGGAATCGTAAGCGTAGAAGGTGTTGTGCGGGGCCGTGTCCCAGCGGACGTCGTCGAAGATGAAGAACTCGGCTTCGGGGCCGAAGTAGACGGTGTCGCCGATGCCCGACGCCTTCACGAAGTTGAGCGCCGCCTTGGCGATGGAGCGCGGGTCGCGCTCGTACGGGGTGCCCGTGTCGGGGTTCACCACGTCGCAGAACAGGGCCAGCGTGGTCTGCTGGTAGAACGGGTCGATGATCGCCGAGTCCAGGTCCGGACGCAGCTTCATGTCGGACTCGTTGATGGCCTTCCAGCCGGCGATCGAGGAGCCGTCGAACATCGTCCCGTCGGTCAGGAAGTCGTCGTCGACCAGGTCGATGTCGAAGGTCACGTGCTGCATCTTGCCGCGCACGTCGGTGAAGCGGACGTCGACGTATTTGACGTCCTTTTCCTTGATCAGGTTCAGAATGTCTTTGGCGGAAGCCATGGCGGATATCCCCTTTTCTTGAACGCGTAGGTGCTGTTGATCAGATGGCGATGGTGCCGGTCTCGCCGGTGCGGATGCGCACGACGTCCAGGATCTCAGAGACGAAGATCTTGCCGTCGCCGATGCGGCCGGTCCGGGCGGCGGTAGCGATCGCCTCCAGGGCCCGGTCCAGCTGGTCGTCGGCGATCACGACCTCGATCTTGATCTTGGGGAGGAAGTCCACGACGTACTCCGCGCCGCGGTAGAGCTCGGTCTGGCCCTTCTGGCGGCCATAGCCCTTGGCCTCGATGACGGTCATGCCCTGGACGCCCAGGTCCTGCAGGGCCTCCTTCACCTCGTCGAGCTTGAACGGCTTGATGATGGCTTCGATCTTTTTCATGCGCTCGATCTGTACTCGTGACGGCGGACGCCCCAACGGTCGCGGGCGAACCAGCACGCACCGGCCCGGCCCCACAAGCACGCTTCGGTTGCCTGCCGTTGCGGCCGCCTGGGAAACTGGGTCGTCGCCTAGGAAATAGGCGCCAACAGGTCAGAAAGTGATCACGCCGGGAATCGCCTTGTGGGGGCGGGTTCGGCGCCTAGGATCGCTGCGAAACGCGTTTTGGAGGCGGCTGAAGCATGGACGAACGGACCCCGGTGCTCATCGGAGCGGGCCAATTCACATACCGGGGCGATCCGGCCTCCTCGCCGTCTCCGACGTCGCTGCTGAAGATTGCGGCGGAACGAGCGGCCGCCGACGCCGGCATCGGCGCCCAGGGACTGGCCGCGATCGACAGTCTCGCGGTCGTCGGCTTCACGATCGACGCGCCGGGCTCCAAGCGCGGGATGATCCCCCACGCCACCAACCCGCCCACCACCCTGTCGAAGATGATCGGGGCCCAGCCGCGCTGGGGCGTCTATTCGGAGATGGGCGGCAACACGCCCCAGTACCTGGTGAACATGCTGGCCGAGCGGATCGCACGGGGCGAGACGGACCTGGCCCTGACCGTCGGCTGCGAATTCCTGGGCTCGGCCACGAAGCGGGCGACGAAGGGCTTCGGGTTCGACGACTGGGCCGCCGTCGAAGACGAAACGCTGGAGCCCGCCGAGCGCGTCGGCGACCCGCGGCCGGGCAGCACGCCCTATGAGATCCGCCATGGCCTGAGCCGCCCCATCAACATCTATCCGATCTTCGAGAACGCCCTGCGCGCCCGGGATGGCCGCTCGATCGCCGACCACCAGGCCAGGATGGGCAAGCTGTTCTCCGCCTTCAGTGCGGTGGCGGCTAAGAATCCCGAGGCCTGGTTCCCCGTCGAGCGCAGCCCTGAGGAGCTGGTCACGGTCACCGAGAAGAACCGGATGATCGGCTTCCCGTACCCGAAGCTGCTGAACGCGATCATGGACGTGGACCAGTCCGCAGGGGTGCTGATCGCCAGCGTGAAGAAGGCGCGCGAACTGGGCGTTCCCGAGGACAAGTGGCTCTATCTGCACGGTTGCGCGGACGCGTCCGACCTGTGGCACCCGCTGGACCGCCAGAACTTCCATTCCAGCCCCGCCATGCGCCTCACCGGCAAGCGCGCGTTCGAGATGGCGGGGGTCGGCCTCTCCGACATCGACGTCATCGATCTCTACTCCTGCTTCCCCGTGGCCGTGGAGGTGGGCGCCGAGGAGTTGGGCCTGTCGCTGGACGACCCCCGCGGCCTGACCGTCACCGGCGGGCTGCCCTATGCCGGCGGGCCGGGAAACAACTACGTCATGCACTCCATCGCCGTGATGATGGACCGCTTGCGGGCCAAGCCGGGCGCCTACGGCCTGGTCACCGGCAACGGCTGGTACCTGACCAAGCAGTCCACGGGCATCTATTCCACCACGGCGCCGGACAAGCCCTTCGAGCGCGAGGATCCCAAGATCCTTCAGCGCGAGATCGACGCGCTGCCCCATCCCGAGATCGTCGAGACGCCCCAGGGGCGCGGCGTGGTCGAGACCTATACCGTCCTCCACAAGCGCGAGGGACCGTTCCTCGGCATCATCGTCGGGCGGGACGAGAGCGGCCGCCGGTTCGCCGCCAACACGCCGAATGATCCGGCGACCCTTGCCAGTCTCGAAGCGAGCGAGCAGATCGGGCGGACAGGCACGGTCACCCAGCAGGGGGACCTCAACATCTTCACCCCGGACTGATCCCTCATGGCGCGCCTCTACCTGATCCGGCACGGCCGGCCGTCCTCCACCTGGGGCGGCCACGACGACGATCCGGGGCTGGACGAGGCGGGCCAGGCGCAGGCGCGGGCGGCGCGCGACTGGCTGCTGTCGCGGCCGCAGATCGAGCGGCCGGGGCTGGTGGTGAGCTCGCCCCTGCGCCGCTGTCGGGAAACCGCCGAACCGACGGCCGCTGCCCTGGGGGTCCCGGTGGAGATCGATCCGGTCGTGGGCGAAATTCCCACGCCCAAGTCCCTTAGCGCCGAGCAGCGGCCGGCGTGGCTGCGGCAGGCGTTCCAGGGAACCTGGGGCGCCATCGACGGCGACATGGACTACGACGCCTGGCGCTCGGATATCGTCGCCTCGCTCGCCCAGCGGGCGAACACCGCGGTCTTCTCGCACTACGTGGCGATCAATGCGGCGGTCTCGCGCCTGCTAGGCGTAGATCAGGTGCTGGCGTTCCGGCCCGATCACACCTCCATCACCGTGCTTGAGACGGACGGCGAGACCCTGCGGCTCGTCGAGAAGGGCGCCGAGGCCGCGACGGGGGTCCTTTGACCGCGCGTCCAATCCTCACCGTCGCCGAGATGGCGGCCGCCGACCGGGCGGCCATCGACGCCGGCACGCCGGGCGAGGTCCTGATGGAGCGGGCGGGCGAGGCCGTGGCCGAGGCGGTGGTCCAGCGCTTCCGGCCCCAGCCGGCGCTGGTGCTCTGCGGCCCCGGCAACAATGGCGGCGACGGCTATGTGGCGGCGCGGCTGCTCAAGGCGCGCGGCTGGCCGGTGGAGGTGAGGGCGCTCGGCGAAGCTGCGACCCCGGACGCCCAGGCGATGCGGGCGCGGTGGGATGGCCCCACGGCGCCGCTGAATGGCGACCTCGGCGAGGCGCTGGTGATCGACGCCCTGTTCGGCGCCGGTCTGTCGCGACCGCTCGACGGCGCAGCCGCCCACGCCGCCGCGGCCCTCGCGGCCCGGCCCGCGGCGGTCGTCGCCGTCGACGTTCCCAGCGGCGTCCCGGGCGATACGGGAAAGCCACTGGGACCGGCCGTCTGCGCCGGCCTGACCGTGACCTTCCACGCCCGCAAGCCCGGCCACGTGTTGGAGCCTGGCCGATCGCTCTGCGGTGAAGTCCTCGTGGCCGATATCGGCCTCCCGCCCACGCCGTCGAAGCTGGTGGAGAACGGGCCCGAGTTCTGGCTGGCGCGCTTCCCGTGGCCGACGGCCGCCTCGCACAAGCATGCCCGGGGCCGGTTGATCGTCGTCAGCGGCGATGCCTGGAGCACAGGCGCGGCGCGGCTGTCCTCGCGTGCGGGCCTGCGGATCGGGACGGGGCTGGTCACGCTGTACGCGGGCCAGGACGCCCTGGCCACGAACGCGGCGCATCTCGAGGCGGTGATGCTGAAGCCGTTCGACACGGACCTGGAGCTGGAACAGGCCGCCGACCAGGCGGACGCCGCCATCATCGGGCCGGCCGCCGGCGTCAACGAGACCACGCTGCTGAACGTCCTGGCCCTGGCGCGCACGGGCGCTGCGCTGGTGATCGACGCCGACGCCATCACCGTCTTCCGCGACGATCCGGAGGAGTTGTTCTCGGTGCTGGACCGCGACGACGTCCTGACCCCGCACCCTGGCGAGTTCGAGCGCCTGTTTCCGGGCCTGCTCAAGTCGCGCCCCGAGCGTCTGACCGCCGCGCGCCGGGCCGCCGAGAAGGCCAACGCCGTCATCCTGCTGAAGGGGGTCGACACCGTGATCGCCGCGCCGGACGGCCGGGCCGCCGTGAACGTGAACGGCTCGGCGTGGCTCGCGACAGCCGGTTCCGGCGATGTGCTTGCCGGCTACATCGGCGGGCTGGTGGCCCAGGGGATGGAGAGCTTCGAGGCCGCCTGCGCCGCCGCCTGGATCCATGCCGAGGCGGCCGAACTGCATGGCCCGGGCCTGATCTCGGAGGATTTGCCGGGCCTTACGCCAATGGTCCTGCGCCGGCTGTACGACGAGCGCTGAGCCGGCCCTAGCCGAACAGCTCGGCCCGAACGCCGCGCGCCATCTGCCCGAGGAGGTCGGCGGCCAGGGTGTCCAGTTCCGAGCCCTCGCGGTAGTCGCCGCCGGCCGCCAACCGCGCCCGGCCGTCGGCCAGCAATTGGGCGGCCGCAGCCTGGGTGATCGGGGTCTCGGGGTCGTAGACCGCCACGGGATGGCCGCCGTGGTCGGTCATCACCCGCATCACCGGGATATCCGTCAGCCCGTCGCCGAAGAAGGCGATGCGGTCGAAGGGGACGGCGCGGTCGCGGTCGGCCTGGACGGCGTTGATCCCGCTGTTGTCCCACTCATCCAGCGTCCACTTGTTGATGCGGAAGAGGTACTGGGTCTTGCTGGTGTAGTTGATGGCGAGGGCCGGCCCCACCGCATCCAGGTGTTCGTTGAAGATGAAGGCCGAGGCGTAGATCCGCTCGAAATGCTGGGCGATCGGCGAGCCTTCGATCAACTCCCGGTTGCCGGACGAGATGATGAAGTGCCGCAGATCGAGTCCGAGCGCGTCCGCCCGCGCGTTCTGGCGGCCGAACCAGTCTTCGACGCCTGGAAACAGGCGCAGGGAGGCGCCCCGCTTGCGCCAGCTCTCCAGGCTGAGCTCCAGGCCCTTCTCGCGGGCCTTCTCGAGCATGAGGTGCATGTAGGCCAGGATGCCGTCGCCGCGCTGGGCTTCGGCGAGCGCCTGGGTCTCGCGCCAGAAATCGGCGTGGTCCATCCCCAGCTCGTCCGGGATGAAGGCGTGCTCCTGCATGTTGCCGGGCGCAAGCGTGCCGTCGAAATCGTAGGCGAAGACGGCGAGGGGGCGGCTCATGGCGCTTCAGTAGCCGCCAACGGCGCGGCTGGGAACGACCCAAGAGGGTCGCCCCGGCCCCGCGACGGGAGGCGGGGGCCGGGGCGTACGGTGGCGGTTGTCGGGGAACAGGTCCGCCACCGCGTTCTGTTGTCCTGCAAATGGTGGGAGATGCGCGGACGCAGCAGTTACGTAAGCTTGGGCGTCCCGGATGCAGCGGATGCATCCAGCAGTAGAATTTTTTTCAGGAGCGGCTGCGCGTCCGTTCCCGGACCGTGTCGGCGGCCAGCGCGAGCCCCGCCAGCACCAGCGGCAGCAGGAAGAAGAACAGGCGATAGCCCAGGAAAGCGGCGGCCAGGGAAGCGGGCTCCAGGCCTTTCAGCAGGGTCGAGAGCGAGCCTTCGAACACGCCCACGCCGCCGGGGACGTGGCTAATCAATCCCATCACCACCGAGGGCGCGTAGGCGCCGACGAAGGTGAAGTAGCCGATGGAGCCTTCCGGCAGCAGGACCCAGATGATCGCCGCGGCCACGGCGTTGTCGACCGCGCCGATGGTGAGCTGGGCGATCGCCACCCGGAACGACGGCAGCTTCACGCTGTGGCCGAAGCCGCGCAGCGGACGGCGCAGCGTTGCGCACAGGACCACATAGGCCGCGACGCCCAGGAGCAGCAGGGCGCCCAACCCGTCGGCCACGGGATTGGCGATGCGGCTGACCGCCGCGATGTCGTGGCTGCCGGCCATGAGTAGCGCGATCCCGGCGAGGGTCGACAGGCCCACAGTAAAGGAGAAGCCGTGAAACAGGGTGGTGGCCGCCACCTGGCGCAGGGAGACGCCGTACTTGCCATAGTAGCGGGCCCGGACCGCCCCCGAGACGATCAGGTTCGCCCCCAGGGTATGGGCGATGGCGCTGGCGATGAACGAGCCGGCCAGAGCGGAGCGGATCGCGATCCGCGCTCCCGCCCAGCGCAGGCCCAGCCATTCGATGGTTCCCATGAGCAGGAAGCTGGTCGCCGACAGCCCGAGCGCCAGAACCACGGACCCCCAGCCCCAGGCCCGCATGGCGTCGGCCACCTGCGCCAGGCTGATCTCGTGGAACTCCCGCCACAGGATGTAGGCGGCCGCGCCCAGCAGCACGAAGGCCAGCAGGTGCCAAGCCAGGCTGCGGAGCATCGGGAAGAACCGCGACCCCTGCGTCTCGGGCAGGGCGGCCGCCAGCTCCTCCTCGACGTCCTCGAGGACTTCGCCGGACCGCGGGTCGGGATTGAGGATCGGCACGGGCGGGCATTCCCTGAGTCGGCAGCAGGCGCATCGTCGGCCCACGGAACCGAAGCGCAAGGCGAAGGTTTCTCCCGCACCTTCGCGACCGATTTAAGGAGGCCATCATGCGGCGGGAAGACTGGCGCGACCTGGAGAGCGAGCGGCTGCGGCGCCTGCGCGACCGCGATCGGGACGACTTCGGGCAGGCGGACTATTCGAACCTCTATGGCTACGACCCGCGGACACGGTCGGGCTATCGGGCCTATGACGACGGCCGGCCGGACCCCGACGGCTACGACCGGCGGCACGTCGATGTCCGGCGAGACGACCTGCGCCGCGATCCCGACCCGCGCCGCGCGCCCGAGCGCCGCGATTGGGACGAGGACCGGCGCGACCACCGCCGCGCCCGCCGCGACGGTCCCTCCGACCGCGTCCTCTGGGCGGTGATCATGGAGCGGCTCGACGACGAGCGGCGGCTCGACATCAGCGGCGTCGAGGTCGACGTCCTCGACGGCGAAGTGACCCTGAACGGTGTTGTTCGCCACAAGGCCGACAAGCGGCGCATCGAGGATATCGCGGACATCGACGGCGTGCGGAACGTGCAGAACAATCTGCGGACCCGCGAGCGCAGCCGCCGTTGGACGTTCCTCTGAAGCCCAGCTGGAACCGGGGCGGCGAGCCTGCTCTTTTTAGATCATGAGCAAACCGGTCGTCGTCTCCATCCCGCATGAACTTGGCCGCGCCGAGGCCCGGCGTCGCATCGACGAGGGGCTCGGCCGCCTGACGTCGCAGATCGGCGCGGTCGGGGAGATCAAGCAGGCCTGGGAGGGGGACCTGCTGCGCTTCTCGCTGCAGGCCATCGGCCAGACGGTCACCGGGACGATCGACGTCCAGGAGCATGAGGCGCGGCTGGAGGTCTACTTGCCGGGGATCTTCGCGATGATCGCCAACAAGGTGAAGGGCCGCCTGCGCGACGAAGGCCAGATCCTGCTGGGCGGTCCGAAGAAGGGCTGAACGCTACGGTCAAGGCAACCGCCGCTCGCCGTCGACGTTCTTGTCCGGACACTTCGAGGAAAAACCACATGCCCCACAAGCAGACCGAAGAACAAGCCAAGCGCGCCTTCACCCACGGTTCGGGCCAGGCGGCGGCCGACATGGCCAGCGACCCCAAGCAGGCCATCGAAGAGCATCGCCATATCGAGGGCCCGAGCAGCCGTCCCGCTGCGCCGTCGCCCGAGGGCCGCAAGCACGACCACATGGCCGAACGGGAAGCTAAATCCGAGGATCGTCAGGAGGCCCTGCTGGACGAGGCCATCGAGGAGACGTTCCCCGGCTCCGACCCGATCAGCCCCAAGCACATCACCTGAGGAGCTGCTCGTAGGCCTCCTGGGCCTCGATCCATTCCTGTTCGGCGGCTTCCAGCGCGGCTTGGGCCGCCTGCCGCCGGCGGGCGAGCTCCGCGGCCTTTGCAGCATCCGACGCGAAGGTCGCGGGATCGCTCAGCGTGCGGTCGATCATAGCGACCAGCTCGTTGGCCTTGGCCAGGGCGGCCTCGGCCGCCTCCGCCCGGCGGCGCGCCGTGCCGGTGGGCAGCTTCGCCTTCGGCGGCGGCGGCGGCGGTGGCGCCGCGACCTCCGGTTCGGCCTTCACCTGGGTTGGCGCCCGCGCGGCGACGCGAGCGCGTTCCAGCACGAAGGCCGCATAATCCTCCATGTCGCCGTCGAACGGCTCGATGCCGCCGTCGGCCGCCAGCCATAGACGGTCGGCCACCAGCTCCATCAGCGAGCGGTCGTGGGTGATCAGAATGACCGCGCCCTCGTACTCGTTCAGGGCGTCCAGCAGGGCGCGGCGCGAGTCGATGTCCAGGTGGTTGGTCGGCTCGTCGAGGATCAGGAGGTGCGGCGCCTCCATGGCCACCAGGTTCAGCAGCAGCCGCGCCCGCTCGCCGCCCGACAGGTTCGCCACCGTCGTCTCGACCTTCTCGAAGCCGATGCCGTATTGGGCGAGGCGCGCCCGCCGCGACGCCTCGCTGGCCTCCGGCATCACGCGCCGGATGATGTCCAGCGGCGTGTCCGTGGGGTCCATGGCCTCGATCTGGTGCTGGTGGAACCAGCCGACCTTGAGGCGAGGGCTGCGGTGCAGCTTGCCGGCTTCCACCTCCAAGGCGCCCGCCACCAGCTTGGCGAAGGTCGACTTGCCGGCGCCGTTGACGCCGAGCAGGCCGATGCGGTCGTCGATGTCCAGCCGCAGGTCCAGCCTGCGCAGGATCGGCGGCCCGCCATAGCCGACGCTGGCGCCTTCCAGCCGCAGCAGCGGCGGGGCCAGGGGGCGCTCGGGCGAGGGCAGGGAGAACGGCGTGACCCGCTCCTCGATCACCGCCGACACCGGCGGCAGCTTGGCGATCATCTTCAGGCGTGACTGCGCCTGGGTGGCCTTGGAGGCCTTGGCGCGGAAGCGGTCGACGAACGACTGCAGATGCTCGCGCCGCGCCTCGATCTTGGCGCGGTTCGCTTCCTGCAGGCGCAGCTTCTCCGAGAGCTGGCGCTCGAAGTTGTCGTAGCCGCCCGGGTACAGGTCGAGCTTGCCGTCCTTCAGATGCAGGATGTGGTCGACCGAATTGTTCAGCAGCTCGCGGTCGTGGCTGATGACGATGGCCGTGTTCGGATATTTCTTCAGGCGCGCCTCAAGCCACAGGGCGCCTTCCAGGTCGAGGTAGTTGGTCGGCTCGTCCAGCAGCAGCAGGTCGGGTTCGGCGAACAGGCTGGCCGCCAGGGCCACGCGCATCCGCCACCCGCCCGAGAACTCCGCCATCGGGCGCTGCAGGTCGGCCTGGCTGAACCCCAGGCCGGCGAGGATTTCCGCGGCGCGGGAGGGCGCCCGGTCGGCGTCGATCTCGATCAGGCGGGCGTAGATGTCGCCCATGTCTTCGGGGTCCGCCGTCTCCAGCCGCTGCAGCAGGTCGTGCCGTTCGACGTCGGCCTCCAGCACGGTGTCCAGCAGGGTCACCGGCGTGGCCGGGTGCTCCTGGTCCACCGAGCCGATCCGGGCGGCCCTGGGCACCCCGACTTCGCCGCCCCCGGGGGTGAGCTGGCCCAGGATGACCTTGAACAGGGTCGACTTGCCCACGCCGTTGCGGCCCACGAGGCCGACCTTGGCGTCCTTGGGCAGGGTGACCGTGGCGTGGTCGAAGAAGCGGCGTCCCCAGGCGTCGAGGACAAGGTCGTTGATCTGCAGCATGGGGAACCGTGTGTGGGCGCGGCGTCTAGCAGACGCAGGCCCCTGCGTCATGCCCACGCAGCAGCTTGCTTCGCAGTGCGGGATGACGATATAGACCCCGCCACCCGCGCGGAGCGCTTTCGCGCACTTCCCCTTTTCCATAGAGCCCCTACGGAGCCCATGACCGAACGCACCTTCTCGATCATCAAGCCGGACGCCACGCGTCGGAACCTGACCGGCAAGGTCAATGCGGTGATCGAGGACGCCGGCCTCCGCATCGTGGCCCAGCGCCGCATCAAGATGAGCAAGGCCCAGGCCGAGAAGTTCTACGAGATCCACAAGGAGCGCCCGTTCTTCGGCGAGCTCGTGGAGTTCATGACGTCGGCGCCGGTGGTGGTTCAGGTTCTGGAAGGCGACAACGCCGTCGCCCGCTACCGCGAAGTCATGGGCGCCACCAACCCGGCCCAGGCCGCGGACGGCACGATCCGCAAGCTCTACGCCGAAAGCGTCGGCGAGAATTCGGTCCACGGTTCGGACAGCCTCGAGAACGCCAAGCTCGAGATCGCTCAGTTCTTCACGGACGCCGACATCGTCGGCTGACCGGACGCAACGAGTACGGTTCCGCGGGGTTCTCCCCGCGGGCCACCCCCTTTTCCCAACTGCCATAAGTGAACATGAGAGAATCCAAGGTCATGCCTGGCTTCTCCGATCGCCTCGCCGCCCAGGCCGAGGCCCGGAAGGCCCTCCTGGCTAAGTTCAAGCCGAAACCCACCGTCCAAGCCGAAGCCTTCGAGACCCGCGAGCAGCGCAAGGCGCGCGAGCTCGAGGAAGTCCGCGCCAAGCGCGCCGCCGAGAAGGAAGCCGCCCGCCTCGCCAAGGAGAAGGCCGAGGAAGAGGCCCGCCTGGCCCGCGAGAACGACGAGGAGCTGATGCTCCAGTTGAAGCGCGAGGACCGCAAGGCCCGCAAGGCGGCCGCCAAGGCCGAAGCCCGCGCCAAGCGGGAAATGAAGTCGCAGATGCGCCGCGGCTAGAGCCTTTCTGGTTCAGATGGAATCATCTGAACCAGATAAAAAGGCTCTAAATCAAAAGTCTAGAGCGCGTCGGGCGGGTTAACCGGCTTCCACTTAACCCTGACGCGCTCTAATCCTCTGCGCCGCCGGTCACCCGGCGGCTCAGCTCACCATAGTAGCCCTGGAGCAGGAGCTCGACGCTTTCGCCGCGCTCCTCGGCCTCGAAGGCCAGGGCCTTGGCCATCTCAACGGCGGCCGAGCGCGACAGCTGTCCGGCCACCGGGGCGCCGTCCCGGAACACGGTCCAGTCGCCATCCTTCAGCGCTACAGCGTATTGCACCATCGCCGTCTCCCTGAAGCGTCAGTGCAAAACCATGGTGAAGGTTCCGGCGTCCTTCATTGAGGCGTGACCCGCGCGCCTTCGCCTGCGATGCTCGCAGGTCGAAGGAGGGCCGCCATGGATGGGCCGCACCTGATCTACTTCGCCGACCCCATGTGCTCATGGTGCTACGGCTTTTCTCCCGTCATCGACGAGATCCGGCATGCCTACGGGCGCGCGCTGCCGATCCGGGTGGTCATGGGCGGCCTGCGCCCCGGGACCGATCAGCCGATGACGGACGAGGCGCGCAAGAGCGTCGTCGGTCATTGGAACCACGTCCATGAGGCCTCGGGCCTGCCGTTCGACGCCGCCGTGCTCGACCGGCCGGGCTTCATCTACGATACCGATCCCGCCGCCCGCGCTGTCGTCGTCGCCCGCCGCGAGGGCGAGGAACTGGCCGCCCGCTACCTGGCCGGCGCCCAACGCGCCTTCTACGCCGAGAACCGGGACGTGACCTCGGGCGAGGTGCTCGCCGATCTCGCCGCGGAATACGGTTTGGAACGCCAGGCCTTTCTCGCGGCCTGGGCGTCGGAAGAGGCCAAGCAGGAGACGTGGCGCGACTACGCCATCTCCCAGAACGCGGGCGTCACCGGGTTCCCGACGCTCATCGGTGGGCCGAACGACCAGGGCGTGTACGGCGTCGTGACCCGTGGGTACGCCCCGCCCGAGCAGGTGCTCGCCGTGCTGCGCAACTGGATCGCCGGCATCGCCGCGTAGGAGGCGGACTCAAGTCCGCTTCGGCAGCAGAAGCTGCCACTCTCGTTCCGCTCGTTGCGGCTTTACCTCCCCCGCGAAGCGGCGGGAGGGGGACCAGTCGCCG
>NZ_MHXN01000037.1:0-33836 GCF_001824475.1 Phenylobacterium sp. RIFCSPHIGHO2_01_FULL_69_31 | reverse complement strand
CGCTCTACGGCCGGCTTCGCCCGCCTCGGCCCGCGGTCCCCCTCCCGCCGCTTCGCGGGGGAGGTGAAGCTCCGGGCGCCGCCTACCTGATCCGCGCCGGCGGGTTGCGGCCCAGCTCCATGATCAGCTTCGTCAGGAGATAGAGCCTCGGCGTCACACTGCCCAGGTCGACGTACTCGTCCTCCGAGTGGAACTTGCCGCCCACCGGGCCCAGGCCATCCAGCGCCGGGACGCCGGCCTCGTTCGCCAGCGCCGATTCGGATGCGCCGCCGTTGCCGCCGCGGCCGAGCTTCATCCCAAGCCCCGCATAGATCGCCTCCGCGCGGTCGGCCAGGGCGTCGGTGGCGGGGTTGTTGGGCAGGGGCGGGAACGAGGCCTCGCGCCGGATCGTCACCTTGGTGTCCGGGATCGACGGCGTGCGGGCCCGGGTCTCCAGGGCGTGCGCCACCTTCTCCACGTCGGCCTTGTCGCGCACGCGGATGTTGATGGCCGCCGAGGCGTCCTCGGGGATGATGTTGTACCGGGCGCCGGCGCTCATCAGGGTGAGGTTGACCGTCAGCCCGTCGCCGCTGGTGGGGAACTGGCGGATCGCCTCCAGCTGGTGGATCAGCTCCAGGGCGGCGTTGCGGCCGTCCTGGGGCGCGATGCCGGCGTGCGCCGGGCGGCCCTTTACGTCGATGTAGAAGCTGTTCGATCCCTTGCGCCAGACCGTGACCGTGTCGGGCGGGTCGCCGGGCTCCAGGTTGAGCTCGACGTCCGCGGCGGTCAGCAGCCGGTCGATCAGTTTGCGCGTACCCGGCGAGCCCCGTTCCTCCGAGGTTTCGATCAGGAACGTGATCTGCGCGTAGTCCTTGAACCCCAGGTCCTTCAGGATCTGCAGGGCGTAGATTCCCTGCACCACGCCGCCCTTCTCGTCGCCGACCCCGGGGCCGGTGAGGCGGTCGCCGGTCATGGTGTAGGGCCGCTTGGCGGCCGTCCCGGGCTCGAAGACCGTGTCGAGGTGGCCGATCATAAGGATGCGGCCCTTGCCGGTTCCCTTCAGCCGGGCGACCAGGTTGTCAGGCAGGCCGGGAGCCTCCGCCGGGACGGCCTCGACCGTCATGCAGAGGGCTTCCAGGCGGGACCGGAGGATGGCGGCCACTTTGCGGCCGCCCTCGACGTCGCCGGTGCCGGAGTCGATGTTCACCACCTCTTCCAGCAGCTTGAGCTGCGCCGGGCGCGCCTTCTCCGCAGCCGCCCAGACCTTCGCATCCTTCGCGGCCTTGGATGCGGCGGCGGCGGGCGCCCCGACCGCGGCGGCCATCACCAGCACCATCATCGCGCGCCGCATCAAACTTCCCCCTGAACTCGCCGAACTGGTGGCGCAGATTGAGCAGACCGTCGCAGCGCTGTCACGGCCGACGGCTATGCCATCGCCGATATCCCGGGCAACGCGACCAGTCGCGCGGGCGCCGCCGCTCGAAAACCGCACAGGCTGTGGGTGAATTCGCGCGGGCGCTTGCGGACCTCCGTTAACCAAGATGGGATGGTCGGCCGGCCTCTGGGGAGGGGTCGATAAGTGTCTGTCTTTTGGGGGCTTCGATGACGACGGCTTACTTCAATCTCGCGTCCGCAAACTATTTCCAGGACTGGTCGAACGCCGGCCAGCTCACGACGAGTGACGACTGGAGCGGGGTTCCCAGCATCGTGGGCTACCGCGGCGACGGACTCACCGGCCTCACCGGCGCCAATCCCACCACGATCACCGGCACGTCCGACGTCATCGACGTGAACGTCAACCAGACGAACCCGAACACCTTCTCCACGGGTGGCGTCACCGAGTTCGCGATCGCCGATCCGACCATCGCCCTGACCGGCTCCGGCACGGCCGACGTTCCGTACTTCGTGCTTCACCTCGACGCGACGGGCCGTCAGGACCTGCACCTCAGCCTCGACGTCCGCGACATCGACGGCTCGGCGGACGACACCAACCAGCAGTTCAACATCCAGTATCGCGTCGGCGATTCGGGGACCTGGGTGAACCTGGACGGCGCCTACATCGCCGACGCCAGCGCGCCGGGCGCGACCCTGGTAACCCACCTCGACCTCACCTTGCCCGAGGCGCTGAACGGGCAGGGCCAGATCCAGCTACGGTTCATGACCACCAATGCGCCCGGCAACGACGAATGGATCGGTGTCGACAACATCAGCGTCACCAGCCAGCCGCAGACCGGATCCACGGTCGCGATTTCCGGGCAGTCGATCGTCGAAGGCGATGACGGGACGAAGGTGCTCACCTTCACCGTCACCCGCGCCGGCGCGGCGGCGGACTTCAGCATCGACTACGCCACCGGCGGCGGCACGGCGAGCGCCGGCGGCGACTATCTGGCGAACACCGGGACGCTGACGTTCACGGCCGGCGGACCGGCCAGCCAGACGGTTTCGGTGGTGATCAACGGCGACACGACGCCGGAGCCGGACGAGACGTTCAGCGTCAATCTCTCCAACCTGCAGGTGACCAGCGGCTCGGTCGTGGTCACCACGGCCACGGCGACCGGCACGATCCAGAACGACGATTTTCTCAACCTCAAGATCTATCAGATCCAGGGCGCCGGCCACCTCTCGCCCTACGCCGGCTCCCACGTGGTGACCGAAGGCATCGTCACGGCGGTGGACACCACGGGCGCCCGCGGCTTCTGGATCCAGGATCCGACAGGCGACGGCGACAATGCCACCTCCGACGCCGTCTTCGTCTACACGGGCGCCACGCCGACCGTGACCGTGGGCCAGACCGTCCGCGTCGAGGGCGACGTCAACGAGTTCGAGGGCAGCGATCCGAACAACCTGCCGATCACCGAGATCGACAGCCCGATCATCACCGTGCTGAACGGCGGCGCGCTCTCCGCGCTGCCGGCGGCCGTGGTGCTCGGCGCTGGCGGTCGCCCGGCCCCGACACAGGTCATCGACGACGACAACAATACGACGTTCGATCCGGCCACCGACGGCCTCGACTTCTACGAGACGCTGGAAGGCATGCGGGTCACGATCCCCGATGCGACGGCGGTCGCGACCAGCGACGGGAACTCCACCTGGGTCGTGGCCGACGGCGGCGTCGGCGCCACCGGCCTGAACGGACGGGGCGGCGTGACCATCGCGGCCGACGACTTCAACCCCGAGCGGGTGCAGATCTTCTACGACTCGGGTGTGGCGGGCGCCGGCGCCAAGCCCGACGCGGTGACCGGCGGCGATCTCGGCGACGTCACCGGGATCATGCACTACTTCGGCGGTAACTATGAGGTGCTGCCCACCTCGATCGGCGCCACGGGCGCGGGCAGCGCCCTGCCGCGAGAGACGACCACGCTCGACGGCGACGCCAACCACGTCACCATCGCCGCCTACAACGTCGAGAACCTCGACCCCACGGACCCACAGGCCAAGTTCGACCGGCTGGGCCAGGACATCGCCCAGAACCTCGGCGGGCCGGACATCATCGGCCTGGAAGAGATGCAGGACGCCGACGGCGCCGGCACGGGCGGCGACCTCAGCGGCCAGGCGACGGCCGACAAGCTGATCGCCGCGATCAAGGCCGCAGGCGGCCCCACCTACGTCTATGTGGAGGTGATCCCCACTGGCCCGGTGGGCGGCGAGGGCGGCGGCAACATCCGCCAGGGCTACCTCTACAACCCCGAGCGCGTGCAGTACGTGGCCGGCTCGGCCTATCTCCTCAACGACAACGACCCGGCGAACGGCGACGCCTACGCCAACAGCCGCAAGCCGCTGGTGGCCGAGTTCACGTTCAATGGCGAGACCATCACCGTCGTGGACGTCCATAACACCTCGCGCATCGGCTCGGAGGAGCTGTTCGGCGACCACCAGCCGCCGGACAACGCGGGCGAAGGCCGCCGCATCGACCAGACCGCGCCGATCAAGGACCTGGTCGAGGACATGGTGGCCGCCGACCCCTCGGCGAAGGTCGTGGTCATGGGCGATTTCAACGCCTTCCAGTTCGAGACCAGCCTGACCCAGCTCACGAGCGGCGGGGCCATGACCAACCTCAGCGACCTGCTGGCCCCGGCCGAGCGCTACACCTACGTGTTCGACGGCAACTCCCAGCAGATCGACCACCTGCTGGCGTCCAACGATCTGGCCAGCGGCGCGCAGTTCGACATCGTCCACATGAACGCCGGCCAGCCGGCCAGCTCGGGCCGGGCCACCGACCATGACGCGGTCGTGGCGCGAATGTACGTGAACGCCAAGCCCGTGGCTGTGGCCGACGTGGCGACGGTGGCCGAGAATCAGAACGTCACCATCGACGTCCTGGCCAACGACACGGACGCCAACACCGGCGACACCAAGACCCTCATCTCGGTCACGGGCGGCGCCCTGGGGGGCCAGGTCAGCATCGTGAACGGCAAGGTGGTCTATTCGGCCAACAGCGATGCGATCGACGCCCTGAAGCAGCCGCAGCAGGCGGTGGACACGATCACCTACCAGGTCCAGGACGCCCATGGCGCGGTCAGCACCGGCACGGTCAGCGTCACGGTCAAGGGCGTCGCCGACGCCCCGGTCCGCAACGGCACGGCGGGCGCCGACACGCTGAACGGCTCGCCGCTGGAGGACGTCCTGAACGGCCTGGGCGGGAACGACCGCCTCGTGAGCAATGTGGGCGCGGACACGCTGAACGGCGGCCTCGGCAACGACACCCTCACCGGCGGCGCCGGGGCCGATCGCTTCGTGTTCAGCGGGACCTTCGGGAACGACGTGGTGTCGGACTTCCAGTCCAACGACGTGGTCCAGCTGGACGCGGCGCAGTTCGCCAGCTTCGGCGCGGTCCAGGCCGCGTCGTCGCAGGTCGGCGCCGACGTCGTGATTACCCTGAACGCCGCCAATACGATCACGCTGCAGAACGTGACGCTGGCCAGCCTCAACGCGGGCGACTTCCTGTTCGTCTGACCCGGGCGAAGGGGACGGCGGCGCTCATGCCGCCGTCCTGCCGCCTTGCGCACGGGCGCGGGGCACGCGATATCGGAGACAAGCGCGGACGTTCGCCGCCCGCCACGATATCCAAGAAGGACTTCCCATGCGCGATCCCGTGACCACCGCCCTAGGCCTCGTGCCGATGGTCGTCGAGCAGACGAGCCGTGGCGAGCGCGCCTACGACATCTTCTCCCGTCTGCTGAAGGACCGGATCATCTTCCTGGCGGGCCCGGTCGAGGACGGCATGGCCAGCCTGATCTGCGCGCAGCTCCTCCATCTCGAGGCCGAGAACCCGAAGAAGGAGATCCAGATGTACATCAACTCCCCGGGCGGAGTGGTGACGTCCGGCCTCGCGATCTACGACACCATGCAATACATCAAGAGCCCGGTGATCACGCTGTGCCTGGGCATGGCCGCGTCCATGGGCTCGTTCCTGCTGATGGCCGGCGAGAAGGGCCAGCGCATCGCTCTGCCGAACAGCCGGATCATGGTTCACCAGCCGTCGGGCGGCTACTCGGGCAAGGCGCAGGACATCCGCCGCCACGCCGAGGACATCCTGAAGACCAAGCGCCGGCTGAACGAGATCTACGCCAAGCACACCGGCCAGCCGATCGAGGTGGTCGAGGAAACCCTCGACCGCGACCACTTCATGACCGCCCAGGAGGCCAAGGACTGGGGCCTGGTCGACCACGTGTGGGAAAAGCGCGACGGCGAGGACGACGCCTAGAGACGCGCCTTCGCGCTCTCGACCAGGCGGCGGCGTCCCGGCTCGTCGGTGACGTCGATCCGCTCGAAATCGGCGCCGGTCGCGTCGCGCACGTCCGCGAACAGGCCCTTCGGGTCCTCGTGGAAATGCAGGAACGCCCGGCCCTTGCGGTAGAAGACGCCGCGCGAACGCTCCACCAACTCCGGCAGGGTGCGAAGTTCGGCCAGCAGCGGCTCCAGCGCGTCCAGGGTCGTCGGCGAAGCGTGCCTCACGGCTTGCCCGCGAACACGCGGAAATACGGCTCTTCGGCGATCGCCAGCATCTCGGTGTCGCCGCTGGTGTCGCCATAGGCGGCGCGGACCCGCAGGTCCGGCCCGAACGCCGCGCGCAGCCGCTCGACCTTCTCCGGCCCCCGGCAATTCGGCGAGGCGAACGCCCCGCTCACCCGGCCGCGCTCGTCGAAATGCAGCGGCGTGCCCAGGAGATCGTCCGCGCCCAGGCCGCGGGCGAACGGGGCCACGACGATGTCCGGCGAGGCGGTGACGATCACCAGCCGCACCCGCTCCTTGCGCCAGCGCTTCCAGGCGATCACCGCGTCGGGCCGCAGGAGGCTGCGCGAGTGCAGGGCGGCGAATTCCCGGGCATCCGCCTCCAGCCGCTCCCGGCCGACGCCCGCCAGATAGACCTTCGTCGCCGCCGCCTTGATGCGGCCCCGATCGCGGTGGACCAGATAGGCGAGGGCGGCCGGGACCAGCTTCAGGCCGCCCAGGATCCACGCGCCCTTCGGCGTGCGCCACTTCAGAAAGGCCGTGTAGCTGTCCTTCACCGTCAGGGTGCCGTCGAAATCGAAGGCCACCACCGGCGGGACCGGTCCATCGGCTTCACGCTCTTGTGCCATTTCGGCGCGTTTCCCATTTGGTAAGGCGAGCCGCCCAAGGTCGGGGCTTCGCGCCACACATTGTCGCTCTGTTGAGCGAAGGCTTGTGATCCCGGCGCGGATCAGGGAATGTCAAGACTTGGACAACCCGCGGCGCGTATCCTGCAAGGCTAGGGCGCAACGCCCGGGGCGAGGCCGAACCAGTCCACCGGCCGGCCTCGTCGAGAGAGTGAGATGAGACCATGACCAAGGCTGCCAGCGGAGACTCGAAGAGCACTCTGTATTGCTCTTTCTGCGGCAAGAGCCAGCATGAAGTCCGCAAGTTGATTGCGGGCCCGACCGTGTTCATCTGTGATGAATGCGTCGAACTGTGCATGGATATCATTCGCGAAGAGCACAAGATCTCCTTCGTGAAGTCCAAGGACGGCGTGCCGACTCCCAAGGAGATCCGTGAAGTCCTCGACGATTACGTGATCGGCCAGGACCACGCCAAGAAGGTGCTCTCGGTCGCGGTCCACAACCACTACAAGCGGCTGAACCACGCGACGAAGAACAACGACGTCGAGCTGGGCAAGGCCAACATCCTGCTGATCGGGCCGACCGGCACCGGCAAGACCCTGCTGGCCCAGACCCTGGCCCGAATCATCGACGTGCCGTTCACGGTCGCCGACGCGACGACGCTCACCGAAGCCGGTTATGTGGGCGAGGACGTCGAGAACATCATCCTGAAGCTGCTCCAGGCCGCCGACTACAACGTCGAACGGGCGCAGCGCGGCATCGTCTACATCGACGAGGTCGACAAGATCAGCCGCAAGTCGGACAACCCCTCGATCACCCGCGACGTGTCGGGCGAGGGCGTCCAGCAGGCCCTGCTGAAGATCATGGAAGGCACCGTCGCCTCCGTGCCGCCGCAGGGCGGGCGCAAGCATCCCCAGCAGGAGTTCCTGCAGGTCGACACCACCAACATCCTGTTCATCTGCGGCGGCGCCTTCGCGGGCCTGGAGAAGATCATCTCCGCGCGCGGCCAGGGCACGTCGGTGGGCTTCGGGGCCAAGGTCTCGGATCCCGACGCGCGCCGCACCGGCGAGATCTTCCGCCAGGTGGAGCCGGACGACCTGCTGCGCTTCGGCCTGATCCCGGAGTTCATCGGCCGCCTGCCGGTGATCGCCACGCTCGACGACCTGGACGAGAAGGCCCTGGTGAAGATCCTCACCGAGCCCAAGAACGCCTTCGTGAAGCAGTACGTCCGCCTCTTCGAGATGGAGAACGTGGGCCTGACCTTCACCGACGATGCGCTGAACGCCGTGGCCCGCAAGGCCATCCAACGGAAGACCGGCGCGCGCGGCCTGCGCTCGATCCTGGAAGGCGTGCTGCTCGACACGATGTACGAGCTGCCCACCTACGACGGGGTCGAAGAGGTGGTGGTCAACGCCGAGGTCATCGAAGGCCGGGCGCAGCCGCTGATCATTTACGCCGAACGCCGCGACAAGGGCGGCGCGGCTTAAGCCTTTCCGGTCAAGCCATCTGAAGGGCCCCGCAGACATTCTGCGGGGCCTTTTTCATGGTCGCGCTTGCCACAATATGATGATCATCATCTAATGGTGGCATGAGCAGGTCGATCATCGTCATCGGCGCCGGCGACGCCCTCGGCGGCGCCATCGCCCGCAGGTTCGCCCGCGAGGGCCTCGAGGCGGTGATCGTCCGCCGCAACGCCGAACAGCTGCAGCCCCTGGCCGAGGCGATCCGCGCGGAGGGCGGCCGGGCCCATCCGTTCGGCGTCGACGCCCGGAACGAGGAGCAGATGGTCGCCCTGTTCGACGCGGTGGAGGCCGAGATCGCGCCCGTCGAGGCCTGCGTCTTCAACATCGGGGCGAACGTCCGCTTCCCCATCGCCGAGACCACCAGCCGGGTGTTCTTCAAGGTCTGGGAGATGGCCTGCTTCTCCGGCTTCCTCGCCGGCCGCGAGGCGGCGAAGCGGATGACGCCGCGGGGGCGGGGCACGATCATCTTCACCGGGGCGACCGCCAGCGTGCGCGGGCGTGACGGCTTCGCGGCCTTCTCGTCCGCCAAGCACGGCCTGCGGGCGCTGAGCCAGAGCATGGCGCGGGAGCTGGGGCCCAAGGGCGTCCACGTGGCCCACACCATCATCGACGGCGCCATCGACACCGCCTGGATCGCCGAGAACTTCCCCGAGCGCTACGCCCTGAAGGCGCAGGACGGCATCCTCAACCCCGACCACATCGCCGACGCCTACTGGATGCTCCACGGCCAGCCGCGCGACGCCTGGACCCACGAGCTGGATCTGCGCCCCTGGATGGAGGCCTTCTGATGGGCAGGACCGTGGAGTTCCTCTTCGACGTCGGCAGCCCGGCAAGTTACGTCGCCTTCAAGCGCCTGCCCCAGATCGCTGCGCGGACGGGGGCGAGCATCGACTATCAGCCCTTCCTGCTGGGCGGGGTGTTCAAGGCGACGGGCAACCACTCGCCCGCCGAGATCCCGGCCAAGGGCGCCTGGACCAGCGTCGACCTGGCGCGGTTCGCACAGCGCCACGGCGTGCCGTTCGCGCGAAACCCCTTCTTCCCCATCAACACCCTGCACCTCATGCGCGGGGCGGCGGGGCTGCAGGACGACCCGCGGTTCATGGCCTATGTCACCGCCGTGTTCGACGCCATGTGGCAGGACCCGAAGAACCTGGGCGATCCCGCCGAGATGGGTCCTGTCCTGGCCCGCGCCGGCGTCGGCGGCGAGGAGTTCCGCGGGCTCATCGAGGACGAGGGAACGAAGGCGCGCCTCAAAGCCACAACCGAACGCGCCGTCGCCCGCGGCGCCTTCGGCGCACCCACCTTCTTCGTCGGCGACGATATGTTCTTCGGCCAGGACCGCCTGGACTGGGTGGAGGAAGCCCTGGCCTAGAGGCTGCTTTTACCTCCCCTGCGAAGCGGTGGAGGGTGACCACGGGCCGAGGCCGGCGTAGCCGGCCGTAGAGCGCGTGGTGGAGGGGGCGAGCCCCACGCACCCCACCTCCGTCATCCCGGGCGAAGCGCTCGCCAGAGCGCGCAGACCCGGGACCCAGCCGCACCGCCGCCGACGCTCGTACGCTCGAACACCTCTCTGCCGGAAAGCTACGACCACATCTGACGCACTGTCGTGTTCCACTGCCGGGCATGGACGCTCCGTTCCCCTCCGTCGATCCCGCCGAGGCGCTGCTCGCCGAGCTGGCGGGTCTGGACATGTCGCTGGCCCGGCACGTCCACGCCTGTGCGATCTCGACCGAGGATCCGGACGAGGTGGCGAACCTGTCGCGGGCCTATCAGCGGATCTCCCGCTCGCTGCGCCAGAGCTTGGCGCTCCACGCGCGGCTCAAGGCCGACCGCGAGCGCCGCGAACGCGAGGTCCCGCCGCCGCCGCCCAAACCCCTGCCGCCCACCCCGGCGCGCGAGCCCGCCCGCATCGTCGAGCGCGGCGACGCCGTGCGCAGGGCAGCCCAGCGGGTGATCTGGTCGGAGTACGAATACGAGGAGACCGAGGACGAGGAGCGCGACGACGTCGGCTACCTCTTCGACCTCCTGGAAGAGCGCCTGCGGACCCAGGTCAGGGACAACACCTTCGGCCTCAAGGCCGAGGGCGACGCCTGGGTCGTCGAACCCCTGGACGAGCATGTCGTGCGCCTGTGCGCGAGCCTGGGCCTGCCCGAACTCGCCGCCCGCAGGTGGCGCGAACTGCCTGACGTCCGCTGGCAGTCCGACGAGGACGCCGGCGAGACGGAAGACGCGGCGGTCGGGGACCCCTCGGGCGCCGACTCGAGCTGATCTCCGTCTTGGTCGGCATCGCCCGGCGGGCCCGGGCCACGCACGATCTCCGCATCCGATCTCCTCGGCCGGCGCTGTAGGTTGGCGGCCGCAGCCGTCGGCGCTCCATGCGCTTTACCCCGCCGGCGCCTCGGTGCGCGTGATGCCTGGGCCGGAGCCCCGCGCCTCGCTAGGCTGGCCCCACGCCGCCATGGATGCGCCATGCCCTACTACGACGCCTACCTGATCCCGATCTCGCCGGCGAAGCTGGACGCCTATCGCGACGTCTCGCGGCGGATCGGGGCCGTCTATCGCGAGTATGGCGCCCTCAAGATCGTCGACATCCTGCTCGACGACCAGGGCGGCGACGGGGCCTCGTTCCACGCCGAGGAGGCCCGGGCGGCCCTGGGCGACGACCTGCGCGATTTCGCAGCGGCCGCCGGCGCCCAGGACGGCGAGACGGTGATCCTGTCGTGGACCGAGTGGCCCGACAAGCAGGCCCGGGACGAGGGCTTGGCCAAGGTGCTGGCCGACCCGCGCGTGCAGCCCGACCCCGAGGACGGCGTGATCTTCGAAGGGCGGCGGCTGGTCTCAGGGGCCTTCATGCACCTGGGAAGCCTTTAAGGGACCGCGGGCCGCCGTCACGACACTCTTGAGACGAACGGGCGGAAACCCTATCTGACCAGTCGTGTTCGGGGCATGACCATGCGCGTCGCCCGGCGTCTTCCCGCTCAAGGCTGACCTTACTGGGGCGATGGGACGCAGTGTCGCGCACGGTTGTTCCTCCGCTTGAAAGGCGTTGGAAACCGTCCACATAAAACATCGAACAGCCGCCCCCCAGCGGCGGACGGGTCGTCCGACTCAAGCGCATCGTTTGAGTGACCGCGATCCGATCGGCGAGGTCTGAGACAAAACGGGCCCGCCAGGAGTTAGAGCATCATGTCAGAGACCAAAATCCTGCCGATCCTGCCCTTGCGGGACATCGTGGTCTTCCCCCACCAGCCGGTTCCGCTGTTTGTCGGCCGGGAGAAGTCCGTGCGCGCGCTCGAAGAAGCGATGCGCGCCGAGGGCAAGCAGATCCTTCTGGCCACCCAGAAGGACAAGGACGACGACGATCCGTCGCCCAACGCCATCTACGACGTCGGCGTGGTCGCCACGATCCTCCAGCTGCTGAAGCTGCCCGACGGCACCGTGAAGGTGCTGGTCGAGGGCAAGGCGCGGGCGGGCGTGACCCGGTTCACCGGCTCGGGCGACTACTACGAAGCCGAGATCGCCATGGTCCAGGAGGACGGCGCCGGTTCGCCCGAGGCCGAGGCCCTGAGCCGCGCGGTCATCGAGCAGTTCGAGAACTACGTTAAGCTGAACAAGAAGGTGCCGCCCGAGGCGCTGGCCGCGATCCCGCAGATCGACAATCCGTCCGAGCTGGCGGACCGCATCGCGGGCCACCTCAGCGTGAAGATCGCCGAGAAGCAGCAGCTTCTGGAAGTCTTCAACGTCGTGAAGCGCCTGGAGAAGGTCTACGCCCTGATGGAGGGCGAGATCTCGGTCATGCAGACCGAGAAGAAGATCCGGAACCGCGTGAAGCGGCAGATGGAGAAGACCCAGCGCGAGTACTACCTCAACGAGCAGATGAAGGCGATCCAGCGCGAGCTGGGCGAACAGGACGATCACCGCGACGAGCTGATCGAGCTCGAGAAGAAGATCAAGAAGACCAAGCTTTCCAAGGAAGCCCGCACCAAGGCCGAGGCGGAGCTGAAGAAGCTGCGCAACATGAGCCCGATGTCGGCCGAAAGCACCGTCGTCCGGAACTACCTGGACTGGCTGCTGTCGATCCCGTGGGGCAAGGCCAAGCAGAGGCCCATCGACCTGCAGAAGGCCGAGGACATCCTGAACGAGGACCACTACGGCCTCGACAAGGTCAAGGAGCGGATCCTGGAGTACCTGGCGGTGCAGAGCCGCGTGGGCACCCTGAAGGGCCCGATCCTGTGCCTGGTCGGCCCCCCGGGCGTCGGCAAGACCTCGCTGGGCAAGTCGATCGCCAAGGCCACTAGCCGCGAATTCGTCCGGGTCTCCCTGGGCGGCGTGCGCGACGAGGCGGAGATCCGTGGTCACCGGCGGACCTACATCGGCTCGATGCCCGGCAAGGTCATCCAGTCGATGAAGAAGGCCAAGACCACCAACGCCTTCTTCCTGTTGGACGAGATCGACAAGATGGGCTCCGACTATCGGGGCGACCCGTCCTCGGCCCTGCTGGAGGTGCTGGACCCGTCGCAGAACTCCACCTTCGCCGATCACTACCTGGAGGTGGACTATGACCTGTCGCCGGTGATGTTCGTCACCACGGCCAACTCGCTCAACATGCCGCAGCCCCTGCTGGACCGCATGGAGATCATCCGCATCCCCGGCTACACCGAGGACGAGAAGGTCGAGATCGCCAAGCGGCACGTGCTGCCCAAGCTGACCAAGGACCACGGCCTGAAGCCGGAAGAGTTCGTGGTGCCGGAAGAGACCATCCGCGATCTCATCCGCTACTACACCCGCGAAGCCGGCGTCCGGAGCCTGGAGCGCGAGCTGGGCAACCTGGCGCGGAAGACGGTGCGCGACCTGGGCCGCGAGGGCCTGAAGTCGATCACCGTCGATGCGGAGCGGCTGGCCAAGTACGCGGGCGTCAAGAAGTACCGCTATGGCGAGACGGACGCGGAGGACGCGGTCGGCATCATCACGGGCCTCGCCTACACCGACTTCGGCGGCGACATCCTGACCATCGAGGCGGTCAAGATGCCGGGCAAGGGCCGCATGTCCATCACGGGCAACCTGAAGGACGTGATGAAGGAGTCGATCGCGGCGGCGAACAGCTATGTCCGCAGCCGGGCCACGAAGTTCGGCATCGAGCCGCCGTCCTTCGAGCGGACCGACGTCCACATCCACGTGCCGGACGGCGCCACGCCCAAGGACGGACCGTCCGCCGGCGCGGCCATGGCCACCGCCATCGTCTCCGTCCTGACGGGCATCCCGATCCGGGCCGACATCGCCATGACCGGCGAAGTCACGCTACGGGGCCGGGTGACCGCCATCGGCGGCCTGAAGGAGAAGCTGCTCGCGGCCATGCGCTCCGGCGTCAAGACCGTGCTGATCCCGCAGGAGAACGAGAAGGACCTGGCCGACATCCCGGAGAACGTGAAGTCGGCGGTGGAGATCATCCCGGTCACCACCATGGACGAGGTCCTGGCCAAGGCCCTGGTCCGTCAGCCGGTGGCGATCGAGTGGACCGAGCCCACGCCGGTGGCGGTGGCGGTCGACGGCGATGACGCCGGCGACCAGGTCGGCCTCCACTAGTTAGAAACAGCGGTATCGCGGCCGGTCCCGGCCGGCCCGCGATCAAATTCTGTGACAAGCGCGGCGCGGGAAGGGATTCCCGCGCCGCTGCCGTTTGACGGCCACGCTTTCCCATGCGTGAATTCGAACAAGGCGTAGGCGGGCGAGGCCCAAGACCTGCCGCGCCAAAGAAGAAATTGGGCTGGGAGAAAACACATATGACGAAGGCCGAACTCGTCTCGGCGATCGCCGACAAGGCGGGCTTGAACAAGGCGCAGGCCAAAGAGGCCCTCGACGCCTTCATGGAGTCCGTCTCGACCTCGCTGAAGGCGGGCAATGAGGTCCGTCTGGTTGGCTTTGGCAGTTTCGTGCCCGTGAAGCGCGCCGCCGGCGTGGCGCGCAACCCGCGCACGGGTGAAAAGGTGAAGCGTCCGGCCTCGCAGACCTGCCGGTTTCGCGTCGGCGATTCGCTGAAGAGCACGCTCAACAGCTGATCCGAAGGGGGATTTGAAAGGGGCGGCCGCCTGTCGCGGCCGCTCTTTTCGTTTGGCGCGGGCCCCGGCCCTAGGGTAGGAGGCGAGCATCTTCGGGGAGTAGCCGTCCGCACCACAGCGGAGCCCGCGTCAACAGACTTGGTCCGTCTCGGACCATGGCGCGTGCGGCGGACCTTCAGGTCCGGATTGGCGAGACCGGCGATGCGGCCTCCATAGCCCACGGGCGCGGCGGAGGTTTTGCGTCGTCGTGTCGAACGCCGCGTCCCTGGTGTGTGCTCCTTGCTCGAAGCTTTCTTCATCTCCACCGGCCTCGTGGCCGTGGCCGAAATCGGCGACAAGACTCAGTTGCTGGCCATCGTGCTGGCGGCCCGGTTCCGCCGGCCGGCGCCGATCATCCTCGGCATCCTGGTGGCGACCCTGCTCAACCATGGCCTGGCGGCGACCCTCGGCTTCGTGGTCGCCAAGTACCTGTCGGGCCCAGCGTTCCAGATCCTGGTGGCGGTCGGCTTCCTGGCCATGGCGGCCTGGGCGCTCATCCCGGACAAGGACGACGAGGAGGCCGGCAGCCGGACCGCGGGCGGCGTCTTCCTCACCACCCTGGTGGCCTTCTTCCTTGTGGAGATCGGCGACAAGACCCAGATCGCCACCACCCTGCTGGCCGCACGGTTCCAGGACATCGCCATCGTCGCCGCAGGCACCACCCTCGGCATGATGATCGCCAATGTGCCCGCCGTGTTCCTGGGCGAGGGGGCGACACGGATCGTGCCGCTGCGCTATGTCCGGATCGCCGCTGCGGTGGTCTTCGCCCTCATCGGCGGGTCGTTGCTTGCCGCGGCCTTCCTCAAGCCGGGTTTTTCCTTCTAAGTTCCGGCGGGTTTGGAGAATCCGATGACGAGCACGACCGCCGATCGCGGCGATACGGCCTTCCTGGGCCATCCGAAGGCGCTGGGCTATCTCGCCTTCACCGAGGCCTGGGAGCGGTTCTCCTACTACGGCATGCAGTCGCTGCTGGTCCTCTACATGACCAAGACGCTGCTGCTGACGCCCCATGTGGAGCAGATCGCCGGCTTCGAGACCTTCGAGCGGATCATCCAGGCGGTCTATCAGCCTGGCGCGTCCACCCAGGCCATCGCCTCGGCAATCTTCGGGCTCTACACCAGCCTCGTTTACCTGACCCCCATCCTGGGCGGGATCCTGGCCGACCAGCTCCTCGGCAAGACGCGGACGATCGTGCTGGGCGGCCTGCTGATGGCGACGGGCCATTTCCTGATGGCCTTCGACGCCTCGTTCCTGCTGGCGCTCCTGTGCCTGGTGCTGGGCACCGGCTGCTTCAAGGGCAATATCGCCGGCCAGGTGGGCGCGCTCTACGGCGAGGGGGATCTTCGTCGGGCCGACGCGTTCCAGATCTTCTACCTGGGGATCAACGCCGGGGTGATCGCCGCGCCCCTGATCGCGGGCACCCTGGGCGAGACGGTTGGCTGGCACTACGGCTTCGGCGTGGCGGGCGTCGGGATGCTGGTGGCCCTGGTCATCTACCTGGCGGGCCGCCGGCACCTGCCGCCCGATCCGCCGCTCCGCCGTGGCCACAAGACGGCGCGGCCCAAGCTGCAGCCAGGGGAGGGCCGCACGATCCTGCTACTCATCCTGCTGCTCCCGGTGCTCTCCGCCTCGGTGCTCTGCAACCAGCAGATCTTCAACGCATACCTCGTCTGGGCCGACCGAAGCGTCGACCTGACCTTCGGCGGCGAGAAGGTCCCGACCACCTGGCTCATCACCCTGGACAGCGTGGCCTCGGTCTCGTTCCTCGCGGGCATGGTCGTGTTCTGGCGGCTGTGGGCCAAGCGGTTCAAGGAGCCGGACGAGATCGGCAAGCTGACCATCGGCGCCTTCGTCTCGGTCACCGGCGTGCTGTGCCTGGCGGCCGGCGCCATGATCGCGGAACGCACGGGAACGCAGGTCAGCATCTGGTGGTGCGTGCTCTTCCACCTCCTGAACAGCATCGCCTTCGCGAACATGCTGCCGGTCTCCCTGGCGCTCTACGCCCGTGCGGCGCCGGCGGCGGTGGGAGGCACGATTATCGGGATCTACTACCTGCACCTCTTCGCGGGGAACCAGACGGTGGGCATCCTGGGGACGCTGCTGGAAAAGATGCCCGCCAGCCAGTTCTGGCTGCTGCACGCCGCCATCGCGATGGGGGCGGGCGTCGTGTTCCTGATCGTCGGCCGCTTCTTCGCCAAGTGGCTCAGCCACGAGAACACCAGCGAAGCGCGCGGACAGGCGGTCTAGGCTTGACCGCGCAACTTGGCTTAGAAGGCGCTCTGCGGGCGGCTAGCTCAGCTGGTTAGAGCACCTCGTTTACACCGAGGGGGTCGGGGGTTCGAATCCCTCGCCGCCCACCATCCTGCTTCGCCCTCCGGGCGTCGCAGGACTGGGGCCGACAGAGGGGGCGAGGCAGGATGCCCTTCGGAGCTTCAGCGAAGAAGGGCGAAGGGACATGAAGCCATGGCTGCTGGGCCTGATCGCCACCTCGCTCGCCAGCGCCGCCATGGCTGAGCCCGCCACCGTCCAGGACTACATGGCCCAGCCGCGCATCGCGGCGGACGTCCGGATCGCCTACGGCGCCGAGCCGGCGCAGGTGGCGGAGCTGTTCCTGCCCAAGGGAAGCGGCCCGCATCCCGTCGTCGTGCTGATCCACGGCGGCTGCTATCTGGCCGAGTACGAGGGGCTGCCGCAAACCAGCGGCCTTGCCGCCGACCTCGCGCGTCGCGGCTATGCGGTCTGGAACGTCGAGTACCGCAAGCTGGGCGAGGCGGGGGCAGGATATCCCGGGACTTTCCTGGACGTGGCCGACGCCGTGGATGGCCTCCGCACGGCGGCGCCGAAGCACGGCCTGGATCTTGGCCGCGTCATCGCCGTGGGCCATTCCGCCGGCGGACACCTGGCGCTGTGGGCCGCATCCCGGGCCAAGCTGCCGCGCACGAGCCCGCTGTGGCGCGCCGATCCGCTGAAGATCGCCGCCGTCATCAGCCTGGGCGGCATCGGCGACCTGAAGGGTCAGGCGCACATCTTCGCCGGCGCCTGCGGGCCCGAGCCGATTCCCCGGGTGATCGGGCTGGCCGAACGCCCCGACGCCTATGCCGACACCTCGCCCGCCGAACTGCTGCCGACGGGCGTGCGGGTGACGATGATTTCCGGCGAGCTCGACCACGTCATGCCGCCGGCCACCGGCCGCGACTATGCCCACCGGGTGCGCGAGGCGGGCGACCCCGCCGAGGCCGTGGGCATCCCGGGCACCAGCCACTTCGACGTGGTGATCCCGTCGACCGAGGCCTGGACGACGGTCGTGGCCCCGGCGATCACCGCCGGCGTCGACGGGCTTCGCTGATGCGCTACCGCCCCCTCGGCGCCACGGGGCTTACCGTGTCCGAACTGGGCTTCGGCTGTGCGAGCTGGTGGGGCAAGCCGCGGTTCGAGGAGTGCACGGCCATCGGCTTGGTCCACGAAGCCATCGACCAGGGCGTGACCCTATTCGACACCGGCGCCAGCTATTCGGCGGGGGAGGCGGAGCCGCGCCTCGGGCGGGCGCTCAAGGGGCGCGACGCCGGGCGCCTGGTCATCGCCACCAAGGCCGGCACCTACCACGCCGGCGGCGGCCGCATCGGCCGCGACATGTCGCCCGCCGCCATCGTCGCGAGCACCGAACGCAGTCTCCGCAACCTGGGCCTCGAGGCCCTCGGCCTGCTTCAGCTCCACGGGCCCGCCATCCACGAGCTGAACGACGAGATGCTGGAGACCCTGGCCGGCCTGAGGGCCAGGGGGCTGGTCCGGGCCGTGGGCCTGAACAGCTTCGACCCCGCGGTCATGGCCCACGCCGTCGGCCTGCCCGGCATCGACGTGATCATGGTCGACTACAACGTCCTGCGGCCGGGGCGCGAACCGCTGATTGCCCGCGCCGCCGCGGCGGGGAAGGGGGTGCTGGCCGGCATGCCCCTGGCCATGGGACACACCCGCCCCTTGCTGGCACGGCTCAAGGGCCCCCAGGACGTCTGGTACGCCGCCCGCGCCCTGGCCAAGCATCGCGGCGAACTCGCCCGCGGCCGGCGCTTCCGCTTCCTGCATCGTCTGCCCGGCATGTCAGGATCCCAGGCGGCCCTGGCCTATGTGCTGGCGAACCCTGGCGTCAGCGCAGCCGTCTTCGGCGCCACGCGGCCGGAGCACCTGCGCGAGAACCTTGCGGCCTCGGGCATGCTCCTGCCCGCGGATGTCATGGCCCGTATCCGCAGCGCACAGAACGCAAGCCATTGACGTGACGTGAGGACTTCCGCCGGCCGGCGGCGGGAGTCATGCTGCCTATCAGAACAACGATAAGTTACAGGGCAGGAGCAAGATGGCCGGCGTTCCCGCGAACCTCGAGGACATGCTGAAGGATGCGCACCTGCCGGCGCTCCTCACGGCAATGGTGCACATCACTGGCGACACGGGCTGGCTGCGGCCTGAGTGGGCGCCGACCTACAACCCCATGGACCGCGCGGACCTCGGTATCCCGGAGGAGCGGCAGGCCGAAGCCCGCAAGGCGGTCGCAGAGGCGATCCGGACCCATCTGGGCGGCAAGCCGCTGCAGATGGCCAATCCCGACACGGCGACGCTGCGTCGGCAGATGGACTTCGTGGCCGGCGCCCCGATCCCCGAGCAGTACGTGGACTTCCTGGTCGACGAGCTGACCCTGGACGGCCGCAGCACCAAGGACCCGCAGTTCGAGCAACCGCAGCTCAAGGCCGCCGCGCGCAAGCTCAACGTCCTCGTCATCGGCGCCGGCATGTCCGGTCTGCTGGCCGGCATCCGCCTCAGCCAGGCGGGCGTGCCGTTCCAGATCGTGGACAAGAACGCCGACGTGGGCGGCACCTGGTTCGAGAACACCTATCCCGGCTGTCGGGTCGACAACTCGAACCACATGTACAGCTATTCCTTCGAGCCCAACCACCTGTGGCCGCAGCACTTCTCGCCTCAGCCGGTGCTGCTGGAATACTTCCGCGGCATCGCCGCCAAGTACGACCTGCGCAAGCACATCCGGTTCGAGACGCTGGTGGAGAGCCTGGCCTGGGACGACGGCCGCGCGGTCTGGCGCGCGACGCTGAATGGCAAGGACGGCCGGACGGAGATCGTCGAAGCCAATGCGGTGATCACGGCCGTGGGCCAGCTCAACCGCCCCCGCATGCCGGACATCCCGGGCCTGGGCAGCTTCGAGGGGCCGGCGTTCCACTCGGCCGAGTGGCGGCATGACGTGGACCTGAAGGGTAAGCGCGTGGGCGTCATCGGCACCGGCGCCTCGGCCTACCAGTTCGTGCCGGAGATCGCGCCGGAGGTAGCGAGCCTGACCGTCTTCCAGCGCACGCCACCCTGGGGCCTGCCCGTGCCGCACTATCACGACGACGTGCCGGACAACATGAAGTGGGTGCTGGAGCACGTGCCCTACTTCGACAAATGGTACCGCTTCTACCTGTTCTGGATGACCACCGAGGGCTTCCTGCCGATGGTGAAGTCCGACCCGGCCTGGACAGGGCCCGCCACGGCGGTGGGGCCGGAGAACGCCATGCTGCGCGAGATGGCGACCCTGTCGCTCCAGGCGCAGATCGCCGACCGCCCCGACCTCGCCGACAAGGTGATCCCGCAGTACCCCATCGGCGGCAAGCGGGCGGTGCTGGACAACGGCGTCTGGATCGCGGCCCTGAAGCGCGACAACGTCAGCCTCGTCACGGACAAGGTCACCGAGATCACCGCCAAGGGCGTGCGCACCGCCGACGGCGTGGAGCACGAGTTCGACGTCCTGATCTACGGCACCGGCTTCCAGGCCTCAAACTTCCTGTCGTTCCTGAAGGTGAAGGGCCGGGGCGGTCGCGACCTGCACGAGACCTGGGGCGGCGACGCCAAGGCCTATCTGGGCATGACCGTGCCGGGCTTCCCGAACTTCTTCATCACCTATGGGCCCAACACGAACATCGTCGTGAACGGCTCGATCATCTTCTTCTCGGAGTGCTCGGTCCGCTACATCGTCGGCTGCCTGAAGCTGCTGGCCGAGAGTGGGGCCCGGGCGCTGGAGCCGAAGAAGGCGGTCCACGACGACTTCAACCGCCGGGTGGACGAGGCCAATGCCGGCTGGGCCTGGGGCTCGCCGCATGTGTCCAGCTGGTACAAGAACAGCTTCGGCCGCGTGAGCCAGAACTGGCCCTTCGGCCTCATCGACTACTGGCGGGCCACCCTGGCGCCGAACCCCGACGACTTCGTGCTGGAGAAGACGCCGGAGCCGGTCGCCTAGATCAGTCTCCGGTCAGGGCCAGGAGGGCGAACGAGGCCAGCCAGTGCTCGCCCATGTAGTCGCCAGCCACGTGGGGCAGGCTGGCGGCCAGGTGTCGCGCCGCCGCCGCCTCCATCGCGGGCCGGGCCACATGGACCGCCGGCAGCGCCGCGGCCAGGTTCCGCCAGCACCAGGCGCGGGAAAGATTGAGGCCGTCCAGGTGCGCGATCTTGCCGTCCGTGCGATCGGAGGGTGTCGCGGGCGTGAACAGGCTGGCGGGCGCCTCGCGGTCGGCGGCGGGCAGGTAGGCGGCGAACCACGCGGCGAACGCCTCTGCAGGCAACAGCCGGCGCAGGCATTCGGCGGTCATCAGGGTTGGCGAGAGGAAGTCGTCGCCCGACGGCTCCCACGCCTGGGCGTCGCGGTCGCCCAGGTGCCAGCTGCGCATCTTCTCCGCGAATAGGGCCAGCAGCGCCTCGTCCCCCACGGCGCGGGCGTAGTCGCTGGCGAGCGCGATGGCGAAGCTGGTCGAGGAGTGGACGCCCGTCCGGATCGGGTAGGTGGCGAGGGGCAGGAAGTCCCGGAACCGCTGGGCGAAGGCGTCGGCCAGGGGTTGGTGCGTCGCGGCCCACGGCGCGTCATGCGCCAGCAACTCGGCCTGCAGCTTCAGCAGCCAGCCCCAGCCGTAGGGCCGCTCGAAGCCGCGGGACAGCGGCCTGGCCAGATAGGCGGTCTCGGCGGCGACGTTCTCGGCGGTGAAGGCCTCGTTGAACAGCGCCCGGATCGCCGGGGCTTCCGGCACGTCCGGGTGCAGCCGCAGTACGGTCGCCAGGGTCCAGTAGCCGTGGACGCAGGAATGCCAGTCGAAGCTGCCGAAGAAGATCGGGTGCAGGTCGCGCGGGCCCTGCACGTCCTGCGGACCCGCCAGGACGTGGTCCATCTTGTTCGGGTACTCGCGGGCCACGTGGCTCAGCGCCAGCCGCGCGAACTGCGAAGCCAGCGCCGGGGTCAACCGTTCAGCGGAAGGCGAGGACATACATCAGCACCGTGTTGGCGATCAGCAGGGGCAGGGCGGTGGGGATCTGCGCCTTGATCACAGCGTGCCGGTCGGGCAGCTCCAGCAGCGCCGCCGGCACCAGGTTGAAGTTGGCGGCCAGCGGGGTCATCAGCGTCCCGCAGAAGCCCGACAGCATGCCTATCGACGCCACCACGGCCGGATCGCCCCCGAACTTGTGGATCAGGATCGGCAGGCCGATGCCCGCGGTCATCACCGGGAAGGCGGCAAAGGCGTTGCCCATGATCATCGTGAAGCCGGCCATGCCCAGGCAATAGACCGTCACCGCCGTCAGCCGCGCGTCCATCGGGATCCAGGTGGTGACCAGCTCCCCGATCACCTCGCCGACCCCAGCCAGGGCGAAGATGGCGCCCAGGGCCGCCAGCATCTGCGGCAACAGGGCGGCCCACCCCACGGTGTCCATCAGCCGCCGGCCCTCCTGCAGCGGGCTGATCAGCGGCTGGCGCAGCAGGATCAGGCCGACGCCCACGGCGATCACGGCGGCCAGGGCGAGGGACAGCAGGGTCGCCTGCTTGGGATCCAGCAGGGGCGTTCCGCCGATCGTCACCGGCTTCAGCACGAGGACGCCGAACGCCACGACGACGGGAAGCGTCAGCGCCGGGATGAACAGCTTCTCGCCGAACCGCTCGGCGAGCGCGCGCCGTTCCTCCGCGGACGTCGTGGCGGGCGCGCCGCGGCCCAGCAGCCCCAGCCCCGCGATGCCGGCCAGCCCCAGCACCAGGATCCCGTTGCCCAGGTTGCCCAGGTGGTCGCCGGCCAGGAAGCTCAGCGCGACCAGGCCCCAGAACGCCGCATTGCCCAGCCGCTTGCGGTTGTTCCGGTCGAGAGCGCTCAGGACGGCGAAGGCGGCGAAGACGAGGCCGGCGAGGACATAGACCGCAGAGAGCTTGATCACGCGCCCGCCCTCCGCCGCAGCCGCCGGTCGAAGAGGATCAGCCGGCCCGCGTGCAGCACGAAGGCGACGATGGCCGTGGGGATCGCCCAGAGCGACAAATGGATCGGATCGATGACGATGCCACTGGCGGCCAGGAAGCCCACCATCAGCAGGATCGAGCCGATGGCGATGAAGATGTCCTCGCCGAAGAAAAGGCCGATGTTGTCGGTAGCCGAGGCCATGGCGCGGGTGTCCTGGCGGGTCTCGTCGCTGAGCTCGCCGGTGCGCGCCTCGACCGCGCCCTCGGCCATCGGCGCGACCATGGGCCGGATGCTCTGCGCATGGCCGGCGATGGAGGTCAGCCCCAGCGCCGAGGTGATCTGGCGGAAGGCCAGGTAGCCGATGAGGAAGGGGCCGACCGAGACCCCCTTGAACCGGGCGATGAGCGCCCTCGCGCGCTCCTGCAGGCCGGCCCGTTCCACCACGCCGATGACCGGCAGGACCAGGTAGGCGGCGCTCACGAACCGGTTCTCGTTGAACGCCTTGCCGAACGCCTCCAGCATCTCCACCGGCGACAGGCCCGCGGCCAGTCCCGTGACGAAGGCGGCGATGGTAACCACCAGGAGCGGATTCAGCCGCACGGCGAAGCCGACCACCACGGTGGCCACGCCCAGAAGCGTCAGCATGCCGGCTCCCCACACGATTCCGCGCCCATTGGAGCCTCTCGGCTAGCGGCGGGCAAGCCAGGCGTCGGCGAGGGCCAGGAAGCCCGCGACCGGTATCACCTCAGCCCGCGCCTGCGGGTCGAGCCCGGCGGCCAGGATCAGCTCCTCGCCGCCCAGGACCTTCAGGCTGGACCGCAGCATCTTGCGCCGCTGGCCGAAGGCGGCGGCCGTCACCTTCTGCAGGGCGTCGAGGCGCTCCGGGCTGGGGCGCTCGGCCAGGGGCTCCAGGCGCACGACGGCGGAGTCCACCTTCGGCGGCGGGGTGAAGGCCCGCGCCGGGGCGTCCAGGACCCGCCGGGCCTTGCAGGTCGCCTGCACGATCACCGCCAGCCGGCCATAGGCCTCGTCGCCCGGCCCGTCGGTGATCCGGTCGGCCACCTCGCGCTGGAACATCAGGGTCAGGGACTTGGGCGTCCAGGGCCCGGTCAGCCACTTGATCAGCAGCGGCGTGCCGACGTTGTAGGGGAGGTTCGACACCAGGTGCGCCGGCTGTCCTGCGGCGATCGCCGCCTCGTCGACCTTCAGCGCGTCGGCGAACACCAGCGCCAGGTTCGGCGCGACGTCGGCCACCTCCTGCAACAGCGGGCGGAACCGCTCGTCCATCTCGACAGCCGTGACCCGCGCGCGGGTCTCCAGCAGCGCCCGCGTCAGCCCGCCAGGGCCGGGCCCCACCTCGATCACATGATCGCCTTCGCCCACCTGCGCCAGGCGGGCGATCTTGCGCGTGACGTTGAGGTCCAGCAGGAAGTGCTGGCCGAACGCCTTCTTGGCCCACAGGCCATGCGCCTCCAGGGCCTCGCGCAGGCTGGGCAGATCTTCGAGGCTCAAGGGCGTCGCCGCGCGATCTCGTCGGCCAGCCGGATGGCGGCGATCAGGCTGTCGGGGCGCGCGATCCCGCGGCCCGCGATGTCGAAGGCGGTGCCGTGGTCGGGCGAGGTGCGCACGATCGGCAGGCCCAGGGTCACGTTCACCCCGCCCCAGAAGTCCAGCATCTTGATCGGGATCAGGGCCTGGTCGTGATAGAGGCACAGCGCCGCGTCGTACGTGGCGCGCACCTCCGCCGGGAACAGGGTGTCGGACGGGTAGGGACCGCGCGCATCGACGCCGAGGTCCTTCAGCGCCCGGATCGCCGGCTCGACGATCTCGACCTCCTCGCGCCCGATGGAGCCGCTCTCGCCCGCGTGCGGGTTGAGGCCCGCCACGGCCAGGCGCGGCCGGTCGATCCCGAAGTCCCGGCGAAGCGCCTGGGCGGTGACCAGGCCCGCATTGACCACGGCCTGGATGTCCAGCTTGCCGGACACCTGCGCCAGCGGCTCGTGCACCGTCACCAGCGTCACCCGCAGGTCCGCGGCGGTCAGCATCATGATCGGGCCGCGGGCGCCGTCGTAGCTCGCGGCGGCGGTCAGCTCGCCCAGGAACTCGGTATGGCCCGGAAACTTGAAGCCGGCGGCGTACAGCGGCGCCTTGGCGATCGGGGCGGTGACGACGCCGGACACTGTCTTCGACAGCGCCAGGCCCGCCGCGGTCTCGATCCACTGGATGATCGCCGGCGCGGCGGCCGGGGAGGGCTGGCCGGCCACCACCGGCCCGCGAAGCGGCAGGTCCAGAACCGGGATCGCCGTCGGGAACAACGCCTCGGCCTCGGTCGGGGACGAGATCGGCCGCACGAGGCCCGCCGTGGACGTCGGGGCGGAGGCCACCGCCCGAGCATCCCCCACCACGAAGAACGCGGGCCCCTGGTCCTTCAGCGCCCGCCACGCCTTGACGACGATCTCCGGGCCGATGCCGGCCGGGTCGCCGAGGGTCAGGGCGAGCGGGCCGGTCCTCACTTCGTCTCGATGGTGGCCGAGTTGCGCAGGTCGCGCATGTAGCGCCGCGCGATCATGCTGAGCTGCTGGCCCCGGAGGCGCCGCTCGATCTGGTCCTTGTCGGTCTGCGCGCCCCCGGCGGTGCGGCGGCCGCAGACGGCGATCAGGTGCAGGCCGGCCGAGGTCCGGATCGGGTCGGAGACCTCGTTCACCTGCAGCTTCTCGGCCGAGTCGCGGAAGGCGGGCGCCAGGTCCGCAAGTTCCGCCTCGCCCAGGTCGCCCGCCACGACGCCCTGCGCCCCGGCCGCAGCGGCTTCCAGGCCGGCGCAGTCCTTGATCTGGGGCTTCAGCGCCGCGAGCTTGGCCCGGGCCGCGGCCTCTTCGTCGGCCGAGGCCGTCTGCGGCAGGCCGATGGCGACCTGCTTGAGGTTGACCATGGTTGCGTTGCCGCCGGCGCGCTTGTCGCGCAGGTAGAGGATGTAGACGCCGTCCTTCACCGGGATCGGCTGGCTGAGCTGGCCGGGGCGCATCTGCTCCAGCACCGCCTGGACCTCGGTCGGCATCTCGCCCGGGCTCACCCAGCCGGCGTCGCCGCCGTTGGCCGCTGTCGGCAGGGCCGAGAACTGGCGCGCAACGGCGGGGAAGGGGGCGCCCTGCTGCATCTGGGAGACCAGCTGCTGGGCGCCGGCCATGGCCTGCGGCATGCCGCCGACGCGGTTCGCGTCGATCAGCACCTCGCCGATGTTGTACTGCGGCTTGGCGGCCTGGGCGGTCAGCAGGGCCTGGGTGGCGGCGATCTGGTCGTCGCCGACCCGCAGGCGCGAGCCATAGCGGCCCTGGATCCAGCGCGACCAGCTGATCTGGGCGTTGAGCTGGCGCTTCAGCGTGTCGACGCCGATGCCGCGCGAGGCCAGGAACGCCATGAACTGCTCGGGCGCCATGTTGTTGCCGCGCGCCATCTCGGCGATCTCTTCGTTGATCTCGGCGTCGTCCGCCAGGATCTCGATCTTCTGTTCCTTCTCGACGCGGCGCAGCTCCTGGAACTGCAGGTGCTCGTCGACCAGGGAGACCAGGGCCTCGCGCTGGAACTGGGGCAGGTTCTCCTGCGTCGGCTGCACGCCGGAGGTGGCGATCAGCAGGCGCATGCGCTGCGCCAGGTCGTAGGTCGAGATGATGTCGTCGTTCACCACCGCGGCGACGGACTCGGAGAGGCCGGCCGGCGCGCGGGGCGCGGCCGGGGCGGGGGTCTCGGCCGGCGCCGTGCCGACCGCTTCGCTACCCGGCTGCTGCGCCACGGCATGGGGCGCGGCGGCCACGGCGACCAGCGCGCAGGCGACCGCCGCGCTCCGCGCAGTGGGACCGGTCAGATAACGCATCATGGACGAGAGTCTTCCTTCGTGGCGTGGCGAGCAGTCAGCAAGTTCGTCGCCATCCTACCTGCCATTGAATGAGCCGCCCAATGTGGCGAGCGTTAGGCGAACGGAGACCGACTCGCTGGGTAGCAGACGACCGATGATCGTGTCCTCGCGGCGATAGATCACATCCACCCGCAGGCAGTCGTCCCGATAGAACACGCCGACGTCGCGGATGACCCAGGAATCCTGCGCCAGGTCGCGGTTGCCGTAGAAGCTGACGCCGTAGTTCTTGCCGACGTACAGTTCCCCGCCCAGGTCCAGGTTCTCGCGCTTCGTGCCGTTGATGTCGAAGTCGTCGGTGAGATAGCGGACGAAGCCGTTGCCGTACTTGTTGTAGACGTTGGCGCCGGCTTCCAGGCGGTGGATGTCCAGGTTCTCGCTGTCGAGGCGCGCGCGGGCGAACATCGAGACGCCGCGGACCGGCTGGGCATCGGCCGACACGATCCAGTCGGACGACTTCGTCCGCAGGCCCGATCGGTCGGTGAAGACGGCGTTCTGTTCGGTGCGGAAGCTGCGGCCCACCAGGAAGTTCGCGCGCCGGCCGTCGTCCCACATCACCGTGGCGCGCGCGGCCATGTTCAGGCGCACGCCGTCCTCGTACAGGTCGTAGCCCGGGAACTTGTTCGCCCGGAACAGGGTCGTCTCGTCGAACTCGAACGCGACGCTGTCCTCGTTCAGGTAGATCTTCTCGCCGGTCGTGGCGTCGCGGCCGATGACCACCTGCTTGGCGTTGGGCGAGGCGGCCACCTGGAGCACCGGCTCCAGCACGATGGTGGCGTCCTTGGTCCGCTTGAAGAACGGATAGGTCACGTCCACGCCGGCCGTGGCCAGGGCGCGGGTCATCTCGTCGCTGCGGGTGGCCGAGCCGACGCCGGTCAGGATGTCGTCGAGCCGGTAGGCGTCGGCGCGCACATTGACGAACGACTCGAAGCGCAGGCCGCCCGAGGAGGTGAACGCGCGGCGCCAGTCCAGCTCGCCCGTCGCCCGCGCGCTGTCCAGGCCCGGCAGGCGCTGGGTCAGGTCGGTCTGGGACTGCTCGCGGCTCAGCACCACGGCGCTGGTGTGGACGCGAAGCCGACCGCCCAGGATCTTCGGCGCCGGCTCGTAGTGGCCTTCGATCAGCGGGCCGATCACCGGGAAGACGCGGTCGTTCTCGCCCGAGGCGAAACCGGTCACGGGATCGATGGCGCCGGGACGCAGGCCCTGGATGCTCATGGCCGCCGCCGAGAAGTAGGACCGCTCGTCCTGGCGGATCGTATAGAGCTGCGAGATCAGCCGGCGGTCGTCGGCCACATAGGGCCCGCGGCTGATGTAGACCTTGCCGACCTCGTACTTGTCGAAGATCAGGTCGTCCGACGAGCGCTCGGCCGTGAAGCCCCACAGCCACTTGTCGTCGATCTGGAAGGCGCCCCGGCCCAGGATGTAGCTGCGGTCGGTGCTGGTTCCGACGATCTCGTTGCCCTTGCCGTCGAAGTCGCGGGCGTGGGTGTAGCCGAAGCGCAGGTTGACGTCGCCGGAGTAGAAGCGCTTGCGCAGCTCGCCGTTGAGGAACGGCGCGATCTTGGAGTTGATTTGCGGGCTGACGATCAGGTCCGCCGACTTGGAGAAGGCCCAATAGTAGGGCTGCTCGTAGGACAGGCCGCGACGGTCCGAGACCGAGCCCTTGGGCACCAGGAAGCCGGAGGTGCGGTCCGCCGCCGGGTCGGCGTGCCAGAACACTGGCAGGTAGGCGACCGAGACCCCGAACAGCCGGAAGCGCGCGTTCCGATAGTAGACGATCCGGCGCTTCTTATCCCGCACCACCCGCTCGGCCGCGATGGACCAGGTCGGGGTCTTGGGCGAACCGTCCTTCGCGCAGATCTCGCACGGGGTGTAGATCGCCTTGTTGAGCTCTTCGATGTTCTCGTTGCGCTTGGCGGCGCTGGCCGCGGCGATCTTCACGTTCTCCTGGAGGCGCGCGGAGAAGCCCAGGGCGACGCCGGCCCGCATCTCCTCGTCCAGCACCATCTCGGTGGCGTATTCCGAGGAGCCGTCCTCGTTGACGATGGCGATGTTGCCGATGGCGCGGATCACGCCGGACTTGTCGTCATAGACCAGCTTGTCGGCGCGAAGGGTGCGGCCGTTGTAGCGGACCTCGATATGGCCATTGGCGGTGGTCACGCCCGCGTCGTCGTCACGGATGACCTCGTCGGCCTCCATGTACATCTCGTCCTGCTGCAGCCCGTC
The DNA here is from genome assembly GCF_001824475.1 of Phenylobacterium sp. RIFCSPHIGHO2_01_FULL_69_31. GTDB lineage: Bacteria > Pseudomonadota > Alphaproteobacteria > Caulobacterales > Caulobacteraceae > Phenylobacterium. The sequence continues at coordinate 5,285 of NZ_MHXN01000037.1, read as the reverse complement.
GGCGCTGGGCGGCGTGGGCGCAGGCGTCTGCGCATGGCCCGTGGCGGTCCACAGGACAGCGATCGCGGCGCCGGCCAGGAGGGCGCGCTTGCCTGCTGCTTGAGGCGTACGCCTGCGCGGACTCATCAACCCTCTCGATCCCCTCTGGCGCGAAGCGAAGCGCCCGGCGGCGTCTATTGTGTCAGGCCTGCGATGCATAGACTCGCGGCAAAACGATTCAACCGTCTTCGGTGTAGCAAAGCAGGGTCACGCCAGCGAGCAGCGCGACCACCGCAGGCGTCCAGGCGGCGGCGAACAGCGGCAGGATGTCGGCCTTGGCCAAGGCGCCGGCGAACTGGTTGAAGAAGAACATCACGAATCCCAGCGCCACGCCCGCGCCCGCCAGGCCCGCAAGGCCGCCCAGCCGCGCCAGGCGCAGCGAGAACGCCGCGGCCAGGATGGACATGGCGGCGAACAGCAGCGGCGTGGCCAGGAGCTGGTGCAGCCGCAGCCGATAGCCCGCGGCCGAGAAGCCGGCCTGTTCGGTGAGCTCGATCGCCTTGGGCAGGCGCCAGAACGCCACCGCCTCCGGTGAGGCCAGCCGCTCCATGGCCGCCTCGGAATCCAGCGTGGACCGGATGGAGAGGCTGTCCGAACGGATCGACGAATCGCCGGCCGTCGCCTCGCGCACGTCCTTCAGCCGCCAGAACCCCGGCATCAAGGTGGCCTCGCCCGCCTCGAGCCGCCGGCGGAAGACCGGCGTGCCGCGCTCGTTCTTCTCGTAGATGAACAGCGAGACCCCGCGCAGGGTCACCGCCCCGCCGCGCATGTCCCGGGCCTTGGCGTGGATGACGATCTGGCTGGTGTCGTCGCCCTGGCGCAGCCAGATGTCCTGCGGCTGGTCGCCGAGGTAGCCTTCCATCATCCGCGCGCGCTCGGCCTCGAACCGGGCGTTCAGGCTGGCGGCCAGCGGATTGATCCCCGCCACCGCGATCACGCCGAGCACGAACGCGGCCACCGCCGAGGGCAGGATGAACCGCCAGGCCGAGATGCCGGCGGCGCGCATGGCCACCAGTTCGCTGCGCCGGTTCAGGCCCACGAAGGCGCTGATCCCGCCGAACAGGAAGCAGAAGGGCAGCAGGATCTGGATCAGCGACGGCACCCGCAGCAGGGTCAGCCCCAGGATGCTGTCGGCGCCCACGTCGGCGCGGGTGCCCACCTGGCCGGTCAGCTCCACGAACTGGATCAGCACGACCACCGCGGTGATCACGCTGAACCAGGTCAGCACGCCCAGGAGGACGTAGCCGATCACATAGCGCTCGATCCGGCCCAGGCCCGTCACGCCCGGGCTCCCGCCAGCACGTCGGCCCGGGGCCGGGTGATGTCGATGTACCGGCTGACCTTCTGGCGGAAGATGGCCGCCATCGCCCCCCAGACGCAGAGCAGGGGCACGGCGTACTGGCCGATGTTGAGCCAGGCGTTGTCCTCGCAGGCCGACTGGACCAGGAACCCGGCCAGCCGCACCAGGGCCGCGATCGCCCCGATCACCGCGATCCGGCGGCCGTAGCCGAACCGCGAAAAGCCGCCGCCGATGATCGCCGCCAGCGCCAGGGCCATGAAGGCGATGTTGTAGAGCGGGGAGGCCAGGCGCGCGTTGCCCTCGGCCAGGAGCTCCAGCCGGTTACGGCGCTCCCAGTCCTGCTGCAGGTCGGGGAAGAACAGCTCATGGAGGTAGCGGTCCGACGGCTTGTAGTGGATCAGCTCGTCCGAGTTCGCCAGCGGCTCCAGGTCGAAGATGTACTCGTCGAAGGTCAGGTAGTTCAGGACGCCGCGCCCTGAGAACTCCTGGTTCGAGCCGTTCTTCATGAACAGCGCCGGCCGGCCCTGGGCGCGCCCCACGCGGCCCTGCTCGGCGGTATAGGTGGTGGTGGCGCCGTCGGGCTTGATCTGGTGGATGAACAGGTTGCGCAGGTTCCCCTGGCCGTCGACGCTCTGGGCATAGACGGTCAGTCCGGGCGCCGGCTCGGTGAATTCCCCCTCGCGCACCAGGGTGGCGGCCAGGTCCGTGCGCACCTGGAACAGCTCCTGGCGCAGGGTCCGGAACGACAGCGGCTGGACGAAGATGTTCAGCAGCAGGGCCAGGAACGCGATGGTGCACGCCAGCCGAATGGCCGGCGAGATCACCCGCCACCGGCTCATGCCGCCGGCGAAACAGACCACGATCTCCTGCTCGGTATGCAGCCGGTTCAGCGCCACCAGCGCCGCCACGAACACCGCGATGGGCAGGATCAGGTTGATGAGCTGCGGCATGTACAGCAGCGTCACCTTCAGGAACACGAGCGCGCTCTGGCGCTGGTTCACGATCAGGTCGAGGCCCGCCAGGCTCTGGCTCAGAAGCGCGACCGCCGTCAGCGCCAGCGTCGCCAGGACGACCGGCCCCAGGAGCTGGCGAAGGAGATATCGGTCTATCAGGCGCATCTTGCGAAAAGCGGGTAGTCCGGAGAATTAGACGCGCCCCGGCGGCGGACCTGTTCTAAACCATGCGTCGCCGCCCCGCACAACTGGACCGTGGGCGCGCAGCGAGAGCCTTGAGAGAGAGTACCGATGGATATCCAATTCGTCGCCCCCGGCGCGGGCGTTCCCGCGAAGGCCGCCGTGGTTCGCATCGTCTTTGAGGGCGACACCCACGAGGGCGCGATCGGCCAGGCCGTTGCGGCCAGCCGCTTCACCGGCGGCAAAGGCCAGACGCTCGACATCCTGGCGCCCCAGGGCCTGGACGCGGCGCGGCTGGTGCTGGTGGGCGCGGGCAAGCGGGACGGCTTCGATGCGGTGGGCGCCGAACACGCCGCCGCCACCGGCTACAACGCGGTGAAGGCCTCCGGGCTGGAGCTGCTGCGCATCGAGGGCGCGGCCGGCGCCGACCTGGCCGCGCGCGCGGCCCTGGGCGTCCGCCTCGCCAGCTACCGCTTCGACAAGTACCGCACCAAGGAGCCGGCCGAGAAGAAGCCGTCCGTGGTCAAGACCGAGGTGGCGACCCCGGACGCCGACGCCGCGCTCGCCGCCTTCGCGCCCCTGGCCGCCCTGGCCGACGCCATTAGCTTCACCCGCGACCTGGTCTCCGAGCCGCCGAACGTCCTCTACCCCGCCGAGTTCGCCGCCCGCGTGAAGGCGCTGGAGACCCTGGGCCTGGAGGTCGAGATCCTCGGCGAGGTGGAGATGAAGGCCCTCGGCATGGGCGCGCTGCTGGCCGTGGGGCAGGGCAGCATCCGCGAGAGCCAGCTGGCGGTGATCCGCTGGAACGGCGCCGCGGACAAATCCGCCCAGCCCATCGCCTTCGTCGGCAAGGGCGTCTGTTTCGACACCGGCGGCATCTCGATCAAGCCGGCCGAGAACATGGAGGACATGAAGTGGGACATGGGCGGCGCCGCCGCCGTGGCCGGCGTCATGCATGTCCTGGCCGGCCGCAAGGCCAAGGTGAACGCCGTGGGCATCCTGGGCCTCGTGGAGAACATGCCGGACGGCAACAGCTATCGGCCCGGCGACGTCCTGACCTCCATGTCGGGCCAGACCATCGAGGTGGTGAACACCGACGCCGAGGGCCGCCTCGTGCTGGCCGACGCCCTCTGGTACTGCCAGGACCGCTTCAAGCCCAAGTTCATGGTCGACCTCGCCACCCTGACGGGCGCCATCATCATCGCCATCGGCAACGATCTGGCCGGCTGCTACGCCAACGACGAGGACCTGGCCGCGGGCCTGCTGGCCGCGTCGAAGGCCGAGGACGAGGGCCTGTGGCGCATGCCGCTGCCCGAGGCCTACAACAAGCAGATCGACTCCATGATCGCCGACATGAAGAACACCGGCGGCCGGCCGGGCGGCTCGATCACGGCGGCCCTGTTCCTCCAGAAGTACGTCAACGGCACGCCCTGGGCGCACCTCGACATCGCCTCCACCGCCTGGAAGAAGCCGTCCTCCATCCCCACCAGCCCGGACGGCGCCACCGGCTTCGGCGTGCGCCTGCTGAACCGCATGGTCCAGGACAAGTACGAGGGCTAGGTGGCCAGCGAAGGCTCCGACAGGGCCGCCTGCGAGGTCTGGTTCTATCACCTGGAGCGCACCGGGCTGGACCAGGCCTTGCCGGAACTGCTCGAGAAGACGCTGCAGCGGGGCTGGAAGGCCGTCGTCCGCTCCTCGGCGGCCGAGCGCATCGACCACCTGGACGGCTGGCTTTGGAGCTACCGGGACGAGAGCTTCCTGCCGCACGCCCCCTCGGACGAGCCCGGCGCCGCGCGCCAGCCGATACTCCTGACCACGAGCCAGGAGAACCCGAACCAGGCCGACGCCCTGTTCCTCATCGATGGGGCCGAGCCCGGCGAGCTGGACGGCTACAAGCGCTGCGTGGTCCTCTTCGACGGCAACGACGACGACCAGTTGCGGAAAGCGCGGCGCCAGTGGAGCGCTGTGAAGGCCCGGGGCTTCCCGGTGTCGTACTGGAAACAACAGGCCCGCGGTTGGGAGAAACAGGCATGAAGCACGCGGTCGCCCTTGCGGCTGTCCTGGCCCTGGCGGCCTGCTCGACGGCGCCCGCGCCGGCCCCGCCTCCGCCGCCCCCGGCGTCAGGCCCGCCGCCCGCCAGCCCGGCGCCCCAGCCGGTCGCCGACGCCTGCCGCGCGGGCGAGCATCAGCACCTGGTGGGCCGGCCGCGCGCGGAGATCCCCGTGCCGGTGAAGCCCGAGCTGCAGCGCGTCGCCTGCACCACCTGCCCGGTGACGATGGACTTCAATCCCAACCGGCTGAACTTCTTCTTCGACGCCCAGACCGGCCTCATCAAGGAAGTCCGCTGCGGCTAGGCGGCTGCACTCATGGATGCCGATAGGCGAGATGATGCGACCTTGGCCCACACCGACGAGCGGACCGCCCAAGGTCATCGAAGGGGTGGAATGCCCCTTCTCCTCGCCCCCCGAGCGAAGCGAAAAGAGGGGAGAGGGTAGGGAGAGGGGCGGCGCGGACCTTCCCGCCGCCGCTCCAGGTCCAGCCAGGACGCATGGAAGGATGCTCGCCGCCGCACGTGCCGATGGGCCATGGCTGGGCCACAGTGGAAACGGCGCGTCCTGCGTCGCCCCTCTCCCTACCCTCTCCCCTCTCGCTTCGCGTGGGGGAGAGGAGGATCACCCGGCGAGACTGGCGGGAGGTCGCCGCGGCACACCAGCGGACGCCCCGCATGTCCGCAACTGATGCTGTGGACGGCTCTCCACCACCCGCGGGAGCATAGCTCCTGCTGAAGAGGAGGAGAGCATGGGTCAGGTGGT
>NZ_MHXN01000036.1:19534-20592 GCF_001824475.1 Phenylobacterium sp. RIFCSPHIGHO2_01_FULL_69_31 | reverse complement strand
CGTAACCACCTGACCCATGCTCTCCTCCTCTTCAGCAGGAGCTATGCTCCCGCGGGTGGTGGAGAGCCGTCCACAGCATCAGTTGCGGACATGCTGGGCGTCCGCTGGTGGACCGCAACGACCTCCCGCTCAGTTTCGCGGCGTCATGCTCCGCTCCCCGCGCGAAGCGAGAGGGGAGAGGTTCGCGCCCTACCATCTTGGGAAATCCATAGACTCCGTACTGCGCGGGCCGCCTCGCCGAATCGAAGCCGCGGCGGCCTGTTGGATCCAGCGGCAGCGTACCCGCAGCCCGTCCCCTAAGCCGCCACCCGCATGTCCGCGCCTTCCAGCACCCGGATGATCTCGCTTTCGCGCTCGTTCCACAGGATGGCGACGTTGGCGGCGCGGCGGGCGTCGGGGCCCAGGGCGGCGATCACCTGGGGTTCGCGCAGGGCGCGTTCGGAGAGACGGAGGAGGGTGCGCTGGCCGCCCTGGTCCACCGTCACGTCGTGGAAGCGCAGCACGGCGTCGACCACGGCGGCGGGCGGGGGCGGGGGCCGCTGCGGGGCCTGGATCGGGCGGGGGTTGAAGCGCGACGGGCTGAAGCGGCCGGGGGTCGGGCGGCGGGGCTGAAAGCGGGAGGCCATCGTTTAGCTCCTTGCGGATGTTCGATGGTTCTGGTTTTGTCTGGTCGCTACGACAGAAGCGGACGCAGGAAAGATCATGCGGCACGAAAAAGGTGCGCGGCTCCTGGAGCTGGCCCGGCTGATGGCCAGCAGTGCCGAGGGCCTGACGCTGGACGAGATGGCCGACCGCCTGGGGGTCGGCCGGCGCACGGCCGAGCGTATGCGCGACGCGGTCTGGGAGATGTTTCCCCAGATGGAGGCGGTGGACGATCCGCCGACCCGCCGTTTTCGCATACCCGCCGGCCTCGATGGACTTTTCCAGGCCCCTACCGCCGAGGAGCTGGCCGCGCTCGCCGCCTCCGCCGAGATGATGGACCGCCAGGGCGCCGCCGGGCGGGCCGCGGCGCTGCGCTCGCTGGAGCAGAAGGTGCTCTCCGCCACCCGGGCGTCGGC
>NZ_MHXN01000036.1:0-19518 GCF_001824475.1 Phenylobacterium sp. RIFCSPHIGHO2_01_FULL_69_31 | reverse complement strand
CCCCCGACCTGGAGGCGCTGCTGCAGGCCGAGACCATCGCCGTCACCGCCGGCCCGCGCCCGTTCGAGGAGGAGAGCGTCCTGGCCGCGGTGCGCGAGGGGCTGAAGTCGCTCTCCACCTTGCGCTTCCGGTACGAGGGCGGCTCGACGCCGGGCCGCGTCCGCGAGGTGATCCCCTGCGGCATCCTGTTCGGCCGGTCGAACTATCTGGTGGCCGAGGAGGTCGGCGCGGGGGCGGGCCCCCGCAACTGGCGTCTCGACCGGATCTTCGACGTCGAGGTCACCGGCGCGCCGGGCGCGCCGCCCGAAGGCTTTTCGCTTCAGGCCTATGCCGACGAGAGCTTCGGCATCTACCAGGACGACACCCACGACGTGGTCCTGCGGATCCTGCCCGAAGGTCGCGAGGACGCCGTGCGCTGGCGCTTCCATGCGCGCCAGAAGGTCGAGACCCAGGCGGATGGCGGCACGATCGTCCGCTTCCGCGCCAGCGGCATGCGCGAACTGGCCTGGCACCTCTTCACCTGGGGCGACAAGGTCGAGATCCTGGCGCCCGAGGCCCTCAGTGAGATGATGGCGGGCGAACTGGCCGCGGCGCTGCGGGTCCACGTCCGGAACTGACGCACCCCGGCTCCAAAGGTCTCTCCATCAGATCAGGAGAGACGCCGATGACCACCGCCCTCGACTACGCCCAGGTCTATGAAGCCGAGTATCGCCCGGGCCGCCGCGTGCGCCGCGCCGTGGCCCGCGTGATCTGGGCCGGCCTGTTCGTGGTGCGGCCCCGCACGGCCCTGGCCATCCTCCGAGAACGCTGAGCTTCCGAAACCCTCTTGCCGGGCGGCCGCGGCCCGTCGTCTATCGACGCCTGAGTTCGATCTCGGGGTGAACGATGAAGGCGCGGCTGATCGCGACGATCCTGGCAGGAGTGTTTCTCATGGGGGCGGCTGCGCCTGACGACGATCCCTACGCGTGGATGGAGGAGATCGAGGGCGCCCGGCCGCTGGAATGGGCCAGGGCGGAGAACGCCCGCTCGCTGCCGCAGCTTCAGAACGATCCCCGCTACGCCGGCCTCTACGCCGACGCCCTGAAGATCGCCACCGCCAAGGACCGCATCCCGGGCGTCGGCTTCGGCGGCGACGGCGCCTTGCGCGACTACTGGCAGGACGCCGAGCACGTGCGCGGCGTCTGGCGCGCGACCAGCCTCGACAGCTACCGCGCGGGCGCCCCTGAATGGCGGAGCATCCTGGACCTCGACGCCCTGTCCAAGGCCGAGAACGCCAACTGGGTCTGGAAGGGCGCCGACTGCCTGCCGCCGGACGATCGGCTCTGCCTCGTCAGCCTGTCGAACGGGGGCAAGGACGCGGTCGAGGTGCGCGAGTTCGACACTGAGGCCGGCAAGTTCGTCGAGGGCGGCTTCAAGCTGCCCGAGGGCAAGCACCGCCTCGACTGGATCGATGCGGACACCCTGCTGGTCGTCACCGAGTGGGCCAAGGGCGACGTCACCACCTCGGGCTATCCCTTCATCGCCAAGCTCCTGAAGCGCGGCCAGCCGCTGTCGGCGGCCAAGCAGGTGTTCGCCGGCGCCAAGGACGACGGCGGCTATGGCGTGCAGTCCATCGTCCTGCGCGACCCTGCCGGCGCGGTGCAGGCCGTGGTGATCCAGCGGCCCTTGGACACCTTCAACGCCGAATACTACCTGCTGGTGGGCGACCGGCCCCTGAAGCTGGACCTGCCGAAGAAGTCCTCGATCCAGGGCTATCTCGACGGCCGCCTGCTGGTCAGCCTGGAGGAGGGCTGGGACGCCAAGGGGATGAAGGAGGGCGACCTCGTCGACTTCGACCTGGCCGCCGTGAAGCGCAAGCCGGACGCCCTGACGCCCAGCCTGGTCCTCCGCCCGACCGAGAGCCAGAGCGTCGAACAGGTGGGCACGACCCGGACCCGGCTCGTGGTCACCCTGCTGGACAACGTGAAGGGCCAGGTCCTCAGCTTCCAGCGCAAGGGCGGCGCCTGGACCTCGACCCGGCTTGACCTGCCCAAGGACTCCACGATCGCCATCGCCTCGACGTCCGACACCGACGACCGGCTGATCGTCAACGCCGCCAGCTTCCTGACGCCGAACAGCCAGTGGCTGGCCGACGCGGCGGGCGGCGCGTCGGTCCAGCTCCGGACCATGCCGGACCGCTTCGACGCCTCGAAGTTCGTCACCGAACAGTTCTGGGCCACCTCGAAGGACGGCACGAAGGTCCCGTACTTCGTCGTCCACGCCAAGGGGATGAAGCTGGACGGCTCCAACCCGACCCTGCTGAACGCCTACGGCGGCTTCCTCGTCAGCCAGTCGCCCAGCTACTCCGGCGCCATCGGCAAGCTCTGGCTGGAGAAGGGCGGCGTCTTCGTCGTCGCCAACATCCGCGGCGGCGGCGAGTTCGGCCCCCGCTGGCACAATGCAGGGTTGAAGCTAAAGCGAATGAGCGTCTACGACGACTTCTTCGCCGTCTCCGAAGACCTGATCGCCCGCAAGATCACCAACCCCAAGAAGCTCGGAATGATGGGGGGCTCCAACGGCGGCCTCCTGATGGGCGTGGCCCTGACCAAGCGGCCCGAACTCTACAATGCTGTCGTTATACAGGTCCCGCTGTTCGATATGATCGGCTACGACCACATCGGCGCCGGCGCCTCCTGGATCGGCGAATACGGCGACCCCAAGGTGCCGGAGGAGCGGGCCATGCTGATGTCTTACTCCCCGTACCAGAACCTGAAGCCCGGCCAGCCCTATCCGCGGGTGTTCATCGAGACGTCCACCAAGGACGACCGGGTGCATCCCGCCCACGCCCGCAAGGCGGCGGCGCGGCTCAAGGAATACGGCTACGACTATCTCTACTACGAGAACATCGACGGCGGGCACGCGGCGGCGGCCAACCTCAACGAGCGGGCCATGCGCCAGGCCCTGGAGTTCACCTACCTGCAGCAGCGGCTGATGGACTGAGCATGGCCAGGCCGCCCGTCGTCAGCGCCGGCGTCCTGGCCTGGCGACGGCGGCCGGGCGGGCCGCAGTTCCTGCTGGTCCACCCGGGCGGCCCCTACTGGGCGAAGAAGGACGCGGCCGGGTGGTCGATCCCCAAGGGGCTGATCGACCCGGGCGAAGACGGCTGGACCGCCGCGCGCCGCGAGTTCCGCGAGGAACTGGGACTGGGGATCGACGGCGACGCGGAGTCGCTGACGCCGGTCACCGCCAGCGCCAAGACGGTCCAGGCCTGGCTCGTCGAAGCGGACCTCGACGTCTCGCGGATCGCCAGCAACACCTTCGAGATCGAGTGGCCTCCGCGCTCCGGCCGCCGCCAGACGTTTCCGGAAGTGGACCGGGCGGAATGGTTCGACGCCGCCACCGCAGCCATCAAGATCCACAAGGGCCAGCGCCCGATCCTGGCCGAGGCGGTGGAGCGCCTGACTGGAGGTTCTTGAGGCGGCTGAGGGGAGGCGATCCGGCCTCCCCACGAACCCTGGGCTCAGGCGAGCGCCATCGTGCGCCGACGGCGGAGCGTCGCGCCGATCCCGCCGAAGCCCATGATCATCATCGCCCAGGTGGCGGGTTCCGGGACGGCCGCGGAGGAGGAGACGGTGAAGTTATCGATCTGCCACCACTCGCGGGAGAAGGCGGCGATGCTGATGCTCTTCAGCCCGGTTCGGTTCAGGTGGAGCGTCTCCAAACCCGCCAGGCCGTCGCTCGTCGCGCTAAAGTACTCGGTCCTGCCGTCGCCATAGGTGAGGGCAAGCTGATTGGTCGATCGCGCGCCGGAATTCACAATGTCAGCGAAGTCGAACGAGACGAGGTCGAAGAGTGCGCCGTTCGTCCGCGAGATGGTCATGGGGAAGCGGTCCCAGCGATGGGCGAACGTTCCGCCTCCCTGATCCGCATTCTCGACCGCGTCCTGTTGCCAGATGAGGAAGTGCGGGGATTCCGAGTAGGCGGACGTGAAGCTGAACCCGCCATACTCGAACGTCGGGCCGGCGATGTAGTCTCTCCCCGATCCCTCTTTTGCCAAGTCGTCGAAATCAAGCACTTGGACTGCCGCGTTGGCGTTCCAGGCGCAGGCGGACAACGTGACGGCGCAGAGCGCCGCAATCGTCTTCTTCATGTCGGACACCATTCATTTTAACTTGAGACGGGCAGCGCACAGCGGCGCTTGAAGCCCGTCGTTGAACCCCTCGACGCAGGGCCGAGCGGCGCTGATGCGATCTAAGCGGTCGCCAGCGTTTGGCGCCGGCGGCGGAGCGTCGCGCCGATCCCGCCGAAGCCCATGATCATCATCGCCCAGGTTGCGGGCTCGGGAACGCCGCCGACGCTCGAGCCGTCGGCGAAGATTATCTCGCCAACGCCGCACCAGCTGGCCGAGTGGTCCTCCTGGTCGTTCCCGCAGCCGTTGATGTCGAGGGTCAGGTAGCGGGTCGTGATCGGGGCGAACGCGAACACCTCGCTCCGCTGGATGACGGGGTTCTCAGCAGGCGAGAACGACCCGACAAGGCCGCGGCTAGGCGTCGAGATCGACATGGTGCGCTGCACCGTGTTGTTCTCGTCCCACAGCGCCAGCTTGTAGAGCGTGACCTCCCGCCCGAAGTCGAAGACGAGGCTGGCCGAGCGGCTGGACTGGTTGCTCTGCCATTCGGTGTTGAGGGCCCCGCTGTGGGTGACGCCCTGCGCCAGGTAGGCGTCGAAGTCTGTCACACCGGCCGTGTAGCCCACGGAAAGACCGGACTGGTCGATCGTTCTGTCGACGGTCCAGAAGGAGCCGACGGTGCCGCCGCTGGCGACGCTGACGCTGACGGGCGCCACGATGACGGCCGCCGCCGCGGACGAGGTGAGGCTGAGGGCTGCGAGCGCGCCCGCAGCGAAGAGGTTGGTTTTCACGGATACACACCCATCACTGTTTTCGCTTTAGGACGACGGGTCTGTGGCGGGACGGCGGGTCGGGCAAACCCGCGCCGACGAACGTCCGGATTCGTCGTCGAACGACGCTACCGCTTGTCCAGCAGGGCTCGGACGTCCTTCACGTAGGTCTTGCCCACGCGAAGCTCCTCGCCGGACGAGAGCTGGACGCGGAAGTCGCCGTAGCCGCGGTTGCGGATCGACTTGATGCGGTCCGTCCTGACGACCGCCGAGCGGCGAATGCGGATGAACTGGTTCGGATCCAACTGCTCCTGGATCGTGCTCAGGGGGCCCCGCATCAGGAACGGCCCGTCGCGCGTGTGGAGGCGGACATAGTCGCGGTCGGCCTCCATCCAGTCGATCTGGTGGGTCTGGGCGCGGACGTGCTCGCCCTTGCGCTCCACCCAAAAGCCGGTGGCATAGGCCGGCTCGTCGCCCATCTCGCCCCGCAGGGTTCGGACCAGGACCCGCAGGTCCGCCGCCCGCCGGGCCTGGTCGGCCACGGCCAGGGTGTCGCGGGCCCGGGTCAGGGCCGCGCGCAACCGGTCGAACTCCAGCGGTTTCAGCACATAGTCGACGGCTCCGACCTCGAAGGCCCGGATGGCGAAGGTCTCGTGGGCGGTGACGAAGATCACCAGGGGCGGGTCGGCCAGATCCAGCTGTTCGATGAGTTCGAAACCGTCGAGGTTCGACATCTGGATGTCGAGTAGGATCACGTCCGGCTCGAGCTGGCGCACGAGGTCCAGGCCCTCGCGCCCGCTCCGAGCCTTGCCCACGAGCACCACGTCCAGCATTTCGGCCATGGCGAGCTCGACGCGCCGCAACGCCAGGGGCTCATCGTCGACGGCGAGGACACGGAGTGGGGACATGCCGTTCGGGACGCAGTTGCAGCGGACGGCGGTTTTCTCCGCGCGCTCGCGAAAAGTCCATGTCATCCGTCGATGCGATCGCGCCGTTCGTCGTAAGCGGGGCGCTGTAACAGTGACGCCCCGGCTATCCATCAGCCGGGGGCAGGGAAGCTGAAGGTATGAGCGCCACAGACGGGGCCGAGCGGGCCGTTGCGCGCCGGGAGTGGGTGCAGACGGCCGCCATCGCACTGGTCTTCTGGACCGGCATGGAGCTGTGGACGCTGATCCTGCAGGCCATGCGCGGCTCGCCCCTGCCGCTGCGCTATGCGCCAGGGCACGTTGTGGGCGTGGTGATCGCGTGCGGGCTGAGCCTGGCCGGTTTCGCGGCGCTTCGCGCGGTGCGCGACAGGTCCAGGACGGCGCGAGGCGTCGTCGCCGTCGCCGCCCTGCTGATTTCCGCGTGCCTGTTCGCGCTGTCCATGCCGGCCATCCACGTCTTCACGCCCATGCTGCGCAGCGACGACGACTACCGCCTGCAGTATCTCGCCTGGGAAAGCCTCTACTGGCTGGTGCCCTTTGCGCTCTGGCTGCTGCTGGTCCTGGTGCTGGAAAGCGGGCGCAAGGCCCGGCGGCGCGAGGCCAGCCTCTCGGCCGCCCTGATCGCGGCCAAGGAGGCGGAGCTGCGGGCGCTGCACTATCAGGTCAATCCGCACTTCCTCTACAACGCCCTCAACGCCATCGCGACGCTGATCCTGGACGGCCGCAACAGCCAGGCCGAGCGGATGGTCCTGCGCCTGTCGGACTTCTTCCGCGCCAGCCTGGTCCGCGATCCCCTCAGCGAGGTGAAGCTGGCGGACGAGGTGGCCCAGCAGCGGCTGTATCTCGAGCTGGAGGAACTTAGGTTTCCCGATTGCCTGCGCGTGGTCGTCGAGGTCCCGGAGGACCTCGCCGGCGCCGAGGTGCCCAGCCTGATCCTCCAGCCACTGGTCGAGAACGCTGTGAAGCACGGGGTCCATGCGCCCGGCCAGGAGACCCGGATCGAGATCGCCGCCCGCGCCGAGTCCGGGATGCTGGTGTTGCAGGTGGCCGACAACGGGCCCGGGGGCGGGGGCGCTGCGGGGACCGGCGTCGGGATCGCCAATGTCCGCCGCCGCCTCCGCGCCCACTTCGGCGCCGCCGCGCGGCTGGAGGCGGGGCCACACCCCGAGCGGGGCTATGTGGCCACGCTGTTCCTGCCGCTTCGGTTCGCGGGCGGTTAGCGCACCTCGCCGACCGAACGGGCATCGGCGGCGGCACGGACCAGTTGGACGAACTCCGCCCGCTCGCCGAAGGGGTCCGCGCCGCGGGCGCCCTGGGCCAGGGCGATCACGTCGTTCCAGCCGAAGGCGTCCGACACCCGCGGGTCCTGCTTCAGTTTCTGTCCGAAGCCCGCCACGGCGACGGCCCAGCGCGTCGGCTCGGGCGCGGCCTGCAGGGTGGGCGTCGCGTCGGCGCGGGTGACGGGCCGCTCGATGAGCCGTGAGCGGCCTTCGCCCGGCAGCTTGTAACGGATCTTGAGGAACGCCAGCTCGCCCCCGGGCGCAGGGGGCGGCGCATGCCGGCCGTAGCGCAAGGGGTCTGCGGAGGGCGTCGCGCCGGCGGGCGTGATCTCGTAAAGCGCGGTCACGGAGGCGCCGGCCCCCACTTCCCCCGCATCGACCTGGTCGTTGTTGAAATCCTCGCGGTTCAGCATCCGGGTCTCGTAGCCGATCAGCCGGTACTCGCTCACCTGGGCCGGGTTGAACTCGATCTGCACCTTCACGTCGTCGGCGATGGGGATCAGCGACTTGGTGAAGTCCGTGCGGAACAGCTTCCGCGCCTCCTGCAGGCCGTCGACATAAGCCGCCGTTCCGTTCCCGTTCTGGGCCAGCGCCTGCATCATGGTGTCGTTGTAGTTGCCGCGGCCGAAGCCGTAGACCGAGAGATAGACGCCGTCCTTGCGCTTCTCCGACACGAAGTCCTTCAGCTTGGCCGGATCGGCGACGCCGACGTTGAAGTCGCCGTCGGTCACCAGGATGACCCGGTTCACGGCCTTTGGATCGAAGTTCTCCTTCGCCAGCGCATAGGCCAGCGCCAGGCCCTGGCCGCCTGCGGTCGAGCCGCCGGCGTGGAGAGCGCCCAGGGCGCAGCGCATCTTCAGCTTCTGCCGCCCGTCGGTGGGCGCCAGGACCGCGCCCGCCGAGCCGGCGTAGGCGACCATCGCCACCCGGTCCTGTGGGCGAAGCTGGTCCACCAGGAGGCTGAGCGACTTCTGCGCCAGCGGTAGCCGGTCCGACGACGACATGGAACCGGACGTGTCGATCAGGAACACGAGGTTGAGCGGCGGCTGCTCGCCCTTGGGCGGGGCGAAGCCCTGGATGCCCACGTGCAGGATCTGGCGCTCGGCGCTCCACGGCGAGGGCGCCAGGGCGACATAGGAGCTGAACGGTGTCACCCGGCTCTGCGGCCGCGGGTAGCCGTAGTCGAAGTAGTTCACCAGTTCCTCGACCCGCACGGCGTCGGTGGGCGGCCGCACGCCGTCGTTCAGGAACCGGCGGACGTTGGAATAGGCCGCCGTGTCGACATCCACCGAGAATGTGGAGACCGGGTCGGTCGCCACCTGCCGGATCGGATTGGCGGTGGCGTTGGGGTAGCGCTCGGTGTCCCGGGGCTGGGAGGGGGAGGGCTGGTAGCGCTGGGCCGAGACGACCATTTCCTGCAGTCCGCCTGTCGGGGGCGGGGCCGCCCCACTGCGCGGCTGGACGGGCGGAAGGCCTAGGGGCGGGATCTGCGGCGCCATCGTCGGAGGGGGCGGCGGCGGAGGCGGCGGTGCGTAGGCGATGGACGGCCTCGTCCTGCGGGTCGTGTAGCCCTCATCCGGCGAGCGGATCCGGAATCCGAGTTCGGCGCAGGCGTCCGCCGACGGCGCGCCGTCGTAGGCGCGGCGCGGTTGCGCGGCGCCGGGCGGGGCGGACGTGGCCGCGGTCAGGCAGGCCAGCGCCGCGACAGGCAGTCTCTTCAGCGTCATCCGTCTTCCTCCCGGTCCGCCCCTCGCCACAAACTACGCGTGTGGATCGTGGCGGCCGCAAGGCAGCGCTTGGGCGGATAGATGACAAATGTAGTTTATCGTACGAAGCTGGCGCCGTTGATATCGATCACCGCGCCGGTCATCGACGCCGGCGCTTCCAGCGCGAGGTAGGCGGCGGCGCTCGCCACCTCGGCGGGATCGGCCACACGGCCCAGGGGGATGTCGGCCAGCAGCTTGTCGCCGCCGCGGCTGGCCAGATAGTCGTCCGCCATGCCGGTCATGGTGAAGCCGGGGCAGACGGCGAAGGCCAGGATCTGCTCGCGGGCGTAACCCCGGGCGATGGACTTGGTCATGCCCACCATGCCGGCCTTCGACGCCGCATAGTGCCAGTGCGCCGGACTGTCGCCGCGATAGGCTGCGCGGCTGGCGATGTTGACGATCCGGCCGCCGACCCCGCGCTCGCGCCAATGCAGGATGGCGCGCCGGCACAGGTCGGCCGAGGCCTGCAGGTTGATCTGCATCGTGCGGCCCCAGCCGGCGTGCCACTCGTCCAGGCTCGCGTCGACCGCCACCGGCTCGAAGACCCCCGCATTGTTGATCAGCACGTCCACCCGGCCGAGGCGGGCGATCGCCGCATCCCACAGCCGGTCTGCCCCGGCAGGGTCCGATAGGTCGGCGTCGGCGCTGCCGTGGCCCATCGCGTGCGCGCGGCCGGCAAGGGCGTCCAAGATGGCGGCGCCTATGCCGCGGGTGGACCCGGTAACCAGAACGTATGGAAGATCGTCGGCCATACCCCGGGTTAAGGTGGCTGCATCGGACGTTCAAGCACCGGGACCCTCGTCATGACGTTCTATCTCGCCGCCCTGCTGCTGGGCGTGATCGCAGGCCTTCGGGCGGTGACGCCGGCGGCCGCGGTCAGCTGGGCCGTTTCGCTCGGGATTCTCAAGCTGACGGGCACGCCCCTCGGGTTCCTGGGCGCGGCGGCGACGCCATGGATCCTTAGCGTCATCGCGGCGGGCGAGCTGATCAACGACAAGCTGACCAAGACCCCCAGCCGCAAGGTCCCGATCCAGTTTGGCGGCCGTATCGTCTCGGGCGGTCTGGCCGGCGCGGCGGTGGGGCTGTCGGCCGGCGCGCTCCTGCCGGGCGTCGTGCTGGGCGCTGCGGGAGCCGTCGCCGGCACATTGGGCGGCGCGTGGGCGCGGGGCCGGCTCGCCGCGGTGTTCGGCCGCGACCTTCCGGCGGCGGTCATCGAGGACGTCGTCGCTGTCGCCGGCGCGTCCCTGGTCGTGGCGGTCCTGCTGTGAGCCGGGCCTTCGACGCCATCGTCATCGGCGCGGGGCAGGCGGGGCCGGCCCTCGCCGGACGGCTGGCCGCGGCCGGCCGGACCGTGGCCGTGATCGAGCGGAAACATCTGGGCGGAACCTGCGTCAACACCGGCTGCATGCCCACCAAGGCGCTGGTGGCCAGCGCCAAGACCGCCGCGGTCGCCCGCCGCGCCGCCGACTACGGCGTCGTGCTTGAGGGCGGGGTCACCGTCGACATGCCCAAGGTCCGCACGCGTGCCCACACGGTCACGCTGAACGCCCGCAGGGGCCTGGAGGCGTGGATCGGCGGGATGAAGGGCTGCGAGCTGATCCGTGGCCAGGCCCGGTTCGTCGGGCCGCACGAGGTGGAGGTGGATGGCGAGCGCCTCGCCGCGCCGCGGATCTTCATCAACGTGGGCGGACGGGCGGCGGTCCCGGACTTCCCCGGCGTGCGCGACGTGCCGGTGCTGAACAACACCAGCATCCTGGAACTCGAAACGCTGCCCTCCCACCTCGTGGTGGTGGGCGGCAGCTATATCGGCCTGGAGTTCGCCCAGATGTACCGCCGCTTCGGCGCCGAGGTGACGGTGGTCGAGAAGGGGCCGCGCCTGGTCGGCCGCGAGGATCCCGAGGTCTCCGACGCAATCCGCGAGATCCTGGAAGGCGAGGGGATCACTGTGCGGACCAACGCCGAGTGCATCCGCTTCGCGCCCCACCCCGATGGCGTGGAAGTGGGCGTCAACTGCGACTCCGGCGAGCCGACGGTGGTGGGCTCCCACGCTCTCCTCGCCGTGGGCCGGCGGCCCAACACCGACGACCTGGGTCTCGAGGCTGCGGGCCTCGCGGCCGATCCCCGCGGCTACATCCAGGTGGACGACCAGCTCCGAACCAGCGTCGAGGGCGTCTGGGCGCTGGGCGACTGCAACGGCAAGGGCGCGTTCACCCACACCGCCTGGAACGACTATGAGATCGTCGCCGCCAACCTGCTCGACGACGACCCGCGCCGGGTGAGCGACCGGGTCGAGACCTACGCCCTCTATATCGACCCGCCCCTGGGCCGCTGCGGCATGACCGAGACGGCGGCCCGCGCGGCCGGCCACAAGATCCGCATCGGCACACGGCCCATGAGCCGCGTCGGCCGGGCCGTCGAGAAGGGCGAGACGCAGGGGTTCATGAAGGTCGTGGTCGACGCCGACACCGACACCATCCTGGGGGCCGCGATCCTGGGCGTCGAGGGCGACGAGGCGATCCACGTCCTGCTCGACGCCATGGCGGCGAAGCAGCCCTACACGACGCTGATGCGGACCATGCACATCCACCCCACGGTCTCGGAGCTGATACCGACCGTGCTGGGCGAACTGAAGTGAGGGAAGGTTGGAGGCCCGACCGAGAATCGAACTCGGGTGCACGGATTTGCAGTCCGCTGCGTCACCACTCCGCCATCGGGCCACCGGAGGCGAGGCGCGGTGCTATCAGAACGGCCCATACCCCGCAATTGCCTTCCAGGCCGGCGAGCCTATAACCCGCCCACGTAACACCCGCGCCCCTTGAGGATTCCCGATGGTCGACTACACCGCCGCCCGCCTGAACATGGTGGAAAGCCAGGTGCGGACCCAGGACGTCACCGACGTGCGGATCCATGACGCCATGCGCGCCATCCCGCGCGAGCGGTTCGTGCCCGAGGCCGGTGGGCATCTGGCCTATACCGACATCGAGGTGGAATACGCCCCGGGCCGCTGGCTGCTGAAGCCCCGGGACGTGGCCAAGCTGCTGCATGCCCTGCGGCCGATGCCGGGCGAGCGCGCGCTGGCCATCAGTGCGCCCTATGCGGCGGCGGTCATCGAAGAACTTGGCCTGCCGGTGGTCCGCGTCGAGGCCGGCGAGGCGCTGCCCGCGGGCGAGTTCGACGTGATCGTCTGCGAAGGCGCCGTCAGCCGCGCGCCCGAGGCCTGGACGGCCGCCCTGGCCGTGAACGGCCGGCTGGGCGTGGTCGAGCGGGATGGCCCGGTGGGCAAGGCTTACCTCTACGTCCGGGCGCCGGAAGGCCTGGGCCGCCGAGACGAGTTCGACTGCTTCCCGCCGATCCTAGCCGGCTTCGAGCCGCGTCACGGTTTCGCCTTCTGAGCGGGCGAGCGTGAAACACCCTCGAAACGGTGGCGTGAAAAAAGCTTAAGGTGACGCGGCTTGGCCGAGGCGGCAGACGAAAGCATATAAAGGGCGCGTCTCTCGCGAGATCGGGGATAACGAATGTCTATGAAACTCCGCGGCCGCCTGTTGGCCGCGACTGTGTGTGCAGCCGTCGCCGCCGGCATGGCGGCCCCGGCTTCCGCGGAGACCCTGGCCGACGCCATTGCGCTGGCCTACCAGAACAACCCCACCCTCCAGGCCCAGCGCGCGACGCAGCGCGCCCTTGACGAGAGCTACGTCCAGGCCCGCAGCGGCTGGCGGCCGACGCTGACCCTGGGCGGTCAGGCGCAGTGGACCGAAAGTCAGACGCCGATCCTTGGCCGGGAACAGGACTTCAACGGCGACGGCGTGCCCGATTCGAGCGGGACGCCCGGGTCCATCCGCAGCAACTCCGGCGCTGCGCAGCTGACCTTCACCCAGCCGCTGTGGACCGGCGGGCGGGTGGCCGCTGCGGTCAATGCGGCCAATGCGGATGTGCTCGCGGGTCGTGAGAACCTTCGCCGCATCGAGGCCCAGGTGCTCGTTTCGGTGATCCAGGCCTATTCCGACACCCGCCGCGACCAGGAGGCGCTCCGGATCCGCCAGGAGAACGTGAATGTCCTGACGCGGCAGCTGCAGGAGTCGAATGCCCGCTTCGATGTGGGGGAAGTCACGCGCACGGACGTCGCCCAGTCGCAGGCGCGCCTGTCCCAGGCTCAGGCTCTCCTGCAATCGGCCGTCGCCCAGCTTGCGATCACGCGGGCCAGCTACGCTACGCTGGTGGGCCAGAACCCCGGTGAGCTGGCTCCAGAGCCGTCTCTGGCCTTCCTGCTGCCGACCGATCCGGACGAAGCCTACAAGGTCGCCGAGCAGTTCAATCCGCAGCTACGCGCCCAACAGTTCACAGAGCAGGCCAGTCGCGCTCGGGTGGCAGGCGCCAAGGCCGACCGGCTTCCGCAGGTCAATGCGCAACTCGGGGTCACCCAGCGGGGCGTAATCGACCCGTTCGAGCCTCGTGACCGTTTCGGACGGACCTACAGCGCGACGATCAGCGCCTCGGTGCCGCTCTTCTCCGGCGGTCTCACCTCGTCTCGCGTCCGCCAGGCGGTGGAACGCAACAACGCCGACCGGATCACGGTGGAAGGGGTGCGCCGCAACGTGCTTCAGGGCGTCACGCAGTTCTGGAGCCAGCTGATCGCCGCGCGCGCCAACATCTCGTCCAGCGACGAGCAGGTGCGCGCCGCGCGGATCGCCGCCGAGGGCACGCGGCAGGAGCAGCAGGTGGGCCTGCGCACCACCATCGACGTGCTGAACGCCGAGCAGGAACTCCGCCAGGCGGAGCTCAACGCCGTAACCTCGCGGCGCGACGAATACGTGGCGGCGGCCAACGTCCTGGCCACCATGGGCCGGCTGGAAGGGCGCAACCTGGTTCCGACCGTGCCGCAATACGACGCGGCCAAGAACTTCCGGAAGCTGCGGATGACCTGGGGCTGGGTGCCGTGGGAAGAAGCCGTGGCCGTCGTCGATCAGCTCGCCACGCCCTATCCGGGGCATAAGCCCGGCGAGAAGCCGGTCGAGGCGCCGCTCGCGCCCGGCCTCGCGCCCGCGCCGGCGGTCCAGCCCGCTCCGGCGACCCGTTGACGCGCCGTTCCTAGGGAAATTGCAGGAACGGCCGCACACGCTTAGGGTCCTGGACCAAGACTCAACCGCGGCGGCCGATTCATGTCCGAACAGACGTCCCAAGAACCGACGATGGAGGAGATCCTCGCCTCCATCCGCCGCATCATCTCGGAGGACGAGCAGCCCGCCGAGGGACCTGCGGCGCCGGTCGCCGAGCCCGAGCCCGTGCCGACGGCGCGCGAGCCCGACCTGCCGCTCCCCGAACCCGAGCCTGAGCCCGTCGCGGCGGCCGCGCCCGCGCCGGTGTTCGAGGAGGAGGAAGACGAGGGCGATCTGGAGCTGACCCAGAAGGTCGAGACCCACGGCGACCTGGATTTCGTCGCCGCCGACGAGCCGGCCCCTGCGCCGGAGCCGGAGCCCGAGCCCGTCGCCGCCCTGCCGCCACTGGCCGAACCGCCTCCGTCCGGCGGCCTGGTCAGCGATCACGTGGCGGCCGCCGCGGCCTCCGCCTTCGGCCAGCTGTCCTCCGGCATCCTGATGCCCGCCGAGGGCCGGACCCTGGAAGACGTGGTTCGCGAGATGCTGCGGCCCATGCTTCAGCAATGGCTTGACGCCAACCTGCCGGGCATCGTCCAGGCCGCAGTTGAGGCCGAGGTCGAGCGCATCGCCCGCGGACGGGTACGCTAGGCCGACCGAATTGCTCCCCCTCCGGGGGAGCTCCCGCGACGCGGGTGAGGGGGTTTCAGCTCAGAGCGTCCAGCTCCGGCCGTCGCCGCGGGTCGGCAGCGGCGATTTTTGAGCGGACCCCCCTCCGTCGGCTTCGCCGCCACCTCCCCCAACGGGGGAGGAACTGCTATCTGCACCCGCCCAGCCAGAAAATCCGCACATGCTCGACAAGACCTTCGATCCCAAGACCGCCGAACCGCGCCTCTATGAAGCCTGGGAGACGTCAGGGGCCTTCGCGCCCATCGACGACCCGGCCGCCGAACCGTTTTCGATCGTCATCCCGCCGCCGAACGTCACCGGCTCGCTGCACATCGGGCATGCGCTGAACAACACCCTGCAGGACGTCCTGATCCGCTTCGAGCGGATGCGCGGGAAGGCCGCGCTGTGGCTGCCTGGCACGGACCATGCGGGCATCGCCACCCAGATGGTCGTCGAGCGCCAGCTCGCCGAGGCCGGGAACCGCAGCCGCCGCGACATGGGTCGCGACGAGTTCGTGGCCAAGGTCTGGGAATGGAAGGCTGAGTCCGGCGGGACGATCGTGAACCAGCTGCGCCGCCTGGGCGCGTCCTGCGACTGGAGCCGTGAGCGGTTCACCCTGGACGAGGGCCTGTCGGCCGCGGTCCGCAAGGTGTTCGTCACGCTCCACAAGGAAAAACTCATCTACCGCGACAAGCGGCTGGTGAACTGGGATCCGCACTTCCAGACCGCCATCTCGGACCTGGAGGTCGAGCAGCGCGAGGTCGACGGCCACTACTGGCACTTCGCCTATCCGCTGGAGGACGGCTCCGGCGAGATCGTCGTCGCGACCACGCGGCCCGAGACCATGCTGGGCGACACCGCGGTCGCGGTGCACCCCGACGACGAACGCTACAAGGCGCTGGTCGGGAAGGCGGTGCGCCTGCCGATCGTCAACCGCCCCATCCCGATCATCGCGGACGAATACCCGGACCCTGAGAAGGGCTCGGGCGCGGTGAAGATCACGCCGGCGCACGACTTCAACGACTTCGCGGTGGGCAAGCGCCACAACCTGCCGATGATCAACGTTTTCGACGACTTCGCGCGGATCAACGACAACGCCCCGCCGGAATATCGCGGCCTGGACCGCTTCGCCGCGCGCAAGAAGGTGGTCGAGGCTTTCGAAGCGCTGGGCCTGCTGCGCGAGATCGAGAAGACCCGCCACACCGTCCCGCACGGCGACCGTTCGGGCGTGGTGGTCGAGCCCTATCTGACCGACCAGTGGTACGTCGCGGCCGACGTCCTGGCCAAGCCGGCGATCAAGGCGGTCGAGGAGGGCGAGACGGTCTTCGTGCCCAAGAACTGGGAGAAGACCTACTTCGAGTGGATGCGGAACATCCAGCCGTGGTGCGTCTCGCGCCAGCTGTGGTGGGGCCACCGTATCCCGGCCTGGTACGGCCCCGACGGCAAGGCGTTCGTCGAGGAGACCGAAGCCGAAGCCCTGCGGAAGGCCGAGGAGCACTATGGCCGGCCAACCGAGCTGAAGCAGGACGAGGACGTCCTCGACACCTGGTTCTCGTCGGGCCTGTGGCCGTTCTCCACCATGGGCTGGCCGGAGAAGACGTCCGACTTGGCGCGGTTCTATCCGACCCACACCCTGATCACCGGTTTCGACATCATCTTCTTCTGGGTCGCCCGGATGATGATGCAGGGCATCCACTTCACCGGCGAGGTTCCGTTCAAGCGGGTCTTCATCAACGCCCTGGTGCGCGACGCCACGGGCGCGAAGATGTCCAAGTCCAAGGGCAACGTCATGGATCCCCTGGAACTGGTGGACGACTACGGCGCGGACGCCCTGCGCTTCACCCTGACGGCCATGTCGGGCCAGGCGCGGGACATCAAGCTCAGCCGCCAGCGCATCGAGGGCTATCGCAACTTCGGCACCAAGCTGTGGAACGCCACCCGCTTCTGCCAGATGAACGGCTGCGCCCGCGCGGAAGGGTTCGATCCGGCGTCGGTGGAGCTGACCCTGAACCGCTGGATCGTCGGCGAGACCACGCGCACCGCCCAGGCGGTCACGGCGGCCCTGGCGGACTGCGGGTTCGGGGAGGGGACGGAACAGCTCTACCGCTTCATCTGGAACCAGTTCTGCGACTGGTACGTGGAGCTGGCCAAGCCGCTGCTGACCGGCGCCGACGAGGCCGCTAAGGCCGAGACCCAGGCCACCGCCGCCTGGGTGCTGGACGTGATCCTGACCCTTCTGCACCCGGTCATGCCCTTCATCACCGAGGAGCTTTGGGCCCAGACGCAGGATCTGGGCGCCAAGCGGGCGCACGGCGGCTTC
Organism: Phenylobacterium sp. RIFCSPHIGHO2_01_FULL_69_31; assembly: GCF_001824475.1. Classification (GTDB taxonomy): domain Bacteria; phylum Pseudomonadota; class Alphaproteobacteria; order Caulobacterales; family Caulobacteraceae; genus Phenylobacterium. The sequence continues at coordinate 2,589 of NZ_MHXN01000036.1, read as the reverse complement.
CTGATGACCGCGCGCTGGCCGGACCTGCCGTCGTCGCTGATCGACCCGGCGGCGGACGCCGAGATCGGCCTCGTCATCGAGGCGATCTCGGAGGGCCGCTCGGTCCGCTCGGGCCTGAACGTGCCGCTGTCGGCCAAGCCGCCGCTGCTGGTCCTGGAGGCCAGCGACGCGCAGCGCGCCACCCTCGCGGCCAACGCCGCCCAGATCGCCCAGTTGCTTCGGGTGTCCGAGGTCCAGCCGCTCGACGCGGCCCCGCCGGGATCGATCCCGTTCGTGGTCGCGGGCGCCACCTTCGCCCTGCCGGTGGCCGAGTTCATCGACCTCGCCGCCGAGCGGGCCCGCCTCGCCAAGGAGGTGGGCAGCCTGACGGGCGAGATCGCAAAGATCTCCGGCAAGTTGGGCAACGCCGACTTCGTGGCCCGCGCGCCCGAAGAGGTGGTCGAGGAGAACCGCGAGCGCCTGTCCGAGGCCCAGACCGCCAAGTCCAAGCTGGAAGAAGCCCTGGCCCGGTTGACGGCGGTCGCCTGACGCTACTCGGCCGGCGCGGGGGCTCCGAGCGTTCGGGGTCCCCGCCGCGGTCTTGAGCGCGTGCGCCGCTTGCGCGCCCAGATAACGATGCCCGTGGCGCTGAGCCCGGCGACGACCAGGCCCATGAGCGAGACCAGGATTCGCCCCGGAATCCCCAAGATGCGTCCGGAGTGCAGCGGGAACTGCGCCTGCAGGAAGATGTCGCCGGCGCTGCCCCGGCCCGGCGTCAGCGCCCCGGCCGGCGCGCCCGTGCGGCCGTCGAAATAGAGCCAGGGGTTGCCGAGGCCGCCGTCGCCATGGTCCTCGCCAGGGCGGTAGAAGCCTACCCCGTACACATCGTACGTCGGCGAATAGAAGATGCCGCCCGTCGGCGCGCTCCAGCCGCGCCGACGGGCCTCCGCGGTCGCCAGCGCCAGGATCTGCTCGCGCGAGAGGCCCGGCGTCGCCGGCCTGTCCAGCGCGCGCGGCGTGCGGATGGCGAACGGGTCCTCCGACAGCGGCGACACTAGACCGACCAGCGGCCGCACCACCTCGTGGTTCAGGTTCATCGAGACCGAGGTCACCGCCAGGGTCAGCAACAGGCCCCACAGCCAGACCCCGCCCGACCGGTGCAGGTCGAAGGTCAGGCGGTAGCCGCCTTCGCGCCATCGGAAGGCGAACGACTTGCGCCAAGCGGCCCGCCTGGGGAACGAGATCCACAGCGCCACCAGGCAGTCGATGGTCCAAGCCATGCCGACCACGCCCATCAACAGCACGCCCACGTCCACATCGGACACCAGGGGTAGGGTCAGGCTGTAGTGGAGCCTGTAGAGGAACGGGAGCAGGTTCTCGCGGGTGAGCGAGGGCTGTCCCCAGAAGCGCCGGCCCTGCGGCTCGCCGGTGACGGGGTCGATGGCGAGTTGGTTGAAGTCGAGCGCCGTCGCCTTTCCGGTCTTGGCGTCGGGCCGGGCTTCCACGCCGAGGAGCAGGGCATGGCCCGGCTCCACCGTCAGCGGCAGGAACGTGACCTGAACGCGAGGATCGGCGCGCTCGGCCTCAGCGGCCAGTTCAAGCGGCGCGCGGGTCTCTCCGGCAGTGCGGGCCTCGAAGAGCGCCGGGTTCAGCCATTCGTCGATCTCGTGATCCCACGAGATAATCGCGCCGGTGAGGCCGGCGACGAGCAGGAACCCGGCCACGCCGAGCCCCAGCCACCGGTGCAGGACGACGAGAGCGCCGCGCATCGCGTGCGCCTAGAACCGGCGCCGGACGGTCGCCGTGACCGTGCGGCGTACGCCCAGGAAGCAGTCCCCGCGGGCCAGGCATGTGCTGTAGTAGCGCTCGTCGGTCAGGTTGGTGGCGTTGACGCTGACCAGCCACTCACGCCAGCCGAGCGCGGCATAGGCGTCGCCCACGGTGTAGCTGGGCGTGCGAACGTCGCCGGAGAAGCTCTCGCCCACATAGCGGACGCCGGCGCCGAGGCGAATGCTGACCTCGTCGCTCAGCGCGAACGTCCGGGCGGCGAACAGCGAAGCCTGTCGCTCGGGCGCGCTTTCGAGCGGTCGTCCGATCTCGCCCGGGTTGTTGCTTTCGGTGATCTCGGTCTCGGCGAAGGTGAGGGCGCCCGTGAGGTCGACGCCGGCCAGCCGCGTGGTCGCCTCGACCTCGATGCCCTTCAGCTTGGCCTCGCCGGTCTGGACGGAGAAGAACGGATTGGCGGGATCGTCGGTCAGCCGGTTCCGCTCGGTGATCTCGTAGGCAGCGAGGGTCACAAGGCTGGCGGGTGCGACCTGCCACTTCACGCCGACCTCCCACTGCCGGCCGCGCGTGGGCCGGAAGGAATCGCCGGCGGCGGTCGCGCCCACGACCGGCTGGAAGCTCTCGGCGTAGCTCACATAAGGCGTCACGCCCCGGGGCAAGTCGATCATCGCGGCCGCGCGATAGGTCGTGGCCTTATCCACCTGTGACGGCGAGCCGTCTGCTCCGCTCTTGATGCCGTGGACGGCTCCCCATCCCCCGCCGCACCGTGAGGTCGGCAGAGATGGAGGAGCGCCATGGAAGAGGTCGTCACGGTGGGCTTGGATA
>NZ_MHXN01000035.1 GCF_001824475.1 Phenylobacterium sp. RIFCSPHIGHO2_01_FULL_69_31 | reverse complement strand
TGATCGGACCGGACAGCGAGAGTGAGCAATGGGCTTCGGACGTGGCCGCGGCCGCTGACGCCCCGGTGGTCGTGTTGCGCAAAGAGCGGTTCGGCGATCGCGACGTCAGGATCACCTTTCCCGACCTCACCGCATTCGCCGGACGTCAGCCGGTGCTGATCGACGACATTGCGTCTTCCGGCCGTACCTTGACGGCGGCGGCCCGCGAGCTCGGCTTGCGGGGGTTCCCGCCCCCGATCTGCGCCATCGTGCACGCGATCTTCGGGGACGACGCCCTGACCGAGGTCGCCGGCGCTTCGGCGCGCGTCGTCTCCACTGACGCAGTGCCGCACGCCACGAACGCCATCTCCGTGGCCCCGCTCATCGCGACCGTCCTGCGCGAGGAAGTCGCTGATGTCTGATCTCGACCTGGTCCTTCGGGTCGTCGCCGCCGCGGCCGTGGGCTTTCTGATCGGGCTCGAGCGGTCCCGGCGGATCCGCTTCGTCGGCGCGCGCACGTTCGCGTTGATCGCCACAGCCGGCGCCATGGCCGGCGTCATCGCCATGCGGCTCCACAGCGACGACGCGCGGGTCATCAGCACCGTGCTCCAAGGGGTGCTGATGGGGGTCGGATTCGTCGGCGCCGGCGTGATCATGCACCCGGCCTGCGGCCGCTCGATCCACGGCGTGACGACCGCCGCAGCGGTCTGGGTATCCGCGCTCGCGGGCTTCGCCGCCGGCCTCGGGGAGTGGCTGCTCATGGCGCTGGGCGCTGGACTGACCTTTATCCTCTTGATGGCGCCGGAGCCGTTCGCCGCCAAGACCCCGGCGGCGGAGGAAACGAAGGACAAAGCCCCGCGCTGCTGAGCGCACTGGCGCGGTCACGCCTGCGCCTCTCCGGGCGGCGTCACGCTACGATCGATTGGAGGTCGCCATGCCGAGAGCCAAGTCCGTCGGACCATCGCCGACCGGCGCCGGTGGCGGCGCCCGGCCCCAGGTCGGTGCGTTCCGCCATCGCCGCGAGGCGACCGCTCGGACGCCCGCGCGGCCGCGGGCCGTGTTCGACCGCCTGGACGACCAGACCCGGTTGGCCGAGCACATGGGCCGACCGTCCGTGATGATGGGCGGCGGTCGTATGACCTACGAGTTCGACGCGGGGCGTGGCCAGGCGGTGGGCTCGCACATCCGCATGGGCGGCGCGGCGTTTGGCTTGTCGCTCTTTGTCGACGAGGTGGTCACGGTCCGCGACCCGCCGCACCGTAAGGTCTGGCGCACAACGGGGGAGCCGAGGCTCCTGGTCATCGGCGGATACGAGATGGGCTTCGCCATCACCGAAGAGGGGGCCGGTTCGCGCCTGTCCGTCTGGATCGACTACGCCCTGCCGAGCCGGGGGTGGGCGAGGTGGCTTCCAGCCCTTGCGGGGCTTTACGCGCGCTGGTGCGTGCGTCGGATGGTGATCGACGCCGTCCAGCATTTCGCGTCGACCGAACGACAGTCGGCGTAGCGAGGGCTCACGTATGCGATGGCTGGCCAGCGCGCAGGCTCATCTCACATCGACGAAAGGGCTCGCCGCCGCCGTGCTCCTCATCCTGACGAGCTGCTCCGCAGAGCCCGGCGGCCCGCAGTCTGGCGAGGTCGCGCCTGCCGCCGCGGCGGACGAAATGGGGGAACCCCACGACCAGTCCGCCTTCGGGAAGGACCCGTCGCAAACCGACATCATGTCGCCGGACGAACCCGATTTGCACCCGGCGCCGCCGGCGGACGGGACCCGTCCGCGCTAGAGCTTTACGCTTCGTAGCCGCAAGGCGTTGGTCACCACGCTGACGCTGGACAGCGCCATGGCCGCCGCCGCGATCGCCGGCGAGAGCAGCCAGCCAAACACCGGGTAGAGGACGCCGGCCGCTACCGGCACGCCGGCCGCATTATAGACGAAGGCGAAGAAGAGGTTCTGGCGGATATTCCGCATCACGGCGCGGGACAGCCGCCGCGCCTTGACGATCCCCTGCAGATCGCCCTTCAGGAGGGTCACGCCCGCGCTCTCAATGGCCACGTCGGACCCCGCGCCCATGGCGATCCCAACTTCGGCCGCCGCCAGCGCCGGCGCATCGTTCACGCCATCTCCCGCCATCGCCACCTTGCGGCCCTCGGCGCGGAACTTCTCGACCACGGCCGCCTTGTCCTGCGGTAGAACCTCGGCCTCGACTTCGTCGATGCCGAGCTTGCGGGCCACGGCGAGCGCCGTGGTGCGGTTGTCGCCGGTCATCATGACGAGCCGCACGCCTTCGGCCTTCAGGAGGCGAACGGCTTCGGGCGTGGTGGCCTTGATGGGGTCGGCGATGGCGAACACCGCTGCGGCCTGTCCGTCGACCGCCATGAAGATTGCCGTAGCGCCGTCAGTGCGGAGCGACTCTGCCTGACTATCGAGTTCCCCGGTGTCGACCCCCTGTTCCTTCAGAAACTTGCCGGATCCGAGCACCAGACGCCGCCCGTCGATCGAGCCCAGAACGCCCTTGCCGACGGGCGAGTCAAAGTCGGACGGCTCTGAAAGGCTTAGCTTGCGATCGCTTGCGGCGCGGAGGATGGCGTCCGCGAGGGGATGCTCACTGCCACGCTCGAGGCTGGCGGCCAGGCGAAGCACTTCGGCTTCGTCCCAACCCGCGGCGGGCACGATGGCGGTGACCGCTGGCCGCCCCTCGGTGAGAGTTCCGGTCTTATCGATCACCAACGTGTCTATCTTTTCGAACCGCTCCAGGGCTTCGGCGTTTTTGATGAGCACGCCGGCCCCGGCGCCGCGACCGACCCCCACCATGATCGAGATCGGCGTCGCCAGTCCAAGTGCGCACGGGCAGGCGATGATCAGCACCGAGACCGCCGCGATGAGGCCGAAGGCAAACCTCGGCTCGGGACCAAAGACCCCCCAGCCGGCGAATGCCAGGACAGCGATCACGATCACCACTGGGACGAACCAGCCCGAGACTTGGTCGGCCATGCGCTGGATCGGCGCCCGAGAGCGCTGGGCCTGGGCGACCATGTGGACGATCTGCGACAGCAGGGTGTCGGCCCCGACCTTCTCGGCCCGCATCACGAAGGAGCCGGTCTTGTTGATCGAGCCGCCGACGACCTTGTCGCCCGCTTCCTTGGTCACGGGCATCGATTCCCCGGTGACCATCGACTCGTCGATCGAGACGCGGCCGTCCACGACCTCGCCGTCGACGGGGACTTTCTCGCCCGGCCGCACCCGCAGCTGGTCGCTCACCAGGATCTGGTCGAGCGTGACCTCTTCGTCAGTCCCATCCGTCCGGACCCGTCGCGCGGTCTTGGGCGCGAGGTCCAGCAGCGCCTTGATCGCACCCGAGGTCTGCTCGCGGGCCCGCAGTTCCAGCACCTGACCCAGCAGCACGAGGACCGTGATCACGGCCGCGGCTTCGAAGTAGATTGCAACGCTGCCATCGGTGCGCCGGAACGCCGAAGGGAAGATGTGCGGCGCCAGCGTGGCCACGACGCTGTAGGCCCAGGCCACCCCGATCCCCATGGCGATGAGGGTGAACATGTTGAGGTTGCGCGTCCGCAGGGACGCCCAGCCCCGTTCGAAGAAGGGCCAGCCGGCCCACAGCACGACGGGGGTCGCCAGGGCGAGCTGCACCCAGTTCGACGTCGTGGGCGAAATCCAGCGGTGCAGATCGAGAACATGCGCGCCCATCTCGAGCGCGAGAACGGGCAGGGTGAGGACGAGACCCACCCAGAACCGGCGGGTCATGTCGATCAGCTCGGGGTTCGGACCGCTGTCGGCGGTCGCGGTTTCCGGCTCGAGCGCCATGCCGCAGATGGGGCAGTTGCCCGGACCCTCCTTTCGGATCTGGGGGTGCATCGGACAGGTGTAGATCGTCCCTGCCGGCGCCGCAGCGGACGGGCCTTCATCCTTGGTCAGGTATTTCGCCGGATCGGCGACGAACTTGGTGCGGCACCCGGCCGAACAGAAGTGGAAGGTCTGCCCCGCATGCTCCGCGTGGTGCGGCGTGGTCGCCGGATCAACCGCCATGCCGCAGACCGGGTCGGTGACCGCCACGTCAGCCGCCTGGCGGTCCCTGGGGTCAGCATGATGATGGTGGGTATGGCCTTGACCGCTCATGGGGCCTCCTGTTCGGCGTATATATACCCCAGTGGGGCATGGATCAAATCGCGGCTTTCTGTATATTGCCGCACCGAGCGGCGGAGGCTTTGATGGAACGCACGAACAAGCCACGTCTGATCAACCGGCTGAACCGGGTTGAAGGGCAGGTGCGAGGCATCTCCCGCATGGTGGAGCAGGATCGCTACTGCCTCGACATCCTGACGCAGTTGCACGCCGCGAGGGCGGCGCTGCGCCGGGTTGAGGGCGAACTCGTGAAAGACCACCTCGAACACTGCGTCGCTGGTGCGATGGCGGCCAGCGGCGACGTGGCGGAGCGCGAACAGAAGACAGCCGAGCTGGTCGAGCTGATCGGCAAGCTGCGGAACTGATGGCGCTGGCGTCCCGCCGCAGCGGCGCTTGATCGATATCAAGGTTGGGTTTGGAGGGAACGCTAGGGTTTGGCATATTTCAATCGAGGGCACGGCGAGCCGCTGTCCGCCGACCAGCAAAGGACACACCCATGCGTACCCTATTCGTCGCCATCGCGGCCCTCGGCCTCGCCACCGCCAGCCAGAGCTACGCGCAGCCGGAACACGGAGATCACAAGGCCGCGGCCGACGCCACCGTTTCGGTCAAGGATCCCGCCAACCCAACCCACGAAGAGTGCAAGAGCGTCATGGGCCGGAAGATGGACGGCCGGGTCATGCATGACCACGCCTCCATGAAAGGCACCCCCGGGGTCATGAAGATGAAGCCGCTCAGCAAGGCCGAGATGGATAAGATGCACGGAAAGTGCGCCGCAAAGATGGCTGAAGCCAAGAAGTAGGAAAGCGGCCGACCGGCTGCGCCCTTCATGCTGCAGCCGGTCGGCCTCACTTTATCTGCCGCTTCGTTGACCCACCGACAGGACGCGACCCATGACCCATCTCTTGCCGCCCCGTCTGCTAAAGGCCTTGGCTGGCTCCGTCGCCTTGGCGGCGATCGGCCTGGCCGGGTGCGAGCAGAAGACGGAGGCTCCGGCGCCCGGCGCCCCGTCGCCCGTCGTCACGGCTCCGGCGACGACGCCCGGCGCCCCGGGCGAAGCCGGCGAGCATCATGCGAGTTCGTCTCAAACCCTAGAAGAGGCTCGCGCCGAGGGGCACCGTGAAGGGATGGAGATGGAACGCGACGCGCATGAGCGCGGAATGGAGATGGGCGCCAAGGCGCATGCCGACGGCATGGGCGCCAAGAACGACGGCTCCATCCCGATGAAGAAGGCGGATCCGCCGATGAAGATGGACGGACACATGTAGGTGGCGCCGTCGGGTCCGGCCCTGTGCATTTCTGCCGTAGCGCACGAGCACGGGATGTTAATGACGCTTAGCCCGGAGCCGCCCACTGACGAACTCCCGTGCGTTTCCCATCTCCGGCAAGCTAGCTGTGAGGCTTCGCGTGAGCGTCACTGCGCTCCCATGATGAGTTCACCCCCACCCGCTTGAGCCCGGAAAAGACGAGCGGCAATACGCACGCGGAAGGCTGCTCCCTCGGTTTTTCAGTTCTACGGACAAAAGATTTCGCTCCTCGGCCCGTGCGGCGGAACGGAACTCCAGAATGAGGGTTCAGCGGCCATCCACCTGCATAGGATGACGGCCATGCACGCCCATGAAATAATAAGTACGCACCCCCAGGTGCGCGGAAACACAAACGACAGCCTGATCCGCTGCATCGAGGAATGCTTCGACTGCGCTCAGAGCTGCACGTCGTGCGCCGATGCCTGCCTGGGCGAGCAGATGGTCGCGCAGCTGACCCAATGCATTCGCCTGAACCTCGACTGCGCCGACATTTGCACGGCCGCTGGCCACATCGCATCACGCCGCACCGGCTCAAACGAACCGATCATCCAGAGTGTGCTGAGGGCATGCGAGGAGGCCTGCCGGCTCTGCGCGGAGGAATGCGACCGTCACGCCAGCATGCATGAGCACTGCCGCATCTGCGCCGAATCGTGCCGGCGCTGCGAACAGGCCTGTCAGGCCGCCCTCCAGACGTTTCACTGATCGCAAAAGGCTCCCAGATGAAAATGATCGCCATCGTTGCGGCTGGGGCCGCGCTGCTCGCCGCACCGGCCCTCGCTCAGCAGGGCCCCGCCAGCATGCAGCACGGCCAAATGGCCAAGCAAGACTACATGAAGGGCATGCAGGACATGCATCAGAAGATGATGTCCGCCAACGACGCCGATCCTGATCGCGCCTGGGCGCTGAAGATGATCGAGCACCATAGGGGCGGGATCGCGATGTCCGATGCGGTGCTGAAGCACGGCGACGACGCGGAGGCGAAGAAGATGGCGCAAAAATCGGCGGACATGCAGCGCAAGGAGATCGCCGAACTGCAGGCCTGGCTCGACAAGCACGGCGGACGCGCGCCGAAGCCCTAAGCAGATCAGCCGCGGGCTCCTTGCGCCCGCCCAGGCCGATCAGATCGCTCGCCCTTGGACCCTGACCTAGATGTCAGGCGGCTGGGAGCCTGGTCGCATCTGGGCCCGAGTCTCAGGGGCGGGCCAAAGGCGATCCGCCCGGCGACGAATCCAAGCACGGGCCGGACCCTCGAACAGTAGGTGAAGGGCGATGGCCGCCAGAAGCGACAGCGCCAGGAGCGCGGCTACCTCCCACCAGCCGAGTACATAGCCGCTGTCGCGCCCCTGGGCGGCCGACCAGACGCCCTTCCAGGCGATCAGGATGGGCATGTGGACGAGATAGAGCGCGTAGGAGGCTTCGCCCCCGAGGCGGGGCCAGCGCGCCTTGAGGACACCCTCGGCCTGTACCTTCGAGAGCATAGCCAGAGCCAGTACGAGCGGGCCCGCTGCAGCGACGATCCATCGGTCGTCGGCCTTCAGGTGCATCAGCGCGACGAGAAGAATCGCCGCCGCCCCGGCGAACAGGACGGCGGCCCGGCGACCAAGCAGCAGGCGTTCTCCTAAGCGGTAGAGGGCCACGCCGTAGAGGAATTCGGGGATGATGCGCAGTATGCCCATGCTCGCTTCAGCGTGCACTACAATGTCGTCGAACAGGGCTTGGTAGACTTGGTCCAGCGCCAGGAAGAGCAGGGCGGTCAGCGCTAAGAGCAGCATCGGCCGGCGCCGAAGCTTCAGACCGATCCACGCAAATACCGGGAAGGCGAGATAGGCGAACCACTCGGCGGACAGCGACCAGGAGGGACCGTTCCATTCGGCTTTCACCACCTCCGGGAGCCAGGCGTGAACGAGGAGCAGTGTCGTGACGAGGCCGGCGGGATTGTAGAGATTGCGGTCGAACTCAGCGCCCACCAGGCTCGCCGTGGTGACCATGACCAGCACGAAGGCGAGCACAGCCAGGTGCGCCGGGTAGATTCGGGCGAAGCGGGCGATCAGGAACCTGCCATAATTCATCCGGTTTCCGGCGATCGCATCGCGATAGGCGTGGGTCAGGACAAAGCCGGAGAGGATGAAGAAGGCGTCGACCCCGAGCCGCGCCCGGTCGAAGAACCCGGTCGACGACATGGCGTCCCAAGGCCACTGCAGCTGATAGTGGAAGAGCACCACCCCCAAGGCCAACAAGAAGCGTACGCTGGTAAGAGCCGGGAGATCGGCTGGAAACACGCCTCCAGCCTCGCGCGCTTCGCTTTCGCGACGAACCATTGCAGCCCCCCAGCTCCCGACCTCTATAGGACATACGCGGGACGGCGCCGCCGGCCCTCAGTTGAGGGGAGCCCACCAGATCCTGCGTATAGAGTCATGACGGATGATCGGGGTGTTGCGATGGACGACAGACTTGATGACGAACTGAGAGCGCTTCGATCGGAGCCGCTACCCGCCGGCTACCAGAGCCTGGAGGCGAGGGTCTGGCAGGGCATCGAGCGCGTGCGCCAGGCGCGGGCGGCCGCTCCAACGCTCCTGGCGGTACGGGCCGCGGCCGTCGTCGGCGCGCTGGGATTGGGCGTGGCGAGCGGCGGCGCGACTGCGGTCGCCGTGGCCGCGCAATCCCAGGAGGTGTCCGCCTTCTCCACTAAGGCGGAGCTCGCCCCCTCCACCCTCCTGGATCACCACGGATGAGTTTCTTCAGCCGTGGGCTGATCCTCACGCTGCTCCTGACGGTCATCGCGGCCGTCGGGGGAACCTGGATTGGCGCGCGTTACATCTATGACCAGCGCCACCAGCCTTCGCTGCATGAGTTCGTCCACGAAGAGCTGAAACTCGCCCCCGAGCAGCGGAAGAGGCTGGATGTGCTCGAGCAGGACTTCGCGGTTCGTCGTCGGGCGCGGGAGGCCGAGCTGCGCGCCGCCAACGCCGAGCTCGCCCGGGCCATTCAGGTGCGTCACGAGTATTCGCCGGAGGTGAAGGCCGCGGTCGAACGGTTCCACGACGCCATGGGGGCCCTTCAGAACGAAACCATCCTGCACGTCCTGGCGATGCGCACCGTGTTGACGCCGGACCAGGCTGCGCAGTTCGACAAGCGTGTCGCTGAGGCCCTCACTGAACAGGCGCCGTGACGCTTCAGGAAGAGACGGACGCCGATCTCGTCCGGCGCGCGCGGGGCGGGGAGGATCGGGCGTTCACCACGCTCATGCGTCGGCACAAGCCGTCGCTGTATGGCTTCGTGCGCCGCTACGTCGGCGACGCCGACGCGGCTGTCGATGTCGTGCAGGAGACCTTCGTAGCGGCGTGGAAGGCGCTCGCGCGTTTCGACGATCTGCGGGCGTTCCCGGTCTGGCTGCGCGCCATAGCCCTCAACAAGTGCCGCGATCGCGCCCGCCGTCTGGCGGTTCGTCGGTTCATCCTGGGAGAGAAGGACGACCAATCAACCGAGGCGCAGGCGCAAGCGGATCCGGCGCCCGACGGGGAGGAGTCGGTCGTTGCGGCGCAGCGCCGGGCCATCGTCCAGAAAGCCGTCGACCGCCTACCGATCAAGCTCAAAGAGCCGCTGCTACTGACCTATTTCGACGAGCTCACTCAGCAGGAAGCCGCCGCGCTCCTGGGGGTGACCGTCAAGACCGTAGAGACGCGCGTCTACCGGGCCCGCCAGCAGCTTGCGGAGCTTATCGACCGATCGGCGATTTAATCCTCAGAAGTTCAGGGGCAAGCGCCCCGAGCTGCGTAGAGTTTGTGTGGGCGGGGCGCTTGACCTTCCCGCGGTGGGAAGCCCTATCACCTCGTCTATTGTTCCGATCGTAGGATTTCGAATGTCCAGGCCACGACCTGACCTTGACCGCCGCGCCCTGATCAAAGGCGCGGCCATCCTCGGGGGCGGAGCGGCGATCAGCTCGCTGCTGCCCGCCTGGGCGCAGAGCGCGACGCCCGGCCAGGTGTCGACCCTGCCGACGCTTTCCGGCGAGGACATCAAACTGACGATCGGCCACACACCGATCACGATCGACGGCAAGCGTCGCCATGCCGTGACGATCAATGGGACCGTGCCCGGTCCGCTCATTCGTCTGAAAGAAGGTCAGCGGGTCCGGATCGCGGTGACGAACACCCTCGATGAGGACACCTCGATCCACTGGCATGGGCTGCTGGTGCCTTTCGAGATGGACGGCGTTCCGGGGGTCAGCTTTCCCGGCATCCGCCCCGGCGAGACCTTCGTCTACGAGTTCCCGATCATTCAGTCAGGCACCTACTGGTACCATAGCCACTCGGGTCTGCAGGAGGCGGAGGGCCACTATGCCCCAATCGTCATCGAGCCGGCGAAGCCCGATCCCGTCGCTTACGACCGCGAGCACGTCTTGGTGCTAGCCGACCATAGCGAGATGCACCCGCACCTGATTTTCAAGCGGCTGAAGCAGCAGGGCGGGGTCTTCAATTATCAGCGCCAGACGATCGCCGGCCTGCTTGCGGGCAAGGACCAGACCCTCGCCGAGCGGATCGAATGGGCCAAGATGCTCATGGACCCGACCGACATCTCGGACGTCACCGGCGCGGTGATGACCTTCCTCGTCAACGGCCACGGCCCCAAGGACAACTGGACCGGGCTCTTCAAGCCCGGCGAGCGGGTGCGCCTGCGCTTTATTAACAGTGCGGCGCAGATGGTCTTCAACGTCCGCATTCCGGGCCTGAAGCTCACAGTCGTCGCAGCCGACGGCCAGAACGTCCGGCCCGTCGAGGTGGACGAGTTCCAGATCGGCAACGCCGAGACCTACGACGTGATCGTCCACCCGACCGAGGATCGCGCCTACACGATCGTTTCGGAGGCGATCGACCGTTCCGGCTTGGGGCGGGCGACCCTGGCGCCCCGCGCTGGGATGAGCGCGGCCGTGCCGCCGCTGCGTGAGCGGCCCATCCTGACCATGAAGGACATGGGCATGGACATGTCCGCGCACGGCGCCATGGCCGGCATGGACCATTCGCAGATGGCTGGAATGGATCACTCCAGCATGCCGGGGATGGATCCCGCGGGCATGGCGGCCGCCGGGCCGCCGCCCGGCATGGCTCCGCCGCGCCAGCGCGGTTCGGACGTGATGGGCGACATGGGCGGCATGAAGATGAACATGCTGGACTGGTCGAAGGCCCCTCAAATCAAGAAGGGGCCGGGCGTGCAGATGATCGCGCCCATGCCGATGGATCGCACCGGCGATCCCGGCCTTGGGCTGGAAAGCGTCGGTCATCGGGTGCTGGTCTACAAGGACCTCATCGCGCTGGATCCCAACCCCGACCCCAGGCCGCCGGATCGCGCGATGGACATCCATCTCACCGGCAACATGGAGCGGTTTATCTGGGGCTTCGACGGCTGGAAGTTCAGCGAGAACCCGCCGGCCTATTCCTTCCGGGCCGGTGAGCGGGTGCGCGTCACCCTCATCAACGACTCGATGATGACGCACCCCATCCACTTGCACGGGCACTTCTTCGAGCTGGTGCACGGGCCAGTCGGCCATCTGCCGCGCAAGCATACGGTGAACGTAATGCCGGGTGGGAAGGTGTCGTTCGATTTCACCGCCGAGGGCGGTGACTGGGCCTTCCACTGCCACATGCTCTACCACATGCACGCCGGCATGTTCCAAGTCTTCAAGGTGCGTCCGGTCGAAGGAGCGGCGGCATGATCCGGACCTCCCTCCTAGCCCTGGCGCTGGCCAGCTCGGCCACAGCCGCCGCCGCCCAGGCCGCCGATCCCCACGCCGGTCACGCGATGCCGCCGCAGCCCGCCGCGCCGGCGGATCCGCACGCAGGCCACGCCATGCCCGCCGCAACGAAGCCGTCGGCCGACCCCCATGCGGGCCACGCGGCGCCGGAGCCGCCGGAGACCTCACGCCCATCGCTGCCGACTCAAGGCTCCGAAGCCTCGGCAGCGCCCGTGGACCCCCATGCCGGGCACGCCATGCCCGCACAACCTGCGGCTCCCGCCGATCCGCATGCCGGACACACCATGCCGGGCCCAGCGGACCCTGATGCGGGACACACGATGGCGCCGATGGAGGGCGGCCAGACCGCGACCGGCTTGCCTGTCGGCAATGCGCCGGCGCCGGCCGTGATCACCGACAACGTGGCCGATCAGGTCTTCGGGACGGGGCCGATGCAGCGCGCCCGGGGAATCCTCGCGCGCGAGCACGGGGGCGTACGGATCGCGAAGCTGATGCTCAACCTCGCAGAGTACCAATCCCAGCCACCGGGCGGCGGCTATCGATGGGATGTTGAAGGCTGGTACGGCGGCGACATCAACAGGTTTGTCTTCAAGTCCGAAGGCGAGGGCTCTGGAGGCGAGGGGGTCGAGCTTGCCGAAGTTCAGGCACTCTATTCCCGCGCAGTGGCTCGTTATACCGACGTGCAAGTCGGAGTACGTCGTGACTTCGGGTCCGGAAATTCGCGAACCTACGCGACAGTCGGGGTTGAAAGCCTCTTCCCCTATTGGTTCGAAGTCGAAGCCGCAGCGTTCTTGTCCGATCGCGGCGACCTGACCGGGCGGGTCGAGGGAACCTACGACCTGCGACTGACCCAGCGCGTGGTCCTTCAGCCGCAGGCAGAGTTGAGGCTTTCGGCGCAGAAGCTCCCAAGACTCAACACTGGATCCGGAATCACGCACGCAGAGCTCGGGCTCCGCCTCCGCTATGAGATTCGCCGCGAATTCGCGCCTTACATCGGTGTGGCGTATGAGCGTGCCTTCGGGAGGACTGCGGATTTCCTCCGGTCTGCCGGCGAGGACATCGAGAGCACGACGTTTGTGGTCGGACTTCGTGCGTGGTTTTAGGTTGGTCTGAGTTGAAGCCGACGGGAACAAGACGTCTCACGCCCGGCTAATCGGGCAGGTGTGGCCTGACGCGTTCGGAAGATGGGGAAGTTTGCAAGCAAGGCTTGCGCTATTGGGAACAGCATCTCTCAGGAGGCTGACGTGAAAGACGCACAACACGGCGAGTCCGGCATGAGCGCGAAGGAGGGTCGGCATCACTATGTGATGCTCGCCATCAATCTGGCTCTGAGCCTGGCGGTTATGTATTTCGCCATGTTCACGATGATATTCAGCTGGGGCGAATTCGTCCAGAACATCAACTTCTTCTACATGGCGCTCGTGATGTGGGCTCCCATGGCCATCATCATGTTGCTGACGATGAAGTCCATGTACATGAATGCCAAGCTGAACCTGGCTTTGTACGTCACTTTCGCCGCAGTCTTCGTGCTCTCATTGATCGGCATCCGGGCGCAGGGCTTGGTCGGCGATCGCCAGTTCGTGCAGTCGATGATCCCGCACCATTCCGGTGCCTTGCTGATGTGCAAGGAAGCCTCGCTGAAGGATCCCGAGCTGCGCGCCCTCTGCTACGGCCCCGACGGCATCATCGAGTCGCAGAGGCGGGAAATAAAGCAGATGAGGGCGATCCTCGAGCGTCTTTAGATCGATCGGGCCTTGACCCTACCATCGTTGGAAGCCCCACCAGATCGGCCGAGGTTCTGACCAGGAGGTTTCCATGCTTCGCTACCAAGTCGACGACATGAGCTGCGCACATTGCGTGCAAGCCATCACTGCGGCGGTGAAGGGCGTCGATCCGGCGGCCCAGGTCGCCATCGATCTGCCGAGCAAGTCGCTGGAAGTCGCGACGACCGCAGCCGACTCGGCCGTGCGCGGCGCTATTCGGGAGGCGGGCTACACCCCGCAGGAGGCTGGGAAGGCCGCCCCATCCGCGAAGGCGTCCTGTTGCGGCGGTCGGCGCTGACCCTTGGAGGCTGATATTCGATGATCCTTCGCCGCAACCTGCTTGCCGCCGCAGCAGCCGTTCTGGCGGCGCCGCACGCCTGGGCGGCCGCGCCGCCGCCCTTGGCTGTCTACAAGACCGCTTCGTGTGGATGCTGCAAGGGTTGGATCACCATCATGACCCGGGCGGGCTATCGGCCGAAGGTGGTCAACGTCGAAGACATCACGCCAATCGGAAAGCGTCATAGCGTTCCATTCGAGCTCTCATCCTGCCACCTCGCCACGATCGGCGGGTACGTGGTCGTGGGCCACGTACCCGCCGCTGACGTCGGCCGCCTGCTGAGAGAGCGGCCGAAGGCGCTGGGCATCACCGTACCTGGCATGCCGCTGGGCTCGCCCGGCATGGAGATGCCTGACGGACGGAAGGAGCCTTACCAGACGCTGCTTCTGCTGCCGGGCGGCAAGACGCGGGTGTTCGCGCGCCACGGTTGAGCCGGGCGCGCGCCGCCTGAGCTTCTCCGAGGACGGTGTCTGCTTGCGCTGATCGAAGGACGCTATGATCTGAGGTTCACGTAGCAGCCAATCCTGCAACCGCGGGCGGAACTCGAATTGGCGGCGCACGACATGCCGCAAAGTAAGATCGGCTCCTGCTGGCCTGCCCCTGAAAATTTCCTCCACGCGGAACTAGAGTCCGGCCCTTGAGAGGACGGACATGAAGCGAGCGAGATTTACGGAAGAGCAGATCATCGGGATCCTGCGGGAGAACGAAGCTGGGGCGAAGGCGGCGAAGCTGGCCCGCAAGCACGGGTGTCGGAGGGCACAATCTACGTTTGGAAGGCCAAGTTCGGCGGGATGAGCGTGTCGGACGCCCAGCGGCTGAAGGCGCTGGAAGACGAGAACCGGCGGCTGAAGTTGCTGCGGATGCCATGCTCGACAAGGCCGCGCTGAACGAGTCGCTCGGAAAAAAATGGTAGGGCCCGCCGCTGTGCAGGGTGCGGACAGTGTTCGAGATCAGCGAGCGGCGGGCCTGCTCCATCGTCCAAGCGGACCGCAAGATGGTGCGCTACCGATCCCGCCGGCCTCCGGAGACTGAACTGCGCGAGCGCCTACGCAGCCTGGTCGCTGAGCGACGACGGTTCGGCTACCGACGACTGTTCGTGCTGCTGCGGCGGGCGGGCGAGCCGTCGGGCAAGAACCGAATCTACCGGCTCTATCGTGAGGAAGGCCTGACCGTGCGCAAGCGCCGCTCGCGCCGCCGCGCCATCGGCACGCGGGCGCCAATCCTGGGCTCCGGCCGCCGGCGTATCGGCCGATCGGTTATCAGCGCAGGCGGCGAGGCCGGCTGCAGGGCGGCCAGCGCGGTCCAGATGGGTTTCATGATCTTCTCCTCAGGTCCGGACGAATTGAAGTAGCCCTATGCGGGCGTCGGCGGAGCAGCAGGAAGCCAGCCGGGATCACCAGCATCGACAGCAGCGGGGCGGTGAGCATTCCGCCGATCATCGGCGCGGCGATGCGGCTCATGATCTCCGATCCCGCTCCGTGGCCGATGAGGATCGGGAACAGGCCGGCGAGGATCACCGCCACGGTCATGGCCTTGGGCCGAACCCGCAGCAGGGCGCCCTCCCGGACAGCCGCTTCGACGGTCGCCGGCGAGGGGTCGGGACCACCGGCCTCCAAGGCGTGCTTGAGATAGATCAGCATCACCACGCCGAACTCCGCGGAGACGCCGGCCAGGGCGATAAAGCCCACGCCCGTAGCCACCGACTGATTGAACCCCATCAGATAGAGCAGCCAGATGCCGCCGGTGAGCGCAAACGGCAGGGTGGCCATGATCAGCGCCGCCTCATCGAACCGCCGGAAGATCAGGTAAAGCAACACGAAGATGGTCAGCAGGGTGACGGGAACCACCAGCTTCAGCCGTTCGGTGGCGCGCTGCAGGTATTCGAACTGGCCAGCGTAGGCGATACTGACCCCCGCCGGGAGCGTCACCTGCTGACGCACGGCGCCATCCAGGTCACCCACCACAGAGGCGAGGTCCCGGCCTCGGACGTCCACATAGACCCAGGTCGACAGCCGGCCGTTCTCCGTCTTCAGCATGGGCGGGCCATCAGCGATCTCGACGCGGGCGACCGTTCCCAGAGTGACCTGCTGGCCTCCCGGCGTGACGATCGGTAACGCCCGCAAGCCTTCGAGACTGTCGCGCAGCTCGCGCGGATAGCGCAGGTTGATGGGGTAGCGCGCGCGGCCCTCGATCACTTGGCCGATGACCTCGCCGCCAATTGCGCCCGCGACGATAGCCTGCACATCGGCGATGTTCAGGGCGTATCTCGCGGCTTGGCCGCGGTCGATGTCGATGTCTACATAGCGCCCGCCGGTGAGGCGCTCGGCCAGCGCGGAGCTGACGCCCGGCACCGTTTTTGCGACTGTCTCCACCTGCTGGGCGACGCGGTCGAGCTCGGCCAGATCAGCCCCCGACACCTTCACGCCGATCGGGCTCTTCACCCCCGTGGCCAGCATGTCGATGCGATTGCGGATCGGCGGCACCCAGACGTTGGCGAGCCCGGGAACCTGCACGGCGGCGTCAAGTTCCTCGACCAGCCTCTCTGGGGTCATGCCCGGCCGCCACTGGTCGCGAGGCTTGAACTGGATGGTGGTCTCGAACATCTCCAGCGGCGCGGGGTCGGTGGCGGTCTCGGCCCTTCCGGCCTTGCCGAACACGCTCTCCACCTCGGGCACCGACTTGATCATGCGGTCGGTCTGCTGCAGCAGCTCGGCGGCCTTGGCTGGCGACAGGCCCGGAAGCGCCGAGGGCATGTAGAGCAGGTCGCCCTCGTCCATCATTGGCAGGAACTCCCCCCCGAGGCGGCTGAGCGGCCAAGCCGTCGTGGCGAAGATGACGGCGGCGATGACCAGCGTCGTCTTCGGCCGTCGCATGACCCAGTCGAGACCCGGCCGGTAGGCGGCCGTCAGCCAGCGGTTGATCGGGTTTCGCGCCTCGGCCGGTATGCGGCCACGGATCAGATAGCCCATCATCACGGGGACCAGGGTCACCGACAGGATGGCCGCGGCGGCCATGGCGTAGGTCTTGGTAAAGGCGAGCGGCGCGAACAGCCGGCCCTCCTGCGCCTGCAGGGTGAACACCGGCACGAACGAGAGAGTGATGATCAACAGGCTGAAGAACAGCGCCGGGCCGACCTCGGCCGCCGCTTCGGTGACCACGGCCCAATGTTCGGCGCCCTTGGGTTGGTCGCCGTCGTGCTCGTGGGCCCAACGCTCCAGGTGCTTGTGGGCGTTCTCGATCATCACGACGGCGGCGTCGACCATGGCCCCGATGGCGATGGCGATGCCGCCCAGGGACATGATGTTCGCATCGACGCCCTGCAGGCGCATCAGGATGAACGCCGCAAGCACGCCGAGCGGCAGGGTGAGGATCGCCACCAGGGCGCTGCGCGCGTGCCAGAGGAACAGCACGCAGACCAGCGCCACGACCACGAACTCCTCAAGCAGCTTCTCGGTGAGATTGGCGATCGACCGTTCGATCAGCTGAGAGCGGTCGTAGGTGACGACCACCTCCACCCCGGCCGGCAGGCTGGTCTTCAACTCCGCAAGCCGCGCCTTTACGTGCTCGATCACCGCCCGGGCATTTTCGCCGGAGCGGACGATGACCACGGCCCCGGCCACCTCCCCTTCGCCGTTCAGTTCGGCGACTCCGCGCCGCATCTCGGGACCGAGCTGTACGGTCGCGACGTCCCCGAGGCGCACAGGGACTCCGCCACCCGCGGTGCGCAGAGGGATGGCGCGGAAGTCGTCCAGATCGGCCAGGTAGCCGCTGGCCCGGACCATGTACTCGGCTTCGGCGAGCTCCAGCACCGAACCGCCGGTCTCCTGGTTGGCGCGCTGGATGGCCTCGGCGGCCTGCTGATAGGTGAGGCCGTAGGCGGCGAGCCGCACCGGATCGAGCACCACCTGGTACTGCTTGACCATGCCCCCGATGCTGGCGACCTCCGCCACCCCGGGCAGGCTCTTCAGCTCATAGCGGAGGAACCAGTCCTGGAGGCTGCGCAGCTGCGAGAGGTCGTGCTTTCCCGACCTGTCGACGAGCGCGTACTCGAACACCCAGCCGACCCCGGTGGCGTCGGGCCCCAGGGCAGGACGCGCCTGCGCTGGCAGCTGCCCCTGCACCTGACTGAGGTACTCGAGCACTCGCGAACGGGCCCAGTAGAGGTCCGTCCCGTCCTCGAACAGCACATAGACGAAGCTGTCTCCGAAGAAGGAGTAGGCGCGCACGGTCCTGGCGCCCGGAACCGACAGCATGGTGGTCGCCAGCGGGTAGGTGACCTGGTCCTCGACGATCTGAGGCGCCTGGCCGGGATAGGGCGTGCGGATCACCACCTGCACGTCGGACAGGTCCGGCAGGGCGTCGACCGGTGTGGCGCGGACCGCCAACACTCCCGCGGACAGCAGGAACAGGGCGCCCAGCAGCACGAAGACGCGGTTGGCGACGGACCAGCGAATGAGCCTGGCGATCATTGCGCGGTCGCCTTTTCGATTTGCCGGACGGTGGGCCCGGCCGGCGGCTGGTCGAAGGCGAACCGCACCCTGTCGCCGGCTCGAAGCCCGCGGGCCAGGGCCGGGTCGGCCAGTTTGAAGGTCATCGTCATGGGCGGCCACCCGAGCGCTGGGACAGCCCCATGCGACAGGGTCAGGCCCGCCTGATCGATCTTCTCGACGCGGCCGGTCGCCTCGTGCAGCGCCGCCCTCGGTGCGCTCTTCGCCCCCTCGCCGAGGCTGCGCGCGGGCGTTCCCGAGAGGCTGGCTTCCGAATCGATCAGGAACTGCCCGGACGCCACGATGCGCTCGCCCGCCTTCAGGCCGCCGAGCACCTCCAGGCGCTCGCCGTCGGACCGGCCGACCTGGATCTCCGCCGGCCGGAATCGGCCATCGCCCTCCGCCAGCATGACCAGGGTCCGGCGACCGGTGCGAATGACCGCTTCAGCCGGGATCATCAGCGCCGGAGTAGGCGGGCCGCTGAATCGGATCTCGCCGAACATGCCTGGGCGCAGGCGGCCCCCGCTGTTGACAAGTTCGACGCGGGCCGTGAGCGTGCGGCTCTCTCCGGTCATTTCCGGCAGCAGCGCCGAGACCCGGCCGGAGAACGACTCGCCCGGGTAGGCCGTGAGCGTTGCCGTGACCGACTGGCCGGGACGGATTTGCGCCGCCAGGGCCTCTGGAACCGCGGCGTTGAGCCAGACGGTTCCCAGCCCGCTGACCTCGGCCAAGGTCTGGCCGCGGGCGACGGTCATGCCGCCTCGGACGCTCAGGATGCGGAGGACGCCGCCACCAGGCGTCGTGACCGTCACCGTCGTCTGCGGCCGGCCGGTGCGCTCGACGCCGGCGATCACGCCTGGCGGCATGCCCAGCAACACCAGACGCTGGCGGGCCGCGGCGATGAGCTCGGCGTCACCGGTGCGCCGCACCGCCAGGTACTCGGCCTGCGCGCCGCCCCATTCGGGAACCAGGATGTCGGCCAGTGGGGCGCCGGCGGCGATCACGTCGCCCGGCGCGCGGGCATAGACCCGCTGGACGAAGCCGTCCGCCCGGGCCTGTACGACCGACACATCGCGTTGATTGAAGTCAATCACCCCGGACGCGGTGAGCTCGCTTCCCAGCGCCCCCCGCTCGACGACGGCGTAACGCACCCCGAGGCTCTGGAGCTGCGCCGGATCGATGCGCACGCCCGCACCGCCGGAGCCCTCGTCCGCGTAACGGGGGACCAGCGGCATGTCCATGTAGGGCGACTTGCCGGGCTTGTCGAAGCGCTGGCCCGGAACCATTGGGTCGTACCAGTAGAGGATTTCGCGATCCTCGACACCTGCGGCCGGAGCGTGGTCGTCAGCCCCGGCGGAGAGCCTGGCCAGGCCGATGCCGCCAGCCGCGCCGATCAGGAGCAGGGCGACCGCGCCGGCGGCGAGGCGGACGCGGCCGGATTGCTGCGGGTTCATTGGGCGTCGCTCCCGTAGGTGATGTCGATGCGGACAGCCTCGCGCGCCAGTGCGGCCTCGCGGTCGATGGTGGTGAGTTGGGCCTCGGCGAGGCGGGTGAAGGCGTCGAGCACCTCGGAGAGACCCGCCCGGCCGGCGGCGTAGCTGGCGGTCTCCAGGTCCGCTTGCTGCTTCGCCGCGGGGAGTACGACGTTGCGGGTTCGCAGCCACTGTTCCCGACGCATGACCTGGTCGGCCAGATCGGCTTCCAGCGAGGCCGCCAGGGCGCGGCGGGCGGTCT
The DNA here is from genome assembly GCF_001824475.1 of Phenylobacterium sp. RIFCSPHIGHO2_01_FULL_69_31. GTDB lineage: Bacteria > Pseudomonadota > Alphaproteobacteria > Caulobacterales > Caulobacteraceae > Phenylobacterium. Next base: position 13,701 of record NZ_MHXN01000035.1, on the reverse strand, counting down.
CCCGCTCGGCCTCGACCCGACGGGCGTCGGCGGCGCGGGCGGCGATCAGCGGGTCCTGACGACGGGAGGCGAACAGCGGCAGGCGAACCGTGACACCGGCCGAGACCATGTCGCCGAACATCGGGTCGCGGCGGCCATAGCCGACCTCGAAGGCCCAGTCCGGCCGCCTTGCCGCGCGGGCGAGGTCAACCTGTGCAGCGGCCCGGCGGGCGGCGGAGGCATAGGCAAGCAGCGCGGGTCGACGGTCCAGCCCGGCGCGAAGCCGCTCGGCGTCGAGTGCGGGCTCGGGCGGCGGGCCCGTCACGTTTGGCGAGGGGTCGCCGGTCCAGCGCACCAGCTCCGCACGAGCCCGGCCGAGCGCAGCGACAAGTTCGCTACGCCGGTCATCGAGCGCCGCGCGCTGTGCCACCGGCGTCAGGGCGCCGGCCGGGCGCGTGGCGCCGGCAGTCACACCGGCCGGCGCGGCGTCCCAGAGCGGCTCCAGGGTCTGCAGGACGCTGTCGAGCGCGGCCAGGCGTCGACCGGCGTAGTGAAGGTCGATCCACGCGAGCGCCGCGCCCAGCCGCACATCGAGGGCTTCCACCGCGACCTCCGCCTGGGCCGACCCGATGTCCGCCCGAGCGATGCCGGCCTCGGCGCGCCGGCGCGCCCCGTTCGGCACCTCCTGCATAAGGCCGAAGGTGGCCATGGTCATTTCGTCAGCCCCGAAGCGCCCGGCCATGGGTCCAGAGATCGGCACATTCTCGAGCCCGACCTTCAGCTGGGGGTCGGGGAGGGCGCCGGCGGCGGGCAACGCGGCCCGGGCGGCTTCGACCTTCAGCGCTGCCGCTTGCAGGCTGGGCGCGTTTGCGCTCGCCAGCGCCAGGGTTTGGTCGAACGTCTGCGGGTCCGCTGACGCGGGGGTGGCGATTGCGGCGCCGACCAGCAGGGCCGGCAGCCAGCGATTGGGAGACATGCTCCGAACTCCTCGATGACAGCGCCATGGCGCCAGAGCCGGCGCGTATAGCGGGCCGGGAATCTGTCGAAGGTCAGAGGCGGATGGGAGGGCGCAGCACCTGGTCGGGCGGCCGCGAGGGCGTGGCGACGGCATTGCGCCAGGGGCGTCGCGCCGCGTCATGTGAAAGGCGCGCGAAGACAACCGCGCCCAACTCGGGGGCCGGCGCCGCCGCGGCGGCCTGGCACATTACCACCTGTTTGCACGGAGTCTGGGAGCCGTCCTCCGAGTGCGCAGGAGACGGGTGGCTGTCGCCGCTCGCCCCTGACGCTGCGGCGTCTTGCAACATCATCTCACAGTTCGGAGGACACGGGTCGCAGCCGGCGCCTGCGGCCACGGCAGGGGACCCGGCGATCACGAGCATGATCGACGCGATGAGGGCAAGCAGATGATGCAGCCTGCGGAGCAGCGGGTTCCTCCTAGGACGCAGGATGCGCCCACTGGGGCGGACTCTCAAGAGTCGACATCGTGCAAGCTACAGGCGGCTTGCCTCCGCCGCCTTGATGGAAATCAACACTGCTTCGAGGGGTGTGGCGCAAGTGTGCGTCTGGGATGAGGGGCGCAGGAGGCGACGCATGGACGATCGGAAACCCGCCGAGGGGCGCGCGGACGAGGTTCTCAATCGGCAGTGCTTCTGTATTACCCTGGAGCGGGATGCTTTGCGCGCGGCCATCCGCGCCGAGGCCGGCGATGCGGACCTGACCGACGTCCTGCTGGCGCGCCGACCGCATCTGTTCTCCGATACGCCGGTGTTCCTCGCGAATCGGGACCTCACAGCCATGCTGGAGGTGGTCGGGGCCATCGAGGCCGCGGCTGCGACGCCGCCCTACCAGCGGGCGGTGCTGGCCTGGGCGCCGCAGATCGCCCACGCCGATTTTGGGCTGCGGGGTGTCTTCATGGGCTATGACTTCCATCCCGGCGCCGCGGGGCCGCGACTGATCGAGATAAACACCACCGCCGGCGGAGCTTTCCTGAACGCGCTCCTCGCACGCGCGCAGAGCGCCTGCTGCGCGGAGGCGCAGGAAGCGCTCTCCACCGTTGGTGAAGGGGCCGGCGTCTTTGAAGGTGCGGTTTGGGATATGTTCCTCGAAGAGTGGACGCTGCAGCGGGGCGCGGGGCGGCCGATCTCGATCGCCATCGTCGACAACCAACCGGGCGAACAATACCTCTATCCTGAGTTCCTGCTGGCCAAGGCCCTGTTCGAGCGGAGGGGGCTAGATGCCGTGGTGGCCGATCCTGCCGAGCTCGAATACAGCGGGGGAAAGCTGCTGTATGATGGTCGCGAGATCTCGCTGGTCTACAACAGGCTGATTGACTTTGCGCTCGAGACGGAGGGCCATCGTGCGCTCCGCGACGCAAATCGCAATGGCGCGGTGGTCGTGACGCCCAACCCCCGCAATCATGCCCTGCTCGCAGATAAGCGGAACCTCACGCTGCTCTGCGATGGGGAGGCGCTGGACGATCTTCGGATTGCCAACCACCAGCGACAGGCGTTGCTCAGGGCCACGCCAAAGACGGTGCTGGTTGAAGCTGGGAACGCCGACGCGCTCTGGATGGCGCGCAAGCGCTACTTCTTTAAGCCAGTCACGGGACATGGCGGCAAGGCGGTGTACCGCGGCGACAAGATCACCCGCGGCGTATGGGAACTGGTGGCGAGCGGCGGCTACATCGCCCAGGAGATTGCGCCCCCCAGTGAGCGGCGAATTCGGGTGGATGGACAAGAGCAGTCGCTGAAGTTGGACATGCGCCTCTACACCTACCGTGGCGAACCGCTCCTCTCAGCGGCGCGGATCTACCAAGGGCAGACGACCAACTTCCGGACGCCCGGTGGCGGGTTCGCTCCGGTCTATGCCGTGTGAAAGCGCTCCATGGCCACCGGTTGCGGGCATGGAGACGCCCTAGGGAGCAAGGGAGCCTGCAACACGCCGTTATTGCTCCAGGGTGGCAAAACCCGGGTCTTTGCCATCACGCCTAGAGGGCTGATGGCGGCGCCAACGTCCCGAACCAAGCGACCAGCGCCAGAATAATCAGCCCCACGGCTGTCTCGATCGCCACGCTCCTTCGTAGCGCCGTCAGGGCTGCGGCGTACGCATCCGGAGCTGCGAGCGCCCTGCCAAGACCCGGCGTCAGCCCGAACCGATTGGCCGCCGCCAAGCCGAGCATGGCCGTGAAGAGGACCAACTTCAGGCTCAGAAGCCGCCCATAAGGGGTGGTCCAGAGGCCGTCGATCCGGTCCACCCCGACCAAGAACCAGCTGTTGGCGAGTCCGGTCGCCACCAGGACCGCCACCAGCAGCGCACCCACGCTCGAAAAGCCGTGCAGCGCCCGGTGCAGGGCGACGACCTCTGCCGGCACGGGGCTGCGGGTGCGCAGGATCAGCGCGAAGGCTACGAGCGCGCCGATCCAGACGGCCCCTGCCCAGCTGTGAAGGATGTCGGAGACAAGGTGGATGACACCGCCTGGCCCCTCCGTCGCCGCGCCATGACCCATCCAGGCGAAGGTTGCGGTCGCGACCATTCCCAGCGCGGCCGCGACGATCCAGCTGGCTCGCGCTGGCCTCAGCATCACGGCGAGGATCGTGGCCAGGAGGGCGACTCCGGCCCTCAGGACACCCGCCTTGCCGAGGTCCATGCTCGTCACCACGGCGCCGAGCGCCTCGGGTTTGAGTCCCTCCGCTATCGATCCGGCCAGCACGCTGGCCTGGGCCGCGATCCAGAGCAGCGTCGCGAGCGCGAGCAGCACGCCTGCGCCCGTCAGCAGCTTGCGGGTCCACGGCGCCTCCGCGGCCGAGCCGGGACCCGTGGCGGGGAGGGCATAGATGAAGAAGAGCGATGATCCCATGAGGACCATCGCCCCCGCATACTGCAGCAGCCTGAGGATGATGACCGCAGGCTCAAGCACGTCAGCCGACCTTGAAGGCCACTTCGCCTGTCATTTTGTGGCCGTCGGCCGAGGCCGCGGACCACACGATCTTGTAGGCTCCATTGGTCAGCGCGCTCTGTGGCGTACCGGTGATGGACTTGCCGTCCTTGGAGACGGTCGTCTTCACCGGTACTTTCATGCCGCCATGCTCCGGCATGGTGAGCTCGAATTTGGAGAAGGCCGGTACGAGCTTTTCGTTGAAGGTCAGGGTGATGACCTTCGGCGCGGCCGCGACGGCGGCGTTGGCCGCCGGATTGGAGCTCACGAGGTGCGCATGCGCCCAAGCCGGGCTGGAAGCGATGAGGGCCGTTGCTCCCGCAAGGGCGGCAAGTCCGAAAAGGCGGGTCTTCATTGGGGTCTCCGACAGGGTGTCTGTGAACGTCTACGCATCTCAGCGCGGCAACCCCTCAAACTAGCCGCCGCGCCTGCACCGGGCGTGAATGAGTTCCCGACTTGAGAAGCAAGGCGCCTCCTCCGGTCGAAAGGCGCCTCGCCCAGTCCTCGCCAGCGGTTGGTCCGTGAAGCGCGCAGAGAGCGTGCGCACGTAGTCGAGGGCTGGCGGCTCCGCGTCATATAGGGTAGGGGGGTAGCCTATGGCGCAAACGACGAACAACAAAGAGCAGCTCTTGGCCCGGGTCCGGCGTATTGCCGGCCAGGTCGCCGCGATCGAGAGGGCCATCGCTGACGAAGCGGGCTGTTCGACGATCCTGCATCAGGCTGCCGGCGTGCGCGGGGCTGTTAACGGGCTGATGGACGAGCTGATTGAGGACCATGTCCGCGAGCACGTGGCCCGGCCCGACCTAACGGATGCGGACCGAGCTTCCGGCGCCGAAGAGCTGATCGCAGTCGTGCGCCGATACGCAAAATAGGAAGAGCCGCCTTGAATCTGTCAGCTTCAGACGAGGCCTTGTCCCACGACCACGTCTTCCTCGGCGAACGGCACGATGAAAATGCCCGACGCACGCTGTGGGTCGTGGCCCTAACCGCCGTGATGATGGTTGGCGAGATCATCGCCGGCAGTGTCTTCAACTCGATGGCCCTGCTCGCCGACGGATTCCACATGGCGACCCACGCGGGCGCTCTGGCCGTCGCGGCGGCGGCTTACGCCTACGCTCGCCGTCACGCGCGCAGCCGGCGCTTCAGCTTCGGTACGGGCAAGGTCGGCGATTTGGCCGGCTTCGCCTCTGCGCTTGTGCTCGCCCTGATCGCGCTCGCGATTGGTGTCGAATCCGTCGTCCGCCTTCTCAACCCGCAGCCCGTGAGCTTCGGCGAGGCCACGCTCGTGGCCGTAGTGGGGCTCGCCGTAAACGTCGTGAGCGCCCTTCTCCTGTCGGGGGGGCACGATCACCATCATGGCCACGCTCATGTTCACGAGCATCCCGATGGCGGTGATCACCACGGCCACGCCTCCGATCGAGCGCACGCGCATCACGATAACAATCTCCGCTCCGCCTTCGTGCACGTCCTTGCCGACGCGCTGACCTCGGTGCTGGCGATCGGGGCGTTGGTCGCCGGGCGATATCTGGGCTGGGTTTGGCTCGACCCTGTGATGGGCATCGTCGGCGCGGTCGTGATCTCCGTCTGGGCCTGGAACCTGATGCGCGACACAGCCGCCGTGCTGCTCGATACGGCTGATGCTCACCTGGAGGGCGAAGTGCGTCAGGAGGTTGAAGGGCTCGGGGACGCCAAGATCACGGACCTGCATGTTTGGCGGATCGGGCCTGGCGCCCACGCGGCGATTGTCAGCTTCACGGGCGACGCTTCAGCCGCCGACGTGCGCCAACGTCTGCGCAGAGTGCATGAGCTGGCGCACGTTACGGTCGAACCCCGATGAATCCGACAGCACGACAATGTTTGAGGGTGGGGCTTCACAGGTGCGTCCGAGCTGCGCGCCCAATCGATCCTATCGGACCTGATCAGCGCCCTCGGCAAGGCCAAGGCATCCCTCGTGCAGGGCCAAATCGAACATCACCTCGAAGACATCGTTTCGCGGCTCAGTCGCATCGCACGACCAACTCGGGCGCCTATCCGGACTCGCGAAATACCTGTGAGCGTCCGACGCTTAAGTTCGCGCTGAGGAAGCGAACGTCATGTTGAGCGTTCTAGGAGACCGCACCTATCGGCATCTCTTTTTGGCCCAGGTCATCGCCCTGATCGGCACGGGCCTAGCGACCGTCGCGCTGGGTCTCCTGTCCTACGATCTTGCGGGCGCGAACGCCGGCGCCGTGCTCGGCGGGGCCCTGGCGATCAAGATGATCGCCTATATCGGGGTAGGCCCGGTTGTGAACGCCTTCGTCGACCGTCTGCCGCGGCGCGGCTTTCTGGTCTCGATGGACCTCGTCCGGGCCGCCGCGACCCGAACTCGGGTCAGATCACGAGCACCCTTGAGACCAACGCGAACCTCGGCACGCTGAAGACCAGCGGCACCGACTTCCAGGTCGACTGGGTCGTGGCCCTGGCCGATGTCGGCGGGCCGCACTGGGGCACGGTGGCGCTCAACGTCATCGGCACCAAGCTGCAGGAGTGGAAGCGGCAGGACCTGCCCGGCGGCGCGTTCACCGACCGCAAGGGGACGATCTCCAACACCTTCGGCCTGACCCTGCCGGAGTGGAAGTTTTTGTCGACCCTGAGCTGGAACTACGACCCCTTCAGCCTGGGCGTGCGCTGGCGCTACCAGGGCTCCGTCGAGAACTTCAACAACCGGGAACAGGTCCTCGACGCGGTCAACTACTTCGACCTGAACGGCTCGTGGAAGCTGAACGAGACGGTGACGGTCCGCGGCGGGGTGAACAACCTCACGGACAAGCAACCCCGGGTCTATTCGCCGTCGATCGCGGCGAACACCGACCCTTCCAGCTACGACCTGGTCGGCCGTCGCTACTACATCGGCCTCACGGCCCGCTTCTAAGCTCGAAAAGGTTCGAACCGATGAGAAGATCTTTGCTGACCGTGGCCACTGGCGCGACCCCGACGCGCTGACGGTGCTGGGGGTGGCGAACACCAACCAGCAGGATCCGATCTCGGGCTCGGTCAACACCAAGGAAGCCTATCTCGAGCTCTCGGCGCCGCTGCTGGCGGACATGCCCTTCGCCGAGCGCGTCGAACTGAACGGCGCGGTCCGGTACTCGGACTACAACCTGTTCGGCAACAACATCACCTACAAGCTGGGCCTGGACTGGACGGTCATCTCCGGCCTGCGCCTGCGGGCCACGTACGGCACCGGCTTCCGTATCCCCAGCGTCCCCGAGCTGTTCGGCGGCGTCGCCGAAGGCAACCTGACGACCACCGATCCGTGCAGCCGCTACTCCACGAGCGGCGATGCGACGCTGATCGCCAACTGCCAGGCCTCCGGCGTGCCGGCCGGCTACGTCCAGCTCGGCAACACGGTGCTGACGACGGTGGGCGGCAACCAGAACCTGCAGCCGGAAGAGTCGGAGAACCTGACCCTCGGAGCGGTCTTCCAGCCGGAGTTCGTGCCGGGCCTGTCGGTGACGGTCGATTACTTCGACATCCAGATCAAGGACGCGATCCGGAACATCCCGGGCTCTACGAAGCTCGCCGTATGCTACGCCAGCCCGAACCTTTCGCACCCGTTCTGCGGACCCGAACACTTCACCCGCAGCACGCGGACCGGTGAGGTGAACTTCCTCTCCTCGCAGCCGACCAACGCCGGCAAGGAGACGATGAAGGGGGTCGACTTCGGCGTGCGCTACGCCTTCGACGTGGCGCATCTTCGCGCCGACCTCGACTGGAACACGACCTACCTCGCCAAGTACGAGGTGATCCCCTTCGTGGGCGCCGACCCGATCATCTTCGACGGCTATATCGGCGGCGGCAACGGCGGCTATCCGCACTGGCGTTCGAACGCGAGCCTGACGGTGTCGGACGTCAACTGGAACGCCACCTGGTCGGTGCAGTGGATCGGTAAGGCGAAGGACTTCAACGCCTCGCCCGGCGACATCGGCGACGAGACGCCGAACGACTTCTACCACAACGTCCAGTTCGCCTACCGCGTGTCGGAGAAGGCCAACATCGCCGTCGGCGTCGACAACCTGTTCGACCGCGACGCGCCGTTCATCCAGAGCTGGACCGACGCGAACACGGACACCATGACTTACGACCTGCTGGGTCGTAGGGGCTACGTTCGCCTGCAATACACGTTCTGACGGACGTAGGTTCCGGGCGCCGGAGAGAGGCCCCAATGCTCTCCGGCGCCTGCCCTTTTCTAGAGACCCCCGATGCGGCTACCCGCTCTCGCCCGCACCACGCACAAGTGGTTCGCCCTGATCCTCGCCATCCAGGCGGTGTTCTGGACCCTCAGCGGCCTCTACATGACGGCCGTCCACATCGACATCATCCACGGCGACCGGCTCGTGCGCGCCCAGGCCCCACAGCCGATCGCGCTCGCCGGCCTCGTGGAACCGACGCATCTCGCCCACCTCGCGCCCGGACTGAAGGCGGCGCGGCTTGAGAACCAGCTGGGGCAGCCCGTCTATGTCGTCGACGCGGATGAGGGGAAGGCGCTGTTCGACGCCCGCAGCGGCGAGAAGCTGTCCCCCTTGGGCGAGGGGGCGGCGCGGGCCCGGGCCAAGGCGCTGTTCGCCGAGGACGGCGACATCGTGAGCGCCGAGCTACTCACCAAGGCTCCGCTGGAGATTCAGACCCGACCCGTGCCGATCTGGCGCGTCGAGTTTGAAGGCGCCTGGCGGCCGACATTCTACATCTCGCCCCAGACCGGCGAGCTCGTCTCCCGCCGCCACGACCTGTGGCGCACCTTCGACTTCGTCTGGATGTTCCACATCATGGACTACGATGACCGTCAGGACGTGAACAACATCCTCATTCGCATCTTCACCTGGATGGGCGTCGCCACGGCGGCCACCGGTGGGTGGCTGCTCCTCTACAGCTTCCGCCGCAAGCGGCGGGTCCGAAAGGCCGCGGCATGACCTGGTCGCCCATGTTCCTGATCCGCTGGCTGCACAAGTGGTCCGGCCTGGTCCTGGGCCTGCAGTTCCTGCTGTGGGCGCTGAGCGGCGCCGTGATGGCGCTCCTCGATCACCACAAGGTCTCAGGCGAACATGCGCTCGCCCCGCCCGCTGAGCTGCCGGCTGCCGCTGCGCTGCTGCCGCTGACCGGCGTGGCCGGAGCGGTCGGCGAACCCATCACCAAGCTGCGCCTGAAGCCGCTGTACGACAGCTGGGTGTACGAGGTGAGCACGCCCCGCGGCGTCAGGGTCATCAATGCAACGACGGGGCAGCCCGTCGTCATCGACGCAGCCAAGGCGCGCGAGCTCGCCGTGGCAGGCTTCACCGGATACGAGCCGCCCAAATCTGTAACCTACGTGGCCAAGTCCACGCTGGAGACTCGCGACCTTCCGCTGCCTGTCTGGAGGGTGGAGTTCGCCGACAAGGAGCGGCACGCTCTGCTCGTGTCCGCCAGCACCGGCGAGGTGCTGGCCGCGAAGAACGACACCTGGCGGCTCTGGGACGTGGCCTGGATGCTGCACATCATGGACTACGACGACCGCCAGAGCTTCAACCATCCGCTCATCGTCACGCTCGCGACGGGGGCAACCTGGCTGGCGCTCAGCGGCCTGATCCTGCTGTTTCGCAGCTTCCGGCGCTCGGACGTGGCCTGGATCCTGGACCCGCTTGAGGCCTTGGCGGAGCGCCGGCGGGCCAAGCGGACGGCGCCGCTGCCGCCCGCCGCCAAGGACAGCCGCCCCCGGGCTTGATACGTGGCATTGCAAGCGCAAGGCTGCGTTACGCAGGCGCGGCCGAAAGCGAGTCCATGAGTGCTGCCGCTGCCCTGACGCTTCACAAGCGGATCCGCTCGGACATATCCGAGCGCATCTTGTCGGGGGCATGGCCCCCGGGGCACCGCATTCCTTACGAGCACGAACTCATGGTGGAGTACGGCTGTTCACGCATGACGGTGAACAAGGCGCTCGCGCCGCTTGCCGAGGCCGGGCTCATTGAGCGACGTCGCAAGTTCGGGACGTTCGTGGCGCGGCCCAGGATTCACTCCGCCGTGCTCGACATCCCGGACATCCCGGCCGAGGTGAGCGGGCGCGGCGAGGCTTACGACTATGAGCTCCTGTCCCGACGCGTTCGACCCGCCACGGCTCGCGAGATGGAGGAGCTCGGCCTCGAGCGTTCGGCCGAAGTCCTCGTCCTCAAAAGCCTTCACCGGGCCGGCGGGCGGCCCTTCGCGCTGGAGGAGCGGCTGATCAACCTCGAGACAGTGCCGCAGGCCGCCGAAGCCGACTTCGCCGCCACCGCGCCGGGCAGCTGGCTGCTGAGCCATGTGCCCTGGACGGAGGCCGAGCATCGGATCAGCGCGGCGAACGTGCCGAAGGCGGTGGCGGCGGCGCTCGGCATCAAGCTGATGACCGCCTGCCTCTTGCTGGAGCGCCGCACCTGGCGAGGCGCGGACCGCATCACCCATGTTCGGCTCATCTTCCCGGGGGAGGCCTACGACCTCGTCGCGCGCTTCGCCCCGAAGAGAGGATCTACCGAGACCTGATCCCGCGCGGCCACGATGCTCCGCGCCGACGCCGCGATGCAGTACAGCGGCGCCGCTCAGGAATCTCGCGGGGCGCGCGGTGGCGCCGGCGGCGCAACAGGAGGTACCCCGCTGGGATGACAAGCATGGAGAGCAGGGGAGCCGTCAGCATGCCCCCGATCATCGGCGCCGCGATCCGGCTCATCACCTCCGAGCCGGCGCCATGGCCGATCAGCACAGGCGTGAGCCCCGCCAGGATCACCGCCATCGCCATGGCTTTCGGACGTACGCGCAGCAGCGCCCCTTCCCGAATGGCGTCCTCGACGTCACCGGGGCCCGGTTCGGGCCCGCGCTCGGCAAGGGCGTGCTTCAGGTAGATGAGCATCACGACCCCGAACTCCGCGGCGACCCCGGCGAGGGCGATGAAGCCCACCCCAGTCGCCACCGACTGGTCATAGCCAAGGAGGTAGAGCGCCCAGAACTCGCCGGTGAGGGCGAAGGGCAAGGTGAGCATTATGAGCGCCGCCTCGTCCAAACGACGGAAGGTGACGTAGAGCAGAAGGAAGATGATCGCGAGCGTCGCGGGCACGACGAGCTTCAGCCGCTCGGCCGCCCGTTCGAGGTACTCAAACTGCCCCGAGTAGGCGATCGAGACACCCGATGGCAGCTGTACGTCCTCGCTGAGCGTCTGGCGAAGGTCGCCGATCACCGAACTTAGGTCGCGGCCCCGGACGTCCACATAGACCCACGTGGAGGGGCGGGCGTTCTCCGTCTTCACCATCGGTGGGCCGTCTGCGATCGTGATGGCCGCCAGCGTGCCGAGCGTGATCTGTTGGCCCGTGGGCGTCAGGATCGGCAGCCCTCGCAGCCCCTCAAGGCTGTCGCGCAGCTCACGCGGGTAGCGGAGGCTGATCGGATAGCGCGCCACGCCCTCCACCGTTTCGCCGATGGTCTCACCGCCGATTGCGCCGGAGACGATTTCCTGGACATCGGCGATGTTCAGGCCGTAGCGGGCAGCCGCGGCGCGGTGGATCTCGTGTCAACATAGCGCCCGCCTGTCAGCCGCTCGGCGCCGGGCAACTCGGTTCACGTCCTCACATGGCCCCTGGCGGCGCGAGCGTGCCGAACCATGCGACCAGCGCCAGCACACCGAAGCCCAGCGCGGTTTCGAGGATGACGCTTCGACGCAAGTGGGCGAGGGCCGCACCCTCGCTGTCTTGAGCGCCGAGGCCGCGTCCGAGCGCTGGCGTCAGCTGGAAGCGGTTTGCCGCCGCAAGCCCGAACATGACCACAAACAGGACCAGCTTGAGCGACAGGAGCCGGCCGTAGGCCGTGGTCCAGAGGCCGTTGAGATGATCGAGCCCGACCAGGAACCAGCCGTTGATCGCACCGGTGGCGAGGAGCACGGCCACGACAGCTGTGCCGACCCCGGAGAAGCCGTGTAGAGCGCGGTGGAGGGCCCCCGTCGCTGCTGGAGTTGGGGTGGGCGTACGAAGCAACAGCAGAAAGGCGACGAGCGCGCCGATCCACACCGCCGCAGCCCAGGCGTGGAGGATGTCAGAGACGAGATGAAGGGACGCGCCGACCCCCTCTGTGGCCGCGCCGTGACCCATCCAGGCCAAGCTTGCTGTTGCGATCGCGCCAAGCGTGGCCGCCACGATCCAGGTGGTGCGAGAGGGCTTGAGGACGAGGATCAGCAGCACCGCCAGCCCCGCAGCCGCGGCGCGGATTATGGCCGCCTTGCCGAGATCCATGCCGGTGGCGACGGCGCTCAGGGTCTCGGGCTTCAACCCTTCGGAAAAGGAGCCACTGAGGATGCTGGCCTGCCCGAGGATCGACAACAGAGCCGTCGCAGCCAGGAGCGTTCCGGCGCAAGCGAGAAGTCGGCTGGCCCATGGCGCCTCGGCCGCGGATCCATCTCCTCGCCCCGGCAGTGCGTAGACGAAAAAGAGCGATGATCCCATCAGGACCATCGCTCCCAGATATTGCGCCAGCCTGAGGACGATGACCGCAGGCTCAAGCACGATCAGCCAACCTTGAAGGCGACTTCGCCGGACATCTTGTGGCCATCCGCCGTCGCCGCCGTCCAGACAACCTTGTAGGCGCCGGCGCTCAGCGCCGCCGTGGGCGCGCCCGTGAGGCTCTTGCCGTCCTTGGAGACGGTGGTCTTCACAGCGACCTTCATTCCACCGTGCTCGGGCATGACCACCTCGAACTTGGAGAAGGCCGGCACCAGCTTCTCGCTGAACGTCAGGGTGATGATCTTCGGCGCGGCGACCGTGGCGTTGGCGGCCGGGTTCGACGACACGAGTTTCGCATGGGCGGCGGCTTGCGAGGCCACGAGAAGGGTCGCCGCAGCGACCGCGACACCGAGGTGATGACGGATCATGGTGGATATCCCGACTGAAGTATTCAAAGGGATATACGCACCCGGCACATGAACCCCTCATGATCGGGCCTGCCGCCGGCGGTGGCTTGCCGGCGGCAGGTGGGATCAGCCGCCGAGCTTCGACTGCAGTTCGGCGATCTCTTTCGTCTGCATGTCGATGGTCTTCTGCGCCATCCGCCGGATCTCAGGGTCCTTCGCGTCCTGCAGGACCCGCTTCGACATGTCGATGCTGCCCTGGTGGTGTTCGATCATCTTACGCGCCCAGGTCTGGTCCGCGTCGGCGCCGGTCGCCGCCATCATCTTCTGGCTCATGGTCGCTTCCATCTCGGCGAACGGATTGGCTTGGCCGCCCTGCCCGCCGGCGTGCGCCTGAACCCATTTGTCGAGCTCGGCGCGGTCCTTGGTCTGCATGTCCATGGTCTTCTGGGCCATGTCGTGCATCGCCCCGTTGGGGGACTGGTTGAGCAGCGCCCGCGACATGTCGATACCGCCCTGGTGGTGAGCCATCATCTTCATCGCCCAGGTGCTTTCGACGGTGGACCCGACCGCTGCAGCCATCTTCTGCTTCATGTCCGACTCGATCGGCATGAAGACCGCCGCGGGCCCGCTGGCCGGGATCGCCGCATTGGCGCTCGCGGGTGAGGCCGCCGACTCTGGCGGGGTCGCGGCCGGCGCCTCGGTGCTCTCGTTGTTCTTGTTGCACCCGGCGAGACCCAGGATGGCGATCGCTGCGCCCGTCATGAGCCAGGGTGGTGCAAGTCCATTGTTCGTCAGCATGGGCGTTCCCTTTGTTCCCGTCGCGGCAACGCCTACAGCGCAGCCAGCGTTCCGGATTTACAAGAGCAGGAACCAAGTACGGCGGCAGACTCTCCCGTGATGGGAAAGTTATGCG
>NZ_MHXN01000034.1:87413-165254 GCF_001824475.1 Phenylobacterium sp. RIFCSPHIGHO2_01_FULL_69_31 | reverse complement strand
TTGCAGGTGGTCCCCCTCCCCCTATGGGGGAGGAGGCATGGAGCCGTGGCGTCCGGCCACCCTCTCGATCCGCGCTCCTCACTGGCGCCGCAGCGTTGCCGCGCCCGCCCGACTCCCGGCGCAGCTCGGCGTGACCCCCGGCCCGGATGCGCCTCCCAATCCGACCCCACGCGACCGGACGGCCCACGGCCGGCCGCGCCGCGGCCTGTTCGTGTGGTTCGTGGGGGGCGCAGTCCTCTAGCACGTCCCCGCCACACCGCCGCCAACAGCAGAAACGCCGCGAAGGTTGCCCCTCGCGGCGTCTCGAGATTCCGTTGCGCAATCCCCGCTCGCGCGGGAAGTCCGCCTACTTGCGGGTGAAGGCGCCGAACTTGGCGTTGAAGCGCGACACGCGGCCGCCGCGGTCGAGCAGCTGGTGGCCGCCGCCGGTCCACGCCGGGTGCGTCTTCGGATCGATGTCCAGGTTCAGCGTGTCGCCTTCCTTCCCGTAGGTGGAACGCGTCTGATAGGTGGTGCCGTCCGTCATCACCACGGTGATGAAGTGATAGTCGGGGTGAGTGTCTTGTTTCATCGAACGGGCGCCTGACGTATTGGAGCGGCCACAATCGGCCGGCCGCCGAGAAGGCGGGCGAAAAGGAAGCCGCGCGTATAGAGAAACGCGCGGGCAAATGCAAGGTGCGTGACGATGAGTGACCCGGGGCCAGAGTCTTCCGCGCCCGGATCCCAAGTCGAGGGCCGGCCCAGCGCGGGGCAGGCCCTGGCCCAGACCCTGGCCGACGGCGCCGCCAAGCGCGGCCGCAGCCGCAACGTGGGCGCGCTGCGCCGGCTCCGCCCGTTCCTCGCCGCCCACTGGGGCCGCGCCGCGGCCTCGCTCCTTTTCCTACTGATGTCCACCAGCGCGACGCTCGGCATGTCGGGCGCGATCCGCCTGGTGGTGGACAATTTGACCAATCCGGGGCTGGACGCCGCGACCGTGGACCGCCGCTTCCTGATCGTGGGCGCGGTCGCGGGCGCGCTGGCGGTCGCCACGGCCCTGCGATTCTACTTCGTCACCAGCCTGGGCGAGCGGGTGGTGGCCGACCTGCGCAAGGCCACGTACGGCCATATTCTGACCCTGGACCCGGCCTTCTTCCTGCAGACGCGCACGGGCGAGGTGCTGTCGCGGCTGACCACCGACATCGCCATCGTCGAAAACCTGCTGGCGACCTCGGTGTCGGTGGCGCTGCGCAACCTGCTCACCCTGATCGGGGCGCTGATCCTGCTGATGTTCGTCAGCCCGCACCTGACCAGCCTGGTGCTGCTGACCTTCCCCTTCGTGCTGGCGCCGCTGTTCCTGTTCGGCCGGCGGGTGCGCAAGCTCACCGCCTCGGCCCAGGACCGCTTCGCCGACGCCGTGGGCTCGGCCGGGGAGAGCCTGGATGCGCTGGAGACCGTGCAGGCCTTCGGCCGCGAGCGGGCCGCCGCCGAGCGGTTCGGCGGGGCCGTGGAACAGGCCTTCCGCGCCCAGATGCGGCGGATCACCACGCGCGCGGCCATGACCGCGGCGGTCATCGTCCTGGTGTTCGGCGGCATCGTCGGCGTCTTCTGGCTGGGCGTTCACGCCGGGCTGCGCGGCGACATCTCGTGGGGCGCGCTATTCCAGTTCGCCTTCCTGTCGGTGATGGCCGCCGGCTCGGTCAGCGCCCTGGGCGAGACCTGGGGCGACGTGCAGAAGGCCGCGGGCGCCATGGAGCGGGTGGGCGAGCTGCTGGACGCCCGCCCCGGCGTCGCCGCGCCGCCCCATCCCACGCCGCTGCCGGTCCCGCCGCGGGGCGAGGTGGCGTTCGAGGACGTGACCTTCGCCTATCCCGGCCGGCCCGAGTTGCCGGCGCTGCGGGGCTTTTCCCTCCATGTCCGGCCCGGGGAACGCGTGGCCCTGGTCGGGCCGTCCGGCGCGGGCAAGAGCACCGTCTTCCGCGTGCTGCTGCGCTTCTACGATCCCCAGTCCGGGCGCATCCGCGTCGACGGCGTCGACCTGCGCGACGCCGATCCGGTCGAGGTGCGCGCCCGCATGGCCCTGGTGGCCCAGGAGAGCCCGCTGTTCTCGGGCTCGGCCGCCGACAACATCCGCTTCGGCCGCGAGGGCGCCAGCGAGGACGAGGTGCGCGCCGTGGTCCGCGCCGCCCAGGCGGAGGGGTTCCTCTCGGCGCTGCCCGAGGGCCTCCAGACCGTCGTGGGCGACCGCGCCCGCACCCTCTCCGGCGGGCAGCGCCAGCGCCTGGCCATCGCCCGCGCCCTGATCCGCGAGGCCCCGATCCTGCTCCTGGACGAGGCCACCAGCGCTCTCGACGCCGAGAACGAGCACCTGGTCCAGCGCGCGCTGGACGAGGCCATGAAGGGCCGCACCACCCTGGTCATCGCCCATCGCCTGGCGACCGTGCTCAAGGCCGACCGGATCGTGGTGATGGACGAGGGCCGGGTCGTCGAGGAGGGCACGCACAACGAACTGGTGGCGAAGAACGGCCTCTACGCCCGGCTCGCCGCCCTGCAGTTCGAGGCGGCGTAGCGCATACGCCCGGCGGCAAGGGCCGCCCGCGCGTCCATATATATACAGCGTCCCCCCGCCCCAAACCGGCACGGCCGCGCCGGCGCCGGTCTTGCAGGCCCGCGCCGCAACGTCGGCTTCCTGCTCTCTGCGAGAGGGCAAGGGGTTGACTTCGCGGGTTCTCGCCTGAAGAACCCCGGCACACAGAAATTCGAAGGAGCTCCCATGGCTGTCCGCGTCGCCATCAACGGTTTCGGTCGCATCGGCCGTCTGGTCCTGCGTTCGATCGTCGAACATGGCCGCAAGGACATCGAGGTCGTCGCGATCAACGACCTGGGCCCGGTGGAGACCAACGCCCACCTGCTGCGCTACGACAGCGTCCACGGCCGCTTCCCGGCCGAGGTGAAGGTCGAGGGCGACACCATCGTCATCGCCGGCTACGCGCCGATCAAGGTCACGGCCATCCGCGACCCGAAGGACCTGCCGCACAAGGATCTCGGCGTCGACATCGCCCTGGAATGCACCGGCATCTTTACGTCGAAGGACAAGGCCCAGGCCCACCTCGACGCCGGCGCCAAGCGGGTGATCATCTCGGCCCCCGGCGACGGCGTGGACAAGACCATCGTCTACGGCGTGAACCACCAGACGCTGACCAAGGACGACCTGATCATCTCCAACGCCTCGTGCACCACCAACTGCCTCGCGCCGGTGGCCCACGTGCTGCAGGAGCTGTGCGGCATCGAGCGTGGCTACATGACCACGATCCACTCGTACACGGGCGACCAGCCGACGCTGGATACGATGCACAAGGACCTCTACCGCGCCCGCGCCGCGGCCATGTCCATGATCCCGACCTCCACCGGCGCCGCCAAGGCGCTGGGCCTGGTGATCCCGGCCCTGGCCGGCAAGCTGGACGGCTCGTCGATCCGCGTGCCGACCCCGAACGTCTCGGTGGTCGACCTGAAGTTCGTGCCCTCGAAGTCGGTGACCGTGGCCCAGATCAACGAGGCGCTGGAAGCGGCCGCCAATGGCGCGCTGAAGGGCGTGCTGGCGGTGACCAAGGAGCCGCTGGTGTCCATGGACTTCAACCACAACCCGGCCTCGTCGACCGCGGCCCTGCCGCAGACCCAGATGATCGACGGCGGCCTCGGCCGCGTCCTCACCTGGTACGACAATGAGTGGGGCTTCTCGACCCGCATGAGCGACACCGCCGTCGCCCTGGGCAAACTGATCTAGTATGGCCGTACCTTCCGGTGTTTGGGTCGAGATCAACGACGCAAATCTCCGAAACGACCACATCTACCTGAATGCGGTGTTGGACTACTTCCCCGAGTCCGCTCGGGGAGGTTCCAGTGCGGCAGACGCCGCCACGGACCTACTCAAGATTGAGTTCGTTCCCGGGCAGACAATTCAAACAGACATCGCCGGTGGTCACAATTTCCTGCGCGCCCGGAGTGAGGTGCGGGATTTCTTCGAGAGAAGTGGCGCGGCTTCAGGCGATCGCGTGCTCATCGAGAAGACGGGATCACGGCAGTTTCGGTTCACGCTCTGCAAGGTGAATTCACGGCCATGACCTTCAAGACCCTCGACGACGCCGACCTCTCGGGCAAGCGCGCCCTGGTTCGCGTCGATTTCAACGTGCCCATGGCCGACGGCGAGGTCAGCGACGACACCCGCCTGCGGGCCGCGCTGCCGACCATCGAGAAGCTGCGCCAGGGCGGGGCGAAGACGATCCTGCTGGCCCACTTCGACCGGCCCAAGGGCAAGCGCGTCCCCGAGATGAGCCTGAAGCCGGTGGTGGGGCCGCTGAGCAAGCTGCTGGGCGCGCCTGTGGCCTTCGCCGACGACTGCGTCGGCGACGAGGCGGCCAAGGCCGTGGCGGCCATGAAGGACGGCGACGTCCTGCTGCTGGAAAACGTCCGCTACCACGCGGGCGAGGAGAAGAACGAGCCCGACTTCGCCAAGGCCCTGGCGGCGAACGGCGACCTTTACGTCAACGACGCCTTCTCGGCCGCCCACCGTGCCCACGCCTCCACCGAGGGGCTGGCCCGCAGGCTGCCGGCCTATGCCGGCGAGCAGATGCGCAAGGAGCTGGAGGCGCTGGACGCCGCCCTCGGCAAGCCGCAGCGCCCGGTGATGGGCATCGTCGGCGGCGCCAAGGTCTCCACCAAGCTGGACCTGCTCAACAACCTGGTCGGCAAGCTGGACTACCTGGCCATCGGCGGCGGCATGGCCAACACCTTCTGCTTCGCCAAGGGCGCCGAGATCGGCGGCTCGCTGTGCGAGAAGGAGATGGCCGACACCGCTCGCGAGATCCTGCAGAAGGCCGAGGCCGCCGGCTGCAAGGTGATCCTGCCGGTCGATGTGGTCGTCGCGAAGGATCTGGCGCCCAACGCCCCGAACCGCACCATCGACCTCGCCGATGGCGTCCCCGCGGACGAGAAGATCTTCGACATCGGTCCGAAGGCCCTGGAGCAGGTGCTCGCCGCCATGTCCGAGGCCAAGACTCTGATCTGGAACGGGCCTTTTGGCGTGTTCGAGGTGGAACCCTTCGACAAGGCGACGGTTGATGCTGCGAAACACGCCGCCCAGTTGGCCAAGACCGGCAGGCTGGTGGCCGTTGCGGGCGGGGGTGATACGGTGGCGGCTCTGAACGCGGCCGGCGTCTCGCACGACTTCACGTTCGTATCGACTGCGGGCGGCGCGTTTCTTGAATGGATGGAAGGGAAGGAGCTGCCCGGCGTCGCGGCGCTCTCCCAATGAGACAGGTGGGGACCTGAAGTTATGGCCAGGATTACGCTTCGACAGCTTCTCGATCACGCGGCCGAGCACGGCTACGGCGTGCCCGCGTTCAACATCAACAACATGGAACAGGCGCTGGCGATCATGGAGGCCGCGGAGGCCACCGACTCGCCCGTGATCATGCAGGCCTCGCGCGGCGCGCGGTCCTACGCCAACGACATCGTGCTGAAGCACCTGATCGACGCGATGGCCGAGATGTATCCGCACATCCCGATCTGCATGCACCAGGATCACGGGAACAACGAGGCCACCTGCGCCACCGCGATCCAGTACGGCTTCACCTCGGTGATGATGGACGGCTCGCTGAAGGCCGACGGCAAGACCCCCGCCGACTACGACTACAACGTGAAGGTCACCCGCAACGTCGTGGACATGGCCCACTGGGTCGGCGCCTCGGTGGAGGGCGAGCTCGGCGTGCTGGGCAGCCTTGAGACCGGCATGGGCGAGAAGGAAGACGGCCACGGCTTCGAGGGCAAGCTCGGCCACGACCAGCTGCTGACCGACCCCGACCAGGCGGTCGAGTTCGTGAAGGCCACCGAGGTCGACGCCCTGGCCATCGCCATGGGCACCAGCCACGGCGCCTATAAGTTCACGCGCAAGCCGGACGGCGACGTCCTAGCGATGAACGTGATCGAAGAGATCCACCGCCGCCTGCCCAACACCCACCTGGTGATGCACGGCTCCTCGTCGGTCCCGCAGGACCTGCAGGAGATCATCAACAAGTACGGCGGTGAGATGCCCCAGACCTGGGGCGTGCCGGTGGAAGAGATCCAGCGCGGCATCAAGCACGGCGTGCGCAAGATCAACATCGACACCGACAACCGCATGGCCATCACCGGCGCCATCCGGAAGGTGTTCGCCGAGAAGCCGGGCGAGTTCGACCCGCGCAGCTACCTGAAACCCGCCAAGGAAGCGATGCGCAAGGTCTGCGTCCAGCGCTTCGAGGAGTTCGGCACCGCCGGCCACGCCTCCAGCATCAAGGCGATCCCGCTCTCTGAGATGGCCAAGCGCTACGCCTCGGGCGAACTGGCCCCCAAGATCGGCATCACCCGCGTCGCGGCGGAGTAGGACGCGCGCCGCAGGCGCTGATCTTCAAACCGTAGAAAACGCGGAGGGCGCAGCCGCTACGGCCCCTTCCGCGTCATTCTGCGGTTTCTGCGGTTGAATCTTGCCGGCCCTGATGGGGCCACGGGTGTCAGCCGGCCTGCGCCAGCAACTCCCCCATCATCCGGTGGACCAGGTTGATGGCCTTGAGCGGGCGGATCATCACCTTGAAGTGGGTGATCTTCCCCGCCTCGTTCCACGAGACGATGTCGACGCCGTTGACGGCGATCCCCTCGATCTCGGTCGCGAACTCCAGCACCGCAGACTGCTCGGCCCGCCACTCGCCCACATAGCGGAAGGTGTCGTTGTTCAGCACCTGCAGGGCGCCGGCCAGGTACTTGACGGTGATCGCCTTGCCGACCTGCGGCGTGTGGACCACCGGGCTCTCGAACACCGCCTCGTCGGCGATCAGGTCCTTGAGCGCGGCCATGTCGCGCGCCTCCACCACGGCGTGCCAGCGGGCGATCGGGTCCATCGGGGTCTCCAGAGACGACAAGCCGCCATCTTGGCTACGGCGCCGCGGCGTCGCGCAAGCCTCGCCATAGGCGAATTCGTCGGGACGACGCACAATCGCAGGCGGAGGATCCGATGGAGACCCTGGAAGTCATCGCCCGCCCGCGCTTCGAAAAGGCCCACCTCGCCTGGCTGACCGACATCCGCTCGCGGCGGGCCGGCAGCCGCGGGCCGCCGTATTTCACCCTGGTCTTCCCCGGCGCCCAGATGACGCCGGCGGCCTTCAGCGAACAGGTCCGCAAGTCTGCCGCCGGGGTCCAGCGCATCCGCTTCCGCCTGCGCTCGGCCATGGTGGTCCACGAACACACGGTGGGCCGCTACCACGTCTTCCTGATCCCGGACGAAGGCTTCGGCGCGATTCTCAAGCTGCACGACGCCCTGCACGTTGGCCCCATAGAGGCGGCCCTGCGGGCGGAGACGCCCTACCTGCCCCACATCACCGTGGCGACCACCAGCGACTATGCCGCCGCCCGCAAGCTGGCCCACGCCCTGAACCTCGGCGACCTGGACATCGCCGGCCACATCGACGCGCTGGAGGTCGAGCGGCGCGACGGCGAGGTGATCCGCAAAGTGGCCGACATCCCACTCGCGAAGGCAGGGTGGCTGGGGTGATCATACAAAGGATCTATGTTGATCACTAGAAGGATCAATTTTCCTTTTGGAGAGGCAAGGCGCAGGTTGGCGGTCACGAGCCAAGAGAGACCGCCATGGACAAGCCCAAGATCCTGACCACCGCCGCCGGCATCCCGGTGTCGGACAACCAGAACAGCCTCACGGCCGGCCCACGCGGCCCGCTGCTGGTGCAGGACCTGCACCTGTTCGAAAAACACGCGCACTTCAACCGCGAGCGCATCCCCGAGCGCGTGGTGCACGCCAAGGGCTCGGCCGCGCATGGGACCTTCACGGTCACCCGCGACATCACCCGCTACACCCGCGCCGACCTTTTCTCGCAGGTGGGCAAGCAGACCGACATCTTCCTGCGCTTCTCCACCGTGGCCGGCGAGCGTGGCGCGGCCGACGCCGAGCGCGACGTGCGCGGCTGGGCGCTAAAGTTCTACACCCAGCAGGGCAACTGGGACCTGGTGGGCAACAACACGCCCGTCTTCTTCGTCCGCGACCCGCTGAAGTTCCCCGACTTCATCCACACCCAGAAGCGCGACCCGCGGTCCAACCTGCGCAGCCCGACCGCCATGTGGGACTTCTGGAGCCTGTCGCCGGAGAGCCTGCACCAGGTGACGATCCTGTTCTCGGACCGCGGTATTCCGAAGAGCTACCGGCACATGCACGGCTTCGGGTCGCACACCTACAGCTTCCTGAACGCGGCCAATGAGCGGTTCTGGGTGAAGTTCCACTTCAAGACCCAGCAAGGCATCCAGAACCTGACCAACGCGGAGGCCGAGGCCCTGGTGGCGGGCGACCGCGAGACCCACCAGCGGGACCTGTTCGAAGCCATCGAGCGCGGCGAGTTCCCGAAGTGGACGGTCTATGTCCAGGTGATGCCGGAGGCCGAGGCCGAGACCACGCCCTACAACCCCTTCGACCTGACGAAGGTCTGGCCGCACGCCGACTATCCCCTCATCGAGGTGGGCGAGCTGGAGCTGAACCGGAACCCGGACAACTATCACGCCGAGGTGGAGCAATCGACGTTCTCGCCGGCCAACGTGGTCCCCGGCGTCGGCTACAGCCCCGACAAGATGCTGCAGTTCCGGCTGTTCTCCTACGCGGACGCCCATCGCCACCGCGTCGGGACGAACGCCGAGGCGCTGCCGGTCAACCGCCCCAAGTGCCCGGTGCACAGCTACCACCGCGACGGGGCGATGCGCTTCGACGGCAACGGCGGCGGTTCGGTGAACTACGAGCCCAACAGCTTCGGCGGGCCGAAGGAGGATCCGTCCTTCCGTGAGCCGCCGCTGAAGATCTCGGGTGACGCCGACCGCTACGACCACCGGGCCGGCAACGATGACTATGGCCAGGCGGGCGACCTGTTCCGCCTGATGAGCGACGACCAGAAGCGCCAGCTGATGGACAACATCGCCGCCGCCATGGCCGGTGTGCCCGAAGCCATCCTGCGCCGCCAGATCGCCCACTTCGCCAAGGCCGACCCGGCTTATGGCGAGGGCGTAGCCCGGCGGGTCGGTCTCGCTGCGGCCCTCGAACCGGCGGAGTAACTCCAGGCAGTTTCGGTCGGATTCTTGTCCTGTCCGTGTCGGGCCGGTCGCGCCTTCATCGTCCTAGGACCAGGAAAGGCGCGGCTCGCTCCGTCGCCCGAGGATGGAGAAGACGATGACCAAGCTGCTGCAACCCCTGCTCATCGGCGCCGCGCTGGCGACGCTGGTCGTCGCGCCGGTCGTGGCCGAGGCGGCGCCCGCCCAAGCCGCCGTCGCCACGGGCCCGACGGCCATGCCCAAGCCGGCCAAGAGCGGCCACGTCGAGGCGAACGGCGTCACCTACTACTACGAGGTCCGCGGCTCGGGGCCGCCGATGCTCCTCCTGCACGGCGGCCTGGGCTCGATCGACATGTTCGCCCCCGTCATGGCCGACCTGGCCGCCAGCCACACGGTGATCGGCGTGGATCTGCAGGGTCATGGCCGCACGGCGCTGGGCGACCGGCCGTTCACGCTGGAGGGCCAGGGCGCCGACATGGCGACGATCCTGACCAAGCTGGGCTACGACAAGGTCGACGTGGTGGGCTACTCGCTGGGCGGCGGCGTCGCCTTCCAATTCGCCGCCCAGAATCCGAGCCGGGTAAACAGGCTGGTGCTGGTCTCCGCCGGCTACGCGCAGGACGGCTTCTACGCCGACATGATCAAGCAGCAGGCCCAGGTCAGCGCCCAGGCTGCGCCGTTCATGAAGGACACGCCGATGTACGTCTCGTACATGGCCGTGGCGCCGCGCCCGCAGGACTTCCCCAAGCTCCTGGATACGCTCGGCGCCTACATGCAGAAGCCCTACGACTTCTCCGCCGACGTGCCGAAGCTGACCATGCCGACCATGCTCGTCTTCGGCGACAGCGACATGTACCGGCCCGAGCACGAGATCAAATTCTTCCAGATGCTGGGCGGCGGCCTGAGGGACGCCGGCTGGCAGCGCGAGCACATGTCGAAGAACCGCCTGGCGATCCTGCCCGGCCGCACGCACTACGACATCTTCCTCTCGCCCGAGCTGGTCTCCACGGTGCTCACCTTCATCGCCGATCGCGAGACGAGCCGCGATTGGCAGGCGGTCAACAAATAGTCGTCGGAGGACGGGGAGCCTCAGGCCTCGATGGGGTTCCCCTTCATCTCCTTGACGAAGAAGAAGCCAACGACGGCGGTGAAGGCCGCCACCGCGATAGGGTACCAGAGGCCGTAGTAGATGTTGCCCGTGGCCGCCACCATGGCGAAGGCCGTGGTCGGCAGGAACCCGCCCAGCCACCCGTTCCCCAGGTGATAGGGCAGCGACATCGAGGTGTAGCGGATGCGCGCGGGGAACATCTCCACCAGCGCCGCGGCGATCGGGCCGTAGACCATGGTCACGTAGATCACCAGCAGCCACAGCAGGAAGACGACCATCGGCTTGTTCACCAGCGCCGCGTCGGCCTTGGGGGGATAGCCGGCGTTGCTCAACAGCCCGCCGAGCTCCTTCGTCCAGGCGGCCTTCCGCGCGTCGAACTCAGCCTTGGGCAAGCCGGTCCCTTCGAAGCTGGCGAGCCGCGCCGTCCCGATCTCCACCACGGCGACCGTCCCGGCCGGCGCGGCGCGGTTCTCGTACGAGACCCCGGCGCCCGCGAGGGCCGACTTGGCGATGTCGCAGGCGCTGGTGAAGGCGGTCTTGCCCACCGGGTCGAACTGCAGGGCGCAGGTCGCGGGATCGGCGATGACCAGAACCGGCGCCGACGCCGTCGCCTGGGCCAGCTGCGGGTTCGCCGCCGCGGTCAGGGCCTTGAAGATCGGGAAGTAGGTGAGCGCAGCCAGCACGCAGCCGATCAGGATCACGGGCTTGCGGCCGACCTTGTCCGACAGCCAGCCGAACAGCACGAAGAACGGCGTGCCGAGCGCCAGCGAGATGGCGACCAGGGTGTTGGTCAGCGCCCCGTCGACCTTCAGCATCTTCTCCAGGAAGAACAGGGCGTAGAACTGGCCGGTGTACCAGACCACGGCTTGGCCCGCCGTCAGGCCCGCCAGCGCCAGGATCACCAGCTTCAGGTTGCCCCACTCGCCGAAGCTTTCGGCCAGCGGGCGCTTCGAGGACTTCCCCTCGTCGACCATCTGCTTGAACACCGGGCTCTCGTTCAGCCGCAGGCGGATCCACAGCGAGACGCCCAGCAGCAGGATCGACACCAGGAACGGGATCCGCCAGCCCCAGGCGCGGAAGGCCTCTTCCCCGATCTGGGTCCGCACCAGGAGGATGACGATCAGGCTGAGGAACAGGCCGAAGGTCGCGGTGGTCTGGATCCAGCTGGTGTAGAGCCCGCGCTTGCCCGGCGGGGCGTGCTCGGCGACGTAGGTGGCCGCGCCGCCGTACTCGCCGCCCAGGGCCAGCCCCTGGATCAGGCGCAGGGTGATCAGCAGGATGGGCGCGGCGACGCCGATGGTCTCGTAGCTGGGCAGCAGGCCCACCACGAAGGTGGAGATGCCCATCAGCAGCATGGTGACCAGGAAGGTGTTCTTGCGGCCCCAGAGGTCGCCCAGCCGGCCGAAGACGATGGCCCCGAACGGCCGCACCGCGAACCCGGCGGCGAAGGCCAGCAGGGCGAAGATATAGCCCGTGACTTCGTTCACGCCTGAGAAGAAGTGCTGGGTGATGAAGCCGGCGAGCGAGCCGTAGAGGTAGAAGTCGTACCACTCGAACACCGTGCCGACCGAGGCGCCCGCGACCACCGTCACGTTTGACCCGGACCGCGCCGGCGCGCCTTCCTCCACCCCAGCCGCCATACCCGCTCTCCACCAACTATGGGACGGGACCGTAGGGCGAAGCTCGCGGGCGTAGCAATGCCCCGCCCGCCTGGGCGGGGTGTTATCCCTCGGCCAGCTCGCCCATGGCGCTTTGCAGGTAGTTCTGCTCGCCCAGGCTCTTCACCAGGCTGATCTGGGTCTCGAGGAAGTCGATGTGTTCCTCGGTGTCGCTGAGGATCTCGGTCAGCAGCTCGCGCGAGACGAAGTCGGCGGAGGCCTCGCAGAGCTTGATGCCTTCGATGAGCGTCGTGCGGCCACCGACTTCGACGCCCAGATCGGCGGCGAGGCCCTCGGCGACGGACTCGCCGATCGAGAGCTTGTGCAGGTCCTGCAGGTTGGGAAGGCCGTCGAGGAACAGGATGCGCTTGATGAGCTTGTCGGCGTGCTTCATCTCGCCGATCGACTCGTCGTAGGTGATCTTGCCGAGCCGGGCGAAGCCCCAGTTCTCGTACATGCGGGCGTGCAGGTAATACTGATTTACGGCCGTCAGCTCATTGGTGAGGACCGCGTTCAACAGCCTGATGATCGCTTTGTCGCCTTGCACCGTAGAGCCTCCATCACAACGCTAGACGCGGGAATGCCTCTGGCGGGCATGGAGTGTCAAAGACAATGTCTGCGAGTGATTTGCGGTTGCTGAGAAAACCGCAGATCTGCCTGCGAATGATTTTCGCTCGCTCGAAGAGCGACCTATTCCGCGGCGAACCGCAGGGCTTCGCGTTCCTCGTCCAGGATCTTGCGCATGTCGCAGACGCAGCGGGCGCATTGGGCCGCAGAGTCGCAGGCCTTGAAGATCTGGGCGGGCCGGGACGCGCCGGCCGCGATGGCGGCGCGGACTTCGCGCTCACGGATGCCATTGCAGTTGCAGACGTACATGGGGCGCGACCGGCTCCTGGCTGACGCTTTCGATCTAGCGCCTTGCGACTAAGTTTGCAAGTCATTCGCAAGGAATGATGAATGCATTCAAGCCTGCGGCAGCATGTCGCAGCGACCAACGGCCGAGCTTGGACGTTCTAGGCGCCGGGAAGCGACCAGGCCTCTGGAAAACCCGGGAGCCGGCGCCACGGGGACGGCGATGGAACTCGATGCCCTGATACTTTCGCGGCTGCAGTTCGCGTTCACCATCGCGTTCCACATCATCTTTCCCAGCTTCACCATCGGGCTCGCCAGCTTCCTGGCGGTGCTGGAAGGGTTGTGGCTCATCACCAGGAACGAGGCGTTCAAGGCGCTGTACCTGTTCTGGGTGAAGATCTTCGCGATCTCCTTCGGCATGGGCGTGGTTTCCGGCGTGGTGCTGAGCTACCAGCTGGGCACCAACTGGAGCGTCTTCTCGGCCGTGGCCTCGCCGGTGATCGGACCGCTCCTGGCGTTCGAGGTGCTGACCGCCTTCTTCCTCGAGGCCTCGTTCCTGGGCGTGATGCTGTTCGGCTGGAAGAAGGTCGGTCCGGGCCTTCACTTCGCCGCCACCACGCTGGTGGCCATCGGAACCCTCATCTCCGCCTTCTGGATCATCTCGGCGAACAGCTGGATGCAGCACCCGACCGGCTTCACGACCCTGGCGGACGGCACGCTGCGCGCCGTCGACTGGTGGCAGGTGATCTTCTCGCCCACCTTCCCGGAACGCTTCGCCCACATGGCGCTCGCCGCGTACCTGACCACGGCCCTGGTGGTGGGCGCGGCCTCGGCCTGGCGAATCCTGCGCCGGTGGGGCCAGGACGGGCCGCAGGACGAAGAGGCCTCGCGCCTGGCGCTTCGCATGGCCATCGGCATGTTCGCGATCGTGGCGCCGCTGCAGCTTCTGGTCGGCGACCTGTCCGGCAAGGACGTCCTCCGCGTCCAGCCCGCGAAGCTCGCGGCCATCGAGGCGTTCTGGGAGACCCGTACGGAACAGCCGTTCCACATCGCCGCCTGGCCGGACCGCGCGGCCGAGGGCAACCGCTTCGAGCTGTCCATTCCCAAGCTGGGCAGCCTGATCACCGCCGGCAGCGCATCGGCCGAGGTCAAGGGCCTGAAGGCCTTCGCGCCCGAGGACCGGCCGCCGGTCTTCATCGTCTTCTGGTCGTTCCGGGTGATGGTGGGACTGGGCCTCCTGATGATCGGCCTGGGCGCCTGGGGCGTGTGGCTGCTGTGGCGGACCCGCGGACCTGAGTACAGCAAGCCCTTCCTGCGGGCGGCGGTGGCCATGGGTCCCGCCGGCTTCGTGGCGGTGATCGCCGGCTGGGTCGTGGCCGAGGTCGGCCGCCAGCCCTATGTGATCTACGGCGTGCTGCGCACCGCCGACGCCGTCTCGCCGGTCGGCGCCGGCCAGGTCTCGGCGTCGCTGCTGGCCTTCATGGTCATCTATGCGGTGATCTTCAGCGTCGGGGTGCTCTACATCCTGCGGCTGATCGCGGAGGGGCCCGAGACGCCGCCCCAGGAGGTCGACGAGCCGCCGGGCAATCCGCTGGCGGCGGGAACGAAGGGAGCGGCGCCATGAGCCTCGACCTGCCGCTGATCTGGGCCGGCATCATCGCCACGGCCGTGCTTCTCTACGTGCTGCTGGACGGCTTCGACCTCGGGATCGGCATCCTCTTCCCCTTCGCGGCCTCGCCCCAGGAACGTGACGTGATGATGGATTCCATCGCACCCGTCTGGGACGGGAACGAGACCTGGCTGGTGCTCGGCGGCGGCGGGCTCTTCGCGGCATTCCCCTTCGCCTATTCCGCGCTGATGCCGGCGCTGTACCTGCCGGTGATCCTGATGCTGCTGGCGCTGATCCTGCGCGGCGTGGCGTTCGAGTTCCGCCACCACGGCCGGACGCGCGGCAAGGCGTTCTGGACGGCGGCCTTCGCCGGCGGCTCGATCGCGGCGACCCTGGCCCAGGGCCTGGTTCTGGGCGGCTTCATCCAAGGGGTGACCCTGGAGGGACGCGCCTTCGCCGGCGGGCCGTTCGACTGGCTGACGCCCTACAGCCTGCTGGTCGCGGTGGGGCTGCTGGCCGGCTACACCCTCCTGGGCGCCACCTATCTGATCTGGCGGACCGAGGGCGAGCTGCAGGTCCGCGCCCGGCGCTGGGCCTGGATCTCGGCCGGGGCCACGGCCGCGCTGCTCGCGGTGGTGAGCGTGGCCACCCTGCTAGCGCATCCGCGGATCGCCGCGCGCTGGGGGTTCGAGAACGGCGCGTTCGACCTGGCGACCCTGGCCCCGCTGGCTCCCATCCCGTTGCTCGGCCTCGTGGGCCTGGGCGTCGTGATCCTGGGCATCCGGCGCGCCCATCAAGCCACCTCGCTGATGGGCGCCTACCTGGTCTTCCTCTCCGGCTATATCGGCCTGGCCGTGGGATTCTTCCCCAACATCGTGCCTTACGACATGGACTTCCGGCAGGCGGCCAACGCCGACAATGCGCTGGGCCTCATGCTGGTGGGCGTGGTCATCCTCCTGCCGGCGATCCTGGGCTATACGGCCTGGGTGTACTGGCTGTTCCGCGGGAAGGTGGGGAGTGGGGATGCCGGCTATCATTGAGCCGCCGCCCGAGGGCGGCGAGGCCCTGGCGCCACTGTGGAAGCGCCTGGCCTGGTTCGGCGGCCTGTCGCTCACCGGCGCGCTCTCCTGCGCCGGCATCGCCTATGCGCTGAAGATGCTGCTGCGCTGAGGCGCGGCGTGTGTATTTAGGGCCATGGCCCTACCGCTCTGCCGCCTCTACCTGATCACCCCGCCGCGCCTGGACGACCTGGCGGCGTTCGGCCACGTCCTGGCCCATGCGCTGGACGCCGGCGACGTGGCCGCCTTGCAGATCCGCCTGAAGGACGTCCCCGACCAGATCATCGCCGCCGCCGTCGACGCGCTCATGCCCATCGCCCAGGCGCGCGGCGTCGCCGTGATCCTGAACGACCGGCCCGACCTGGCCGCGAAGCTGGGCTGCGACGGCGCGCATATCGGCCAGGACGACATGCCGCTGGCGGAGGCGCGCCGGATCATGGGCCCCGACGCCATGATCGGCGTCACCTGCCACGACAGCCTGCACCTAGCCATGGAAGCCGCCGAGGGCGGCGCGGACTATGTGGCCTTCGGAGCCTTCTTCCCCACCACCACCAAGGACGCCGCCACCCGTGCCGAACCGGCGCTGCTCACCGGCTGGCAGGCGGACATGCTGATCCCCTGCGTCGCCATCGGCGGGATCACGGTGGAGAACGCCCGCGCCCTGGCGGCCGCCGGCGCGGACTTCCTGGCCGTTTCGGCCGGCGTCTGGAGCCATGGCGACGGCCCGACCGCGGCGGTGAAGGCGCTCAACGCCGAGATCGCGGCGGGCGTGGCCGAACGCTAGTCGGCGCCATCCTCGAATTCCGGCAGACCGTCGGGGGGGCGCACGAACGGGTGCCGGGTCGAGGTGTAGACCATGCGCTGCGGTCCGGGCAGCGTCGGATCGGCGAATGCGCCGCCGGCCACACCCAGCACCTCCTCGTCGTCGTCGGGCACGAACCACCACAGGTTCGACCCGCAGCGGGCGCAGAAATGGAACCTGGCCTCGCCGTCCGGCCGCTGGAAGGTGGACGGGGTTCCGCGCTGCGCGACCATCTGGTCCGGGTGGAAGTAGACCGTGACGCCGAAGAAGCTTCCCGTCCGGCGCTGGCAGCGGGTGCAGCAGCAGCTGGAGACCAGCATCGGCTCGCCCCGCATCGTCACGGCTAGGTCGCCGCACCAGCAGGACGCGACCCGCTCGAACGCCTGCGTCATCGGACTCTCCTTGCTTTCGTACCGGGCCGACACTAGGTTCCGCGCCCTCTATTCCCGCCCGAGATCTTTTGAAACCGTGAGCACCCAATCCGCCCTTCTGAAGGTGATGAGCGACGCTGCGCGCAAGGCCGCGCGCGGGCTCAACCGTGACTTCGGCGAGCTGGCCGAGCTGCAGGTGGCCAAGAAGGCACCCGCCGACTTCGTCTCTGCCGCCGACCTGAAGGCCGAGCAGGTGCTCTTCGAGGCGCTGACGAAGGCTCGGCCCGGCTACAGCTTCCACGGCGAGGAACGGGGCCTCATCGAGGGCACCGACAAGACCCACACCTGGATCGTCGACCCGCTGGACGGGACCACGAACTTCCTGCACGCCATCCCGCACTTCGCCATCAACATCGCGCTCGAGCGCGAGGGCGCTGTGGTGGCCGCGGTCACCTACAACCCGATCACCAACGAGCTGTTCTGGGCCGAGAAGGGCAAGGGCGCCTTCGTCAACGACCACCGCCTGCGGGTGGCCGCGCGCCAGCGGATGGACGAGGCGGTGCTGGCGACGGGCATCCCGTTCCTCGGCCACGGCCAGCACGCGAAGTTCCTCAAGGAGCTGCACCAGATGACCCAGCGGGTCGCGGGCGTCCGCCGCTTCGGCTCGGCCGCGCTCGACATGGCCTGGGTCGCGGCGGGCCGCTACGACGGCTACTGGGAACGCGACCTAAAGCCGTGGGATCTGGCGGCGGGCGTCCTGTTGGTCACCGAGGCGGGCGGCAAGGTCACCGACGCCGAGGGCGGCGATGCGGTGCTGGGCACGGGTTCGGTGGTCGCCTCCAACCTCGACCTGCATCCCCAGATCGTCAGTCGCCTGGCTGCCGCAAAATAGTGCTTAAGGTGCGGGGATGCTGACTCGCCGCACCCTCGCCGCCACTGTCCTCGCCGCCGCGGCGGCGCCCGCCTTCGCCACGCCGAAGACGAGGCCCCTGGTCATCGCCCACCGCGGGGCCAGCGGCGAGCGGCCCGAACACACGCTCATGGCCTACCGCCTGGCCATCGCGCAGGGCGCCGACTTCATCGAGCCCGACCTGGTGGCGACCAAGGACGGACACCTGGCGGTGCGGCACGAGAACGAGATCTCCGGGACCACCGACGTCGCTGCCCGGCCCGAGTTCGCCGCCCGCCGCGCCGAGAAGGTCATCGATGGGGAAAAGGTCGCCGGCTGGTTCACCGAGGACTTCACTCTGGCCGAGCTGAAGACGCTGCGCGCCCGCGAGCGCCTGCCGGCCCTTCGCCCCGCCAGCGCGGCGTTCGACGGCCGGGAGACGATCGTCACCTACCAGGAGGTGGTGGACCTGGCGAAGGCCGAGAGCCGGCGGCTGGGCCGGACTATCGGGACCTACCCGGAGATGAAGCATCCCACCTATTTCGCGGGGATCGGACTGCCGCTCGAGGCGCGGCTGGCCGACGCCCTGAAGGCGAACGGGCTCGCGACCCGGTCGGCGCCGGTGTTCGTCCAGTGCTTCGAGGTCGAGCCTCTGAAGACCATCGGCAGGCTGGTGCAGAGCCGCCGCGTCATGCTGGTCAGCCAGGGGCCGGCGCCAGTGAACGTGACGTCCGAAGCCGGCGTGAAGGCCATCGCCGCCTTCGCCGAGGGCCTCGGGCCGGAGTGGCCCCTGGTGGTCCCGACGGCGGGCGGCGCGCTGGGCGCGGCCACCGGGCTGGTCGGCTGGGCGCACGCCGCGGGGATGGCCGTCCATCCCTGGACCGTCCGCGCCGAAAACGCCTTCCTGCCCAAGACCTTGCAGCGCGGGCCGGGGCCAGCGGCCCACGGCGACGCCGAGGCGGTCCTGAAAGCTCTCTACGCCGCCCACGTCGACGGCGTCTTCAGCGACTTCCCGGCCTTGGCGGTCCAGGCGCGAGGCTGAACGCACTCGCGCCGGGCGGTCGTCGGCTCATGCCGCGAAGGTGGGATGGTAGCGATTCGGGTGGGCGAGCCGGTCAGCCCTCGACAGGGCGGACCTTGGCGGCGGCGTTGCGGGCGCGGGTGCGGGCTTCGTCCACGTCTGCCGCGCGGGCCAGGGCGACGCCCATGCGGCGGCGCTCGAAGCTTTCGGGCTTGCCGAAGAGGCGCAGGTCGGCGCCGGGGACGGCCAGGGCCTCGGCGACGCCGTCGAAGGCGATGCCTTTGGCCTCCAGGCCGCCGTAGATCACCGCGCTGGCGCCCGGCTCGCGCTGGGTCGTATCGACGGGCAGGCCGAGGATGGCGCGGGCGTGGAGCGCGAACTCGCTCTGGTGCTGGGTGGCCAGGGTGACGAGGCCGGTGTCGTGCGGGCGCGGGCTGACCTCGGAGAACCAGACGTCGTCGCCCTTCACGAACAGCTCGACACCGAAGAGACCCAGGCCGCCCAGCGCATCGGTGACCCTGGCCGAGATGTCGCGGGCCTTGGCGAGGGCGGCCGGCGTCATGGCCTGGGGCTGCCAGCTCTCGACATAGTCGCCCTTGACCTGGCGGTGGCCGATGGGGGCGCAGAAGCTGGTCTCCACCTCGCCGTCGCGCAGGGAGCGGACGGTGAGCTGGGTGATCTCGAAGTCGAAGTCCACGCGGCCCTCGACGATGACGCGGGGCTGCTCGACCCGGCCGCCCTCCAGCGCGTAGCGCCAGGCGGCGGCGATCTGGTCCGGCGTCTCCACGTAGGACTGGCCCTTGCCGGAGCTGCTCATCACCGGCTTCACGAAGCAGGGGAAACCGGTGACCGCTTCCGCAGCCGCCGCCAGCTCGGCCTCCGTGGAGGCGAAGGCGTAGGCGCTGGTGGGCAGCCCCAGCTCCTCGGCGGCCAGGCGCCGGATGCCCTCGCGGTTCATGGTCAGCTGGGCGGCGCGGGCGGTGGGGATGACGGTGGCCAGGCCGTCGGCCTCGATGCGGGCCAGCTCGTCCGTGGCGATCGCCTCGATCTCGGGGACGATGAGGTGCGGGCGCTCCTGCTCGACCAAGGCGCGGAGGGCGGCCGCGTCGGTCATGGCGATCACGTGGGCGCGGTGGGCTACCTGCTGGGCGGGGGCGTTCGCATAGCGGTCGACGGCGATCACCTCGCAGCCCAGGCGCTGCAGCTCGATGGCCACCTCCTTGCCGAGCTCGCCCGACCCCAGGAGCATCACCCGGACGGCGGTGGGGGACAGGGGCGTGCCGAGGCGGGTCATTCGAGAGGCCTTTCGATGAGACGCGCGGGCGCGCCAGCGCCGCTTTTAACTTGCCGGAAGGATCCTCGCCTGCGGCGCAGGTTAGAGCTTCGCCTTCGCCGCCGCGGCGACGGCTTCGGCGGTGATGGCGAAGTGTTCGTAGAGGGCCTTGTCCGTGCCGCTGGCCCCGAAGCCGGTCATGCCGACGAAGGCTCCGTCCGAGCCGATGAAGCGATCCCAGCCCTGGCGCACGCCAGCCTCGACGGCGACCCGCACCGGGGTCTCGCCGATCAGGGCGTCCTGGTAGTCAGTGGGCTGGGCCTCGAAGAGTTCGAAACAGGGGACCGAGACCACGCGGGCGCCGATCCCATCAGCTTCCAGGAGGTCACGGGCGGCCAGCGCTACCGGGACTTCCGTGCCGGTCGCGAAGATCGTCACCTGGGCCGGATGGCCGGCGCCCATGAGCTGATAGGCGCCGCGGGCCGACCGGTTCTCGCCCGCGTCACCGCGGACGCCGGCGGTCTTCTGGCGGCTCAGCGCCATCACCGAGGGCGTGGACTTGGCTTCCAGCGCCAGCTTCCAGCATTCCGCGGTCTCCACCGCGTCGGCCGGGCGGAAGACGTTGAGGTTCGGCATGGCGCGCAGGGAGGCCAGGTGCTCCACCGGCTGGTGGGTGGGGCCGTCCTCGCCCAGGCCGATGGAATCGTGGGTGCCCACGTGGATCACCCGGATCCCCATCAGGGCCGCCAGGCGGATCGCCGGCCGCGCGTAGTCGGTGAAGACCAGGAAGGTGCCGCCGTAGGGGATCACCCCACCGTGCAGGGCCTGGCCGTTCATGGCCGCGCCCATGCCGAACTCACGCACGCCGTAGTTCACATAGCGGCCGGCGTAGTCCGGCGCGTCGAAGATCGGGGTGTTCTTGACGAAGGTGTTGTTGGAGCCGGTCAGGTCGGCCGAGCCGCCCACCAGTTCCGGGATCTGGCCGAAGATCTGCTCCAGCACCGCGCCGGAATGCTGGCGCGTGGCGGCCGCGGGCTTGTCGGCGGCGGCCTTGGCGATGAAGGCGTCCAGGGCCTCGAAGGCGTGGGCGGGCAGCTCGCCGGCCATGGCGCGCTGGAAGTCGGCCTTGAGCGGCGAGGCGGCCAGGCGCGTTTCCCAGGCCTTGCGGTCCTTGGCGCCGCGCTTGCCGGCCTTGCGCCAGGGCTTCAGCGCCTCGTCCGGCACGGTGAAGGCCTCGTGCGGCCAGCCCAGGTTCTCGCGGGTCTTGGCGACCTCGTCCTTGCCCAGGGCCTTGCCGTGGACGTCGTGGGTGCCCTGGAAGGTGGGCGAGCCCTTGCCGATGACGGTCTTGCAGGCGATCAGCGAGGGCTTGTCCTGCTTGAGCGCCCAGGCCAGCGCCTTCTTGATGTCCTTCTCGTCGTGGCCGTCGATGCGCTTCGTGGCCCAGCCGGCGGCCTTGAAGCGGGCGATCTGGTCGGTGGCGTCCGAGATGCCCACGTGACCGTCGATGGTGATGTCGTTGTCGTCCCAGAGGACCGTCAGCTTGGAAAGCTTCAGGCGGCCGGCCAGGCTGATCGCCTCATGGCTGATCCCCTCCATCAGGCAGCCGTCGCCAGCCACCACCCAGGTGCGGTGGTCGACCAGGTCGGCGCCGAAGCGGGCGGCCAGCTTGCGCTCGGCCATCGCCATGCCCACGGCGGTGGCCAGGCCCTGGCCCAGGGGCCCCGTGGTGGTCTCGACGCCGGGGGTGTGGCCGTACTCGGGGTGGCCGGGGGTATTGGAGCCCAGCTTGCGGAAATCGCGCAGGCTCTGCATCGGCACGCCCTTCACCCCCGTGAGGTGCAGGAGGCTGTAGAGGAGCATCGAGCCGTGGCCGGCCGACAGCACGAACCGGTCGCGGTCGGCCCAGTCGGTGGCCGAGGCGTCGTACTTCATGAACTTGGACCAGAGGACGGTCGCGACGTCGGCCATGCCCATGGGCATGCCGGGATGCCCGGAGTTGGCCTGTTCGACGGCGTCCATCGAGAGGACGCGGATGGCGTCGGCCATGAGCTTGGTGGGCGCGGACATCGTCGGATCGGTCTCTTCGTGGCGAGGCAATTGCGCGGCGGCC
Organism: Phenylobacterium sp. RIFCSPHIGHO2_01_FULL_69_31; assembly: GCF_001824475.1. Lineage (GTDB taxonomy): Bacteria > Pseudomonadota > Alphaproteobacteria > Caulobacterales > Caulobacteraceae > Phenylobacterium. The sequence continues at coordinate 143,392 of NZ_MHXN01000034.1, read as the reverse complement.
TCGCACGCGAGGGCGGCAGGGTCAAGAAATGGCCCCTCTATTTCGCGAGACTCACCCGGACGGGTATAGATGTCCCGACGGCTTCGGAGGATCGCATGAACGGCGGCGAAAGCGCCCTGGACCTGGCGGCCAAGCGGCTGGAGAACGCACTCCATGTGCTGGAGCAGCGGCTCGGCCAGCGGCTGAAGGCGGCGAGCGCCGACGCCGGCGGCCTTTTCGACCAGGACCGCTCCAATCTCGCCGCCGAGCTCGACGCGGCCCGGGCCCGCGAGCGCGAGCTGGAAGAGGCCGGCGCCCAGGCCTCCGCCGCGCTCGGCCGCGCCATCCAGGAAATCAAGGCCGCGTTGAACGGCCAGGCGACGGAGGCTTAAAGCCCATGGCCCAGGTGAACGTCGAGGTGAACGGCCGCCCCTACGCGGTCGGCTGCGAGGATGGGCAGGAGACGCACCTGCAGGACCTGGCCAAACTGTTCGATCAGCAGGTCCGCCAGATCAGTCAGGACATGGGCCAGCTTGGCGACACGCGCCTCTTCCTGATGGGCGGGCTGCTCTTGGCCGACGAGCTGCTGGACGCGCGCAACCGGCTGGCGGCCCTGCAGGTCGAGGTTGGCCGGCTGCAGGCCGACCGGGCGCGGGTGGAGACCAAGGCGGTCAGCGCCCTGGAAGCGGCGGCCTCGAAGATCGAGAAGCTGGCCGCCGAGGGAGCCTAGCGGGACCCGCGCATCCGCGCGATCAGCCGGCGCAACGCCGGGAACAGCTCGCGCTGCTCGACGCGGCGGTAGACGTGGTCGGCCGGGAAGGCCTCGACCAGGCGCCGGTGCGCGACCCCCAAGTTGTGGTAGGGCAGGCGCGGCATCAGGTGGTGCAGGGCGTGGTAGCGCAGCCCCACGGGCGCCCACAGGAACGGCAGCAGGGCGGGCGGCGGCACGTTCACGCTGTCGAGGAACTGGTCCAGCGGGGCCATCGGCTCGCCGTCGTTCTCCCAATAGTGGGCGACGGCGGTGCGCAGCTGGTTCAGGAAGGTCATCAGGGCGAAGATCGCCGCGGCAATGGCCAGGGCCCGCCAGGGGATCACCCCGGCGACGGCGAGGCCGATCACCGTCCAGCTCCAGAGCCAGGAAGCGATCTCCTGGGCGAGCCAGGGCGCGCTGCGGGCGCGCTCGAAGTCCTCGCGCGAGAAGCCGGGGTTGATGACCATGCCGGACGTCTTGGCCACCACGAACCGGCGGAACGGCGGGACGAGGAAGCTGATCGGCGCCAGCACCGCAAAGCGCAGCACCGTGCCGACGGGCGCCAGGAGGGCGATCCCCAGGAAGACGGCCAGCTCATGCGGCGGGCGGCGGGCCAGCGGGTGGTACTCCGGGTCGCGGGCGGTGCCGTAGCGGTCCTTGGCGTGGTGCAGGACGTGCACGCCCTCGTACAGCAGCGACGGCGTCAGGAAGGGCACGCCGATCAGGATGTTCCAGGCGATGTGGAAGCCCGGGACGTCGTCGCGCCGCAGATGGGTCAGCTCGTGGATGAAGCTGATCCCGCGGTAGAGGCTGAGAATGCACACGGCGCCGGCGGCGACCGCCCAGCCCGTCGAGACGCTGGTGACCGCGATCAGAAGGCTGAGCCAGGTGACGGCCGCGGTGACGGCGAGGTCCAGCCAATAGACCCGCGGGTTCGCGCGCGTCAGGTCGCGGGCGATATCGTTGGCCTGGCGCGCCAAGCTGGGTCCGGAGATGTCGGCGTGCGCGTTCAAGGGCCCCGATGTAAGGCCGCGCGGCCTTCCGCCCAAGTGCGAATGCGCGGGCTGTGCGGCTAGGACGCGTAGACGGCGCGCTCGAAGGCGTCGAACACCTCCAGGACGCGCGGATCGGCGAAGGGCAGCGACTGGGCGAACAAGGCGCCCGCCACGCCGCTGACGGGGTCGGCCCAGTAGTAGCAGTTTGGCAGGCCCGCCCAGCTGAGGCTTCCGGCCGCCCGGCCGCCGGGCAAGGCGTCGTGGTTCTGCAGGAAGCCGAAGGTGAACCCTTTTCGCACGCCGGGCATGGGCCGGTAGTCGGACGACACGTGCGGCATCACGCTCTGGATCTCGCCGACGCCCGCCGCGCCGGTCTGGCTGGTGGACAGGCCCGCCAAGGCGCCAGGCGATAGGACGCCGCCGCCGCCGTGGACCACGGCGCGCAGGAACTTCGCGTAGTCCTTAGGTGTGGAGCACAGGCCGCCGCCGCCCCGCAGATCGGCCGGCAGCGGCGGAATCGGGTCGATCGGCAGGAGCTGGCCGTCCGGCAGCCGCGCGTGCAGCCCGGCCCGCCGGGCGTTGTGCTCGGGCGTCGGGTCGAAGGTCGTGTCGTCCATGCCCAGGGGGCGGAAGACGATCTCGGACAGCGCCTCGCCCAGGGACCGGCCAGTCGCGGCCTCGATCAGCAGGCCGGCGACGTCGATCCCCACGCCATAGCACCAGCGCTCCCCCGGCTCGAAGACGAGGGGCAGGCCAAGGCCCCCGGCAGAGCCCAGGCTCTGTCCGCGATGCTCCAGGAAGCGGAGGGTCTCGGCGCTGTTGAAATCGTAGGCGAGGCCCGAGGTATGGCTCAGCAGCGTGCGCAGGGTCACCGGCTTGCGGGCGGCGCGCAGGACCGGCGCGCCCTCGGCGTCGAAGCCCTCGAGCAAAGACGGCTCGGCCAGCGCAGCGAGGCGCCGGCCCACCGGCTCGTCCAGGTCGAGCGCGCCGCGCGCCACCAGCTCCAGCGCCGCAGCGGTGGTGATCGCCTTGGTGCAGGAGGCGACCCAGAAGACCGTCTCCGGATCCATTGGCGCGGGATCGGCCGCGCCGCGCGCGCCGGCGGTGAACGTGTGGATCTGTCCGTCCGGGCGCACCACGGCCGCCGAGAGACCGGGCGCGACGCCCCGGGTCACGGCGTCGGCCAGCAGGGCCTGAATGGGCTGTTGCGTCATCGTTTCCCCCTCGTCGCCGCGGCGCCGCTTGAGACCGGGCCTGCGAAAGCCTACCTTAGCTCTCGGCGGGTCCTGCTGCGGCTCTCGTCGAAGGCGACATATTCCAGCGACCTTAATTCACTCATAGGGAGCTGTCCCTGCCCGCGACCGTGGTTTCGGGCACACGGCGCCCACCTGGTCTATCCAGGTCGAGGGAATGAAACAGTCCTTCACGGCTCTCGCGGCGCCGCCACTCGTCTTGCGCTATGGAGGCGCGTGACCGCCATTCCCGACAAACCGGCCCTGCGGGCGCAATTGCGCAGCCTTCGCCGCCGCCTGGCGGACGAGACGCCCGACGCCGCCGAGCGGGCCGCGGCGCTGTGGCCGGGGCACGGGCGGGCCGGAGTGAGGCTGTTCGCGCTCTACCACCCGGCCGGCTCGGAGCTGGATCCCACCCCGCTGCGGACCCGGCTTCCGGCGGACGGCGTGGCCTTGCCGGCGGCGCAGGCGCGCGACGGCGCCCTGGTGTTCCGCCGCTACCGGCCCGGCCAGACCCTGGTTCCGGACGCCCTGGGCATCCCCGCGCCGAGCGCCGAGGCCGAGGCGGTGCTGCCAGACGTGGTCTTCGCGCCGCTGCTCGCCTTCGACCGTCGGGGCGGCCGGCTGGGACAGGGCGGCGGCCACTACGACCGCACGCTGGAGGCCCTTCGGCGGGTGAAGCCGGTGTTCGTCATCGGCCTCGCCTATTCGGGGCAGGAGTTGCCGGAAATCCCCATGGAGCCGCATGACCAGCGGCTCGACGCGATCCTGACGGAGACGGGCTACCTGGAATTCGCTAAGGACCGCGGATGAGATTTGCCTTTTTCGGAGACGTGGTCGGCCGGTCGGGCCGCGAGGGCCTGGCCGAGCACCTGCCGCGCCTGCGCCGGGCCCTCGGCCTGGAGTTCGTCATCATCAACGCCGAGAACGCCGCCGCCGGCTTCGGCATCACCGAGGCCACGGCCAACGAGCTGTTCGAGGCGGGCGCGGACTGCCTGACCCTGGGCAACCACTCCTGGGACCAGAAGGAGGCGTTGACCTACATCGTCCGCGAGCCGCGGCTGATCCGGCCGCTGAACTATCCGCCCATGGCCGCCGCCCCGGGCCGAGGGTCGCAGCTCTTCGACACGCCGGACGGCAAGCGGATCCTGGTGGTGAACCTGCTGGGCCGGGTGTTCATGGACGCCCTCGACGACCCGTTCGCCGCCGTGGACAAGGAGCTGGAAGCCTGCCCCCTGGGCGCCGTGGCCGACGCCATCGTGGTCGACATCCACGCCGAGGCCACCTCGGAGAAGATGGCCATGGGCCATTTCTGCGACGGCCGCTCGACCCTGGTGGTCGGCACCCATAGCCACGTGCCCACCGCCGACGCCCAAGTCCTGCCCGGCGGCACCGCCTACCAGACCGACGCCGGGGCCTGCGCCGACTACGACAGCGTGATCGGCAACCAGAAGGACGAGCCCCTGCGCCGCTTCACCACCCGCATCTCCGGCGGCCGCTACCGTCCCGCCGAGGGACCGGCCACGGTGTGCGGCGTGTTCGTGGAGACGGACCCCGCGACCGGCCTTGCCCGCCGCATCGAGCCGATCCGCATCGGCGGGCGCCTGAGCCAGACCGTTCCGAGCCTGGAGACGGTTGCAGGCTAGCGCGGCCGCGCCGGATAGATTCAAACCGCAGAGAACGCAGAAGAACGCAGATGGCCGAGCGGCCGGGGCGCTCTGCGTCCTTATGCGTCTTCTGCAGCCTGAAACCGCGCCTGTGGCGCGCCTCAGGCGGCCGCTTCTGAGTTCGGTTTCGCCGCCGGTGCCGACGGCCGGGCGTTCAGCACGTCCGCGATAGCGCCGATCAGGGCCGCGGGTTGCACGGGCTTGTGCTGCAGGGCGTCGAAGCCCAGGGCCTTGAGCCGCGCCTCCTCGCCCGGCATGGCGTCCGCGGTGAGGGCGACCACGGGCGTGTCGGGCCGGCCCGCCTGGCCGTCGCGCAGCCGGCCCACCGCCTCGATGCCATCCATGATCGGCATGTGGACGTCCATCAGCACCACGTCGAAGGCTTCGACCCGCAGGCGCTCCAGGGCCTGGGCGCCGTCGGAGGCGCACTCCACGTCGGCGCCGGCCGCCTCCAGCACCGCCCGGGCCACCGCCTGGTTGATCGGATTGTCGTCGGCCACGAGAATCCGCAGCGTCGGCAGCGTTTCCGGCTCGGCCGTCTCCGCGGCCTGTGGTTCGGCCTCCGGCAGCGGCAGCCAGACCCGGAAGGACGAGCCGTCGCCCGGCTGGCTCTCCACCCCGATCTCGCCGCCCATCATCGAGCAGAGCTTGCGGCAGATAGCCAGGCCCAGGCCGGTGCCGCCGAACTTGCGCGCCGTCGAGGCGTCGGCCTGGGCGTAGGGGCGGAACAGGGCCTGCAGCTGGTCGGGGCTCATGCCGATGCCGGTGTCGGAAACCACGAGTTCGACCCCGCCGTCGCCGTCGGCGGCCGGCGCGGCCCGCATCCGCAGGGTCACGCCGCCGGTCTCGGTGAACTTCAGCGCATTGGAGATCAGGTTCAGCACGATCTGGCGCACCCGCGTCTCGTCGCCCAGCACCAGGGCTGGCAGGTCGGGGGCCGCGTCGCAGATCAGGTCCAGGCCCTTGGAGCGGGCGATCTCGGACCAAAGCTCGACCGCCTGGTCGCCGAGCACCTTCAGGTCGAAGGCGCCGACCTCAAGGTCCATCCGGCCGGCCTCGATCTTCGAGATGTCCAGCACGTCGTTGAGGATGGCCATCAGGCCGTCGCCCGAGCGCAGGATGGTGTCCACATAGCCCTGCTGGCGTGGGTCCAGCGGCGTCCGCTGCAACGCCCGGGCCATGCCCAGGACGCCGTTCATCGGCGTGCGCAGCTCATGGCTCATCATGGCGAGGAAGGCCGACTTGGCCTCGTTGGCCTCCTCGGCGGTGCGCTGCGCGTCGGCCAGGGCGGAGGCGGTGCGCATGTTGGCCCGGGCGCTGGCGGCCACGTAGCAGAGCAGCATGGCCAGGCCGAGGGTCAGGGTGACCAGCGGCGAGCCGCTGAAGCCGCCGAAGCCCACCGGCAGCACGAACCACATGATCGCCGGCGTCGATCCCAGCGCCGCGAGGGCCGCGGGCGATCGGAACGAGAACCCCTGGGCGTGGACCATCATGCCGGCCAGGATCGCCATGGCGGCAAGGCGGAACGGCTCCTGCCCCTCGAACCAGTAGAGGGCGGCCAGGCTCGCCCAAATGACGCTCGAGCCGAACATCGAGACCATGTAGGCCGCGCGCTGGCGGCGGCTCATGGCCTCGCCGCGCCCTACCGGCCAGGTCATGAACCGGGTCCAGGCCTCGGCCGCCGCGAAGGCCGCGAACCAGCCGCCGCCCCAAGCCGGGCCATAGACATAGGCGGTCAGCAGCGCCGCGCCGCAGCCCACGGCCATGCGGACGCCGAACACCTGGCGCGCCGTGGCGGCCACGGCGTCCAGACGATCATCCAGCAGGCTCCACGCCCTCGCGATCACGACGGAACATCCCCTATCCGAACAGGTCCGCCGCGCTCCCCAGTGCGGCAGGCTGTCGCAGCACTCTGCCCCGCAAACATGAACGGACCCTTGTTTCGGCGAAGCTTGTTACGTGAGACGCACGTTTTCGCACGGCCTCCCGCAAGCTAGGCTTTGGAATACGGACCGCGGAGGAGATCAGATGCTGGCCAAGTTCCTTGTGAGGGCCGTGTTCGCCGCCCTCGGCCTCTGGGCGGCCTCGGCCATTGTGCCCGGAGTCAATGTCTCGAACACCGGGACCCTGATCCTGGCGGCGATCCTGCTGGGGGTGGTCAACGCCCTGGTGCGGCCGGTGCTGGTGATCCTGACCCTACCGCTGACGATCCTGACGCTCGGCCTGTTCTTGCTGGTGGTGAACGCGGCGACCATCGGCCTCGTCGCCTGGCTGCTGCGCGGGTTCACGGTCGACGGCCTGATCCCCGGCGTGCTGGCGGCCATCGTCACGGGCGTCGCGAGCTGGATCGGCGGCATGGCGATCCGCGACGACCGCCGCTGAGCCGGGCAACGAAAAAGGGCGGGATCTTTCGATCCCGCCCTGGTCTTCGAAGCGTTGTGCGCCGGACTTAGAAGTCCATGTCGCCCATGCCGCCCATGCCGCCGCCCGGCATGCCGCCGGCGCCGCCGCCGCCCTTCTTGGGGGCTTCGACGATGGCCGCTTCCGTGGTGATCAGCAGGCCGGCCACCGAGGCGGCGTCCTGCAGGGCCGTGCGGACGACCTTCGCGGGGTCGATCACGCCGGCTTGCACCAGGTCGACGTACTGTTCGGTCTGGGCGTTGAAGCCGAAGGTGGCCGCGCTGTTCTCCAGCACCTTGCCGACCACGATCGAGCCTTCCACGCCGGCGTTCTCGGCGATCTGACGGATCGGGGCCTGCAGGGCGCGGCGGACGATGGCGACGCCGGCTTCCTGGTCGTCGTTGTCACCCTTGAAGCCGTCCAGCACGCGGCTGGCCTTCAGCAGGGCGACGCCGCCGCCGGGGACGATGCCTTCTTCCACCGCAGCGCGGGTGGCGTTCAGGGCGTCGTCGACGCGGTCCTTCTTTTCCTTCACTTCGACTTCGGTCGCCCCGCCGACGCGGATCACCGCGACGCCGCCGGCCAGCTTGGCCAGACGCTCTTGCAGCTTTTCCTTGTCGTAGTCCGAGGTGGTGTCCTCGACCTGCTTCTTGATCTGGGAGATGCGGCCTTCGATGTCGCCCTTGTCACCCGAGCCGTCCACGATCGTGGTGTCGTCCTTGGTGATGGTGACCTTCTTGGCCTTGCCCAGCATGTCGAGGGTGACGCTCTCGAGCTTGATGCCCAGGTCTTCGGAGATCAGCTGGCCGCCGGTCAGGATGGCGATGTCTTCCAGCATGGCCTTGCGGCGGTCGCCGAAGCCCGGAGCCTTGACGGCCGCGACGCGCAGGCCGCCGCGCAGCTTGTTGACCACCAGGGTGGCCAGCGCTTCGCCCTCGACGTCTTCCGCGATGATCAACAGCGGGCGGCCCGACTGGACCACCGCTTCCAGCACCGGCAGCAGGGGCTGCAGCGAGGAGAGCTTCTTTTCGAAGAGCAGGATGAGCGGCTCTTCGAGGTCGGCCTCCATCTTCTCCGCGTTGGTGATGAAGTAGGGCGACAGGTAGCCGCGGTCGAACTGCATGCCTTCGACGACGTCGAGCTCGGTCTCGGCGGTCTTGGCCTCTTCAACCGTGATGACGCCTTCGTTGCCGACCTTTTCCATCGCGCGGGCGATCATCTCGCCCACTTCGGTGTCGCCGTTGGCCGAAATGGTGCCGACCTGGGCGATCTCGGCGTTGGTAGTGACCTTCTTGGAGGAGTTCTTGATCTCTTCCACGACCTTGGCGACCGCCTTGTCGACGCCGCGCTTGAGATCCATCGGGTTCATGCCAGCGGCGACCGACTTCAGGCCCTCGACGACGATGGCCTGGGCCAGGACCGTGGCGGTCGTGGTGCCGTCACCGGCCTTGTCGTTGGTTTTGGAGGCGACTTCGCGGATCAGCTGGGCGCCCAGGTTCTCGAACTTGTCGGCCAGTTCGATTTCCTTGGCGACCGAGACGCCGTCCTTGGTGGAGCGCGGGGCGCCGAAGGACTTCTCGATGACCACGTTGCGGCCCTTGGGGCCCAGGGTGACCTTCACCGCGTTGGCGAGGGTGTTGACGCCGCGCAGCATGCGGTCGCGCGCGTCGGAGGCGAAATAGACGTCTTTGGCAGCCATGGCTGACTCTCTTTCCTAGAATTTCAGGGTGTGGGCGCGCGGGTCTCGGTTACGAGACGACGCCCAGGATGTCGCTTTCCTTCATGATCAGCAGGTCCTGGCCGTCGAGCTTGACCTCGGTGCCGGACCACTTGCCGAACAGGATGCGGTCGCCGGCCTTGACGTCCAGAGGCTGAACCTTGCCGGAATCGTCACGCGCGCCGGGGCCGGTGGCGATCACTTCGCCTTCCTGCGGCTTTTCCTTCGCGGTGTCGGGGATGATGATCCCGCCCTTGGTCTTTTCTTCTTCCTCGACGCGCTTGACGAGGACGCGATCTCCCAGGGGACGAAACGCCATGTGTTCTCTCTCTAATTTCCGTTCGAAACGGTGCAAATTGCGGCGACGGCGGCTGGGGCGACGCGGCTGTTAGCAGTCTCGGCCCCTGAGTGCCAACGTCGGTGCGGGAGTTAGGAACAGCGCCGCCGGGAGTCAAGCCGCACCTGCAAAATCCGAGGGCGCGCCTTGGCTTTCCCGCCGTCGCACCTAGTCTCTGATCTCGTTCAGTTGGGAGTTCGCCGATGGGTCTGCAAGCGATGCTGGAGCGCATCGTCCGGTCCGGGAACCTGACGCTGAAGCTGCCGGGCGGCCGGGAGCTGCGGCTAGGCGACGGGACCGGCCCGGAACTTGTGGCGCGGATCACCTCGGCGGCCTGGGCGGCGCGGATCGCCGCCAGGCCTGGGCTTGGAGTCGGCGAGGCCTACATGGACGGCGGCCTGGTGCTGGAGCAGGGGCAGATCGCCGAGTTCATCGACCTGATCGGCGCCAACGCCAAGAACAAGCCGCGAAACAAGCGCAACCGCCTGCAGCTGTGGTTGCGCGAGCGCAAGGTCGAGGCCAATGCCCGGCGGCAGGCGAGGGCCAACGTGGCCCACCACTACGACCTGTCGAACGACCTCTACCGGCGCTTCCTCGATGCGGACATGCAGTACAGCTGCGCCTACTTCGCACGGCCCGACATGACGCTGGAGGAGGCGCAGCTCGCCAAGAAGCGACACATCGCGGCCAAGCTGGCGATCGAGCCAGGCATGAAGGTTCTGGATATCGGCTGCGGCTGGGGCGGCATGGCTATCACCCTGGCCGAGGAGACCGGGGCCGAAGTGGATGGCGTGACGCTGTCGACGGAGCAGCTTTCCGTGGCCAAGGCGAGGGCCGAGGCCCGGGGGCTTTCGAGTCGCGCCAGGTTCTCGCTCACGGACTACCGGGACGTGACGGACACCTACGACCGCATCGTCTCCGTCGGTATGTTCGAGCATGTCGGGCGGCCGAACTATCAGGCGTATTTCGATGGCGTCGCGCGCCTCCTGAAGGACGACGGGGTGGCGCTGATCCACGCGATCGGGCGGCCCGAAACCGGGGTCACCAACGCCTGGGTGGCCAAGTACATCTTCCCCGGCGGCTACAGCCCGGCGCTCAGCGAGATCATGCCGGCGATCGAGCGGGCGGGGCTGATGGTCACCGACCTGGAGATCCTCCGGCTCCACTATGCCGAGACGCTGAAGCACTGGCGCGCCCGCTTCGCGGCCGTGCGGCCCGAGATCGCCGAGCTGTACGACGAGCGGTTCTGCCGGATGTGGGAGTTCTACCTGGGCATCGCCGAACAGAGCTTCCGCGCCCGGCGGCAGTTCGTCTGGCAGGTCCAGCTGGCCAAACGGGTCGACGCCGTGCCGATCACCCGCGACTACATCCACGAGACGGAGACGGCGCTTGCCCGCGGGGTGAAGCGGGTGGCGTGACCCCGGTGAAATCGCTGGAGGCCGTTCAAAACGGCGGCTAGGGTCGGCGACGAACACCTGTTTGGAGAGACTGCCCATGCGCCGCGCCATCGCGCTCGCCACCGCCCTGACGCTGGTCGCCGGGGGCGCCTGCGCCGAGACCTGGACCAAGTACGTAGACGGCGCCAACGGCACGGCCTGGTCCTACGACGGCGACTATTCCTATAAGGACAAGGCGACCGGCCGCCTGGTGGTCATGCAGGCCATCTCCAAGCCCTCGGCCAATCTGGGCCCGTCCGCGCCGGGCAAGCCTGACGGCGTGGGCAGCGTCGTCGCCATCGACTGCGCCAAGAAGAACCTGATCCAGCTGGGCGCGTACAAGCCGTCCGCCCCCCTCGCGATCAACGAGGACTGGCGCAAGGTGACGCCGAAGAAGGCCGAGGGCGCCGACAACGAGGCCTTGATGGCCGCGGTCTGCCCGCACATCGACCACGTGCCGGTGAAGTAGGGCTCCAGCCCTACCTCCCAGGTAATCGACCGGCCGCGGCGGACGCGGGAGCTTGCGGGCCTCAACACGCCCAAGGAGGCTCCCATGACCGAAATCCGCTCAAACTTCCTGCGCACCGTCATCGCCCTGGACGCCGCCGCGTGCGGGGTCATGGGCGCGGCCTTCGCCTTCGACGCCGGCTGGCTGGCCGAGCCCTTGGGCCTGTCGCCGGCGCTGATGCAGCCGGTGGGGCTGTTCCTGATGCCCTATGCCGCCGTCCTGGCCTGGCTGGCGAGCCGCCCGGCCCTGCCGCGGCCGGTGGTCTGGACCCTGGTGGGCTTCAACATCGTCTGGGCGGCCGAGAGCATCGGCCTCGTCGCCCTGGGCTGGGCCCAGCCGACGACCTTGGGCCTCGCTGTCGTAGTCGGCCAGGCCGTGGCGGCCCTGGTGGTCGCGGAGCTGCAGTACCTGGCCCTGAGGCGCGCGCGGCAGGCCGCGGTGGCCTGATGATGGCGCCGGTTCCCCTCGTCGCGCGGCGAGGGGAACGGCGTCCGCTGCATTGGCGATGATTGAAACGGTTGTTTGATTTTTCGTCAAAGTGGGCCAAAGGTGGTGTGAGACAATCGCCCAAGGGAGCGCCCACATGAACATCGCCGCCGATCGGCCCCAATCCAGCTTCGGCCTGAATCCGCAGGACGACCTGAACGACCTGCGCATGTCCGAAAAGGCGATGCCGCTGTTCAACAAGGTGAAGGACTTCATCCGCGACGTCGTCGAGCCGATGAGCGAGGAATTTCACCGCCTGGGCGAGGGCCGGCCGGACATCTGGCAATACGCGCCCGGCCAGCTGGAAGTGCTGGAAGCGGCCAAGGACAAGGCCAAGGCCGCGGGCCTCTGGAACTTCTTCCTGCCGAACGCCGAGACCGGCGAGGGCCTGTCGAACCTCGACTACGCCTACATCGCGGTGGAGCTGGGCAAGAACCGGCTGGCGTCCGAGACCATGAACTGCGCCGCGCCCGACACGGGCAACATGGAGGTGCTGGAGCGCGTCGGCACGCCGGAGCAGAAGAAGCAGTGGCTGGAGCCCCTGCTCGAAGGGAAGATCCGCTCGGCCTACTGCATGACCGAGCTGAACACCGCCAGCTCCGACGCCAAGAACATCGACACCCGCGCCGTCCGTGTCGGCGACGAATACGTGATCACCGGCGAGAAGCACTACATCTCGGGCGCCGGCGACCCGCGCTGCAAGGTCATGATCACCATGGTCAAGACCGGCGAGGAGAACGCCCCGCCGCACCTGCAGCAGTCGCAGATCCTGGTGCCGCTCGACACCCCCGGGGTGAAGGTCATCCAGGGCCAGCAGGTGTTCGGCGACCCCGACGCTCCGCACGGCCACATGCACATCATCTTCGACAACGCCCGCGTGCCGGCGTCGAACATGCTGCTGGGCGAGGGCCGCGGCTTCGAGATCAGCCAGCTGCGGCTCGGTCCCGGCCGTATCCACCACTGCATGCGCGCCATCGGCTCGGCCGAGAAGGCGCTGGACCTGATGGTGACCCGCGGCATGACCCGCGTGGCCTTTGGCAAGCCGATCATCCAGCTGGGCGGCAACATCGAGATCGTCAGCCGCGCGCGGATCGAGATCGAAGCCATGCGCCTGATGGTTCTGAAGGCCGCCAAGGCCATGGACGTGCTGGGCAACCGCGAAGCCCGCATCTGGATCCACATGGTCAAGGCCATGGTGCCCGAGCGGGTCTGCAAGATCATCGACCAGGCGATCCAGATGTACGGCGCCCTGGGCGTGTCGCAGCACACCCCGCTGGCCCGCATGTACGCCAACACCCGGACCCTGCGCATCGCGGACGGCCCGGACGAGGTGCACCACATGGTGGTCGGCCGCAACGAGCTGCAGCAGTACCGCGAGGCTCCGGCCGACCCGTCGATGGCGGCGGTCTTCCGGAACTAACTTCGGCTGTCATTCCGGTTTCGCCGTCAGGCGAATACCCGGACCCACAGACGCAAGCGGCGCCGTCCTTGGCTGGGCGGCGCCGTCTTCGTTTCGGCGCGTCGGCCGCCAGAATTCACCGCCAAGTCGCCAAGGACGCCAAGAGGTCCGGGCGGCTGAGCTCCTTGGCGAACTTGGGGTCTTGGCGGTTCACAACAGCGCCTGCGGCGCCAGGGCATCGCTTTGCGATCCCCAGAGCTTGGGTGTAAGCGAACGGTGATCCGTCATGGATACGCCATTCGAGATACCCCGCCCGGCCGAGGCCGTGGCCATCGGAGCGCTCGCCCCCGGGCTTGCAGCGCCCGCTCCGTCCCGCGCGCGACGCGCAGCTGACCTGCGACCGGAGGCGGCCTGTGTCCGCCTGCCGGGGTGGGTCGCAACTCCGGAGGACTTCCATGACCTATCTCGCAGCCGCCTTCGTGGTCTGCATGGCCTTCGTGACGGCCACGCTCTCGGGCGTCTTCGGCATGGCGGGCGGCCTGGTGCTGATGGGGGCGCTGGCCCTCGTGCTGCCGGTGCAGGCCGCCTTCGTCACCCACGGCCTGTTGCAGCTCGTCGCCAACGGCTGGCGGAGCATCCTGCACCGTAGGCACGTCCGCTGGGACATCGTCGGCTGGTACGCCCTGGCCTCGCTGCTCGCTGGCGTCACGGTGGCCCTGCTCAGCTTCACGCCGTCGAGGCCGCTGCTGTTCCTCCTGCTGGGGCTGGTGCCGGGCCTGACCTGGCTGCCGCAGCGGTTGATCAACCTCGACGCCTCCCGGCCGGCGCAGGCGTTTCTGTCCGGCCTGTCGGTGACGGGCCTGAACCTCACGGCGGGGGTGGCCGGCCCCCTGCTCGACATTTTCTTCGTCCGCACCGAACTCACGCGCCACGCCATCGTCGCCACCAAGGCCGCGACCCAGGTGTTCGCCCACCTGGCCAAGATCCTGGTCTACGGGGCGCCGCTGGTCGCCGGGGCTGGGGCGGGCATGCCGCCGCTCTGGGTGTTCGCCCTGGCCGTCCCGCTCTCCATGGCCGGCACGGCGGTGGGCGGCCTGATCCTGAACCGGATGAGCGACGTGAACTTCAAGCGCTGGACCCGCTGGATCGTGACGGCGGTCGGCGTCGCCTACCTGGTCCAGGCCGCGCAACTGTTCGCGGCCGGCTGAGGGCAAAAAAAAAGACCGGGCCCGAGGGCCCGGCTGGGAAGTCTTTAGGGAGGAAACGCCCAGGAATGGGCCTGACTGAGGTATGTCGCGCTCCCGTCCGTGCAAGGGGAGGGGCTGAATTTTTTTGACGGCCCAGCCTGAAACCTCGCCATGGCGGCGTAATGGTCTGGCTTGCCGGCGAGAATTGGCCGTTTTCGGCAGACCGATCTGGTCCTATGGCCGAGCCCTGCGTCGAGGAGGCCCGCGGATGAAGCTCGAACCGAAGGTGCTGGAGAACCGCTTCGTGCGCCTGGAGCCGTTGGTCGAACGACACAAGGATGCTCTGCGTATCGCGTGCGCGGCGGACCCGGCCCTGTGGCGGGATCTCTACATCATCTCGATGCTGGGCGAGGACTTCGACCGGCATTGGGCGCGGATGCAGGGTGAGGCGGCGGCGGGCCGGACGTTCCCCCACGCGGTTGTGGTGGACGGCGTCTGCCGCGGAATGAGCAACTACCTGGACGTCGACCAGCATCACAACACCGTCGAGATCGGATCGACCTACTACGACCCCACGATGCGGGGCCCCGAGGTGAACCCGTCGGCCAAGCGGCTGCTGCTGGCCCATGCGTTCGAGGCCGGCGCCCAGCGGGTGCAGTTCCGGGTCGACGCCATCAACGCCCGCAGCCGCGCCGCGGTGCTGAAGCTCGGGGCCGTGCAGGAGGGCATCCTGCGCCACGACAAGGTCACCTGGACGGGACGCATCCGCGACACCGTCCACTTCTCGATCCTGGCCGAGGAGTGGCCGGCGGTGCGCCACCGGCTGGACGCCCGGATCGCGGCGTTCGGATGACGGCCTTGGCCGCCTAAGCCAGCGTCACCGCCCGGCCTTCGCGTTCGGGAAAGAAGACGCTGGCCGCGTTCTCGGCCACTTCCTGGGCGGTGTAGGGCCGGCCCGGAGCGAAGCCGTCGGTCTCCAGCATCTTGATCTCGCGGACGCCGCGGGCCGAGACGCCGAGGATCTTGCCCGAATGGTCAGCGGCCAGGTCCGAGACCATGTAGAGCACGCCGGGCGCGACGTTCTCCGGCAGGCTCAGCGGGTCCGGCTCGCGGCCCTGGCGACCAGGCAGGTCGGAGGTCATGCGGGTGTAGGCGCCGGGCGCCAGGCCCATGACCCGGATGTTGTACTTCCGCCCCTCGATCGCCATCACCCGGACCATGCCGTAGATGCCGGCCTTGGCCGCCCCATAGTTGGTCTGGCCGAAGTTGCCGTAGAGGCCGGAGGTGGAGGAGGTCAGCACCATCGCGCCGCCGCCGTGGTCCTTCATATGCTTCCAGACCGGCAGCGCGCAGCAATAGGTCCCCTTGAGGTGGACCTTGATGACCTTGTCCCAATCCTCCTCGGTGGTGTTGGCGAAGGTCCGGTCGCGTAGGATGCCGGCGTTGCAGACCAGGATGTCCACCTGGCCGAAGGCGTCGAGCGCGGTCTGCAGGATGTTCTCGCCGCCCTGGATCGTGGAGACGTCGTCGCCGTTGGCCACCGCGCGGCCGCCCGCGGCGACGATCTCGTCGACGACCTTCTGGGCGGCAGAGACGGACCCGGCGCCGGACCCGTCGCGCGGGCCGCCCAGGTCGTTGACGACGACGGCCGCGCCCTCCCGGGCGAAAAGCTTTGCGTAGGCTTCGCCCAGGCCGTTGCCGGCGCCGGTGATGATGGCGACCTTGCCGTCGAGCAGTCCCATGGCCTTCCTCCCATACCGTTGTTTGGAAGGATCATCCGACCTTGGCGCGCGGGCGCCAAGGCCTCTGTCAGGTCCGGCCGTGCTTTGCGGCGCGCGTCTGTTCGGACCGGGAGAGGCGACGGAGCTGCATCCGCCACTGGCGCGCGGCGTCAGCCCAGTCCTTGCGGGCTTCGCCTTGCGCGACGCGTGCGAGCTTCTCGCACTCCCGCGCCTCTTCTCGGCAATAGGCTTCCCATGTCATGTGCGGAGATACGCAGGCGTTCCGCGCGCGGTTTCACATGTGGCGAAAATTGTTTGGAATTAACCACTTCGCCCTCGGCGCGGTTAACGAAAAAGATCAACGCAGCCGCTGGTAGCGCCAGGATTCCGAGGCCGGACGGCCTCGCAGGGTCCCCTCGACGCGGGCGCAGAGGTCCTCGCCACAACGGCGGTAAATCACGCGCTGGGGGAAGTCATGGGCCGGGTTCTCGAACACTGCCTCGCCATTGGCTCCGCCAGAGCGCAGCACGAACGGGGTGGGCGGCTGGCCAGGGACGAACGCCGTGAAGGTGGCGCCCGCCGGCTCGGCGGTGATCTTCATGTGCTCGATGCGCGCCGGCCGCCCGGCGGCGTTCGTCTGGCCGGCGCCGGCCATGGCCCCGCCCACCGGCGGCAGCCACGTCTCCCGGGTGATGACGCCGTCCTTCTCGACGATCCAGCTACCGGCCATCCAGGTCAGGGCCGCCACATCATCGGCCGGCGCGGCTTGTGCGGACGTGGCTAACGTCAGGGCGATCAGGGTGAAGGCGAGGCGCATGGCGTGGCTCTCCGGGGGCTCCGAGCTTAACCGTAGCGTCTCAGGTCTTGCGACGCGCGCGGAAGAAGCTTCGGAGCAGATCGCCGGCCTCCTGCGCCAGCACCCCGCCCTCGACCTGCGGACGCCAGTGGCAGGTGGGTTGCTCGAAGAACCGGGGCCCGTTGACCACGGCCCCGCCCTTGGGATCCTCGGCGCCGAACACCACTCGGCCGATGCGTGCATGGCTGATCGCCCCTGCGCACATGGCGCAGGGCTCGAGCGTCACATAGAGGGTGAGGCCGGTGAGGCGGTAATTGCCCAGCTTCGCCGCCGCCGCGCGGATCGCGACGATCTCGGCGTGGGCGGTGGGGTCGTGGCTGCCGATGGGCTGGTTCGCGCCGATCGCGATCGCTTCGCCGGAGGCCGGATCGACGATCACGGCGCCCACGGGCGTCTCGCCAGCCGCAGCGGCGGCTTGCGCGGCTTCGAGCGCGATGCGCATTGTCCGGCGATCATGGTCCACGATCCACTACGACCCCAGCCCGACGACCCAGGTCAAGCCCACGACGCCGACGCGGAAGCCCCCGACGCCGAGGGGGGAGAACGCGTCGCCAAGCTGCTGGCCCGCGCGGGCGTCGGCTCGCGCCGGGACGTCGAGCGGCTGATCGCGGAGAACCGCGTCGCCATCAACGGCCGCACGCTGGACACCCCGGCGGTGAAGGTGGAGCCCGGCGACATCGTCACCGTCGACGGCGAGGTGGTCGGCGAGCCCGAGCCGGCGCGCCTGTTCCGCTACCACAAGCCCGTGGGCCTGGTGACCACGCACAAGGACCCGAACGGGCGCCCGACGGTGTTCCAGGCCCTGCCGCCCGGCCTGCCGCGGCTGATCTCGGTAGGCCGCCTCGACATCAATTCCGAGGGCCTGCTGCTGCTGACCAACGACGGCGAGCTGGCCCGCGCGCTGGAGATGCCCTCGACCCAGATCGTCCGCCGCTATCGCGCCCGCGCCCATGGCCGGACGACCCAGGAGAAGCTGGACACGCTGCAGAAGGGCGTGACTGTCGACGGCGTGCGCTATGGGCCCATCGAGGCCAAGCTGGACAAGGCCAAGGAGGGACCCCAGGGTGCCAACCTCTGGCTCACCGTAACCTTGCACGAGGGCAAGAACCGGGAGGTCCGCAAGGTCCTGGAATCGATCGGCCTGAAGGTGAACCGCCTGATCCGCCTGGCGTACGGGCCCCTGGCGCTGGGAACACTGGGCGTCGGCGAGCTTGAAGAGGTGGGGCCGCGCGTGGTGCGCGAGCAGTTCGCCGAGCACATCGACCCGGCCAACCTGCCCACCGGCGAGCGACCGCAGTATCGTTCGCCGCGGAAGAGCGCCTCGCGCCGCGCCCAGGAGGCCGCCAAGGTCGAGGCCGATCTGGCCACGCCCGCCGCGGCCAAGGGGCCGAAGGAGAAGCCGGTCTACAAGGCCGGCTGGGCGAAGCCGAAGCCGAAGATCAATCCGCATCCCAAGCCCAAGGCGGGCGCCAAACCGCGGCCGGTCGCCAAGGCCAAGCCCGGCAAGCCCATCAAGGCGCCCACGCGGCCCGGCATCATCGACAAGGCTACAGCGACTGGATTGAAGCGGGCGGGCGGCCCCGGCGCAGGCCCTCGCGGGCCGAAGGGGTCCGCATCACCTCCGAGAAGCTCCGGCGCTCGTCGGCCAGGCCCTCCCAGATCGGGCGGTCGAGGGCCGCGCGGGTAAGCCGCTTGGCGTGGGCGATCCCGTCCGCGCCGCGGCCCTCCCATTCGGCGGCGATCTCCAGCGCGCGCGCCAGCGGATCGTCCGCCAGCTCGTGGACGAGGCCGATCCGGTGGGCCTCGGCGCCGTCGAAGGTCAGGCCGCGCAGGATGATCTCCAGGGCTTTCGCCTCCCCCACCACCCGGGGGAGGCGCTGGGTCCCGCCGCCCCCGGGGAAGATGCCGATGCGGGTTTCCGGCAGGCCGATGGCCGCCGCCTGGGGCGTGGCGATCCGCAGATCGCAGGCCAGCGACAGCTCGAACCCACCCCCCATGCAGAGGCCGTTGATGGCGGCGACCACGGGCTTGGGCGCCTCGAAGATCTCGTCCACCAGGGCGAGGAAGCCCTGGCGCGGGCGGACCCCCGGCTCGGCCGGCGGCAGGGGCCGATCCTGGCTGGCGTCGCTGGCCGCCGAGAGTTCGCCGACGTCGTAGTGGCGGACGAAGATGCCGGGCAGGCCGCCGGTGAGGATGACAGACCTTACGGCCGGATCGGCGGCCAGGGGCCGGAACGCTTCCAGCATCTCCTGCGACCCCGCGGCGGTCATCGTGCCGAACGGCGGGTTCGCATAGGTCATGACGGCGGCCGCGCCGCGCCGCTCTACCTGCACCAGGCCCATGAGGTTCTCTCCCTTGCTTTGTTGCGGCAAACCTTGGATCGGGAGCGCTGGATTAGGAAGTGGAGCGCCAGGTCTTGCGCATCGTCTCAGGGGAATTCCGTGGCAAAACGTTGATCGCGCCCAAGGGCGAGGCCACGCGCCCCACCTCGGACCGGGCCCGGCAGGCGATCTTCAACATCCTGGAGCACGCGCCCTGGTCCGAGGGACTGCGCGAGCGCCGGGTGATCGACCTGTTCGCCGGCTCGGGCGCCCTGGGGTTCGAGGCGCTGTCGCGGGGCGCGGCCTTCTGCCTGTTCGTGGAGACCGACGAGGCGGCGCGGGGCGCCATCCGCGAGAATGTGGATGCCCTCGGCCTGTTCGGCCGCACGCGCGTCCACCGCCGCAGCGCCATCGATCTGGGCGTCAGACCGGGCGCGGACGGGCCGGCCTTCGACCTGGCGTTCCTGGATCCGCCCTACGCCAAGAGCCTGGGCGAGCAGGCGCTGGAGCGGCTGGCGGCGGGCGGCTGGCTCGCCCCCGGAGCCCTGGTCGTGTTCGAGCGCGGTGTCGCGGAATCAACGCCCGATGCGCCGGGATATACATTACTCGACTCTCGGGACTACGGTGCAGCGCGCGTCCATTTCCTGAAACATCAATAACGGCGGTCTCTGTCACAATTTCTTCGCAAAAACTTGTTGAGCGAAGACTGCATTTCTAACCTCCCGTTAGGGCTGATCGACGATCTGTGGCGCCGGTTGTTTTCCGGAGCCCGGCATGACCCTGCTGCTCGATATCGCGCCGCACATTCCGCCTGCGTCTCCCAACACCCCCGGCGCGGAGCTCTACCAGCGCTTCCAGGACGAGCCCGACACCCTGGCCATCGCCGTGGTCGAGGATGACGGCCGGCCCGTCGGCCTGATCGAGCGCAACGCCTTCCTGGTGTTGATGGCCGCCCAGCACGGCTACGCCCTGTGGTCCAAGCGGCCCGCCTCGCACATGATGAAGCGCGACCCGGTCGTGGCCGACGGCGACGTCACGCTGGAGGAGTTCTTCGGCAGCGTCCTGGCCGAGCGGCCGTCGGAACTGCTGCATGGCTTCATCGTCACCTGCGGCGGCCGCTACGCTGGCGTAGGCGCCGCCCTGGCGTTGCTGCAGGCCTCCGCGGCGGCGGCGAGCAGCCACGCCGAGACCATGAGCCGCCTGGCCTGGGAGGCGCGGGAAGCCCTCGCCACCAAGGGCCGGTTCCTTGCGGTGATGAGCCACGAGATCCGCACGCCGCTGAACGGGGTGCTGGCGGTGGCCGAGATCCTGAAGCGCAAGTCCGAGCAGCCGGACCTGGCGCCGTTCATCGAGACGATCCTGGAGTCCGGCGGCGCCCTGCTGCGCCTGCTGAACGACGCCCTCGACCTCTCCCGCGCGGAGGCGGCCGAGCTCGGGCTAGACGAGGCCCCGCTGCAAGCCTCGCGGATCCTGGACGATGTGACCGGGCTGTGGAGCGCCCAGGCCGAGCTCAAGGGCCTGGACGTCCGCTGGGCCTACGACGGCCCGGCCGACCTGTGGGTGCTGGCGGACGCGGTCCGGCTCCGCCAGGTGCTGAACAACCTGGTCGGCAATGCGCTGAAGTTCACCCAGGCCGGCCATGTGGACGTCCGGCTCCGGGCCGCGGTCGAGGGCGACTACGTGCGCCTTTCAGGTGTGGTGAGCGACACCGGCCCCGGCATCCCCGCCGAACGGCTGGAGGCGGTGTTCGCGCCCTTCCAGCAAACGGAGGAGGGCGTGCGCCAGGGAGGTGCGGGGCTGGGCCTGGCCGTCTGCCGCCAGATCGTCGAACGGATGAACGGGACCATTGCCGCGCGGCCGCGGGACGGCGGCGCGGAACTGGCCTTCGAGATCCCGCTGCACCGGCTGCCGGCGCCCGAGGTCGCGGCGCAACCCGCGGAGACCGTCGAGGCGGGCGCCGCAGTCCACGTCCTGATCGTCGACGACAACGCCACCAACCGCATGGTCGCCCAGACCCTGTGCGAGATGTTCGGCTGCTCCAGCGAGGCCGTCGACAACGGCGAGGACGCCGTGCGCGCGGTCACCACGGGCCGGTTCGACCTGGTGCTCATGGACATCAAGATGCCCGGCATCGACGGGGTGGAGGCCACGCGGCGCATCCGCTCCGGCGGCGGCCCTGCATCGCAGGCCCCGATCCTAGCCCTGACCGCCAACGCAGACCCCTCGGACGCGGCCTTCTACCGGCTTTGCGGCATGAACGGCGTGGTGGAAAAGCCCATCAAGCCCGACCGCCTGCTGGCGGCGATGAATGCTGTGCTGTCCGTCGAGGCCGCCGACGAGGCCTGCGCGGCCTGAGGCCTCAGTCCTCGACGCGGACCACGCGAAGGCGGGGGCTCTGTGGCACACGGATGGTGCAGACGAGGCCGCTGCGAGCGAAGTCGAGGGTCACGCGGCCGCCCAGCTCGCGCGCGACGCCGCGCTCGAGGAGGCGGGAGCCGAAGCCCCGGCGGGTGGGCGGCAACACCGCGCCGCCGCCGGTCTCGCGCCAGGTGACGACGACCTCCCCGGACGCGGCCTCCGCAACCTCCACGTCGACGCGGCCGGCCCCGCGCCAGGCGCCATGCTTCAGGGCATTGGTGGCAAGCTCGTGCAGCGCCATGCCGAGGCTGACCACGAAGTTCGGGTCGAGCTGCAGGTCCGGGCCCGCCAGCGCATAGGGCCGCCCGTAGGGGCGCAGGGTGGCCTCGGCGAGCTCGGAAAGGGCGGCGCTGTCCCACGCGCGCCGGACGAGCAGGTTGTGCGTGGAGGACAGGGCCAGCAGCCGTTCGATGAACAGGTCCCGCGCCTGGGCCATGTCGCCCTCGTCGCGGAGCGTCTGCACGGCCACCGACTGCACCGCCGCCAGGGTGTTCTTCACCCGGTGGTTCAGCTCGTCCAGCAGCAGCTTCTGGCGCGTCTCATGCTCCTGCATGCTGGCCATGGCTTCCAAGGTCTGGAGCTCGCTGCGCTTGCGGGCGGTGATGTCCTTCAGGGCGCCGATCAGGCGCAGGGGCTCGCCTGCGTCGTCCAGGCTGGTCTCGGCGACGGCGAAGACCCAGATCTCGCGCCCATCCAGGCGGTTCACGCGAAACTCCGACCGGAAGGGGACGGCCGCGGCAAGAGCCGCATCCCACTCCGCGCTGACCCGCTCCCGGTCGCGGGGATCAACGATGTGCTCGAGCCCCGGCGACAGGTCTTCGAATTCGAGTTCGGTGTCGAAGAGCGGGTCGTCCGAGCCGTGATGGGTGAGGAGCCGCCGCGCGAAGTCCAGCTCGTACACGTGCATGCCGGCCATGTGCAGCGCCATGACCAGCCGCTGCTCGGCCCGCTTGATGGTCTCCTCGGCGGCCTTCTCGTCCGAGATGTCCATGGCCGCGCCCCGCAGGCCGGTCCGCACGCCGTCCTCGTAGACCGCCTCGCCGAACACCCGCAGCCACCCGCGCGAGCCGTCGCGCCGCGTGAAGGGCGCCTCGTAGTCGATGCGCTCCCCTGGCGGGCGGGCGCGCGACATCGCCGCGGCGATCCGCGGACGGTCCTCGGGGTCGTAGATCTCCAGCGCCTCCATCATCGTCTGGACCCGCGGCCCGCCGCCCATGATGCGGGCCGCCTCCTCGGAGAGTGTCAGCAGGCTGGTCTGGAAGTCGCCGTGCCAGCCGCCCAGGCGGGCCACCTGGTTGGCGGAACGCAGCACCGCCGCATTGAGCTCGGCCTCCCGCTCGCGCGCCTCGGCGGCGCGGCGGGCGGCTTCCAGCTCCGTGACGTCGCGCGAGGTGACCAGCAGGGCCACGGGCGCGCCGTCGTCGTCGCAGAGCGGGGCGATGACGTTGTCGAAGTAGCGCAGCTGGCCGCGGAAGGTGTGCGCCGGCCCGGTGATCCGCTGCGTCTCGCCGGCCGCGCCTCCGCGCAGGGCCGTGGCGACCATCGGCCGCTCCGGCTCGTCCCAGAGCTTCAGCCATTCCCGACCCAGCAGGCCGGCGCTGTCGTCCGCCTCCATGATGGCCACACCGTTGCGGTTGACGAACTGGATCCGGCCGTCGAGGTCCAGAATCTTGACGCAGTCCGGGCTGCTTTCCAGCGCGGTGCGGAAGAAGCCGTCGCTGGCGAACCGGCTCGATCCGAAATTGCTGCGGAGGGCGTTCATGGTCAGCCCGGAGATCCCTGTTGCGCGCGCGACAGTAAAGGTGGCCTGCGGGCCGGCAACGGTCGTTAACGTCGCATCCCGCGCGCAGGATCTCGCCAGCGGGAGCCGCCTCGCCAAAGGCGGTGTTGACCCTCACGCGACGTGAGGCCCGACCGATCGGCATCGGCAGAGGGAATCGACGAACGGTGCGAGGGCTATACGGTCAGCGAGGTGGCGAAGCTGTCGGGCGTGAGCGTCCGGGCGCTGCACCACTACGACCAGATCGGACTGCTCAAGCCGGTCGACGTCGGCGCCAACGGCTATCGCTACTACGGTCGGGACGAACTTCTGCGCCTGCAGCAGATCCTGTTCCACCGGGAACTCGGCTTCCCGCTGGACGAGATCGGCAAGGTGCTGGACGCCCCGGACTTCGACCGGATGGCGGCCCTGAAGGCGCACCGAGCGAAGCTGGAGGCCCAGGCGCGGCGTACGCGGCGGCTGGTCCGGACCATCGACGAGACCCTCGCCGCTTTGCAAGGAGCGACGACGATGGACGACAAGGCGATGTACCGGGGCTTCGACCCTGAAAAGCAGGCCGGGTACGAGGCCTGGCTGGTGGAGCGTTATGGCGGCGACATGCAGGCGCGCATCGACGCCTCCAAGGTCGCGATCAAGGACGCCACCCATGCCGACTTCGACCGAATGATGGCGCAGGCCGACGAGATCGAGGCGGCCCTGGCCAAGGCGATGGTCGACGGCTTGCCGGCGGCGTCCGAGGCCGTGCAGGCCATCGTCGCCCGCCATTGCGCGTGGGTCGGCGGAAGCTGGAGCGGGACGCCGACCAAGGAGGCGTACACCGGGCTGGCGGAGCTCTACCGGGAGCACCCCGACTTCCGCGCGCGCTACGACGGGCGGGCCGCGGGACTCACCGAATACCTGACCGAGGCGATGCGGATCTACGCCGCGCAGGCGCTCGCCTAGCGTCGTCCGAACAGCCGCTCTATGTCGGCGAGCTTGAGCTCGACGTAGGTTGGGCGGCCGTGATTGCACTGGCCGGAGTGGGGCGTGGCCTCCATCTGGCGGAGCAGGGCGTTCATCTCCGGCGCCGTCAGGCGGCGGCCGGCGCGGACCGAGCCGTGGCAGGCCATGGTGGAGCAGACGTCCTCGAGCCGCTCCTTCAGCGCCAGGGCCTGGCCGTTCTCGGCCAGGTCGTCGGCGATGTCGCGGATCAGGCCGGCGGCATCGGTCTCGCCGAGCAGCGCCGGGACCTCGCGGACCAGGATGGCGCCGGGGCCGAAGCTCTCGACGACCAGGCCCAGGGCGGCCAGTTCCTCGGCGCGCGCTGCGACCCGTTCGGCCTCGGCGGGGTCAAGCTCGACCACCTCGGGCAGCAGCAGGGCCTGGCGGGCGACGCCGCCTTCGCTGAGTTCGCCCTTCATGCGCTCGTAGACGAGGCGTTCGTGGGCGGCGTGCTGGTCGACGATGACCATGCCGTCGCGGGTCTGGGCGACGATGTAGGTCTCGTGCACCTGGGCGCGGGCGGCGCCCAGGGGGTAGTCGACAGGGTCGAACACCGGGGCCGCGGCGCCGGCTTCGGCGACGCCGTAGCCCTCGGGCGGCGCCTCGGCGCGCGCCGAGACCTCGGACAGGCCGGGGATCGACTGCACGGCCGCGGCCGCCGCCTGCCAGCCGCCGGCGCTCCAGGCGGAGAATCCGGCGCCCGAGGGCCGCGGCGGCGGGTAGCCGGGCGGAAGGCTCTGCGGGCGGAAGCCGCCCAACGCCGCGGCGGCCACGGTGGTGGAGGCGCGGTGCCCCGCGGCGGCCAGGGAATGGCGCAGGCCGCTGACGATCAGGCCCCGCACCAGCGCCGGGTCGCGGAACCTGACCTCGGCCTTGGCGGGATGGACGTTCACGTCCACGAGGCCGGGGTCCAGCTCGATATAGAGGGCGCAGGCCGGGTGGCGGTCGCGGGCGAGGAAGTCGGCGTAGGCGCCGCGCAGGGCGCCCTGCAACAGCCGGTCACGGACGGGGCGGCCGTTCACGAACAGGTACTGGTGGGCCGCATTGCCGCGGTTGTAGGTGGGCAGGCCGGCGTAGCCCGACAGGCGCACGCCCTCGCGCTCGTGGTCGATCAGCAGGGCGTTCTCGGAGAACTCGCGGCCCATCACCGCGCCCAGGCGGGCAAGTCGGCCGACATCGCCCGGCGCCTCGGCCGGCAGGCGCAGGGTGCGGCGGCCGTCGATGTCCAGCGCGAAGCCCACCGCCTCGTGGGCCATGGCCTGGCGCTTGAGCTCCTCGGTGATGGCCTGGGCTTCCGAGCGCTCGGATTTCATGAACTTCAGCCGGGCCGGCGTGGCATAGAACAGGTCGCGCACCTCGACCCGGGCGCCGTGCGGACCGGGGAAGCCGGCCGGGGCGACCGCCCCGACGGCGCCGCCCTCCACCAGGATCGCGTGAGCGTCCGCCAGCCCCTTGGCCCGGCTGGTGATCGACAGCCGCGCCACCGAGCCGATCGAGGGCAGGGCCTCGCCGCGGAAGCCCATGGTGGCGATGCGCAGCAGGTCGTACTCGCCGTCCTCGCCGGGGTTCAGCTTCGACGTCGCGTGGCGCTCCACCGCCAGGGGCAGCTGGTCGGCAGCCAGACCATTGCCATCGTCGGCCACCAGGATGCGGGAAAGGCCCCCGCCGTCGGCCTGGACCTGGATCTCGGCGGCTCCGGCGTCCAGGGCGTTCTCCACCAGTTCCTTGACCGCGCTGGCAGGGCGCTCCACCACCTCGCCGGCGGCGATGCGATTGATCAGTTCGGGGGGAAGGCGGCGGATCGGCATGGGAGCTAGACCTTCCTACATAGTACGATTCCAAGGAGTCTCCCGCCCGTGCTGAATCGCCTCGCCTCCCTCGCCGCCGTCCTGGTGCTGGCCGCCCTCCCGGCCTCGGCCCAGGTCCCGCTGACCCCGGCGCCCGTGGACGATCCGGATGCGACTCTGGTGGAGGAGCTTGTGGTGCGCGGCCGGCTGCCGGGTCCCGCCTGGTGGAGAGTGTCGGACGCCGACACCACCGTCTACGTGCTTGGCGTCCCGTCGCTCGCGCCCAAGCGGATGGAGTGGGACCGGGCCATCTTCGAGCGGCGGCTGGAAGGCGCCAACGTGGTCATCCTGCCGTTCGTGAACGTGCGGGCCAAGGTGAGCGGGTCGGTCGGGACGGCGTTCAACCTGATGCGCCTCCGGTCCGGCGGGCCGTTCGAAGAGCGGTTGGACCCTGGGACGCGCGCGCGCTTCGTGGCTGTCCGCACGCGTCTGGGCCAAGACGCGGGGCGCTACAACACCCGCAACCCGCTGGCGGCCGGCGTGCAGCTGGCGATCGACTACCGCGACCACGCCCAGCTCACCAACATGGACCCGGCCAAGCTGGTCCGGCTGCTGGCGCAGCGGAAGGGCGT
Organism: Phenylobacterium sp. RIFCSPHIGHO2_01_FULL_69_31; assembly: GCF_001824475.1. GTDB lineage: Bacteria > Pseudomonadota > Alphaproteobacteria > Caulobacterales > Caulobacteraceae > Phenylobacterium. Next base: position 116,802 of record NZ_MHXN01000034.1, on the reverse strand, counting down.
GAAGGTCGTCGAGAAGAGCTATGACCTGGGCCCCCAGCTGGGCGGGATCATCCGCACGCCGGCGTCAACCGGCCGGCTCTGCTTCGACGAGGTGCTGGCTCAGGCCGAAGCCGGTCCCGGCGTGACCCTGGCGGCGGCGCGGGCCTGGGCCGTGGGGGACGTGGAAGGCGCCCTGCAGAACGAGCGGACCTACGAGCGCTGCCTGGCGGGGGTCAGCGGCGGGCGCACCTACGACGAACGCACCAAGGCCGACGAGGCGGCCGCGATCGCCAATGCGCTCAAGACGCCCGGACACGCCATCGCCCTGGTCCCGCTCCGGCCCCTGCTGGCCCAGAACGGCGTGCTGGAACGCCTGCGGGCCCAGGGCTTCACGGTGAAGACGCCGGGCGAGGAGTAAGCAGCTGGAAATTGCTCCCCCGTTGGGGGAGCTGTCGGCGAACGCCGACTAAGGAGGCTTCTCAACGGTCTGAGCGGAAACCCCCTCCGTCGCCTGCGGCGACACCTCCCCCAACGGGGGAGGAACTGTCGCCTACAGCCCCGGCAGCTTGATCTTGGACTTGCCTTCGCGCTGGATGGTGATCGGCTTGTCGCCGGTCAGCTTGGCCACGCGTTCCTTCTCGGCCGCGGGGTCGAGGGGGGCGTTCGAGCCGTCCAGGGCCGCGGTCTGCTGCGGGGCGGCCGCCTCGTCCTTCTTCCAGAACATCACCCGGTCGGCGAAGCTCTTTTCCTTGTGGGCCAGGTCGCCGAACTCGTCGTCGACCACGTAGCGAACCAGCGGGTCGGCCTTCTCGGCGCCGGCCTTGGCCACCAGCAGCTTCTCGCCGTCGGTGCGTTGTTCGGCCTCGCGCTGGCCCAGGAGGGCGTTGCGAGCGGCGCTCTCGGGCTGCAACTCCTGCGGGCGCGGCTCGCCGGGCGCCGGCGGGCGCAGGGCGTAGTCCGGCGGAACCACCAGCGGCGCCTTGGTGACGATGCGGAACTCGTCGGGGGTCACCTTGGACATGCCCAGGGCCTTCTGGGTCGACTGGCAGCCGGCGAGGCCCGCGGCCGCGACCAGGGCGGTCGCCACGATCACTCGATTGAAGCTCATGTACCTAGAAGACTCCTCCAGCGCTCCCAGGCGATGCGCCAGCATCGGCGATCAGGAAGCGCGCTTCTAACTTATCTTGCCGTTTTCCCGTGGCGGGAAAACGGCGGACGGCCCCCACGCCGGAAGGGCTAGGAAATACCCTAATCGCGTCCGCCAGCCAACGCTATGCGGCAGGGCGCTGCGGGCGAAGGCTGTCGAGCAGCAGCAGGATCACGCCGACGGTGATGCCGCTGTCGGCGATGTTGAAGATCCAGGGAAAGAACCCCAGCCGCTGGACGTCGATGAAATCGACCACCGCACCGAAGCGGGCCCGGTCGATGGCGTTGCCCACGGCCCCGCCGATCACCAGGCCAAGGCCCAGGGCCGGCAGCAGGCGCGGCTGGCTGCGCGCCCAGGCGGACAGCAGCGCCGCCACGCCCAGCGAGAACACCACTAGGCCCCAGCGGACCACGTCGTGCTGCGCCTGCAGGAGGCCGAAACTGACGCCCTCGTTCCAGATGCGGGTGAACTGCAGCGGCCAGAAGACCTCGTGGGAGGCCTGCTCCGGCAGCCGCAGGACGGCCAGGATCCAGTACTTCGAGAGCTGGTCGAGCGCGATCACGGCCAGCGCGACGGCATAGGCCGTCCAGCCGTTCCTGGTCACCCTCATGCGTGGGCCGCGTCCCAGGCCGCCACCGCCTCGGCGTCGCGCAGCGACAGGTCGGGGTAGCGGGGGTCGGTTCCCACCTCGGGCAGGATCCGCCACGAGCGGGCGCACTTGCGGCCCTCGGCCTTCAGCGGCTCGACCGAAACGCCCGGAACCTCCGGAAGCCGGAAGCCGGAGCCTTCGCCGGTAACCAGGCGCGCCTGGCTGGTGCGGAACACTTCGGCGGGGTCCAGGCCCTCGAAGGCCGCCAGCAGCTCAGGGTCGGCCACGTGGACGACCGGGGCCGCCTCGAGCGCTGCGCCCATCCGCTTCTCGCGCCGCTCGACCTCCAGGGCGCCGGTGACGACGGAGGTCACCTGCTGGACCTTGGCCCAGCGGGCGGCCTCGGCGTCGTTGCGCCACTCCGCCGGGGTCTGCGGGATCACCCGCATGCAGTTGGAGTGGGCGTCCGGATAGCGGGTCAGCCAAGCCTCTTCCATGGTGAAGGGGATCAGGGGCGATAGCCACGCCGTCAGCCGCTCGAACACCGCATCCATCACCGTGCGGGCGGCCCGGCGGGTGAGCGAGGACGGCTGGTCGCAGTAGAGACTGTCGCGGCGCACGTCGAAGAACAGCGACGACAGCTCGTTCTGGCAGAAGTCCAGAACCGGGCGGATCACGTCCTGGAACAGGTAGCCGTCGTAGGCCGTGCGCACCTCGGCGTCGAGCTCGTAGAGCCGGTGCAGGATGAACCGCTCCAGCGGCGGCATCTGGTCCAGCTCCACCGCCTCGTCGGGGGTGTAGTCGGCCAGGGCGCCCAGCATGTAGCGGACGGTGTTGCGCAGCTTGCGGTAGGCGTCCGACGTGGTCTGCAGGATCGTCTTCCCGATCCGGCTGTCGTCGGCGTAGTCGATCATCGCGGCCCACAGCCGGATGATCTCAGCCCCGCTTTCGCGGATCACCACCTCGGGATCGACGGTGTTGCCCTTGGACTTGGACATCTTCTCGCCGTTCTCATCCATGGTGAAGCCGTGGGTGAGGATGGCGTCGTAGGGCGCGCGGCCCCGGGTGCCCGAGCTTTCCAGCAGGGACGACTGGAACCAGCCGCGGTGCTGGTCCGAGCCTTCGAGATAGAGGTCGGCCGGCCACTTGGTGTGGGCGCGGTTCTCCAGCGTGAAGGCGTGGGTCGAGCCGCTGTCGAACCAGACGTCGAGGATGTCCTCGATCTTCTCGTAGCGGTCCGGGTCGTGGCTGCCCAGGAAGTCGGTGACCGGCCGGTTGAACCAGGCGTCGGCGCCCTCGGCGCGGATGGCATCGACGATGCGCTTGTCGACCTCGGGGTCGTGCAGCGGCTGGTTCGTTTCCTTGTCGACGAACATAGCCAGCGGCGCGCCCCAGGCCCGTTGCCGGCTGATCAGCCAGTCCGGGCGGCTTTCGACCATCGAGCGGATGCGGTTCTTGCCGGCCGCCGGATAGAAGGTGGTGGCCTCGATGGACTCCAGCGCCACCTCGCGCAGCGAGCGCCCGCCCAGCTCCGGGGTGTCCACCGGCTCGTCCATGCGGATGAACCACTGGGGCGTGTTGCGGAAGATCACCGGGGCCTTGGAGCGCCAGGAGTGCGGATAGCTGTGCTCCATCCGCCCGCGCGCCAGCAGGCGGCCGGCCTCGATCAGCTTGTCCATGACCGCGCTGTTGGCCGGGCCGAATTTGCCCGCCTTCTTGCCCTCGGTCTCCAGCACCTTGAGGCCGGCGAACAGGGGCACGTGCGGATAGTAGGCGCCGTCCGGATCGACCGTGTCGGGGATCTCGCGATGGCCGTGGGCCAGCCAGACCATGTAGTCGTCCGCGCCATGGCCCGGCGCGGTGTGGACGAAGCCCGTGCCGGCGTCGTCCGTGACGTGGTCGCCGCTGAGCAGCGGCACCTGGAAGGCGTAGTGGGTGTCCAGGGCCGCCAGCGGATGCTCGCAGACCATGCCTTGGCAATCGACCTTCTCGACCCGGCGGGCCTTGGCGATCTTGCCGGCCTTGAAGACGTCGTCGGCGAGTTTCTCGGCCACGATCAGCCGGTCGCCGGCCTTGGCCCAAGGCTCGAACTCCAGGCCCGCTTCCATGGCCTCGACCTGGTAGACCGCATAGTCGACGGCTTCGTTGTAGCTGATCGCCCGGTTGGCCGGGATGGTCCAGGGCGTGGTGGTCCAGATTACGACCGAGGCGCCGCGCGCCGCGTCGCTGCCCTCGACCACCGGGAACTTCACCCAGATCGTGGGGCTGACGTGGTCGTGGTACTCGACCTCGGCGTCGGCCAGGGCGGTGCGTTCCACCGGGCTCCACATCACCGGCTTGGAGCCGCGGTAGAGCTGTCCGGACGCTACGAACTTGTGGAACTCGGCCACGATGGCGGCTTCCGAGCCGTAGTCCATGGTGGCGTAGCGGTTCTCCCAGTCGCCCAGGACGCCCAGGCGCTTGAAGCCGTCGCGCTGAACGTCGATCCACTTGGAGGCGTATTCGCGGCAGCGGGTGCGGAACTCGGCCTTGGAGACCTCGTCCTTGCGGCGGCCTTGGGCGCGCAGCTCCTCCTCGATCTTCCACTCGATCGGCAGGCCGTGGCAGTCCCAGCCGGGGACGTAGTCGACGTCGTAGCCTAGCAGGAACTTCGAGCGGACGACGAAGTCCTTCAGGGTCTTCTGCAGCGCATGGCCGATGTGGATGGCGCCGTTCGCGTAGGGCGGCCCGTCGTGAAGCACGAACAGCGGCGCGCCCGCGCGCTGCCGCTCGGCGCGCATGGCGTTGTAGAGGTCGAACTCGCCCCACTTGGCCAGGGTCTGCGGCTCCTTCTGCGGCAGGCCTGCGCGCATGGGGAACGGGGTCTCGGGAAGGAAGACGGTCTCGCGGTAGTCGCGACCCTCTTTGATCTCAACGGGGGGCTTTTCGGCGTCGTCGGCCATGACTCTATCCAGGTGGTCCGGAATTCTGATGCGGGTGGAACCCGGCGCGCGCTGGATCGAACGTCCGGCGGCGTCACGCCGGGCGGGTAATTCGCAGGCTCGTCCGAACCGAAAACATCGCGGTGGCTCTAACAGACGGCGAGGGGGGCGTCATCCCCGTGAAGGGGCGATCCGGGCCCCGGCGCGCCCATCCCAACGGCTGGAATCAGCGAGGCGCGTCGCCCTGTCACGTCGCGATTGCGGGTGTCCGTCGCGATTACACTGGCCAAACGCCGAAAGTTCGCCTATATGGGAGCCATCGAATATCGATTTGGTTCGGTTGCTCTCCACGCTTCTTCTTCGGATCGAGCCCGGACTTCCAAACATCCATTCCGATAATTTGATGCGGAGCGCCGCTTGGCGCACGCCAACATTATACTCTGAAAGTGATCAAGACATGACGACTGGCACCGTGAAGTGGTTCAACCCGACCAAGGGCTTCGGCTTCATCCAACCCGACGACGGCGGCAACGACGTCTTCGTGCACATCTCGGCCGTCGAGCGCTCGGGCCTCGGCTCGCTGAACGAAGGCCAGAAGGTCTCGTTCGAGCTGGAGCGCGACCAGCGCAGCGGCAAGATGTCGGCCGGCCAGCTGCAAGCTGCCTAAGGACGATCAGTCGGGAGGCGAGGCGGGTTTCCGCCTCGCCGTCCGGCGCGACTGCACCATGACCACATCCACCATCGAACGCGCCTATCAGCTCGCCCGCGCCGGCCACGTCCCGAACGTCGCCACGCTGAAGCAGCGGCTTAAGGCGGACGGCTGCCGCGCCGTGGACGCCTTGCTCGCGCCGCGCAGCATTCGCGGCCATCTCGAGGCGATCTGCGCAGCGACCTATCAGGGTTCGGGCGCCGAGCCCCAAACCTGAAGGATTTCATGAGCGAATTTCAACGCACGGGCTTTTCGGAACGGCTGAAGACCGCCGCTGACGCCAAGAAGGCGCTGCTGGCCAACTTCCGGCCCAAGCCGACCATCACCGCCTCGGACTTCCAGCCCCGCGCCGTCGCGCGCGAGGCCGAGCTGGCGCAGGTGCGCGAAGCCCGGGCCGAGGCCAAGGCCGCCCGCATCCAGGCGGCTGCCGATGCGGCCGAAGCCGCCCGCCTCTCGGACGAGAGCCTCGCCGCCGCGGCGCTCGAAGCCAAGCGTGGCGAGCGCAAGGAGCGCAAGGCGCTGACGAAGGCCGAACAGAAGGCCAAGCGCGACGCCCGCTACGCCGCCCGCAAGGCGCGCTGACACCTTATCTAAGGAGCGCGACCCATGCCCAGGAAGCCCAACTACCAGTTCGAGCGCCTGGAACGGGAACGCCAGAAGGCCGCCAAGACGGCCGAAAAGGCCGCCGCCAAGCGCGAACAGCGCGACCGCGAGCGCGCCGAGACCGACGCCGCGACCCCCAGCGACACGACCGACGAGACCTGAGAAGACCGATGACCAGTGGCGTCAACTACAACCATGAGACCGTCGTGCTGGACGGCGAGACCTTCACGGACTGCGAGTTCCGCGACTGCCGCCTGGTCTATTCGGGCGGCCCGCCGCCGGTCTTCGAGCGCTGCCGCTTCCACGGCTGCGACTGGAAGCAGGACGAGGCGGCCGTCCGCACCCTGGCCTATCTGAAGGCCCTCTGGAACGTCGGCGAGAAGGCCACGGTGCAGGCCCTGATCAAGGACATCACCGTCGCCCGCTGAGGCGCCTCAGGCCTCCAGGATCTGCCGCGCCCGGGCCGCGTCCCGCATGACCTGCTCGGTCATGATCTCCAGCGTCTCGAATTTTTCCTCGGGACGGAGGAAGGCGATCAGGTCTGTCTCGATGACCCGGTCGTAGATGTCCTCGTCGAAGTCGAACAGCCACACCTCCAGCAGCGGCCGGGTCACACCCTGGACCGTCGGGTTGACGCCGATATTGGCCACACCCGAGAACTCGCGGCCGTCCGACAGGCGCGTGCGGGTGGCGTAGACGCCGAACCGCGGCGTCACATAGTCGGCGAGATCGACGTTGGCGGTCGGGAAGCCCAGCTTGCGGCCGAGCTGGCGGCCCCGCTGCACCGGCCCCTCGATGGCGAACGGCCGTCCGAGGATTTCCGCGGCGTCCTGCGGGCGCCCGTCGCGAAGCGCGGCGCGAACCGCCGTGGATGAGAACTTGTCGCCGTCCACGTCCCCCACCGGCTCGGCGACGCTGACCCCGAAACCCAGCTCCTGGCCATAGGCCCGCATGGTCTGCGGCGTCCCGGTGCGGCCCTTGCCAAAGGAATTGTCGAAGCCCACGGCCACGTGCCGCGCGCCCAGGCCCTGGTGCAGGACCCGTGTGGCGAACTCGCGGTCGGTCATGCCCGCCAGCTCGGCCTCGAGCGGCAGGACGTACAGCATGTCGACGTTCAGCTTTTCCAGCGCGCGGGCCTGCTGGTCGGTCTTCATCAGGCGGAAGGCCGGCTCGTCGGGTCGGAAATAGACCCTGGGATGCGGATCGAAGGTGATGACGCCCAGCGGCGCGCCCAGATCATGCGCCGCCCGCGCGGCCAGCTCGATCACCTGCTGGTGGCCTAGGTGAACCCCATCGAAACTGCCCATGGCGACCGCCGCCCCGCGATCGCTCTGCGGCAGATCCTTCCAACCCCGAATGACCCGGATGCGCTTCATGCGCCCGTTTAAGTCATGCGGGACGGCGCGGCGCAATCACTAGAGCTTCGCCTTCGACCACGGTCTTGCCGCTGACCTCGCAGGTGGTGTCGAGGGTCACATGCGCGCGGCTGGCGTTCAGCGTCTTCACCGTGACCCGCGCGACGACCACGTCGCCGATCTTCACCGGCCGCCGGAACCGCAGCGACTGCGAGAGGTAGATCACCCCCGGCCCCGGCAGCCGGGTGCCCAGCAGCGCCGAGATGTAGGCCGCCGACAGCATGCCGTGGGCGATCCGCTCTCCGAAGGTGGTGGTCTTGGCGTAGGCCTCGTCCAGGTGGACGGGGTTGAGGTCGCCCGAGACCTCGGCGAACGCCTCGATATCGGCCGCGCCGACGACGCGACTCATCTCCGCCGTCTGACCGACGGATAGATCGTCGAAATAGAAACCTTGCACGGCAGCTCCCCTGAAGCCGTTCATCTGCGTCTTCCGCCGCGCTGACCCGTGCTCGCCAGCGCCGCGATTCCCGCCCCTTACCAACCCATATCGGCTATGGCCCAGGTCGCCTGTAGGCCTTCTTGTCGCAGGAGGTCATTTATCACGGCCAGGTTGAGTCCGTCCTTACCTACGGTTTCGGCGCCGTGGATTCCGTTGGCCACGAAGAGGATGTCGAGCGCCCGGGCGTTGGCGCCGCGCACGTCCGTCGGCAGGCCGTCGCCCACGCAAAGCACCCGGCGGGGGTCGGCAGGGCGCCCCAATTCCGCCTCGGCCTGGGCCAGCGCCATCTCGTAGATCGGCGCGTAGGGCTTGCCGGCCATCACCGCCCGGCCGCCCAGGCTCTCGTAGAGCTGGGCCAGGGCGCCGCCGCAGTAGATCAGCTTGTCGCCGCGCTGGACCACGATGTCGGGGTTGGCGCAGATCAGGTCCAGGCCCCGGGCGGCGCAGGCGATGAAGCGGTCGCGGTAGTCGCCCGGCTCGTCGTTCTCGTCGTCGTAGGGTCCGGTCACCGAGATGAAGGCCGCATCGTCCGGGCCGCTGTCGGCCAGGTCCAGACCTTCGTAGAGCGGCGCGTCGCGGTCGGGGCCGATCTTCCAGACCGGGCCAGGCGCGCGCTCGGCCAGCAGGACGCGGGTGGCGTCGCCCGAGGTGACGATGCGGGTCCAGGCCGCCCGGGGCACGCCCAGGGCGTCGAGCTGATCGACGATGGGGCCGTGAGGCCGCGGGGCGTTGGAGATCAGGATCACCGGCCCCACCTCCGCCCGGAATCGCGCCAGCGCCGCGCACGCCTCGGAGAAGCTTTCCCGGCCATTGTGGATCACGCCCCAGACGTCGCAAAGCAGGACGTCATAGCGGCCGGCGAGCTCGGAGAGCCCCTGGATCGGTGTGGGGGAGGTCATGGCCGCGCGGGTAGCACAGTCCGACCCCGCCGCGCGAGCGGCGAGGGTCCTTTCGCGCGATCAGGCGGCGGCCCGGCCGCGCAGTCGCTCCACGTTCGAAGGCGGCGGGGCGCCGGCCTCGGCGAGGACGTCGTTCTTGATCGCGCGGGGCTCGCCGAACAGGTGACCCTGGCCCAGCTGGATGTCGAGGTCCAGGATATCCACCACCTGCCGCTCGCTCTCCACCTTCTCGGCGACGAGATCGACGCCGTAGCGGCGCAGCAGCAGGGCGAAGTCCTCGGCCGCCAGGTCGGGCATTGAGCGCAGGACCAGCCGGTCGTCGACCTCGGTCAGCTCGTCCAGCAGGGTCTGGGCGGCCACCTTCACGAACTTCACGTCCGAGCGCGTCAGGTCCTGCAGGTCGAGGTCGAGATTGGTCACCTTGTCGATCGAGAACCGGAAGCCGAGGTCGGCAAGCCGGGCCATGTTGCGCGCCTGGACCGCGTTGCGGCCTTCGAACGCCGCCTGCCCCACCTCGAACACCAGGGCCGGGGCCAGGTCGCGGTTGGCGCGCAGCAGGTCGAGGAACTGCGGGAAGAAATCGTCGTCGCCCAGGCTGGACATCGAGATGTTGCAGAAGATGCCGACGCGGCGGTCCTGGCGCGCCAGGCGCCGGACGATCTGCACGCAGCGGAACAGCAGCAGGTTGTCGATGGCGGTGACCAGTCCGGCGGGCTCGGCCACGGCCAGGTACTCGCCCGGCATGATCACCTGGCCCGAGGCGTCGCGCAGGCGGGAGAAGCTTTCGTAGAACACCGTCTTGCGCTGGGGCAGGCCCACCACCGGCTGGAGGTAGAGGTCGACCCGGTTCTCGGAGAGCGCCTCGCGGACGATCTCCATCATGCCGCGGGGCGGACGCAGGTCCTGGCCGCCGCGGGCGGCGAGATAGGGGGCCTGGGGCTCGTCGAACCGCCGGCTCATCTTCTGGACCAGCTTCTCCAGCAGGTGGACCTCGCCGGACAGTTCGGTCGAGCGGGACTTGTCGGCCTCGACCACCGAGGCGACCTCGGTCAGCCGGCCATCAATGCGGACCACCTGGTCCAGCAGGATGCGGTGAGCGTCGCGCACGGCCTCGACCTCGCCGCGGATCTCACGCATCTCCAGGAAGCGCATGATCATGCCGTGCGAGGCCAGGCACAGGCCAAAGCAACCCATCATGGACGAAAGGGCCACGCCCCAGCCCATGCCGTTGCGCCACAGGCTGAGCGCAACGATCAGGGAGAGGCAGAGGTAGGTCGCACAGAGTAGCGCGAGAGTGAGCCGCCGCATGGATCCTGTTCCGAATCACCCGGAGTATCCGCTGTGGTTACCGGGCTCGTCGAATTCATTAACCATGCCCCGGGTTCGGGATTGGTTAACGCCGAATCGGAACGGCGCCCGCGGCCGGAGGGGGAGGGCGGCCGCGGGCGCGCCTGCCGTCGCGTTCCTACGCGGCCGGCTGATCGAAGGCCCAGACGAAACCGAACGGGTCGCGGACCTGACCCCAGATGTCGCCCCAGAACATCGCCTGCGGGGGAACCAGGGCCTCACAGCCGGCGGCGACGGCGCGGTCAAACCACGCCTGGCAGTCGCTCACGATCAGCTGCATCGTGAAGGCGGCGGGCGCTTCCTTCGCGTGGCCATGCTCGGGGTAGAAATCGCCCAGCATCACCGACGAGCCATTGATGTAGAGGTGGATGTGCATGGTCCGCCCCTTCTCGTCGGCCGGGTGAGCGAAGGCGGTCTCGGCCGCGAAGGCCTTCGTGTAGAAGTCCGCCGCCTTGAGGGCGCCGTCGACGGCCAGGTAGGCGACGACACCGCCCTTGGTCTGCACCTGGGGCATTGCGGGCGCTTCGGCTGCTTCAGACATCTCGAACTCCTCCGGCTTGCTTACCCAGAGGACGATCGACGGGCCCCAGATCCGACAACGGGCCCGAACTATTTCGCCCGCGTGGCCGCCCGTTCGTCCGGCGGAGGGTGGTCGGCCATCAGGCGGTCCAGGTGCTGGCGGATGTGCGACGCCTCGGCGGCGGTGTTGGCCAGGGCGATGGCGCGGTCGAAGGCCGTGCGCGCCTCGGCGTGGCGCCCGAGTTCCAGGTTCAGCGCCCCTGCCAAGCCGTGGAAGTGGAAATATCCCGAGAGCTTGTCGGCCAGCGGGGCGATCATCTCCAGCGCCGCCTCTGGCCCGGCCACCTTGCTCACCGCCACCGCACGATTGAGCGTGACCACCGGCGACGGCGTCAGCCGCTCCAGGCTGGCGTACAGGCGGTCGATCTGGGCCCAGTCGGTGTCGGCCGGCGTCGGGGCGCGGGCGTGCAGGGCGGCGATGGCGGCCTGGACCTGGTAGGCGCCTGGCCGGCGATGCCGCATCGCCTTGTCGATCAGGGCCAGGCCCTCGTTGATCATCGGCCGGTTCCAGAGTGTGCGATCCTGGTCTTCCAGCAGCACGATCTGGCCTTCGGCGTCGAAGCGGGCGGGCGTGCGCGCATGCTGGATCAGCATCAGCGCCAGGAGGCCCATGATCTCGGGCTCGGTCTGGTAGAGTCGCAACAGCAGGCGGGCCAGCCGGATCGCCTCGCCGCACAGCTGGGCGCGGGCCGGATTGTCGCCAGCCGAATAGCCCTCGTTGAAGACCAGGTAGAGCATGGCCGCCACCGCCGCGAGCCGCTCGGCCCGCTCGACCGGACCCGGGGTAGCGAACTCGGCGTCTCCGGCCGCCACGCGGGCCTTCGCGCGGGTGATCCGCTGTTCCATGGCCGCCTCCGACGCCAGGAAGGCGCGGGCGATCTGCTTCACCGACAGGCCAGAGACGATCCGCAGGGCCAGCGCCACCTGCTGCGTGGCGGGCAGGTCCGGATGGCAGCAGATGAACATCAGGCGCAGGACGTCATCGCGGTAGTCGGAGGCGTCGATCTGCTCGGCGACGCGCGTCTCGGCGTCGTCCAGGTCCGACAGGGTGTCCTCGGGCGGCAGCTCGGTCTGGCGCGAGCGCTTGCGCACGCCGTCCAGGGCGGCGTTGCGGCCGACCATGATCAGCCAGGCGGCGGGATCGCGCGGCGGCCCGTTCCGGGGCCAGTTATTCAGCGCCCGCAGGCAGGCGTCCTGGAAGGCTTCCTCGGCGGTGTCCAGGTCGCGGAAATAGCGCAGGAGCGCGCCGACGGCCTGGGGCCGCGCGGCCGAGATCGCCGCGTTGATCCAGGCCAGGTCGTGGCTCATGCGGTGGCCACGCCCTTGGCCACGGCCTCCGGCGAGCCGGTGTTGTAGACCGCCAGGGGACGGATCTCGTAGGCGCCGCCGGGATTGGCCTCGCCCAGATCCCGGGCGACCTGCAGCGCCTCGTCCAGGTCGGCCACGTCGATGATGTAGATGCCCAGCAATTGCTCCTTGGTCTCGGCGAACGGGCCGTCGATCACCAGGGGCGGGTCACTCTTGCGGAAGGTCGTGGCGGCCGTGGTCGGCAGCAGCCGCAGCGAGGGGCCCAGCTTGCCGGCGGCCTCCAGGCGGTCGCGGACGACGCCCAGGCGCTGCATCACCTCGCCGTCCTGCTTCTTGTCCCAGGCCCAGACGACGTCCTCATCGTTGTAGCACAGCAGGGCGTACAGCATTTTCAGGGTCTCCGCGTTCGTCTCTAGGACGGCGGAGAATGCCCCAGCCCGACAGGCCGGCGCAAAAAGATCAGCGCGTCGGGACGGGCTTGTCGCCGCGATAATCGTAGAAGCCGCGACCCGACTTGCGGCCGAGCCAGCCGGCCTCGACGTATTTCACCAGCAGCGGGCAGGGTCGGTACTTGGAGTCCGCCAGGCCCTCGTACAGCACGTTCATGATCGACAGCACCGTGTCGAGACCGATGAAGTCGCCCAATTCCAGCGGGCCCATCGGGTGGTTGGCGCCGAGCCGCAGCGCCGTGTCGATGGCGTCGACCGTGCCGACCCCTTCGTACAGGGTGTAGATCGCCTCGTTGATCATCGGCACCAGCACGCGGTTGACGATGAAGGCGGGGAAGTCCTCGGCGTTCGAGGTGGTCTTGCCCAGCGACTGGGCGAAGCTGACGGCCAGTTCGTAGGTGTCGGCGTCGGTGGCGATGCCGCGGATGATCTCCACCAGTTTCATGACCGGGGCGGGGTTCATGAAGTGCAGGCCGATGAACTTGCCGGGGCGGTCCGTGGTCGAGGCCAGCCGGGTGATCGAGATCGAGGAGGTGTTCGACGCCAGCAGGGTGTGCGGGGTCAGATGCGGCTGCAGCGCCTTGAAGATCGTCTTCTTGGTCTCCTCGTTTTCTGTCGCCGCCTCGATAGCCAGGTCGGTCTTGCCGATGCTCTGCAGTTCCGCCGCCGGCTTGATACGGGCGATGGCGGCTTCCATCGCCGTGTGCTCGATGATCCCGCGCGACACCTGGCGGGCCATGTTCTTCTCGATCTGGGCGATGCCCTGGTCGATCCGCTCGGGGCTCACATCGTGAAGCAGCACATCGTAGCCGCCGAGGGCGCAGACGTGGGCGATGCCGGAACCCATTTGACCGGCGCCGATGACGCCCACCGTCTTGATGTCAACCACAGGCCTGGATCCTTCAGAGCGCTTGCCGCTTTTTGTGGCAGCTTTCTAACAGTCGCAGCTTTCTAACATCTGTATGGCGCACTGCGGCAAGGGGAATTGCTGCGACGCAGCAGATCAGGTGGGCTGCGGGGACTCCCGGACACGCGAGGCGACGGTTGCGGGCAACAACCATGCGCGGAGGGCGGCGATGGGTCGCAACTTGTAGCTGTCGTGACCGCGCACGATCTGGACGCCTCATTCGAAGGCGAGGCGCCTGCCGAACGGGCGACTCGCCAGCCACAAAACGAAAAAGGGGCGGCCCTTTCGGACCGCCCCTTCGCGTCATTCGACGATGGCCGCGCGACTATTTGCCGGCGGCGGCCAGGGCGCTCATCAGTTCGGGCACCGCGGCCTTGTAGTCCGCCACGAGGCCATAGTCGGCCACCTGGAAGATCGGCGCGTCGGGGTCCTTGTTGATCGCCACGATCACCTTGGAGTCCTTCATGCCGGCGAGGTGCTGGATCGCGCCGGAGATGCCGATGGCGACATAGAGCTCCGGGGCGACGACCTTGCCGGTCTGGCCCACCTGGTAGTCGTTCGGCGCGTAGCCGGCGTCCACCGCGGCGCGGCTGGCCCCCACCGCGGCGCCCAGCTTGTCGGCCAGCGGCTCGATCACGGCCTGGAACTCCTCGGCCGAGCCCATGGCGCGACCGCCCGAGACCACGATCTTGGCGGCGCCCAGGTCGGGGCGGGCCGACTTGACGATCTGCTGGTCGACGAAGCGGCTCTTGGCCGGGGCGGCAGGCGCCGAGACGCTCTCCACCGAGGCCGAGCCGCCTTCCGCCGCCGCCTTGAAGGCGGTCGGGCGAACCGTCAGCACCTTCTTGGCGTCGGACGACTGGACGGTCTCCAGCGCGTTGCCGGCGTAGATCGGGCGCACGAAGGTGTTGGCGTCCACCACCTCGATCACGTCCGAGATCTGGGCCACGTCCAGCTTGGCCGCGACGCGGGGGCTGAAGTTCTTGCCCTGGGTCGTGGCGGGCGTCAGCACCGCGTCGTACCCGCCCATCAGGCCCGCGACCACGTCCTGGAACGCCTCGGCCAGGCCCTGGCCCAGCTCGGCGCTTTCGGCGGTCAGCACCTTGCGCACGCCGGCGATCTTGGCGGCCTCGCCGGCGAGGGCGGCGGTGTTGGTCCCGGCGACCAGGACATCCACGTCACCCGAGATCGCCAGGGCGGCGGTCACGACCTTGTGGGTGTTGTCCTTGAGGGCGGAGTTGTCGTGATCGGCGACGACGAGAACGGCCATTAGAGGACCCCCGCGGTCTTGAGGTTGGAGACGAGGTCGGCAGCGGTCTCGACCTTGACGCCGGCGGAACGCTTCGGCGGCTCGGTGACCTTCAGGACCTTCAGCTTGGCGGCCGTGTCGACGCCGAGCGAGGAGAGCTCCTTCACGTCGAGCGGCTTCTTCTTGGCCTTCATGATGTTGGGCAGCGAGGCGTAGCGCGGCTCGTTGAGGCGCAGGTCGGCGGTCACGACCGCCGGCAGGTCCACGTCGAGAGTCTGCAGGCCGCCGTCGACCTCGCGGGTCACCTTGGCCTTGCCGCCTTCCACCACGACTTCCGAGGCGAACGCCGCCTGCGGCCAGTCGAGCAGAGCCGCCAGCATCTGGCCGGTGGCGTTATTGTCGCCGTCGATGGCCTGCTTGCCCATGAGCACCAGCTCGGGGCTCTCCTCGGCGACCACGGCTTTCAGCACCTTGGCCACGGCCAGCGGCTCGAGGTCCTGGTCGGTCTGGATGAGGATGGCGCGGTCGGCGCCCATGGCCAGGGCGGTCCGCAGGGTTTCCTGCGCCTGGGCCGGGCCGACGGACACGGCGACGATCTCGGTCGCCACGCCCTTTTCCTTAAGGCGGACAGCCTCTTCGACCGCGATTTCGCAGAAGGGATTCATCGACATCTTGACGTTCGCGAGGTCGACGCCCGTCTGATCGGCCTTAACACGGGCCTTGACGTTGTAGTCGATCACCCGCTTCACCGGGACCAACACCTTCATGGGTTGCTAGCGCCTCAAATTGTTTGCGGAAAAAAATGAGCCGGGTGGGCAATAGCGGTTCCGCCACGCATTGCAAGCGCGCGCACGCGACTTTCGCCGCAGCGCACAAGGCTAGTCAGAGGCGGGTCTCCTTACGTAAAAGGGCCGCATGAACGCCAATATCGAGCGCATGAAGCTCATCTTCCTCGGCTTCCTGGCCATGTTCGTCGCCGGCGCGATCGGCGTGGGCGTCTGGCAGGTCGGCTGGGTGATGCCGCGCGACAAGTGCGAGAAGGAACAGCGGAAGTGGTGGGACCCCGACCAGCGGGTCTGCGCCCAGCCGGTCCTGGTCTCGGACATCACCGGTCGCGTCATCACCGACGACAAGGCCCTTGCCGAGGCGAAGAAGGCCATCGGACGACCGGCGGCTCCGGCCGCCAAGGGCGAAGCGGCGCCCGCGGCGAAACCCTAGCGCGTCGCGCCGGATTTCCAGAACACCTCGGCCCGGCCCTGGTCGTTGGCCCAGCGGGCGGCGACGAACAGGAAGTCGGACAGCCGGTTCAGGTAGCGCAGCGACGGGCCGGTCACCGGCTCGCCCGCCTCGATCAGGCGCACGGCGTCCCGCTCGGCGCGGCGGCAGACGGTGCGGGCCAGATGCAGAGCGGCCGAGGCGGCGGTCCCGCCCGGCAGGACGAACGACTTCAGGCCCGGAAGGCGGTCGTTGAGGGTGTCGATCTCGCCCTCGATGCGCGCGATCTGGCTGTCCAGCACGCGGAGCACGGAGCCTTCGGCCTCGTCGGGCTTCGGCGGCGTGGCGAGGTCAGCCCCCAGGTCGAACAGCTCGTTCTGGATCCGCGCCAGCATGGCGTCGAGCTCGGGATCGGCGGCCAGGTGCACGCGGGCCAGGCCGACGCAGGCGTTGGTCTCGTCGACGGCGCCATAGGTCTCGACCCGCAGGTCGGTCTTGCTGACCGTGGCGCCGGTGGCCAGGCGGGTCGTCCCGGCGTCGCCGGTGCGGGTGTAGATGCGGTTGAGGGTGACCATCTCAGCCCTGGCTGCCGCGCCACCAGACCGCCAGCATCAGCACCGCGACGGCTACCGCCTGGGTCAGCACGCGCAGGCGCATGAGCTTGTTGGACCAGGAGCGCCCGAAGTCGCCGCCGCGGAAAAGGGCGTAGATGCCGAGGGCAAGGACAGTACCCACCGCGGCCAGGGCGGCAAAGATGGCGTAGTCGAATAGGTCCATGCCGCTAGCTTAGGCTGGTGAACGGCGCTACGCCATGGGCAAGGCCTGAGTCCATTTTAAACTTGACTTGGTAGCGCTTGATCATGTTCAACGAGCGCTGGTTCCGGCAGAACGGCGAGATTTGTCGTGCGGCGGGAAGCCTTGAGGCATAAGGGTTTGGGCTTCGCTGAGAGCGCTCCCATATGGCGTTCGCGGCGGGTTGTCGCATGGCTCGCATCGATAGCGTGGCCCGTGTTTGTTGAACATGTTCACCGCCGGTGATACCCACCGGTAATCCTCCCCACCTACAAATCGCCAGTCTCCCCCTAGCTGGCGAAATTCAAGAGAAGAATGAAGCACATCTCCCCCACGCAGGTCGCCGTCGACACCCCGACGCGCGCCCCCACCCGCCGGGCTCTCGCCAAGCAGCAGACCCGCCTGAAGGTCCTCGCCGCCGCCCGCCGCCTGTTCAGCGAGCAGGGCTACGAAGGCGCCACCATCCGCGACATCGCCGCCGCCGCCGGCATGTCGACGGGCGCGGTGTTCGCGAATTTCACTGATAAATCAGATCTCTTCCGAGAGATCATGGTCGACGACATGGAGGCCCTGAGCGCCGCCATGCGCGACGCGGCGACCCGCGGGCGCAATGTGGAAGACGCCGTCCTGAAGATCTTCATGGCCGGCTACACCTTCTACAAGAGCCGCCTGCAGCTGGCCCGCGCCGCCTTCTCGGTGTCCTGGGACAAGGATGGCGGCCCGACCCTCCGCGGCATTTCGTCCTCCACCGCTTTCCAGGACCTGTTCGCCGAGCAGCTGACCGCGGCGGTCGAGCGCGGCGAGTTGTCGCAGGAAGCCGAGGTCAAGCTGCGGAGCCAGATGCTGTTCGACGCCTATCTCTCGAACTTCCCGCAGGCGATCTTCGAAGGCTGGAGCCTGGACGCCCTCCAGGCCCGGGCCCGCGACCAGATCCGGATCCTGCTGGCCGGGGCGCGCCGGGGCTGATCGCCGCGCCATAATGAAAGCCGAGGTCGGACCTCTCCCGGGCGTCGCGCCCCCGCGGCGGTCGCAAAAGGAAGCGACGCGTCAGCGGGTGATCGCAGCCGCCCGGGACCTGTTCGACACCCACGGGTACCAGGGCACGACGATCCGTGAGATCGCGCGCCACGCCGGCGTGTCCGTGGGCAGCGTGTTCACGACGTTCGCCTCCAAGGGGGAAATCCTCTCGGAGGTCATGCAGGCCCGGCTCGAGCCGCTGTACGCCGAGCTCGACCGGGTCATGCCCCACGTGCGCGGGTCGACCGCCGACCGTCTGCGCACAATGTTCGCCGTCCACTTCGAGTTCGAAGCCCAGCACGTGCGCCTGTTCCTGTCGCACATCGCGGCGGCCTACGACTGGACGCTGCCCTCCGCGGCCCGCCCCTATGGCCGCACGCCGAGGCTCCAGGAGGTCATCCTGGAGACCCTGCAGCAGGGGCAGGAACGCGGCGAGGTGCGGCGGGACGTCGACCTTCAGGAAGTCGTCGACCTCCTGATGAGCGCCTACGGCTGGACCTACCGCCTGGTGATCACGAACAACGCGGATGCCAAGGGCCTGATCGCCGCGATGGATCGCCAGATCGGCCTGATCGCCGAGGGGTTCACGCCAAGATCCTAGCCAGGGCTCGTCCCCCGGCTAGTTCGCGCCTTCCAGCAGCCGCCGGGCGATCACCTGCGCCTGGATCTCGCCGGCGCCTTCGAAGATGTTGAGGATGCGGGCGTCGGCCAGGATCCGGCTGACCGGCTGCTCCACCGCAAACCCCGTGCCGCCGTGGATCTGCACGGCGTTGTCCGCCGCCGCCCAGGCGATGCGGGCGGCGGTGAGCTTGGCCATACCGGCCTCAAGGTCGCAGCGGCGGCCCTCGTCCTTGGCCCGCGCCGCAAACCAGGCCAGGCGGCGCGCGCCCAGGATCTCGGCGGCCATCATCGCCAGCTTGTTGGCCACCCGGGGAAAGTCGGCGATCGGCCCGCCGAACTGCCGGCGTTGAAGCGCGTAGTCGAGGGCGAGGTCGAGGGCGTTCTGCGCCACGCCGATCGCGCGGGCGGCCGTCTGGATCCGCGCGCTCTCAAAGGTGGCCATCAACTGGACGAAGCCCTGGCCCTCCTGGCCGCCCAGGAGGTGGGCATGGGGAACCTCGAAGCCGTCGAAAGCGATCTCGTATTCCTTCATGCCGCGATAGCCGATGACCCCGATCTCGCCGCCGCTCATCCCCTTGGCGGGGAAGGGGGCGCCGTCCACCCCGCGCGGCTTCTCGGCCAGGAACATCGACAGGCCGCGGTGATCCTTGCTGTTCGGATCCGTGCGGACCAGCAGGGTCATGAGATCGGCGCGCGCGGCGTGGGTGATCCAGGTCTTGGCCCCCGAGATGCGCCAGACATCGCCGTCACGGACGGCGCGAGTGCGCAGGGAGCCCAGGTCCGACCCCGCGTCCGGCTCGGTGAAGACCGCGGTCGGGATGATGGTCCCGGCGGCGATCGGCGGCAGGAACCTGGCCTTCTGTTCCGGCGTGCCGTGGGCCAGGATCAGCTCGGCGGCGATCTCCGAGCGGGTGCCCAGCGATCCGGTCCCGATCCACCCGCGGGACAAGGCCTCGGACACGATGCACATCGCCACCTTGCCCAGGCCCGAGCCGCCCCATTCCTCGGGCGCGGTCAGGCCGAAAACGCCGAGGTCGCCCAGCTCCTGCAACAGCGACAGCGGGATCAGCTCGTCGCGCAGATGCCAGCCGTGCGCGAAGGGCGCAATCTTCTCTGCGGTGAAGGCGTGGAACTGGTCGCGCACCGCCTCCAGCGTCTCGTCCAGGCCGCTGGCCTCCAGCGAGGGGCGCCCGCGGGCCTGGTCCAGCAGTTCGACGATCCGAAGCTTGACCGCCTGCGATGCGCCGGCCCGCAGGCGGCCGATCACCGGCTCCAGCCGTTCGGCGCTGGCAAGGACATCGACGGGCCGGAAGATCTCCCCCTGGTTCATCGGGATCCCGCCGGCCATCTGGCTCAGGTACTCGTGCGCCAGCAGCTGCGCGGGCAGGGCCTCGGCCTCGGTCAGGCGCCCTTCCGCCTCCAGCGCCCTGGCCCAGGCGGCCGCCTGGCGCAGAGTCTCGGCATAGGCCGCGGCCCAGGCCAGGCCGTGTGCGGCGTGCTGCTGCGCGTCCAGCGCGGCGCGATCCAGCCGTCCGTCCGCCGTCACGCGCGGAGCGACCGCGCCGGCGATGGCGGCGGCCAGCGCTGCGGCTTCATCCGCCGCGGCGTCGAGAAGGTCGGTGAGGTTGGGCAGGACGAGAGTCATGGGCGTCTTATGGCAGGCTTGCGTTGCGTCAGGTCAGGCCGCTTTGTGGTAGCCGACCCACAAGAAACAGGAAGCGCCCATGCTCGTCGTCCACCACCTCAATGACAGCCGCTCGCAACGCATCCTCTGGCTGCTGGAGGAACTGGGCGTCCCGTACGAGATCAAGTTCTACCAGCGCGACGCGACTACGCGCTTGGCGCCCCCCGAGCTCATCGCCGTCCATCCGTTGGGCAAGTCGCCGGTGGTGACCGACGAGGGACGGACGGTCCACGAGTCCGGCGCCATCGTCGACTACATCATCCGCCGGCACGGGGGCGGCCGCCTGGCTCCGGCCATCGGCAGCGAGGCCTACGAGACCTACAACCAGTGGCTCCACTATGCCGAGGGCTCGGCCATGCTGCCGCTGATGCTGCAGCTCTACACCGGCCGACTGGGCGAGGCCGCCGCCCCGCTGAAGCCGCGGATCGAGAGCGAGATCGCCAACCACCTGGGCTACATCGATGGCGCCCTGAAGGGACGGACCTGGCTGGTCGAAGATCAGCTCAGCGGCGCCGACATCAACCTGAGCTTCGTGGGCGAGATCGCCCTGGTGTTCGGGCGGGGCGAGCAGTTCCCCAACATCAAGGCCTGGGTCGAGCGCTTCCAGGCGCGCCCGGCTTACAAGGCGGCCCTGGAAAAGGGCGGCGCCTACAGCTACGCGCGCTGACTACTCGAACGGCGGGAAGTCGTCGTCCAGCACGCCGTCGATGAAGTCGAACACCGTGGCCTTCAGCGACGCATGGGGAATAGCCGAGAAGTGGTCGACGCCCGGCAGGCTCTTGCCGGTCCCGTAGGGGAAGACCCGCGCCAGGTCCTCTGGATCGCCCGCCAGGTCGTCGCGCGCCCCGGCGACCACCAGGACCGGCATCGGCAGGCGGCCCAGGTCCTCGCGGGTCAGGGGCGGGCTCTGGGCGGCGGTGAAGGCGGCCAGCGCCTGGCGGTCCTCGCCCTGCTCGTCGGCGAATTGGCGGAAGCTGCGCAGCAGGTCGCTGGGGATCGTCGCCGGGTCCTCGGCGGCCATGGCCTGGGCCATCGCTTCGACGCCGCCCGCGCGCGGCGGGTCGAACAGCTTGCCGCCGACCCCGCCCAGCAGGAGGTTCGAGATCCGGTCCGGCGCGTCGAGCGCCATCTGCATGGCCGTCCGCGTGCCCATGGAGTAGCCCAGCACGTCCACGCGTCCGACGCCCAGATGGTCCAGCAGGGCCAGGGCGTCCGCCGCCATGATGCTGCGGCCATAGTCAGCCGGGTCGTGCGAACGCAGGCTCTCGCCGTGGCCGCGCTGATCCAGGGCGATGGTCCGGAAGCCCCGCCGCTCCAGGGCCGCATACCAGCCGGTCCGCCGCCAGCCCTCGGCGCGGTTGGAGGCGAAGCCGTGAAGCAACAGGATCGTCCGCTGGACGGGTCCGGGCGGGGCGATGTCGTCGTAGGCGAGCTCGGCGCCGTTCAGGGTGATCTTAGGCATGCGCCCGAGCGTAGGGTCAGGGCGGCTCGCCCGTCCACTCCCAGTGCCAGGGCTCGAAGGGATAGTTCACGAAGCCGAACCGGTGCGCGTTGGCCAGAAGCCAGCGGTAGGTCGCGGTGCGGGTCATGAAGAGGCGGTTGGGGTCGGCGGTGGAGTCGGGGCCGTATCCCGGCGCCTGGCCGACATAGATGTCGGCGGCGAGGCCGGTGCGGTGGGCCGAGCATCGGGCGCGCACGATCCCGTCGCAGTTGCCCTCGGCCTGGCACCGGGCGGCGTCGGCCGCCGGGCTGCGGTAGCCCGAGAAGATCGTCAGATTCCGCGGGTCGGCGGCGATCTCGGGGACCTCGGCGCGGGCGGCGGCGGCCATCCGCCGATAGGCGTCCAGCGCCTTGGGCCGCATCCACACCTGCTTGCCGCCATAGCCCTCGTCCGTCCGCGCGGCGATGATCAGGTCGGGGGTGTCGGGGCAGGTCCCGAGCGAGGTGAAGCGGACGAATTCGCGGCGGGTCTGGACCGCGTTCTTGAGGGCGACGAACACCGGCTCGGTCAGCACGCCGGTCTCGTCCAGGTCGCGCGAGGCCTGCCATGCGGCCAGCGCGGCCGCGAAGCCCTCGCTGTCGCCCGGGCAGGCGGTGCGGATCTCGCTCTGGATCAGGGGCACATAAATCTCCCAACCGGTCTCCTGTCGGCCGAAGGGGGCCCAGGCCAGGGTCTGAAGCGAGGTAGCATTTGCTTCCGCGGCGCCGGCCCAGCCTTCGGAGCGGCAGTCGGCGCTGGCCGGTGTCGACGCTTGCCCGGCGGCCTCGCCCGGCGCGCCCAGGGGCTTCCCGGCCGGTGGATGCGCCGGCGAACAGCTCGTCACGCGCAGCACGAGGAGGAGCAGCAGCACGATGGCCGCCGCCGAGGCTCCCAGGAACCGCATGACATCTCGGAGCTTCATCCACATCACCGCCAGCAATGGGCGGCTGAACGCGGAGGTCCAGCATGAAGTTCTCGCCAATTCTACTTTGTGGTGTCGCGGCGGCCGCACTCGCCGCCTGCGAGATCCGGCCGCGCGAGACGGCGAGCACCTCCCAGAACTCGGCCCCGCCCGCCGCCTCCCTGCCCGCGGCGACCGCCGCCGCGCCGGCCACACCCTCCACGTCCCCCGTGGCGCAGGCGGTCGACCGGGCTGTGTTCAGCGCCGAGGCGACGACGCCTGCCGCCCGCCGCGACATCCTGATCCGCGCCCAGGTGCTGCTGGACCGGGCCCACTTCTCGCCGGGGGTCATCGACGGCCAGGACGGCGAGAACGTGAAGAATGCCATCGCCGCCTACGAGCGCGCCAACGGCCTGCCGGAGGATGGGGTGCTGGATGCGGAGGTGTGGGCGAAGCTCACTGCGGACACCGGACCGGTCCTGGTGGACTATACGATCACCGCGGCCGATGCGGCGGGGCCCTACACGCCGGAGATCCCCGAGGCCTACGAGGACATGGCGCGCCTGGACCGGCTGGCCTTCACCGGTCCGCTGGAAGCCCTGGCCGAGCGCTTCCACATGGATACCGCCCTGTTGCAGGCCCTGAACCCCGGCGCCGACTTCGCCGTGGCCGGGACGAAGATCCTGGTCGCCTACCCCGCCCGCGCCGAGCTGCCGGCCAAGGTCGCCCTGATCGAAGTGGACAAGGCGCGCAAGCAGGTCCGGGCCTATGACAGCGCGCGCAAGCTACTCGCCGCCTATCCGGCCACGGTGGGCTCATCAGAGCTGCCGACCCCATCGGGCGAGTGGGCGGTCCGCACCATCGCGCCGTCCCCCACCTGGACCTACGACCCCAGTCGGCTGAACTTCGGGGACAAGTCGGCGGGCAAGCTCACCATCAAGGCCGGTCCGAACAATCCCGTCGGCGCGGTCTGGATCGACCTCACCAAGGACACCTACGGCATCCACGGCGCCCCGGAGCCGCGGCTGGTGGGCAAGACCGCCAGCCACGGATGCGTCCGTCTGACCAACTGGGACGCCGTTCAGTTGTCCAAGGCGGTGGAGAAGGGCTCCAGGGTTGTATTCGTGGGTGAGCTGGCCAGCGTCGCAACCTAGGATCGGCGCAATTTCCCGAAATTTCTCAGGCAATTCCCATTGTAAAGGTTTCGGTTACCGAACGCCGGTTACCCATTTTGAGTAGCGGCAAAACGCCGCGAATAGGGATGAAGCACCATGACCTCTCAGGGTCCGGCGCAGATCATCGCGGCGATGAGTCGGATCGACCGGGTCGCGGGCCGAGGCATCAGGGAGCGCGACCGCCGCCTCCGGATGGCCGAGCGTCGTCGCCCGAGCCGCCGCGAGATCGAAACCTACGACGCCCTGATCCAGCGGCTCTCCAAGGTCCATCAGGTCGAGTTCGAACGTATCGACTGGGATCGGCTGGAGGGCGAGGGGCCCGTGGTCCCGACAGTCGCCCGCGACGCCGTCTCGGCGGTGGCGCGCCAGAGGCTGGCCAACTACCGGCCGTCGCTGATCGACGCGATGCTGGGCCTCGAGCGCGAGAAGCGCCGGGCGCTGATGGAGAAGGTGGTCGAGGCCGCCAAGGCCGACGCCGAGCTCTACGCCCTCGCCAAGTCGCAGGCCGACGCGCACAACCGCATGCTGGCCCTCGCGCCCGACGTGCGCGACCTCAAGATCGAGGCCATCGCGGGGGCGCTGAAGGCCAATGGCGCCGCCGCGGTCCTGAAGGATGTGATCGAGGGCTTCCGCCTCTACTCCGAAGGCAAGAGCCGACTGATCGGCCAGATCGATCTCTGGGAGTATGACGCCCTGCCCGACGAGGCGTGCACGAACGCCGGGTACGCCCCGGTGTCGGACGCCGATCGCTGCGAGCTCCACCTCGCCAACGCCTGCGCCGCGGCGCTGCGGGCCGCCACCGAGATCCTGCAGGCGGCGCACGTGCCGTCCGTGGAGATCCTGGCCCGCGTCTGCCGGCCTGGCGGCCTGGCGGAGACCGACATGCAGCCGGTGCTGCATGTGAAGGTTCCGGTCGAGGCCCTGCGCAAGCTCCAGCTGACCAAGGTCGACGCCCCGCAGGCGGTGGCCGCGCTCGGGGCCCAGGTCGATTGGAATTCCGCCCGGGGCTTCGTGCCGATCCGGGTGGACGATCCGGCGCTGGCGCGCCTGACCGCACCCCGCGCGGCCGCCTAGGACCGCCAGCGCAGCGTCGCGGGCTCGACCGGGTTCTCGAAGGGCCGGCCTTCGCGCCGGCTGGCGATCCATTCTCGCTTCAGCGCCTGGTACCACTTGGCCTGGCGGTCGGCGTCGTCGACCCAGAGCAGTGTCGGATCGTGCTTCAGGCCCTGGTTCTGCAGCTTAACCATGTCGCCGTCCTGGCGCAGGAACGTCCGCGCCATCCGCGCGATCACGGGCCCGAGCAGGCTGAAGGCTGGGTGGTCCGACCAGACGATCTGGGTGACCTGGGTGCGACCCTCGTCCAGCGGCGTCAGGCAGGTGAGCGAGAGCACCTGGCGCTTGCCCACCGTCACATGCTCCCAGCGCAGCCCGGGCAGGCGGAAGGTGATCTCCGTCTCGGGTCGCCCGCCCAGGATGGCGTAGGCGCGGCTGTTGCTGGACGGCGCGTGTCGGACCATGGCGAAGCCGGCCTCGCGCGGCTCGAACCGCTTTTCCTTGTCGTGCTCGCTGCCCGCCGTGCGCCACCACCACTGGCGATGGACGTAAGGGCCGTGCGCCGGGTCCATGAGGCCGACCACCGCCTGGTCGATGTGGGCGTCGAACACCATGCGGTCGACGAGTTTCGGGCCGCCGTCCACCACGCCCGGAAACACCGGCGGCGGCTGGTCCGGCTCGCCTAGGGGCGTGGCGCCCACCCAGACGAAGACCATGCCCTGGCTCTCGGCGACGGCGTACCGCCGCACCTGGATGCGCGAGACGTCCAGGGCCTGGTCCGAGGTCAGCGAGGGGATCGCCGCGCACGCGCCGTCCGCGCGGAAGCGCCAGCCGTGGTAGGGGCAGGCGACGGTCTCGACGCCCAGCTCGTCCTTGTGGAAACGCCCGGCCGACAGCGGCGCCGCGCGGTGCGGGCAGACGTCGCGCAGGGCGAAGAGCTGGCCGCCCCTGGAGCGCCCCAGCGCCACCGGCTCGCCCAGCAGCTCCACGCGGCTGAGCCGGCCCGGCTTCAGATCGGCCGACATCGCCGCGAAGTACCAGGCGTCGGTGAGGAAGCCGCGGCCAAAGCGGGCGTCCGCCCGGGCCGTTCGGGGGGCTCCATCAGGCATCTGCTTGTTTTAGCCGGCTATATCAGCCGCAGGAAGCACGCCGCATAGGGCGACAGGCCCACCGAGCCGCCGCGCAGGTCCGCCTCGCCGGCGCGCAGCGGCAGCAGTTCGGCCCGTTCCAGCGAGGGATGGGCGAAGACCTGGGGATCGCGCCCGAAGTTGAAGACGCAGACGACCTCGTCCCCCGCGTGGCGGCGGACGAAGGCCACGACGGGGTCGGCGGTGGCGACGAACGTGATTGCGCCGAGCCGGAGCGCAGGCGTGGCTCGACGCAGGGCGATCATCTCCCGGGAGAAGCTGAGCGCGGAGTCCGGGTCCTCGCCCTGTTCCTCCACCGACAGGCCGCGGTGTTCGGCGGCCAGGGGCAGCCACGGCTCGCCCTCGGTGAAGCCCATCTGGGGGCCGGCGGTCCAGGGCATGGGCGTTCGGCATCCGTCGCGCCCGCCGTCGTAGGGCCAGTAGAGGTCGCCCACCGGATCGCGCAGCTGGTCGCGGGTGAGGGCGGCCTGCGGCAGGCCCAGCTCCTCGCCCTGGTAGATCAGGGTTGTGCCCTTCAGGCTGACCAGCAGGGCGAACAGCATCTTGGCCAGCTCGGGCGAGGCGTCCTTGCCGCCGAACCGGCTGACCGTGCGCGGCACGTCGTGGTTGGAGAAGCTGATCGTCGGCCAGTGGTCGGGATAGGCGGCCAGGGTCTCGAAGTGCTTCGTCACGAAGCCGGCGTCCAGCTTGCGCGCCAGCAGCATCACAAAGGTGTAGCCGGAATGTAGGCCCTGCGCGGACGACAGGTAGGCGCCGCAGCGCGCCTCTTCCTCGGAGAACTCGCCGAAGACGAAACGCTCGCCCCCGCCCCTGCCGTCATGCGCCTCGACCCGGCGGCGGATGACGTCGAGCGTCTCGACGTTTTCCTCCAGATTGGAGTCGTACCAGTGGAGCTGCAGGTTGCCCGCGTGGGACCAGTGGTAGCCGCGTCGCTCCGCCATCGGGACGGGCGGATTGGGGGTCAGGGCCGCGTCGTGAAGAAACGTGCCGGCGACGTCCAGCCGGAAGCCGTCGACGCCCTTACCGAGCCAGAAGTCGAGCACCGACAGGGCCGCCTCGCGCGCGCCCGCGTCGCGCCAATTGAGCTTGGGCTGCTGGCGCAGGAACTTGTGATGGTAGTGCTGCCGCCGCGCCGGCTGGTAGGCCCAGGCGGGGCCGCCGAAGACGCTGAGCCAGTTGTTGGGCGCCGTGCCGTCTTCCTGTGGATCGGCCCACACGTACCAGTCGGCCTTGGGGCCGTCCCGGCCGCCGGTCAGGCTCTCCACGAACCAGGGGTGGACGTCGGAGGTGTGGCTGAGCACCTCGTCGAGCACGACCTTGAGGCCGCGGCCGTGCGCGGCGTCCAGGAGGCGCTGGAAGTCCTCCGGCGTGCCGTAGTCGGCCTGGATCCCCTCGAAGTCCGCGATGTCGTAACCCCAGTCGCGGTTCGGCGAGGGATGGATCGGAGAAAGCCACAGGCCGTCGACGCCCAGGCTCTGGATGTAGTCCAGCTTGGCCATGACCCCCGGAAGGTCGCCGTGGCCGTCACCGTTGGAGTCGAAGAAGCTGCGGACATACACGTGGTAGAGGATCGCGCCTTTCCACCAGGGTTCGCCGGTCATCGTTGCTGCCCCTCAGGGGGAGCTCCGGCGAAGCCGGTGAGGGGGCTTCCGCTCAAAACGTCCCACCTGCGCTCAAGAAAAAGGGGCCGCCGACCATCTGAGCGGAAGCCCCCTCCGTCGCCTGCGGCGACACCTGCCCCGAGGGGGAGGAACTAGACTTCCGACGCGTCGGTGACGATCTTGGAGACGAGGCCGTAAGCGACGGCCTCCTCGGCGCTCATCCAGAAGTTCCGCTGCGTGTCCTTCACGACCTTCTCGTAGGTCTGGCCGGTCTCGCGGGCGATGAGGCGGTTCAGCCGCTCCTGCATCTTGATGATCTCTTCCGCCTCGATCTCGATGTCCGAGGCCTGGCCGCGCACGCCGCCGGCGGGCTGGTGCAGCAGGAAGCGGGTGTTCGGCAGGCAGAGCCGGTTTTCCTTCGTCGCGCCCAGGAAGATGTGTGCGCCGGCGCTGGCCACCCAGCCGGTGCCGATCACCTTCACCTGGTTGCCGCAGAAGCGGATCATGTCGTGGATCGTGTCGCCGCTTTCCACGTGGCCGCCGGGCGAGTTGATGATCACGCGGATCGGCTTCTCGCTCTCGCTGGCGAGGGCGGTGATCTGGGCGGTGACCCGCTCGGCCAGGCGCATATCGATCTCGCCGAAGATCAGCACGGTCCGGGACTTGAAGAGCGCGTTCTGCACCGGCCCGGAGGTCATCGGCATGTCGGGCAGGCGGCCCTTGTCCTCGTCGTCGCCGTCTTCGTCGTCGAGGTAGGAGATCCACTTCAGCATCTTGGGCAGCCCTGTCTTGTCGCCGCGACCCGCGGCGGGAGTTATGTCCCCCAACAGCTATTGGTCCGGACGCGTGTCGGCAAGCGGCGGATGACGATTCCGCGCCTACCGCGCCGCGGTCAGCACCAGCCGGGCATAGAACTGGACCATCTTCTCCAGGTTGCCGAGCGTGATGTGCTCGTTGACTCCGTGGATCATCTGGACATCCGCCAGGTCGAACTCCACCGGCTGGAAGCGGTAGACGTCCTTGGCCACGGGCGTGAGGAACCGGCTGTCGGTGCCGGCGGTCACCAAGCTGGGGGCGACCGGCGCCTGGGCCACGGCGCCCGCGGTCGCCGCGACCACCTTCCAGCCCCACGAGCTGGAGGACGACACCGGCGACGGCTCGTTTGGCGGGGTGTTCCAGGCCAGCGTCACCGGCAGGTCGCCGACCGCCGCCTTGGCCCGGGCCATCACGGTCGCCGAAGTGTCGCCGGGCGCGATGCGGTAGTTGATCCACGCGGTGGCGTCCTGGGGCAGCACGTTCTCCTTCGGGCTGCCCTTCAGCATGGTGGGGGCGATGGTCGTGTGCAGCAGCGCGGCGCCAGGCGGGGTCGCGCCGACCTGCTTGGCCAGCAGGCCGCGGAACAGCCACTCGTTGGCCACCGCCATCCGCACCATGAACGGCGCATCGGGGGCCAGCGCCTTGACCATCTCGGCGCCGGGGCCCTGGAAGGTCATCGGGAACGGGTCGTCAGCGATCGCCACCACTGCCCGCGACAGGTTCACCACGCCGCCCGCATCCGGGGGCGGCGAGGACGAGTGGCCGCCGGCGGCCTTTGCCGTGACGCGCAGGGTTCCATAGCCCTTCTCCGCCGTGCCGATCACGGCCACCTTGCCGCCGCTGATGGGGTTGTCGTTGATGACCGCCAGGCCCTCGTCCAGCACGAACTCGGCCGTGATCCCGCGGGACTTCAGCAGCGCGGCGGCCGCGCTGGCGCCCTGGCCGGCCACCTCCTCGTCGCCGCCGGAGACGATCATCACGGTGCGGCGCGGCTTGAAGCCCTGCTTGGCCAGGGTCTCGAGCGCTTCGAAGATGCCCACCAGCGAGCCCTTGTCGTCGATAGCGCCGCGGCCCCAGACCGCGTTCTCGGCCACGACCCCGCCGAAGGGCGGATATTTCCAGTCCTTCTCGGTCTCGGGCGTCACCGGCACCACGTCCTGGTGCGCCATCAGGACGATGGGGGCCAGCGCCTTGTCGGTTCCGGTCCAGGTGTAGACGAGCGTCCGGCTGGCCACTTCCTCGCGGGTCATGGCCGCGTGGGCGACGGGATAGTTCGTGGCCAGCAGGGCGTGGAGCTTCGTCCACTCGGCGTCGACATCCTCGGCGCGGTCCTGGTGGCGGACGGT
>NZ_MHXN01000034.1:0-87345 GCF_001824475.1 Phenylobacterium sp. RIFCSPHIGHO2_01_FULL_69_31 | reverse complement strand
AGGACCACCGCCACAAGCACGATGAGCGCGGCCGCGAGGCCGAGGGCGATCCGCCCGACGATACGCATGTAGAGAGCCCTTCCCCTTATCTTCCCGATCCTCGACGCTCGCCCGTTGAACCGCAAGGCGCAGCCGCCATTTCGACAAGGTGCCGCGCCGCGCCCTCCGCCTTCCGCCCGCTTCTCCCGAAGCCCTGGCTCTCGCCGGCCTGTGGTCGCTGCTGGCCGACTTCGCCTTGGTGGCCCTGCTGCTGGGCGTGGCCGTTGCCCGCTGGGCGCCGCCGGAGGATCTGCCCTGGACGCCGCTCAGCCTCAACCAGCCCGTCGGGTTGGCGACCGGCATGAAGTTCGCCGCGGCGGCCCGTGATCCGCAGCAGTGCCGTGCGGTCCTTGCCGAGGGCGGCGTGCGCTTCGTCGAGGAGCCCGAGCGGGTCAGCGGCTCCTGCGCGACCCGCAACACCGTCCGTCTGGAGGCCGCGGCGCTGTCCCCCGCCGCTCCGGTGATGACCTGCCCCCAGGCCCTGGCCTACGCCTTCTGGACGCGCCATTCGGTTCAGCCCGCCGCCCGCGCCGAGCTGGGGGAGCCGATCGCGCGGGTTGAGCACTACGGGACCTACGCCTGCCGCAATCTCTACGGCCGCGCCACCGGGGCCCGCAGCCAGCACGCCTACGCCAACGCTCTGGACGTCGCCGCCTTCCGCACGGCCTCCGGCCGGCGCATGAGCGTGCTTGGCGACTTCCGGGACGACGGGGCCGAGGGGCGGTTCCTGCGCCGGGTCCGCGACGGCGCGTGCCCCTGGTTCGCCGCGGTCCTCAGCCCCGACTATAACGCCGCCCATCGCGACCACCTGCACCTGGACATGGGACGGTTCAGGGCCTGCCGCTGACCCGGCCTGCCTTGACCTCCCGGCAACGCCTGACGCAAATGGCCCAAACTCAAACAACCGTTTGGAAGGACGCCCCGATGAGCCAAGTTCTCGAAGCCCCCGCCGTCAGCGCCAAGGGTCTGTTCGACCTGACGGGTAAGGTGGCCGTGATCACCGGCTCGTCGCGCGGCATCGGCCGGGCCATCGCCGAGCGCATGGCCCAGCAGGGCGCCAAGGTGGTGATCAGCTCGCGCAAGGCCGGCCCCTGCGAGGAGGTCGCCGCCCTGATCAACGAACGCAGCCCCGGCCACGCCATCGCCGTGCCGGCCAACATCTCGTCGAAGGACGATCTTCAGCGGCTGATGGACGAGACCCGCAAGGCGTTCGGCAAGATCGACATCCTGGTCTGCAACGCCGCCTCGAACCCCTACTACGGCAGCCAGCTCGAGATCAGCGACGAGGCCTTCACCAAGATCCTGGCCAACAACATCATCGCCAACAACTGGATGATCCGGATGGTGGCCCCGGAGATGAAGGAACGTAAGGACGGCGCGATCATCGTGATCTCGTCCATCGGCGGCTTGCGCGGCACCGAGGTGATCGGCGCCTACGCGATCTCCAAGGCGGCCGACATGCAGCTGGCGCGCAACCTGGCCAAGGAGCTGGGCCCCTACAACGTGCGCATCAACTGCGTGGCGCCCGGCCTGGTGAAGACCGACTTCGCCAAGGCGCTGTGGGACACGCCGGCGGGCGAGGAGCGGGCCAGCTCCGGCACGCCGCTGCGCCGCCTGGGCGAGCCCGACGACCTGGCCGGCGCGGCCGTCTACCTGGCCTCGCGCGCCGGCGCCTGGACCACCGGCCAGACCATCGTGGTCGACGGCGGGAGCACGTGCTGATCGGCAGTTGCTCCCCCGCCGGGGGAGCTGTCAGCGAAGCTGGCCGAGGGGGCTTCCGCTCAAACGGATC
This sequence comes from Phenylobacterium sp. RIFCSPHIGHO2_01_FULL_69_31, assembly GCF_001824475.1. Lineage (GTDB taxonomy): Bacteria > Pseudomonadota > Alphaproteobacteria > Caulobacterales > Caulobacteraceae > Phenylobacterium. The sequence goes on along the minus strand of NZ_MHXN01000034.1, from coordinate 85,514 downwards.
GATCTGAGCGGGAAGCCCCCTCCACCACTTCGTGGTCCCCCTCCCCCAACAGGGGAGGAATGGGCGACCGGCTAGATCTTCACCACCAGTTCCAGCCCGTTGTCGAAGGGCAGGGTCATGGTCTTGAGGCCGTTCCTGGGGTCCTCGACGAATGCGAAGAAGTGGCGGTAGGCCTCGCGGAACTGGTCGGTGTTGTCGGCGACGATGACGGCGCCCGGTCGCAGGTGCGGTGCGACGAGCTCCAGGGCGGGACGCGCCATCTCGGTCCAGATGTCCATCAGCACGAAATCGACGGGGCCCTCGATCACCTTCAGGGTCTCGCGCAGGTCGCCCTCGCGCAGGTCGATGAGGCCCGAGACGCCGGCGGCCGCGAAGTTCGCGCGGGCCTGGGCGGCCTTGGCCGGTTCGTACTCGGTGCCGATCACAACGCCGCCGCCGTTCGCGCGCACCGCGTCGGCCAGGTAGAGGGTCGAGACGCCGAAACTGGTGCCCACCTCCACCACCCGCGTGGCGCGCAGCGCGCGGCACAGCATGTGGCAGAACTCGGCCTTGATCGGCTCCAGGGCGACCATCTTGTCGGCCATGAACCGGTTGGCGTCGTCGTCCAGCCCATCCCAGGTCAGGTCGCCCTTCTTCGCCCGCCCGACGAAGTAGCCGATGGTCTCGGCCTCCTGGGCTCTGCTGGCCGCCTGCAATGTCTCGATGCGCGCCTTCAGCGCGCCGTCGGCGATGACGCTCATGTCCAGGCCTCGCGCTCGTACTGCATGGCGCCGGCGACGTTGCCCTCGGTGTCGCGGAAGTAGATGAGCTCCCCAACGCCTTCGATGCGGAACGGCGGCATGAGGATCACGCCCCCCGCGGCTTCGACGGCCTTCACGGTCGCCTGAATGTCGTCGACGCCGAAGGTGATCTCCGTGCCCGGCATCCGCTGGCCGCCCACGTCGCGGCGGCCTTGCAGCGCGCCCAGGTGGCCTTCGCCGGTCGAGCGGGTCTGGTAGAAGCCGGGCGGCCCCCAGGGCGTGAAGGTCCAGCCGAAGACGTCCTCGTAGAACCGCTTGGCGCGGGGCACGTCGTCGGCGTTGATCGCGAAATGGCGGAGGGTTCCAGGCATGGCGAAGTCTCCTTCGCCGGCAAGCTAGGCCTGGGTCCCGCGGCGCGCTTGCGCTAGTCTGACGAATTATGTCGCTGATGCGCCAGAATGCCCGCGATGTGGACGGCTTTCCGGTCCGGGGCCTCGCCGTCACCTATCGCGACCGCGCCCGCCTCGACCGCCACACCCACCCCTGGGCCCAGCTGGTCTATGCGGCCAGCGGGACCATGCGAGTCTCGACCCCCGACGCGGCCTGGCTCGCGCCGCCCACGCGGGCCATCTGGGTGCCGGGCGGCGTGCCGCACGAGATCGAGATGCGCGGGACCGTGGCCATGCGAACCCTCTACCTGGCCCCGGGGGGCGCGGATCCGCGGCTGTCGGACTGTCGCGCCATCGAGGTCGCGCCGCTGCTGCGCGAACTGATCCTGCATGTGGTGAAGCTGGGGATGCTTGATACCGACGCGCCGGCGCATGCGCGGCTGGAGGCGCTGCTGCTCGATCTGCTGGCCGACGCCGCAACCGTGCCGTTCGAGCTGCCGCTGCCTGCCGATCCGCGGGCCCGCGCCTTCGCCGACCGTTTGCTCGCCGATCCGGGGGCGGAGGCGTCGCTGGCCGATCTTGCCCGGGGCTCAGGCGCCAGCCTGCGGACCCTGCAGCGGCTGTTCCTGACGCAGACCGCCCTGTCGCTGGAGGCCTGGCGGGGGCGGGCGCGCATGCAGCAGGCGGTGGTCTCGCTGTCCAACGGCGCGCCGGTCACGGAGGCGGCGCTGGACGCCGGCTACCAGAGCCCGTCCGCCTTCATCGCGGCGTTCAAGAGGGCCTTCGGCGTCACGCCGGCGCGATGGCGCGGGTCGCTCTGAGCGACAGATCCCGCGCCCGGGCCAGCCGCGCCACGCCCTCGTCCAGGGTGGCGTCGCCCTTGGAGAAGCACAGGCGCACGATCGTGGCCACCGGGTCGGCCTCGTAGAAGGCCGAGACCGGGATCGCCGCCACGCCGGCCTCCTTCACCGCGCGCAGGCAGAAGTCGCGGTCGCCTTCGCTGACTCCGGAGGCCGGCAGGTCGATGCTGAGGAAGTAGGTCCCCTGGCTGGGCAGCACCGCGAACCCCTCGCGCGCCAGGCCGCCCGCGAGCCGGTCGCGGGACCGTTCCAGGCCCCGGGGCATGTCGCGGAACCAGTCGGCCGCGCTGTCCAACCCCCAGGCGACGGCGGACTGCAGGTTCGGGGGGGTGGTGAAGGTCAGGAACTGGTGCGCGCGGGCCAGGCTGTGGGTCAGGGCCGGGGCGGCGCAGAGGAAACCCACCTTCCAGCCGGTGAGGCCGAACATCTTGCCGGCCGAGCCGATCTTCACCGTCCGCTCGCGCATGCCGGGATAGGCGATCAGCGGCCGGTGCCGGGCCTCGCCGAACACCACCTGCTCCCAGACCTCGTCGCAGACGGCGAAGGCGTCGTGCGCCACGCAGAACTCCGCCAGCAGGGCCAGGTCCTCGTCGGGCAGGACGACGCCCGTGGGGTTGATCGGGTTGTTCAGCACCACCAGCCGGGTGCGCGGTCCGAACGCCGCTTCCAGCATCGGCCGGGTGAACCGCCAGTGCGGCGGCTCCAGCCGCACGAGCTTCGGTACACCCCCCGCCCGGCGGATGAGCGGGAGGTAGGCGTCGTAGAACGGCTGGAAGACCACCACCTCGTCGCCCGGCTCGATGAGGGCCAGGAAGCTGGCGGCCAGCGCCTCGGTGGCCCCCGAGGTGACGGTGACCTCCGACGCCCAGTCCAGGTCCAGCCCTTGCGAACGGGCGTAGTGCCCGGCCACCGCCTGGCGCAGCTCGGGCAGGCCGGCCATCGGCGGGTACTGGTTGTAGCCGTCCAGCACGGCCTCGGCCGCCTTGGCGCGCACCGCCTCGGGGCCCGGGTCGTCGGGGAAGCCCTGGCCCAGGTTCACCGCCCCTAGGGCGCGGGCGAGGCCCGACATCTCCTCGAAGATCGTGGTGGGCAGGTTCGAGAAAATCGCGTTGGCCATCGGCGGGATTTTGGCTGCAGAATTCCGCCCTGACCACCCGGAGGACCCCCATGGAGATCGTCGAGTTCGAACCCCATCACGCGGAGGCCTTCCACCGCCTGAACGAGGCCTGGATCTCGAAGCACTTCGTGCTGGAGGCCAAGGACCTGGAGGCCCTGACCGATCCGAAGGGCAAGATCATCGACAAGGGCGGCCGCATCTTCATGGCCCTCAAGGACGGCCGGCCCGTTGGCTGCGTGGCCCTGCTGAAGATGGACGACGGCGGCTACGAGGTGGCGAAGATGACCGTGTCGGAGGACCTGCGTGACTCGGGCCTGGGTCGCCTGCTGATGCAGCGCTGCATCGACGCCGGCGCTGAAATGGGCGCGAAGCGGCTCTACCTGGAGACCAACTCCAGCCTCGGCCCGGCGCTGGGCCTCTACCGCGCGATGGGCTTCAAGGACCTCGCGCCCGTGGAGACTCCATACGCCCGCGCGGACGTGTTCATGGAGCGACCCTACTGACCGGCTGCGCAAGTCTGTAGTTGCGAACGACTCGCAATAGCAATAGCGTGATGCGGACTTCCCCGGAGTCCCTCCATGCACGACCTCAAGCCCCACGACGACCTCCTGCACGGCGAGCGCCTGCTGATCCGCACGGTCCGGCTGCTGGCGCTGGCGACGCCCTGTCATAGCCTGCGGGCGCATTTCGAAGCGGCCTGTGGCTGCTCCGGCCAGGCGGCCTATCGGATGCTGGAGGCGTTCGTGCAGCAGCTGGGCGCCCGGGGCCGGCGGCGGGTGACGCTGTCGATCCCGGCCGATCCGCGGCTGACCGACGACGAGGTGCTGATCCTCGACGCCTTCGGCTGCGCCCAGGCCGAGGACTACCGATCCCTGGACGAGCGCCTGACCGGCCTCGTGGGCGCCGCGCCGCCGTTCCCCCTGGGTGCCGCCGCGTGCGTCGTGGCCGAGACGCTGGCGATGAACGGCCTGATGCTGCGCGCCCGGCCGGCCCCCAATTCCCTCATCCCGCGGGCGTGGCGGGACGATCCGCCGTTCCTGATGGCGGCCGAGTAGCTATTTCCGGTCGCGGGCCAGCCGCAGGATCGCGCCGTTGCGGTCGTCGGCGACCCAGATCGCGCCGTCCGCGGCCACAGACAGCCCCACCGGCGCGCCGCTTGGCCGCCGCCCCTTGACGGCCCGCCAGCCCGGCGTCAGGTCGATGGGAGCGGCCGCCGTCGGCCGTCCGGCCTCATCCAGCGCATAGGCCAGGATGCGTGAGCCCGTGGGCCGGTAGCCGTGCAGGCTGACCAGCAGCCGGCCGGTCAGCTCCGGAAACATGGCGCCCCGGTACTCGACCAGGTCCAGCGGCGCGCCATGGGCGGGCATCAGGCGAGCCGGCCTGCGGAAGGGGGCGCAGGAGACCTTCCGGGCCTTCCACGCCGGCGCCGGCTGGCCCGCGCCCATGCAGTAGGGCCAGCCGTAGTGGGCGCCCGCCTCGATCACGTTCAGTTCCTCGGGCGGCCAGGCGGGATCGGAGACGTCGATGCTGTTCTCAGCCTGCAGAACCGCCCCGGCCCGTGTGCGGACGAGGGCCAGGGAGTTGCGGAGGCCGCGGGCGAAGACGGTGGGCTCCGTCGCCCACTTGCCGGGGCCGTCCGGGGCGAAGCGCCAGAGGGCGGCGTGCCGCTCGGCCTCGGCGCAGCGGGCCTCGCCCGGTCGGGGCGGGCACTGGTCCGACGGGGCGCCGACGTTGACCAGCAGGGCCCCGTCGGCGTCGTAGATGAAGGCCGAGAGCGGGTGCCGGTTCTCGTGCAGCCGGTTGTCGGGCAGGCCCGTGACCACCGGCGTCAGCGTCGCCTGCGGGTCGGCCGCGTCGGCGTCGAACCGGCTGATCCGGCTCATCTCGCTGAGGTAGATCTTCCCGTCGGGCCCAACGGCCAGGGTGTGGGGCAGGTCCAGCTTCGAGAGGATGCGCCGCAAGGCCGGCTGGCCCGAGGGCTTCGGGGTCAGGCGCCAGACCGAGCCGCGCCCGGGGTCCCAGGTTCCGAGATCTACCACCAGCCAGTCGCCGCCCGCGAGCGGCAGCAGCGTGCGTGGCAGATGGATGGTGCGCCTGGAGGGCGGCAGGCCGGCCGGCGGCGGGGCTAGGACTAGGCCCGCGCACATCCCCTTCATCGTCTCGATCGGCGCGCGGGGATAGCCGTCGCAGGTCCGGCCGTCGCGGGCGTAGCCCTGGGCCTGCGCCGCCGCGTCGGCGGCTAGCGCCAGGACCAGGCCGGCGAGCAGCCCGCGCACGAAGCTCAGCTTTGGGAGGCCAGGACGACGCCCAACAGCACCGCGCACCAATGGGCGGCCGCGGCGGCCACCACATGGCCGTGCCAGATGGCGCGCGAGAACTTCAGGCGCTTGTTGACGTAGAAGATGACCCCGGTCGAATAGAGCACGCCGCCGGTGACCAGCAGGGCCATGGCGTACCAGGCCAGGGTGTCGATCATCGGCTTCAGGGCCACGACCACCAGCCAGCCCAGCACCAGATAGACCACCACCCAGAACTTCCGGTCGATGCCGACCAGGAACAGCTTCCCCAGCGCGCCGAGCGCCGCGATGCTCCACACCGCCGCCGTCATCCAGACGCCCCAGGCGCCGGGCAGGTTGAGGGTGAAGGGGGTGTAGGACCCGGCGATCATCAGGAAGATGCCGGCATGGTCCAGGCGTCGCAGCATCGGGCGGTACTGGGGCTTGGCGAAGTTGTAGGCGGTGGAAAACGCCAGCATCGCGACGACGCCCGCCGCATAGATCGAGACGCCTACGACCTGGCTGATCGAACCCTTCATCACCGCCAGGGTGAGCAGGACGATCCCGCCCACCAGCGCCAGGGTCAGGCCCATGACATGGACCACCAGGTCCGCGCATTTGGCGGCCGGCGTGGGATAGTGGCGGGGCGGGTAGGGGCGTTCGGGGGAGGTCATGGCGAAACTCCTAGACCTCTTCCGTGTCACGCAGGTGGCGGCGTTGTCTACTCGTCCTTGACGCGCTTCTTGCGGAACGACGGGTTCAGGACCTTTTTACGCAGGCGGATCGACTTGGGCGTCACTTCCACCAGTTCGTCCTCCTCGATGTAGGCGATGGCCTGTTCGAGGGTCAGTTTCCGGGGCGGGGTCAGGCGCACCGCCTCGTCCTTGCCCGAGGCGCGGACGTTGGTGAGCTGCTTGGCCTTCATCGGATTGACGTCGAGGTCGTCCGAACGGCTGTTCTCGCCGATGATCATGCCCTGATAAGTCTTCTCGCCGGCGCCCACGAACATGGTGCCGCGCTCTTCCAGGTTCCACAGCGCATAGGCTGCGGTCTCGCCGTCGGAGTTGGACACCAGCACGCCCTTGCGGCCGGCGTCGATAGCGCCCTTGTAGGGCTCGTAGTGGCTGAACACGCGGTTCAGCACGCCCGAGCCGCGGGTGTCGGTCAGGAACTCGCCCTGATAGCCGATCAGGGAGCGCGACGGGCTCATCAGGCTGATGCGGGTCTTGCCCGCGCCGGACGGTCCCATGTCCTTCAGCTCGGCCTTACGGGCCGACAGCTTTTCGATGACGATGCCGGTGAACTCGTCGTCCACGTCGATCATCACGTCCTCGATCGGCTCCAGCCGCTCGCCCGTCTCGGGGTCGGTCTGGAACACCACGCGGGGGCGGCTGATCGAGACCTCGAAGCCCTCGCGGCGCATCCCTTCGATCAGCACGCCCAGCTGCAGTTCGCCGCGGCCGGCCACTTCGAAGGCGTCCTTCTCGGACGTCTCGGTGACGCGGATGGCCACGTTGGATTCGGCTTCCTTCAGCAGGCGCGCGGCGATGACGCGGCTTTGCACCTTGTCGCCTTCGCGCCCGGCCAGCGGGCTGTCGTTGACCGAGACGGTCATCGAGATGGTCGGCGGGTCGATCGGCTGGGCCGGCAGGGCCTCCGTGACGTCCATGGCGCAGAGGGTGTCGGCCACGGTAGCCTTCGACAGGCCGGCGATGGCGACGATGTCGCCGGCCTCGGCGCCGCCATCGATCGGCTGGCGCTTCAGGCCGCGGAAGGCCAGCACCTTGGTGATGCGGCCGCGCTCGATTTCCTTGCCGTCGCGGCTGAGGGCGTGGATGGCCATGCCGGGCACGGCCTTGCCGCTCTCGATACGGCCGGTCAGCAGGCGGCCCAGGAACGGGTCGCTTTCGATTAGCACCGACAGCATCTGGAAGGGCTCGTCCTTCCGCTGCTCGGCCTTCGGCGGCGGGACGTGGTCGACGATCAGGTCGAAGAGGGGGCCCAGGTTGTCGTTGGGCTTGGCCATGTCCAGCGTGGCCCAGCCGTTCTTGCCCGAGGCGTAGATGTGCGGGAAGTCGAGCTGCTCGTCCGTGGCGCCCATGGCGGCAAAGAGGTCGAAGGCTTCGTTCAGCACCCGGTCCGGGTCGGCGTGCGGGCGGTCCACCTTGTTGAGGCAGAGGATGGGGCGCAGGCCCATCTTCAGCGCCTTGCCTAGCACGAACTTGGTCTGGGGCATGACGCCTTCCTCGGCGTCGACGAGGAGGACGCAGCCGTCCACCATGCCCAGGATCCGCTCCACCTCGCCGCCGAAGTCGGCGTGGCCGGGGGTGTCGATGATGTTGATCCGGGTCTCGCCGGCCGCCCCGTTCCACAGCACCGAGGTGCACTTGGCCAGGATGGTGATGCCGCGCTCGCGCTCCTGGTCGTTGGAGTCCATCGCCCGCTCGACCGTCGCCTCGTTGGCTCGGAAGACGCCGGACTGGGCGAGCAGCTGGTCCACCAGCGTGGTCTTGCCGTGGTCGACGTGGGCGATGATGGCGATGTTTCGGAGCGACATAGGGAGGGCAGTCTCTTTCAGGAGGCGCGCGCTTGTAGGGGAAGCCGCGGCAGACCGCCAGCCTGTTGTGCGCCGCACCTAACGCCTTAGGTTGATTACGTAACGTGATATCCTGTTTCCGCTGAGAAAACAGCTGCGGCACAGGCGCGCGACACAAAAGATTCTCAGAGGCGCTTGCATTTTTGTGCGCCGCACACTAGCTTCAGCGTCATAGGGCGTCTCTGACGCTCTCGCCCTTCCTGGGCGTTTCCTCCCTGATTTGAACTGCCGCGCGCGATGGCGCGGCTTTTTTTTGGCCCGTCTGCGGGCTCAGTCCTCGATGGTCGGGGCCAGGAAGCGGCCGGCGATCAGGGCCGCCTCGGTGCGGTTCCGGGTGCCGGTGAGCCGCAGGATCGCGTGGATGTGGAGCTTCACGGTACCCAGGGTGATGCCCAGCGAACTCGCGATCTGCTGGTTGCTCATTCCGACCGCGATGCACTTGAGCACGTCCAGCTGGCGAGGCGAGAGCCCGAGCTGGCGGTTGGCCGGCGCCGAGCGTCGCGGCCGGGCGGAGGTCTCATACGGAAAGTGGGCGCCACCTTCCACCACCGCCCGGATCACGCTGCGGAACTTGTCGAGCTCATAGTTCTTCGAGGCATAGCCGCGGGTCCCGGCCATCTGCGCCAGGGCTGCGAAACTCGGGTTGGGCCGGTCGTCGATGGCGATCGCAGGCGCTTGGCTCAGGGCGATGAGCCGTCGCAGGCCCTCGAAGTCGAAGTCGATCGAGAACAGGTCGACGAGGAGCAGGCCGGCGCGGCCATGACGCGCGAAGCGGTGAGCCTCCAGCATCGAGCTGGCGAAGCCGACCTCGCCCGAGCCCAGGACGTCGGCGACCAGGCCGCAGATGGCCAGGCGGCAGATCGGCTTCTCTTCGACGATGAGTGCGGCGAGCGTCGCGCCCTCCCGCGGCGGCGACGTCTCGCCGTCGCAAGGATCCGCGCCCCGACGCGGACGGCCCGCACTCTTGACCGCCGCCAGCACCAGCGCCGCCTCCCCTCAGAATATCCTTACGGCGTACGTGGGTAATGAGCGGGTAGATCAAAATCAATCCAGAATCGGCGAACGCCACTTGAGCAGAGACACGCCGCGACCTGTGGTTAAATCACGGACGAAATTTTCGCCCCCAAGGCGAACGGCGCGAGGCATATCTAAAGTTATAGGCCTATATCCTCTTTCATAGAACTATCGGCTGGGTTGACTGTTATTGGAAAATCGCCGGCTACTGCGGTCATATACTCATCTTGTGTGGGAGCACGATATGGGCTGGCATGAAGAGCGGCAGGCCCGCGCCGCGCGGGGCGCGCCCCGCAAACGGCTCGCCGCCTGTCACCGGTGTCATCCCCAACCTTGCAGGAGGCCGCGCGGTTGAAGGTTCCGAGGCGCACGCCGTCCGGCGGATCGCGGCGGCCGGTCGACCTTTGGCCTCCAGAGGGGACGCCCGCCTCCGGCGACGCGGCGGCCCTGCTGAAGCATCTCGACCGCACGGAGCGCCTATCCAACACCGGGAGCTGGCGAGCGGATGTCCCGCGCGAACGGCTCCTCTGGTCCGCCCAGGTCTATCGGCTGTTCGGCCTGGCCCCTTGCGCCTTCCGACCGACCTTCGACCAGGTGCTGGACCTCATCCATCCCGAGGACCGCGAGCGCGTGCGGGCGCGCGTGCGCAGCGCCCTGGCGGGCGAGGAGGCCTATGACCTCGACTACCGGGTCGCGCTCGCGGACGGCGGCGAGCGGATCATGCGCGAGCGCGGCGAGGTGGAGTTCGGGCCCGACGGCGCCCCGACGCTGATGTTCGGAGCCGTCCAGGACGTGACCGGCGTGCGCGCGGCCGAGGAGGCGGCCCGCCGCAGCGCCAACACCCTGGCCGCCATGCTGACGATCTCGCCGGAAGCCATCGTGGTCACCGACCAGACCGCCCGGATTATCGCCTTCAGCGTCGGCGCGGAGGAAACCTTCGGCTATGCCGCCGGCGAGGTGCTGGGGCAGCCGGTCGAGAAGCTGCTGCCCGCACGGCACAGGTCTGCGCACGAGCAACACGTGGCCGCGTTCTCTGCCGGCGGCGCCAGGAGCCTACGCATGCACGACCGCGCCCCGATCGTCGGGCGGCGGCGGTCGGGCGAGGAGTTCCCGGCCGAAGTGTCGCTCGCGGTGTTGGACACCGCTACGGGAGACGCGTTCACCGCCATCGTGCGCGACCTGTCGGAACGGCGGGACACGGAACTTCGCCTGATCGCGGCGCGCGAACAGGCGGAGAAGGCCAACCTGGCGAAATCGGTGTTCCTGGCCAACATGAGCCACGAAATCCGGACGCCGTTGAACGGGGTGCTGGGCATCGCCGGCGCCCTGGCCCGCACCGACCTGGCGCCAAAGCAGCGGCATATGGTCAACCTGATCGAGGGGTCGGGCCGCGCGCTGGAACGGCTGCTGAGCGACATCCTCGACCTGGCCAAGCTCGATGCCGGGCGCGTTTCCATTCGCGAGGAGCGCTTCGACCTGGCGAACGCCGTGCGCGAGATCGCCGAGCTATTCCAGGCCAGCGCCGCCGAGAAGGGCGTGGAATTGCTCGTGGAGCTGGACGAGGCGTCGCGCGACCGGTTCATCGGCGACGAGCTGCGGATCCGCCAGGTGCTGTCCAATCTGGTCAGCAACGCGGTCAAGTTCACCGCCCGGGGAGAGGTGCGGCTCTCGGTGACCGGCGCGCCCCTGCCGGACGGTCGCGAGCGCGTGCGCTTCGCCGTCCGCGACACGGGCATCGGCTTCCCGCCGGACGCGGCCGAGACGCTGTTCGAGCGCTTCGAACAGGCGGACGGCTCGGTCACGCGTCAGTACGGCGGCACAGGCCTGGGCCTGGCGATCTCGAAATCCCTGGCGACGCTGATGGGCGGGACGATCTCCGCGACCTCGGCGCCCGGGCGGGGCGCGACGTTCAAGGTCGAGCTTCCGCTGCGACGCGTGGTCCAGGACGGGCCGATCCTGGAGGTGGTCCAGTCGTCGGCCATCGACGGCTCCATGCGTCCGCTCAGGCTCCTCCTGGCCGAGGATCACCTGATCAACCGCATGACCGTCGAGCTGATCCTCGAGGAACTGCCGGTGGAGATCGTGGCCGTGGAGAACGGCCGCGAGGCGGTCGAGGTCTTCGCGGGCCAGGCCTTCGATCTTGTCCTGATGGACATGCAGATGCCGGTGATGGACGGCCTTGCCGCCATAAGGGCGATCCGCGAGATCGAACGCGAGTTCGGCCGGACGCGTACGCCGATATGCGTGCTCAGCGCGAACGCCATGGACGAGCACAAGGAAGCCGCCGACGCCGCCGGGGCCGACGCCTTTCTCACCAAGCCGATCAACGCAGGGGGCCTGATCACCTATGTGGCGGGGGTCGCCGCCAAGACGACCTAGGCGCGCTCGCCTGCGAGGCGAAATCGCCCCCCTTCGTCGACCGTCCTGGCCGTTGGTCGGTGCGCGGGGGACGCCGAACGCTCGCCGATCCTAGTCCTCGGGCGACAGCCGCGGTCTTCGCGGCGAGCCTTGGGATAAGCACTATGAACCGACTGAAGACGGGCCTGGGCGCGCTGGCCCTCGCCGCCGCCGTGGCTCTCGCCGGCCAGGCCGGCGCCGCGACGACCGTGTCCTCCACCTTCGACACCGACGCCGACGGCTGGGGTTATGGCTCCTGGCAGAGCGTGGGCGGCAACGTGTTGCCGGTGACCTATGACGCCGCCGGCGACCTCATCACGTCCACGTATGGCTTCGCGGGCTGGGGGTACATCGCCCCTGCCAAGTTTCTGGGCGACAAGTCCGACTTCATCGGCGGGTCGCTAACCTTCGACCTCTCGTCTGCATTCAACGACTATTCCGGCAAGCGTCCGCTGGTGGTGTTCAGCAGCAAGAACGGGTTGAGGATGTTCGGCAACCTGGCCGGGGGGCCGTCGCCTCAGCTTGGCTCGTTCAACGTCAGTCTGTCGACCTCCAGCTTTCAGACCGGCAGCGACGTCAACCAGGGGCCCCGCGTCTCGGACGACGTCTTCCAGTCCATCATGGCCGACCTTCGGCAGATCGAGATCTACGCCGACTGGAGCCCCAACGTGGACACCGTGAAGCTCGACAATGTGATTATGAGCGGCCCTGGCGCGGGCGCCGTGCCGGAACCGGCCACGTGGGCGATGATGATCCTGGGATTCGGCGCCGCCGGGACGATGATGCGCCGCCGCCGGGCGGCCCTGGCCGCCGTCTAGGAGGCCTTCAGCGCGGACCAGTCCGCCGTCGCCAGGGCTCGGGTCAGCTGCTCCACATGGGCCCGCAACGTCTCGAACCCTGAGGTCGGCGCGAGCGTCGCCTCGTCCAGGTACAGCGCCCTGTTGATTTCGATCTGCAGGGCGTGCGCCCGGCGCCCCGGCTGGCCATAGTGCTCGGTGGTATAGCCGCCGGCGTAGGGCATGTTGCGGGTGACCCGATAGCCCATGGCCTCCAGTTCCCGCTCGACCCGCGTGGGCAGGACCCCGGCGCAGGCGGCCCCGAACCGGTCGCCGAGCACGATGTCGCAGGGCCGCTCGCGGCCTGCCGCCCGGGCCGCCGCCGCGGGCATCGAATGCCAGTCCACCAGGATCGCAAAGCCGTGGGCGGCCCTGGCCTCCTCGATCAGGCCGGACAGCGCCGCGTGATAGGGGCGGTGCGCGCCGTCGATCCGGCGCCGCGCCTCGGCGAAGGTCAGCTTGCGGCGATAGATCTCCTGGCCTTCCGAAACCACCCGGGCGATCGCGCCCAGACCCGCGGCCACGCGCGCCGTGCGGGCGCGGGCGAACTCGGGCAGCTGGTCCGAGAACATGCCGGGGTCCAGTTCGAACGGCTCCCGGTTCAGGTCGATGTAGGCGCGGGCGAAGTTGGCGGTGATCACCGCCGCCCCGTGGGCCGGAGCCTGCGCGATCAGGTCGTCGACGAAGGCGTCCTCCGAGCGGCGGATCGACACCGCATCCAGCGCGGCGGCCGACATCATGTCCTCGGGGTACAGACGGCCCGAATGCGGTGAGGCGAACACCAGCGGAGTGGGCGGCTTGCCCTCCGGCCCGGCCCGGCGGACCTCGAACGCATCGCCGATGGCGGGCGGCGCGTCTCCGGGCAGGGGATCCAGGGCGTTCATCATCTCCATTCAACGCTGGAGCGGCCCCCAGCGTCAAACCGCCCCCTTCATTCCCCCTTTACCCTTCGCTAGCTATTGTGAGCGATCAAGCGTTCAGCAGCCATGTCACGCATCCTCCTCGCCGAAGACGACGATTCCCTCCGCGGCTTCCTGGCCCGCGCGCTCGAACGCGCCGGCCACGAGGTGACCTCCTGCGCCGATGGCGAGGAGGCGGTAGCCTACCTCGACGAGCCGTGGGACCTCTTGCTGACGGACATCGTCATGCCGGGCCTCGACGGGATCGAGGTGGCGCGCCAGGCGGCTGCCAAGCATCCCGGGCTGCGGATCATGTTCATTACCGGCTTCGCCGCCGTGGCGCTGGCCGCCGGCGAACAGGCGCCGGCCGGCTCCAAGGTGCTGTCCAAGCCGATCCACCTGCGCGAGATCGTCTCCGAGGTGGAGCGGATGATCGCCGCCTGAAAAAGGGCGCTTCGGCCCCGCTTGCTAAGCCGGGGGCCGATCTGTATATCCCCGCCTTCCCGAAGGTACGGACGTGTAGCTCAGCGGGAGAGCACCTCGTTGACATCGAGGGGGTCACAGGTTCAATCCCTGTCACGTCCACCATCCTTTTCCTTCACCAGTTCAGCGCTCGCGATCATTGTTCGCGCCACGCGATAGCCGGTACAAGTCTCGCCTTATGAGAGAATGTCGGCCAGCCGACGCTCGCCCGCGGGGCGAACGAGCTTTGCCTTAGCAACCTAAGTGGTTAATGCCCGCCCACGGCCATTCCGGCCGCCCGGAACGGGGACGGGGCACTCATCATGTTCAACAAGTCCGCCTTGGCGGCGCTATCGCTCGCCATATCGACACTCTCGGCGCCGGCTCTCGCCGGAGACTGGGACCTGGTCGACTGGAACGGCACGCAGATCTGGGGTGCGGAGTGGACGTCGTCCACCAAGCTGGACTGGGGCCTGGACAGCGTCGGCAGCTGGTACCGCATCTATTTCGAAGGCTACACCGACGACTACATGAGCGGGAACGTGCCGCTCCCGGGCTTGGCCTCGACCGTGCTCTACAAGCTCTCGGACATCAGCTCCGACGGCAAGTCGTGGACCTTCGACTACCTGGTGGAGAATGCGTCCGATCAATGGGTGGACGAATCACGGGTCGCCGCCATCGCCTTCGACGTCGACGGCACGAAGAACGGCGTCGAGAAGAGCTTCAAGGGCGCGGTCATCATCGACGGTGAATATCGCACCGTGGGGCGCGGCGATTTCGATCCCACCAACAGCTATCTGGTCGACGATGACTTCGACGTCTGCCTGACGACCAAGGGGTCCAGCACTTCGAGCAACTGCGACCCGGGAACCAACGCCGGTCCGGAAATCGGCGAATGGGCGGACGGCTCGTTCAAGCTGAACTTCAAGTACGGCATCGACACCCTGAGCCTGTACAACCCGATCGTCGCCTACCAGGGCGTCGAGTTCGACGTGCCAGGCGCCCGGTCGAGCAAGTACGGCTACGGTCACCAGCACGGCCGGGGCTGCGGCCACGACGAATCCGGCGGATACGGCCTGCCGGTGGCGTGGGTCCCGGAACCCGCGACCTGGGCGATGATGCTGCTGGGCTTCGGCGCCACCGGCGCGATGATCCGCTCCCGGCGCCGCCTGGCGGCCTAAACGCCACCGAAGGCGATGTCACACCGGCGGCGGCGGGTTATGCCCGCCGCCGCCCTCGTTTCTGTACGGCATTTGCAGCACCAGCCGATTGCGGCCGGCCCTGGAGCCATAGGCGGCCACCCGGCTCCAGGCGCGCAGCAGTTCCAGGCCCGCGCCGCCCCCCCGCTCCAGGTTCGGGCCCTTGAAGGCTTCCTGGCGCGGATCGAACGGCCGACCGGCGTCGGTCATGGTGATCCGGATCGCGCCGGAGCCCTGGACCAGCCGCAGGCCGATGCGGCTGCCCGGCGGCGGGGCGCCATGCTCCACCACATTGGCGACCCACTCCTCCACGACGATCACCAGGCGCTCGGCGGCATCGCGGCCGAGCTCCGCCTGCTGGCAGAACGCGCGCGTCGCGGCCAGGGCGCGGCCCACGGCGCCCCGATCGGCGGCCGGCCGTGCGCGGACGACGCAGGGGGATTGGGCAAGGACCGGGAGCTGGGCTATGAGAGAACCGTGTTTCAGGGAGGCGCGCATGCGCAGGGCGTGGGTCGCAGGATTGCTGATGGCGTGTGCGCTGTCGACGCCAGGCTTTGCCATGGCCGAGATTGGGCGGATCAAGACCGTGACCGGCAATGCCTCGGTCCTGCGCGGCAAGCAGGTGAAGCCGGCGACCCCGGGCTACCAGCTTCTGGTGAGCGATGTGCTGACCACCGGCGGCAACGGCCGGATCGGCATCACCTTCATAGACAACAGCCGCTTCGCGGTCGGTCCCAACAGCCGGGTGGCGCTGAGCCAGTTCGAGTTCGACGACACGACCCACAAGGGCAAGTCGCTGACGACGGTGGATCGGGGGACGCTGGGCGTCGTCTCCGGCCAGATCGCCAAAGAGAACAAGGACGCCATGAAGGTGCGGACGCCGACGTCCCTGCTGGCCGCCCGGGGCACAACCTTCGTGGTGGAGGTGAAGTGAGGCTCCTGCCTGCGCTGGCCCTGGCCGGCCTCCTCGGCGGCTGCGCCACGTCGGACGTGACCCTGCTCAACGACGCGGGGACCAGCACGTCCGGGTCGGTGGCGGTGTTCGACCCCAAGACCGGCCGGGAGGTCGGCGCGCTGACCTCCGGCGACACCCGCGCCCGCGTGGGCGGCAGGGCGGTGAAGGCCCGGCCGGCGAAGCAGGGCTTCTGGACTAACCTCATGGCCTGGTCGCCCTTCGCGCCCCGGGCCTACGTGATGTATTTCGTCGAGGGCTCGACCGACCTGACGCCCGAGTCCTTGCCCATCCTCGAGGCGCTGCGCCAGGCGGCCCAGCCGGACGACGAGGTGCAGATCACCGGTCACACCGACACCACGGGCGCCGACGAGGTCAACGACAAGCTGTCCTTCGAGCGGGCGGTCGAGATCCGCGCCGCGCTCGTGAAACAGGGCCTGCCGTTCGAGAACGCCAAGGTGGTGGGCCGCGGCGAGCGGGAGCTGCGCGTGCCGACGGACGACAACGTCGCCGAGCCCGCCAACCGCCGCGTGGAAGTCATCCTGCGGTAGGGCGCAGCCGCACGGCCATCACGGTGAGGTCGTCGCTGGGCTCGCCGCCGGCCTCGAAGGCGCGGACCTGCCGGACCAGCTCGTCGACCAGGCCGCCCAGCGTGGGCGCTTTCGACGCCGCGCCGAGGGCCGCCAACACCTGCTCGCGGCGGAAGAGCGATCCATCCGGAGCCTGCGCTTCGCTGAGACCATCGGTGAAGGCGATCAGGGTCTCGCCGGGCGCCAGACGATGCACCTCCTCCGGGTAGGGGAAGTCCTCGGCCACGCAAAGCGGCGGCCCGCCGTCGAGCGTCAGCTCGCGGACGGTCCCGGCGGCGTCGACCACCAGCGGGTTCTCATGACCGGCACAGCAGAGGTCCAGCCGGCCGTCGGCCGGATGCAGGACGCCCACCAGCAGCGAGACGGCCATGGCCTGGCGATTGTCCCGCGAGAGCTCGGCGTTGATCTCGGCCACCGCCGCCGAGAGGCTGGTGTTTGGCCGCATCAGCAGGCTGCGCGACAGGGCCTTGGAGAGCGCCATGAACAGCGAGGCGGGCACGCCCTTGCCTGTGACGTCGCCCACCAGGAAACAGACGCGGCCGTCGTCGAACGGGAACGCGTCGTAGAGGTCGCCGCCGACGGTCTTGGCCGACTGCAGCACCGCGTCGATCTCGACGGCAGGCGAGATGCGGGGGAGGTCCGCCCTGGGCAGCAGCATGCCGGACTGGATCTCGCTGGCGGCCGCGAGTTCGCCCGAGATGCGCGCGGCGGTCAGGCGCTCGTCCTCCAGCGCGCCGCGCAGGCGGGCCTGGACCCGGCGGCCTTCCACGAACAGCAGGGCGACCATAACCGCCGAATTGGCGGCTCCCGGCAGGAGCATGGGGAAGGGGTCCAGCAGCAGGTTGTTCTGGAAGGCCAGCCAGCTTGCTCCCAGGGCCAGGGCGATCTCGACCGCGGCGCCGACGATGACCGGCCCCATGGGCGCCCGCGGGACCCCGAACAGCGACAGCAGCACCAGGGCCAGGCCGATCCCCCATTCGACCGGAGCCGCCCAGCCGGGCCGCCGCAGCGCCGTGCCGCGCAGGATGGAATCCACCGCCTGGGCCTGGACATAGACGCCGTAGATGGCCTTGGCCCGCGGCGTGCTGGTGACGTCAGAGGTGCCGGCGGCGGCCAGGCCGATCAGCACGATCTGGTCCTTGAACTGGTCGGGCCTCTGCCCCTGGCGCAGGACGTCGACCGCCGATGTGGTCTGGGTCGTGCGCCAGTCGCCGAACCGCAGCAGCAGTTGGCCGTCCGGGCCAGCGGGCGCCCGGTGGCGGCCGATCTTCACCGCCTCGAGGCGGCCGGCCCGCGTCTCGAGCTCGATCCTGTCGGCGCCCTCCGCCGCGCGCACCAGTTCGACGGCGAACCCCGGCGTCACATGGCCTGCGGCCCGGGCCAGCAAGGGCACCCGGCGGACCAGCCCGTCGGCGTCGCGCTCACCGTTGACCAGGCCATGGCCCAGCGGGGCGCCGTCCAGCAGGGGGATGTTGGTCACCACGGCCGGATAGGTCAGCAGGTCGGCGGGGACGGCTCCCGAGAACTGGGCCTCGGGGGGCAGGGGCGGGCCGGCGCCCTCGGTTAGATCGAACGATTCGCGCGTGACGCCGGCCCGGGCCAGCACCACCGGGTTGCGCCCGATCACCCGCGCGAACACCGCGTCCATGGACGGCAGGTCACGGATTTCCTGCGCCACCCCGGGCGGCAGCTCGCTGTAGAGGCTGGTGAACTCCGAAGGGGCCAGGCGGTCCGGCTCGGGAAACAGCATGTCGAAGCCGATGACCGCGGCGCCGCGGTCGGCGATCTGCTCGACGAGACGGGCGAGATAAAAGCGCGTCCAAGGCCAGCCGCCCACGTCGCGCAGGCTGTCGGCGTCGATCACCACCACATGGACCCGGCGCGAGACGTCGGGGGCGGGTGCGACGGTCTGGAACGCATCGAACAGCGGCTGGCGCAGCAGGTGGCCGCCGAACAGCACCATCACCGCGACCGCGAGGGCCGCACTCAGCCCGGCGATGCGGACGCGGAGCCTGGCCCCGTCGTCCAGCTCGCTCAGGGCGTCAGACTGCGACCTCGAGACCGTCATAGGCGCAGATCACCTCCAGTTGAGGCCGATCGGCGCGGACCAGCTCCTCGTAGCGGACAGTCTCGGCGTGCATGCGCTGGATGTCCTGGTCGGTATAGGTCGGTTCGTGGTGGAAAAGCGCCAGTCGTTTGGCGCCGGCGGCATGGCACAGGTCCACGGCCACGATGTTGGACGAGTGCCCCCAGTCCTGCTTGAGGCTGACCGTGTCGCCGAGGGAATACATGGTGTCGCAGATCACCAGGTCGGCCTCGGCGAAGAAGCCTTCGAACGCCGCCTCGGCGTCCATGTTCTCCACCTTGTGCTCGCTGTCGGTGGAATAGATGACCGCGCGCCCGCCCTTCTCGAAGCGATAGCCGTAGGAGTCGTGACTGTGGTGCTGGGCCACCAGGGTCACGGTGACGCCGGCGACGTCGAACGGCTGGCCTGGCGGATGGACGACGAACTGAAACTTCGCCCGCAGCCAGTCGAAGGGCACCGGGAAGGAGATCTCCTCCTGCTGGCGGCGCAGCGCGGTTTCCGCGTCGGCATGGCCGGAGTGGATCACGATGGTCGCGGCGGGGTTGAAGGCTGGCCCGAAGAACGGGAAGCCCATGATGTGGTCCCAGTGAAGGTGGGACAGGAAGACGTGATAGACCGGCGGGTGGCCGCCGGCGATCCGCCGGACCGAGTCGATGCCGAACTCGCGCAGGCCCGAGCCCAGGTCACAGACCAGGAAAGCGCCATCGGCCCCCTCGATCTCCACGCAGCTGGTGGCGCCCCCATAGGCGCCATAGGCGGCGAAATCGAGGTTCGCCCGGGCGAAGGCGTCCGCTTCGGCCTCGTCAGCGAACCTGCGGCCGCCGGCGGCCACCAGGGCATGGGCGATCTTGGCCTGGATGGCGTCGGCCCGTTGCGCGACCGGCAGGGAGCCGCGCGTGCCCCAGAAGCGTACCAGCATCGAAAGCTCCCCTGTCGCCGTCACGCGTCCGAATCGACGTCGTCGACGATCGCGAACAGCTTGTCGTAGCGGCTGATGGCGAAGATCTCCCGCATCCGGGCGTTGGGCGCGGCGAGCGTGATCGACGTCTGGGCGCCGGCCTCGCGCCGGGCGATGGTCAGGGCCCGCAGCCCGCGCGAGGACATGTAGTCCAGCTGGCTGAGGTCGAGGATCAGCGGCGCCCCGGCCGCGGAGGCCTCGCGCACGGCCGCCGTCAAATGGGCCGAGAACGCCTCCCAAGTGGTTTCGTCCACGCGGCCCGCCGGCTCTCCCACCAGCCTGCCGCCCGCCGTGCGGACCCGCCACACCAAATCCATGCCAGCCCCCGAGCCGGTCCGCCCCTTCGACACGCGAGGCAGCCGCTCGGGCAAACTGAAGGCGGCGCCGGCCGCCCGCAACAGGATTCGCGCCGTGCGGGCAGGCGGCGATTCTTGCGGCCGAACTGACATCAAGGCGCCGATTTTCGAAGATCGGGCGCCCAGGCCGCCGGGATCGCAACGCCTAAAAAACGCGCAAACCCTTATGCGACAAGGTGTTGCGCGAACGCCGCTCTTTCAGTCCTTGCAGAGCGAACAACGAAATTCCAGTGGCGAAGCTGAAACAAAGAGCCTCAATATCCCTCCACTCAGGACGGCCCGACATCAGAGGCTGCCGAGGGGAGGAAATTTGATGACCAAAGGCAGGTTCTTCTGCAGCGCTTCCGTGCTGGCCGCCACCGTGGCGCTCGGCATCTCCACCCAAGCCACCGCCCAGACCGCGCCGACCGAGATCGGGGAAGTCGTCGTCACGGGCTCATTCATTCGCGGCACGCCTGAGGACGCCGCCCTGCCGGTGGACGTGATCAGCCAGGAGGACCTGGAGAAACAGGGTGCGCCGTCCACCCTCGAACTCATCAAGCAGCTCTCGGTCTCCAGCGGCGTGCTGGGCGACACGAACCAGTTCGACCCGCGGGCGCAGGGTTCGGAAGGCTCGGGTTCGGTCAACCTGCGGGGCCTGGGCGCCCAGCGGACCCTGGTGCTGCTGAACGGCCGGCGCATGTCGCCCAACCCCTTCGGCCAGGCCGGCGCGGGCATCGTCGACACCAACACCCTGCCCACGGCCGCCATCGGCCGGGTGGAAGTGCTGAAGGACGGCGCCGCGGCCACCTACGGGTCGGACGCCATCGGCGGCGTGGTCAACTTCATCACGCGGACGAACTTCGAGGGGTTTGAGGTCGGCGGCAGCTACACGCTGATCGACGGCTCCAAGGGCAACTACGACGCCACGGGCCTGTGGGGCCACGCCTGGGAGAATGGCAACATCCTCCTCAGCATCGGCTACCAGCACCGCTCCGAGTTGAAGACCACGGACCGCGACTGGGCTTCGCGCGACTATTTCACCAACCCGGAAGGCGGCTGGTCCGCCGGCAGCTCGATCGCGCCGTTCTTCCCCATCGGCGGAACGCCGGCCGCCACCGGTTTCCGCGCGGACAACGCGAGCTGCAACGCCCTGGGCGGCATCGTCCAGCCTGGCGGCCTGCCGGCCTGCCTGTTCCACTATGTGGACTATGACAACCTGATCGAACGCGAGGATCGGCTCCAGCTCTACGGCGAGGTGAATGCGGACCTGGCCGAGGGCCACCGGCTGCACATCGAGGCGCTCTACGCCAAGACCGACGTGCCGAACTGGAAGACGTCGCCGTCGTACCTGTCGCTGCAGACGCCCACGTCGCTCACCAATCCCTTCACCACCCTGCCTCCCGCGCTGCTCGCAGGCTACTTCGTCCCGGCCAGCAACCCAGGCTTCCAGGCGCTGGCCGCGGCGAACCCGGGCTTGATTCCGACCGGCGCGATCGGCCTGCACATGCCTGGCGTGCGCTATCGCCCGCTGGCGTTCGGCGGCAACCCGGCCTTCGACGGCAACGAAGGCTCGTCCGAGGGCCTGCGCCAGTTCGAAGCCTTCCGGGTCTCGGGCAGCCTGCGCGGCGACCTGCCGTGGATGGGCATCGGCTACGACGTCGCCCTGACCTACGGCCAGGAGACCGGTCGCCGGACGGGCTACGACACCGTCGTCTCCCGCTTCCAGCTCGCCCTGCGCGGCTACGGCAGCCTGAACGGCGACTCGGCCGGCGGATGCACTGCGGCCGAGACGGGCAACTTCACCACGGGCGCCGGCAACACGGCGCTCGGCTGCTACTATTTCAACCCCTTCGCCAATGCGATCGCCTCCAACGCCATCACCGGCCAGACGAACCCCGGCTTCGTGGCTGGGGCGGCGAACAATCCCGATGTGGTCCGCTGGTTCTTCCAGCAGGTCTCGACCAAGCAGACCCAGCGCACCTTCGTCTGGGATGCGGTCCTGAACGGCAAGACCGGCATCGAGCTGGCCGGCGGCGACGTCGCCTGGGCGGCGGGCGTCCAGTTCCGCCGGGACGGCTTCGAGTCCGAGTACAACGATCTCAGCGACATCGACGCCTCGCCCTGCATCGACACCCCGATCAACGGGACGGGTTCGTGCGCGGTGCGCAACGGCCCGCTGATGTTCCTGGGGACGGGCGAGGAAGCGGACCTGGACCGCAACGTCTGGGCCGTGTTCGGCGAGCTGAGCATCCCGGTCACCGACGACATCCAGATCATGGCCGCCATCCGGCACGAGGACTACGAGGCGGTGGGCACCACCACCAATCCGAAGATCTCGGCGCGGTGGCAGATGGCCGACTGGTTCGCCCTGCGCGGCTCGATCGGCACCACCTTCCGCGGCCCGGCCCTGACCAACCTGGCGCCCGGCAGCGTGACGGCGCTGAGCTTCATCGCCGGCGCCTTCCGGGCCATCGACTTCTTCGGCAACCCGGACCTCAAGCCGGAAGAGGCGACCACCTACAGCGTGGGCGGCATCTTCGACATCGGCAACTTCAAGGGCTCGATCGACTACTGGGGCTTCGACTTCAAGGACCCGATCGTGGGTGAGCCCTCGGCGTCCATCGTGAACACCATGTTCCCGGGCGGCTCGACGGCCAACTGCGGCCAGGCTGCGTTCGCAGGCCTGCAATCGCGCTTCACCTTCCAGGGCGCCTGCTCGACCGCGACGATCTCGCGCGTGCGGACCCAGGTGGTGAACGGGCCGAAGATCAAGACCTCCGGCATCGACTTCATGGGTCAGTACGACTTCGACGACGTGCTGGGCGGTGACATCCGCATCGGCGGCTCGGCGACCTACACGATCGAGTACAAGATCGGCGACTTCACCGTCGAGGGTGTGACGGTCGAGCGGGCCTTCGATGCGGCCGGTTTCCTGAACTACCAGCTCATCGCCACGTCCCTCCCCGAGTGGAAGGGCCAGGTGTTCGCCGAGTACAGCCGTGGGCCGCATAACCTGCGCTTCACGCTGAACTACATCGACTCCTACAAGGACCAGCGGACCTCGATCCTGGCGCCTAACCCGGTGAACGGGGCGGTGCAGACCAAGGGCCAGACCATCAAGTCCACGATCCTGGCTGAGCTCGACTATCGGGTGCAACTGCCGTGGGAGACCACCATGACCCTGTCGGTGGACAACCTGTTCGACCAGGACCCTGCGTTTGCCCGGCTCGACCTCAACTACGATCCGTTCACGGGCAGCGCGATCGGCCGCACCTACAAGGTGAGCGTCAAGAAGCGCTTCTAGGCCGAAGACGCCCCGAGGGCATTTGGACGCCGCCGGCCCCGCCGGCGGCGTTCTTCTTTGCGCGCGCTGCCGTTCAGCCAGACCATGATTTCGAAAAATCGATCCGCTCTGTAACCTTCTTGCAACGCTCCGGCGTACCCCGCTTCGGAGCCTCGAAGGTCTGTAGCTAGGCATCATCTGATTGAATTTACGCAACTATATCACACATCAGGCTGCAATCTGGCCGGTTGTAGATTCAGAGTTGCGGTACGTTGACGTACCGGAATCCTGTGGCGCGCCGCTGAATCTCAGGTGATCATCGCTCCACCAGGGGCCCCGTAACCCGCACGCCAGATGCGGGTCGGACCTTGCGGGAGGAAAACCATGAACAGACGCAGTTATCTCTGCGGCGGCTCGATGCTGGCTGCCGTGTTTTCGCTCGGCCTCACGGGCGCGGCGGCGGCCCAGGCCGGCCAGACCGCCCCGTCCGAGGTCGAGGAAGTGGTCGTCACCGGCTCCTTCATTGCCGGGACGCCCGAGGACTCCGCCAGCCCGGTCGACGTGCTCTCCACCGCCGACCTCGAGAAGCAAGGCTCGCCTACGGTGGTCCAGCTGGTGAAGTCCATCACCTCGTCGCAGTCGTCGCTGGGCGAGAGCAACCGCTACAACGGCGGCGCCGGCACGGCGACGATCAACCTGCGGGGCTTCGGCGCGGCGCGGACGCTAACCCTGATGAACGGGCGGCGGCTCGCCGACAGCCCGGTGGCGGCCTTCCAGGGCGGCGGCGCCAACCTGAACTTCATCCCCACCGCCGCGGTCGGTCGGATCGAGATCCTGAAGGATGGCGCGGCGGCGACCTACGGCTCGGACGCCATCGGCGGCGTGGTGAACTTCATCACCCGCAAGGATCTGGACGGCCTGGAGATCGACGGGGAATACGCCCTGATCGACGGCTCGAACGGCGACTACAACGCCAACGCCGCGTGGGGAAAGCAGTTCGACAACGGCAACGTCCTGTTCACCGCCGGCTATCGCCACCGCTCGCGCCTCGACATCCACAAGCGTGACTTCGCCCTGCGGCCCTTCGACTTCGCCGGCTCCTCCGGCGCGGCGGGCTTCACCGGGGCGTCGAACCCCGGCTTCTACGTGGCCGGCGCGACCGCGTTCCGCGACAACGGCTGTCAGGAACTGGGTGGCACGCTGACCCGGAACGTCAGCTTCGCGAACCCGCTGGCGGGCCAGCCGAACCAGGCGCCGACCGTCACCTTCGCCGTACCGGTCAATGCGAACCTGCCGGCCACCTCGGGCACGGGCACCGGCTGCCGGTTCCAGTTCTCCAACTTCAACGACCTCGTAAACCGCGAGGATCACTACCAGCTCTACGGCGAGGTGAACTTCGACCTCTCCGAGAACATGTCGTTCCACGGCGAGGTGGCCTGGACCAAGAACGACACGCCGGTGCAGCGGCTGTCGCCCTCCAACCTGACGGCCCAGTACCCGTCGCGGGTGATCGACGGCGGCACCTCGTTCTCGCCGGGCGCGCCCAACGGCCCGAACCTGGCGGTGCCCTTCAACGTGCCGGTGAACAACCCGGGCTTCCTGGCCCTGGTGAACGACTGCCGTGCGCCGCTGACCGCCACCGAATGCGCCGCCATCCGCGCCGGCGCGTTCAGCACCACGGGCGCCCAGGCCGGTTCGCCGGGCGGGGCGCGTGGGGTCGACATCGTCCAGCTGGGCTGGCGCGCCCTGGCCTTCGGCGGCAACCCGCGGTTCAAGGACGGCGCCGACCACCAGTCGATCGTGAACGACGCCTACCGGATTTCGGGCGGCTTCAAGGGCAAGATCTTCGGCGGGATCAACTACGACACCTCGCTGACCTTCATGGAGCAGAAGAACACCACCAACACCAACGACATCCTGGTCAAGAACCTGCAGCTCGCGCTGCGTGGCTTCGGCAGCCAGGACGGGGCGACCAACGCCTGCACGGCGGCGGAGACGGCGAACTACACCACCGGCGCCGGCAATGCGGCCCTGGGCTGCTACTTCTTCAACCCCTTCAGCAATGCGGTGCAGACCAGCCTCGTGAACGGGGCCGCCAACCCCTATTTCAATCCGACCGTGGCCAACGATCCGCTGGTGGTGGCGGGCCTGTTCGGCAACTACACCAACGTCCTGACAAACCAGATCGTGGTGGCCGACGCGGTCTTCTCCGGCGAGACGGGCATCGAGCTCGCCGGCGGGGCCATCGCCTGGGCCCTGGGCGCGCAGTATCGCTACACGCGTGAGGTTCGGAAGTACGGCGCCAACTTCAACGCCGACGAGAACCCGTGCCCGGACCGTCCGGCCTGCGCCGACGAGAGCGGACCGCTGCAGTTCTTCGGCTCGGCCGTGGACCGGGACGACGACGCCAACGTCAAGGCGGTGTTCGGCGAGGTCCAGATCCCGATCCTGGACAACCTGAATGTCAGCGCCGCGATCCGCTACGAGGACTACCAGGGCGGCATCGGCTCGACGACCAATCCGAAGATCGCGGTGAAGTGGCAGGCGACCGACTGGCTGGCCTTCCGCGGCAGCGCCAGCACGACCTTCCGCGCGCCGGGCCCCGGCCTGACGACGAATGGCTGCAACAACGGGGTCCGGGTCCTGGGCAGCGCCTATCGCGCCTTCCAGACCTGCGGCAATCCGGACCTGAAGCCCGAGAAGGCCGACACCTTCAACGTCGGCGTCATCTTCGAGATGGGCGGGTTCTCGGCGACGGTCGACTACTTCAACTTCAAGTTCAAGGACGAGATCGTCGAGGAAAGCGGCTCGCGCCTCTATGCGACCATGTTCCCGGGCGGCACGAACGTGAACTGCGGCAACCCGGCCTTCGCCGAGCTGCAGGCGCGCTTCACGTTCGCCGGGACCTGCGGGGCCGCCAATGTGGCGCGCCTGCGCAGCTTCACGATCAACGGCCCCAACACCGACACCTCGGGCATCGAGGCCCGGGCGCAGTACGACTGGGACGGCTGGTTCGGCGGCTCCTGGGCCGTGGGTGGCGAGCTGACCTACCTCATCGAGTACAAGCGCAGCGCCATCGCGCTTCGCAACTCGACGATCAATATCGCGCCGGCGGAAGACCGGGCGGGGCTCAGCGACGTGCTCAACGACTTCTTCTCGTATCCCGAGCTGAAGGGGAACGCCTTCGCGGCGTTCAACAAGGGGCCGTTCAGCCTGCGCTGGCAGATCCGCTATGCGGAGGGCACCTCCCCCGCCTTCGGCTCGCCGTTCTTCATCACGGTCCCGAACTCCAGCTCACCCTCGGGCGCGGACCTGGTGGCGGTCGGCAAGTCCAACGACTACTGGCAGCACGACGTGATCGTGCGCTGGGAAGCGCCGTGGGACTCGGTGATCACGTTCAGCATCCAGAACCTGTTCGACAAGGATCCGCCGTACGTGCCGTCGCCCTACAACTACGACATCACCCAGGGCAATCCGCTGGGCCGGGTGTTCGAACTGGGCGTGAAGAAGAGGTTCTAGGCCTCCTCCCGGGAAGGCCGCCTAGGGGCGCCGGCGACGGCGCCCCTCCTTTTTCCCGCGGGCGCCGGCGACGACGGCGCCCCCTTTTTTGTCCGCGGCGCCTGTTACGGGCGGGCGTGCTTGGGCAGGACCTTGACCTCTTCCGGGGTCAGCTTGTGGATGTTGCGCACCGGGCAGCGCTGCGGGCCGATGGGCGATGGCGAGATGATCTCGGCATCCAGGCCCGAGCAGATGTACGAGCCGCCGCGCGAGACCAGGGCGATCTGGTTGCTCCAGTCCACGTCGTTGCAGCGGCCGAACATCTCGAACTGATAGATGTCCTTCACGCCCACGCGGACGTTGACGATGCGATCGTCGCTGGAGGCGAAGCTGTTGACCTGGTTGGTCCAGAAGCACTGCTTCTTCGGCTTCGCCGCGGCGGCCTCCGGTTGCTTGGGCGATTTGGCGGCGGCCGCGCCCGCGGCGGCGAGGCTGAGCGCCGCGAGGCCGGAAGCGGCGAGCGAAAGGGCGGTCTTCAATGTCATGGTCGGAGTCCTCTGGCCCCAGAACATCCCCGAGTAACCGGCAATATAGAGGCCTTGCCGGGCCTTAGGAACGGCGCCGCGCGGCCCGGCGGGCGAAGCGGCCCGGATCGACGAGCTCGGCGGCCGCGGTGCTGATCGGAGACGGGCGGCCCAGCGCCTGGGCGGCGACATGCTCGGCCAGGAGGGGCGCCAGCGAGAACCCCCGTGAGCCGAAGCCCGCCAGGGCGAAGAGCCCATCCCCGAGCGGACCGGCCAGGGGCAGCCGGTCCGGCGTGACGGCCCGCACCGAGGCGCGGCCTTCAAGAGGCGCGTCGGCGAGGCGGGCGGCCAGGCCCGGCAGGGCGGCGGCGAGCGTCGCGAGGTTGCGGGCGTGATCCGCTGCCCGCAGGTCGTCGTCGGCGTCGTCGCGATCGTGGGTGGCGCCGAACAGCAGGCCGTCGCGCGTGGGAACGACGTAGCCCCCCCAAGCGGCCGCGGGCGCGGCGGGGGCGCCCCGGACCCAACTCGCCTGTCCCCGCACCGGCTGGAGCGGCAAGCCCGGCGCCAGGTCGCGCGCGGCCAGGGCCGTGGCGAGGATCACCGCCTCGGCGCGCAGGATTTCGCGGCCGGCGGCGTCCAGGAGAATCCAGACGCCGTCGTCCCGATGCACGGCCGCCACCTCGGCCCGGACGACCGGGCCGCTCCAGGCGGCCAGGATGCGAGCCGGGTCCACCACCTGGGCGGTCCGCTGGTCGAGCGCGGCAGGCGCGGGCTCGGCCAGGCGTGCGGCCGCGCCGTGCGGATCCAGCAGGTCCAGGGCGCTCGGCTCGAAGACGTCGGACGCGGCGATGTGGGCGAAGCGATCCTGATCGCGGGCGTCGGCGGCCAGCTGCAGCACCCCCTGCGACAGCACCGCATCCGGGATGGCGGCATAGAGCGCCGTGGCGCGGCCGAACGCCTGGGCGAAGAGGCGCGCCGCCTCGCCGAGGCCGGCGTCGAGGCGCGGCGTCACCAGCGCGGCGGGATTGCCCGAGCCGCCGGCCCCGGGGCGGGCCGCTTCGACCAGGGTCGGCGTGCCGCCGAGGGCGTGGACGGCGCGGGCGGCCGCGGCGCCGGCGATCCCGGCCCCCACGATAGCGACCCGGCTGAGGGGCGGATCTGTCGCGGCACCGGGAACGCGGGCCTCGAGCCGCTCGCGCTTGCGGCCGAAGCCGGGCTGCTTCTCGACGGCGAACCCGGCGGCAGCCAGTCCGCGGCGCACCTGGCCGGCGACGGTGAAGGTGGCCGCCCGCGTGCCGGGCGCGGAGCGCTCCGCCACCAGGGCCAGGATTTCGTCGCTCCACATCCCGGGGTTCAGGGC
Source organism: Phenylobacterium sp. RIFCSPHIGHO2_01_FULL_69_31 (assembly GCF_001824475.1). Taxonomy (GTDB): domain Bacteria; phylum Pseudomonadota; class Alphaproteobacteria; order Caulobacterales; family Caulobacteraceae; genus Phenylobacterium. The sequence continues at coordinate 57,140 of NZ_MHXN01000034.1, read as the reverse complement.
GGGGGAGAAGCCGTCCAGGAACCAGGCGTCGGCGGCGCCCGCCCAGCCCGCCAGGGCCTCGGCGACGTCCATGACGGCGAGGTCGAGGATGGCGCCGAGCTCGGGCAGCTCGACGCGGTGGCGGCCCCGCGCCCGCCCGGGCCAGCGCGCGCGCAGCAGGCCCGCGACGTCGGCCAGCTCCGGCCAGGGGGCGAGCGCGCGGGCGGCCTCGTCCGCCGTGATCGGGAAGGCTTCGATGGAGAAAATGTGGAGCCGCCCCTCGGGCGGTCGCGTGCGCCGCCAGAGCTCCAGCAGGGCGACGATGTTCAGGCCGGTCCCGAACCCCAGCTCGCCCACCACGAAGCGGCGCCGCCCGGCCCAGGCGTCGGGCAGGCCGCAGCCCTGCAGGAAGACGGCGCGAGACTCGGCGAGCCCGTCCTGCGCGGAGAAATAGACGTCGCCGAACAGGCGCGAGCGGGGTTGGCCGTCGTCGGTCCAGGTCAGCGGGGATTGGGCAGGACGTTCGCCGGCGGCCGGCGGGTCGGCGCTCATGGGCGGGGTCCGGAAACGAAAAAGGGCCGCCCCGGAGGGCGGCCCTTCCCTAACGCGAAATCGCGTCGAAAGCTTACTTCGCTTCCGGAGCCGGGGCAGCGGCGTCGGCGGCCGGAGCCGCGGCGTCGGCGGCCGGGGCGGTGGCAGCAGCGGCCGAGTCGGCAGCGGCGGCGGCCGAGGTGGCGGCGGCGTCAGCCGAAGCGGCGGCGGCGTCGGCGGCCGGAGCGGCGGCGTCGGCGGCGGGGGCTTCAACGGCCTTTTCTTCGGTCTTCTGGCAGGCGGCGACGCCCAGCATGGCGACGGCGGCGCTGGCGATCAGCAGTTGCTTCATCATGTTCCCAATTCCTCTGGTCGAGTGTCAGGCGCCGGTCGGACTTTCCCGCCGATCAAGGAATGGGCAAGGCCGCCCCCCGACGCGTGCGCACAGATACGCCCGCGCAGCCGCTCATAGCAAGGTCAAAAATCACGGAGTTGTGATCACTTTTTCAACCTTTGCCGTACGGCGCGGCTCGGCGAAGGGATCAGCCCTCGGCGGGGATGTTTGACAGGGCTTCTTCCAGCTCAAGGAAGCTGGGCTGCGCGCCGGTCGGCACGTTGCCGCGGCCGATCTCGACCGAGATCTGGGCGGCGTTGCCGTGCAGGTGGGCCACCAGCACCGCCTGGATGATCCGATAGAACGAACCTTCCTCGTCGACCACCTCCTTCATCCGGGTCGCCATCGGGCCGACGATGCCGTAGGCCAGGAACACCCCGAGGAAGGTGCCGACCAGGGCGCCGCCGATCATGCCGCCCAGCACTTCCGGCGGCTCGGTGATCGCGCCCATGGTCTTGATGACCCCCAGCACCGCGGCGACGATGCCCAGGGCGGGCAGGGCGTCGGCCAGGTTCTGGATGGCGTGGCTGGGCATCAGCGCTTCGTGGTGATGCTTCTCCAGCTGCTTTTCCATCGCGTCCTCGACCTGGTGCGGGTCTTCCAGGTTCATGGTCATCATCCGCAGGGTGTCGCAGATGAAGTCGATGGCGAAGTGGTCCTTCATGATCTTCGGGAAGCGATTGAAGATCGTGGATTCCTTGGGGTTCTCGATGTGGCTTTCCAGGGCGATCACGCCCTTGGACTTCATTGTCTTGGTCAGAAGGAACAGCAGCGCCAGCAGGTCGCGGTAGTCCGAGGCCTTCCACTTGGGGCCCGAGAACACCTTGGCGAAGCCGCCGCCGCACCCCTTGATCGTGCTCATGGAGTTGGCGACCAGGAAGCTGGCCACGCCGGCGCCACCGATCGCCATCATCTCGTGGGGCAGCGCGTGCATGATCACGCCCATGTTCCCGCCGGAAATGATGTAGCTGCCGAACACGAGGCCGAACAGCAGCACAAGACCAATGATCTGGAACATGGAATCCCCGCGACGTCGGCGGCGACCATGCCGATTAATGTTTAATGCCCCGTGGACGGGGGCCCGCCCGACGCGGCGGAGAATTGCCGCAGGCGGCCAACCCGCCTAAGCCAGGGGCATGGCCACCCCCGCCGCAAACGCCCTGCCCCGGCGTTCCTTCGCGATCATCTTCGCCGTGTCGGCGGCGACCGCCATGGGCAACACCGGCCTGATCTCGGTCCTGCCGGCCATCGGGCGCTCCACCGGCATTCCCGACGCCATGGTCTCGGCCATCTTCTCGCTGTCGGCGCTGCTGTGGGCGTTCTCATCGCCGGCCTGGGCGCGGGCCTCCGACCGGCACGGCCGCAAGCCGCTGATGCTGGTGGGCCTGCTGGGTTTCATGGTCTCGATGGCGCTCTGCGGTCTGGTGGTGAGCGCGGGGCTGCGCCAGCTGGCGCCGCCGATGATCATCTTCATCCTGTTCCTGCTGGCGCGGGCGCTCTTCGGCCTCTTCGGGGCGGCCAGCAATCCCGCCACTCAGGCCTATGTGGCCGAGCGCACGCCGATCGAGGGGCGGACCCAGGCCATGGCCAGCCTGGCCGGCGCCTTCGGCCTGGGCACGGTGATCGGGCCGTTCCTGGCGCCCCTGTTCATCCTGCCGGTGGTGGGCCTAGCCGGTCCGCTGTTCAGTTTCGCCCTGATCGCCCTGGTCATGCTCTTCATCGTCTGGCGCTACCTGCCCGACCAGAAGGTGTCGCCCGAGAACCAGCGCCCGCGGCGGCCGGTGGTGGGCGGGGCGGCGAAGGCGCTGCCGATGTGGCGCGACCCGCGGATCACGCCCTTCCTGATCTATGGCTTCATCGTCGCCACCTGCCAGACGGCCCAGGCCCAGACGCTGGGCTTCCTGATCATCGACAAGCTGGGGATGTCTCCCGCCCAGGCCCAGTACTTCATCGCCATCGCCATGATGTTCGGGGCGGTGGCGGGCCTCCTGGCCCAGTGGGGCCTGATCCGCATGTTCGAAATGACCCCGCGCCAGCTCCTGCGCTGGGGCGTCGCCATCGCGGCGCTGGGCAACCTGATCGTGGCGCTGTCGAACGGCTACTACGGCGTGGTGGCCGGCTATGCGATCTCCAGCCTGGGGTTCGGGTTCGCCCGTCCGGGGTTCACCGCCGGCTCGTCCATCGCCGTGGACTTCGACGAACAGGCCCGGGTGGCCGGCGCCATCGCCGCCGTGAACGGGATCAACGTGGTCCTCGCCCCCGCCTTCGTCTTCCTCTACCAGCACTTCGGCCCGGCGCCGTTCATTCTCAATACGGCGCTGATGGCGGGGATGCTGGTCTATGCCTTCCGCAACACGGCCCTGAAAAACGCCGATCCCAAGCCCGCCAGCCGCGAAGCGACCGCCCTGGCCACCCTGGAGAAGAGCGACGAGGGCGGCGCGACCTAGAGCCCCGCCGCTTCGGCCTTCAGGCGGGCCACCATCGCCGCCGAGAGATAGCCATCGGCGGTGAGGCCGCGAGCCTTCTGCCAGTCGCGCACGGCGCGCCGCGTCGCCATCCCGACCACGCCATCCGCCCCGCCCGGATCGAACCCCAGCGCCGTGAGCGCCCGCTGGGCCGTCATGCGGTCCACCAGCGACAGGGGCGTCTCCTGCGGCCACGGCTTCACCAGCGGCGCGCCGCCCGCCACCCGATCGGCGAGCAGTCCGACGCCCAGGGCATAGGCGATGCTGTTGTTGTACTTGCGGATCGCGAAGTGGTTGGGCAGCAGCAGGAAGAGCGGCCCGTCCGCCCCGGCCGGGGCGATGAGCTGGGCCGGCGCGTCCTGGTCGTTGCGGGACCACGGCCTGCCGTCGGCGGGCTTGACGCCCTTCGCCGCCCACCAGGCGGGGACCTCGCTGGGGCCTTCGGTCAGGCTGAAATCGAAGCCGGGCGGCACGGTGACCTCGCGCGCCCAGCTCTGGCCGCGCACCCACCCCGCCTTGGCCAGCAGGTTGGCCGCCGACGCGAGGGCGTCGGCCTGCGAGCCCCAGATGTCGCGCTTGCCATCGCCGTCCTCGTCCACCGCCGTCGACAGGAAGGTCGTGGGGATGAACTGGGTCTGGCCCATCGCCCCCGCCCATGAGCCGCGCAGCCGCGCGCGCGGAAACTCGCCGGACTGGATGATCTGCAGCGTGGCGATCAGCTCGCCCTCCGCCCAGGCGCGGCGCCGGCCCTGGGCGGCCAGGGTGGCGAGCGCCCGCAGGATATCGTTGTCGCCCTGGATGGCGCCGAAGCCGCTCTCCAGCGCCCAGACCCCGATCAGGATCTGCCGGGGCACGCCGTAGCGGCTCTCGATGTCGGCCATCATCGGCATGTCCGCCGCGCGCCGCGCGCCGATGGTCACCCGGTCGGCCGAGACCACGCCTCTAAGATAGTCGCTGATCGGCTTGGAGAACTCCGGCTGCCGGCTGTCCAGCCCGGCGATGCGCGGGTCGGGGCTGAGGCCGGCCATCTCGCGGCTGAACACGTCCTGCCGGATGCCGGCGGCCAGAGCCCGGCCCTGGAACTCGGCGGCCCAGGCGTCGAAGATCATGTCGCCGGACGCGGTCGGCGGGGCGACCGAGGGCGGGACCGCGGGCGCGGCCGCCGGCGTGGCCAGATCGCTGGCTGCGAACGCCGCCGTGGCGGCGGGCAGCGCGACCGTGGGGGGCAGGGCGGCAGGGCTCGCACAGCCGGCGAGGGCGAGGAAGGTGGGAAGAACGCGACGACGCATGCGCCCGACTCTAAAGTGCGTCGATCCGCACCCCAATCAAAACGGCGTCAGGTTGACTCATGGGGGGGCGACCCGTATATGCGCGCGCTCTTGTTCGCCAACCGGCCGTCCGCGGCCCGCTTGAAGATACGGTCCCATGAAGGTCAGAAGCTCGCTCAAGTCGCTCAAGACGCGTCACCGCGACTGCAAGCTCGTGCGCCGCAAGGGCATCGTCTACATCATCAACAAGACCGACCCGCGCTTCAAAGCCAAGCAAGGCTAAGAGGCGCGCCGACGCCTGAGGCGCCCCTGCGGGGGCCAGCCTCGGCTCAGCGAGGTCGTCGTGCGCCGTCGCGCGCACTGATCGTCTGAGATCTCTGTCCGGCCCGGCCGCCCTGCGTCCGGGCCTTTGACATGTCTGCCTGGGCACCGCCGGCCGCCGGGCCTTGCGCGCCCGAAGCGGCGCCGTGGCACGCCGCCTGCAAAGGTCACGGCGCAAGTACCAGCAACTGTTTCAAACCAGTACGGGCTCCGCGTCAGGGGTTCGTCGACAACGAACGGACGACCTTAGAATGCGCACCCGCAACACGCTTCGCGCCCTGTTCGCGACCGCCGCCGCCTCGGCCGTTCTGGCCATGGCTGCGCCCGCCGCGGCGCTGACCATGACCGTCTACAACACCGACGGCCCGTTGCCGCCCGGCCAGACGATGATCGAGGACTTCGACAGCGTCCATGCCGACGGCGTGGACTTCACCTTCACCGGCGACGCCAACACGTTCGTCCGCAGCGGCGCCCTGGGCCTGGATCCCAACGTGAGCGCGCCCCCGCCCGGCGACACCACCAACTACTACACAGTGCTGACCAACGGCTCGGCCACCCTGACCTCGACCAAGGGCCTGCAGCACTTCAGCTTCTACCTGGGCTCGCCGGACACCTTCAACTTCATGACCTTCACGACGGTCAGCGGCGCGTCCTTCACGCTCGCTGGCGCCGAGATCTGGGGTGCGGTGACCGGTGACAACGGCAACCAATCCTGGGGCCGCCGCGTCAGCTACAACTTCGGCGCCGACGCCGTGAAGTCGATCCAGTTCACCTCGACGGGCAACTCCTTCGAGTTCGACAGCCTGGCCGGCACGGCGGTTCCCGAGCCGACCACCTGGGCCCTCATGATCATGGGCTTCGGCTCGGCCGGGGCGATGATCCGCCGTCGCCGCACCGTTCCTGCGCTCGCCTAGCCCTCTCTCCACTGGGTGAGCTGACTGGGACCCCCGGCCCTTCGCCAGGCCGGGGGTCTTTTCACGTGCGCTAGTCGCCGTTCCGCACGAGGTCGAAGAACTCCTGGCGGGTTCGCGGATCGTCGCGCAGACCGCCCAGCAGGTGGCTGGTGGTCAGGCGGGAACCCGGCGTGTTCACCCCGCGCATCGTCATGCAGCTGTGCTCCGAGACGATGACCACGCCGACGCCCTTGGGCTTCAGGATGTCCTGGATCGCCTCGGCGATTTCGGCGGTCAGCTTCTCCTGGATCTGCAGCCGCCGGGCGAACCCGTGGACCACGCGCGCCAGTTTCGAGATGCCGACCACCCGGTCGTCCGGCAGGTAGCCCACATGGGCCTTGCCCAGGAACGGCAGCATGTGGTGTTCGCAGAAGCTGACCACCCGGATGTCGCGCAGCAGCACCAGCTCGTCGTAGCCGCCGACCTCTTCGAAGGTGCGGGCCAGATACTCCCGCGGGTCGGTCTCGTAGCCGGAGAAGAGTTCGCGATAGGCCTTCGCCACCCGTCGCGGCGTGTCGAGCAGGCCTTCGCGGTCGGGGTCGTCGCCGGCCCACTCGATCAGGGTGCGGACCGCGGCCATCGCGTCCTGTTCGGTCGGTTTCGTGCGGGTGTGATCGGTCATGCGCCCTCCGCGTCCAAGGGTCTCAACGATTGGGGTGCGGCAGAGGTTCAGAGGCGGGTGACAGCCGGGGTCCGGATCGGTAGGTTCCGCGCCCTTCCGCACCCCCGACTTCTAGCTTAAAGGCTTGGCCATGGCCGACGACGCTTCCGCCCACTCCGACGTCCTGAACGCGACCGCTCAGGGCCAGCTCAAGAGCATCATCGAGCGCGTCGAGCGGCTCGAGCAGGAAAAGGCGGAGATCGCCGAGCAGATCAAGGAAGTGCTGGCCGAGGCCAAGGGCAACGGCTTCGACGTCAAGATCATCCGCAAGGTGATCCGGATCCGCAAGCAGGACCGGGCCAAGCGGCAGGAAGAGGACGCCATCCTCGACCTCTACCTCTCGGCGATCGGAGAGATTTGAAGCGCAAGCCGCCAAAATCTCCCTTCGAGGAGAGGAAGGCGGCGGCCAAGCGCGCCGCCCTGAATGCGCTCAAGCGCGCCCGGCGGACGGCCGAAAAGGCCGGCGTGACCCTCTCCGACTGGGAGGGCGAATTCCTGACCGAGGTGACCGACCGGGTGAAGATCTACGGCCGCGCCTTCGGCGACCCCGAAAAGGGCGCCGCGGGCGAGGCCCTGTCGATGCTCCAGGCCGTGAAGCTCAAGGAGATCGCCGCCAAGGCCAAGGGTGAGAAGAAGGTTCTCCAGCGCCGGCCGTTCAAACGCAGGGCGCGGGACACCTAGGCCTAAGCTGCGGCTTCTTCCTCGCCCTCGCCGCCGGCACTCTTCACGAGGGCGTCCAGGCCCTGTTCGCGTACCTTGCGATAGAGGGTGGAGCGGCCGATGCCGAGGCGGCGGGCCACTTCGCTCATGTGACCGGCATAGACCTCGATGGCGAGCTGGATGAGGTCGCGCTCGATCTCCTCCAGCGTACGCAGGTGGCCGCGGGCGTCCAGGATGCGTACCGGCTGGTCGATGGCCGGCTCGCCGGCGGGCGCCGCGGCGCTGGGGGCAGGCGACGGCGAGGCCACATATTCCGGCGGCGGCGCGGCGACCCCCGAAATGGCCGGGAAGTCGTGCGGCTGCAGGTAGGGCGCATCGGCGAGCACGATGGCGCGATAGACCGCGTTCTCGAGCTGGCGGACATTGCCCGGCCAATCGAAGACCGAGAGGTAGGCCATGGTCTCGGCGCTGGCGCCGACCACCGACTTGCCCTCTTCAACGTTGAACCGGCGGACGAAGGCGTCGACCAGGGCGGCGATGTCTTCCTTGCGCTCGCGCAGGGCGGGGGCCTCGATGGGGAAGACGTTCAGGCGATAGAACAGGTCCTCGCGGAACCGGCCCTCGGCCACGGCCTGGCTAAGGTCGCGGTTCGTCGCCGAGACGATGCGCACGTCCACCTTGATCGAGCGCTTGGCGCCGATCGGGTCGATCTCGCTCTCCTGCAGCGCGCGCAGCAGCTTGACCTGGATGTCGAGCGGCAGTTCGCCCACCTCGTCCAGGAACAGGGTGCCGCCGTTCGCTTCCTGGAACTTGCCCAGGTGCTTGTCGCTGGCGCCCGTGAAGCTGCCCTTCTCGTGGCCGAACAGGATGCTCTCGACCAGGTTCTCGGGGATGGCGCCGCAGTTCACGGCGATGAACGGCTTGCCGGCGCGCTCGGACGAGCCGTGCACCGCCCGGGCGATCACTTCCTTGCCGACCCCGCTTTCGCCGGTGATCAGGATGGGGATCGACGACTTGGCCGCCCGCTCGCCCAGCCGCTTGACCATCAGCATGGCCGGCGAGGTCCCGATCAGGTCGTCGAAGGTGGTGCGCCCGGAGGCGTGCTTCTTGAGCCGGTCCACCTCGCTCTTCAGCGATCCCATGCTGAGCGCGTTGCGGATGGAGACGGTGATGCGTTCCGGGCTGGCCGGCTTGACGAAGAAGTCGCAGGCGCCGGCCTGCATGGCCTGGACGACGGTGTCGATCCCGCCGGTTGCGGTCAGCACGATGACCGGTTGGCCGAAGCCGCGCGCCCGCATCTCCACCAGGGTGTCCTGGCCGGAAATCCCGGGCATCACCAGGTCCAGCAAGACCACGTCGACAACCGCGCCGGAGGTCAGGTGCTGGATGGCTTCGTCGCCGCTCTGGGCGTGTGCCACGGCGAAGCCGTCGCGTTCCAGGACGGCCTGGATCAGACGGCGTTGCGTGGGGTCGTCATCGACGACCAGGACCGTTTTGGCCATATGAAAACACCCACCGAACTTTGACGCCCGTCTTCTGACGAGCCCACGTTTCTTGTCCCCCTTTGGTACAGGCCAAGGGTAAAGGCGGCGTTTCGCAGACCCGAATCAGGGGTTAACGGTCAGGTGGCCTGCGCGCGCGTGTCGCGGATCGTGAACAGCGGCAGGAAGGCCTGCACCAGCGGACCGATGGCGAAGGCGTAGAGCACGGTGCCAACGCCGACCGTCCCGCCCAGCAGCCATCCGGCGGCCAGCACGGTGAGTTCGATGCCCGTCCGGACGCGCCGGATCGGCCAGCCGGTGCGGCGGGCGAGACCTGTCATCAACCCGTCGCGCGGGCCGGGGCCCAGGCCGGCCCCGATGTAGAGCGCGCCCGCCACGCCGTTCGCGACCACCGCCAGCGCCAGCCCGGCGCCCCGGACCGGCAGGCCGTCGAGGTCGGGAAGCACGAGCAGGCTCAGGTCCATGGCCGTGCCGATCACCAGCACATTGGCGATCGTGCCGATCCCGGGCCACTGGCGCAGCGGAATCCACAGCAGCAGCACGCCGGCACCCACGATGTTCACCACCAGGCCGATCGAGAGGCCGACGCGCCCGGCCAGGCCCTGGTGGAACACGTCCCAGGGGTCGAGGCCGAGCCCGGCGCGCACCATCAGCGCCATGGAGGCGCCGTAGAGGGAAAGGCCGAGCAGCAGCTGGACCAGGCGGCGGGTCATCATCATGGCGGGCCAGATCGTCCCAACTGGCATTTGAAAACAGAGCCAGTTCTGCGAGGGTGGCTTCCATGACGTCTCGCCGCATCGGTCCCGCCTCCCTGACCCGCCTGCTGGGCGCGTGGCGCGGCGAGCGCACCGGCCCTGCGTACCGCCAGCTCGCCGACGGGCTGCGCCTGCTGATCCTGGACGGGCGGCTGCCGCTGGACGTCGTGCTGCCGGGCGAGCGGGAACTGGCCACGGCGCTGGAGGTCAGCCGCACGACGGTGACGGCGGCGCTCGGGCGGCTGCGCGACGACGGCTTCCTCGACCGCCGGCAGGGCGCCGGGGCCCGCACGCGGCTGCCGGCCGGGCCTGGCGAGCGGGGTGTGACGCCCATCGTCGCCGGCGCCGTGGGCGAGGGGCTGCTCGACATGGCCTCGGCCGCGCCCCCGGCCGTCGAGGTGATGCACCAGGCCTATGCGGCGGCGCTCAGCGCGTTGCCCGCCCATCTGCCGCAGCATGGCTATGCGCCGCTGGGCCTGCCCGTGCTGCGCGAGGCCATCGCCGCCCGCTACGCCGCCCGCGGCCTGCCGACCTCGCCCGACCAGATCATGGTGACCAACGGCGCCCTGCATGCCCTGGCCCTGATGCTGCGGCTGACCTGCGGCCCGGGCGACCGGGTGGTGATCGACCATCCGTCCTATCCGCACGCCATCGACGCGATCCAGCGCGCCTCCTGCCGGCCCGCGCCCGTGGGGCTGCCGGGCGAGGGCTGGGACGTGGACGGCGTGGCCGCCGCCCTGCGCCAGAGCGGGCCACGCCTGGCCTACTTCATCGCCGACTTCCAGAACCCCACCGGACGCTGGATGAGCCTCGAGGCCCGCGCGGCCATCGTGGACGCGGCGCTACGGGCGCGCACCACGGTGATCTTCGACGAGACCCTGCTGGACCTGTGGCTGGACGCGCCGGTGGAGCCCTATGGGTTCGCGGAGCCGGACGAGGGGCTGGTGCGCCTGGGCTCCACGGGGAAGAGCTTCTGGGGCGGCCTGCGGCTGGGCTGGATCCGCGCCGACGTCCAGACGATCCAGGCGCTGTCGTTGCGGCGCTCGTCGCTCGATCTCGGCACCCCGGTGCTGGAGCAACTGGCCGCCGTCCACCTGATGGCCAACGAGACGCCGGTGCTGGATGCGCGCCGCAGGCTCCTGCGCGAGCAGCGCGACCACCTTCTGGGGCTGGTCCGCCAGGCCCTGCCGGACTGGAGGGTCGCCTCGCCGCCGGGCGGTCTGTCGCTGTGGGCCGAGCTGCCGGCGCCGGTGTCCACCGCCATGGCAGCGACCTCGGAACGCTTCGGCGTGCGCCTGGCCGCCGGCCCCCGCTTCGGCGTCGACGGCGCCTTCGAGCGCTTCATCCGCCTGCCTTTCACCCTGCCGAACGAGACCCTGACCGATGTGGTCGGGCGCCTGGCCCAGGCCTACGCGCGCCTGCAGCCGGGACAGATCACGCGCGCACAGATGGGTGCGGTCGTCTAGGTCCGCTCCGCGCGGCCGTTCCGCTGCGGCACGCTTGCGGGATGAGCCAGCCGGGGCATAGTGCCGCCTGAACGCCGATCATTTGAGAAGTCGGCTGCCGGGAGAGGGCGTCATGAGGATCGTTGGGCTGGGTCTGGCCTTGGCCGCCGCTGTGGCGCTGGCAGGCTGCCAGAAATCGTCGCCGGGCAATGTGGACGCCAAGCGGCTGGAAGCCGCTGCCGGCAATGCCGAGTGGCTGTCCTACGGCAAGGACTACAACGAGCAGCGCTTCAGCCCGCTGGACAAGGTCAACGCCGGCAACGTCCAGAAGCTAGGCCTGGCCTGGTACGCCGAGTTCGACACCGACCGCGGCCAGGAGGCGACGCCCCTGATGGTCGACGGGGTGCTCTACACCACGACCGCCTGGTCCAAGGTGTTCGCCTTCGACGCCAAGAGCGGCAAGCTGCTCTGGAAATACGATCCCGCCGTGGAGGGCGCCAAGGGCTTCGACGCCTGCTGCGACGTGGTCAACCGCGGCGTCGCGGTCTGGAAGGGCCGCGTCTATGTCGGCACGATCGACGGGCGGCTGGTCGCCCTCGACGCCAAGACCGGCAAGGTCGCCTGGAGCCAGCAGACCACTGACACCTCCAAGCCCTACACTATCACGGGGGCCCCACGTGTCGTGAAGGACAAGGTGCTGATCGGCAACGGCGGCGCCGAGTACGGCGTGCGCGGCTACATCTCCGCCTATGACGCGGCGACCGGGAAACTGGTCTGGCGCTTCTTCACGACCCCGAACCCCAACGGCCAGCCCGACGGCGCGGCCTCGGACAAGGTGATGGCCGAGAAGGCGAACGCCACCTGGTCGGACGGCGAGTGGAAGCAGACGGGCGGTGGCGGCACGGCCTGGGATTCCATGGCCTACGACCCGGCCCTGGACATCATGTACTTCGGCATCGGCAACGGCACGCCCTGGAACCACCAGAAGCGCTCGGGCGGCAAGGGCGACAACCTGTTCCTGTCGTCGATCCTGGCACTGAAGCCCGACACCGGCGAGTACGTCTGGCACTACCAGACCACGCCGGCCGAGAGCTGGGACTACACGGCCACCCAGCACATCATGCTGGCGGACCTGAACGTCGGCGGCCAGCCGCGCAAGGTGCTGATGCAGGCGCCGAAGAACGGCTTCTTCTATGTGATCGACCGGGCGACCGGGAAGCTGATCTCGGCCAAGCCCTACACCAACATCACCTGGGCCAGCGGCGTCGACATGGCCACCGGCCGGCCGATCGAGAACCCGCAGGCGCGCTACCAGGCGGGCACGGTCATGCAGGTGCCGGGACCGCTGGGCGCGCACAACTGGCAGCCGATGGCGTTCAACCCGAAGACGGGCCTGGTCTACATCCCGCTGAACGTCACGCCCTTCGCCTACGCGGACGACAAGGGCGGCTCCTACAAGCCCGGCGCCTGGAACGTGGGCGTCGACTTCGTGATCAACTCCCTGCCCACCGACGCGGCGCAGATGACCGCGCTGCGGTCGCTGATCAAGGGCCAGCTTCTGGCCTGGGACCCGGTGAACCAGAAGGCGGTCTGGACTGTCGACCACCCCTATTTCTGGAACGCGGGCGTGCTGTCGACGGCGGGCGGCCTGGTCTTCCAGGGCGCGGCCGAGGGCCAGTTTTCGGCCTATGATGCCGCCTCGGGCAAGGCGCTGTGGACCTACAAGACCGGCAACGGCGTGATCGCCGCGCCCATGACCTATTCGCTGGACGGCGAGCAGTACGTGGCGGTCATGGTCGGCGTGGGCGGCGGCGGCCAGATCTCGGCGCCAGCTTCGATGCCGACCCGCCCGCGCCTGCCGGGCCGGCTCTTGGTCTTCAAGCTGGACGGCTCGGCCAAGGCGCCGGACTTCCCAGCCCCGGCCCAGGCGCCGCCGATCGACGTGGCGAACATCACGTCCACCGGCGACGTGCAGCACGGCTTCGCGCTGTTCCACAAGAACTGCCAGGTCTGCCACGGCCCCAATGCCTCGGGCGCCTGGCTGCCCGACCTGAAGCGCTCGCCGATGCTGATGACCGCCGACAACTGGAAGGGCGTCGTCATCGACGGCGCCAGCGCCAGCCGCGGCATGGCCAGCTTCTCGCGCTTCCTGAGCGCCCAGGAGGCCGAGGACATCCGCGCCTACGTCCTGACCGAGGCGCGCAAGGCCGCGGACGCCACCGCCGTCGCCCCGCCCACCCCGGCGCCCGCCGCCAAGGTGACGGCCCCGCCGAAGGGGTAGAGCGCTAGCCATTGCTCCCCTTCGGGGGAGCTGTCGGCGAATGCCGACTGAGGGGGATTCCGCTCAAAACGATCGGTCTGAGTGGAAGCCCCCTCCGTCGCGTGTGGCGACACCTCCCCCTAGGGGGGAGGAACAGGTCTAAGGCAGGGACGCCGCGAACTGGTCGACGATCCAGTCGGCCTGCGCGTCGGTGAGGATCAGCGGCGGGGCGATGCGGATGGTGTGCTCGTGGGTCTCCTTGGCCAGGAGGCCGCGGGCCTGCAGCGTCTCGCACACTCGCCGCGCGCCGCCGGCGTCGTGCTGCAGCTCCACGGCGATCATCAGGCCGCGGCCGCGGACCTCTTTGACCGACGGCGTGGCGATGGCGGCCAGGCCCGCCTGCAGCCGGGCGCCCACGCGGGCGGCGTTTTCGATCATGCCTTCCTCGGTCAGCACTTTCAGCGCCGCGCGGGCGATGGCGCAGGCCAGGGGGTTGCCGCCGAAGGTCGAGCCGTGCTCGCCGGGGTGCAGCACGCTCATCACCTCGGTGTTCGAAAGCACCGCCGAGACCGGATAGAAGCCGCCGGACAGGGCCTTGCCGATCAGGGTCAGGTCGGCCTCGATCCCCTCGTGCTCCTCGGCCAGCAGCTTGCCGGTGCGGCCCAGGCCCGTCTGGATCTCGTCCAGGATCAGGATGACGTTGTGCCGGGTGCAGAGCTCGCGGACGCGCTTCAGGTAGCCGGCCGGCGGGATGATCACCCCGGCCTCGCCCTGGATCGGCTCCACCAGGAAAGCGACGGTGTTGGGTCCGATGGCGGCCTCCAGCGCGTCCGCGTCACCGAACGGCACGGTCTTGAATCCCGGCGCGAAGGGTCCGAAGCCGCCGCGCGACTGCGGGTCGGTGGAGAAGCCGACGATGGCCACGGTGCGGCCGTGGAAGTTCTCGGAGGCGACGATGATCTCGGCCTGGCCGTCCGGCACGCCCTTGACCTCATAGCCCCATTTGCGCGCCACCTTCAGCGCCGTTTCCACCGCCTCGGCGCCCGAGTTCATCGGCAGCACCTTGTGCGAGTTGGTCAGGGCGCAGAGCTCTTCGTAGAAGGGCGCCAGCTGGTCGTTGCGGAAGGCGCGCGACGTCAGGGTCAGCTTCGCCGCCTGCTCGGTCATGGCGGCCAGGATCTTCGGGTGGCAGTGGCCCTGGTTCACCGCTGAATAGGCCGACAGGCAGTCGAGGTACCGGTTGCCGTCCACGTCCCAGACGTAGGTCCCCTCGCCGCGGGTCAGGACCACGTCCAGCGGCTTGTAGTTCTTGGCCCCGTACTGGGCCTCGGTCTCGATGTAGCGGGTGGCGAGCGAGCGCTTGAGGGCGATGTCGTTCATCGGAGGGCTCCCTATTCGGCAGCGTGCAGCTGGGCGGCGGGGACCGAAGCGCGGTCGAGGCGCAGGGTCATGCAGTAGGAGGCGCCGCCCGAGAGGATGAAGGGCGACAGGTCCACCTCGGTCAGCGCGTAGCCGCGGTCCTGCAGCTTGGTCCGCAGGCTGTCCGGCGCCTTGGCCATGACGATCCGCTCGCCCAGGTTGACGGCGTTGACACAGAAGGCGGCGGCCTCCTCGGCGGTGGCCTCGATGCGCTGGGCTTCCGGAACCCGCGCGCGGATCGCGGCCAGGGAGTCGGGGGTGAAGGCCGCCGGGTAGTAGAGCACCATGCCGCCGGCCAGCGGACAGAAGCAGGTGTCGAGGTGGTAGAACTGCTCCGTGGCCAGTTCGAGCGCGACGGTCTCATGGCCGAAGGTCTTGCGGATCACCGGGATCGCCGCGCGGCTCGACCGGGGTCCATGGCCGCACCAGAACAGGCGGCGGTCGGCGTCCCAGATCGCGTCGCCCGCACCCTCGTGGAACAGGCCCTCCGGCAGGTCGACGATCTCGCGCACCAGGCCGCGGGTCTTCAGCCGCTGGAACACCGAGCGCAGGATCGGCTCCTCGCCCTGGCGTTCCGGATAGCGGAAGCGGGCCAGCAGCACCTTGCCGTCCAGCACCACGGCGGCGTTGGCGGGAAACACCAGGTCCGGCAGGCCCTTCACCGCCTCGATCGTCTCGACATGGGCGCCTGCAGCCAGCAGCGCCGCGCGCAGGGCCGCGGATCCGGCGAGCGCGGCCGCCGCATGGGCGGGCGTCCAGCCCTTGGGGTCCATCCAGGGGTTGATCCGGTAGCTCACGTCGAAGCAGGCCGGGTCGGTCATGAGGAAGGTCGGGCGGTCCATGCGCACTCCTGCGGGGTCGTCCAGCCAAGGTTCGCCCCGGCGCGCGCTAGCGTATAGTTCTCAGCCTGCTACAATACGCCGATCAGGTTGGCGTTTTGTCAGGATGGAGTGGCTAAGTGTCGGATGACCTGGACCGCCGGCTGATCGCCCTGCTGCGGGCCGATTCCCGGACCCCGGCCGCCAGCCTGGCCAAGACGCTCAAGGTCTCGCGCGGCACCATCCAGAACCGGATCGAGCGGCTGGTCTCCCGCGGCGTGATCCAGGGGTTCACCATCCGCACCCGTCCCGACGCCGACTCCAGCCGGGTGCGCGCGGTGATGACCATCGCCATCGAGGGCGAGCGCTCGCGCCATGTCGTCCAGGCGCTGAAGGGCTTTCCCGAGGTCGCGGCGGTCCACACCACCAACGGCCGCTGGGACCTGGTGGCCGAGCTGGACGTCGACACCCTGAACGCCTTCAGCCAGGTGCTGGACCGGATTCGCGAAATCGAGGGCATCGCCTCCACGGAAACCTCGATCCTGCTGGCGACGCAGAAGCTTTAGGGGTGCTAGAACGGCGTTCATGAACGCCCCCTTCAAGACCGATGCGCTGCCGGAATGGCGGCTGGACGACCTCTATGCCGACCGCGAGGATCCGAGGATCGCGGCCGACATGGCCGAGGCCGAGCGCCTCAACCAGGAACTGGCCAAGCTGGAGGGGCGGCTGGTCGCCACGCGGGATCGGCCGGCCGAGCTGGGCGGCATCATCGACCGGGGCATCGAGCTCTACGAACAGGCCACCAACGCCATGTGGGGCGTGGGCGCCTATGCCGCGCTGTCGGCCTCGGTGGCGCGGGACGATCCGGCCTGGTCGAAGTTCGAGGCGGACCTGCGGGCCCGCTCCGCCCAGATCGCCTCGCTCAGCCTGTTCTTCACGCTGGAGATCAACAAGCTCGACGACGTCGAGCTGGAAGCGGCGCTCAGGGCGCACAAGCCGGCCCAGCGCTGGCGGCCCTGGCTGCGGCGCGTCCGGGCAGGCCGGCCGCACGAACTCTCGCCCGACCTCGAGAAGCTGCTGCTGGACAAGGCGCCGGCCACCGCCAACTGGAGCCGCCTCTCCGATGAGACCCTGGCTAAGCTCAGCGCCCGGGTCGGCGGCGAGACCCTGACCCTGTCCGAACTGCTGAACCGGATGTCGAGCCCGGACCCGGCCCAGCGCAAGGCCGCCGCGGCCGCCCTCTCCAAGGCCCTGGCCGACCGGGCCCCGGTGCTGGCGCTCAGCCTCAACACCCTGGCTTTCGAGAAGCAGGTCGAGGATCGCTGGCGCAAGTTCTCCAGCCCGGCCGCCGCCCGCCACCTGGCCAACGAGGTCGACGCCGACGCCGTCGAGGCGCTGGAGGCCGCGGTGGTCGACGGCTACGCGTCCGTCAGCCACCGCTACTACGCCCTGAAGGCCAAGGCGCTGGGCCGCACGCACCTAGACCACTGGGACCGTAACAGCCCGCTCGATACCGCCCCGCCGCGCACCTATTCCTGGGACGAGGCCCGGAGCGTGGTGCTGGAGAGTTTCGAGGCCCTGGCGCCGCAGTTCGCCCAGACGGCGCAGACCTTCTTCAACCAGCCGTGGATCGACGCGCGGCCCCGGCCGGGCAAGCAGTCCGGCGCCTATTCGCACTCGGTCACGGCGACCCGCCACCCGTACGTCTTCATGAACTACATGGGTGAGCGGCGGGACGTGCTGACCCTGGCCCACGAGCTGGGCCACGCAGTACACCAGACCCTGTGCAGGCCGCTGGGCACCCTCTTGGCCGACACGCCCCTGACCCTGGCCGAGACCGCCTCGATCTTCGGCGAGGGGCTGGTGTTCGAGAAGCTGCTGGCCGAGGCGAAGCCGGAGGAGCGGCGCGGCCTGCTCGCCGGCAAGATCGAGGACGGGATCAACACCGTCATCCGCCAGATCGCCTTCCACCGCTTCGAGACCCGCTTCCACGCCGCCCGCCTCCAGGGCGAGCTGTCGGCCGACGAGATCGGCAGCCTGTGGGTGGAGGTGATGAGCGAAAGCCTGGGGCCGGCCGTGCGGCTGGACAAGGGCTACTGCCACTACTGGGCCTACGTCAGCCACTTCGTCCACGCGCCGTTCTACGTCTACGCCTATGCGTTCGGCGACCTCTTGGTCCGCGGCCTGATGGAGAAGCGGCGCGAGGACCCCAAGGCGTTCGCCCCGCTGTACGAGAAGCTGCTCGCCGGCGGCGGCACCAAGACCTATGTCGAGGCCCTGGCCGCCTTTGGCCTGAATCCGCGGGAGAAGGCCTTCTGGGCCGCCGGGGTCAAGCAGCTGGAGCGCCTGGTGGACGAGTTCGAGGCCCTGGTCTGAGGCCTCAGGCCCTGGACCACGCCTCCCACAGGAGCTGGCCGCCCACCAGGATCATGAGCACGTAGATCAGGGTGTAGAAGCGGCCGGGATCGATGCGGCGGACCAGCCAGACGCCGGCGAAGGTGCTGGCGATGGCGACCGGCAAGAGAGCGGCGGCGGTCAGCAGGTTCTGCGCCGTGAACTGGCCCAGCGCCCAGTAGGCCGGAACCTTGATCCAGTTGATCGTGGCGAAATAGATCGCCGTGGTGCCGACCAGGCTGGCCGGCGGCAGCGCCTTGGGCAGCACCCACATCTGGAACGGCGGCTGGCCTGCGTGGGCGATCTGGCTGGTGAATCCGGAGGCCGCGCCCAGGGCCACGCCCAGCGCCGCATCGGCGGCCGGCGGAATGTCGCGCGGCGTGGCCGCCCGCCCGCCGCGCGCAAGCCACAGGCGGTGCAGCGCGAAGAGGATCGAGATCGCCCCCAGCACGGCCAGGATCGCCGTCGAGGACACCTTCGCCGCCAGGAGGTAGCCGGTCAGGATGCCCACCGCTGCCCCCGGCAGCATGATCGCCAGAGTCCTGCGGTCCCAGGTCTTCCGGAACGCCCAGACGCCGACCACGTCCTGGACGATCAGGATGGGCAGCAGGATGGCGGCCGCCTGCACCGGCGAGATGGCCAGGGCCAGAAGCGGCATGGCCACCGCCCCGACGCCTGAAAACCCGCCCTTCGCCAGTCCCATCAGGACGACAGCCGGAACCGCCAGGGCGTAGAACACGGGGTCGGTCAGCATGCCCTGGCGGCCTAGCGTGGCAAGCCCGCCGCTGCAATCTGTGTGCGGCGCAACGAAGAGGCGAGATCGTCGGGAACCTAACCTTTGACAATTCGTATTGGGGGCATGCTGAAGGCCAAGATCCTCATCGTGGAAGACGAATTCGTCGTCGCGGCGAACCTCGAGGCGATCCTGGAGGAGCGTGGCCACGAGCCGGTGGGGATCGCCCCCGATCTCGAGACGGCCCTGCGCCTGGCCGACGAGGGCCCGGATCTGGCGCTCGTGGACATCAACCTGCGCGACGGTGAGACGGGGCCGGTGATCGCCCAGCGTCTGCGCGAGCGCGACGTGGCCGTCCTGTTCGTCACCGCCAATCCGCGAATGCTGGAGGCGCGCGAGGCCGCCGCGATCGGCGTACTCACCAAGCCCTGCGATGAGGACTTGGTGCTCGCGGCCGTCGAATACGCCCTCAGCGCGCGCCAGGGAATCGCCTTGCCCGCGCCGCCGGCCGGCCTGACCCTGCTCCGCGCCGCCTGAGGCCGCCCCTCAGAATCCGCCTTCGCGGCTGAGATGAGCCGCCGGCAGGTCCATCTCCACCGCCAGGCCCTCGCGCCGCCAGTCCCGTCGCATCGCGCCACCAAGCTGCTGGACGATGCTGAGCTCGGCCAGCCGCGAGCCGAAGCCTTCCCGCGCGGGCGGTCCGGCCACGGGCGGGCCGCCCTGCTCGACCCAGCCGATCCGCATCGTCGGCCCCAGCGCCTCGATGCCCACCTCCACGCGCCCGTCGGGCGTCGAGAGCGCGCCGTACTTGGCGGCGTTGGTGGCGAGTTCGTGGAAGGCCAGGGCCACCGGCGTCGCGCCGCGGTCGTCGACAAACACGTCGTCGCCGGCCACCACGATTCGCCCCTCGTCGAAGGCCGGATAGGGGCGGAAGATCTCGGTCAAGAGGCCGCGCAGCGTCGAGGTCCCCAGCTCGGGGCGCGACATCTCGCTGTGGGGCCGGGCGAATTCGTGGGCGCGGCCTAGGGCGGCGATCCGATGCTGCAGGTCGCGGGCCCAGGGTTTCAGCGTGGGCTCGTGGCGGCTGGTCAGGCCGATCAGCCCCGAGATCACGGCGAAGATGTTCTTGATCCGATGGCTTAGCTCGCGGCTCAGCAGCTCGTTCTGCTCGGCAGCCCGCTTGGCCTGGTCGATGTCGGTGCAGGTGCCGATCCAGCGGGTGATCCGGCCGACGTCGTCCCGCACGGGCAGGGCGCGGCCCAGCGTCCAGCGGTACTCGCCGCTGTGGTGACGCAGCCGGTACTCGACCTCATAGGGTTCGCCCGTCTCCAGGCTGTGCCGCCAGCGCGCCCAGGCCTTCTCCTGATCGTCCGGATGGAACATGCCGCTCCAGCCTTCCCCGTCCGTCGACCCGGGCGGGGCGCCGGTGAACTCGTACCAGCGGGCGTTGTAGTAGTCGTGGAAGCCGTCCGGCCGTGTCGACCACACCATCTGCGGCATGGCTTCGGTGAGCACCTGGAAGGTCGCCTGGGTCTGGCTCACCCCGGGCGCGTCGGGCCCGCCGGCGGGCGCCCATGGCACATCCTCCCCGGCCGAGCGCACGGCTGGAGGCTGCCGATCGTCGGCAGGTGGCATGGTCTCGTCGGTCACGGTCGTCCTATGGCAGCGGTCGGGCGGGGAACTTCGGCGGGCCCGGATGGGATCCCGACGCGGCGTCAACGCAGGCCGAAGAACCAGAGTACGGCGAGGACGACGACGATCAGTCCGACGATGTAGATGATGCGGTTCATAGGCAGCTCCTTAGCCTATGTTAAGGTGCCGCTTCGCCTCAGGTTCCCACCGCACCGCTTGCGACGTTGCGCGGCTCGTCCGGCTTGCTAACCATGGCGCCCTTGAACGGGGGATCTCCATGACGTGTAAGCTTGCCGCCGCGATCGTCGCATCGCTGGGGCTCTCGTGCGCCGCGGCGCATGCGGCCGAACCCCCGATCCTGCCGATGAGCCAGACCGAACAGGCGCATCCGCCGCTGCCCGAGGTGCTGACGCAGCGCGACCGGGCCAAGGTGGTCGACGCGATCCTCGCCGACCGGCTGGAGACCGTCATCCCCCGCCTGATGCGCGAGCAAGGCGTCGACATGTGGGTCCTGGTGGCGCGCGAATATCTGGAAGACCCGGTGGTCGCCACGATGCTGGACGGCGAGAGCATGCGCGCGCGGCGCCGCACCATCCTGGTGTTCCACGACCCCGGCGCCGGCAAGCCGGTCGAGCGGCTGACCGTCAGCCGCTATGGGCTGGGCGGCCTCTTCAGGCCGGTGTGGAATCCGGACGCCCAGCCCGACCAGTGGAAGGCCCTGGCCGACGTGATCGCCGCGCGCGATCCGAAGAAGATTGCCGTCAACACCTCCTCGCTGAGCGCCTTCGGCGACGGGATCACCCTCAGCCAGCACTCCGAGATGGTGAGCGCCCTGTCACCGGCGCTCCGGACGCGGCTGGTGTCGGGCGAGGGGCTTTCCATCGGCTGGCTCGAGACGCGCACGCCCATGGAGATGCAGATCTACCCCGGCATCGTGCGGCTGGCGCACGCGGTGCTGGCGGAAGGGTTCTCGTCCAAGGTGATCAAGCCGGGGGTGACCACGGCCGACGATGTGGTCTGGTGGTACCGCGAGCGGCTCGCCCGCCTGGGCGTCGACACCTGGTTCCATCCCTCCGTCGGCATCACGCGCCAGGGGGAGAAGGGCCTGCTGGAAGGCGATGCGGTCATCCAGAAAGGCGACCTGCTCTGGTGCGATTTCGGCATCACCTATCTGCGGCTCAACACCGACACCCAGCACCTGGCCTATGTGCTGAAGGATGGGGAGACGCAGGCGCCGGCGGGCCTGCGCGCGGGCCTCGCGGCCGCCAACGCGGTCCAGGACGCCCTGACCTCGTCGTTCAAGGTGGGCGAGACCGGCAACGTCGTGCTGGCCGCCGCCCGGGCCAAGGCGATCGCAAAGGGGCTCAGGCCGTCCATCTACACCCACCCGCTCGGCTACCACGGCCACGCCGCCGGACCGGCCATCGGCATGTGGGACGACCAGGACGGCGTTCCGCACGGCGAGTTCAAGGTCCACGCCGATACCGCCTGGTCCATCGAGCTGTCGGCCTTCGCCCCGGTGCCGGAATGGGGTGGCCAGGAGGTGCAGTTCCGCACCGAGGAGGACGCGTTCTACGACGGGACGAGCGTCCGCTACCTCGACGGCCGCCAGACCGCGCTCACCCTGATCGGGGCGGGGCGGTAGCCCTCAGCTCCAGGTCTCGTTCGCCCCGCGGCGACGCGCGGTCTGCGTCGGCGGCAGGGCGGGCCTGGGGCCCGGCCGGCCGAACAGCCAGCCCTGGCCCAGCCGCACGCCCAGGCCGGCCACCCGCTGGGCGGTGTCTTCGGTCTCGATCATCTCGGCCACCGTGGCCACGCCCAGTTCGGCGCAAAGCTCGGCAAGGCGCTTCAGCAGCGTCACGTCGCGCGGCCGGCTGTCGAGGGACCTGACGAACCGGCCGTCGAACTTTACGATGTCGGCCTCCAGCTCGCGCAGGTAGTCCAGCGACGCCGACCCCGCCCCGAAGTCGTCCAGGCAGACCACGTGGCCCGCCGCGCGCAGGCGCTGGATGTGGGCGTTGGCGGCGGCGAGATCGCTGAGCCTGTGGCTCTCGGTGACCTCCAGCATCAGCCGCGGCCGGAGCGTCGGGAAGGCTGCCGTGGTGTGGAGGATCTCCTCCACGAAGCCGGGCGACTCCAGCGAGAAGGCGCTGATGTTGGCGGCGATGCGGACCTCCGGCGGGGACTCGCGCAAGGCGCCCGCGACGTTCCTGACGATGGTCAGGTCGAACTCCACGACCAGGCCCAGTTCCTCGGCCAGCTTGATCGTCGCCGCCGGGCCGCCGCCGCCCTCGAAGCGGGTCAGGGCCTCGTAGTGGTGGACGCCGCGCGTGCGCAGGTCCACGACCGGCTGGTAGACCAGCTCGAAGCGTCCCTCGCGGATCATGTCCTTGAAGCGGTTCGAGTCGGCGACGGTCTGGCGCAGCGCGGCCTCGAAACCCTGGGCGGCGGCCGACGGTCCGTCGTCGATGCAGCGGTCCAGGGCGTAGCGGATCGCCCGCAGGCTCTCGCCGGGCGACGCCGGGTCCAGCGCCAGTTCGCCGGACGACATCTCCACGCCCGGCCCGGCCAGCTCGCGGATGCGTTGGGCCAGGGCCTCGGGACCTCCGGGACCGGACCGCAGCATGGCGAACCGCTCCGAGCCGAGATCGGCGGCCGGGGCGCCGCCATAGGACGCCGCGCGCAGGACGGCGGCCAGCTTGCGCCGCGCGGTCTCCGCCGCCTCCGGGTCCATGGCCGCGAGGGCAGGGGCCAGGCCCGTGAACTCCAGCAGGTCGACGTGCAGGGGCGAGCCGGTCCGCTCTGCGTGCTTGAGCAGGCTGAGCGCCGCGGTCTCGAAGTCTTCGCGGCTGGTCAGGCCTACGGCGTCGACCTGGACCTGGGCCGGGCTGGGCTGCCAGAGGCTCAGGGCGGCGGCCACGCCGCTGCGCTCGGGCATCTGGAACAGCGACAGCATCGCCGGCTGGACGCCGCCGCGACCCACCAGGCCGATCCGGAACGGCCCGCGGCGTTCGCCGGGGCGCAGGTCCTGCAGGACGGCCTCGATCAGGTCGGCGTCGGGGGTATCGATAAGGTCGAGGAACCGGTCTCCGGCCAGGGACTCGGCCTGTCGCCCGACCAGTTGCCCGCCGGCGCCGGTGCCGAACACGACGCGTCCGTCCTTGGCGACCTCCAGCACCATGTCGGCGCTGGCGAAGACGAAGGCCAGGAGTTGCAGAACGCTGGGGGCCCCCGGGGTCGGCCGGCTCCGCGCCGCGCTCCCCGACTCCACTCTGCTCGCTGACGCCGCCATCCCTCTCCACCTCAACCGCGAGGACCGCAGCGATGGGAACCCGGCCGCTGCACGCCGACCGGATAGCCCGGCTGTGCTTACGGGGTGCTGAACGCGCGGAGAATTTTTGTTCGTCGCGCCGATCCGTCGCTGGTCGCATCCGGTTGGCGCGCGGCGCCGACTCGTTTCATGAGCCGCTCCCCGTTCCTTGCAGAGACTTCCCTATGCGCCTGCCTTCGCTCGCCCTCGTGGCCCTGGTTTCGCTCACCGCCTGCGGCAAGACCGACACCGCCGAAGCCCCCAAGGGCGTGGACACGGCCGCCGCCGCGACGGGCCCCGGGCTGGTGCTGGGCGGCGACGGCCTGCCGCGCGTGAAGCCCGGCCTGTGGGAGGTCGTGCAGATCGAGGACGGCCAGAGCGAAACCACCCGCCACTGCACGGGCGCCGAGGTGAACGCCGAGGTGCGCGAGATGCTCACCCGCGAGATGCCGGGCTGCAAGACCGAGCGCTCGGCCAGCCCGACCGGCCTGCGCGTGAAGGCCCTGTGCGAACAGGCCGGCGGCATGAAGACGGACGCCACCATCGTGATGACCGGCTCGGAGACAGCCTACGACATGAGCGTCGGCCTCTTCCTCGTGCAGCCCGACGGCTCGCGCGAGGGCAGCGAGAGCACCCTGAAGGCCAAGTGGATCGGCGCCTGCCCGCCCGGCGTGAAGCCCGGCGAAGACGTCCAGTAGAGGCCGAAGCGCTCAGACGTCGCGCATACGATAGGACCGTGGCCGGCGGGCGAACCAGCCGGCCACGACGCAGGTCGCGCGCCCGTCGCGGACCGTCACCGTCGTGCGCTTGCCCGGCCCCGGCTGAAAGGTCACCGACCGGCCGAGGAACTCGACCGTCACCGCGCCGGGGCCGCTGAACTGGCAGACGCTGTAGTTCTCGGGGTTCATGAAGCCGTCCTCGCGGAAGGCCGCGCAGCTCACGTCGCCCAGGTGCCGGGTGAAGGTGATCTTGTTGTAGGTGAAGGTCTTCGGCCGCTTGTGGCCCACGACCGCGGACGAAGCCCGCTCGACGACCGGGCAGGGCGGCCCTTCGATGGTCCAGGCCGCCTTCTCCGCCCGCGCCCCGGCCCAGGTCCGATAGACGTCGATGGCCGGCACGGCGACCAGCAGGAGCAGGATGCCGCCGAGGCCGGCGTTCTGCAGGGCGATGTCGCGGCGGGAAGGTTTCCTCAGCGCCCGGATGGTCTCGAACATCCCGCCCTCGCGATTTACATGCGTAGCAACTTACACACGTAACTCAGGCTGGCAAGCGTCTAGAACATGGGCTCCGGCGGCGGCCGTCGCTTCTTGCGCGGCCGCTCCCTCATGACGCCCGGATACCCCTTCAGCGGCGCCAGCGGCTCGCCGAGGTAGGTCCAGTCCGCCTGCTGGGCGAGGTTCATGTGATAGCGCGGCTCACGGCCCGTGCGGGTGGCGAAGAGCGCGCGCGGGACATTGACCATCTGCGGCGATCGGGCCCGCTCATAGGCCAGCGGCGTGCCGCAGCGGGCGCAGAAGGACCGCACCGTGCCCGCGGCCTCGTCCTCGTAGCGGGTCACATGCTCTTCACCGGCGAGGAAGCGGAACCGGCTGCGCCAGCTGCCCACATAGGTGGCATAGGCCGCGCCGTGGGCGTGGCGGCTGGCGGCGGCGTGGTCGTGCCAGGCCCAGCGCGCCGGAACGCCGATCTCCACCTCGACCGCGCCGCAGACGCAGGCGCCCACGGCCACCTCGCCCCGCGGCATCACCCCACCCCCAGCCAGTCGAGGATCGCCGCATTGGCTTCCCGCGGATAGGTGTGGCTGAGGTCCTCGATCTCCAGATAGGTCACGTCCGCGCCGGCCCGGCTCAAGCCGGCGGCGGCTTCCCGCGCCATGTCGACGGGGAACATCCAGTCCAGCGCCCCGTGGACGATATGGATCGGCAGGCCGGTGACGCGTGCGGGCTCGGCGAAACTGGCCAGCATCGGATGGAACGCGGCCGACACCGGCGCCAGGTGGGTGAACGGCGAGGTCTGCTCCAGCCCGCTGACATAGGTGAAGGTGCCGCCGTCGCTCATCCCGGTCAGCAGGATCCGGCCGGGATCGATGTTCCAGCGCCCGCGGACGTAGCCCAGCAGGCGGTGCAGGTTCGGGGTGTCCGGATCCGGTCCGCTGATCGCCCAGGTCCGCCCCACCGCCGTGGGCGCCACCAGGATCGCCCCGCGGGTGCGGGCGTCGCGCAGCCAGCTCCAGAGGAAGGACCCGCCATTGCCGCTGCCGCCGTGCAGCGCCACCACCAGCGGCCAGGCTACGTCGGGCGCGTAGTCCTCGGGCACATAGGCCGAGAAGCCGCCCCGCGAGTCGGGGGCGTTGTCGTAGTGGAGGACCCCGGTGTCGGCCCGTGGCTCGGCCTTGGCCAGCCGCCGCAGCCGCTCCCCGCCCTCCCGCGCGCCGGGGTCGAGGAAGTAGCGGTTCACCGGCGGCAGGTCACGGGCCAGCGGGTAGAGCGCCGCCTGCGCCTTGGGCAGGTGGCGCAGGGCGCGGAAGATGGCGGTCGGGCCGTCCGGGTCCTGCGGCGCGGCCCGCAGGCCGGCGAAGGCGGCGAGCGCGGCTTCAGCCGCGGCCAGCAGCGGTGCGCGGACGTGCTCCAGCGCCTCGGGCCAGGCCTGTAGCCGCGGGACCTGGGCGTTCAGCTCGGCGTCCGGCTGGCCCACCGCCGCCAGCACCGTCTCGAAGTCGGGCGGGTGCAGATAGCGCGCGACGAAGCCCAGGCGCTCCAGCGCCTGCAGCAGCGGCGGCAGAAACGCCACCAGGTCGTCGAGTTCGCGCTCTTCCAACGGCTGCCCCGGGGCCTTCAGGCCCAACTCGCGTCAGGCGGCCGGCCGGAACGATAGCACGCGCAGGTCCGGCGCATCCCTCAGGCGCAGCACGCGCTTCAGCTCCGCCACCTTGGCTGGGGCGCCGGACAGGGCGATCTCGCCCTCCGCCATGGCGTCGGACAGCCCCTTGCGGCCCAGCCAGACGCGCACGAAGGCCTCCAGGTCGGCGCTCAGCACCACGTCGACCTCCGCGCCGGGGTCCTTCAGGCATACCTCCACGTCGGTCCGGCGCAAGATCATCCACCAGTAGCGGCGCGCGGCGTGGGCGCGGGGGATGCCCCGAAACTCCAGCCGCAGGACGATGTCCCGGGCCGGAAGCTCGGAGGTCGCGATCTGCCGCCGCATGCCCCACATCAGCAGGGTGGGATCCAGCTCCTCGTGCGCGATGCGGCCCTGGCCGTGGCGCTGGCCCCACTCCGACATCAGGCAGACGATGCCGGAGAGCTGCTCGCCCGCGGGCGTCAGCCGATAGAGCTTGCCCTGGGCCAGAGGCTCCGTCGCCACGACGCCAGCCTCCTCCAGCTCCATCAGCCGCTGCACCAGCAGGGCGCGCGACATCAGCGGCACGCCCGAATGGATCTCGGTGAACCGGCGGGGTCCGAAACAGAGTTCGCGCACGACCAGCGGCGTCCACCGCTGGGCGAAGATCTCGGCCGTCTTGGCGACCGGGCAGAATTGTCCATAGCCCTTCATGCCGCCACGGTCGGCTGGATAACCGGGTTCGACAAGTTCATTCTTCGAACTGGAGCCGTGGCGGCCATCCGGAGGACAAGGCTGCAACGACTGCACTTTTGAGGATTTGACCGATGACCATCGACGTCAAAGCGCCCCCGGCCGCCAAGGCCATCGACTGGGTCCGCCGCACGCACGACCTGGGCCCGAAGATCGCCGCCCGGGCCGCGCAGGCCGACGAGACCGACGCCTTCGTGGCCGAAAACCTGGCCCTGCTGAAGGCCGAGGGCTTCCACACCGCCGCCGTGCCCGCCGAGCTGGGCGGGGGCGGGGCCAGCCATGCCGAACTGGCCGCCATGCTGCGCACCCTGTCGACCTACTGCGGCTCCACGGCCCTCGCGCTCGCCATGCACACCCATGCGGTGGCCCTGCCGGCCTGGCGTTGGCGGCGCACCCCGGAAGCGGTGGAAGGCCTCCTGAAGCGGGTGGTGGCGGAGGGCCTGACCCTGGTCTCCAGCGGCGGATCGGACTGGCTGGACGGCTCCTGCCGCGCCACCCCTGTGGAGGGCGGCTTCCGGGTCAGCGGGCGCAAGGTCTTCGCCAGCGGCTGCCAGAGCGGCGATCTCCTGGTGACCATGGCCGTGCTGGACGCGCCCGAGGGGCCCACCGTCCTGCACCTGGCGATCCCCATGCGGGCGGAGGGCGTGAAGGTGCTCGACACCTGGCGGACGCTGGGCATGCGGGGCACCGGCTCCCACGACCTGGAGCTCACCGAGGTGTTCGTGCCCGACGCGGCCGTGACGGTCCGCCGGCCCCAGGGCAAGTGGCATCCGTTGATGCACATGGTCTCCCTGATCGCCTTCCCCCTGATCATGAGCGTCTACATGGGCCTCGCCGAAGCGGCCGCGGAGAAGGCCGTGGACCTGGCCACCGCCCGAAAGCCCTCGCCCGACACCGAGCTGCTGATCGGCGAGATGGAGACTCACCTGACCGCCGCGCGGCTGGCGCTGGGCGACATGCTGGCCTGCGCCGCCGGTGACGAACCCGGGCCCGCCGCTACCAGTCGCATCATGACCGGCCGCACCCTGGTGGCGCGGGCGGCCATCGCCACCGTGGAAAAGGCCATGGAGGCCGCGGGCGGCGCCGGCTTCTACCGAAAGACCGGCCTCGAGCGGATCTGGCGCGACGTTCAGGCCGCCCGCTACCACCCGCTGCAGGAGAAGCCGCAGGCCCGGCTGGCCGGCCGCCTGGCGCTGGGCCTGCCCATCGACGGCTGACGCGAGGCGCCCCCCGCCGCCCCGCACAGGGGCGGCGGGGTAAGCGCTTGCGATTTTTCAAACGCCCGTTAGACCGGTCGGGATGGCCAACGACCTCTCCGACAAGACCGGATCTTCGAAGGAAACCTACGACGACCGGCCGTTCCATTCCGAGGACCTGCCGCCCGAGGTGCGCGCCCCGCTCGCGCCCTACAAGGGCGAGGAGCCCGCCGCGCCGGCGTGGTTCAAGTGGGCCATCGCGCAGGAGCCGGAGCGCAGCTTCGTGACCTCGCACGGCACGAAGATCGAGGCGCTGACCTGGGGCGAGCGCGGCAAGTCCGGCCTGCTGCTGGTCCACGGCAACAGCGCCCACGCCGACTGGTGGAGCTTCATCGCCCCGTACCTCGCCAAGGATTTCCGGGTGGCGTCGATGTCGCTGGCCGGCATGGGCCAGTCCGACTGGCGTGAGACCTACCGCTTCGCCGACTTCGCCGACGACGCCGAGGCGGTGAGCCGCGCGACCGGCCTCTACGACGGCGGCCGCAAGCCGATCTACATCGGCCACTCGTTCGGCGGCGGCCAGGTGTTCTTCACCGCCGCCCAGCGGCCGGAGCTGATGGAAGCGGCGATCCTGGTCGACACCGGCTTCGGGGGCCCGCCGCCCGAGGTGATGAAGGAGCGCGAGAAGCGCCGCGAGCTGCTAGCCAACATCCCTAGCCCCGACAAGCCCAGCCGCGTCTATCCCAGCCTGGAGAAGGCGCTGGAGCGTTTCCGGCTGATGCCGCCGCAGCCGGCCGAGAACCACTACATCCTCGACTTCATCGCCCGCCGCTCGCTGAAGCGCGCCCCGCTGCCGGCGGGCGAGACGGCCGCGGACGGGTCGGGCGAGGGCTTCGCCTGGAAGTTCGATCCGAACATGTGGGAGAAGCTGGACCGCTCGGGCATGAGCATGTCCTCCGGCGGCAAGCTGCCGGCCGTCACCGTCCCTCTGGTCCACCTGTACGGCGAGAAGAGCCGGATCATCGAGCGTCGCCGGGTCGGCGAGGAGACCGCCCTGGCCGAGGTGGCGCAGGAGATCGAGATTCCGGATTCGCATCACCACGTGATGATCGACCAGCCGTTGGCGCTCGTGGCCGCGCTTCGGACGCTCCTCGCCACTTGGCCGCATTGAACCTCGCGGGCGCATCGTGTATCGCCCGGTCGACTTCCCATTCATTCGAGAGTGAAATCCCGATGGCCGGAACGCCTTCCGACTACCAGCGCGGCAACATGGATATCGCGGAGCAGACCGCCACCTTCCATCTGGTGATGGGCCTGACGAAGTGGGGCTCGCTCTACATTTCCGCGGGCCTGCTGTTCTTCACGCTCCTGTTCTGCACCCACACCGGCTTCGTCGGCTCGGCGATCTCGGCCGTGGTGATGGTTGTGCTGGGCACCCTGCTGCTCCGCGACAAGAAGGACGCCGCGGCGCACTGACGCCCGGTTCCGACGGCCGATTTTCGAGAAGCCTCCGCGCGAGCGGAGGCTTTGTCATGTCTGGAACGCGCCGCCGCGGGTTGGACGGCGGTCGCTCGGCGGGCAGATCGGTGCGCGTCTTCCCGGTCTCCGAGCAATCGCCGCAAGAATGTTGCGCCGCGATCTCGCGATGCGGCATGGAATTTCAAACGACCGTTCGAACCCAACCGCGGGGCGGCTGGACAAGCCGGCGGAACGCCCCCTATGGTCGCGCCGCAATCGCGCCGATCGGGGGATTTCGCGGACCATGGCCGTCATCGCCGTCACCAAGGAGCGCCGCGCTGGGGAGACCCGCGTGGCCACTGTCCCCGAGACGGTGAAGAAGCTCATCGGCGCCGGATTCTCCGTGGTCGTGGAAAGCGGCGCGGGCGTTTCCGCGTCCTATCCCGACGCCGACTACCAGGCTGCCGGCGCCACCATCGCCAAGACGGCGAAGGACGCCATCGCCAAGGCCGACATCCTGTTCAAGGTGCGCGGCCCCGAGCCCGACGAGATCAAGGCGCTGAAGCCCGGCGCGGTCGTGGCGGCGACGCTGAACCCCTACATGGAGCGCGCAACGGTCGACGCCCTCGCCAAGCAGGGCGCCACCGCCTTCGCCATGGAATTCGTGCCCCGGATCACCCGGGCCCAGGTCATGGACGTGCTGTCGTCCCAGGCGAACCTCGCCGGCTACCGCGCCGTGATCGAGGCGGCCGAGGCCTACGGCAAGGCCATGCCGATGATGATGACCGCCGCCGGCACCGTGGCCGCGGCCAAGGTGTTCGTCATGGGCGTCGGCGTCGCGGGCCTCCAGGCCATCGCCACCGCCCGCCGCCTCGGCGCCGTGGTCACCGCCACCGACGTGCGCCCGGCCACCAAGGAGCAGGTGGAAAGCCTGGGCGCCAAGTTCCTCGCCGTCGAGGACGAGGAGTTCAAGAACGCCCAGACCGCCGGCGGCTACGCCAAGGAGATGAGCAAGGAATATCAGGCCAAGCAGGCCGAACTGGTCTCCTCGCACATCGCCAAGCAGGACATCGTCATCACCACCGCCCTGATCCCCGGCCGTCCGGCGCCCAAGCTGGTCAGCGCGGCCCAGGTGGCCGCGATGAAGCCGGGCTCGGTGCTGGTGGACCTGGCCATCGAGCAGGGCGGCAACGTCGAGGGCGCCAAGCTGGGTGAGGTCGCGCTCACGGCCAATGGCGTGAAGATCCTGGGCATTCCGAACCTGCCCGGCCGCATCGCCACCGACGCCTCGGCCCTCTACGCCCGCAACCTGCTGGCCTTCTCCGGCCTCTTCCTCACCAAGGAAGGCGCCTTCGCGCCCGACCTCGAGGAGGAGATCCTGAAGGCCGCCCTGGTCACTCACGGCGGCGCCGTGGTCCACCCCAACCTGCAAGCCTGATCCGGAGCTGAAACGATGGATGTCGATCCCACGGTCTTCCGCCTGGCGATCTTCGTGCTCGCGATCTTCGTGGGCTACTACGTGGTCTGGAGCGTGACGCCGGCCCTGCATACCCCGCTGATGGCCGTCACCAACGCCATCTCCTCGGTGATCATCGTGGGCGCCCTGCTGGCCGCCGCGGCCAGCGGGACCGACGGCGAGCTCACCGGCAACATCCTCGTCTCGAAAGGCGCCGGCGCGGTCGCCGCGGCCTTCGCGGCGGTGAACATCTTCGGCGGCTTCCTCGTCACCCAGAGGATGCTGGCCATGTACAAGAAGAAGTCGAAGTAGCGGATCCGGGCGGGGGCATCACCATGAACGCCAATATCGCGGCCATCCTCTACCTCGTCTCCGGGGTGCTGTTTATCCTGGCGCTGCGGGGCCTGAGCTCGCCGACCACCAGCCAGGCGGGCAACCGCAACGGCATGATCGGCATGGGGATCGCGGTCGCCACGGCGCTCGCCACCCTCTGGGGCCAGGGCGCGCTGGACCCGCTGACGCTCGGCCTGATCGTCGGCGGCGTGGCCATCGGCGGCGTCGTGGGCGCCCTGATCGCCCGCAAGGTCGCCATGACCTCGATGCCGCAGCTGGTCGCCACCTTCCACAGCCTGGTCGGCGCTGCCGCCTGCCTCGTGGCCGTGGCCGCGATCTACACGCCCGCCGCCTACGGCATCCTGGGCGACGACGGGCGGGTCCACCTGACCTCGCTGATCGAGCTCTCGCTCGGCCTGGCCATCGGCGCGGTGACCCTCACCGGCTCGGTGATCGCGGCCCTGAAGCTGAACGGCAACATGAGCGGCGCGCCGATCCTGCTGCCCGCCCGCCACCTGCTCAACGCCCTGCTCGGCCTCGGCATCCTGGCCCTGGTGGTCGTGCTGGTGATGAGCGGCGGCTCGGCCCTCTGGGCCTTCTGGGCGATCCTGGCGCTCAGCCTCGTCATCGGCGTCACCCTGATCATCCCCATCGGGGGCGCGGACATGCCCGTCGTGGTGTCGATGCTGAACAGCTACTCCGGCTGGGCGGCGGCGGCCCTGGGCTTCACGCTCGAGAACGTCACCCTGATCATCACCGGCGCCCTGGTGGGCTCGTCAGGCGCGATCCTCAGCTACATCATGTGCAAGGCGATGAACCGCAGCTTCATCTCCGTGATCCTGGGCGGCTTCGGCGCCGAAGACGCGGCGGCTGCCGGCGGCGGCAAGGTCGAGACCCGGCCGGTGAAGCAGGGTTCGGCGGACGATGCGGCCTTCATCATGAAGAACGCCTCCAAGGTCATCATCGTCCCCGGCTATGGCATGGCCGTGGCCCAGGCCCAGCACGCGCTGCGCGAGATGGCCGACGTCCTCAAGGCAGAGGGCGTCGAGGTGAAGTACGCCATCCACCCGGTCGCGGGCCGGATGCCTGGGCACATGAACGTGCTGCTGGCCGAGGCCAACGTGCCCTACGACGAGGTCTTCGAGCTGGAGGACATCAACGCCGAGTTCGCGACCGCCGACGTCGCCTTCGTGATCGGCGCCAACGACGTCACCAACCCGGCCGCCAAGACGGACCCCCAGTCGCCCATCTTCGGCATGCCGATCCTGGACGTGGAAAAGGCCCGCACGGTGCTGTTCGTGAAGCGCGGCATGGCCGCCGGCTATGCTGGCGTGGAGAACGAGCTGTTCTTCAAGGACAACACCATGATGCTGTTCGCCGACGCCAAGAAGATGGTCGAGGGCATCGTGAAGGGGCTGCACTAGAGCGCAATCCGCCGAAGTGGACGCCGGTTCGGCGATCAGATTGTGCTCAAGCCAAGAAGATAGAGCCTTCTTATCCCCTTCAAATTCTATTGAAGGCGGAAGGCTCTAAGCCCCTTCCGGCGCCGGATCAGCCGAACAGGTTGTCGCCGAGGGCGCCGGCCGTCGGCACCACGATCGGGCTGTCGTCGCCGCCCAGCAGGTGGCCGTTGCGGCCGACCAGCACATAGCCGTCGATCACGCCGTCGCCGTCGAAGTCGATCTCGACCCGGGTCAGCGGCGGGCCGACTAGGGTAGGCCCGAACGTCCCGTCGCCCGGCGTCGTCGGGCTGGTCGGATCCCCGCCCTGTCCGGTGAAGCCGCCACCGCCGCCACCGCTGCGATCGCCCTCGCCGTCGCCGGCCGTGGTGGTCACGCCCCCCTCGGCCGGCGGGGCCGGACGGGCCGGAAGCTGGATGGTGCGGCCGCCGGCGGTGATCAGCTTGTCGCCGTCGAAGCTGCTGAAATCGAGGATCACGCCCAAGAGGGTGGCGGCGTTCCCGAGCTGGACCGGCGCCTGGATCACGAAGGTGTCGGCGCCCTCGCCGCCCACGGCCGTGGCGCCCTCGGAGAGCTCGATGCGGTCGTCGCCCGCGCCGCCGATCAGCAGGTCGCGGCCGCCCCCGCCGTTCAGGGTGTCGTTCCCGGCGCCGCCGACGATGCGCTCGTCCGCGGCCGTGCCGGTCAGTTGGTCGTCGCCGTCGGTGCCGACGATCGTGGCCGGCGGCTCGGCCGCCGCCGCGGCGGGCAGGATGGCCTCGACCTTGGCGGCGGGCGCCTCGTCCGCCAGGCCGACGGGCTCGGCGGCATTGGCCCCGTCGTCCGCGCTGCCGGAGCTCGCGGCCGCGAAGGTTTGGGCGGGCAGAAGCGCCGCGGCCGCAGCCGTGGCCGCGCCGGGCGCCTGCTGCTGCAGGGTCGCGCCCTGGGCGGCGAGGTCGCGCTCCTGCACCGGCGCGTCGGCGTCCGGTTGGGGCGTGCTGGGCTCGTCCGGCGGCAGGTCGGGCAGCTCGGCCGCCTCGGCCGTCCCGCCGACGGCGGTGGTCTCGTAGAAGAAGGCGGCGGCAACCACCAGCGCCAGGAAGGTCTGGCCCTGACGCGCGGTCAGGCCGAACGGCAGGATCGTCGCCGACTGGTCCGCCAGGGCGTCCTCGGTCGCGGCCAGATGGTCGCGCAGGGCGGTGTGCAGGTCGGCGTTCTCGTTGATGGCGTCGTCCACCGCCGAGTGGACCACGAACTTGCCGCCGATCCGCGCCACGTGGATCAGGACGTCGCCGGCGCCGTCGGTGACCACGCACCAGGGGTCGCCCTCGTCCGTCGCGCCGTAGATGACCTCCACGTCGACGCCGCTGGCCGCCAGCCGGTCGGCCAGCTCCTGCAGCCGAGCGCGCTCGGCCGTGGTCCAGTCGCCGCTGTCGCGGACACGGGCGATGAAGGGGACGACCTGGCCCATCTCTTCGCGAGACATCTCCTGGAGGCGCGCTATCCCGTCGCCTGGCCCTTGAGGGCCTGGGACGCGCTCTCGGCGCCGAACAGCAACCTATATAGTTCAGGTTCGTAGTAGCGCAGCAGCGTCTTGGCGAATTCACCGGGCTCCAGGCCCAGCGCCTCGGCCCAGGCGCCCTGGGTCTCGATCGGCAGGCGGCCCAACCCGCTCTCCACCTGCGAGACGAAGGTGTAGTAGCGCAAGCCCACCTTCTCGGCCAGTTCGGCCTGCGTCAGGCGCGCCTCTTCGCGGGCCGTCTTCAGCCAGCGGCCGGCCTGCTGGCGCAGGATCTTGATCTGGGCGGCCTTGGCGGGATCGGTCGCGGGTCTCGGCATCATGGGCTCCGGGCTTGCACTGCGCTCTTGCAGGGCGGTGACAAGCCGCATAATACAGTATTTACGCAACAAATAACTACACGACGTATAGCCGCTTGTCCGTGGCTACCATGTCGCATCGTTTCGGGAAAGCAATGAAGCGTCTCCTCGTGTCCGCGGCCGTGCTGCCGCTCCTCTACGCCGCCTCCGCCCACGCCGAGACGAAAATCTCCACGGCTACGACCGCGCCGGTCAAGACCTCGACCATCGCCAGCGGCCAGCCGGATCACCTGACCATCGAGGCCGCGGGCTCCATCGCGCCCACCGTGGCCGGCCCGGCGGTGACGGTCGACAGCTCCAACGCCGTCATCAACAACGGCGCGATCACCTTCACCGGCGTGAACGGCGCCACCGGCATCCAGGTCAACGGCGGCGTGGCGACCTCCATCACCAACGGCGGCACGATCAGCCTCGCCGAGGACTATACGGCGGCCGACGCCGATAGCGACGGGGACGCCGACGGCCTGTTCGCGCAGGGGTCCGGCCGCTTCGGCCTGCGCGTACTTTCGCCCGGGGCTGCCGGCTCCATCGTCAACAGCGGGACCATCACCGTCGAGGGCAACGACTCCGGCGCCATCTCCATCGAGGGGCGGCTCACGGGCAGTCTGACGGCCACGGGCGGCGTCGCGATCACCGGCGACCGCAGCGTGGGCGTCCGCGCCGACTCCGTGTCGGGTGACGTGAAGATCCTGGGCGCCGTGCAGTCCCAGGGCGAAGGCACGGTGGGCGTGCTGCTGGGCGACGTGGACGGCGCCGTGGCGCTGCAGGGCGCCATCACCAACACCGGCTACCGCACGACGGACCGCCTGGCCGACACCGCCCGCGCCAAGCTGGACGCCGACGACCTGAAGCAGGGCGGCGGCGCGGTCCGGATCACCGGCAACGTGGGCAAGGGGATCCTGCTGGACCGCCCCCCCACCGACAACAGCACCACCGACACCGACGAGGACAAGGA
Organism: Phenylobacterium sp. RIFCSPHIGHO2_01_FULL_69_31; assembly: GCF_001824475.1. Taxonomy (GTDB): domain Bacteria; phylum Pseudomonadota; class Alphaproteobacteria; order Caulobacterales; family Caulobacteraceae; genus Phenylobacterium. The sequence continues at coordinate 21,334 of NZ_MHXN01000034.1, read as the reverse complement.
CGGCATCCCCGACGCGTCCGAAGGCACGGCGTCGATCATCTCGTACGGCGCGGCGCCCGCGCTCGACATCGGCGGGACCGCGGCGACCACGATCGGCGCGGTCGGGACTGGCGACCTGGCCTATGGCCTGATCAACCGGGGCGCGGTCACCGGCAACGGCGTCAACGACGGCGTCGCCGCGGTCGGCGTGCGGATCGGCCAGGCAGGCGGCGGCGTGGTCACCGTCCAGGGCGGGATCAACAACGCCTCGGGCGCCTCCATCGTCGGCCGCGCCTACCTGGCGCAGTCCACGGCCGTGCTGCTGAACGCCAACGCCGTGGTCCCGGTGCTGCGCAACGCCGGCACCATCGGCGCCGAGCAGAACGGCGGCCTGCACGACGCCCGCGCCATCGTCGACCTGTCCGGCAGCGTCAAGCTGATCGAGAACTCGGGCGCCATCCGGGCCCTTGTGACCCCCGCCACCGGCGTCACCCAGACCGGCAAGACCATCGCCATCGACCTGTCGGCCAACACGACCGGCGCCGTGGTGCGCCAGGCGCTGGTCAATACCGCCGACACCCCGGCCATCGGCGGGGACGTCCTCTTCGGCTCCGGCGCCGACCGGCTGGAGCTGCTGGCGGGCACGCTCTCGGGGACCATGAACTTTGGCGCCGGCGCCGACGCCCTGGTCCTGGACGGCGGCGCCACGGCGACGGGCCGCATCGTGGACAGCGACGGCCGGCTGAGCCTGGACGTGCGCAACGGCAAGCTCTCGATGGCCAACACCGAGACGGTGACGCTCACCTCGCTGAACCTGGGCGCCAAGGGCGTGCTGGCGGTCAACGTGGACCCGACGCTCACCAACACCCGGCTGAACGTCACCGGGGCCGCTACCGTCGAGACGGGCGCGCAGGTCAACGTGACCCTGACGGCGATCTCCCGCGGCGCGCAATCGTTCCAGATCGTGCAAGCCCAGACCCTTACGGTGGGCCAGGCGGGCGCGACCCTGGCCGGCGCGCCCTTCCTCTACAACGCCAACCTGCGCGCCGACACCACGGCCGGCGCACTCTACGTCGACCTGCGGCCGAAGACGGCCACCGAACTGGGCCTCAACCGCTCGGGCTCCCAGGCCTTCGGCGCGGTGTTCGCCTCGCTCGACAAGGACGAGGCCATCGAACAGGCGTTCCTGTCTCAGACCACCCAGGCGGGCTTTGAAGGCCTCTACGACCAGATGCTGCCCGACCACTCGGGCGGGGTGCTGATGTCGGCGGCGGCCATCTCCGCGGCGGTGTCGGGCGCCGTGGCCGTCCCCATGGCCATCGACCGGTCCTCGGGGACCGGCGTCTGGGCCCAGGAAGTCGCCTTCAACATCCGCCGCGACAAGGCCGACGCCGCCGGCTTCAAGAGCCAGGGCTTCGGCTTCGCCGCCGGCATGGACCTGCAGGGCGAGGCGGCGGCCCTCGGCGCCAACGTCAGCTTCGTCACCACCGACGTGAAGGACCGCGGCGCGGCGGCGGGCGAAGAAATCTCGATGAACCTCTTCGGCGCCGGCCTCTACTGGCGCCTCGACGGCGGGCCGCTGCAGGCCGCCGTTCGCGGCGGGGTCGGTTACGCCTTCTTCGACGGCGACCGGCGGCTGGAAAGCGTGAACCTCAGCCTGCGGGCCGACTCCAAGTGGAACGCCTGGATGATCGACGCCTACGCCGGCGCCTCCTACGAGGTGCAGGTGGGCAGCTTCTATGCCCGGCCCGAGATCTCGGCGAGCTACCTGCGGCTGGCCGAGGACGGCTACAAGGAGAAGAACGGCGGCGCCGGGTTCAACCTGATCGTCGACAAGCGGACCGGCGACATGCTGACCGGCGAGGCGCTGCTCGCCATCGGCTGGAAGTTCGGCGACGAGACCTTCTTCGCGCCCGAGATCAAGGCCGGCTACCGCGCCAAGCTCGCGGGCGGCCCGGCCAAGACCACCGCCCACTTCGAGGGCGGCGAGGACTTCACCCTGGATCCCGAGGACGTGTTCAAGGGCGGCGCCGTGGTGCGCGCGGGCGTCCGCGGCGGCGCGGCCCGGGTGCTCTACGCCGTCAACGGCGGCGCCACCATGGACGGTGACTACGAGGAGTACGACATCCGCGCCACGGTGCGGTTCCAGTTCTAGCGGAGACGAAGCCCAGGCCGGATGGACCGATCCCTATCAGTGTCCCTGGGACGGGAACCGCGTACCGGCCCACGCGCTTCGTGACCCTAGAGCCCCTCCCGGCCGGCCTCGTCCAGCGCCGGCCGGGAGAATCGGGGCGGTCGCGCCGCGGGGGAGTTGTTTGCCCGCGGCCCGGATTTTGCCTAGAACCCGCGGCAGTCTGCTGTCCGCCCCTTTTCGGGGCGCGGCCTTGGCCGCATGCGGTTGGTGGGGAGTTCGAGACACGTGGCGCCGGAACGGAAGCCGATCCTGAAACGTCGCTCGCGCCTGGCCGCCGAGGCGGCCATCGTGGCGGCCTCGGGCCTCAGCGCCTTCGCCGTGGCCCATGCCTCGCTGCCGGCGCCGACGCCCAGGGCCGCGACCGCCAACATCGCCCTCACCAGCGCCCGTCCCGCCGCCGTCGCCGCGCGGCCGGCGGAAGAGGTCCTGATCGCCTTCGAGGAGCCCGTGCCCGGCCACGCGGTCGTCTCGCCCTTCGGCCTGCGCCAGCTGCCCTGGGAGGGGAACGGCCGCCTGCATGAGGGCGTCGACATCTCGGCCGACGCCGGGGTGCCTGCGGTCGCCGTGGCCGACGGCGTCGTCGTCGAGGCCGGGACCAAGGGCGGCTACGGCCGCTACGTCGCCGTGCGCCACGCCGAAAGCCTGACCACCTTCTACGCCCACCTGGGCGGCATCGCGGCTGGGGTGAAGCCGGGCCTGGCCGTGAAGGCGGGCATGCCGCTCGGCCGCATCGGCTCGACGGGCACGTCCACCGGCCCCCACCTGCACTTCGAGATCCGCGACGGCGACGGGCGCCCGCTGAACCCGGCCATGTTCCTGGGCAAGGCCTTCGCCGAGGCCGGCGACCTGCCGATCGACAAGGCCAAGCGCTATTCCGGCCGGGTCCGCATGGCCTATGTGTCCTTCATCCCCGAGAGCAAGCGGGCGCTGATGGAGGCGAAGAACAATCCAGGGACCCTGGTCGTCCGGCGCAGGACCACCGACGCCCAGGACCTGGCCGCCGCCGAGAAGAACCTCGAGGGCCAGGCGCGCGAAGCCGCCAAGCGCGAGAAGATCGACGGCCTGCGCGAGCTGTCCATCGGCCCCGACGGCCGTCCCCGCGCGCAGCTCAGCCTTTGAGCGCTTTTCGCGGCGAGAAGATCGACATCGGCGGCCGATCCCTGCGCGTCGTGCGCGCGGGTCCCGCCGAGACGCCCGCCCATCCCCTGATCGTCTGCGAGCACGGCGCCTTCGGCTGCGCGTCCGACTGGGCGGTGGTGCAGGAGAAGCTGGCGGCCCGCGGCTTGCGCAGCCTGGCCTACGACCGCGCCGGTCTCGGCCACTCCGACGCGGGGCCCGAGCCGCGCGACGGCCGGGCGATCAACGACGATCTCGACGCCCTGCTCGGCGCCCTGCGCGAGACCGGCCCGATCCTGCTGGTCGGCCACTCCATGGGCGGGCTGATGGTCCGCCTCTTCGCCCTGGAGCGCGACCGCCCGCTCACCGGCCTGGTGCTGGTGGACGCGGTCACCCCGGACGTCTTCAGCCTTCCGGGCGGGCCCAGCGCGATCCGCGGCTTCGGCCGGGTGCTGCAGGTGGTCAGCCACGGGGCCCGGTTCGGCCTCATGGTCCCGGTCTCCTTCATCAGCGGCAACCTGATCGGCCTGCCGGGGCAGGCGGGGGCGGAGAAGCGGCGCATCCACGCCTCGGCCTCCCACGCGCACGGCGCGGCGGCCGAGGTGGTCCAGTGGCCCCGGACGTCGGAGATGGCCGGCGCGATCGAGCTGCCGACCGACCTGCCGGTGGCGGTGGTCACGGCCGGCCCGCACCGGGGCCGCGCGGCGCTGAAGGCGATCCAGGAAAAGCCCGCCAACCACTCGCGCGCGGGCTTCATCGAGCACGTCCCGCCGTCCAGCCACGCCAACCTGCTGGGCCCGCGCTACGCCGACGCCATCGTGCGCGGCGTCGACCACGTGCTTCAGGCCGGCTCGCGCTGAACCAGCCCCGCGGCGGCGCGCAGGCGTTCGCCCACCAGGCTCTCCAGCGGCGCGAGCCGCACCGACCCGTCCGCCTCGACAACCGCCGGCAGGGCGCCCCGCGCCGCAGCGGGGACCTGGCGCAGACGGTCCCGGTCCGCCGGCGACAGACGTCCCATAAGGCCTGAGAGGCGCCTGACCTCGGCGCCCGTCGCGATCTCGAAACGCCCGTCGAACACCCCCGGCGGCCGCAGCGGCGCAAGGCCAGCCCGAGCCGCCTCGCCCGGTTCTCGGAAGAGGCGCGCCGCGCCCTCCTCGGCCACGATCCGCGCGCCGGCGAGGGTGGCGGTGAACGGCCCCGGCCCCAGCAGCGCCTCGGCCACCCGGGCGGTCCGCGCGGTCGCGGGCAGCCGCTCGCCGCCGCCGGCGCAGACGGCCGCCAGGGCCACGAACCGCCGCGCTTCATCGGGCGATGCGGCCTGCAGGCGCGCCCGCTCCAGCGTGATGATTCCGGCGTGCTCGGTCGCGAACCGGGCCAGCGCCAGCGGCGCCTGGACGGTCGGTGGGGCCGGAGCGCCCGGCTCGGCCAGCCGCGCCCGGCTGCGGGCATAGCGCAGGTCGGCATTGGCCGGATCGTCGATCCAGGTCTCGCCCCGCGCGCTCAGCCAGGCGCGCAGGTCCGCCCGCGTCGCCCACAGCAGGGGTCGCAGCAGGAAGATCCCCCGCCCCTGAGGCCACACGGGCGAGGGCGCCCAGGCCCGCGGATCGGGCGTCGTCGCCCCGGCCGCCCGCATGACGGCCGCCTCCGCCAAGTCGTCGGCCGTGTGCCCGAGCACGATCACTCGCGCCCCGGCTTCCCGGGCCGCGTCCGCCAGCAGGCGGTGCCGGGCCAGGCGCGCAGCGGCGGGCAGGCCTGCGGTGGGCTTCTCGCCGGTCCAGGGCAGGGCGCGGAACGGGCGGTTCAGCCGCGCGGCGACGTCGGCGCAGGCTTGCGTCCAGGCGGCGCTCGCCGCCTGCAGGCCATGGTCGACGGTGAGGATCGCAAGGTCCCGCTCGGCCTCGCGCGCCCAGGCGTCGGCGATCAGGGTCAGGGCGAGGGAATCGCCGCCGCCCGACAGGCCGACGGCGAGCGGCCGGCGGCTGTCGGGGAGCAGGTAGGTGTCGAGAACCTGGCGGGCGCCCGCCTCTAGGCCGCGCACTTGGCCTGGGTTCGGGTGGCGGCGGCGCGGCTCTGGATGTTGGCCGGCGCCTTGGGATAGCGCCGCGCGAACTCGGCCAGGGTCTGGCAGGCGTCCGCCGGCTTCTTCAGCGCCACCAGCGAGCGGGCCAGCTCCACGACCGCGTCCGGGCCCCAAGAGGTCTGGGGCCAGCCGCGGATGGCGGCGATATAGGCCTGGGCGGCGTTGGCGTGCGCGCCGCGGACGCTCAGGGTCTTGCCCCACCAGTAGTTCGCCTCCGCCGCGCGCGGCCCGTCGGGATAGGTCTCCACATAGCCCGCGAAGGCCGCCTCGGCGCCGTCGTAGTCGCCCGCCAGCATCAGCTGCCGCGCCTGGGTGAAGTCCTTGGCCGGATCGCCCGCCGGCGCCGGGGCGGGACCCGCCGCCTCGGCCGGCGGCGGCTCCGCCGAGGCCAGGCGACCCTCGAGCGCCGTCAGCCGCTCGGTGAGCGCCTGCACCTGGCTCGTCAGCGCGGCCTTGTCGCGCCGGGCCTCGTCGAGGTCCCGCGTCGTCCGCTCCAGCGAGCCGTTCATCCCGCGCAGAGTCTGCTCCAGGTCACCCAACCTCTGGCCCACCTCGGCGAGCCGCGCGTCGGTGTCGGCCGGCTGGACCACCACGGGCCGGCCGCTGTCGCGCAGCTGGAAGACGATGGAGCGCAGTTCGCGCACCACCTTCTCCATCCGCTCCACGCGCCGGGCGTCGCGGGAGTCCAGCGGGTCGGGCTGGCCCTCGGCCGGCAGCGGGGTCTGCGACAGGGCGGGGCCGGCCGTCGCGAGGACGGCCAGCGTGAGCCACACGGCAGGCAGGCGGCGCAGGCGCATGCGGCCTAGCGGGCGCCCGAGACGATCGCCGTCCGCGCGTTCCGGTTCTTCTGCCAGGCTTCCTCGCCCGTGCCCGGATCGATCGGCTGTTCCTTGCCGAACGAGATGGTCGAGATGCGGCTGCTGGTGATGCCCTGGCCGACGAGGAAGTCGCGCACCGAGTTGGCGCGGCGGGCGCCGAGCGCCAGGTTGTACTCGCGGGTGCCGCGTTCGTCGGCGTTGCCCTCGATGCGCACCACCACGCTGGGATAGCGGCGCAGCCATTCGCTTTGAGCGCTCAGCAGCGGGCGGGCGTCCTCGCGGATGTCGTGGCTGTCGGTGTCGAAATAGACCCGGTCGCCGACGTTGACGACGAAGTCCTGGGCCGAGCCCGGCAGCGGCGCTGTGGCCTGGCCGGTCACCGGGCCGGTGGTCGGCGGCGCGGTCGAGGGCTCGCTGGGCGTCGAGGGGGGCGTGGTGGGATAGGTGGGCTTCGGCTTGCTCTGGCAGGCCGCGAGAGACGCTGCCGCCGTGGCGACGAGCGCCAGGCGCAGGACGGTGCTCCCGGTGAAGCTGCGGACCATTTACGTCTCCTCGTTCCTCTAGATGAAAATCGTTTGCAGGGTCTATCTGGCGGGATTGCGGCGCAAGTCTAGTTAAGCAAAGGCGACCAGGCCGGGTCCGAACCCGCTCCGGGGTAAGGCATCGGCTGAAGGATTCGCCCGGTGACGTCCACACTCCATAACTTGGCCGCACCGCCGGGGGTTTCACGCGAGAACATCAGAACCCGACCGTTCGGCGCCCAAGTCGGGCCTTCGTCCAGGTAGCTGGAGGTCAAGAGGCGTTCGTCCGAGCCGTCCGGACGCATGACGCCGATGTGGAACTCGCCCCCCGTCTGCTTGGTGAAGGCGATGAATTCGCCGGTCGGACTCCACACGGGCGTGGTGTAGCGGCCATCGCCCCCGGAGATCCGGCGCGGGGCCGAACCGTCGGCGCCCATCACGTAGAGTTGCGGTGAGCCCCCGCGGTCCGAATTGAAGACGATGCGCGAGCCGTCCGGCGAGAACGAGCCGGACGTGTCGATCGACGGGTCCGTGGTCAGGCGCGTGGAGGTGCGGCTGGACAGGTTCATCACATAGAGGTCGCTGTTGCCGGCGCGCTCGACCGAGAACACCACCTTGCCCCCGTCGGGCGAGAACCGCGGCGCGAACACCATGCCCGGGAAGGTGCCCAGGCTCTCCCGCCGGGCGGTCTCCAGGTTCAGGATGTAGATCGTCGAGCTGTCGGGCCGCAGCGACATGTAGGTGATCTCCTGGCTGTTCGAGGAGAACCGCGGCGTCATGACGATGGAGTCGCCCGAGGTGAGATAGCTGGGGTTGGCGCCGTCCTGGTCCATGATCGCCAGGCGCTTCACCGGGTTCAGCCGCGAGCCGCTCTCGGCGACGAAGACCACGCGGGTGTCGAAATAGCCCTTTTCGCCGGTCAGCCGCTCATAGACCGCGTCCGAGATCTTGTGCGCCACCTTGCGCCAGCTTTCCGGGCTGGCGGTGAACTGCAGGCCCAGGAGTTGCTGCTCGGCGAAAACGTCCCAGAGGCGGAAGTCGACCCGCAGCTTGCCGCCCTCGACCGTCACCTGCCCGTTCACCAGCGCCTGGGCGTTGATGGTCTTCCAGTCGCCGAAGCGGGGCTGGACATTGGCGGTCAGCCCCTTCTCGATGAAGCTGGCCGGGTCCAGCGGCCGGAACAGGCCCGACCGCTGCAGGTTGGCCGAGATCACCTGGCTGATGTCCGCGCCGGTCTGCCCGCCGCCGAAGGCCGGTACGGCGATGGGCAGGGGCTGGACGTCGCCGCGGTTGACGTTGACCTCGATCTCCGCGCGCGCCGGCGCCGCCAGCGCGGCGGCCGTGATCGCGCAGAGCAAGGTGAACAGCAGGGCCGCGACGGGGTTGCGGCTGCGGGCTTTGGCTTTAGTCATCGTGCGCAGGCCTCGCGTGCGTTGAAGTTGACGGCGATGCGGTCGCCATAGAATTCGCGGGGCAGGCCGCGGAACGGGGCCGCCGCATAGACGGCGCGGACGGCCCGCTCGGCTGCGGCCTGGGACACGGGTGTGCGGGGGCCCACGATATCGCTTTTCACGTCGCCGACCACCTGGCCGCCGACGCCCATCTGGAAGTTCACCTTCACGATCACGTCGCGGCCGCCCTCGACGTCGCAGTTCGGATTCCACCGCCGCTGCAGCTCCTCGGCCAGGCCCTGCAAGGCGGCGCCGGCGGCCAGGCCCGTTCCCACCGTCTGGCGTGCGACGGGCGCAGTCTCGGCGCGATTGGCGCCCTTGGGCGCGGCGGAGGGGCGCTGCGGGGCGTTGCGGGCGGGCGCCTTCAGGCTGGCGGCCAGCGCGTCCAGGTCGAAGCTCTTCTCCACGGGCTTGGCCGGCGTCTTCGCGGGCGCCGTGGCCGGCTTCGGCGTCGGGGTCGGCGCGGCCTTCTGGGGCGGCGGCGGGGGCGCGGGCTGCGGCGGCGGCGGAACCGGCTCTGGCGGGGCGTCCGGCACGGGCGCCTCGGTGGCCGCCTCTTGCGTTTCCGGCCCCTGTTCGGCGGGCCGCGTGTCCAGGTCGGGCGCGTTCGAGACGATGGTCACGGGCACCACGGCGCCCACCTTCAGGTCGCGGCTGCCCCACGACATCATGAAGGCCGCCGCGACGGCCACGTGCAGGGCGATGGAGCCCAGAGCCGCCGGAGAGACCTCGATGCGCCTGGCGCGGGCCGCGGTCACGGGGCGGCCTCCTCCCCATTCCCACTGCCGTCGGTGGCGCCCGACGACGGCCCGCCGGTCTCGGTGATCAGGTTGATCGAGCTGAAGCCCGAGGTGGACAGCGAGGCCATCACCCGGGCGACGATCTCATAGCTGGCCTTGCCGTCGGCGCGCACATAGATCGGCCGGGTGACGTCGGACGCCATTTCCTTCAGCCGCGGCGACAGGTTGGCGAACGGAACCTCGTTCTCGCCGATGTAAAGCTGGCCGTCCGAGCGGATCGAGATGGTGATCGGGTCGGGCACGTCCTGCATGGCCCCGGCCTCGGTCTTGGGAAGCTCCACCGGCACGCCGGCGGTCAGCAGCGGGGCCGAGATCATGAAGACGATCAGCAGCACCAGCATCACGTCGACCAGCGGCGTGACGTTGATCTCGCTGAGCGCGCCCCGGCGACCGCGGCCGTAGCGCCGGCGCCGCTTGGCGCCGCCCGCCGCGAAGGCGTCGTTGGCCGACAGCGCCATGGCTCAGCCTCCCGCCAGGCGGCGCTGGATAGCGGTGGAAAGGTCGTCGGCGAACCCTTCCAGCCGCGCGGCGTACTTGCCCGCCGCCGTCGAGAAGCTGTTGTAGAAGATGTAGGCCGGGATCGCGGCCACCAGGCCGATGGCGGTGGCGAACAGGGCCTCGGCGATCGACGGCGCGACGATGGCGAGAGAGGTGTTCTTCTGGATCGCGATGGCCTGGAACGCCCGCATGATGCCCCAGACGGTGCCGAACAGTCCCACGAACGGCGAGGCGGTGGCGACGATGGCCAGGGCGCCGAGGCCGTTCTCCACCCGCGCGCTTTCCCGGGCGATGACGGCGTCCAGGTGACGGTCGATGCGCTGGATCAGGAAGGCCACCTGCCCCTCGCTGGGCGGACCCTTCGTCCGCGCCTCGCGCCATTCCTTCAACGCCCCCTGCAGCATGCGGGGCAGGGCGTGGCTGGGCTGGGCGCCCGCGGCGGCGGCCACGTCCTCCAGGCTCTGGCCCGAGGCCACCTGGTCCTCGAACCGGTCGGCCTCCCGGTTCAGCGCGGCGAACCGGACCAGCTTGTCCAGGATGATGGTCCACGACCACAGGGACGCCAGCGCCAGGCCGATCATCACCAGTTTCACGACCCAGTCGGCGCGCAGGAAGATCGTAACAAGGTCGAAGCTCTCGGGCGTGACGGCGGCGGCCGGGTCCATCGTGTCTCCTCGTCGTATCCGGTCGTGGTTGGCGTTGGTCGGTGGCGATCTTATGGCGCGAAGTAGGGGCGCAGCAGATCCACCATCCCCGGCGGCGGTCGCCGCGCGCGGCCGGCCAGGTCGATGCACACAGCCTGGACCTGCGCCTCGGCGATCAGCTCTTCGCCCCGGGTTATGCGCTGGCTGACGAACAGGCGGGGCCCCTTCACGCTGTCATAGGTCGTGCGGACCAGCAGCGCATCGTCCACCCGGGCGGCGCGCTTATAGTCCAGCTCGATCCGAATGATCGTGAAGGCGGTCGGTTCCGGCAGTTCCAGCAGCGCCGTGTGGCTGATCCCCACCAGCCGGAAGAAATCGCTCCGCCCGCGCTCGAAATAGCGCAGGTAGTTGGCGTGGTAGACCACCCCCGTGAAGTCCGTGTCCTCGTAATAGATCCGCACGGGCAGCTGATGCTCGCGGCCCTCCAGCCAGCCCATCGAAGGCTCAGACATGCGCCCCCCTTCTCCTCACCCGTAGGGGGAGGGGGACCCTGCGCAGCGGGGTGGAGGGGGAACGCCGGGAGCGCCGAGCGCGGGATCGCGCCCCCTCCACCGCGTTCCGCGGTCCCCCTCCCCCTACGGGTGAGGAGAGCGTGCCGAGGCCCCTCCGGAGTCGCCTCATTCGAACAGGTCCGGCGTCTGCGGCTGGCCGATGCCCTTGGGCGCCGTCAGGCCGAGGTGGGCATAGGCTTTGGCGCAGGCCATGCGGCCGCGGGGCGTGCGCTGGATGAAGCCTTGCTGCAGCAGGAAGGGCTCGATCACGTCCTCCACCGCATCACGCGCCTCGGCGATCGCATAGGCTAGGGTCTCCACCCCCGCCGGGCCGCCGGCGTAGTTCTCGATCAGGGCGCGCAGGTAGCGGCGGTCCAGGGCGTCGAGGCCCATCTCGTCCACGTCCAGGCGGGCCAGGGCCGAGGCGGCGGCCTTGCGGTCGATGACCGGCGCGCCGTCGGCGGCGGCGAAGTCGCGCACCCGGCGCAGCAGGCGGCCGGCCACCCGCGGGGTGCCGCGGGCGCGGGCGGCGATCTCCATGGCTCCGTCGGGCGACAGCTGCGTCCCCATCTTGGCCGCGGCGCCCAGCAGCACCTTCTGCAGCTCTTCGTGGGTGTAGAATTCCAGACGGATCGGAATCCCGAACCGGTCGCGCAGGGGCGTCGCCAAAAGACCCGCCCGCGTGGTCGCCGCCACCAGGGTGAAGGGCGCCAGGTCGATGCGGATCGAGCGCGCGGACGGCCCCTCGCCGATCATCAGGTCCAGGACGTGGTCCTCCATCGCTGGATAGAGGATCTCCTCGACGTTGGCCGCCAGGCGGTGGATCTCGTCGATGAACAGGACGTCGCGCGGCTCGAGGTTGGTCAGGATCGCGGCCAGGTCTCCGGCCTTGGCCAGTACCGGCCCGGACGTGGCGCGGAAGTTCACCCCCAGCTCCCGGGCGACGATCTGGGCGAGGGTGGTCTTGCCCAGCCCCGGGGGGCCGAACAGCAGCACGTGGTCCAGCGCCTCGGCCCGGTTCTTGGCCGCGTCGATGAAGACGCTGAGGTTGCCCTTGGCCTGCGCCTGGCCGACGAACTCGCCGAGCGTCTGCGGCCGCAGCGCCTTGTCCGTCGGCTCGAACGCCTGCGGCTCGCCCGAGACGATCCGGGTCACCGGCCCAGCTCCTGCAGCGCGGCCTTGATCAGCGCGGGCGGCTCGGCGTCCTCGCCCAGGCGGATGGCGGCGGCCTCGACGACCCGGCGGGCGGCGGGTTCGGCGACGCCAAGACCCATGAGGGCGGCCACCGCCTCGCCCGACGCGGAGGGCTTCACCGGCTGGCTCGGCAGGGCCTGGGCGTGGAAGGCGGCGACCGGGCCGTCCGTGATCGGTTTGCCCTTCAGTTCGGTGACGATGCGCAGCGCCAGCTTCGGCCCGACGCCGTTCGCCCGGGCCACGGCCGCCTTGTCGTCCCGCGCCACCGCCCCCGCCAGTTCGGCGGGCGGCAGCACGTCCAGCACCGCCAGGGCCGCCTTCGGCCCCACGCCCTGGATGGTGCGCAGCAGCACGAACGCCTGCCGGTCCTCGCGCGCCAGGAAGCCGTAGAGCGTGAGGCCGGTCTGCTCGCCCCAGTGGCTTTCCACGTGCAGCAGGACCTCGCTCCCGATCTCGGGCAGGCGCGACAGGGTCCGGGCCCCGCAGCGCACGACATAGCCCACGCCCATCACGTCGATGAGCGCCTCTTCCTCGCCGACCTCGGCCACGGCGCCGCGCAGTCGGCCGATCATGTGCGAATCGGGTTCGGCATGTGTTCCGCAGGAGTACCGCAGCCCGGACTCCGGGGGAACAACGGGGAAGGGCCCTAGGCGCCCCCGTCGGCGTCGTCCGCGCCCGGCCTCGCCCGGGGATGGGGCAGCTCCAGCTGTTCCAGGGCGTGCAGCAGGTCGGTGAACACCGGCATGGTGCTCTTCAGCTGGCCGAGATTGTTGCGGGAGATGATCTCCAGAAGGCGGGCCCCTTCCGGCGTGAGCGACAGGGCCACGCGCCGACGGTCGTCCGGCGCCGGCGCCCGGCTCAAGAGGCCCCGCTCCACCAGCCGGTCCACCAGCCCCAGTGCGCTGTGGTTCTTGATCAGCAGCGAGGCCGCCAGCCCGCCCACGCTGAGGGCGCCCGGCCCCGGGTGGGCGCGCACCGCCAGCAGCGCCTGGTGCTGTTGCGGGGTCAGCCCCACGGCCCGGGCCTCGCCCTCGCTGAAGGCGAGGAAGCGCCGCAGGGCCTGGCGGAACGCCCCCAGCGCTTGATAGTCCGCCCCGGTCAGCTTGCGCCGCCCGGGTCGGCGGGCAGGGACCTCGGACTTCGTCGTCGCCATCGGACAGGGTCTCGGGTGCGCGGTCCTGGACGCCCAGGGCCCGATTCGCACGCCCCGAAGATCGAAGGAATCGCGCCGGCGAGCCAGAGGCGGCGGACACGGCGCCGCCGGCTCCCCAGCCGACGGCGCCGTCCGCGGAGATCGACCGCGGCGCCCCGGCCGGCGCGGCTGCAAGGCGACCCTCGTTCTGCAACGCGCCGGCGTCCTGCGTATCAACGCCCGATGCGGCGATGCCGCGCGGCGCCGGAGCCGGGGGGGCAAGAAACCGGCGCCGCGCGGGGATCGCTGCGGACCCGAGGCACGACTACCCCAGGCCCGAAAAGATCGTAAGACGATGTATCATAACAACCCTGTGAACCGCCGATGCCGACCGGGCCTCCCGCAGCCGTGATTTGAACCCCCATATAGCTCTCACTACGATCTATTCGCCGGACCGCGCTCCCCGCGTCCGCGAGATGGCCGCTGCGCGGCGAGGGGCCGGGTCCCTGCGCCCGCCGGCTTCAAGAGCCCAATTCGAGGAGAAGACGATGAACGGCACGCCCGGACGATCCGCTTTCGACACGGCCGCGAGGCGCGCCTCTTGAGCCGCCTGATCGTCGTCTCCAACCGGGTGAGCCCGCCGCAGGACGCCGGGGTCGCCTCCGCGGGCGGCCTGGCCATGGCGCTGTCGGCCGCCCTGCGCGACGGCCGCGGCGTCTGGTTCGGCTGGAGCGGGAACACCGTCGACGCCTACACCGGCCAGCTCACCGTCCAGCGGGTGGGCGACGTCACCGTGGCTCTGGTCGATCTCGAGGGCCAGGACGTCGACGAGTACTACAACGGCTACGCCAACCGCACGCTGTGGCCCCTGTTCCACTACCGCACCGACCTGGCCGAATACGAGCGCAGCTACCACGAGGGCTATCAGCGGGTGAACGAGCGCTTCGCCCGCGCCCTGGCGCCCCTGCTCTCACCGGACGACGTCATCTGGGTGCAGGACTACCACCTGATCCCCCTGGCGCAGCAGCTGCGCAAGCTGGGCGTGCGCAACCGGATCGGCTTCTTCCTCCACATCCCCTGGCCGTCCCGCCGCCTGTTCCTGACCCTGCCGGGCGGCCGCGACCTGGTCAGCAGCCTCTTCGACTACGACCTCGTCGGCTTCCAGGCCCAGGACCACCGCGAGGCGTTCAGCGACTACGTCGTCCACGAGGCCGGCGGCGCCGCGACCGAAGCGGACGCGCTGCGCGCGTTCGGCAAGACGGTCCGGATCGGCGTCTTCCCCATCGGCATCGACGCCGAGGCCTTCGTCGAGGCCGCCCGGCTGCCGCCCGGCGAGGCCCAGTTCGCCCGCATGGAAAAGAGCAAGGCCGGGCGCAAGATGCTGCTGGGCATCGACCGGCTGGACTATTCCAAGGGACTGGAGGACCGCTTCCAGGCCTACGAGCGGTTCCTGGGCGAGCATCCGGAACACCACGACCAGCTCTTCTACCTCCAGATCGCCACCGCCAGCCGCGAGGAGGTTGGGACCTACCAGGACCTCCGCGCCCGCCTCGACGCCATTTCCGGCCGGATCAACGGCGCCTACGCCGACCTCGACTGGACGCCGCTGCGCTACGTCAGCCGCGCCTACCGCCGCGACGAGCTGGCCGGGGTCTACCGCGCCGCCGACGTCGCCCTGGTGACGCCCCTGCGCGACGGGATGAACCTGGTGGCCAAGGAGTTCGTGGCCGCGCAGGAGGCGGCCGACCCCGGCGTGCTGGTGCTCTCCCGCTTCGCCGGCGCCGCCGACCAGCTTAAGGACGCCCTGATCGTCAATCCCTTCAGCCGGGAAGAGGTGGGCGACGCCATCCGCGAGGCCATCGCCATGCCGCTGGCCGAGCGCCGCCGCCGCTGGGAGGCGATGATGTCCATCGTCATGAGCGCCGACGTCAACGCCTGGCGCGACGACTTCGTGACCACCCTGTCCCGGCCCGTCCCCGCGGTGTCGCAGGAGCCGGAGCTGCGCCTCGTCTGAAGGCTGGCGCCCTAGGCCGTCAGGAAGATCGGGCCGCCCACCACGTCGAAGCCGCCGGCCTCGCGGCGGCGGATGGCGGTGATCTGCATCACCGGCGCCGCGCCCTCCACGCGCCCGGCCCGGCTGCCCTGGGGCGGCGCCAGGCGGGGTCGGTGCTCGCTGGGTACCGCGCGCAGGGCCCGGGCCACGTCGGGCCCCTGCGCGCGGAAGGGCAGGGGTTCGGGCAGGCTGGCCACCGGCCGCGCGAACAGCCCCACCATCCACACCCGGTCCCGGGCGCGCACCACGCCATAGGCCGCGTGGGTGTGGCTGGGGCGCAGCAGGTTGCCCCAGTGTCCCGGGCTCTTTCGCCAGCGCATCACCAGCCCCGCCGCGGCGGCCGGGGGCCCGGATCCGCGGTGGTAAGCGATGTTCTCCGACGGCGAGCCGATGGTCGTGCGGCCCAGCAGCCAGAACCGGTGGCTGGGATCGAACCCCTCGGGCGACAGGTGCTCCACATAGCCGCGCGCCGCCAGGTCCCCGGCGTGGGCCCGGGCCGCGGCGGCCAGCTCCTCGTGCCAGGCCACGGCCCCGGCGCCCGCGGCCGCCCGCGCCGCATTGGTGGCGCTCAGCGCCGCCTGCGCCGCCGCCGCGTCGAACCGATGCCCGCCCGCGTCGGCGAACCGCGCCCGCAGCCGGGCCTCATAGGCCGCCCACGCCGCGCTGTCGGAGGCCGGCGGGGCGGCGTCGGTGGCCACCTGGGCCAGCCCCGGCCCCGCGGCGAGCGCCAGCCCGGCCCCCAGCACGGCGCGCCGGCCAAGCCTCACGAGGCGGGCATGCCGGCGATCCACTGGCGGATCAGGGCCAGCCCCTCCTCATGGGTCAGCGAGCGGCCCAGTTCCGGCATCATCACCCCGGGCTCGGTCGAGGCCATGCGATAGGCCAGGATCGAGGCGTCCGGGTGGCCCGGCTCGACGCTTACCCGCAGGCCCCCGGATCCGCGCCCGGCCGCCACCGGCCCCTTGCCCACGCCCAGGGCCGAGGCCCGCGTCTCCTCCAGGTTCAGGAACAGGCCGGAGTTCGAGGCCACCGCCCGCGGGTTGTGGCAATGGGCGCAGTTGGCGTCGAGATAGGCCCGCGCCCGCGCCGCCGTCGGCTCGGCCGGATCGTCCCACCGCGCGGTCCTGGGCGCGTCCTGCGGCTTCGGCGCGCCCGCGAGCAGGCCCCGCCGGCTCCAGTGCGCGAGCTGGTTCTCCGCCCCGCTCGCATAGGCAAAGGTGCCGTTCAGGTTCCGCGCCTTGGGTCCCACCGGCTGCAACGTCCGGTCCAGCTGGTGGCACTCCTTGCACTGGTTCTGGTTCGGCACCGCATAGTCCACCCGCCGCGCCTGGCCCCGGCTGTCAACGAAGCCCACGTCCAGCCGCGCGCCCGCCCGCTTCAGCACCGCCTCGGTCTGCTCTTCGTTCCAGACGTAGGCCAGGGCCACCCACCCCTCGCGCTTGTGGATCAGCAGGCGGGTTTCCAGATAGCGCACCTGCTCGTCCGGCCGGCGCAGGTCGGCCGGATAGGCGAAGGTCTTCACCAGCGCCGTCCCCACCGGGAAATCCAGCACGCCCTCGGCCCGATAGGCCGCCTTGGCCCCCGGCGGCAGGTAGAGGAACCGGAACTTCTCGGCATAGTCGCTGAAAAGCGGCGTGTTCAGCCCATAGGGCGTCAGGCCGTTCGGCCGCCGTCCGCCTGCGTCCCTGAACAGCCGATAGTCCGACAGCTTCGGCGCCGGCGCCTCGGCCAGCAGGGTCTCCAGCGACACCGCCGCCGGCGCCGGGGCCGCGCCCAGGCAGGCGAGCGCCGCCAGGCTGGCCAGCCAGCGCCGCATCATGCCCCCAGGTCGGCCTGGCGCCTCGGCAGGACCACGGCAGCCGGCTCGGCGATCTCGGCGTCGCCCACGGTGTCGGACTTCACCGGCTTGGCGGCCATCAGCGCCCCCGGCGCCGGCAGCTGCAGGTTCAGCACCGGCCCGTCCGAGATCCGCACCCGCACCGGATCGCTCGTGCCGGCAAAGCTGGTCACCCCGTCCCACATCACCGGCGGCAGCGCGCCGCCCATCATCTTGGCCAGGATCTCGCCCCCGGTGAACTTGGGGTCCCACCCGTTCCGGCCGATCCGGTTGTCGCGCACCACGATGTCGCGGGGCAGGGGGTTATAGGTCTTGTCGTCGAACTTCTCGGTGTAGCTCACCAGCATCACCGCCGCCGACTGGTTCTCCGCGATCTCGTTGTCGAAGACGTGGACGTTCTTGTTGGCCATGATCATCACGCCGGTGCCGGTGGGCACGTTGGCGACGATGTTGCCCTTGGGCGCGAAGTTCGGCGTGTCGTTCTGCACCACCTTGTTGCGGAACAGCCGGGTGGAGTGGCCCCCCATCTGCGGCAGGTTCGGCAGGTCGAACACCAGGATGCCCCCGGTGTTGCGCGTGGCGACGTTGTCGAACACGTCGGCGTTCATCGAGTTCTCGATCTCGATCCCGGCCACGTTGAACTCAGCCCGGCTGCGCTTGACCACGATGTTCTTCGACTGGCCCACATAGATGCCGGCGTCCGAGGCCCCACGCACCACTACCCTGTCGATCAGCACATTGGTCGAGCTGACCGGATAGACCCCATAGGCGCCGTTGGTCTCCTTCGGCCCGCCGGTCCACTCCACCCGCACATTGACGAAGCTGATCTGGTCCGAGCCCTTGGACTTCACTCCGTCGCCCTTGGTGTCCTCGACCCCCAGGTCGCGCACGGTCACCCGGTCCGAGGTGACCAGCAGCCCCTCGCCGGCGCCCTTCTGGCCCTTGAACGACAGCACCGTGGCGTCCGGCCCGGCGCCCTTCACCGTCACGTCGTCCACGTCCAGCGACAGCCCGTCCACCAGCTCGTACCGCCCGGCCGCCAGCTGCACCACGTCCCCGGGCTTGGCGTCCAGCAGGGCGGTCTGGATCCGCTCCTGCGCATCGGGCCCCGGCGCCACCGACAGCGTCTTGGCCTGGGCGGCGGCGCCCAGCGCGGTGGCCGCCAGCAGGGCGGTGGTGAACCTGATCATGTCGTTCCCTCGGATGACGTTCCCGGCATCGTGACGCGCCGTTCAACTTCGAAGGTGGCTCCGATGGGGGGCGGGACGCAAGGGCTAGCCTTCCGGCTCGTCGGCATAGGGCTGGAAGATCGGGCCGTTCGGCTCCAGGTCTTCCCGCCTGTGGCCCCTGGGAATGATCGATCCGCGGGCCAAGCCGGCGAGAAAAGCTACGCTGCCACGTCTCCCTCCTCTTCGGGCAGATCGGTCACGGCAACAGCGAGGGCGAGCAGCATAGCGGATACGACGCTGTCGCTATATCAACCTGCAGGTTGTGCGCTCTCAGATGGAGCGAGAGTCGCGCGCGACGTAAGCTGATGGGCCAGCGTGATCACTTCTGCTTTCCGCCATCAGGGGCCTTGCGGAACCAAGCAAGTAGAATGAACACCGCCCAGAAGTAGGGAAGCAGCCCCCACGGCCATGCCCACGTCGGAAGAAGGCCAGCGAGTGGGGATAGTCCTACCGCAAACATGGTGGCGGCAGTGATGATGAATGCGAGCGTGTAGGTGCTCATTCGTTGTCAGCCTTCAGCGCCATCGCCTTCGGAGCGATCCTTCCCACCGTCTCTTCGGGTGGGCTTCGTCCGCCTAGGTGGAGAGCCAGGTCAGGGAACTTGTCGATCTGCTGCGGTTCAGCTTTGCTGTTCGACATGCTGGTCCATCCTTCCAGGCGCTATCGTCTGTACATCGACGAGACGGGCACTCAAACGCTCAAGCAGGCAGGAGTAGATCGCTACCTGTGCCTGATGGGCGTCTTGATGCGGCGAGACACCCACGACGGAGTGCTCACCCCTCGACTACAGGGTGTCAAGGAAGATCTGTTCGGTCATTCGGCAACCGCACCAGTGATCTTGCATCGCCGAGACATGGTGCAACGGCGACCACCGTTCGACATCCTCAACGATGAACGGGTCGCGTTCGAGTTCAACACCCGCTGGGCCGCCTTGGTGCGCGAGACGCAGTACATTGCGATGGCCTCCGCCATCGACAAGCACGCGCACATCGAGAAGTACAAGGTTTGGCAGTACGACCCCTATCACTACTGCCTTGAGTGTCTTTTGGAGCGCTACGTGAAGTGGCTGAACCGCCATGGTTTCGTCGGCGACGTACTGGTCGAGTCTCGGGGTAAAGGTCCGGACCGGCGCCTGAAAGCCGCCTACAAGCGGTTCTACATCGGCGGTGGCGACCACCTGTCCTCGAGCGTCATTCAGGCGCGGCTTACCTCCGGCGAATTGAAGCTGGCGATGAAGCAGGAGGACGTCGCTGGCCATCAGCTCGCGGACTCCCTGGCTCATCCAGTCCTCAAGTACATGCGCGGCAGGTACGAAGGCGCGCAGGTGGTCGAGGGGTTCGGGCAGCAACTGGTTCGCGTGCTGCTACAGCACCGCTTGGCGCGCCACCCAAAGACGCTCGAGATCGACGGTTGGGGCCTCAAGTGGCTGCCACGAAAAACGGGGGCCTAAAGCCCCCGCTAAACGCAAAGCGTTTTCCCTCCAGCCGGAGCTGGATTGATATCAAATATAGAGGATTCCCCGATACTTTTCAACATCTTGTAAGTCATTGAATCGAATCGCGCTTTCGCTTCCTATGACTGTTCGCGCGCTATCAGGAGCGGATGCGCCGCTTCCGCTGAGGCCGTCGCTTCGGCCCCGCCGTTAGTTGACGGGTGCGTTATCCTCAAACCCATGAAAACCCACATCGTCCGCGCCGGCCCCGCCGAGGCCGACCTCCTGGCCCGCGTCGCCGTCGACGTCTTCGACGCGCCCATCGAGCCGCAGAAGCTGGCCACCTACCTGGCCCAGCCCGGCCACCTGATGGTGCTGGCGGTCACCGACGGCGAGGTGGTCGGCCAGGCGCGCGGCATCGTCCACCGCCACCCCGACCTGCCCACCGAGCTCTACATCGACAACCTGGGCGTCACGCCGGACCGCCGCCGCGAGCGCCTGGCCACCCGGATGCTGGACGAACTCGTCGCCTGGGGCCGCGAGCTGGGCTGCGAGGAGGCCTGGGTCGGCACCGAGCCCGACAACACCGCCGCCCGTGCCCTCTACGACCGCCGCGGCGCGGAGGCCGAGACCTTCGTCATGTACGTCTACGAACTGGACGGGACGTAAGCGCGCACCTCCTCTCCCCCGCGAAGCGAGAGGGAGAGGGTAGGGAGAGGGCGACGCCGGATGCGCCGCTTCCACGGTGGTCCAGCCATGGCCCCCCTGCGGCTTGGCGGGGCTCGCCGCCCCGCTGATCTTGGCTGAACCCTGAGCGGCGGCGGCGACGCCTGCGCCGGCCCTCTCCCTACCCTCTCCCTCTCGCTTCGCGGGGGAGAGGAGGCGCCACCGCTTGACGCCACCCCGGCGCGCACATATTTAAGAGATCACTTAAACATTCCGCCCCGTCTCCCCGTGCACCCGCCCCAACACCTCGGACAGACCTTCGCCGCCCTCGGCGACCCGACGCGGATGGCGATCGTCAGCCGCCTGGCCGCCCAGGGCGACCTGACCGTGCAGGAGATCGCCGAGCCCTTCGCCATGAGCCTGCCGGCGGTCTCCCAGCATCTGAAGGTGCTAGAGCGCGCCGGCCTGATCGCCCGCGGCCGCGACGGCCAGACGCGGCCCTGCTCCCTGCGCCCCGAGCGCCTGGCCGAGGCCACCCGCTGGCTCGACCATACGCGGGAGGCTTGGGAGGCCCGCTTCGACCGCCTGGAACGCTTCCTCGCAACGCTAGAGACCAAGAATGACGACCAAGACCCCTGACCCGCGCGCCACCTGGGCCCTCGACCGCGAGATCGTGCTGACCCGCCTCATCGCCGCCCCGCGCGAGCGGGTGTTCCAGGCCTGGGCCGACCCGGCGCAGATCGTCCAGTGGTTCGGCCCCGAGGGCTTCACGGTCGAGAGCCTGGAGTGCGACATCCGCCCGGGCGGCCGCTGGCGCTTCGTCTTCACCGGCCCCGACGGCACGCGCTACGACAACCGCATGGTGTTCACGCACATCGAGGCGCCGCGCCTGATCCAGATGGAGCACGGCTCCGACAAGGACGACGACCCCGACCGCTTCTTCGTCACCGTCACCTTCGATTCCCAGAGTGACGGCAAGACCGTGCTCACCCTGCGCCAGCTGCACCCCACCCCGCAGCGCCGCGAGGAAGTCATCGGCTTCGGCGCCGTCGAATACGGCCTCCAGACCCTCGCCAAACTCGCCCGCCACCTCGGCGCGGAGTAAGGGGCAACCCTTCCCCTCCCCCGCGAAGCGGCGG